>NZ_CAKMVP010000003.1:0-2016471 GCF_928721825.1 Ruminococcus bromii
TTTTGTCAAGCAATCGCCTGTCGCTCATATTAAAGTTAGGATTGCGGCTGACAAGCTGACCTTCAAGCTTAAAGAGAATAACGGCAATCGCCTTGTGCATATCGGCAACAAGCAACGGATCGTTTGAGGTGTAGGGCGAATCCGCAAAAGGACCTTTCGGCATAAAGCGTTCAACATTTCCGCCGCCGTAAACATCCTTTGCAAAAAGCGAGAGGTCACGCAGACTTATTCCGTAGCCGACCTCGATTGTGTCAAGATTGCCGTATGAAAATGCGTTGTTAAGCGCAGCGGCAATGCAAGCCATACTGCCCGATGCCGCACCCATCCAAAGAATATCGTGATTGCCCCACTGAATGTCAACACCGTGGTGCATCATAAGGTCGTCAAGCACAATGTCAGGTCTTGCGCCTCTGTCAAAAATATCGCCGACAATGTGGAGCTTGTCAACAATAAGTCTTTTTATCGTGTCACAAAGCGAGAGTATGAAAACATCGGCTTGTCCTGCCTCAATAATTGTGTGCAGAATATTTTCGTGGTAGGTTTCACGGTCTTTTTTGCCTGAATCACCGAACATAAGCTCCTCAATGATATAGGCATAATGCTTTGGCAGAGTTTTACGAACCTTGCTTCGTGTGTATTTGGAAGAAATGTGTCGGCAGATTGCAAGCAATCTTATGAGTGTTAATCTGTACCATTCTTCAATGTCAGTTATTTCGCTTTTGTAAACACTGAGTTTTTCCTTTGGATAATAAATCAGCGTTGCAAGCTCGGCACGCTGTTCGGAGGTGAGAGTATTTGAAAAAAGGTCGTCAATCTTTTCTCTGATTGAACCCGATGCGTTGTTGAGAATATGTCTGAATGCCTCGTGCTCACCGTGAATATCGGAAAGAAAATGTTCGGTACCTTTCGGCAAATCAAGGATTGCGTGAAGATTAATCATCTCTGCTGCCGCCGACTGAATGTTCGGATACTGCTCCGAAAGTGCCTCAAGATAGAGAATATTTTCCTGCATTTGCTTTTCATCGTAATGTTTCATCAAATCCGCCTCCGAAAAAACTTTTACTGAAATCAGTGTATCACAACGCAAAAATTATATCAATATTATTGCAAAAGATTTTGCGGAATTTTCTGCAAAAACAAAACACCCGATTTCCGTTTTGGTCGGAAATCGGGCATGAAATGTGAGAATGTATGTGTGATTTATGTAAAGGAGCGTACAATGCTCCTGCGGGCGCCCAATGAGCGCCCTTACTGAATTGCGGAAATCGGTAAATTTACATAATTGAGCAGACAAGGTCTGTGTATTCGGACGGATTTTCAAGCGGAAGTCCTGCAATTAGAAGCGCCTGACTGTAGAGAACTTCGGCATACTTTTTTGCTCTGTCAACATCGCTCTTGATAAATTCTTCCATCTTCTTAACGGCAGGGTGAGAAAGGTTAAGCTCAAGCACACGCTGAGCCTTCATATTTGCGTCAGGCTGAACTGAGTTGAAATACTTTTCCATTTCAAATGAAATGCCGCCCTTTGCCGTAAGGCAAACAGGATGTGAAACAAGTTTCTTTGATGCGGTAACCTCTGCAACCTTGTCACCGAGTGTTTCCTTAACAAATGTAAGAAGTGCGTCCTTGTTTTCTTCATCCTCTTTATTTTCCTCGGTTTCAATGCCGAGGTCATCGTTCATTGCCGAACAGAATTTCTTTTCCTTATATGTCATGAGTGACTGTAGAGTAAACTCGTCAATCTCCTCTGTACAGTAAAGAATTTCGTAACCCTTTGAACGGATAAGCTCTGTCTGCGGAAGTGTGTCGATTGCAGCGGCATTTTCGCCTGTTGCAAAGTAGATGAACTTCTGGTCTTCTTTCATTCTGTCAACATATTCCGAAAGCGTAACAAGCTTTTTCTCGCTTGAAGAATAGAACATAATAAGGTCCTGAAGTTCTTCCTTGTGCATACCGTAGTCCGAAACAACACCGTATTTAAGCTGTCTGCCGAATGCAGTGAAGAATTTTTCGTAATTCTCACGGTCATTCTGAAGCATTGAAGTAAGCTCGTTTTTAATCTTCTTTTCAATGTTCTGAGCAATTGTAATGAGGTGACGGTCATGCTGGAGCATTTCTCTTGAAATGTTGAGCGAAAGGTCTGCGCTGTCAACAATACCCTTTACAAAACGGAAGTGCTCGGGCAAAAGCTCTTCGCAGTTATCCATAATAAGCACACCGCTTGAATAAAGCTGAAGTCCCTTTTTGTATTCCTTTGTGTAGTAGTCATAAGGAGCAACAGACGGAATAAAGAGCAATGCCTTGTAGGTTACAACACCCTCAACAGAAGTTACGATAGTTTTAAGCGGCTTGTCCATAGCCATAAATTTTTCGCTGTAGAACTTGTCGTATTCTTCCTGAGTAACATCTTTCTTTCTTCTCTGCCAAAGAGGAATCATGCTGTTGAGTGTTACGGTTTCCGTGTAATCCTCATATTCGGGCTTGTCGCTGTCCTTGGTTTCTTCCTTAACTCTGCTCTTTGTCATATCCATAACAATCGGGTAGCGGATGTAGTCGGAATACTTCTTGACAAGTCCCTGTATTCTGTACTGCTCAAGGAATTCGTCATAGTTTTCATCGTCTGTGTTATCCTTGATTTCAAGAATAATCTCTGTGCCGGCATTTTCCTTTTCAATCTCGCTGATTGTGTAGCCGTCTGCACCGCTTGACTGCCAGCAATATGCCGTATCCTCACCATATTTCTTTGTGTTTACGGTAATCTTCTTTGCAACCATAAATGCCGAGTAGAAACCGACACCGAACTGACCGATAATGTCAATGTCGTCCTGCTTTTCTTCCATGCTCTGCTTGAATTTGAGTGAGCCTGAGGATGCGATTGTGCCGAGGTTGTTTTCAAGGTCATCCTTGTTCATGCCGATACCGTTATCCGTGATTGTAAGAGTACGGCTTTCTTTGTCGGGCTTTAAAACGATTTTGAAATCGCCTCTGTCAAGACCGACCTTGTCATCGGTAAGAGAAATGAAGCAAAGCTTGTCGATAGCGTCGCTTGCATTTGAAATAATCTCACGAAGAAAAATTTCTTTGTGAGTATAAATTGAGTTAATCATAAGGTCGAGAAGTCTTTTTGACTCTGATTTAAACTGTTTCTTTGCCATAAAAATCTTCCTTTTCATAATAATACATAAATTAAGAAGCCTTGTTCAAAACCGCAATTTGCATAGCTTTTCACATAAGCCTCTCATCAAACTATAATTATACTACAAAAGGTCAACTGTTTCAATATATAAAAAGTCCGAATGTGTCATATAGGGCGAATTTTGGTGAAATTTGTCATTGCAATGGCGGCGTTTTCGCTTTATAATCTACTTAATAACTGCATTGAAAAAGAAAGGAGAATTAAATGACATATTCAGACGGTACAAACAGCGGATCTTCAAGAAGAAATCACTATGTGGGACAGCCTGCCGTAAAAGTCGGAAGTTCAAACTTTGACTATTACAGAAAGCCAAAGAGAAATCACGGATTTGCAAAGAAAATCGCATTTTTTGCGTACTTTCCGCTCTTGGTTTTATGGCTTGAAACCGACCTTAAAATTGCGTCGGGGTTTGATGTGCTCGGCGGTTTTACTTTCACATTCCTGTTCACAATCGTGCTTTCGGCGGTACTTGTTTTGTTGTGTTCTTTTTCAAAACGCAGAGGGGTAAACAGAGGGATTGCAACCGTACTCACGGCTGTGCTGACGATATGGTACGGTGTGCAGATGATATACTATAATGTTTTCGGCACAATGGTTGTTGTAAGCAGCGTTACAAACGGCGGTGCAGGGCAGGCATTCAATTCAATTGATATGATTATGACTGCGATAACAAGCAGAATTGTTTTTGTCATTTTACTTTTTGTTCCGCTTGCTTTCTTTATAATTTTCGGCGGAAAGCTGTTTGACTTTTCAAAGGTAAAGTTAAAAGGTAAGCTGATTGTGCTTTCGATTGCGGTAGTTTTTCAGATTGGAACTGTCCTTGCGGTAGGCATAGACCGCGAGTCTTCCGACACAAAGAGCAACTACAATCTTTATTACGGTGAATTGCAACAGGTTGCCGTGTGTGAACGCTACGGACTTTACACAATGCAAAGGCTTGACATCAGCCGCCTTATGTTCGGTTACAAAGCGAATATACGCACAAACAGCAAGCCGAAAAATAAAGAATCGACTGCCGATGAAATTACAAAAACAGAGCAGAAAGCTCAGATTATGAGTGCTGATTTTTCAAAGCTTGCAAAGAGTACAAATAATGCTGAGTTAAAGTCGCTTTATGAATATTTTGACAGCGAAGAACCGAGCTATACCAACGAATACACGGGTATGTTCAAGGGCTACAACATAATTTTCATTACAGCCGAAAGCTTTTCGCAGTATGCAATTGACAAGGATCTGACTCCGACGCTCTGTAAAATGTATAACGAGGGATTTCAATTTGAAAATTACTATTCGCCTGCGTGGGGTGTAAGCACAACTGACGGTGAATATGCAAATCTTACAGGCTTGATTCCAAAATCCGGTGTGTGGAGCTTTTCAAAGTCAGCCGAAAATAATGTAAGTTTTCCGTTCACTCTCGGTGAGCAGAGCAGAAAACTCGGTTGCAAAACAGTTAACGCTTACCACAATCACACCTATGATTACTATGACAGGGACAAGTACCTTACAAATATCGGCTATGACTACTCTGCAATCGGAAAAGGTCTTGACCTCGGTGAAAATGTGTGGCCGAATTCCGACCTCAAGATGATGCAGAAAACTGTTGACGATTACATAAATTCCGACAGCTTCAGCGTTTATTATATGACGGTCAGCGGTCACGGCGGATATTCATACAACACCATGAGCGAACGCAACGCAGACCTTGTAAAAGACCTGAAATACAGCGATGAGGTCAAGGGCTATCTTGCCGCAAACATTGAGCTTGACAAGGCAATGGAATATCTTCTTGCAAGACTTGAAAAAGCAGGCAGGCTTGACAACACCCTTATTTGCCTTACGGACGACCATTATCCGTATTCGCTTGATGAATTTGACGGTGTGTCCGAACTTGCGGGGCACAAGGTTGACACAACCTTTGAACAGTACAAAAATGCATGGCTGTTGTGGAGCGGTTCAATGAAAAAGCCCGTCAAGGTTAACACATACTGTTCAAGCCTTGATATTCTGCCCACGCTTTCAAATATGCTCGGTCTTGAATATGACAGCAGAATGTTGGCAGGTACGGATGTTTTCGGAAACAAAGAACCGTTCGTTGTGTTTGCCGACAGAAGCTGGATTTCCCAGAGCGGAAAATACAATGCGTCAACAGGCGAATACACCGCTTTCAAGGGTGCAAAGGGCAAGGATGATATTGACGAACTCAATAACAGATGCAACAACCTCTTTACCGTTTCAAGAATGATTCTCGACAATAATGTTTATGCCGAGGCTTTCGGTGATACCCATGTTACGGGAAAGTAGTTTAATGCTCAAATTTGCATTGACTGCAAGGCGAAAATAAAGTAAAATAGAACATGACAAATCCATACGGCGACAGTCAGTTTTGACTGCTGCCGTATTCCGTATATGGAATAAATAGTTTAAAATAAAATTGAGATGATTCTTTGAAAATATATAAAACTGCCTTAGTTTGTTTAATAACCTGTGCGGTTGCATTTTTCGGCTGTTCATGTTCGTTGACGGATGATTCCGAAAGCAGTGAACCAAAGAGAAGCTCTATCATAGAAAAATCCGTTACAACTCCGAGTGCACAAGATGTTGAAAACGACAAGGATTATGCAGATGTAAAAACCGATTATGCCTACGAGACGCTTACCGATGATTATGTAAAAGAACTGTATATGAGAATCGCAAAGAGTGTTGATACCGTGTATGCACCAAACATTACAACAACAGGCTCGCTTTCCGATTATCAGATTACACAGGCTGTTGAGGCATACAAAAACGACCACCCCGAAACTTTTTGGCTCAAGGGGTCAAGTCTTTTTGTTCCGTATGGTGACACAACAAGCGTAAAGCTTGATTATACTGTTCAAAATGATAAGCTTATAGCCGCCAAGAAAAAATTCAATATTGCCGTTGCTTCTGTTTTGAAGAATTTGCCCTCGGGCAATGATTTTGAAAGAGAAGAATACATTAACAACTATATAATTGATAACTGCAAGTATGACGATGCAGCGGCTGAAAACGATGATGTTCAGGGCAATGAAAACGATGCCTACGGCGCCTTGGTTGACGGTAAAGCCGTGTGTGAGGGTTACGCAAGAGCCTTTCAGCTTTTGTGCAACAAGGCGAATATTGACTGCGTATTACTTTCGGGAACAGCCGATTCAGACAATCACGCATGGAACGGTGTAAAAATCGGCGGCGATTGGTACCAAATTGATGTTACATGGAATGATACCGACGGCGAAAATAATTATGCGGAAAACGACTATTTTAACCTAACCGATGACCTTATGTTCAAGGATCATAAGCTGTCATATAAGTATTCCGAGCTTAATTCACAAACTTATTTGAGCGTTGCTACATGGTGTAATTTTTATGTTCCAAAGTGTACGGCTGAAAAGTACAACTATTTTAACTATAAGTACCCGACTGTTTCAGATCCTGATAATGCCGATGATGTAAGCCGAGCTGTTGCAAATGCTGCAAAAAACGGGGATGAATATTTCAGCATTGTTGTTGATAAGAACACCGATTTCAATTATATGTATGACAGGATGATGAATGACGGTTATCTTTATAACTGGATTTCAGAGGCTAATGAGATTAACGGTTATTCACCAAGGCTTGCGGAAAGCTGTTATGTTTATCGCAAGGATGAGTTAGGTGTGCTGACTGCTGAACTTGAATATGTTGATTAACGGCGATGTGATGAGATGTTCACTTTTGTCCGCAGTGCAGGGACACTCCGATTGAAAATTGATTTTATATAAATAAAGCTAACCAAAGGAATGATATTATGAAAAAGTATGATGTTCAGAAGTTTGAACTTTTGTCAAACGAACAGATTGCAGACGGCATTTTTGATATGAGGGTAAAAAATGACGAGCTTGCTCCGCTTGCAAAGTGCGGACAGTTTGCCCATGTTTATGTGCCTTCAAAAACTCTGCGCAGACCTATTTCGGTTTGTGACAGCGAAAACGGTGTTCTCCGCCTTGTTTACCAGGTAAAGGGTGAGGGAACAAAAATTATGTCCGAGATGAAAAAGGGCGAAAGTGTTGACATTCTCGCTCCTCTCGGCAACGGCTTTAAGATTGAAAAGGGCAAGCGTTATTGCCTTATCGGCGGCGGTATAGGAGTTCCTCCGATGCTCTACACAGCAAAGCAGTGTGAAAATCCGCTTGTTATCACAGGCTTCAGAAACAAAGATCTTATTATTCTTCAGGATGATTTCAAGAAAGCCGGTGCAGAACTTGTGCTGACAACAGATGACGGAAGTGCGGGAATCCACGGCTTTGTAACAGATGTTCTCAAAGAAAAAATCTCAGAGGTTGACGAGGTTTGTGCATGCGGTCCTACCCCGATGCTCAAGGCTATTGCCGATGTTTGCAAAGAGGCAGGTAAGCCGTGTCAGATTTCTCTTGAGGAGAGAATGGCTTGCGGAATGGGCGCATGCCTTGTGTGCGCAGTAAAGGTAAGAAAAAACGGTGAAGAAATTATGCAGCATGTCTGCAAAAACGGCCCCGTATTTAATGCTGAGGAGGTAGTTTTCAATGGCTGATTTATCTGTAAAAGTTTGCGGAGTGGAATTTAACAATCCTCTCATTGCCGCATCGGGAACATTCGGTTTCGGTATGGAATATTCAGAGCTTTATCCCCTTGAAAAGCTCGGCGGTATTTCATGCAAGGGTATCACACTTACCCGCCGTGACGGCAATCCTGTTCCGAGAGTAGCCGAAACTCCTTCCGGCATTTTGAATGCAGTAGGACTTCAAAACCCCGGTGTTGATGTTTTTATCAATGAGGATTTGCCGTGGCTCAAAAAGCAGAATACGGTTATCATTGCAAACATTGCCGGCAACACTCCCGAAGATTATTGTGCAATGGCTGAAAAACTCAGCGAAACCGATGTCGATATGATTGAGCTCAACATCTCATGCCCGAATGTCAAGAGCGGCGGAGTGCAGTTCGGAACAAGCTGTGAATCCGTAGGTGCAATTACTGCGGCTGTCAAAAAGTATTGCAAAAAACCGCTTATCGTAAAGCTCAGCCCAAATGTTACCGACATTGCATCAATCGCACAGTCGGCAGAGGCAAACGGTGCAGACGCAATTTCAATGATTAACACGCTCACAGGTATGCGTATCGACATCAACTCACGCAGACCGATTATCCGCAACAACACAGGCGGAATGAGCGGCCCTGCAATTTTCCCTGTTGCAGTAAGAATGGTTTGGCAGGTTGCAAACGCAGTTAAAATTCCGATTATCGGTATGGGCGGTATCTCAAGCTGGCAGGATGCAATCGAGATGATGATGGCAGGCGCAACTGCACTTCAAATCGGTACAGTCCTTTTTACGGATCCGTATGCGCCTATTAAGATTGCCGACGGTATGAACGAATGGCTCGACAAAAACGGAATCATGAGCGTTTCGGAAATCACAGGCACAGTTAAGCCTTGGTAATTTTGCGGAATAAAAAATAATTTAAAGTCCATAATAACCCTATCGGAGGGATATTATGGACTTTTTGCGTGCATTAATAACGGCGCCCGTTTCAATTACAGTATTGTTCTTGCTGTCAAAGTTCATCGGCAACAAGCAGATGTCAAGCCTTAATCTTTTTGACTACATCAACGGAATCACAATCGGTTCAATCGCAGCGGAGATGGCAACAGCCGAAATGTCAGACTTTTGGGCGTGTCTTGCGGCACTCATTGTTTATGTAATAATTGTTATGCTTTGTTCGTGGCTTTCGCAAAAATCAACAATGTTACGAAGATTTTTAACAGGCAAGTCTATTGTGATTTTCGACAGAGGAAAGTTGTACAAAAAGAATTTTTCGGTTGCAAAAATTGATATAAACGAATTTCTTACACGAATGCGTGAAAAGGGATATTTCAGCCTTGATGATGTCGAAACGGTTTTTCTTGAACAGAACGGCGATTTGTCGGTTCTGCCAAAGGACAAAAAGCGCCCTGCAACTCCGGATGATTTAAAAATCATTGTTCACCAAACCAGACCCGAGTCCGTGGTTATTACGGACGGAAAAATTCTCGAGAAAAATCTTGCCGAATCGGGCTATAATCTTGAATGGCTCAAAAAACAGCTTGACAACAACCGCAAACGGCTCAAAGATGTTTTTCTCGGTGTGTGTGATGATACGGGAAACCTCAAGATTTACCAAGACGGAAAGTCTGAAAGCAAGAATGATATTTTTGACTGATAAAGCGTAAAAGAATAAAATTTGCACCTTTACAGATTCGCAAAGGTGCTTTTTTAATGCACAAAAATAAAATAATACAAAAATAAATTTCACATTGCAATAATCAAAAATAATGTTATACTAAAATTGTAAGTGTGTGTCGGCAAGATTTTGCAGAACGCTTTGAAAAATCGGAAAATTTTTATAAGAAGGAAGTGCTTAAATGATTAAAAAGTTTACATCGGGCAACCCGATTGATACGCAGGCTGTTGTTGAAAAATTTAACGCTCTGCCTATTGCGGAATTTCCGCTCGGCGGCAAGTTTGAGAACGGAAATTTTGTCTTTGAATTTGATATGGCAGACAGCGACATCGTCTACGGTCTCGGCGAAGCTCCGAGAGGAATCAACAAGCGTGGTTGGGTGTATAACAGCTTTTGCAGTGATGACCCGTTCCACACCGAAACAAAGTCATCCCTCTATGCCGCTCACAATTTTCTTATGCTCAGCGGTTCAAAAACTTTTGGCATTTTTATCGACTTCCCGTCAAAAATCCGTTGGGACATCGGCTACACAACCGCAAACAAAACCGTTATCACAATTGACGGCACGGATTTTGATATATATTACATTGACGGCACAAAGCCGCTTGAAATCGTAAAAGAGTTCAGAAAATCAATCGGCACAAGCTATGTTCCGCCGTTCTGGGCATTCGGCTATCAGCAGAGCCGTTGGAGCTATCACAATGCCGAAGCTGTTGACGCTGTTGTTGACGGTTACAACAAGGCAGGGATTCCGCTTGACTGCGTATATCTCGACATCGACTATATGGAGCGTTACAAGGACTTTACTGTTGATGATGAAAAATTTCCGAATTTCAAGGACTATGTTTCAAAGAAAAGGGAGGAAGGAATCCACCTCATTCCGATTATTGACGCAGGCGTAAAAAAAGAGAACGGCTACGATATCTATGAAGATGGCAGAAAGAACGGATACTTCTGCAAAAACGAGGATGGCACGGATTTTGAGGGCGGTGTATGGCCCGGTATCGTTGGCTTTCCCGATTTTCTCCGTCCGGATGTAAGAAAGTGGTTCGGCTCAAAATATAAAATTCTCACAGATATGGGAATTGACGGTTTCTGGAACGATATGAACGAGCCTGCAATTTTCTATTCGGTAAAAGGACTTAACAAAGCACTTGACAAGGCGGCTTCTCTCAAAGGGCAGAACCTTGACCTTTCAAAATTCTTTGAACTCAAGGACACATTCGCAGGTCTTTCAAACAGTCCCGAGGATTATTCAAGCATTTACCACACAGTTGACGGCAAACAGGTTTGCCATGATCAGGTTCACAATATTTACGGTGCTAATATGACAAAGGCCGCCGGCGAATATTTTGCGGAGGAGTTCGGCAAAGAAAAAATTCTTATGTTCTCCCGTGCGTCATATGTAGGCGCTCACCGTTCAAGCGGTATCTGGTTCGGTGATAACCACTCTTGGTGGTCACATATTCTTCTTGACCTAAAAATGCTCCCGTCGGCAAATATGTGTGGCTTTCTGTACTGCGGTGCAGATCTCGGAGGCTTTAACGAAAACGCAACCCGTGACCTTGTTCTTCGTTTCCTTGCACTCGGTGTGTTTACTCCGCTTATGCGTAACCATGCCGCTCTCGGCACAAGAAATCAGGAGTGCTACAGCTTTGAAAACAGCGATGATTTCAAGGATATTGTTGAGGTTCGTTACAGACTTATTCCGTACCTTTACAGAACATT
This sequence comes from Ruminococcus bromii, assembly GCF_928721825.1. NCBI lineage: Bacteria > Bacillati > Bacillota > Clostridia > Eubacteriales > Oscillospiraceae > Ruminococcus > Ruminococcus bromii. The sequence goes on from NZ_CAKMVP010000003.1 coordinate 11,177, forward strand.
CAAAAAGGCAAGCGAAGAAAATGATATGATTTTCAGACCGCTCTCGTTTGATTATCCCGATGATAAAATTGCCCGTGAATGTGAAACACAGCTTATGCTCGGTGACGAGTGCATGATTTGCCCTGTATATGAGCAGAATGTAGGCGGAAGATATGTTTATCTCCCCGAGAACATGACTTTTGTAAAACTCAGCGGTACAAGCGTTACAACAGAAAAAATGAGCAAGGGTACTCATTATATTGAGGTTGCTCTCAATGAAGTTCCGCTCTTTATCAAAGACGGCAGGCAGATTGAACTCTGCAAGCCCGCAATGAGAACTTCTCAGCTCGACACAACAGACACAGTCATGATTCCGTAAAATTTTATTTGTACAATTATCTGTTTGCACAATCTATGGGCGAATACTATGTCAACAACATGGTTTACACTTTATACAAGGACATAGTTTACAGCAAAATCAAACACGGCAGTTGATAAAAAACTGCCGTGTTTTTGTATGTATTTAATTCAGTTTTAATCGTCAGAACTTTTTCTTTCGCTTTTGAAAAGCTTGCAGATTTCATAATAAATCGGAATTGTTAAAAATGCAATCCAACCAAATGACCAACCGCCGCAGATGTCGAGAAATCCGAAAAACATATACACAATAACGACAAGCAGGGGATAAGCAAAATGACTCGGCTTGCGTTTGTAGATTGCATCAACAAGTGTGTAATAGAGAGGAATTGTCAGAAAGCATACCCAGCTGAGTACCCAACCGAACAATACTCCGCTGAATCCCCAAACGAGGAATCCGATAACGGCAATCAACCAAAACGGAAAGTGCTTCCAAAAGCGGTGCGACTTTGAATGTTTATGCTCTTCAATGCTTTCATCATACATAACATTTCCGCTTTCGTCTGTATAGACTTTTGTTTTGCCGTTTTCCTCAACATGGATTCCGTTCCAGCCGACATCAACCTTTGTACCGTCTTTATCTTTAACATGGATTCCGTCCCTGAAATTAAGGTGAACAGAATCACCGTCCTTTGAGTCAACATGGATTCCGTGTTTGAACGAAACCTTGTCTGATTTTTTGTATGTTGTGTCGCTGTCGGCATTATTTTCGGGTTCTTCCGACTGTGTTTCGCTTTCGGTTTCTTTTTCACCTTTAAGCAATTCATCAAGCGAAACACCGTAGATATCGGCAAGAAGAATAAGATTATCCGTGTCGGGCGATGCCTCTGCACGCTCCCATTTTGACACAGCCTGACGGCTTACACCTATTCTTGCGGCAAGCTCCTCCTGACTTAGATTCATCTTTTTTCTGTACTGCAAAAGTCTGTTGGCAGTTTCAATGTTCATAAAATTTCCTCCTCAAATATTGCTTTAGGGTTTTACCTTGTGAGAAAATTATATCGGTTGCCTGCCCAAAAAAACAATACATTTCGGGTTCCATTGTCGCAACTCTCGGTTGCAACCCGTAGTTGCGACAATAAAAATCAATAAAAACGCAAAATATCCCAATATCAGAGGTCAAGACCTGTTGTAGTCTTTAAAAATTCACCAAGCTTGTCGCAGATGATTTTTACACCGCCCTCGCTGTCACTTTCAACATTGAGAGGCATAATCGGATCGTGTACCGAAAGTCTGAGCAAGAACCAGCCGTCACCGTTATCCCTGTCAAATGAAACTCTGATGCCCTCACGGTTATCATCGGCAACGCACCAGCCGTCCTGCTCCTCGGCATACTTTGTAAGGTCGGCAATAATTTTTTCACCGCAGGCTCTGAAATCTTTTTCAAGAATTTTGTATCTGATTTCTGTGCTTTCAAGCGGTTCTTTGAGTGAGGCGGTAAGCTCGTCAAGCTCCTTGCCCTCTTTTCTCATCTGAGCAGCCTTGATAATAATTTTTGTGCAGAGATACGCGCCGTCATCAAGAAAGTAGTTTTCACGCATTGCGGCATGACCCGATGTTTCAATTGCAAGCGGACAGTTGATGCCCTGAGCGTTGAGCTCAAGAGCCTTGTCGATAACATTCTTATAGCCTCTGCGATAGCGGTAATGCTTTCCGCCGAGGTCATTTTCAATAAACTGTTTAAGACCGCTTGATGTGATTGAGTCTGTAACAATCATACCGCCGTCATTGCCCTCAAGAGCAATTGCCGCCGCAACGGCTACAAGTCTGTTTCGGTTGATTTCATTGCCCTTGCTGTCAACAGCACCGCCACGGTCAACATCCGTATCAAAGATTACGCCGAGGTCTGCGCCCGATTCTCTGACAGCCTCACAGATTGAATCCATTGCCTCTTTAGCCTCGGGATTCGGCACATGATTCGGGAACATTCCGTCAGGTTCAAGATAACGGCTGCCTGTTGTGTCTGCTCCGAGAACGGAAAGCACCTTGTCGGCATAAAATCCGCCTGCACCGTTGCCTGCGTCAACAACAATCTTAAAGCCCTTGAGCGGATGCTCGTAATCTTCTGCATTAACTTCTTTTTTAATCTTTTCGCAAAGTCCCTTTGCGTAGTCGCTCATATAGTCAACATCCGTAATATTTCCGCCGTTGCTTTCTTCGGGATGTTCGCCGTTTTGTGCGTAGAGAAGAATTTCTTCAATGTCACTGCCCTCAAGACCGCCCTCACGGGTAAAAAATTTAAGACCGTTTCTGTTGAACGGGTGGTGACTTGCGGTAATTTGAAGAGCACCGTCACATCCGAGGTCAACGGTTGTCATAAACATTGACGGAGTTGATGCAAGCTGACAGCAGAGAACTTCTGCACCGCAGCGCTTAAAACGCTCGGTTGTGATTTTCATTATATGCGGTCCCGAAATACGGCTGTCACGGCCGACGGAAATTTTAAGCTCGCTCGGCTTTTTTGAAACCTTTTTAGAAAGCCAAAGCACAAAGCCGTCTGCCATATCGGCAACAACATCGTCGGTAAGGTTTACACTTTGTCCCTCAACGCCCTCGCTTGCAACTCCCCGTATGTCTGTTCCGCTTTTGAACTGTTTGTAAAAATCGTTAAGCATTTTATGATTCCTTTCTTATTTGTATGATTGCTTTTATCGACATATTAAATGGACGAAATCCCTGTCCTTACTTTTGAAAACAGGCTTTATATGATAGATTATAACTTAAAATGAGCAAAATCTCAATATGCCTGATAAATTAAGTTTGTAAAAAACAGCAGTTATATAATGCCGAAAAAGAAACAAGTTGTTGAATTTATACAATCAAATGTTATGATTGCGTTAAAAGTATATTTCCTAAAAAGCAAATACAAAGCATATTGTACAAAATTTGCAACTGTCAATTGTGCATAACTGACATTGAAATGAATTTGTGAACAAAATTTAATTGCTGAAATTGTTGACTTTTCCGAATCTTTGACTATAATAATAATTGTCAAGTAAATAGTCCGCTTGACTATCGGCTGATTTCCAATTAGCCTTACTCGAGTAAAATTGAATTATCACATAGTCGATAAATTGATCATGATTTTGCCAAATGGTAAATGGCGCACGAAAACAAAACTTTATATTTTTAAAGAATTGAATGGAGGAAATTTTATGACACCAATTCTTAGTTTACACAATGTTGATGTAACCAAATTCCTCGCCGTGCTCGATACCTGCGAGGGCAATGTATATCTCGTTACAAGCGAAGGCGACAGACTCAATCTCCGCAGCAAGCTTTGCCAGCTTGTCGGTCTTACAAGACTTATCGAAGGCGGCAAGATTGCAGAAGCAAGTATTATTTGCGAAAACAAGAACGACGAGAGCAAGCTTTTCAGACTTAATATGTTCGGCGACACAGGTAACGCCAAAGTAGGTTAATTCTGAAAACACTAACTTAAATATCTACAGTTTTCATGTTGATTTCAAAACTTCTAAACCCAAAAACAGCTGCGAGTAATCGCAGCTGTTTTTGGGTTCTGCTTTTTAATGTAAAATATCAATAAAGTGTTGATTTTGCCGATGTTTTGGGTTATACTAAACTTAATTTATTTTATGAGGCGTTAAACGCATTCGGAAAGGAATACGCTATGGCAGATACAAAAAACGAGATTATGAACGAAGAAGATCAGGGTATGCTCATCACTCTTGAAGACGAAAACGGTCAGGAAGTTGAATTTGAATTTCTTGATGTAATCGAGTTTGAGGGTACAGAGTACATTATTCTCATCGAAAATGACGAAGATGCAGACGAGGTTGTTATTCTTCAGATTAATCAGATTGACGAAGAAACAGAGGAGTATGTAAGCATTGACGATGAAGATACTCTTAACAAGGTATTTGAGCTTTTCAAAAAGAAATATGAGGGCGACATTAACTTTGAATAATTCGTTTTCATTATGAGCTTCCTCAGGGAGGCTCTTTTTTTGTGTGAATATAAACATTCTCTGCGGGAAAAATACCGTTGAGGTGTTGTGTATGACAGAAAAAGCCGGACTTGAAAAAACCGTTGTGTTTAATCTTAAATCGGCAAATGAAACTGATGTCAATAATATTGTCAATGAAAAAGGTCACGAAAGCCGTTCGTTTTATTACAAACTCGGCTTACTCTATTTTCTTAACATTGTTGACTGGATTTGCACAGAGGCACTTATCGGCAGCGGACATTTTGTCGAAGCAAATCCCGTTATGCAGCCTGTGCTTGAGAACTTCTGGCTGACATTGTTAATCAAGGGAATTTTGCCGCTTGTGCTTGTTCTGGGTTGTGCATTGATTTACAAGCTTGCCGAAATCGGCAGGAGCAAAACGGCTGAAATGCTTTTAACGGTCGGAATTGTGTCCTATGCCCTTGTAAACCTGTGGCATATTTTCAATTTTGTATTGCTCTTTTGTCGATTTTAATGTACAATAGTGGGTAACGAATTTGAAAGGGAGTGTATGTTTTGCCGGCATTATCAGTAAGAAATCTTACAATGACTTTTATCGAACGAAACCTTTTTACAGATGTTTCGTTTGATGTTGAAGAAAGAGATAAGGTGGGCTTTATCGGAGCTAACGGAGTCGGTAAAACAACTCTCTTCAAGATACTCAACGGAGAAATCAGCCCTGTTTCGGGAACTGTTACCTTTTCAAAAAATGTCCGTCCGGGATATATGGAACAGCATGCCTGCAACAATCCGAGGGCAGATGTGTATCACGAGCTGCTTTCCGTGTTCGATTATCTTTCGGATATGGAAACAGAAATTTCCGCACTTGCACATCAGATTGACAACAAGTCGGGAAACCTTGACGAGCTTGTTGAAAGGCAGACAATGCTCATTGAACAGTTTGAAAGAGCAGGCGGTCTGACCTATAAAAGCAGAACCCGTTCCGCACTTTTAGGACTCGGATTTTCCGAAAATGACTTTACAATGCCTGTCGGCAATTTAAGCGGCGGTCAGCGTTCAAAGCTCTGCCTTGCAAAGCTGTTGCTGTCGCAGAGCAATATGCTCCTCCTTGACGAGCCGACAAACCACCTTGACATTGACGCAATCGCATGGCTTGAAGGCTTTTTGAGAGATTTCAAGGGCGCAATGATTATCATCAGCCATGACCGTTATTTCCTTGATAACGTAACCAATAAGACGATTGAACTTGAACACAACCGCGCTATGGTTTATACCGGCTCTTATTCGGAATTTGTCAAGAAAAAAGAATCGGTGAATGAGTCGCTCAAAAATAAATACGAACACGACTTAAAGGAGATAAAGCGTATTGAGGGCATTGTTGAACAGCAAAAACGCTGGGGACAGGCTCACAACTTTATCACAGCCGCAAGTAAGCAGAAAGAGGCTGACAGAATCAAAGATCAGCTTGTTGCCCCCGAAAGTGAGCTTGAAACAATGCGTATGCATTTTGAGCCGAGATGTGAAAGCGGTAACGATGTTTTAATCTGCAAAAATCTTGCCAAGTCTTTTGACGACAAACAGCTTTTCAAAAATGTTGATATACATATCAGAAAAGGCGAGAGAGTGTTCATCATCGGCGGCAACGGTTGCGGTAAAACAACGCTGTTCAGAATTTTAACGGGCAAAACTCCTATGAACAGCGGAGAATATGACTACGGCGCAAATGTTGAAATCGGTTACTTTGATCAGATGCAGCAGAATCTTGATCTGTCAAAAACCGCACTTGATGAGGTGTGGGACACCTTTCCGAATATGACGCAGACCGAAGTCAGAAGTGCACTTGCGTCATTCCTGTTCAAAGGTGATGAGGTGTTTAAACCGCTTTCAAAAATGAGCGGCGGCGAGAGGGCGAGAGTTTCTCTATTGAAACTGATGCTAAAGGGCAGTAACTTTTTGCTCCTAGATGAGCCGACAAACCACCTTGACGCATCGTCAAGGGAAGAACTTGAAAAAACTTTGCTTGACTACAGCGGCACAATGCTGATTGTCAGCCATGACCGTTATTTTATAAATAAAATTGCCGACAGAATTTTACTCCTTACAAATAATGGGGTAAAGGAGTATCTCGGTAATTACGATTATTATCTCGAACGCACAACAGCCGAAAAATCGGATGCTGTTCCGACTGAGAATAAGAAAGATAAAAAAGAAAAGCCGCAGAATGATTATTTTTTACAAAAGCAGAAGCAGAGCGAAGAACGCAAAAGACAGACTAAGCTGAAAAAGGCAGAGGCTGAAATTGAGCGACTTGACGAAGAAATTGCCAAAACGCAGGAACTTCTCTCAAGTGAGGAAGTTGCCGCAGATTATGAAAAACTTATGGAGCTTTCAAAACGGCTCGAGGATTTGCAAAAACAGCAGGAGGAGCAGTACGAAATCTGGGAAGAACTCGAAAGTATGGCAGAATGACTTACAGTCGGGAGAAGTGACAAATTTCCCTTGCTTAAAGTAAAAAATTATTGTATAATAATCGCATAATATAAGCTAAATACTGTTGCACAGCAGTTTTGCGGTTGATTTTCAGATAAAAGATTAAGCGAATTAAAAAAGAAAAAGCGGCAGGCAAAATATCCTGCCGCATACATCTGCCCGTGGCGCAATTGGATAACGCAACGGATTCCGATTCCGGAGAATGGGGGTTCAAATCCCTTCGGGCAGGCCAAAACTAAAAGCACCCTTCATGGGTGCTTTTAGTTTTGGTTTGCCAAGAATCCGAAGGGATTTGAAGCCGACCGTAAAGAAAATGCCACTGTGGGGCATTTTTAGGGAGGAGCGTTTATGGAGGTATAGCTATGCACAGGACGCAACAGGCGAGGTGAGAGGTTTAGGTCTGTACAAAGTACTTCGGGCAGAAGCTGTGCCGGAAGAAAGTATGACACCCTTCATGGGTGCTTTTAGTTTTGGTTTGCCAAGAATCCGAAGGGATTTGAAGCCGACCGTAAAGAAAGAGGCTGCAAGAAAACAGCCTAACAACGAATAAATAATTTGTATAAGGTCAAACCGATTTTACAATCGACTCGATTGGCGGCCTTGCGACTGATATTTATTGAGAATATTTATAAATTTTTACAAAATCGTTCCGCCGCCCACTACATATTCACCGTCATAGAGGACTGCTGCCTGACCTTTTGAGATTGCTCTTTGCGGTTCGTCAAAGACAATGTGCAGGGTGTTATCGTCAATCTGTTCAACGATTGCATCCTTTTCGGGCTGGCTGTAACGAACTCTCGCCTTGACTTTAATCGGTTTGTCGATTTTGTCACAGGTGATGAGGTTTATGTCCGTTGCATAAAGCTCCTTTGAGAAAAGCTCGTTGTTATCGCAGAGAATAACCTCGTTGGTGTCAAGATTCTTTTCCTTAACATACATAGGGTGGGGGAGTGCAAGTCCAAGACCTTTTCGCTGACCTACGGTGTAACGGATAATTCCCTTGTGTTCACCAAGAATATGACCGTTGGTATCAACAAAATTACCGTTAGGATAAGTTCTGCCCGTGTACTGTTCAATGAATTTTGCGTAGTCCCCGTCGGGAACAAAGCAAATGTCCTGACTGTCGTGTTTTCGTGCGTTTATCAAACCAAGCTCATTTGCAATTTCACGCACCTTTTCCTTTGTATATGTGCCAAGAGGAAGAAGTGTTTTTGCAAGCTGTCTTTGTGTAAGACAGTACAGCACATAGCTTTGGTCTTTTGTGATGTCAACCGATTTTTTCAGCAAATAGCGGTCTGCACCCTTGTCATACTCAATTGTTGAGTAATGCCCCGTGACAACGCAGTCAAAGTCAAGCTCTTCTGCACGGCGAATGAGCTTTTCAAATTTGATAAAGCGGTTGCAGTCAATGCAGGGATTCGGTGTTGTACCGTTTTCATAGGCTCTGATAAAGCGGTCGATTACATTTTCCTTAAAGCTGTCCTTGAAGTTATAGACATAGTAGGGAATGCCGAGCTTGAGGCAAACTCTCCTTGCATCATCAATGTCATCAAGAGAACAACAGGTTTTTTCTCGCTTTTCACCGATATCTTCGTTATCAAAGAGCTTGAGGGTAATGCCCGTTGCGTCATATCCCATATCCTTGGTAAGAAATGCGGCAACCGAGCTGTCAACTCCTCCGCTCATTGCAATCAATGCTTTGTTAGTCATTTATTCCTCCCGAACAGATTTGCGTTCATAAGTAATTTATCAGCCGAGTCTGATCATTTCGTCAATGCACTTTCTTGCGTCTGTGATAGTCTGATCGTCAAGCTTGATTTCCTCTCCGCCGTTGCCGTTAAGGCAGTTGTAAACATCAACAAGTGTTGTTGATTTCATATTCGGGCAGATGAGCTTTAATGTAAGACCGTAGAAATTCTTGTCGGGACATTCATACTGCAAATGTTCGGCAATGCTGATTTCTGTACCGATAATGAATTCCTTTGCATCGGATTTCTTTGCATAATTCATTATGCCCGATGTTGAGCCGACATAATCAGCCATAGCAACAACTTCGGGAGTGCATTCGGGATGAACAAGAACGAGTGCGTTCGGATGAAGCTCCTTAGCCTTTTTAACATCCTCAACATTTACGCAGGCATGAATCGGACAACCTCCGTTGAGAAGCTTGATGTTCTTGTCGGGACACTGTTTTGCAACATAGTCGCCGAGGTTGCAGTCAGGGATAAAGAGAATGTTCTTATTGTCAAGATTGTTTACTATTTTAACAGCCGATGAGCTTGTTACGCATACATCGCAAATAGTTTTGAGTTCTGCCGTAGTGTTGATGTATGCAACAACTGTGTAATCGGGATACATTTTCTTAACCTGAGAAATAAGCTGTTTGTCCATCTGGTCTGCCATACTGCAGCCGGCAACAGGCTGTGCAAGGTAAACGGTTTTTTCAGGCGAAAGAATTTTGCAGGTTTCAGCCATAAATCTTACACCGCACATAAGAATGTTCTTGTTTTCGGCTTTGCTTGCGTCAACACTCAGCTTGTAGCTGTCGCCTGTGTAATCTGCAATTTCAAGAATTTCATGCGCCTGATAGCTGTGGGCAAGAATACAGACATCCTTTTCCTTTTTAAGTCTGAGAATCTGTTCCTGTATTGATGAAATATTCATAATAGCTTTCCTTTCGGTAATTTGAAATTACTACATCTTATTATACATTTACGCAACCTTATATGCAATAGCTTTTTGTATAAAAAAACAGGGTTTTTTGCACTTTCAACAAGAAACAGCCCATATTTTTGGTTGTATTTAAAAAATATTTTTGTTCCTTTAGACTTTACAAATAAATGAATATGTGCTATAATTAGGTATAAATTTTGAATAGTATCATATCCCAAAGTTAGAATGGGTTAAATTAGGAGGATTATGTGATGAAAAAGACAATTGCTGTGTTATTTGCAGTTATGATGATGTTATTGTCGGCAGTTCCCGCATTTGCTGCAGTAAGTCCTCAGCCGAGTACATTTAAATACAAGGTAGAGATTATTCCGACAGAGGGCGGTGACGGTGATTATAAGTTCACAACAGGTATTGATGAAAAGGGCGAACAGCATGTATTTATTGAGCCGCTTCCATATGACGGCTATGCTTTTGACCACTGGGAAATTTCGGGCGGTCCTTTCAGAACCGATAGCAAGTATACAGATGCTAATATGAATATTATTATTTCAGGTGACCTTGTTTGTACTCCTTATTACCGTAAGGCAAGCAGCGGCGGCACAACAGGTCCTGTTGCTACAGCTACGGCAAAGAAAGATGATTCAACAACTTCACCAAAGACAGGCGCGAGCGATGTTGTTCCGTATGTTGTTCTTGTTCTTTCACTTGCGGCTTGCAGTGCAGCTGTATTCAAGCTTGTAAAGAGCAAGTAATTCCAATTGTATTAAAAAATCAGGAGGCTTCTCAAAAGGAAGCCTCTTTTTTTAATTAAACAGCCGAGCGTAAACAGTCAATTGCTTGTTCCGCAGCGATAATATATGTTTAAAATAGTAATAAAATTATACGAAACAGTGATGATTGATTGACTTTTTAGCATTATAATGATAAAATATTACCGATTAGGAGTTTTTAATATGAGCAGAAAAAGGAACAAATTTCTTATAGCTTTGATTATATTGCTTGTCGCTGTTATCATCGGCACGCTGGCTTATATAGTCATAAAAAATCTCAATGAAAGCAATGAGCGAAAAAGTCTTGAAAATGTTGCCGGTTCATATGCGTCAAACATAGGAAACGAAACTACTTCCGCCGCAGAATCTGCAACAGAAGTGACTTCACCGTCAATCAATGTGAAAAAGGCGGATAACCCGATTGATTTCAAGTCGCTTCAACAGCAGAACAGCGATATTTATTCTTGGGTCTATATTCCCAACACAAATATCAATTATCCTGTTTTGCAAAGCCATCTTGACGATAACCTGTACCTTGACCATGATATTTACAAGAACTACAGTTTTTCGGGCAGTATTTATTCGCAGATATGCAATAAGCGTGATTATTCCGACAGGGTAACGGTTTTGTACGGACACAATATGGCGAACGGCTCGATGTTTGCAACGCTTCACCGCTTTTATGATACTGACTTTTTTAATAAGAACAAGTATATTTATGTCTATACACCCGACAGAAAACTAACCTATGAGATTGTGTCTGCATTTGAATATGATGACCGCCACATTATGAATTCATTTGATTTTTCAGACGATAAAGTTTTTTCGGATTATCTTGATATGATAGAAAATCCGCATTCTGTTTCTGTAAACAAAAGAAATATGGAGCTTACTACCGATGATAAAATTCTTGTATTAAGCACATGTTTGAACAGCGGCGACGGAAGGTATCTTGTTCAGGGAGTGCTTAAAAAAGATGAGCCAACAAAATGAAAGTTCAACCGAAACTGTAACTGAAAATATTAACGGCGCAAAGCTTGATCCGAATACACCGGAAATTCTTGAATCGAAAAGAGGAAAGAACAGCAAGGAGCATGTAAGCGATCCTTCAAGGTTGGATATAGAAGGTTATATTTTCAAGGACAGCAAGTTAATAAAGAAAAAGAAAAAAGTATATACAGATGTGTACGGAGTTGATTCCGACAGCATTGTCGTGAAGAGTAACACCACAAATCACTATAAAAAGCATAGATCAAAGTCGCATCATCACCATTCAAAGCATCGAAAGATGAAAACCTGGAAAAAGGTGCTTTTGTCAATCGGCTGTACATTACTTGGATTAGTTATACTTGCCGTAGGCACGGTTGCGTATTTGATTTATCAGGGCGGAAACGAGCTGTTTAATACGGATATTCATGTTACCGCCCCACAGGGCATTGAAACCGAGGAGAACGGTAAGTATGTTATCTACAACGGCGAAACCTACAAGTTTAACGATAAGGTGACAAATGTTCTTTGTATGGGCATAGATAAGCGTAACCTTGACGAGAACAACAACAGCAAAGTCAAGGCGAGCGGCGGTCAGGCGGATGTGCTGATGCTTGTGTCAATCGACACTTCAAACGGTAAAATCACCCTTTTTAACATTTCCAGAGATGCGATGGTTGATGTCACAATGTATTCCGCAGGCGGTGCGTATGCAGGAACGGAAAAACAGCAGATTTGTCTTTCATATGCATACGGTGACGGTAAGGAATCAAGCTGTGAAAATACCGTAAATTCAGTTCAGAGGCTGTTCTATAACATTCCGATTAACATATACTTCTCGCTTGACCTTGACGGTATAGCGGCGCTTAATGACAGCATAGGCGGGGTTGATGTTGTATCCCCCGAAACTATCGGCGATTTTGTTGAGGGTCAAAGCTATCACCTTGTCGGACAGCAGGCTGAAAGCTTTGTGCGAACCCGTGACACAAGCAAGGTTGATTCAAACAATATGCGTATGCAGAGGCAGAAGGTTTATATTCAGTCTTTTATGAATACGGTTATTCAGCAGACAAAGAAGGATTTGACCACACCGCTTGATTTGTTCAACGCTTCCGCTCCGTATTCGTGTACAAATCTTAATCCGTCAAAGGTAACATATCTTGCTCAGCAGGCTGTGCTTGGCGGTATGAACGGAATTGATATGCTGTCTGTTCCCGGTCAGGTTAAAATGGGGTCAAAGTACGCAGAATTCAATGTCAGCGAGGCAGAATTTTATCAGATGTTTTTGAGTATTTATTATACCAAAATAGAATAATAATCAAACAAATAAAATGCATCAGATTCCAAGTAAGGTTCTGATGCATTTTTGTTTTATGTGCAATGCGGTTGTTATATTGCAGCGGAATTTTCATCATATCAAAACATATTTATTGAACAAAAAAATCCGTTAGGGCAGGCGGATAATATCCGCCCTTACGACTCGGTTTGTACAGAAAACCGCAATGCTACGCTCGGGCATAATATGTTTTGTATTTAAACAAACTGTCTTCACGACCGCAATTTTCCATTTTACATTTTCAATTTTTCATTTAATTAACCTGTCTTCACGAACAGGGCGCAGCGACACGCTGCCGGCGGTTAGCCGTAAAAAAAAACAGACAGCCGATTATTGGCTGTCTGCATTTTGTTTCATATTTAATTTGATGCGGAAGTTGTTTCTTTTGAAGAAGTGCCGCCTGTGAACAATTCTTCAAAAACGAAGCTTGCAAACTTCTTTCTCTGTTCGTCAAGGTCTGAAATCTTAATTGTTGATGTGATTCTACCGTCCCATGTTTTTGTTTTATCATCGTAGTACCAAAGACCCTCTTCGGGAACATAATACTGTTTAACATCATAAGAAAGATAGGTGAGAGCGTGAGAAACAAGTGCTGTGATTTCGTCCTTCTTGAGGTTTGTTGTTACAAGAGGACCGACAGAGCTTACAATTGAAACAATCTGACCGAGGTCCGCACTCTTCATACTTGTGAACAGAGTTTCAAGAAGCTTTCTCTGTCTTGAGGTTCTGTCCCAGTCGTCACCGTCAAGACCGATTTCGTTGCCGTCCTCGCCCTTTGTAAGACCTCTGTTTCGAGCATACCAAAGAGCCTCCTGACCGTTGAGATGAACAGTACCAGGTGCGTCTGTGATAGTCGTTCTTGTTTCAGACTGGTTGTTTTTGTACATCTGATAGTTGATGTAGTCAATTTCGTCCTGAGTAACTTCCATATCAACACCGCCGAGGGTGTCGATAATCTTCTTAAAGCTGTCAAAGTCAACAACCGCATAACGGTCAACCTTGATGCCGAAGTTTGCTTCAATTGTCTGAATTGAAAGCTTTGCTCCGCCGTAGTTATAAGATGAGTTGAGCTTGTCATATCCGTAACCCGGAATATAAACATAGGTGTCACGCTGGAATGATGTCAGTTTAAGCTTTTTGTGGTTGTTATCAATGGTCATCATGATCATTGTATCACTTCTGCCGTGTTTATCGCCGTTTGAATTGTCTTCGCCAAAGAGCATAACATTAAGCTCCTTGGAGTTCTGCAGAAGCTCTCCCTCTGAAAGCGAAAGGTTTGTTGTGTCGCCCTCAAGCGGTGCAACCGATGAGTTGGTAGCTGCTGTGTTGTTGGTGTTTGTGTCGTCAAGATCCTTGAAGTTGAGAGTATCAAGGAACGAATAGTAGTAAAGCATTCCGCCGCCGCAAATCAGAAAAATCATTGAAAACACAAGGCAAAGAATCCTTTTGAGTCTGCCTTTTTTATTATATAATTTTTTGATCTGCTTGTTTGAGCTTATGTCAACAAAATTGCTTTTCTGACTGTTTTTTTCGTAATTTGGCATATTACTCCTCCAATCGGGTAAAAAGCACACAATACATAAGTATAGCTTATTATACCATATGAGAATTTCTTTTAATGCTAAATTAGAATTAAAGTCTGTCTTTTAGTGAAGTTTTAGTGAAATTTCTGTCGGAATAACGCTAAAAATTTTGTCAGTTTATATCAATCCTGTTCATCAAGCGACAAATAAAAGGACGGCAGAAACTCTTTTTCAAACACTTCGTTTTCAGGCATATTCATATTGTGAATTGAGTTTTCGGTTGCCTCTTTTGCCTTTGAAAACTCGCTGTTGCCCATTTTTATTTCTTCAATACATTTTATGAGTGCGGAAAACTTGTCCGCCGCTTTTACAAATTTTTTAAGTTCGCTGTCGCCTGCACCGTTCATTTTGATGATTTCGTCCATATCATCCTTAAAATCATCGGGGAGCATTGATACAAGCCTGTCGCCTGCATTCGCTTCAATTTCTTTGTAGGCATTTTTGATTTCGGGATTAAAGTATTTTACGGGAGTCGGCATATCGCCCGTTATGATTTCGGTTGCATCGTGAAAAAGTGCGAGCAATGCGGCTCTTTCGGCGTTAAGACTGCCGCCGAAACGCTTGTTGTGAATCAAAACAAGGCAATGTGCAATCACTGCAACATCAAGACTGTGCTCACTGAGATTCTCGTTTCTTGTGTTGTTCATAAGCCCCCAGCGGTTGATGTACCGCATTCTTGAAAGCATTGCGTAAAAATGTGAAATATTCATCTGTAGTTTCTCCTGTTTTTTGCTAAAAATTAGTGCAATTTGTATTGTACTATGTTATAATGTAGTGTGAGTGTGAGTATCCTCTGCTCCTTGTAAGCAAAGCAGAGCGTTGCTCCGATTTAAATCTATTATGCAGGTGTCTTTTGAATAAATGACGGTGAAAGACATTTACATCATTGATTATACTATTCATAATTTAAAAGTAAAGAAATTATCGAAAAAATAAGATTTTTTCTGCTTTTTGCTCCGTGGAGGATTTTATGCCGAGCAGAATTTTGCAAAAATATCCCACACAAAAACTTTTTGGTCTGCGTGTGTTTCTTATATCAATTATAACGGCAACTGCACTTTTTCTTCCGTTTATCATAATGGGGGGCGGTGTTTTCTATTATTACGGCGATTTCAATGTTCAGGAAATTCCGTTCTATCAGCTTGTACACGATACCGTTCGCGGCGGCAATCTCGGTTGGATGCACAATGTTGACCTCGGAACGGATATGCTCTCAAGCTTCAGCTTTTATCTTCTCGGCAGTCCGTTCTTTTGGCTGACGATTCCGTTTTCAAGCGAGGCAGTGCCGTATCTTATCGGACCGTTGCTGATTTTGAAATTCGGCTGTGCGTCACTTTCTGCATACCTTTATCTTAAAAGATATGTGACTGACAGGAATTTCGCTCTTGTAGGCGGACTGCTTTACGCATTTTCGGGATTTTCAATCTACAATGTGTTCTTTTTCCATTTTCACGAGCCGATGATAATGTTTCCGCTCTTGCTTGCGGCACTTGACGCATTCATCTATGACGGAAAAAGAACGGTGTTTGCTCTTGCGGTATTCTCCGCCTGTGTTGTGAACTATTACTTCTTTGTGGGACAGGTTCTGTTCGTAATCATCTATTTTCTTATGATTACGCTTACCAAAACCTACAAATTTAAAGTTAAAAATTTTCTTTTGCTTGCACTTGAGGTTATAATAGGTTTTGTTGCAACGGCATTTATATTGTTGCCGTCAGTTCTTGGGCTTATGGGCAACCCAAGACTTTCGGAGCTTCCGAACGGTTGGGATTCGCTTGTGTACAGTCAGCCGCAAAAGTACTGGCTTATAATTTTAAGCTTATTTTTTCCTGCAGATATGCCTGCTTTCCCTGTGTTCACGCCCGGTTCAAACTGCAAATGGGCTTCTGTTGCCGCGTGGCTTCCGCTTGTCGGAATGACAGGAGTCATCGCATATTTTCAGGTTTGCCGAAAAAGCTGGCTCAAAAAGCTTCTGGCGGTGCTTGCGGTCTTTGCGTGTGTGCCTGTTCTGAACAGTATGTTCCAAATGATGAACAGCTCAATTTACTACGCAAGATGGTTCTATATGGGCGTGCTTATGCTTGTTCTTGCAACAATCAAGGCATTTGAAAACAGAAAAACCGATTGGAACAGGGCAATCCGTTGGTCGGCGGGAATTACGGTAGGCGCAACTCTGCTGATAGGCCTTATGCCTGTGAGCTATACGGATGAGGAGAGCGGCGATATTCAAAATACGGTTGTCGGCACTCAGGCAACATTTGAACGCTATTGGCTTTATGTTCTTATGGCTTTGTTAAGTCTGCTTGCGTTCGTTCTCATAATCAAAAAATTCAGACGAAACAAAAAGAGATTCACTGTTATGCTTACAGTCGGCATTCTCAGCGTTTCGCTTTTTACCTCATATTTTATAATTGCCACGGGCTATTTCTCAAGCAGCAGTACAAAGACTATTAAGGAAGATATCATAAACAGGCGTGACGGTATAACAATTGCAGATATTGACAATGTCCGCAGTGATTTTTATGAATGCGTTGACAATACGGCAATGTTCTGGCAGATTCAGAGCATAAACTGCTTTCAAAGTTCCGTTTCAACATCTATAATGCAGTTTTATGACGCACTCGGAATCACAAGAGATGTTGCGTCAAGACCTGACCTTGATGTGTACGGACTTCGCCCGTTTTTGAGCTGCAAATATCTTTTTGACTACCGCGGCGACGGCAAGTCGGGAAGCACAAATTCATTCATTGATGAGGACGGCAACACAAGAATGCCGGGTTGGAAGTATCTGAGAACGCAGAACCGTTTTGATATTTACCGCAATGAGCGTTACATCCCAATGGGATACACCTTTGATAAATTTATTGCCGAAGAGGAGTTTGACTTTGTTCCGTCGGCTCACAAATCAGAGGCTTTGCTCTATGCAATGATTCTTCCTCGCGATTTAATGAAAAAATATTCCTCGATTACAGGATACAGCGACAAAAAATACAAGCTGTTGTACGGCAAGCATCCCGAATACTACGACAGCATTACGGAAACCTTCAGCTATGATAATTCCGACTACAAAAAAGTCTGCGCTCAGAGGGCATATAACAGCTGTTCGTCTTTTGAATATACTGACAACGGTTTTAGGGCAGAGTATGACAATACAAAGGGTGACGACAATTTGCTGTTTTTCAGCGTTCCTTACAGCGATGGTTTTACCGCAACCGTAAACGGTAAGGCTGTTGATGTTGAAAAGGTTGACTACGGCTTTATGGCTGTTAAGATTCCAAAGGGTGAGAAGTGCGACATTGTGTTTACATACGAAACCCCCGGATTTTCAACAGGTGTAAAAATCAGCCTTTGCGCACTCGGTGCATTTTTGGTGTACGGCGCAGTTATCCTGACGGTTAAAAAAATAAAAAGAAAAAATAAAAACTGATACAGATATAATCAGCGTATAAGTACGGAGGTATTTATTATGTTCGGAAACAAAATACTTGACTATAAAGACGAGCTTTTAAAGGATCTTGACACACTCCTTTCCTTTGAATCGGTTGACGGCGAAAAGAATGACGAGTGTGACAAAGCCTTGAATTTTATTCTTAAAAGAGCAGAAAATTTCGGACTGACAGGGGAGAAAACAACCGACAAGAGTTGCCACATTACACTTGGTGACAGCGGAAAGCTTTGCGGTGTGCTTACTCACCTTGATGTTGTTCCTGCGGGAAACAGCTGGAGCGTTCCGCCGTATGCGCTTACCGAAAAGGACGGCAGACTTTACGGCAGAGGAATTGCAGACGACAAGGGTGCGGCTCTTGTTACGCTCTATTGTTTGAAAGCAATCAAGGACAGTGGTGTAAATGGCGTGAACACTCTGCGTGCTATTTACGGCACGGGTGAAGAAACGGGTATGGAGGATATGGAAAACTATTTCAAGAAAAATCCACTTCCCGACATGGCGTTCACTCCCGACAGCGACTACGGCATCTGTTTTGCCGAAAAGGGTATTCTTCAGCTTGAAGTCAGCACACTTTTAAATAATGCAACAACACTCAGCCAGTTCCATGCAGGCAGAGCAGTTAATGCAGTTCCCGACAGAGCGTATGTAATGCTTGATTCGTCAGACTATGACGAGCAGACTCTCATGCGCCTTGCAGACGCAAGTGACGGTGATTTTGAATTTAATTACACTATTGACGGTCTTATGATAATCAGCCGTGGCAAAGCGGCTCATGCGTGTGAACCGGACAAGGGCTACAATGCCGCAGCGGCACTTGTTGACCTTATCTCAAATGTTTACACAACAAGAGAAACAGGTTCAATCTGTTCATTTATTGACTACGCAATCAACAAGGAAACAAACGGCAGATCACTCGGTCTTAAAATGAGCGACGCTGTTTCGGGCTCGCTCACCGTAAACCTCAGCAGCGTGAATATTGAGGGACAGACCGCAAAGGCTGTGTTTGATATCCGTTATCCCGTTACCGTTAGCGTAAACAGAGTTCTCAAACAGTTTAAAAAGGTTGCAAAAATCAGCGACCTCAAGGTTACTGTTCTCAATCACGAAGAACCGCTTTATGCCGATAAGGACAGCAAGCTTGTAAAGCTGCTCTCGGACGCTTACGAAAGCGTAACAGGCGAAAAGGCTGAGCTTTATTCAACAGGCGGCGGAACTTACGCAAGAATGCTCGGCGGTCACGGTGTTGCATTCGGTCCTGCCTTCAAAAATGACGATGTTCGTATGCACAATGCAGACGAAAGTATGGATAAGGAGAACTTTTTTAAACACGCTCAGATTTGCCTTGAGGCAATGTACAGAATGTTTACCGACGGAGAATAATGCGTTTTGTTATGAACAAATTCAGATGAAAAGGGAATGCTAATGAATACTGAAAAAACTGTTAGAAAACAGGCAAAAGCGGTTCTTGAGGGAAACCGGTCGGTAGTTATTTCACAAATTATGGTGACCCTGCTTGCATTTTTGACAGGGCTGTTCGCTTTCAGCCTTGCAATGTCAGCTTCGGGAATGTATGGCGTAAAAAATCCGAGTCAGTCACAGAGAATCCTTATGACGGTTTTCGGACTTATTTTGTTTGCCTTTGTAGTTGTAATTTTACCGCTTGTCAACGGAGTCTACAGAACTGTGTGCAATGTAGTCAGGGGCAGAGAGTGCAGTCCGCTTGATGTGTTTTACTACTATAAAAAGCCGAAAAGATTTTTTAAATCAATTATTCTTGATGTTATTTCGCTCGGATTGTTTTTTATCATAAGCGGTTTTGCTAATGTTTTTAATTACCTTAACTCAGTTTCAACGCAGATAGTTGAAAACTCACCGTCACTCACGGCTGTTATGGCGGTTCTGCTCGTTGCGGCATGGATTGTCAGTGCTTTATTCACGGTGGTTTGCTATATTATATTTGTCCATTACACCTTTTTGGCTTACGGCTTTAACGAAAATTTGCCTCTTGGGGTTTATCTTCCGAGAATGATGGCATTCTCAATAAAGAATTTTATGTCAACCGTAAAACTGTTTGTCGGTTTCATCGGGTGGGCGGCTCTGTGCTTTTTTGTTGTTCCTGCACTTTATGCCGTGCCTTATTTTCTGACAGCCTCTGCAATGTCTGCAAAATGGCTGTTAGAGCTTGAAGGGAGCAAGGATATTATATGTTAGTTTCACTTTGTATGATAGCTTATAACGAGTCAAACGCGCTCAGCGGACTTTTCAGAGATATTGCACTTCAGGATTATCCGCACGATAAAATTGAAGTGGTTTTTGTTGACAGTATGTCAACCGATGATACTAAGGAAAAAATGGAAAAATTCAGAGATGCCGACTACGGCTTTTGGAATGTATCTGTTGTTCAATGCGTAAAGCGTAATCAGGCAACCTCATGGAATGCCGCTCTGATGACCGCAAAGGGCGATATAATCATCAGAGTTGATGCCCATGCAAGAATTCCGAGAAACTTTGTTTCACGAAATGTTTATAACATAAAGCAGGGCGAAAATGTAGTAGGCGGCGGCAGACCTAACATTACATCAAATGTTTCAAGCTGGAAGCTCACCTTGCTTGCGGCTGAGGATTCTCTCTTCGGCAGTTCGGTTGCGTCATACAGACGGCCGCTTGCGCAAAAGGAATATCTTGACAGCCTTTTTCATGCGGCTTACCGCAGAGAGGTTATTGCAAAGGTCGGCGGTTTTAACGAAAATCTCGGCAGAACCGAGGATAATGAATTTCACTACCGCATTAGAATGGCGGGCTACAAGATGTGCTGTTGCCCCGATATTATTTCGTATCAGCATTCACGAAATGACCTTCATGGAATGATAAGGCAGAAGTATTCAAACGGACGGTGGATAGGACTTACACTCTCGGAATGTCCCGGTTGTCTTTCATACTTTCACTTTGCACCGTTTCTTTTTGTAATGGCACTTCTCGGCTGTTCCGTGCTTGCACTTCTCGGACTTCCGCTTTTTTTGTACATTCTTTTGATAATCTACGGAATGTTTGATATTGTAAACGCTGTCGGATGTTGCACAATGAAAAATGTTCAGCCTCAGTTTGTGTTTTTGCCGTTCATTTTCCCGTTGCTCCATGTTGCCTACGGAATAGGCACAATTGTTGGTTTGATTCAGATTCCGTCATGGCGGAAGAAAATCAAAAACAGCGGTGCGAAAGAACACATTGAAAAGGTAAAAAGAAAAATCAGGGAAAACACACTTCCCGGTCATTCATACAAATAATTTTTTGGGCGGATAATCTCCGCCCGTATTTGATATTTACGGAGATACTTATGACTGAAAAAGTAGAACTTACCCCCGAACTTTTGCGTGAATTACAGCTTAAACAGCTTGATATGCTCGTGTATTTCAGGGACTTTTGCGAAAAGAACAATCTCACATTCTATCTTATCGGTGGTGCGTTAATCGGTGCGCTCAGAAACGGCGGATTTGTTCCGTGGGATGATGATGTTGATGTTATGCTGCCACGAGAGGACTACGAAAAGCTGTACAAGCTTTGGCATGAACAGGGCGCAGACGGAAGATTTCGACTTCTCAAAACCGACAGCGATATGTTCACGGGCAATATTTTTATGACCGTAACCGACACAAATTACACTATGGTCAAGACAAATCAGACCGAGGTTGATATTCCGCACGGACTTGTGCTTGATGTATTTCCGCTTGATGTTTGTCCCGACAGCCGTTTTGCACGCAAAATGCAGTATGTGTGGACAATGCTTTATTCGCTGTTTTTGGCTCAGGTTGTTCCCGAAAAGCACGGCGGAATTGTGGGGGCAGGCAGTAAGGCTTTGCTTTCAATTTTCAGAGGAAAAAAGCTCCGAGAAAAGATTTGGAGAACTGCCGAAAAGCATATGATTAAGTACAGGCTTGATAAAAACAAGTGTGTAACGGAGCTTTGTTCGGGCCCTCATTGGATGAAAATTGAGTATCCGAAACACATTTATTCGGGCGTTGATTATGTCACATTTGAGGGCATAAAAATGCCGTGTATGTCGGGCTATGACGAGTATCTCAGAATGGTTTTCGGTGATTATATGCAGCTTCCGCCGGTTGAGGACAGAGTGCCACACCACGATATTGCATATCTTGATTTGAACTCACCGTGTGAAATTTATGACAGCAAAAGAAAGAATAAGCAAAAATAACGGTGCATTATGGAGCTTGTAAGAGATAATTGGACTAAAAATGACTATGATGATTTTGTAGAGGAACTTCGTTCATATGCCGATGAAAAGTACAGAAGCTTTCATTCCTCATTGATTCCCGACAATGACAAGGACTTTTTTATCGGAGTAAGAATGCCTGTTATGCGAAAGCTCGGCAAGGAAATTTCTAAGGGCAACGGACGCAGTTTTTTAGAGCAGACAACCGATAATTCTTATGAAGAAAAAACAATACGTGGTATTGTAATCGGTTTGCTCAAAACCGAAAGCTATGAAGAATTTTCGATGTACAGCGATGATTTTGTACAGCGTATAGACAGCTGGGCGGTTTGTGACGGCTTTTGTGCAAATCTCAAAGAAACCAAAAAGTATAAATCAGAATTTTTCCCTCATGTTTGTGAATACACCAAAAGCGACAATCCGTGGATAATTCGTGCAGGTCTTGTGCTGATGCTTGACTATTATCTTGAAGATGAGTACATAGACACGGTGCTTGAATGTTGTGACAATGCGAAAAATCCGCATTATTATGTGAGCATGGCAAGGGCATGGCTTGTTGCAACAGCACTTGCAAAGTGCAGAGAACAGACTATGCGGTACATAAAGTCAAATTCGCTTGATAACGCAACCTTTAATAAAATGATTCGGAAATGCGTTGAAAGTTTCAGAATTGACGATGAAACGAAAAAATATCTCAAAACCCTGAAGAGATATTGACAAATCCGAAAATCGGCATATAATATAATCAACAGTTGTCTTCGGGGCGGAGTGAAATTCTCCACCGGTGGTTAAAGTCCACGAACAGGTGAAAGCCTGCCGAGTCTGTGAAATTCAGACACCGACGGTTATAGTCCGGATACGAGAAGATGCGGCAGAACAGGCGGTTCGTCTGTTTTATTTTGGTACGCAATCCCGTTACATTTGTAGCGGGATTTTTCTTTTCCCGACAACTCGAAATAATTTTTCAGGAGTGGTCGTAATGACAAAATCAAAAGCAAAAACAATTAATTCAGACAACACGGCAAAGACAACAAAGCTTGCCGTAACCGCAATGCTTGCGGCACTTTCGGCAGTTCTTATGTTCTTTGAATTTCCTCTCGGATTCATCGCACCTTCATTCTATGAGTTCGATTTTTCCGAAGTTCCCGTTCTTGTCGGAACATTCAGCATGGGTCCGATTGCCGGTGCAGTAATTGAATTTGTAAAAATTCTCGTTAAGTTTCTTATTAAAGGCACAAGTACAGGCGGAGTAGGGGAGCTTGCAAACTTTCTCATCGGCTGCTCGTTTATTCTGCCGGCAGGTTTCATCTACAAGTACAAAAAAACAAGAGTCGGTGCGATTGTCGGAATGCTTACAGGTACGGTTGCAATGGCGGCAATCGGTGTGGTTCTCAACACATTCGTGCTTGTTCCGCTCTACTCGTCATTTATGCCGCTTACAGAAATTATCAAAATGGGACAGGCAATTTTCCCTGCAATTGACGGCACATTTACATTCTGCCTGTACTGCGTAGGTCCATTCAATATCATTAAGGGACTCATCATTTCGGTAGTTGTTTTCATAATCTACAAGCCGCTTTCAAGACTTATCAACAGCCTCGATGCCCTTCTTACAAAGAAGAAAAAAGCAACGGTTCAGTAAACCCGAAATTAATTTTTTGGTTGACAAACAACAAATTCAGGCGTATAATAACATACGGTGTCGAAAGGCATCTATCACAGAGTAGAAATTTGTGCGTGAAGTGTTTTGCGGACGGGGAGTTGCCGCAAGAACGAAAGGTTTATCCTGCGGTACAGATTTCGCATCCCGCTGTTACTTTGGGACATATAATTCAGCGGGCAGAGCAATCTGTCCGCTTTTTTCTTCCTGAAGCAACAACAGAGATTCAGGAGGTAAAAAATATGTCACAACTCAAAAAAATTCAAAGCTCTTTGCTTGAAATGAAGAGTATCTACGCTCTTGCGGCAATTGCAATGCTGCTTGCACTTCGTATTGTTCTCGGATTTTTTGCAAACAGCACACTTCCGTTTTTCGGAAACAATGTAAAGCTCAGCGCAGCGTTCCTTCCCATAGCCGTAACAGGCGTAATGTTCGGACCGATTCCTGCCGCAATTGTCGGTGCTTTGGGAGATATTCTTTCATTTATCATTGCCCCGACAGGCGCATATTTTCCCGGCTTTACAATCAACGGCTTTATTACAGGTTTTATCTACGGTATGTTTCTTTATAAGAACAATGTAACTCCGCTCAGAGTTGTTCTTGCATGGTTTACAAATATGCTCTGCGTTGAAACATTCCTTACGGCTTTTTGGCTTTACACACTCTACGGCGGCGGTTCAACACCGTACACAGTTTATCTTACAGCAAGATTCATCAGTGTTGCCGTTAAGTGCATTCCCGAGATTATTCTTGTGTTTGCTCTTGGTAAGCTTGCAGGTAAAATTCGTGTTCCGCACGCAATAAAGAGAACCTGATGAAAAACTAATGCAAAACTTTAAGGTTGGAAATCGACTGCTCCCCGCAGTAGTTTCCAACCTTTTTTGTTTGCATTGTGGCGTATATCATCCGCCCCTACGAGATTGCTATTTCAAATAAACCAAAAGTCGGAAAGCAAATTTGACATCTGCTTTCCGACTTTTATTTTATACACCGAAATTTTAAATTATATGATTATGCCCACTTGAGGGTATCGTTGTAGAGATTGATGTAGTCCTGAGCCGAACGATCCCAACTGTTATCGCTCATCATAGCACGCCACATAAGCTGATGCCAGCCCTGATCGTCCTGAATGCCCCACAATGCTCTTCTTACGGCAAGCTGCATATCTGCACATTCATAGTTTTTGAATGTAAAGCCGTTACCGTAGTTGTCGGCACTGTCGAAAACAGAGTCTTTAAGACCGCCAACCTCACGAACAACAGGAATTGTGCCGTAACGGAGTGCAATCATCTGTGCAAGACCGCAAGGCTCCTGAGCAGACGGCATAAGGAAAATATCTGCACCCGAGTAAATTTTTCTTGCAAGTTCGGGAACAAAGCCGTGACAGAAGCAAAGTCTGCCCGGATACTTCGCCTGCATATAGTTGAAGTAGTCCTCGTACTCCTTGTCGCCTGAACCGAGAATTACAAACTGCATATTTTCTGTGTTCATAAGCTCCTCAAGACCCATTCTCACAAGGTCAAGTCCCTTGTGTGCAACAAGTCTTGTTACCATACCGACCAGCGGAACATCCCAGCGCTGTTCAAGACACAAACGCTCCTGCAAAGCACGCTTACATTCGCCCTTGCCGCTCATATCGTCCTTTGAATAGTTGCGATAAAGCTGATAGTCTGTTTCGGGATTGTAGCTTTCTGTGTCAATACCGTTCTTGATACCGCAAAGCTTGTAATGACGAAGATTGAGTTCGTCATGAAGTCCCCAACTGAACCACGGGTCTCTAATTTCAGCCGCATAGCTTGGAGAAACCGTTGAAACACGGGTAGCTGTTTCGATAGCACCCTTCATCATATTGAGTTTGCCGTTCATTTCAAGAATCTTTGTTTCGGATGCAGGAATGCCGACACACTCTGTGTTAACTTCCCAGCCGTATTCACCCTGATACTGGATATTGTGGATTGTGAACAGACTCTTAATGTTATAGTACCATGGTCTGTGTGAATAGAACAGATAGTAGTAAACAGGAACAAGAGCTGTCTGCCAGTCATTGCAGTGAATGATGTCGGGATGGAAATCAATGTAAGGGAGCATTTCAAGAATTGCACGGGAGAAGAAAGCGAATCTTTCAGCGTCGTCATAATGACCGTAGAGAGTGCCTCTCTTGAAATAATATTCGTTATCAATAAAATAGTATGTACAGTCATTCCATCTTGCCCAGAACAAACCGCAATACTGATGACGCCATGCAACCGGCACGGTAAAGTTTGTGATGAAGTTCATGGAGTTTTTAAGTTCCTGCGGAATTGTGCCGTAAAGCGGAACAACAATTCTGCAATCCTGACCTTTTCTGCAAAGTGTGTGCGGAAGACTTCCTGCTACATCGGCAAGTCCGCCGCTTCCGCAAAACGGATTAGCCTCTGAAGCACAGTATAAAATTCTCATTGTAAGATTACCTCCTTGTTTAAACAAACTTTATACAACGGATTTTTTAGCAATATAAATGGGGTACGAATCATATCCCATAAGTGAACGACCGTCCTTGATGGTAACATCCTTATCTATGATAACATAGTTAAGGTTGGTATTGCAACCTATTTTTGTGTCCTGCATTACAATACAGTTAGAAAGCTTTGCGCCTTCGCCGACATAAACACCCTTTGAAATAACGCAGTTCTCAACCTCACCGTTGATAACACAACCCTGTGCAATGATTGAATTTTTCACATTGCTTGTAAGTCCGTAGCGTGACGGAGCGTCATCTCTTACCTTTGTATAGATAGGTCTTTGCGGATTGAAAAGCTCATCCCTCACTTCTTTTTTCATAAGATCCATATTGAACTCAAAGTAATCGTTGATTGAGCTGATTGTTGCACAGTAACCCTTATTTTCATAAGCATAAATACTGTATTTGCCCAGACTGCTCTGAAGAAGTCGCTTTACATCAAGCTGATTAACGCTGATGGCGTTTCTGATTTCACTCATAAGAAGGTCTTTCTTGATGAGAATAGAGCCGTATGCGTGGTTGAATGCCTCTTTGTCAACAACACCGGGCTTTACAAAAATCTGATTTACCTTGCCGTCATCATCTACATCAAGGGTAATCGGTCTGTCATAGCCCTGCGGAATTGCATGATTCTTATATATAAGTGTAATGTCTGCCTTCTTCTTTGAGTGGAAGTCAAAAACATCTGTGTAATCAATATTAGTAATTACATTACCCTGCGAGATAAGAACATATTCCTCACGGCAATGCTCAATATATCCGTGCATATTGTAGATTGTTTCAACAAAGCTTGAAAAAGCCTTGCCGTCATACGGAGGAAGAATTGAAAGGTTGCTTCTTCTCTTTGAAAGGTCATAGGCACTGCCTGAACCTACATGATCCATAAGTGACTGAAAGTTGCTTTTTGCAACAATGCCTACATTGCTGATACCTGAGTTTGACATATTCGAAAGGTCAAAGTCGATAATTCTGTATTTACCGCCGATCGGAATGCTTGCAGTTGTTCTTGAAGATGCAAGCTCCGGAATTTTGTCGTCAAGTGTTGCCGCAAAGATGAAACCGAGTACATTGTTACTTCTCATTGCCGTCCACCTCCGTGTCGCTGTCTATCATAGTTTTTGCTTTGATAACGGTGTTTTCTTTGATAACGGTATTTGCACCGACAACAGTAATTCCCCAATCGTCAAGATTTTCCGTTTCTTCAGGTTTCTGTCCGACCTTTGCATTTTTGCCGACAACAGTATTTTCTGCAATAATTGCAAACTGAACATCTGCGCCGTCTTCAATTACAGCACCTGGCATAATGATTGAAGAGTTGATTGTTGCGTTTTTACCGATTGTAACACCTGCAAAGAGAATTGAGAACTCAAGGCTGCCGTAAACATTGCATCCGTCGGCAACGAGCGAATTTTGGATTGACGCCTCGTTTGAAACATAGTGCGGCGGCATCATCGGGTTTCTTGAGTAGATATCCTTGAGGTCGAGAGTAACCTTTGGATCGAGAAGATCCATATTAGCCTCCCAAAGGCTGTCGATTGTTCCAACATCCTTCCAATAGCCCTCAAAAGGATAGGCAAACATACGCTCGCCTGCGTCAAGCATGGCAGGAAGGACATCCTTGCCGAAATCATGGCTTGAACCCTCTTTGAGTTCATCCTCAGTAAGATACTTTCTAAGCTCCTTCCAGCTGAAAATATAGATGCCCATTGACGCATTTGTGCTTTTCGGATGAGCAGGCTTTTCCTCAAATTCGTAGATTGAACCGTCCTCGTTTGTGTTGAGAATGCCGAATCTTGAGGCTTCCTCAAGCGGAACATCAATTACCGCAATTGTACAAGCGGCATTCTTTTCCTTGTGATAATCAAGCATCTTGTTGTAGTCCATTTTGTAAATATGGTCGCCCGAAAGAATAACCACATATTCAGGATTATAACGCTCAATGTAGTTGATATTTTGATAAATAGCGTTGGCTGTGCCTGAGTACCAGTCTGCACCGTCAACAGCCTGATAAGGACTCAAACAGTTTACACCCGAGTGCATACTGTCAAGATCCCACGGCTGTCCGTTTCCTATGTATTCGTTAAGAACAAGAGGCTGGTACTGCGTAAGAATACCCACAGCGTCAATGCCTGAATTTACACAGTTAGATAACGGGAAATCAATAATACGATATTTGCCGCCAAACGGTACGGCAGGCTTAGCAAGCTTTCGGGTAAGCACGCCAAGACGAGAGCCTTGACCGCCGGCAAGCAGCATAGCCACTACTTCCTTTTTTGGAAACATCTTAAAATACCTCCGATATTTATTTTAGTATCTTTTTTAGCTTAAATATAATTACAGTCTTGTGACTGAAAATATCAATTTTATTTCTGAACTTTATCGGGTTCAAGTTCTTTTGTACACCTCAGATAGATTACGCTGAGTGGGGGAAGAGTGAGTGAAAGTCCCTGATCAAAGCCGTGAATTTTCATTGACTCGGTTTTAATGTTCTTTCCGTTTACAACACCGCTGCCGCCGAAACGCTCCTCATCAGAGTTAAAAACCTCGTCATAAAGACCGAATTTCGGAACGCCGATGCAATATTCGTCACGCCTGATGGGCTGAAAGTTGCATACCGAAACAATCTCATCACCGTTTTTGTCGGTGCGCTTGAATGCAATAACGCTGTTTGTGTAGTCGTCATGGTGAATCCAGTCAAAGCCTTTCCAGACAGCATCAAGCTCATAGAGCGGCTTGCAGTCAAGATAAAATTTGTTGAGCTCCTTAAAAAATGTTCTGAGCTTTTTATGTTTTTCAAATTCAAGCAAATCCCATTGAATTGCCTCATTGAAATTCCACTCGTCAAACTGACCGATTTCAGTTCCCATAAACACGAGTTTTTTGCCGGGATGAGCGTACATATATGTTATAAACGCTCTTACGCCTGCAAATTGTTCATCGTACTTTCCGGGCATCTGCTTTATCAGCGCACCTTTGCCGTGAGAAACCTCATCGTGTGAAATCGGCAGAAGAAATTTTTCTGAAAAAGCATAATAAAAGCTGAAAGTAAGGCTGTCGTGGTTGAACGGTCGCCACATTGAATTGAGCGACATATAGTGAAGCATATCGTTCATCCAACCCATATTCCACTTGAAATCAAATCCAAGTCCGCCGTCCTCTATTTTATGAGTAAGCTTTGGCCACGAGGTGTTTTCCTCGGCAAACATCATAACATCGGGGTGGTACATATGGACAGCCGTGTTGAGTCTTTTTACAAAATCAACAGCGTCAAGATTTTCTTTTCCGCCGAATTTGTTCGGCTCCCATTCTCCCTCGGATTTACCGTAGTCAAGGTAGAGCATAGAGGAGAGTGCGCCGATTCTCAAGCCGTCAATGTGGTATTTGTCAAGCCAAAACATTGCGCATGAAACAAGAAAACTTGTAACCTCAAATCTTGCGTAGTTGAAAAGGCAGGTTCCCCACGAGTCACGCTTGCTCGTTTTTGGGTCATTGCTTTCATAGAGAGGAGAGCCGTCAAATTTTGCAAGACCGAAATCGTCCGTCGGAAAATTTGACGGAACCCAGTCGAGAATTACTCCGATACCATCACAGTGAAGCCTGTCAACAAATGTCATAAAGTCGGACGGCGTGCCGAATCTTGAGGTTGGGGCATAGTAGCCTGTTGCCTGATAGCCCCAGCTACCGTCATACGGATATTCCATAATAGGCATAAGCTGAATATGAGTGTAGTGCATCTCCTTGAGATAGGGGATAAGCTCATCGGCAAGCTTTTGATAATTAAAGAAGTTGCCATCGGGATATTTTCTCCATGAGCCTGCGTGTATTTCATAAATATTCATCGGTGAAGATGAAATGTTGTTTTCTTTGCGTTTGTTTAACCATTCGCCGTCATTCCACGAATAATTTTCAATGTCATACACAAGGGATGCCTGACCGGGACGGGTTTGAGCATGAAAAGCATACGGATCTGCTTTCATAAGCCTGTCGCCGTATTCGCTTTCAATACAGTACTTGTATGCGCAAAATTCCTCGACCCCTTCGACAAACACCTCCCAAACACCGTAGCCGATGTCGTACATATAGGTTGCGTTATTGTCCCAATTATTAAATTCGCCTGCAACCGAAACGCTCCTTGCGGTTGGTGCCCATACTCGGAACACACAACCGTTTCTGCCGTTCCAGTTCACGAGGTGTGCACCCAAAAGATTGTATGCGTACACGGAATCTCCGGTATGAAAAACTTCAAGTGCCGGTCTTGCCTCGTTAAAGCTGTAATTCATAAGAACTGCTCCTTGTTAAATACCTTCTGATTTTGATTATTTGCTCACACTTATATAATACCAAAAATATATGTCAATTTCAAGCAAATTCAAAAAATTTAAAACTAATTTTTCGTGTATATTTTATAAACTGCGACTGAATGTTACATTTTAAAGCATAATTTTACGAATAAAGAATAAAAACCCGAAATTCTTTACAAAAGCAAAACAAAAAGGGCTGTCCGTTTTGGACAGCCCAAAGAATAATCTGTAAATTCAGATTAGCCAAGCTCAGCGAAGTACTTAATTGTTCTTACCATCTGGCTTGTGTATGAGTTCTCGTTGTCGTACCAAGAAACAACCTGAACCTCATAAAGATCATCAGCAATCTTTGATACCATTGTCTGTGTAGAATCGAAGAGTGAACCGAATTTCATACCGATTACATCTGAAGAAACGATCGGATCTTCGTTGTAACCGAATGACTCAGAAGCAGCAGCCTTCATAGCAGCGTTGATGCCTTCAACTGTTACATCTGAACCCTTAACAACAGCTGTAAGAATTGTTGTTGAACCTGTAGGAACAGGAACACGCTGTGCAGAACCGATGAGCTTGCCGTTAAGCTCAGGAATTACAAGACCGATAGCCTTTGCAGCACCTGTTGAGTTAGGAACGATGTTAGCAGCACCTGCTCTTGCTCTTCTCTTGTCGCCCTTTCTGTGAGGACCGTCAAGAATCATCTGATCGCCTGTGTAAGCGTGGATTGTTGACATGATACCGCTCTGGATTTCTGCATACTTGTTAAGTGTGTCAGCCATAGGAGCGAGGCAGTTTGTTGTACATGAAGCAGCTGAAATGATTGTATCGTCAGCTGTAAGAGTCTTTTCGTTTACGCTGTAAACGATTGTCTTAAGGTCGTTGCCTGCAGGAGCAGAAATAACAACCTTCTTAGCGCCGGCATCAATGTGAGCCTGGCTCTTAGCCTTTGATGTATAGAAACCTGTGCACTCGAGAACTACATCAACACCGAGCTCGCCCCAAGGAAGCTCAGCAGCGTTTGGCTTAGCGTAGATTGTAATCTCTTTGCCGTCAACGATGATTGAGCCTTCGCCTGCTTCTACAGTGTGAAGGTTTTCACCGATCTTACCGCAGTAGCCGCCCTGTGCTGTATCATACTTAAGAAGGTTTGCGAGCATAGCAGGATCTGTAAGATCGTTGATAGCTACTACTTCATAACCCTCAGCACCGAACATCTGTCTGAAAGCAAGACGACCGATACGGCCGAAACCGTTAATTGCAACTTTTACTGACATAAAAAAATTCCTCCTAAAATTCTAAGGTGCTTCTATTATATTACATTTTTTTCATTTCTTCAATAGCTTGACAAAAATTTAACGAAAAATTTTTGAGTTTTTTACAAATACGGTAAAAAACACGGTCTGATTTTGCGTTTTTAAGGCAAATTTGAGCCGCTCCGTTCAAAGAAATGTAATTTTTTCACCTGCCACAACTAATTATCTGCAAAAATACCTCGCTTATTCTTGACAATTTGGTGATTCTATTATAAAATT
Organism: Ruminococcus bromii; assembly: GCF_928721825.1. NCBI lineage: Bacteria > Bacillati > Bacillota > Clostridia > Eubacteriales > Oscillospiraceae > Ruminococcus > Ruminococcus bromii. The sequence goes on from NZ_CAKMVP010000003.1 coordinate 43,006, forward strand.
ATATTATCCGCTGTTGCGGATTTTGGCAAAAGTACAGTGCAAAAGTACAGTTTTTGGCTTTTGCAACTTTTTTAATCAGACTCTTTAAAAGAGCCGTTATATATAGATATTTTTTATAATTTTTATAATGTTTCAGTTGCCTGAAATGTTGAAAACGGTCATTACGGTGTTTTTTTGACTGTGCATATAAATATGTAAAAAAATATTTAGAAAATAAAAATGAAAATTGAATATCTTTTTAACGGCACCTTTAAAGTCTAATTGATTGGGAACTGTGAAATACTTGAAAAAATCAAACTAAGGAGGTGTCCGAATTGCCGTTATGGATAAGTATTATCTGCATTATCGCCGCAATTGTTGTCGGTGCGGGTGCAGGTGTTTTCCTTGGAATTGCCATCCGTAAAAACACTGCCGAAAAGGAAATCGGTAGTGCTGAGGAAGAGGCAAAGAAGATTGTGGCTGATGCAATTAAAACAGCCGAAGCAAGGAAAAAGGAAGTAGTCCTTGAGGGTAAAGACGAGGTTCATCGTTTCAGAAATGAGAGCGAAAAAGAAATTTCCGACCGACGCAAGGAAGTTCAGCGTCAGGAGAGAAGAATCCAGCAGAAGGAAGAAACTCTTGACAGAAAGCTCGACAATATGGAACGCAAGGAAGAAAAAGTCAACAAAAAGCTTCGTGATGCTGATGCAAAACTCGAAGAAGTTGAAACCTTGAAAAAGAGCCAGTTTGAAATGCTTGAAAAAATTTCGGGCTACACGGCAGAACAGGCTAAAAGCTATTTGCTTTCACAGCTTGAAAATGAGCTTGCTCACGAGAAGTCGGTTAAGATTATGGAATACACCGAACAGCTCAAGGAGGAAGCAGACGACAAGGCAAGAAATATTATTTCGCTTGCAATTCAGCGACTTGCCGCAGAACAGGTTTCGGAGGCAACAATTTCGGTTGTTCCTCTTCCAAACGATGAGATGAAGGGCAGAATCATCGGTCGTGAGGGCCGCAACATCAGAACCATTGAAACTCTTACGGGTGTTGATCTTATTATTGACGATACACCCGAGGCCATCACGCTTTCATGCTTTGAGCCTGTCAGAAGAGAGGTTGCAAGAATTGCACTTGAAAAGCTCATTGCAGACGGAAGAATCCATCCCGCAAGAATTGAGGAGATGGTTGAAAAGGCAAGACGAGAGGTTGAATCCGAAATCAAGCGTACAGGTGAGAGAGCTGTGCTTGATGCGGGTGTGCACAATGTTCATCCCGAAATTGTTAAGCTTCTCGGCAGACTTCGTTACCGTACCAGTTACGGTCAGAATGTTCTTGATCACTCTCTTGAGGTTTCATATCTCGCAGGTATGATGGCAAGCGAGCTTGGTCTTGATCCTACAATCGCCAAGCGTGCAGGTCTTTTGCATGATATCGGTAAATCCATTGACCATGAGGTTGAGGGAACACATATTCAAATCGGTGTTGACATTGCCAAAAAGTATAAGGAAAGCGACGCTGTTATTCACGCTATCCACGCTCACCACGGTGATGTTGAGGCGAGAACAATTGTTGCCTGCCTTGTACAGGCGGCAGACGCTATTTCAGCCGCAAGACCGGGCGCAAGAAGAGAAAATGTTGAAAACTACATTAAGCGACTCCAGAAGCTTGAAGAGGTTGCTTCTTCTTTTGACGGTGTTGAGCGTACCTTTGCAATTCAGGCAGGCCGTGAGGTTAGAGTTATGGTTAAGCCTGAGATTGTCAATGATGAGCGTATGATTCCGCTTGCAAGAGAGATCTGCAAGAAAATCGAAGAAGAGCTTGAATATCCCGGACAGATTAAGGTTAATATCATCCGTGAAAGCAGAGCTTCCGATTTTGCAAAATAAAATATCTTGATTTTAACTACGGTTGACAGGGCTATGTTGACCGTAGTTTTTATTTTGTAGGGACGATATTATCCGCCAGTACGGCGAGCCGCCGTACCTGATTCGTGTAGATAGGTTCATTAAATGAAAAATTGAAAATTGAAAATGGAAAATTGCGGTCGGGAAGATGGTTTGCAATATAAAAAACATATTATGCCCGAGCGTAGTATAGTAGCTGTTTGCACAATTTAATGTAGCGGCGAACTGTGTTCGCCAATCATTTCGTGTGCAAACACGAAATGAATAAATCGCAATTGTATTTTTATATCATAATTATCTTAAACAAATAATTTATATTAAGTCGGTTTGGCTTTGTAACCAAACCGATTGGCGAACGCTACAAAGAATATTCTGTAATCAAAAAAATAATTTGCAAGAAAATTAAATAAACTTGCAAAAATGAAATTTGTGCCGCGGCATAGACTTTTGACCTGTTATTGTAAACTGTAATTTAAAAAACAGCAAAAAACTTTAAAAAATATTCAAAAAAGTATTGACAATCGGTTGATGAGGCTTTATAATTCAAGACAGTAAGGCAAAGGCCTTACGAAGTTTTCGGAAAACTGAATATAAAAAGGACAAGGAAGTTCACTTTGGTTTCTTCTGATTTTGCAACAAAGTTTTTAAAACTTGCAAAATCGGACAAAAACATTGTGAGCTTTATTTTTTTTGCTTCGGCAAAAACGGTTTATGTGGAGGTTAAAAATGGATTCAGGAAATATAGGCTTTGTGCTGCTTTGTGCGGCTTTCGTATTTGTAATGACTCCGGGTCTTGCAATGTTCTACGGCGGTCTTGTACGAAAGAAAAATGTTGTAAACACAATGATGACCTCAATTTTTATCATTGGCATAGGAATTGTTATGTGGGTGCTTTTCGGTTATTCGCTTTCGTTCGCTCCTTCGGGAAATGCTTTTATCGGTGATTTCCGCTGGCTCGGTCTTGAGGGCGTTTCGCTCACGGAGGGCTACACGGATGACGCGTCAATTCCGAATATGGTATTCTCAGCGTTCCAGATGATGTTTGCCGTAATCACTCCTGCTCTTATCACGGGTGCGGTTGCAGGCAGAATGAAGTTTAAGTCAATTTTTGTTTTCACAATTTTCTGGTCGCTTATAGTTTATTATCCGCTCGCCCATATGGTATGGGGACAGGGAGGACTTTTAGGTGCAGACGGTATCGGTGCTCTCGACTTTGCAGGCGGCGATGTTGTACATATCAGCTCGGGTGTTTCGGCACTTGTACTCTGCATACTCCTCGGCAAGCGTCACGATTATGAACATTCAATTTACAGAATTCACAATATCCCGACAGTTGTACTCGGTGCGTCGCTCCTTATGTTCGGTTGGTTCGGCTTTAATGCGGGTTCTGCACTTGCCGCCGACGGTCTTGCGGCTCACGCATTTATGACGACAGGTGTTTCAGCCGCAGCCGCAATGCTCTCGTGGATGCTCTGCGATGTTGTCAAGAACAAAAAGCCTACGCTTATCGGCGCAAGCACGGGTATGGTTGCAGGTCTTGTAGGTATCACGCCCGGTGCCGGCTTTGTTCCGATGTGGGCGGCAGTTATTATCGGTTTGACAACAAGCCCAGTTTGCTATATTATGATTTCATACGGCAAGAAAAAATTCGGCTTTGACGATGCGCTTGACGCATTCAGCTGTCATGGTACAGGCGGTATCTGGGGCGGACTTCTCACAGGTGTGTTCTCATGCACGGCAATCAACAGCAGTGCAGGTAACGGCCTTGTGTACGGCGAGTTTGCACAGTTCGGTGCTCAGGCGGCAGGTATCGGCATCACAATTGTAATTGCGGTTGTCGGAACACTCATCTGCTACGGCTTCACAAGACTTCTTACAGGCAAAATCAGGGTTGACCTCAGAGATGAGCTTATGGGACTTGATGTTTCACAGCACGGTGAATCTGCTTATCCGTCATTTAACGGTCTTGACAACTAACGGAGGTTTTAAAGTATGGAAAACAATAACGATATTCAGCTTATAAAAATAGAGGCCGTTGTTCGTGAAGAAATGTTTGTAGATGTCAAAAAGGCTCTCACGGATATCGGCGTAAACGGAATTACAGCGTATCAGGTTGTCGGCTGCGGAATTCAGCGTGGTATGTCCGAGTATGTAAGAGGACAGAAGGTTGATGTTCAGGTTTTGCCGAAAATCAAGTTTGAAATTGTTGTTTCTTCCGAAGAATGGGAGAAAAAAACAATTGAGGCAATCAGAAAAACAGCCTTTACGGGCAACCCGGGTGACGGTAAAATTTTTACCTACTATCTTAAACAGGCGGTTAAAATCCGTACGGGAGAAACAGGCTACGATGCAATTCAGACTCCCAACTTTGACGACTGATATTTTCCTATTTTCCTATATCAAAAAAGTGCGTACCGAATTTCGGTACGCACTTTTTGCTTGTAAAATTGTTTATCTTCTTATTGTAATATCTTCCGGGCTGACAGTATTGTCACGAAGTCTGTTGTAATAATCGGGATTTGAATGCTTTATGCTTATCGGTTTTAGCTCGGGAGTTGCAAAACAGTGTGTTGTTCTGCCTGTTGCAGAAAGTTCTCCGTTTTTATTGTTGAAGATTTTATAGTCAAAAATCATTCTTGAACCCGTAAAAAATACAAGGCTTACTTCAACGGAATACTCATCGCCGAATTTAAGCGGCTTTTTGTAACGGGCATATGCGTCAACATTTGGAATATATAATCCTTTTGATTGCATTTCGGCAACATCACAACCGATGTCGTGCATATACTGAATTCTTGCATCTTCAAAATATCTGATAAAATTTGAGTGATGAACAATGTTCATACAGTCTGTTTCGTAGTACGAAACCTTTGATTTGTATAAATTTTCGGTCATATTTTCTCCATTACATATATACGGAAAATCCGTAATTATTTTTTAAGCAACAAACCGTTTTTAAGGTCCTCTGCTGCCTGTTTTTTTATTACAAAATGCTGTTTCTTGCCTGTAGCGGTTTGCGGAAGATCATTGACAAAGCGGTAATATCTCGGAGCCTGATATTTTGAAATATTCGGTGAGCTGTCGCAGAAATTGATAAGCTCGGCAACCGTAAGACTTTCGTCGGCCTTGATTACATATGCCGCAACGCACTCGCCTCTTGTTGAATCGGGAACACCTGTTACGATACATTCCTGAACCTTCGGGTGTGAGTTGAGAATTTCCTCAATTCTTGCAGGATAAATATTTTCGCCCTTGCTGATAATCATATCATCTTTTCTGCCTGCAACTGTAACAAACTGCTCGCTGTTCCAAGTGCCGATGTCGCCTGTGTACATCCAACCCTTGTAGAACTTGTCTTTTGTAGCCTTTTCGTTATTTACATAGCAGTAGGTAGTTTTGTTCGGACATTTGATGATGATTTCTCCCTCTGTTTTGTTATCGCAGGGGACTGTGTCATCGGGCTCTGCTTTTCTGTCGTCATAAACATTTACAAGTCTTACCTCATCATCTGTGCATGATCTGCCTGCTGAACCTGCCATTTCAGGAAGGTCATACGGACGAAGAAATGTATTCCAGAAAGATTCCGTTGTGCCGTAGCCGTTGAAAATGTTGGGGGAGAGAAGCTCCTGATAGCGGATGCAAGCGGCTTTTTCAAGCGGACTGCCCATTGTAACAATGCCCTTGAGCGAAGAAAGGTCTTTCGGATGCTTTTCCTGTCGGGCTGCAAGCATTTCAAGAGTTGACGGGACACCTGTGATAAATGTAATTCCGTATCTTTCGATAAAGTCCATACAGCTCCTCGGGTTGAATGTTCTCATAATCACAAGACACGCACCTGCATAGAGAGTAGGTGTGGGACCGCCGGAATGAATACCGCCACGGTGAAACCACGGCGTCATATTCATCGTAATGTCAACGGGTGAGAGCGGAAAGTGCATAATTACATCGTGAGCCGAAAGAACTTCGTTGATTGCGTTAAGCGGAACACCCTTTGGAGTGCCTGTTGTACCCGAGGTCTGAAGTCTTAAAACCTCGTCATAAATATGCGGCGCATAGTCAACAGGCGGATTTTCGTCACTGCTGTCCTTGATGTAATCGTCAAAGAAAATGTGTCCTTCGGGAAGAGTTACTTCCTTTTTGGAATTATTAACGCAGAGAATCAATTTTGGCTTATGCTCGCAGATTTCAAGAGCCTGTACGGCTGTTTGCATAATGTCTGCATCATAAACATAAACAACAGGCTTGTTGTGTCCCATAATTTCTGCGGTTTCGCCCGGTGATAGGTTAAAGTTAGCGGGATTTGAGATTGCACCGAGTTTCTGCGGCGCAATGTAGCCGAACAAAAACTGCGGTGAGTTGTAAAGCTGCATAAACACGATGTCGTTTTTCTTGACGCCGTCTTTTTTCATAGCGTTTGCAAATCTGTTTGCATCGGCATTAAGCTCTTTGTAGCTCCATATTCTGCCGCTTTGAGAGTCAATTGCCGCGGGTTTATCCGAAAAGCGTCTTACATTTCTCATAAAGCCGTTAAGCCATGTAAATTCACTTTCAAATGTTTCTCTGAACATCTGTGAATCATATGTTAAATTCATAATATCCCCCTGTCCTATTATGTATGGGTGTACATTATTTTATACACACATATGTGTGTTGCTTGTATGTTGTTTTGTCGGCAGATTATTTGCCGTATTTGCCTACGATAATACTTGAGTTCTGACCGCCGAATCCGAATGCGTTTGACATGGCAAAGTTGATTTCGGCTTTCTTTGCGGTATTTGCAACAAAGTCAATGCCGGCACATTCGGGATCAACCTCGTTGAGATTGATTGTAGGCGGAACTGTGCCTGTTTCAATAGCCTTGACACAGGTAATTGTTTCTGTAATACCGCCTGCGCCCATCATATGACCTGTTGCGCCCTTTGTTGAGCTTACATAGGGGAGAGTGCTGCCGAAAACCTTCTTGATTGAAGATGTTTCAACTGTGTCACCCTTGTTTGTTGCAGTACCGTGAGCATTGATGTAGCCGATGTCGGAAGGATTGATTCCTGCTTCTGCAATTGCCTGTTTCATACAAGCGATTGCACCTCGTCCTTCGGGATGCGGAGCAGTTACATGGTAAGCGTCATCTGTGTTGCCGCAACCTCTGATTTCGGCATAAATCTTCGCACCTCTTGCAAGAGCGTGTTCCTCTGTTTCAAGAACGAGCGCACCGCCGCCTTCACCTATTACAAAACCGTCACGGGTAACATCAAACGGACGGCTTGCAGTGCTTGGCGAATCGTTTCTTCTTGAAAGAGCTTTTGCGTTGGCAAGCGAATAAATTACAAGAGGACAGAGAACGGACTCTGCTCCTACTGCGAGCATAATATCAGCCTTGCCGCTCTGCATACACATACAAGCTGTGTTGATTGCGTCACCGCCTGACGAACAAGCTGTGCTTACCGTAAAGCTCGGTCCCTGAATATTGTAGTCGATTGCGATATTTGCGGCGGCAATGTTTCCGAGAATTTTTGGAATAAAACGAGGACCTACCTTTTTGTGTGATGCGCCTGTGAGTGCCTCCTGAGTATATGCGATTGTTGCAATACCTGCCATTGCAGTACCCATAACAATACCTGTTCTTTCGGGTTCAATCTTGATTCCGCTCTGTTTCATGGCTTCTTCAGCCGCAATATAAGCGTATTGCATAAATGGATCTGTTTTTCTGATTAAATCCTTTGGAAGATAGTCGGACGGATTAAAGTCCTTTACTTCGCCGGCAATCTGAACAGCGAGTTCAGACGGATCAAAAGTCTTAATTGTGTCAATGCCCGATGCACCTGCGGTGATATTATTCCAGTAGTTTTCAACACCGATGCCGACAGGTGTTACCGCACCCATACCGGTTACAACTATTTTCTTCATTCGTTAAGCTCCTTGTTTTAAAATAAGTTATTTACATTTTGCATATTATTATGCTATACTTGAATTGTACCAAATATGGAAAAATTATTCAATACCGTTGATTATGCAAAAATGACGATTTGGCAGTCTTAAATTTACAGTTTTGCATAATATTGAAAAAAACCGACAAAATACTGCGGGAAATTGTCAAAACGGAGGTTATTATGGATATAAATCAGCTCAATTGCTTTATAACTGTGGCTCAGACGCTCAATTTTTCAGAGGCGGCAAGGCGGAACTATGTTTCTCAGTCAACCGTCAGCAGATATGTAAGCGACCTTGAAAAGGAGTTTGGGGTTCAGCTTTTTACACGCTCTCACCGTGATGTTATCATAACAAGCGAGGGCAAGGCGCTTTTGCCCTATGCGATTGAAATTGTTGAAACTTTAAAGAAAGCAAAAACAGTTATCAAGCAGATGCATGACGGAGGTCAGGGTAAAATTACGCTCGGCTGTGATGTTACCTCGCTTTCGTTCCCGACAAAATGTATTGCCGACTTTGCGGAAAAATATCCGGGAATCACGATTGATGTGCGACAGCTTGACGAGGCTGACCGCACACTTGCAATCACAGGCGGTGAATACGACTTCTGCTTTATGCCGAGAGATATGGTTCCCGAAAGCTCAGGTATTGAATCAATCATTACACATAATGAAACTTTGTCCGTTGTAACAGCGAAAAATTCAAAATTCAGCGGAAGAAAAAGCATTAAGCTTTCCGAATTGGCTGACGAAAGTATTCTGGTACTTTCGGAATCTGTTGCTCCGATTGTGTATATGGAAATTATGGATTTGTTCCGTACATTTCACATAACCCCGAAAATTGAAAATTCATTTGACGATCTTGTTTCCATATATGTGTCATCGTCATCGGGAATCGGCGTGTCTGTCATACCAACCTCGGTTGCCGCATACACTTCTGACGAATACACCGATTCATACCTTATTGATGATGCGGACACAAGCATAGCCTATGTTATGGCATGGGAAAAGAATATTTCAAATCCTGCCGCAAAGCTTTTTATGGAGGCTGTTAAGAAATATGCCAAGGGAGATGACAACATTTACGGGCTGTAACTGAGCATATTTCTTAATATAAATTCCAATAAAGAACTATAGTGAAAATTTCACAAAATAAACACACATTATTTTCAAAAAAGGTATTTACTTTATAAAACTTCGGTGTTATAATTACGGTAGTCAAGGAGAAGTTGACAAAATATCCTTTCAGGAGGTAATTATAATGTACAGATTTACTTTACCGAGAGATCTCTATCATGGCAAGGATGCTCTCTCAAGTCTTAAAAATTTATCCGGCAAAAAGGCTGTTGTAGTTGTCGGCGGCGGTTCAATGAAGCGTTTCGGTTTTCTTGACAAGGCTGTTGACTATCTTAAAGAAGCAGGTATGGAGGTTAAGCTTATCGAGGGCGTAGAGCCTGACCCGTCTGTTGAAACAGTTATGAAGGGCGCCGCTGTTATGCGTGAATTTGAACCCGACTGGATTGTTGCAATGGGCGGCGGTTCTCCGATTGATGCCGCAAAGGCTATGTGGGTATTCTATGAGTATCCCAACACAACTTTTGAGGAAATCATTACTCCGTTCAGTTTCCCGACACTTCGTACAAAGGCTAAATTCTGTGCTATCCCGTCAACATCGGGTACTGCAACAGAGGTTACGGCTTTCTCAGTTATCACAGACTATGCAAAGGGTATCAAATATCCGCTTGCTGACTTTAATATCACACCTGATGTTGCTATCGTTGATCCTGCACTTGCCGAAACAATGCCGGCTAAACTTACTGCTCACACAGGTATGGACGCTATGACTCACGCAATTGAGGCTTATGTTTCAACTCTCAACTGTGAGTACACAGATCCGCTTGCACTCCATGCAATTGAGATGATTCACGACAACCTCAAGAAGTCTTATGAGGGCGACATGGCTTGCCGTGATAAAATGCACGATGCACAGTGCCTTGCAGGTATGGCATTCTCAAATGCTCTGCTCGGTATCGTTCACTCAATGGCTCACAAGACAGGTGCGGCTTTCACAGGCGGTCACATTATTCACGGCTGTGCAAACGCTATGTATCTTCCTAAGGTTATCAAGTATAACTCAAAAGATCCTGTTGCAGCTGAGCGTTATGCTAAGATTGCTAAGTTCATCAACCTCAAGGGCGAAACAACAGAAGAACTTGTTGACGCACTCATCGCTGAACTCCGTTCAATGAACGATCAGCTCAACATTCCGCAGGGCATTAAGAACTACGGCCCGGGCGGTGTTAAGGCTGACGAGAGCATTATCGACGAAAAAGAATTCCTCGAAAAGCTCCCCGAAGTTGCCAAGAACGCAATTGCCGATGCTTGCACAGGTTCTAACCCACGCCAGCCAAATCAGGAAGAAATGGAAAAACTTCTCAAGGCTTGCTACTACGATACAGAAATCGACTTCTGATTTGTTTGAAAACTCATTTGTACTTACTGCAGCTCCCTGCTTTCAGGGAGCTGTTTTTTTAATAAAAAATCCGCATAAAAATGCTCTTAAAAGGCATAAAAATCATATGGACAATATTGCTTTGTTGTGCTAAAATTGACTTGAAATTGATGAATTTGGTGACATAAAATGAAAATTGCAGTAATAAACGGTCAGAACCATAAAGGCTCAACCTATCATATTGGCAAGCAGGTTGCCGATAAATTAGGCGGCGAGGTTACGGAATTTTTTCTTCCGAGAGATTTCGGCGATTTTTGCGTAGGTTGTACGCAGTGTTTCCTAAAATCCGAAACACTTTGTCCGCATTATGAGCGACTGAAAAAGATTACCGAGGCTATGGACGAGGCTGATGTACTCATCTTCACAACGCCCGTGTATGTTTATCATTGCACAGGCTCAATGAAAGCATTTCTTGATCATTACGGTTATCGTTGGATGGTTCACCGTCCCGAACAGAAAATGTTCACAAAGCAGGCGGTTGTAATTTCGACAGCCGCAGGTTTGGGTACAAAATCTGCCAACAAGGATATCGCCGACAGTATGTTCTTTTGGGGCGTTCCAAAAACTTATCGTTACGGTGTCAATGTTCGTGCAACAAATTATTCAGGCGTCACCGATGAACTCAAAAAGAAAATTGACAAAAAGACTACCTCAATTGCCAATAAGGTAAAGAAAAATAACGGCAAAGTTAAGGCAGGGTTAAAAACAAAAGGCTTTTTCTTTATTATGAGAATGATTCAGAAAAGCGGTTGGAATGAAGCCGATAAAAATTACTGGGCAGAACGAGGTTGGAACGGTAAAAACAGACCGTGGAAAAATACATAAGGAGATGTTTTAAATGGCAAAAAATACTGAAATCAGCTTGAGGAACAAGGTTATTTATTCGATTTATGTCCGTAACCACACAAATGACGGCACATTTAATGCCGTTGCAGAGGATCTTGACAGAATAAAGTCACTCGGCACGGACATCATTTGGTTTATGCCGATTCATCCGATTGGCGTCAAGAATAAAAAAGGCTCTCTCGGCTGTCCTTATGCAAACAAGGACTATCGCACAACAAATCCCGAGTACGGCACAATGGACGATTTCAAGAGCCTTGTTGAAAAAATTCACGCAAAGGGCATGAAGTGCATCATTGATGTTGTCTATAACCACACTTCGCCCGATTCAAATCTTTCGGTTGAACATCCCGAATTTTTCTACAGAAAGCCGGACGGCAATTTTGGCAACAAAGTCGGTGATTGGAGCGACATAATCGATCTTGATTATTCTAACAAAGAATTATGGCAGTATCAGATTGATTCACTCGTTATGTGGGCGAAGATTGTTGACGGCTTCCGTTGTGATGTTGCATCATTCGTTCCCGTTGAATTTTGGAAACAGGCGAGAGAGGCTGTTGCAAAGGTAAATCCCGACTGCATTTGGCTTGCCGAAAGCGTACACAGCTCTTTCAATGTCTTCTCTCGCAAGAGCGGAATTTATGCCGCAAGCGACTATGAGCTTTTTGACGCTTTTGATATGGAATATGACTACGATATCCGTGAGGTTTTCGACAAATATTTGAAGGGCGAAACCACACTTTCAAATTATATGGATATGTTCAATTATCAGGAGGCAATTTATCCGCAGAATTACGATAAAATGCGTTGCCTTGAAAACCACGATCAGCCACGAATCTGCCATTATGTAAAGAACAGGAGCGACCTTGAAAATTACACAGCTTTTCTGTATTTCTTGAAGGGTTCAACCCTCATATATGCAGGTCAGGAGTTCGGTTGTGACGAAACTCCAAGCCTTTTTGACAAGGATGTTTTCCCACGCAACACAGGCATTGATTTGAGCAACCTTTTTGCAAAGCTCGATACAATCAAGAAAACCGTTCTTGATGATGACGATTATTTCAAGGCCGATGCAGACGATGAAAACGATATTGCAATTCTTGAGCGTGACAACAACAAGAGCAAAAAAGTCGGTATTTTCAGCCTTAAATCAAAGTCGGCAGATGTAAAAGTTGACCTTCCCGACGGCGATTATAAAAACGAAATCAGCGGTGAAACAGTTACAGTTTCAAACGGAAAGGTCCATTGCAACGGCAAAGCAATAATTATCCGCAAGTAAAATAAAATTCCATATAAGAATAATACAACCTCCCTGCAAGGCAAAATTCGATTGCAGGGAGGTTTTTGTGTAGATAAATGTTCCTGTTTAATTTTGTTTTGATTCAAATTCACTTTTTAACATGGAAAAATACAATCGACCTACATATTCTCCGTCCATATAAAAGTAATCACGCAATGTTCCTTCATATGTAAAACCGCATTTTTCTATAACACGCTTTGAAGGTTTATTTATTGTCTTTGTACAAATCTGTACCTTGTGCAGATTAATTTTATCAAATCCATATTGTATAATTGCTTTCGTTGCTTCGGTAGCATATCCTTTGCATTGAAAATCAGAGCCTATGCAATATTCTATTTCGGCAAAATTATTTTTGCTGTCAACAAGAAAATATGCTATCTGACCTATACATTCACCTGAATTTTTTTCTATGATTGCCCAACGGTAGTAATCATTTTTTTGATACAAATTGATATATTTTTCGAGAAGTTCATCAACTTCTGCTTTTGTGGTGTAAACAGGTTCGGAATACAGAGATTGAATTTTTTCATCGGCAATCCAATATTTTAACATAGCCTCGTCGTCTGAAATTTTAAATTTGCGGAGTATCAATCTTTCTGTTTCTATAGTGTCTGTTCCAATATGTGTAAGCATATTTATCCTCCTAAAATAAGTTGTATATATTATTTTCTTTTACTGTTTTGAAGCGAAAAACTAATTTTCACCATATTAAAAAATAATTTCCTACAAATTTTACATTAAAAATTTGATCGTGTCTATCAACTGAATTTAACCGAAATGTTAGCGTTGGTTGCGGATTTTAGTCTTATTTCTGAACAACACGGCAAGCGGAGTAATGATTAAATAGAGGATTGTCAGTATCACAAAGAACATTATATCGGCATTGAGAAATACATAAATTATGTTAAACCCAAAATGCAAAAGCACAGAGTAAATCAGATTGTTGTGCCTTTCAAGAAAAATGTTCATCAGAACGGTGATTGATGTGATAACGACAATGTTTGAAATGATGTAGGGAATAGCCCTCAAATCAGTAAATTCTGAATCAACTATCCACAAAAGTGTGTGCCAAAAACACCAAACAAGTCCCTGACAAATTGACGATTTTACAAATGAGTATCTGCTGTTAAATTCTTCACGCATAAAGCCTCGCCACCCAAGTTCTTCGCCTGTAGGTCCTGAGGTGAACGATAAAAATATGCTCAGCGGCAACGCAGTTGTTCCGAAATTGATATAAGACATCATCGGCTTTCCGTCAAATATCGAAAAAATGAACAATGATAAAATGCTTATGCCAAAAGTCAAAAAGAAAGATAGCAGTAAGGGGAAAATTTTAATTTTTTCCGAAAAACATCTTTTGATGAAAGTTATTCTGCTTTCGGTTGGTCTGAAAAATTTCCAGCCGAATAAAAGCAAAATTGTAGGCGACCACGCAAGCAGATTTCGGACAATCCACATCACAACAGGCGGTGCGTGAAATATCATACTTGCCGTTCCTGCAACAAAAATAATCAAAAACCATATCAAAGCGTATGAGCTGATAATGTACCTTTTTAAGTAGTTCGGCTTTTTGTTCATAAGTTTTACTCACCTTTCAAAGTTAAATTACAGTTTGATTTTAACCTGAAAAGTACAGTTGCTTCAAGAAACCACGGGTTCCCTTGCGGTTGCGTTTTTAAACAGCCTTGAAAAAGGCGGTTTTTTATATGCTTACTTAGCTTTCTTTTTATTATTGCCGAAAATTTTAGTCGGAATAATGCTTCCGAGGAATGCGGCGAGCAAAATCCACGGAATAACTCTTGCGTCAAAGCAGAGCAAAAGGAGCATTGTTACGGCAAGCGGTTTTTTCATTGTGACACCGAGAAGTCCTGCCGTTACGACTGCCGCACAGAATGCCGTGTCAAGTCCGCCGAGCATAGCAACACCGTAGCCAATGCTCACTCCGCAGAAGATGACGGGGAAGAAGTGACCGCCTTTCCAACCCGACTTTATGCAGATGTTTGTGAGAACAAGTTTAAGCACACCGCTGATAATAAGAATACACGGTGCAAATTCGGCAAAGCTTTCCTTGACAACGGTAATGCTTTCTTCGCCCGAAAACATTGTGAGGGGGAGGTATGTACCCATAACACCGAGGATAATTCCGCCGAGAGTTGTGCTGATAATAATGCCGAGTTTGCCCTGAATGAGTGCGAAAAATTTTCCGAAAATCTTTGAAGATATGATAAACAGAAAACCGCATACAGCGCCCAAAAGTGCGAGGGGAATTCCCCACAAACGCTCAAAATTTGTAATGTTATAACCCCCGAGTCGTGGAAGTCCCATACTTCCGCCGAAAATCGAGTTAAGCAAAAACAGAGTTCCCGCCGCAAAAAGTACGGCAATGATGTTTGAAATAAGCTTTGTTGAACGGATATCGGTAGGCTTTTCTTCGCTGTCAAGCCTTTCTTCATTGACCGATGCAAGACCGAAAAGCGGTGCGTAGAATACCGCACTCAGGGTTGCGCTTATGCCGATTTGCATTAGTTCGGGAATTTTACTTTTAGCGTCTTTCATATGACTTCCTGCCCAGTAGCAAAGTCCGACGATAACGCCTGTCAAGCCTGCCTCGGGACCGAGACTTCCGCCGAAAACAAGGGGCAAAAGTGCCGAAATGCAGAGCAAAAGCACCTTGTTATACGGGTAAAATTTATCTTTTTTTACCTTTTTCATAACCTCGTCAAGTTCATCGGGAACGGCATTTGTCAGCTTTTGCCATATTCCGAGAATAAGTCCGCCCGCCGTACAGACGATAATCGGATAAAATTTGAAATCAAAATTTGACGGAATTGCATCCCACACAAGACCGATTCCCAAGCCCATAAGTTTTAGAAACAGCCATACTATCAGCGAAGTAACCGCACCGCTGAATCCGCAAAAAATGTAGTATAAAAAATTGTTGGCAACAGTCCGTTTAGTCATTGTCGCACCTCCGTATGTTTATAATTGGATTATAACATAAAACACAGCAAAAAAACAATTATTCCGCACAAAAAGTACGAAATAATTGCTTTTTATTATTTTTTTAATTTTAGAGCCTCTTCTAAACAAAAACAGCTGACACCAATGCCGATGTCAGCCATAAAAACCTATTTGATTTTAAATTTCAAAAGCGGCGCTTACCTTTTTGAATTCTCTTTTTCTGATGATGAAGTAGGCAATCAAAACGGATGTGCCTGTGATAAGCCATGAAACGGGGTAAACCATAAGGAGCATATCGTAGGTATGGTATGCCTTGAATACCGTGAAGAGCCAGATGATTCTGAACACAACAGAACCGAAGATTGTGAGGATTGCAGGGAGGAGTGAATGTCCGATTCCTCTGAGCGCACCGCCGCTGATTTCGTATGAACCTGTCATAAGCTCAAGGAGCATAACAATCGCCATTCTGATGATTGCGTACTTGATAACGGTGGGGTCGGTTGTGAAGAAGGTGATGAAAAATCCGCTTCCGAGCATGAATATAACGCTCACACAGCCTGTGAAAATACAGCTGAAAAGCATACAAAGCCTAAACACCTTTTTGCATCTGTCAAACTGAAGTGCGCCGTAGTTCTGACTTGTGAATGTAACGGCTGCCTGGCTGAACGCACTTACTATATAGAATGTAATGTACTCAAAGTTGAGTTCAGCCGATGAGCCTGCAACCGCCTGTGAACCGAAGCCGTTTATGGCTGTCTGAATGAATACATTTGAAATTGAGAAAACCATACCCTGAATACCTGCAGGAGCACCGATTTTCAAAATCATAATGAGATGTTCTTTCTTGAATGAAAGTTTTTTTGGATTGACTCTGATTGACTCGTCTTCGTTTCTGATGAGGAACATCATAACAAGTCCGGCGCTTATGCCGTCGGCAATTACTGTTGCAATGCCGACTCCTGCAACGCTCATATCGCAGACGATTACAAAGAAGAGGTTCAAAAGAACATTTACAATACCTGAAATTACAAGACAGTAGAGCGGACGGCTTGTGTCGCCTACACTTCTCAAAATTGCCGAACCAAAGTTGTAGAGCATTACAAACGGCATGCCCATAAAGTAAATTCTCAGGTATGTTGCCGCAAGGTCAATTACATCATCCGGTGTGTTCATCAGCCTTAACAGCGGTGCTGCAATAACCTGACCGAGTATCAGAAGAAGAAATCCGCATATAAGTGAAAGTGTTATTACCGTGTGAACAGCTTCCGAAACCTTTTTACGGTCATTTTGACCGATATATCGTGCAATCAAAACATTTGCGCCGACCGAAAGTCCCGTGAATAACAGCACAAGCATATTGATGAGCGGAGCGTTGCTTCCGACTGCGGCAAGTGCCTGACTGCTTGAAAATCTGCCGACCACTGCAACATCGGTTGAGTTGAAAAGCTGTTGAAGAATACTGGATCCTGCAAGCGGAAGTGTGAAAAGAAGAATTTTTTTTCCGAGCGGACCTTCCAGCATATTTATCTGGTGTGAGCGCCGTCGCTTTTCTTTTACGGTATTCTGACCTTTGTTTCTTTTAAACAGACTTGCAAACGCAAGTGAGGGCATTTTTTTGACTTTTCCCATTAATTTCTAACCTCTTCAATCACATAATCTTTGTAAACAATACCATTCTTTTCCATTTTCCACAATTATTGTAATCCTGTTGCCTGAAATAAACAAGCAAAATACCTTATAAACATAAAGTTTACTTTGCTCACAATTTTAGTTACAATAACTATCTCGTCAAAATTCTTCTTTTTATGCCTTTATAATATGGTAAAAACTGCTTTTCTGCATATTTTCAGACCGATTTTTCTCAATAAGCAAGGCTTTGAATTTGTATGCAATTTGTGCCTCTTCAACAAAAGTAAAATTGCTCTCTTGTAAGCATTGACGAAAAATTTTTTAACCTACAAATAAATGATTTTAAAATTGATGTATATGCCGATTAAATTATAATGATACAATCTTAATATAATATATGTTTAAAGGGATAAGCGAAAAGGAGTGAATGTTATGAAGAAAAAGATTGCTGTAATTGTGGTTGCAGTTGTTTTATGCGTTGCCGCCGCAGTATTTGCCGTGCCGAAAATCAGTTTCTATGCGTGTGAGCCTACCGTGTATTTTGATGTTGAGTACTGCGACAAGGTTGACGCCAAGATGTCTGCCGAAGATGCCGAAACCGTGAAGAAAATGTTTGAGGGCAAATCCGCATATTTTGATTCACCGTCTTGCGGTTTTTCCGAAAAGGCATCAATAAGAATAGGCTGTAATACATATATGCCTGCGTGTGACGGTGATGAAACTGTTAAGCACGGATTTATGTATTTTAGCCTTTCAAAAAGCGAAAAT
This sequence comes from Ruminococcus bromii, assembly GCF_928721825.1. Classification (NCBI taxonomy): domain Bacteria; kingdom Bacillati; phylum Bacillota; class Clostridia; order Eubacteriales; family Oscillospiraceae; genus Ruminococcus; species Ruminococcus bromii. Next base: position 60,829 of record NZ_CAKMVP010000003.1, read on the forward strand.
AACGAACTTCGCAAGATTATGAAAAAGTACGGGGCAGATACGAGAAAAGCCATCTAATACCGTTGACAGACGCATTTCCGTGTGTTAAACTTTTCTCGAAAAATATACGGAGGTGTTTTTATGAAAAACTACAACTGGGCAACACTCGGTTGCGGAGTTATCGCAAATGAGCTTGCAACCGCACTCAAAAGCAGAGGACAGAAACTTTATTCCGTTGCAAACCGTACCCATGAAAAGGCGGTTGCATTTGCCGAAAAGTACGGTATTGAAAAGGTTTACAACGATATTGACGAGCTGTTTAAAGACGAAAATGTTGACATAATTTACATTTCCACACCGCACAACACGCATATAAAATATCTTCGCAAGGCTCTTGCGGCAGGAAAGCATGTTTTGTGCGAAAAGTCGATAACGCTTAATTCAGATGAACTTGACGAGGCAATCTCTCTTGCAGAGAAAAACCATGTTGTGCTTGCAGAGGCAATGACAATTTTCCATATGCCGATTTACAAGGCACTTCTTGAAAAGGTAAATTCAGGTGACCTTGGCGAGCTTAGGCTTATTCAGATGAATTTCGGCAGTTACAAAGAGTACAATATGAACAACCGATTTTTCAACCGCAACCTTGCAGGCGGTGCAATGCTTGACATCGGCGTGTATGCACTTTCGTTTGTTCGTATGTTTATGAGCTCATGCCCAAACGATGTGTTGTCGCAGGTTAAATATGCCGAAACAGGCGTTGACGAACAAGCGAGTATTCTTTTAAAGAATAAAGAGGAGGAAATGGCAACTGTCATTCTTTCGCTTCACGCAAAACAGCCAAAGCGTGGCACAATCTCGTTTGACAAGGGTTATGTTGAAATCTTTGAATATCCCAGAGGCATGGAGGCAAAGATTACATACACGGCTGACGGCCATTGTGAAACAATCTCGGCAGGTCAGACAAAGGACGCTTTGCTTTATGAGGTTGAAGATATGGAAAAGGCGATAGAGGGCGACACGGCTCTTATGCACCTTGACTACACAAAGGATGTTATGAAAATCATGACCGACATCCGCAAAAGCTGGGGTATGAAATATCCAGAAGAAGAGTAAGTTTTTTTGAATTTAATTTGATACTAAACACAAAACTCCACCGTGAAATGCGGTGGAGTTTCCTTTATATATTTGATTAAATCAGAATTAGTAGTTTTCTGCGTGGATTTCAAAATAGCTCTGTGGGTGGTTGCAGACGGGGCAAACCTCGGGAGCCTCTTTGCCTACAACAATGTGACCGCAGTTACGGCATTCCCAAACCTTGATTTCGCTCCTTTTGAAAACTTCTGCAGCTTCAACATTGCGGAGTAATGCACGGTATCTTTCTTCGTGGTGCTTTTCAATTGCGGCAACAAGGCGGAACTTGTGTGCAAGCTCTGTAAAGCCTTCTTCCTCGGCAGTTTTAGCGAAATCTTCGTACATATCTGTCCACTCGTAGTTTTCGCCCTCGGCAGCGGCAAGAAGATTTTCGGCTGTGTCGCCGATTCCGTTAAGCTCCTTGAACCACATTTTTGCGTGTTCTTTCTCGTTGTCTGCCGTTTTTAAGAAAAGGTCTGCAATCTGCTCAAAGCCCTGCTTTTTGGCAACAGATGCAAAATATGTGTATTTGTTACGAGCCTGCGATTCACCTGCAAAAGCAGCCTCAAGGTTCTTTTCTGTCTGTGTTCCCGAATACTTTGTTGTTTTAGCCATAATATTTCCTCCGTTAAATTAATTTTTGAAATTTAAAATAATCAATACGCCTTTGTGTATTTAATTTTTGAATAAAATAATAATCATTATTGATTTAATACTACTATACCTTTTTTATATAGATTTGTCAATAGATTTACGCAAAAAAATATTTCTTTTTTAGGATAGGCATATTTCATTTGAAAATACCTATCCGTTATTTTATGTCTGTTTTTTCGATTTTATTACTATTTTTGCGAAAAATATTGCTTGTGTATTGTTGCAATTTGCTAAAGTGTTGGATGTGTGAAAATTTTACCTTGACTTTTCACCCTGTACAGTATAAAATAGTTCTCAAAGAAACACATAGTAAATTGATAGGAATTGTAGGGTAACAAAATAACCTCAAAAATCCAAAAGGTGACGCTTATGAAAAACATTTACAATCTGAAGAAAATACGAATGTGTACCTCATTTGGGGGCAAGTCGTACTGTTGTATGTAATTGCCTGTCAGAATCTAAAATCAAATTAATTTAAAGTGAGGTAATCAAAATGAAAAATTTAAGAACAAAAGTATTATCGGCAGTATTGGCAGTTTCAGTATTGGGTGCGTCAGCGGTTGCCTTTACAGGATGCGGTAATAAAGATACAACAAACGATTCAAAAGTAACATTAACAAATGTTTCATATGATCCTACACGAGAGCTTTATGAATCATATAATAAGATTTTCGCAAAGCATTGGAAAGAAGAAACAGGACAGGATGTTGAAGTTACCCAGTCACACGGCGGTTCGGGCAAACAGACTCTTGAGGTTGCAAACGGTCTTGAGGCGGATGTTGTAACACTCGCACTTGAATATGATGTAAATGCAATTCGTGACGCAGGTCTGATTGAGGACGGTTGGGTAAATGAGTTTGACAATGACTCTTCACCATACACATCAACAATTGTATTCCTTGTTCGCAAAGGTAATCCGAAAAATATCAGGGATTGGGACGATGTTGCAAAAGACGGTGTGGGCGTTATCACTCCAAACCCGAAAACTTCGGGCGGTGCAAGATGGAACTACCTTGCCGCTTGGGCATATGCAGACAAGAAATATAACGGTGATGAGGCAAAAATTGAAGATTTCATTAAAAAGCTTTATCAAAATGTGCTTGTGCTTGACTCAGGCGCAAGAGGTGCTACAACTTCATTTGTAGAAAACGGACAGGGCGATGTTCTTCTTGCTTGGGAGAATGAGGCGTACCTTTCTATCAAGGACAATCCCGATGAGTACGAAATCGTTACTCCGAGCGTCAGCATTCTTGCACAGCCGTCTGTTGCCGTTGTTGACGAAGTGGTTGACCAAAGAGGCACTCGAAAGGTTGCAACAGAGTATTTAAGTTATCTTTACAGCGATGAGGCTCAGCGTATTGCAGGCGATAACTATTACCGCCCTTATAATAAGGAAATTTTGAAGGAATACTCCGATGTGTTCGACCTCAACATTAATCTTGTAACAATCAACGATTTCGGCGGTTGGGACGAGACTCAGAAAAAGCACTTTGCAGACGGCGGTATCTTCGATAAGATTTACGAGAAAAAATAAAACCGATTAAAAAATGATATCAGGCAGTTTATAGGCAATTTTGTCTGATGTCGGATGATATTTTACAGGGGAAACAGGTGTGATAATGGTTCAGGCAAAAAAGTCAAAAAAAGCAAAAAGAGTAATCCCGGGCTTCGGTCTTTCTTTGGGTGTAACAATTACATTATTAAGCCTTGTTGTGCTGATTCCTCTTGCCGCTCTCGTTATTTATACGGCACAGATGAGCCCCTCTGAATTTTGGGAGGCAATCACCCGTGAAAGAGTGCTTGCAAGCTACAAGGTTAGCTTTATAACTGCATTTATTGCATCTCTCATCAATGCCGTTATGGGTGTAATTCTTGCGTGGGTGCTTGTTCGTTACAAATTCCCGGGCAAAAGAATTCTTGACGGTATGATTGAACTTCCGTTTGCACTTCCGACAGCGGTTGCAGGCATTGCACTTACTTCTCTGACTGCCGACACAGGTCTTATTGGTGGATTTTTTGCAAAGTTCGGCATAAGCATTGCCTACACAAGAGTTGGTATTACGGTTGCACTTGTATTTGTGGGAATACCTTTTGTAACAAGAGCAGTTCAGCCTGTTCTTGAAAAGCTTGATCCTGTTTATGAAGAGGCGGCAGGAGTTATGGGTGCCGGCAGATTCAGAATTTTCAGAAAAATTATTCTTCCCGAAATTCTTCCCTCGGTTCTCACAGGCTTTGGTCTTGCATTCGGAAGATGTCTTGGTGAGTACGGTTCGGTTGTTTTCATTGCAGGCAACAAGCCGTTTGAAACAGAAATCACTCCGCTTATCATTATGTCGGAGCTGCAGGAATATGACTACAAAAGTGCAACGGCAATCGCACTTGTAATGCTTGCCGCATCTTTTTTGATTCTGTTCCTTGTAAATATGGTTCAGCACAGAAATGCAAAAATTCTGAAAGGGGGAAGATAAAATGTACGAAGAAACAAAGCGTTCAAAGGTTGTAAAGTACATACTCATAGGCATTGCACTTTTATTTGTATTCGTAATGCTCGTTCTTCCTTTGGTTACGGTAATCTGCGAGGCTTTCAAAAGCGGTGCAGAGGTGTTCTGGCAGGCTGTCAGCGATGATTACACGGTAAAGGCAATTGTGCTTACTGTTGAGGCAACCGTGTTTGCGGTACTGTTCAATACGGTATTCGGAATTTTTGCCGCCTGGTCAATTACAAAGTTCAGATTCAAGGGCAAAAAACTTCTTACAACACTCATCGACCTCCCCGTAACGGTTTCGCCCATAATCGCAGGTCTTATATTTGTACTCACATTCGGCAGACAAAGCCCGATATATCCGCTTTTAAGCGAACTTGGAATCAAGGTTATCTTTGCCGTTCCGGGAATTATCCTTGCAACCGTATTTGTAACATTCCCGTTTATCTCAAGGGAGCTTATTCCCGTGCTTGAATCCGAGGGTACGGATGAGGAAGAAGCCGCCGCACTTATGGGTGCAAAAGGCACGACAATTTTCAGAAAAATAACATTTCCGCACATAAAATGGGCATTCCTTTACGGAGTTGTACTCTGTGCCGCAAGAGCAATGGGTGAATTTGGTGCAGTTTCGGTAATTTCGGGACATTTAAGAGGAAAAACAAACACACTTCCTCTCCTTGTTGAAATTTTGTTCAATGAGTTCAAGTATGTTCCCGCATTTGCAGTTTCATCAATACTTGTGCTTATGGCGATTGCGATTTTGGTTATCAGAAGTGTGGTTGAATACAAAGGAAAGAAGGATGCGTAATGTATGTTGAGCTTAAAAATATAAATAAAACTTTCGGTGACTACAAGGCATCCGACAATGTAAACTTTGGTATTGAAAAGGGTAAGCTTATCGGACTTCTCGGTCCTTCGGGCAGCGGCAAAACAACAATTCTTCGTATGATTGCAGGACTTGAAAATCCCGACAGCGGCGAAATTGTAATTGACGGAAAGGTTGTCAACGATATTCCCGCAAGCAAAAGAGGCATAGGCTTTGTATTCCAAAACTACGCTCTTTTCAGATATATGACAGTTTTCGATAACATTGCTTTCGGTCTGAAAATTCAGAAAAAGAGCAAGAAATTTATCAAGGAAAGAGTAAACGAGCTTGTAAAGCTTATCGGTCTTGAAGGTCTTGAAAAGCGTTATCCAAGCCAGCTTTCGGGCGGTCAAAAACAGCGTGTTGCATTTGCAAGAGCGCTTGCGCCAAACCCGAATCTTCTTCTGCTTGACGAACCATTTGCCGCAATTGACGCAAAGGTTAGGCAGGAGCTTCGCTCATGGCTTAAAGATATGATTGAAAGACTCGGCGTTACAAGTATATTTGTAACCCACGATCAGAGCGAGGCTATTGAGGTTGCCGATGAAATTATAATTACAAACAAGGGCAGAATTGAGCAGATAGGCTCGCCGATTGATATTTATCAGCATCCCGATACAGCATTTTCTGCATCATTTTTCGGTCAGACTACTACGCTTGACGATTATACAAAGTTCAAGACCTTTGATGTTGTCGATAATGTTGACCGTGCAGTTATCCGTCCCGAATTTGTAAAGGTGACAAAGCTCAGCGAAACAACCGCACAAAAAGCGTCTGTATCCGTCGGCGAGGTTATAAAGACTTCATTCAGAGGTGACAATATCGAAATTGCCGTAAAATGTGACGGAGGCACGGTTTATGCGTACAGAGGACTTGACGAAACTCCGATTACCGTCGGAGAAAAGGTCAATGTATTTCTTTATCGGCTTTTCATTACCAAAGGCGATGAGGTTCAGATCCTCCGTAACAAATCACTTCAGGAAGAATCGGTTATCATCTAATCTGTTTAATCACGATATCAACTGTAAAAAATCCTATAAAAACAAGCAAAGCACCGAGGGCAATTTCTCCCGGTGCTTTGCTTTTCCTTAGCCTAATTTCAGTTTATTTTCAAATTCTGTAATCCATTTAGGTCTGTAACCGTTTGAATAATTGAATTTGTTGTTTTTTATTTCGGCAACTTTAATAAATCCGTTTTCATTATCATAAAAAATTACTTCATCACACAGCGGAACAATTCTTTTTAAAGAATCGAAGCGGTTATCAAATCTTCTGCACACATCATTTTTCGGAATATCATGACCGCCTTTCCGTACCCTGTTTTCAATTCTTGCAAGACTTTCTTCTTTTGAGTTAAGACCTACATAGTACATAATAACATAGTAGCCCTGTTTTCGTGCCTGCTGAATTGTTTTCTCGGTTCTGTGTCCTGAAAGAGTGGTTTCCTGTGTGAAAGAAATATTGTTATCAAGACAGTATTTTATTTCTTCAACTGCTTTTTTACCCGCCTTTATGTTATCGTAATTGTTTATTTTTGCAATAGCATCAGCATCAATTATATGACCAAGCAAAACTTCCTGTCCTTCAAGAACACCACGCAGACTTGATTTTCCTGTTCCGTTAACTCCTGCAATAATTATATATCTGTTCATTTTGCAACCTCTAAATAGTTATTAGGATAATTATACTATAAATTGCAATTTTTAACAATAGCAAATTAAAATGAAAAGACAACTATATTAGTTTACTTAATCAAATCCTTGATAACTTCGCCGGCTATGATAAGACCTGCAACCGACGGAACAAATGCGGTGCTGCCGGGAACCTGTCTGCGTTGGGTGCATTTTCTTTCAGTCCCGGGAGGGCATATGCAATTTGTTTTACAGCTGATTGCCATATCGTCAACGGGTGTGATAGGCTTTTCCTTTGAATAAACAACCTTCAGCTTTTTGATGCCTCTCTTTTTGAGTTCGTGTCTCATAACCCTTGCAAGAGGACAGACCGAGGTTTTGTAAATGTCGGCAACCTCAAATGCTGTAGGATCAAGCTTGTTGCCTGCTCCCATTGAACAGATGATAGGCGTCTTGGCTTTGTCGGCTTGCATAACAAGCTCAATTTTGCCTGTTACCGTGTCAATTGCGTCAACTACATAGTCGTATTTTGAAAAGTCGAATTTTTCCGAGGTTTCGGGAGTGTAGAAGGTCTGGTGTTTGTTGATGACTATGTCGGGATTGATGTCCTTGAGTCTTTCCTCTGCAACATCAACCTTGTATTTGCCTACTGTTTTTCTTGTTGCAAAAATCTGGCGATTGATGTTTGTAAGGCACACCTTGTCGTCGTCAATAAGGTCAAGCTCGCCGACTCCGCTCCTTGCAAGAGCCTCCGCCGTGTATCCGCCTACACCGCCGATTCCGAAAATTGCAACTCTTGTTTTTGAAAGCCTGTCCATAGCTTCTTTGCCAATCAAAAGCTGTGTTCTTGAAAACTGATTAAGCATAAAAACGCTCCTTAATACATATTCAAATCATTTAGTATTCCTATCGGTACAATAAGTATTTACATAGGAATAAAACTCCCGTTGTTTGCTGACGGGAGGTATCTTTGTATAGTTTATATTGTAATCACTGTTTTTGTCAAGCAAAACCCGAAATTTATTGACATGGAACAGTGAATGTAGTATAATCAAAACATACCAAACAGATAGGTTTAGTGGTAAAATAACTGACTAACTTTAATTGACAATAGCTGTCGGCAGTAATAAAATAACTTTAAAAGTGTATTTTACTGTCGGATTTTATTTGTAACGGAGCGAATTTTTTATGTACTGCCTGAGCGTAAGTCACAAAACTTCAAATGTGGTTGTGAGAAAGAAGCTTGCCTTTCCCGATGAGCAAAAAAAGACATTTCTTGACGAACTTTATTATTTTGAAAATATCAGCGAGTGTTTGATTCTCTGCACCTGCAACAGAACCGAGGTTTATTTTTGCGGTGACGAATCATCTGTGAAAACGGTTGAAACCGTTCTTTCGGATTTTTCGGGAATTGATTTTGACGAACTAAAAAAGTACATCTGTCTTTTCTACGGTGACAGGGCTTTGCTCCATCTTTTCAGGGTGGCAGGCGGAATTGAATCAATGGTTATCGGTGAAGATGAAATACTCGGTCAGCTAAAGCGAGCCTACGCCTTTGCAAAGGATAACGGCACGGTTGCCTATGAGCTTAATATGTGCGTTCAGGCGGCTGTTGCCTGTGCAAAAAAAATCAAGACCGAAACCGCCATTTCAAAAACATCGGTTTCCGTTGCAACTCTTGCGTCAAACGAGGCGGCAAAATTCAAAGACGGTGAGCTGAATGTTCTTGTAATCGGTGCAACAGGCAAGGTCGGCTCAACCGTTGTGAAAAATCTCTTGTCGCACAAAGGTATAAGCGTTACCGTGACTTCACGAAAACATAAAGCAGAAACTGTTTTTGAAAATACGGGTGCGAATGTGATTGATTATGACGAAAGATACAAAGCGTTTGACTTTGCAGACTGCGTAATCAGTGCCACAAGCGGACCGCATTACACGGTTACATATTATGATTTAAAAAAGAATATAAAAACCGAAAAATCAAGGCTGTTTATTGACCTTGCCGTACCGCCCGACATTGATGAAAATATTCCTAAAATAAGCGGAGTAAGGCTCATTAACATTGACTGCATAAAACAGCTTGCAAACGAGAACAATGCTCTCAAACTCGACAGCGTTGAAAGTGCAAAAGAAATAATTTTTGAGGAAATTGAAGTTCTCAAAAAAGACCTTGCCTTTCACGAATTTTTGCCGTGTATGCAGTCTGTGAAAAACGCAATGCCGTCAGATTTTTCGGAAAAATTCATTTATAAGCTGAAATCCGATGTTTCGGCAGAAGAATTTGCAAGAATTCTTGAAATCTACAGAAAGTGCGGAGAGAATAACTAATGGCATACTTCCCGTTTTATATTGACATTGAAAACAAAAAAATACTTGTAGTCGGCGGCGGTACGGTTGCACTCAGAAAGATTGAAAAGCTGATGCCGTTTTCGCCGGACATAACCGTTGTTGCCCCGAAAATCTGCGATGAAATCAAGGCTTTGAATGTGAAAATCATTGACCGCAGATTTTGTGACAGCGACCTTGACGGTGCGTTTTGCGTTATCAGCGCAACCGATGATGAAACGCTCAACGGCAGAATTTTTCAGCTTTGCAACGAGAAAAATATTCTTGTCAACACAGTTGACGATAAGGAAAAATGCGGATTTATTTTTCCTGCAATTGCAAGCAAAAACGGCATAACGGCAGGAATTACAACATCGGGCAAAAGTCCGATTTACGCAAAATATCTTAAAGAGCTTTTTGTGGGAATCCTTGAAAGTATGAACGAAAACACAACCGAGGTTTTGTGGAAATATCGCCCGATAATTAAGGAGAAGGTTGAAATGGAAGATGACAGAAGGAAGATTTTTGAACAGCTTCTTTCGCTTTGCCTTTCGGGACTTGAACCCGATGAAAAAACTGTTGAAAATTTGATTGAGGAATACGAACAATGACGATAAAAATCGGAACAAGAAAAAGCAGGCTTGCCCTTGCACAAACCGAAATGTTAATAAAAACGCTGAAAAACCGTTTTCCGAATGTTGAAATTGAAACGGTTTACATTTCGACAACAGGCGACAAAACCCTTGACAAACCGCTTGCAGCTTTGGGCGGAAAAGGTGTGTTCATCAAGGAACTTGAAATGTCACTTTTGAGCGGAGGAATAGATGTTGCCGTTCACAGTGCAAAGGACTTGCCGACAAAAATTGCAGACGGACTTGAAATTTCCGCCGTGTTGCCAAGGGGCAGTTATGGCGATGTTTTTGTTACACGCAACAATTTTGAAACAAAGGACGGTTTTGTCATCGGAACAGGCAGTTTAAGGCGAAAGCTTTTTGCGGAGAAAATCTATCCTAATGCAAAATTCAAGGATGTAAGGGGCAATGTTGACACCCGACTTAAAAAGCTGTTGAACGGTGAGTACGATGCTCTTGTGCTTGCAAAGGCAGGACTTGAAAGACTTGACCTTTGCAACGGTGAGGATTACACAGTAACTCCGTTTGATACCGATGAATTTCTCCCTGCACCGTGTCAGGGAATAGTTGCGATTGAAAGCAGAAAAAACAGCGAGGTTTCCAAAATGCTCGCTGAAATCAGCGACAAAAATACAATGCTTTCGTTTGAAACCGAAAGACAGGTTTTGCACAGCCTCAATGCCGATTGTTCAACTCCCGTCGGTGCAATTTCAAAGGTTGAAAACGACAGAATAACGCTTTCTCTGTCTGCCGACTGTAAAAAAACAGTCAGCGGAACAGATGAAATTTCAAACAGAATCAAACTTGCAAAAAGGCTGGTGAGCGAAATTGAGTAACGGAAGAGTGTATATTGTCGGTGCGGGATGCGGCGATTTTGACCTGATAACAATGCGTGGTGCGGAGTATATCAGACATTGCGATGTGCTTGTTTACGACAGCCTTATAGATGTGTCATTGCTCGGTTTTGCACCCGAAACGGCTGAAAAAATCTGCGTTGGGAAGCGTTCGGGCAGACACAGCGAAAAGCAGGAAAATATTAACGAAATCCTTGTTGAAAAGGCGAGAGAGGGCAAAACAGTTGTCCGTCTTAAAGGCGGCGATCCGTTCGTGTTCGGCAGAGGCGGAGAGGAAATTGAAGCTCTCAAAAGTGCCGATATTCCGTTTGATATTGTACCCGGAATTTCATCCTCGGTTGCCGTTCCCGAACTTGCGGGAATCCCTGTTACACACAGAAATCTGAGCCGAAGTGTTCATATAATCACGGGACATACGGCACAGGACACCCTGCCCGAAAATATAAAGAAATGTGCCGAAACCGACGGAACGCTTGTCTTTCTTATGGGATTGAGAAACCTCCCCGACATTGCGGAAAATCTCATTCGTAACGGTAAATCGGAGGATACTCCCGTTGCAGTTGTGTCAAACGGCGCTTGTGCAAAAAATCAGACCGTGAGGGGAACTCTCTCGACAATCTGCGAAAATGTTAAATCAGCAGAGGTTGTTCCGCCTGCCGTTATAGTGGTTGGCGAAACCGCAAAATTTGACTTTGCCCCCACAATTACAAGACCGCTCAAAAATGTTTCGGTTACTGTTACAGGTACGAGAAAGCTCTCTGACAAGCTCGGCAAAATGCTCACGCTTTCGGGTGCGGAGGTCAAAAGGCATGACCTTTTAAAGGTGATTGAATATCATGACAACGAAGTTTTTGACAATGCAATAAACGGTATTGACGGCTACGATTATGTGGTGCTTACAAGTATGAACGGTGCAGAAATTTTTATGAGCCGACTGCGTAAGCTGAAAAAGGATATCCGCAGTTTTGCAAATGTCAAGTTTGCGGTGATTGGTTCGGGAACAGCAGCTGTACTTGAAAAGTACGGAATTTTTGCCGACTGTATTCCGAATGTCTACACAACCCGTGAACTTGGAATTTTGCTTGCAAAAACGGTGAAAAGCGGCGAAAAAGTATTGATTCTGCGCGCCGAAAACGGTTCGCCCGAACTCACTCGGATTTTGGCTGATAACAACATTGATTTTGACGATGTCAAAACCTATGACATTCAGCTTGAGAAAAAACAGGACAATTCCGTTGTTGATACCGACTTCATCACTTTTGCGAGTGCGTCGGGTGTGAACACATTTTTTGACGGCGGAGCAATTATTTCCGACAGAACTTCCGTTGTCTGCATAGGTGAAATTACCGCCGAGGCACTTGAAAGTCACGGCGTAAATTCGTTCAGGATTGCAAAAACGAAGGACACAGACGGAATTTTGAAAACTATAATCAAGGAAGTAACTTTGAAAGAAGGATAAATATATGAGAAGATTCAGAAGATTAAGAGCAGGCGAGCAGATTCGCAGTCTTGTTCGTGAAACAAGAGTTGACAAGGGCGATTTGATTTACCCGATTTTCATTGCAGAGGTTGAAAATATTAAAAAGCCTGTTGATTCAATGCCGAATGTCTACCAATATTCGCTTGACAGAGCAGATGAGATTCTTAAAGAAATTGAAAACAGCGGCATTGCAGGACTTCTTATTTTCGGAATTCCAAAGCATAAAGACGAGCTTGCAACATCAGCCTATGACGATAACGGTGTAACTCAGAACGCAATCAGATACATAAAGAAAAATTATCCGTCACTCCTTATTATTGCCGATGTCTGTCTTTGTGAATACACAAGTCACGGTCATTGCGGTGTTGTTTGCGGTCACGAAATTCTCAATGACGAAACACTTCCGCTCCTCTCTAAAATGGCTGTCAGCCTTGCAAAAGCAGGTGCGGATATCATTGCTCCTTCGGATATGATGGACGGCAGAGTGTCTGCAATCAGAAACGCACTTGACGAAAACGGACTTATCAACACTCCGATTATGTCATACAGTGCAAAATTTGCCTCAGGCTACTATTCACCGTTCCGTGACGCCGCAGAATCTGCCCCCGAATTTGGCGACAGAAAAAGCTATCAGATGGATTACGCAAACGGCAAAGAGGCTCTGCGTGAAATTGCAGATGATATTGACGAGGGTGCGGATATGGTTATGGTCAAGCCTGCACTTGCATATCTTGATATCGTAAAAGCCGCAAGCGAACGCTTTGACCTTCCGCTTGTTGCCTATAATGTAAGCGGTGAATATGCAATGGTCAAGGCGGCTGCCGAAAAAGGCTGGATTGACGAAAAGAAAATTGTGTGCGAAAATATGATTGCAATCAAGAGGGCGGGTGCGGATATCATAATCACATACCACGCACTTGATGTTGCAAAATGGATTGACGAATTTTACAAATAGGGAAGTGCTTTTATGAATACAACTCAAAGCGAAAAGCTATACGCACAGGCGCTTGACTTTATGCCCGGCGGTGTGAACAGTCCTGTCCGTGCGTGTCGTTCGGTCGGAAGAAATCCGCTTTTTATCGACCGTGCAGAGGGTTCAAAAATTTATGATGTTGACGGAAACGAGTTTATCGACTATATCTGCTCATGGGGACCGAATATCCTCGGTCACAAACAGCCCGATGTTATCAAAGCCGTGACTTCTGCCTGTCAGAACGGACTTACATTCGGTGCGTGCCACAGCGGAGAAATTGAACTTGCCGAGCTTATCCGCGAAAATATGCCGTCAATTGAAATGCTCCGACTTGTAAATTCAGGCACAGAGGCGGTTATGAGCGCAATCCGTGTCGCAAGAGGCTTTACAAAAAGGGATAAAATCGTAAAATTCGAGGGCTGTTACCACGGCCATTCTGACGGCCTGCTTGTAAAGGGCGGTTCGGGACTTCTGACAAACTCAATTCCGAACAGCGCAGGTGTGCCGAAAGGCTACACAGACACAACTCTCCTTGCAAAGTATAATGATGAAGAATCCGTGCAACAGCTTTTTGATAACTGCGGTGATGAAATTGCCTGTGTAATCGTTGAGCCTTGTGCCGCAAATATGGGTGTTGTTCCGCCCAAAAAAGGATTTTTAAAATTCCTGCGTGAAATCACTGAAAAGCATGGTTCACTTCTTATTTTTGATGAAGTAATCACAGGCTTCAGACTTTCGCTCGGCGGTGCTCAAAAGCTTTACGGAGTAAAACCCGACCTTACAACCCTCGGAAAAATTGTCGGCGGCGGAATGCCGCTTGCGGTTTACGGAGGGCGAAAAGAGATTATGGAGTGTGTTGCTCCTCTCGGTTCTGTTTATCAGGCAGGCACACTTTCGGGAAATCCGGTAGCGGTAAGTGCAGGCATTGCAACGCTTAAAATTCTTGAAAAAAATAAAGATTCGATATATCCCGAGCTTGAACGCAAGTCTGCAAAGATTGAAAATGCAATGAAGAACGCAGGACTTAATGTGAACCGTGTGGGTTCGATTATGACGGCATTTTTTACCGACAAAAAGGTTGTTGATTATGACACGGCAACCACAGCTGACACAAAGAGATATGCCGAGTATTACAATCGTCTGCTTGAAAACGGAATCTATGCCGCACCGTCACAGTTTGAGGCGATGTTTGTTTCATTTGCGCACACGGATGATGACATTGAAAAAACCTGTCAGGTTATTGAAAGCTTTAAATAAAATCCGATAAAAACAAGAAAAGCCACCGACATAAAAATCGGTGGCTTTTTGTTTGTAATCTATCAGATGTAGTACATCGGAATGTTGTGTTCAATTTCATTGTTTTTGATATACTCATCGCAAAGCTGTGCAAGTGTAATGCTTTCGGCATATTCCTGAAGATATGACGACATCTTCGACCAAAGACTGTTGTCGATAAGTCTTATCATAACATCATCATCGCCCCGAGTGTTAAAATAAACATTGCTCAGAACATTTGCGTCAAGTGCGTTTATGATGTCCTTGAATGTAATCTCTTTAAGGCCTTTTGTAATAACATAACCGCCGTTTGAACCCTTTTGACCTCGCACAAGTCCTGCCGAGCTGAGTGATGAGAGAATCTGTTCAAGATACTTTTTAGATATATTTTGCCGTTTGGCAATTTCGGGAGTTGTTACCGCATTGCCGTTTAGTGAGTGTGACGCAATGTCAATAACAGCGATGATTCCGAATTCCACCTTTGTTGAAATCTTCAATTTTAGCATCTCCTTTCCGTGCGTTTTGTTTGCTGAAAGAGTATATAATAATGGTAACAGTTTTTAATTTAAAAATCAATACCTACTAAACAAATATGCATTGTAGGAAATAATGGAATTACGGCAAATTTTAAAGAAAAATTGTGCAAGAGGTAAAATCTTATTAAACCTATTGAAATACTATGATTAATGGAGTATAATCTACCTGTATCAATCGAAGCCGTCAGACAAATTCTTATGACGGTCTTACACAAAAGGGTTGATTGTATGAAATTAAGGGGTTGGTGATATTATGGAGTTTAACACCGCATTACTTCACAAGGGTTTTAACGGTGAAAAGGTTTTTGGCTCAACCTTAACTCCCATTTATCAGGTCAGTGCATTTTCGCACAGCTCTGCCGAACAGCTTGAAAAGGTGTTCAACAACAGAGCTCCCGGCTACGCCTACTCTCGAATAGGCAATCCCACGGTAACATCTTTTGAGAACAGAATTGCTTCCATTGAAAACGGTGTCGGTGCGGTTGCGTGTTCGTCAGGTATGGCAGCCGTTACGATGGCACTCCTGAACATTCTTGAATCAGGTGACGAGGTAATCGCAAGCGCAGGTCTTTTTGGCGGAACAATTGATTTGTTTGGAGATCTTGAGCCTTTCGGAATTGTTACACGATATGTTAACAAGGTGACAGCCGAGGAGATTGAACCGCTCATAAACGAAAAAACAAAAGCAGTCTTTGCCGAGCTTATCGGCAATCCCGGACTTGAAATTGCCGATCTTGACGCTGTATCAGAGCTTGTTCATTCACACGGTGTTCCCCTCATTATCGACAGCACAACGGCAACTCCGTATCTTATTCAGCCGTTTGAACACGGTGCGGACATCGTTGTTCATTCCTCGTCAAAGTACATTAACGGCGGCGGAAATTCAATCAGCGGAATAATCGTTGACAGCGGCAATTTTGAATGGAATACGGAAAGATACAAAGGTATTGCAGAGTACAAAAAATTCGGTCGGCTTGCATATGTTGCAAAGCTGAGAAACGGTATCTGGCGAAACATAGGCTGTTGTCTTGCACCGTTTAATGCTTTTATGAACTCTGTCGGACTTGAAACACTCGGACTTCGTATGGAGCGTCTTTGTTACAACGCTCTTGAGCTTGCAAAGTTCTTTGAAACACAAGACGGTATCGAAGTCAACTATCCGGCTCTTGAAGCTTCTCCTTATTACAGCCTTTGTCAAAAGTTGTTGAAGGGAAAAGGCGGTGCAATCCTCACAATCAGGGCAGGAAGTAAAGAAAGAGCATTTAAGCTTATCAACAATTTGAAGTATGCAACAAATGCAACAAACATAGGCGACACAAGAACACTTGTAATTCATCCGTCAAGCACAATTTACGCTCACGGAACAGAAGAACAAAAAAGAAACGCAGGCGTGTTTGATGATACAATAAGAATCAGCGTCGGCATTGAGGATATTGAGGATTTAAAGTCTGACTTCAAACAGGCTGTAGACAGTATAAATGTGAATGAATCGGAGGAGTAAGAGAAATGGCAGTTGATTATGCTACGCTTAAAAAGGGCGGCTTTATGCGTCAAAAACAGAAAAATAATTTTTCGCTCAGGCTCAGAGTTGTAGGCGGCAACCTCACAGCTAAACAGCTTGCGAAAATTGCCGAGGTTTCGGAAAACTACGGTGACGGTTATGTTCACCTCACATCAAGACAAAGTGTTGAAATTCCTTTTGTAAAGCTTGATGATGTTGAGGCAGTTAAGGACGCACTTGCCGAGGGCGATGTTGAGCCGGGCGTTTGCGGTCCGAGAGTAAGAACAATTACAGCCTGTCAGGGTGAGGCAATCTGTCCCAGCGGTTGTATTGATACATACGCTCTTGCAAAGGAGCTTGACGACAGATATTTTGCAAAGGAACTCCCGCACAAGTTCAAGTTCGGCATAACAGGCTGTCAGAACAACTGCCTTAAAGCTGAGGAAAACGATGTCGGTATCAAGGGCGGAATCAAGGTTTCATGGAAAGAGGACGCTTGTATCGGCTGCGGAGTCTGCGTAAAGGCCTGCCGTCAGGGTGCAATCACTCTTGAGGACGGAAAAATTTCCGTTGACAATTCAAAGTGTAACTACTGCGGCAGATGCTTCAAGGCTTGCCCGACAGATGCGTGGGACACAATTCACGGCTACATTGTTTCATTCGGCGGACTTTTCGGCAACTCAATCAACAAGGGTGAAACAATTATTCCGTTTATCGAAAATAAAGAAAAACTTATGGAAATCTGTGATGCCGCTCTTAACTTCTTTGCAGAAAACGCAAAGCCGAGCGAACGCTTTAAGTTTACAATCGACAGAGTAGGCAGAGAAAAATTTGAACAGAGAATTTTGGAGGTTTACAATGGCTGATTTTGTAATTGACGATACAGTAGATATTACCGATGTGGTATGCCCGACAACTTTTGTAAAGGCAAAGGTTGCCCTTGAAGAACTTGACGAAGGTCAGATCCTTTCAATCAAAATGAATGACGGCGAGCCTGTTCAGAATGTTCCGAGAAGTATCAAGGAAGAGGGACACAAAATTCTCAAGCTCATTGACAACGAGGACGGCACATATGACCTGATTGTTGAAAAGGTTGGTGATTAAATGCCGCAGAGAGTAAGCAAAGACAATTTTCAGAGCGAAGTTCTTTCAGCCGATACACTCGTGCTTGCGGATTTTTATTCCGACAGCTGTATCCCTTGCAAAAGACTTTCACCCGTACTCTTTGAGCTTGAAAAAGAGTATGAGGGCAAGCTGAAAATTGCAAAGATAAATGTTAATTTTGATTCCGAGCTTGCATCGGAATATGAGGTACAGGCGGCACCCACACTCATTTTCTTCAAAAACGGTGAAGAGAAAGAAAGACTCAGAGGTGCGGTCAAAAAATCAGAAATAATCGAAGTGACAGAAAAACTTATTAAGGAGTAATCGTTATGACAATCACAGTTGCAGGAAACAAAAAGGAAGTTGCAGACAATCTTACGGTAGCACAGCTCATTATTGACGAGAATGTTGAAACACCCGAGTATGTAACCGTTACAATCAATGACGAATTTGTTAAGAGCGGTACATTTGAAGAAACAACCTTAAAGGACGGCGATGTTGTAGAGTTCCTTTACTTTATGGGAGGCGGTCAGTAATGGCATTTTCAAACGAACAGCTTGAAAGATATTCAAGACACATTATTCTTAAAGAGGTCGGCGCAAAGGGACAGAAAAAGCTCCTTAACGCAAAGGTTCTCATTATCGGTGCAGGCGGACTCGGTGCTCCTGCCGCAATGTATCTTGCCGCCGCAGGTGTAGGAACAATAGGAATTGCAGATGCAGACGAGGTTGACCTCTCAAATCTTCAAAGACAGATTATCCACTCAACACAGGATATCGGCAAGCCGAAGGTTGAGTCGGCGAAGGAAACAATGGAGGCTATCAACCCCGATGTTACCGTAAAGACATACCACACATTTGTTACAAGCGAAAACATTCTTGACCTTGTAAAGGAGTATGACTTCATCATTGACGGTACGGATAACTTTCCGGCAAAGTTCCTTATCAACGATGCCTGTGTAATGGCTAAAAAGCCTTTCTCACACGCCGGAATTATCAGATTTAAAGGTCAGCTTATGACCTATGTGCCGGGTGAAGGCCCTTGTTACCGTTGTGTATTCAAGAACCCTCCGCCAAAGGACGCAGTTCCAACCTGTAAGCAGGCAGGTGTTATCGGTGCAATGGGTGGTGTAATCGGCAGCTTACAGGCAATGGAAGCAATCAAGTACATCATCGGTCAGGGCGAGTTGCTCACGGGCTATCTTCTTACATATGACGCACTCAAAATGGAATTTCGCAAGGTAAAACTTCCGAGTGACACACACAATTGTGCAGTCTGCGGTGACCACCCGACAATCACAGAGCTTATCGACTACGAACAGGCAGAATGTGACGGTGTTCATTTATGATAAAACTTACAAAAAGCGACTTTGAAAAAATACTTGCTCACGCTGTAAAGGAGCTTCCCGATGAGGCTTGCGGTCTTATTGCAGGAACGGTTGAGGGCGGTGACAAGGAGATTAAAAGGGTTTATCTCCTTACAAATATCGACCACTCAAACGAACATTTTTCGCTTGATCCAAAGGAACAGCTTGAGGCAATCAAAGATATGAGAAAGAACGGATTTGTTCCTCTCGGCAACTGGCATTCACATCCCGAATCGCCGTCAAGACCGTCTGAAGAGGACAAAAGACTTGCCTTTGACAGCAAGGCAAGCTATATGATTCTTTCACTTATGGACAGAGAAAATCCCGTTCTCAATTCATTCAAAATTACGGGAGATACAGCAGAAAAGGAAGAGCTTGTTATAGAGTAAAGGAGGGAGATTATGTACGACATCGTGATTATCGGCAGCGGTCCCGCAGGACTTTCAGCCGCAATTTATGCACAGCGTGAAAACCTTAAAGCGGTTGTGGTTGAAAAAGAATTTATGGGTACGGGACAGATTGCCGAGAGCGAGAGAGTAGATAATTACCCCGGACTTTACGGTGAAACGGGCTTTGACCTCGGAGAAAAGTTCAGAACTCACGCCGAAAAACTCGGTGCTGAATTTGTTGAGGGAGAGGTTACCGAGGTTGAAAGAGTTAACGGTAGCTTCTCCGTAAACATTGACGGCGGTGAAAGTCTTGAAACAAAAACCGTAATCTATGCGGCAGGAACACAGCGCAGAAAGCTTGGTGTAAAAGGCGAAAAGGAATTTTCGGGTAACGGAGTTTCTTATTGTGCGGTGTGTGATGCGGCTTTCTATAAGGATAAAATTACCGTGGTAACAGGCGGCGGTGACACTGCTTTGGGTGACGCACTTCTGCTTTCAAGATTCTGCAAAAAGGTTTATCTCGTTCACAGAAGGGATTCCTTCAGAGCAGGCAGAGCCTTGCAGAACAGGGTGTTTGCCACGGAAAATATTGAAGCTCTTACAAATGCAACGGTATCTGAAATTAACGGAGATACAAAGGTGACTTCGGTCACGCTTTTACAAAACGGAGAAGAAAAACAGCTTGATTGCAACGGTGTTTTCGTTGCAGTCGGAAGTGTTCCCGATACAAAACCTCTTGCAAATCTTGTCAAAACCGACAAGGACGGTTACATTATTGCCGATGAAAGCGGAAAAACCTCCGCAGACGGTATTTTTGCAGGCGGTGACATCAGAACAAAAGCACTTCGTCAGGTTGTTACAGCCGTGTCGGACGGTGCAAACTGTGTGATTTCGGCAGAAAAATATCTTGACGAAAAACAATAACGGCAAGGGAGTGAAATCCTATGAAAACAGAAAAAATAAGCACCGATGTCCTCATTATAGGCGGTGGAACGGCAGGCTGTTATGCGGCTCTGACCATTTCCGAAAATTCGGACAAAAAGGTTCTTATCTGTGAAAAAGCACACATCAAAAGAAGCGGTTGTCTTGCCGCAGGTGTAAACGCTCTTAACGCATACATTGTTGAGGGCAGAAAACCGCAGGACTATGTTGACTACGCTAAAAAGGACGCCGACGGGATTGTCAGAGAGGATTTGCTCCTTACCATGTCCGAAAAGCTCAACGAAGTAACCGACAGACTTGAAAAGCTCGGTCTTATAATTTTGAAGGACGAGAACGGAAAGTATGTTACACGAGGCAACCGAAACCTTAAAATCAACGGTGAAAACATAAAGCCGATTCTTGCGGACGCAGTCGAAAAGGCAAAGAATGTAACGGTTCTCAACCGTGTCAATATTTTTGATTACTCGGTAAAGGACAACAAAATCAACGGTGCATTCGGATTCGGCATTGAAAGCGGAATTTTCTACACAATTGAAGCAAAGGCTGTCATAATTGCCACAGGCGGTGCGGCAGGACTTTACAAGCCGAACAACCCCGGATTTTCCCGCCATAAGATGTGGTATCCGCCCTTTAATACAGGTGCAGGCTACGCAATGGGAATCAGAGCCGGTGCAGAGATGACAACCTTTGAAATGCGTTTTATCGCACTCAGATGCAAGGACACAATCGCTCCCACGGGAACACTTGCACAGGGTGTAGGTGCAAAGCAGATAAATTCACTCGGCGAGGTTTATGAAACAAAGTACGGACTTACAACTTCCGAAAGAGTTTACGGTACGGTAAATGAAAATCAGGAGGGCAGAGGCCCCTGCTACCTCAGAACAGAGGGAATCACAGCCGAGCAGGACGAATCACTTTTAAAAGCCTATCTCAATATGGCACCTTCGCAGACAATCAAGTGGATTGAAAGCGGAAGAAATCCTTCACGGCAGAATGTTGAAATTGAGGGAACAGAGCCGTATATCGTAGGCGGTCACACGGCAAGCGGTTACTGGGTTGACACAGACCGTGCAACCACAATTGAAGGACTTTTTGCAGGCGGTGATGTTGCAGGCGGTTGTCCGCAGAAGTATGTTACGGGTGCTCTTGCAGAGGGTGAAATTGCAGGACTTTCGGCAGTTAAGTATATTGACAGCAAAGAAAGCTTTGGGAAAATCAGCGATGAAGATATAAATTATCACCTCAGGGAAACCGAGAAATATCTCACAGACCGCCATTCACTCTACACCACGGAACAGCTTGAAGAGGCAATGCAGACGGTTATGGACAGCTACGCAGGCGGTATAAAAACAAACTACCGTTTCAACGAAAAACAGCTTGACATTGCCGACTGCAAAATCAGACAGCTTGAAACGCTCACAGATGACCTCTATGCAGAAGATTTTCAGGAGCTAATGTATATCTGCGAGCTTAAAGAAAGGCTTACGGTCTGCAAAAGCGTAATTGCTCACCTCAGAGCGAGAAAGGAAACACGCTGGCACAGCTTTGCCGAAAACCTTGACTATCCCGAAAAGGACGACAGGAACTTTAACAAGTATGTTAATTCTCGTCTTGAAAACGGCGAGATAAAAATTATTATTCGTGACCTTGTAACGGGAGGTGAAAAGTATGAGCATAGTAATTGACAAGTCCAAGTGCATAGGCTGCAAAAAGTGTCGCAATGTCTGCCCCGGAAGTCTTATCAAGACTGACGAAAACGGCAAAGCGTACATCAAATATCCCAAGGATTGCTGGGGCTGCACCTCCTGCATAAAAGAATGTCCCGCATATGCAATCAGCTTTTTCCTCGGTTCTGATATCGGCGGTATGGGCAGTAAGGTTCACACCGAAAAGAACGGAGATATCCTCTCGTGGTTAATTGAAAAACCGCATGGCGAGGTCATTAAGATTGATATAAATCAAAAAGAATCAAACAAATACTAAGGAAACACTTTGTAAGTATTTCCGTGAAAAGGAGATAAGGTATGAGTCAGCTTTCACATTTAGATGAGCTTGAAGCAGAAGCTATATACATAATCAGAGAAGTTGCGGCAGAGTGCGAAAAGCCTGTTATGCTCTACTCAATAGGCAAGGACAGCTCGGTTATGCTCCACCTTGCAATGAAGGCGTTTTATCCCGAAAAACCGCCGTTCCCGTTCCTCCACATTGACACAACATGGAAGTTCAAGGATATGATAAAATTCCGTGACGACACAGCAAAAAAGCTCGGAATTGAAATGCTCGTTTACACCAATGAAGAAGGTGTTAAAAAAGGCATCAACCCGTTTGATCACGGTGCGGCTTACACAGATATTATGAAAACACAGGCTCTCAAACAGGCTCTCAACAAATACGGCTTTACTGCGGCATTTGGCGGCGGCAGACGAGATGAAGAAAAGTCAAGAGCCAAGGAAAGAATTTTCTCTTTCAGAAATAAAGCACAGGCATGGGATCCTAAGAACCAGCGCCCAGAGATGTGGAAGCTTTACAACACAAAAATCAATAAGGGTGAAAGCATTCGTGTGTTCCCGATTTCCAACTGGACAGAAAAGGATATATGGCAGTACATTCAAAGGGAAAAAATTGACATCGTTCCGCTTTACTTTGCGGCAAAAAGACCTGTTGTTTACCGTGACGGCAACATTATTATGGTTGATGACGATCGTTTTCCGCTCAAAGAGGGCGAAGTACCCGAATTGAAATCGGTTCGTTTCAGAACACTCGGCTGTTATCCTCTTACAGGCGGCATAGAGTCAACTGCAACAACTCTTGATGAAATTATTGACGAAACCCTCAGCTCCGTTTCTTCGGAGCGTACCTCCAGAGTAATTGACAACGAGGCACAGGGCAGTATGGAACGCAGAAAAAGGGAGGGTTACTTCTGATGAAAGGTTTACTTAAATTTATTACCTGCGGCAGTGTTGATGACGGTAAATCAACACTCATAGGTCACATACTTTATGACGCAAAGCTTATTTATGCCGATCAGGAAAAGGCTCTTGAGCTTGACAGTAAGGTCGGCAGTCGCAGCGGTGACATCGACTATTCGCTTTTGCTTGATGGTCTTATGGCTGAGCGTGAGCAGGGCATCACAATTGATGTTGCTTATCGCTACTTCACAACCGACAACCGCAGTTTTATCGTTGCTGACACACCAGGTCACGAGGAATATACAAGAAACATGGCTGTAGGCGCATCTTTTGCAGACCTCGCAGTTATTCTCATTGACGCATCACAGGGCGTTCTTGTTCAGACAAGACGGCACGCAAGAATCTGTAAGCTTATGGGTATAAGACATTTTGTCTTTGCCGTTAATAAGATGGATTTGGTAAAGTACAGCAAGTCACGCTTTGACGAAATCGTAAAGCAGATTGAAGAACTAAAAAACGAGCTTTTACTTGACGATATCTACATCATTCCGCTTTCCGCAACAGAGGGCGACAATGTTACCGTAAAGTCCGAAAACATTCCGTGGTACAACGGTGTTCCGCTCCTTCAGTATCTCGAAACTGTTGATGTTGATTCCTCGGAGGAGGAAGAAGGATTCTATCTTCCTGTTCAGCGAGTTTGCCGTCCCGACCACACATTCAGAGGCTTTCAGGGACAGATTGAGTCGGGCAGTATCAGCGTAGGCGATGAAATCGCAACACTCCAGAGCAATGAAAAGGCTCATATAAAGCAGATCCTTATGACAGATAAGGATGTTAAAACTGCTTTCAAGGGACAGCCCGTTACAATCACACTTGACAAGGAAGTTGATGTATCCCGTGGTTGTGTAATTACAAAGGACACAAATCTTGCGTCTTATCAGGAGCTTACAGCGTCAATTCTCTGGATGGATGACGAACAGCTTACAGCCGGCAAGGATTACCTTGTAAAGCTCGGCACAAAGACTATTTCGGGTATCGTTTCAGAAATCAAGTACGCTGTTGATGTGAACACAGGCGAGCATATTCCTGCCGATTCACTCACAAAGAACGGAATCGCAGTCTGCACAATTCTGCTTGCGGAGCCGATTGCGGTTGACCTTTTCTCAAAGCATAAAACACTCGGTGAGCTTATTTTGATTGACCGTGTGTCAAATATGACATCAGCCTGCGGTGTTGTTGATTCGGTTGAAGAAAAAGCCGATGATGCAAAAAAGGCGTCATTCGTACTCGGCTCACTTGAGGCAAGAGGTGACATTTTTGAAGAGTTTTTCTACGACACTTCAAGCCTTAATGTTCTCAAATATCAGCCTGTTAAGGAAACCTATACAAAAGGGGACACAATCCCTGTTGAGGGCGAAAGCTATAAGTATCCCGACAGCTTTGATATTATAGTTCTTCGTGACAGCGTTGCCGTAAAGGTTCGTGACCGCAAGATTACCGATATCGTTCTGACATCGGAGTACAGCTACGGCGGTGTTCCTGTTGTAAACGGCAGAGGCTTTGAGGTTCTCGCCGACAGCAACGAAAAAATTCAGCAGTTCCTTTCCGAGTACTCAAAACTTGACAATATCAACGATGCAGACTTTTTTGCAAAGTGGGTTAAGTTTGATACATACAGAAAAATTGCAATTCAAAACAGATAACAAGTTTATTCATTTTAACTCATTCGCAGAGGGCATTGTCATTTGGCAATGTCCTTTGTGATTTTATGACTTTTTTGCCGAAAAACTGACCTTGCTGCCAAATTGTTGCATTTATAATTTTTATTCTGTATAGTGTACTTACACAAATAAAATTTAAAGGAGTGCTTACAAATGAGCAAAACAGCGGCAGTATTAATCACATTTTTCCTCGGTGAACTCGGTGTTCACAGATTTATGACAGGCAAAATCGGAACAGGTATCATCTGGCTTTTGACCTGCGGTGTATTCGGAATCGGTTGGCTTGTTGACTTTATTATGGTTCTCACAGGCAAGTTTACGGACAAGGACGGCAATGTTTGGGGTAATAACTGATTGAGAGGTATTCACTGTGGCATTTGGTGTAAAAGTAAAAAATATTAAAACAAAGAATACTTATTCGATTGAAAGCCTGTATGAGGCAATTAAGGATAAGAATTTTTCGGCAGGAGTTCCCTCGCTTACAAAGCATGGAATGGCTACCGTAATAACATTTCCCGCACTTGACAGTCAAAATCAGGTGTGGATTATGAAAAGTGGTTTCGGCAAGGAAACACAGAAATTCTCAATTCAAAAGTCCACTCAGGCGGGTATGGACAATGTAGCTAAAAATGCGGCATTGGATTCAATCACAGGCGGGCTTTTCAGCGTTGGCGGAATGATCGGCGAAAACACAAAAAAGTGTGAAAAGCTCGTTGACGCAACCGCAAAAGAGCTTTCGGAAATGAATCTGTAAAATAAATTCTGCAATAAAAAATCAGCCTTCTCAAAAAGAAAAGACTGATATAGCAAAAATGTTTGTTCCAAAAAAGAACTGATTAAATTTATTGACTGCCCATCCGGCGGTTGTTGCAAGCCTGTTTTTTGACAGGCTTGTTTCAATTTTACCGTATTTGCCGCCGTTTTTTCGGCTGGATTATTCAAAGCTTTATGCGCGCACGCAAGTCCGTGGTGCAGAACATTGTTCTGTGCCTTTTTTATTTCGCCTTTTGATTGGGGGTGACTGATGTTACCGTTTTGCGGGCGTTGATTTTATTGCCGACAAATTCGAAGAGTTTAAGTCTTAAAAGCTCGATTATGCTGCAACCTGCGAATATTAAAATGACTGTTATAATTACAATCGGAATATAAATCAGGGTGTCATAGAGGTGCTTATTGCTGAAGTTTGCAACATGCCACAGACAATCACGAACATACGGATTTTCGTGGATAGCGTATACACCGAGTGTTGTGCCGGCTACTGTATTGACAAATTTTGAGCTGAAATTGAAATCTCTGAAAAAGAGAATCAGCATTGCCGATTCGGCGAGGACAAGCGGGTTGTTGAACATACCGAATGCCGGCTTGTACTGCGGAAAAACAGAAGCCAGCACAAAGTCCGACACACAAAGAGCGGCGAAAATGCCGAGATATTTGAAATTAAGTTTTCTTTTCTCAAGCGGTTGTTGCTTTACAAACAACCTCAGATAACCGCCGATTATGTACATCAAAAGGAATCCGCCAAGACTCTTGCCCATATAAGGATCAAGTACTTTGTTGACGCTGATAACGTTACTTACTCCGTCAATTTCCGCAAGCGTTGACCATAGGCTTACTACCACAAAAACAATTCCCATAAAGTAGAGGTAATGTTTTTTTGAGAGTGACGCAAGCATTTTGTTGAGGAACGGGCTGAGCAGAAGAATAATCAAATAATTGCTCAGAAAATACCAAGTTCGTGACATTAGCGGAGTGAACGCACTTATAACGGAATTTATATTTATGAGTGACGGATCGCTTATGAAGAAAATTATCGAAAGCACAATCGAGTAAAAAATCATTGCACCGTAGATTTTTCCGCTGCGCCGTATGGTCTTTTTTATATCAAACTGCGATGTTATCATAAAATATCCGCTTATCATAATAAACACATCAACAGGCGCTCTGCAGAACGACCATACAAATGTTACCAATGTACCGTCAATATCGCCTGCAGCCTTTGAAGCATTATGAAGTAATCCGTACTGATAAGCGTGCAGAAAAATTATCTGCATCATCACAATAATTCTCAGCAATTCAATGCCGGACTGTCGTTTGGTCTTGCTCATTTTTTAAACCTCCGTAAAAGGAAATCCTGAAATACAGGGCATTTTGACCTGTCGGTTTCTGACAGAATTTTGCCTTTTATAACAATTTTTGCTAAATACGCAATGTTAATCCAAGTATCAATTATATCACAATTTGATTACGGTAACAATTTATGCAGTGTAGTATTTCAAAAGAAAAACGAGTCTTTTTTAAACAATATATACAAAATTTGTACATATGTTCAAAAGATGAAAAAGATATATCGTCTTTGACGAATAAGAGCAAAACAAAGCGGCCAACTCAAAAGCCGACCGCTTAAATGTTATTTTAATTTGTCTTTATTAACCTGTTGCTGATACTTGATGATTTCGTTGTAAATTCTTTCACAGTTGTTATGATCGTCAAACTGATAAAAATCTTCAACTCTTTCAACATACTTAGGTTTCATTTTACAGCCGTTTTCCATATATTCGCAGAGCAGGTCAACCAGCTGATCGCTTTCGGTACAGATTTCACCGAATCCCATTGTATCATAGAAGAATCCGCCGTCATCATAGTGTGCGGGAAGCTGTGACGGATGAAAATATACAAGCGGTTTCTTCATATAAGCAAAGTCAAACTGAACGCCCGAATAGTCCGTTACCATAAGGCTTGATTCCTGAAAGGCTGTTTCGTAGTTGAAATCACCAACCGATGAAACAACCTCAACATACGGGTCGGGGATAAAATCGTTGACCTGTGAACTCAAAATCGGGTGAAGAACATACTTAATCTTGTAGCCTGTACGCTTTGCCGTGTCAATCAACTTTTTATTGTTGATAAGGTCGTTATAGATTTTGTAGTAGGTTGTGTGCTTGAATTCGGGATTGTAGGCTCTTTGTTCGCCCTCACTTGTTGTTACAGGCATTGCGTTGTACATACGCCATGTGGGCGAGAGGAGAATCTGCTTTTTATCGTTATTGATAAGTCCGTCATATCTGCCGATGCCTGTCATTTTGAGAATGTCAAAATCCTGATAGTTGTAAACATGATTGCTCAGGTTTTTGTACTCATACTTTGACGCAAGGAAGTACATCTGTGTGTTGTCAACAATTCTCTGCTGAGCCATTGCACACTTTTGAACCGAAAGTCCGTGCTGTAGGCACATTGACGGGAAGTTGCACAAGCCCCTGATGAATCTTGAACGGTCCATACTGTAGCCGTTGAACGGGAATACATTTGAATTTGTTATGAGCGCAATATCTGTATTCAAGAACAGCATTTTGTGTTTGAAAGAACGGTTCTTGACAGGCTTGAGTCCGTCAGCCTTAAGTCGCTTATAGTCGGAGGTGTTCTTGTCAATGATGTAGTATCTTGAAATGCCGTCCTTTTTGTTTGCACAATATCTGTAAAGATACTCACAGCTGTCGCCGCCCTTGTACAGCTTATCGTACATGAGCCAAATTTTCTTGTTCTTGAAGAAAGGTCTTGTAAGCCAATACTGAATTCTTGTAATGAAGCTGCGTTTACTCTCCTTGAAAACATAGGGGAGGAATTTGAGTTCTCTCTTGAATGTATCCATAGCAGATGCGTGGCAGATTACAATTGTGCTTGAATTGTCAATATAGGCAACATACTTGTTGAATCTCCAGTAGGAGTTCTTTGGCTTGATTGTAAACTTAGACCAATGGTGCAGGAATGAAAGCTTGAGCGGAATAATTGAATCCTTGTATCTTGCAAAGAATGCCACAGTCTGCTGCGGATTTTCCGGGTCAAGCTCAAGCTCAAGGTGAAATGTAAATTTTTTGTAAGCACTGATACCGAAGTATTTTGTTAAGGAGTAGCGATCCGTGTTTGTAAGAATCTGTCTTTTGTCGTTAAACTGAACATAAAGCTCAAAATCATCAAGATCAAAAACCTGTCTGAACGAGCCGTCAATAACGAGTCTGCCGTTACGGTAGTCCATAACATGCATACCGACTCTTTGATCTGTGAGCTTTGAAACAAAAACATTATTGCAGTTGAGATAGACCTCTTTTTTGCCCTCGGAATATTCAAATGGCATATTCTTAAAACTACAGTTGTGCTTTATCATATAGAACATCTCGGCAGCTTCTTCACTGTAGCCGAGAGAACGGTATTTGTCTTTGTTGAGAACAAAACCGTCATTTGCAAAATTGAAACATTCTCTTGCCGTTTCAAGGAATACCGCAAGCTCCTCATCGTTCATATTATGCTTGTTACGGTTATTCATATTTGCAAGAAACTTTGTTGAAATGTTGAAAACAATATAGAACTGGATAAATGCAGGAATCTTGCCGCTCTTGTCCTTGCTGTCATTTATGAGAGGCTTCAAAAAGTTGTTAAGCGAATCCGTGTACCAATCCTTATAGTTTGTGGGAACATAGTACATAAAATCGTCGCTTACAGGCATAAAGTAGTCAAATTCAATCTCATCAAGATACACATATTCGGGATAATCAAGCTGAATCCTGAGTGCAAAATCGTCGGCACTTTCGTATTTGAGCTTGTTGTTCATTTTGTAAGATTTGAAAATTTCAGCTTTATAAAATGTACCCGTAAGCTCAAGGTTGATGAGGTTGGGATTGTCAAAAAGGCTGACAATGCCAGATTCAATGTGACCTTTGTTAAGTCTGAATTCCTTCTTTTCTCTGAAAACAGGGTTCACACAAAATCTGTGACCTGCAACGAACGGAATTTCGGCTTTTTTGTCAAATATCTTTACACAGTCTTCAAAATAATTATTGCTGAATGTGTCGCCGCAATTACACACGGTAATATATCTGCCGACTGCTTTTGACGCGGCAAGGTTGCAGGCATCGGCAAAGCATTCAACCGCTTTCGCATGA
Source organism: Ruminococcus bromii (assembly GCF_928721825.1). Lineage (NCBI taxonomy): Bacteria > Bacillati > Bacillota > Clostridia > Eubacteriales > Oscillospiraceae > Ruminococcus > Ruminococcus bromii. Next base: position 90,516 of record NZ_CAKMVP010000003.1, read on the forward strand.
ATTACCTTGCACATCGGCATATTTGCAATTGTACCTTTGCTTGCAGTATTTTCGGTAGCGTCAACAATAAGCACTTCAATATTATCCTGACTAATATTTTTTTGGTCGGAAATTGAAGACAGAGTATCTATTAACTTGTTATTGCTTTCAAGAAAGGGAACAATAACAGAAACAATTATACCGCTCATAGTACCTCCAGATAAAAATAATCTCATTAAATTATACCACAGTTAGTGAAAAATGCAAACTTTTCTTTGATATTGTATGTCGCAAATTTATGGAACGGGCGGTAATATGTTGAAATTTTAAAAAAACAGCATAAAAAACAAGCGGCAGCCGTAAAACTGACGCTTGTAAAAAGTTGTATTAAATTAAAGCCTGTCATCATATACGGCACGGCAACCGCCGATGAATTTAGGACGGGTTCTTGCCGCAAGCAGAATTGCCTGTCCGATACGGTCAATACCGAGTCTTACCGGCACGGCAACTCTTTTAAGGTGCATACCGATAAGTGTTCCGCCAATGTCAAGACCTGCGTCAGCCTTGATTTCTTCAAGCGCAACGGGATCTTTGAAGGTTCTGTACGCAGTTGTGGCAAACGAACCGCCTGCCTTTGGCTGAGGAACAACATTCACGATTTCAGCGTTCGGAACAGCCTCACGCTCAACGATTATTGCACGGTTGAGGTGTTCACAGCATTGTGCGGCAAGGTAAATTTTTCTTTCACAAAGCACTTCGTAAATACCCTTGAAAACAGCCTGAGCGGTTTCAAGACTTGAATTGTGTCCGATAGTTCCGCCTGCAACCTCGCTTGAAGAACAGCCGATTACAACAATACTGCCCTCTTTAAGCTTGGCAACATCGCAAAGCTCATTACAAGCCTGTTTTGCCTGAGCATAAATTTCTTCATACATATATGTCAACTCCTTGGTTATGTAAATTTTATTCTGACTATATTATACCATTCTTTTTGCAAAGTACAAGTTTTTAATGCAAATGACAGCGAAAGACACAAAAATGTTAAAATAGTCCTTGATATTTTAGGTATATGAGTGTACAATAAAACCAACAGATTTGTTCTGCAAGTGTTGAAGAAATTGCAGAGCTTTACAAGAACCTTATATAACCACATAAAACTGATAATTACTTTCGTTCATACTTACTTCCGAAAAGGTTTGCGGTCGATTTTTGCCGCAAGCCTTTTTACTTTGTTTACATTGATTTTTTTATGTGGTAAAATAGATGTTAAAGATTTCGGCAAAACGAAATTGCATAAGGTACTTTTTATATGATTGGAAGATGAAATTATGTGTGAAGTAACAATAAGACGGGCAAAATTTGCAGACATACCGCAGATTGACAGGCTCCTTTTTGAGGTTCACAAGGTTCACAGCGATATCCGCCCCGACCTTTTTACAGTCGGCGAGAAGAAATATACCGATGAAGAGCTTGAGCGAATAATTGTTGATGAGCAAAAGCCGATTTTTGTTGCAGAAATTAACGGAAAAGTAAAAGGATATGCTTTCTGCATTTTTAAGCAAGACCTTGAAAATAAATCGGTCACGGATATAAAAACCCTGTACATTGACGATTTGTGCGTAGACGAGGATTCAAGGGGAACGCATATCGGCACAAAGCTGTATAATTATGTTATTGATTTTGCAAAGAACAGCGGCTGCTATAATGTTACGCTCAATGTGTGGGCAGGCAATGATAATGCAATGAAATTTTACGAGCGTATCGGTTTTAAGGTTCAAAAAATCGGTATGGAAACAATTCTTTAAAAGAAATATGCAGAAAAATATGACCGCTCGATTGCGATAAATCAGGCGGTCTGTTTTGATTTACAAAAAAATTTCTGTATGGTACAATACAGTGTATGAATTTTCTGGTGTGGTGATAAAATGAAAAAAATTGCAGTCGGTATTCTGGCTCATGTCGATTCGGGAAAAACTACGCTTTCAGAGGCGCTTATGTATTCCTCAGGCAGCATAACAAGGCTTGGACGGGTTGACCACAGGGATTCGTTTCTTGACACTTTTTCGCTTGAGCGTGACCGCGGAATCACAATTTTTTCAAAACAGGCGGTTATGAAGTACAACAACACGGAATTTACTCTGCTTGACACCCCGGGTCATGTTGATTTTTCTGCAGAGGCAGAGCGTACACTTCAGGTGCTTGACTACGCAATTCTTGTAATCAGCGGAACTGACGGTGTTCAGAGTCACACCTGCACACTTTGGAAACTGCTCAAAAAGTACAATGTGCCGTGTTTTATCTTCGTCAACAAAATGGATCTTGACGGTGCGGACAAGCTTTCCGTTATGGCACAGCTGCGTACAGGGCTTGACGAAAACTGCGTTGATTTTAGCTATCCGAACTCCGACGGCTTTCGTGAAAGTGTTGCCGTATGTGATGAAAAAATTCTTGAAAAATATTATGAAACAGATGCCGTTGAAAAGTCTGACATAACAGATGCGATTAAGGAACGCAAAATCTTTCCTTGTATGTTCGGTTCGGCACTCAAACTTGACGGTGTAAAGGCATTTTTGAATCTGCTTGACGAATACACGGTTATGCCCTCTTACGGTGCTGAGTTCGGTGCAAAGGTCTATAAAATTGCAGAGGACAATCAGGGCAACCGCCTTACATTTATGAAAATTACCGGCGGAAGTCTTAAAGTGCGTGAAATTCTCCAAAGCGAAAAAAATACCAATGCCGAAAAGGTAAACAGAATAAGAATTTATTCGGGCGAGAAATTCACAGCCGTTGAGGAGGCTGTTGCAGGAACCGTTTGTGCGGTTACGGGAATAACATTCACTTCATCGGGTGACGGCTTGGGTGTTGAGAAAAATTCCGGAGTTCCCGTACTCGAACCTGTTCTGACTTATAAGGTTGAGTTAGAGGACGGGACAGACGCCCACACGGCTCTCACAAAGCTGAAAACGCTTGAAAACGAAGACCCTCAGCTAAATGTTGTGTGGAACAGCAGACTCGGTGAAATCCACATCCGACTTATGGGTGAAATTCAGCTTGAGGTGCTGAAGTGCATAATAAAAGAGCGTTTCGGTATGAATGTATCGTTCAGCACAGGCAGTATAATCTATAAAGAAACTATCGAAAACACGGTTGAGGGTGTCGGTCATTTTGAGCCGTTAAGACACTATGCAGAGGTTCACCTCCTTTTGAAACCTGCAAAGCGTGGCAGCGGAATTACAATTAATTCCCGTTGCAAAGAGGACTTGCTCGACCGCAACTGGCAAAGGTTGATTCTTACTCACCTCTGCGAAAAAACACATCTCGGTGTGCTGACAGGCTCGCCGATTACAGATATTGAAATCACGCTTGTTTCGGGAAAAGCTCACGCAAAGCATACCGAGGGCGGAGATTTCAGACAGGCAACCTACCGTGCCGTAAGACAGGGACTGCGTTGTGCAAAGAGCATTCTGCTTGAGCCTGTTTATGATTTTACGCTTGAAGTGCCTAACGAAAATGTGGGACGGGCAATGTCAGATATTCAGCGGATGAGCGGTACTTTCAATTCTCCGGAAGCCAAGGGAGAAAATTCCGTTCTCACAGGTACTGCACCCGTGTCCGAAATGGGCAACTATACAAAAGAAGTTATGCAGTACACTCACGGCAGAGGCAGACTTTCGTGCAGTCTTAAAGGCTATGAGCCGTGTCACAACAGTGATGAAGTTATTGCACAAATCGGCTACGATTGCGATGCCGATGTTGACAATCCATGCGGTTCTGTGTTCTGTTCTCACGGAGCAGGCTACAATGTGCCGTGGAATGAGGTCGGCGAGCATATGCATTTGCCGAGTATTCTCGATGCTCCGAAAGACGATGGAATCGGCACAAACAGCGAAAACGCTTTTGCAAAGTGCAAAACTCAGGACGATATTTTTGCTCTCGACAAGGAGCTTATGCAGATTTTTGAACAGACCTACGGCCCTGTGACACGCAGAAAACACGCTCCCGAAAAGCGTCATGTCAAGGCGGTTTCGTCAATTGACAAGGCGGCTGAAAAGTATAAAAAATCCCCCGTGTATGACGGCACGGAGTATCTGCTTGTTGACGGCTACAATGTTATTTTTGCGTGGGAACACCTCAAAGAGCTTTCCGAAAGAAGTCTTGACGGTGCAAGGCACGCTCTGATAAACATTCTCTGCAACTATCAGGGCTACAGCAAGTGTAACCTTATTCTCGTGTTTGATGCGTACAAGGTAAAGGGCGAACACAGAGAGGTTGAAACCGTGAATAATATCAGCATTGTATATACCAAAGAGGCAGAAACCGCCGATATGTTTATTGAGAAAACCTCTCACAAGCTTGCCAAAACCAACAAGGTGCGTGTCGTAACATCCGACGCACTCGAACAGATGATAATTCTGGGCAACGGTGCGTTGCGTGTTTCATCAAGAGCATTTTTAGAAGAAGTCAGACAAGCCGAAAATGAAATCAGAGAAATAATAAATTCTTCAAACAAATTAAACAATAATATGAATTAGTTTTTAAGCATAATAATAAGCCGACAGATACAGCAATGTGTTCTGTCGGCTTTTTTAATTTCTGTTAGGTTTGTTTTTTTCAAGCAAAAGTGCAAAATCTATCAGCAGTTTGTTTTCGTCCGAAGAAAGATTTTTGGTTATTTCTGCAAGCTGTTTTATTGTGGCGTTATTGTTAAGTTCAAATTCACCAATCAGCAAATCATCAGGCGAAATTTCAAGTGTGTCGCATATTTTTATCATACATTCAAGCGACATTGCAACAGAGCCTGTTTCAAGGTGTGACATATGAATTGTTGAAATGTCGATAATTTCCGCAAGCTGTGCCTGTGTGAACCCTTTTTGCTTTCTGTATTTTTTAATTCTGTTACCTATTTCTTTAAGGTTTAGCATTGTTTATCACCAAGTAAATATTATCTTTTAAAAGGATAAAAATAAATAAATTATTAAAGATAGTATTGCTTTTAAAAGGATAGTATGCTATAATAAATACAAATTATTACTGAGGGTGATATGTTGTGTTTTGTAGTAATTGCGGCGAGAAAATTGAGGACAGTTCTTCTTTTTGTAAAAACTGCGGTGCAAAGATTACAAATAATGACAAAACCGAGCGAGTTCAGCTGAAATGCAAGGAATGCGGCGGTGTGATGACAGCCGACAGCAGTAATAAAACTTTGCATTGTCCGTACTGCGGTTCAAGTGAGGTTATTGTCTATGGTGATGCAGTTGAGGTTGAACGCATCAGAAATGATACTTACAAAGAAATGGAATATAAAAAGTGGGAAAGAGAGGACGAAAAAGAACGCAAAGCCGAAAAGAAAAAAGCTGACGAAGCGTACAGAAAAAGCGGCTTCGGTGTTGTTGCAATAATCGGTGCGATAATATGCGGAATAATTGCAATGGGCGAATTTTCACAACTCAGATATTCTTCAAGACTTTTAATTGACGCAATAATTTCCGCATTGCAAACTATTCTTTTTGTCTCATCTGTTTTGTTCAGAAAGGGAGTTATAAAATCCCCGACACAATCGCTTCCGACAATTCTTACCTTAGTAGGTTTAATTTTAATAATCCCGTTTGTAGTGTTTGCCTATTGATTTAGTTTTTTATTATAAATATTTTAAGGAGAGTAAAACTATGAAAAAGAAAAAATTATTTGCCGCTGCGGCAATGTCGCTTGCAATACTTATGTCTGTGTCATTGTCAGGCTGCGGAGAAAGCAAGAACAATGATAACAGTGTTGTCGAAAGTTCTGACACCTCAGAAGAAAAAGAGCCCACAACCTATGGAACTATTGAGTGGCCTTCGGATGGCCTCGGAAGTTTTATTCCTGTTCCTATCTCTAAGACAGGAGAGATTATGTGGGATTCATCAGATAGCTTTTTGGCAGTTATTGCAAAAACTTCAAAGTCCGATTTTTCAAAATACATTAACAAATGTAAAGATAAGGGATTTAGCATTGATTGTTTGGAGGACGACACAGGTTATATGGCCAAAAACAGGGATGGTTACAAAGTTACGCTTATATTTGAAGACGACAATACTATGAATGTCAGTGTTTATGCACCTGATGATGAGTCAAGCAATAAAGAGTCTTCAAAGAAAGAGCAGAGTTCCAAAAAGCAGGAAAGCAAAAAAGAAGAAAGCTCTAAAAAGGAAAGTTCAAAAGAAGAAAAGTCGGACAGTGATACTGTTACTCCCTCATTCAAAGAGATGATGGACGAGTACGAAGAGTTTATGAATAAGTATGTTGACTTTATGAAAAGCTATGATGCAAATGATGTAACAATGCTTTCCGAATATACCGAACTTTTGAGTCAGTACAACACATATATGGACAAGGTTTCAAAAATTGATGAGGACGAACTTTCATCGGCTGACCTTGCATATTATCTTGATGTTACAAACAGAGTGAACAAAAAACTTCTTGAGGTTCAACAATAATTTAATTAAAATTAAGCAAGCCGACAGATGCAATCATAATCTGTCGGCTTTGTTGTTTTTAATAATGTAAAATCAAATTTCTTCTTCCGTGTCATCATCGGGTTCATCGTAATCGTCACGGTCATTTCTGTGGCGTTTAAAGCTTGCGACTGCCGTACCGCCAGCGATAAGCAGAAGAATTATCGCAAAATCCGTAGGCATTGAACCGCCGTCCGATTCATCGGAGGTGGAGCTATTTTGTGTGTCTGTTTTGTTAGTTGCAAAAGCAAGGGTACTGCTCCAGAAAATCATCATAAGAGCAAGCAAAAACGATACAAATTTTTTCACGACAACACCTCCGCAATATCTACACGAATTATACCATTATAATTCCAAATTAGCAATATTAAATTTGGGATATTAAATCAGCAATATATGTCAATGTTCACAGCAACTATCCCCGTAGATTTTGTAGGGAAAGGGTTACACAATGAAGGATTTTTAATAAATAACAAAACAAGACAGCCGTAAACTGTCTTGTTTATATGTAATACTATTCGACTGCGTTGTTAATTGCCCTTATTCTGAGCGGTGAAACAATGCACAGAGTAACTTTTATCAACATTATGAAGATGAAAATTATGCTGTAAATATTGAATGTTTCAGCACCGCGAATTATTTCAAGAAGGGTATAAGCTCCGTAAGCAACCATAATCATAAAAGTAACAGCAGATGATATAATAATCAATCCGTTTGCCATCGTGCTTTTACTGCGTATGGATTTGTAAACGAGATATACGGGCAATACCAACGATGCAATATCCATAATTTCAAAAATAACATATAAAACATAATTTCCTGACAAGCTTGAGAAAGATGCAAAGGTTGTAAAAAGAGTGTTGAAAATGAATAGGATCGGGTAGTCGCCGTGGATTGCCCAAAAAGAAGAATCTTCACAATAGTATGTGTTATACAAAAATGTCACTTGAATCCAAATGGCAAGCAGTAACAGAGTTGCAATGAGTACACCTTGTATAATTCCTGTAACTTTAAGCATTTTATTTGTTTTCATAAAATCACCGCTTCGTTATTTACTGTAACTGATTTGATTTTTTAATCTGTTTTATTCGCAGTATTGAAACGGCAATCAATCCTATTTTTATCAGTATCACAATTATTAAAACTACTTGAACCAAAGTAAATTCGCCAAATCCACGGGCAAGTTCAAATAGGGTAGAGAAAAGACTCCAACATGCGGATAACAAAGTCAATGCTGATCCTGCAATAATCAATCCGTTTGCAACTATGTTTTTGCGGAATATTGACAGATAGCCTAAAATAACAGGCAAGGTTAACGCTGCAGCGGCAATAATCTGAAAAATTATTTTAAGAACATAAAGACGCATCAAACCTAAAAAATAAGCTATGGTTTCCGCAATGGAATTTATGAGGAAAAACGCTGAAGAATTATTCCGTAAATCCCAATAACCAATACCCATATTTCTAAGAAAATCAAAAGTATAATCTTCACAATAGTATGTGTTATACATAAATACCACTTGAATCGAAATGGCAAGCAGTAACAGAGTTGCAATGAGTACACCTTGTATAATTCCTGTGTACTTGAGAGCTTTATTGCTTTTCATAATCTCACCGCCTTTTGATTAATTAAAATTTTCGTGTGTTTCTATTGTATTAATATTATAGCACAATATAATTCAAACTGCAATTGCAAAATAATCTGCCATGCAATTTCGTGCGATTTTTACAAAACAATAATCCAAAAAAGGTTCAGATTGACGGTGAAATTAGTTGCAATGAATAAATTACAGTAAAACTTTTGTACAAAATAAATGTGCAAAATAAAACCCGACAGCCACACATTGTACCGTGTGACTGTCGGGGAGAGAAGGATTTGTATTAACTTTAAATCAGAATCCCGTTGCAATGGTCAATTTCATGTTGAATAATCTGTGCGGTAAAGTCTGAAAAACTGCGTTTTATCTGCTTGAAATTTTCGTTGAAATATTTTACTTTTATCGTTTTGTAACGAACTGTTTTGCGTTCGCCGTCAAGCGAAAGACAGCCCTCCTCGGTTTCAAATTCACCGAATTTGCTAATGATTTCGGGATTGAACATAACAAGATATTTTCCGTTGTCATTGACTGCGATTATCTTTTTTGCAACGCCTATCATGTTAGCTGCCATGCCCACACAACGGTCAAAATTTGCCCTGAGTGTGTCAAGCAAATCCTGTGCCGTCTGCAAATCTGCCTGTGTTGCGTCCTCCGACTTTCTCTGTAAAAACATAGGATCATGTACAATTTCTCTTACCATAACTCTGCCTCTTTCAGTTTCTAACCCGAGTATAACACATCGCAAAAGCGATTACAAGTTAAATTACATAATGTATCCTCATATAAATTACCGAGGTGGTTAGGTGAAATATCCGGAGTTATCGTGCAATGTTTATGCTGAGGTTGACGGTGAGAATATTTTGCTGATTGAAATTGACAGAGAGGGCAGAGCAAAGGTTTATCATGAAAATTTAAGAATTGACGGGGTGCGAAAAATTTTTGAAGAAATCAACTGCAACATTGAAAGCTACATAAAATATTTCGGGACAAAATAAAATAGCACAAAATAAAACGCCCTCCGTTTGGAGAGCGAAATTCTGTGAATTTACAAATTATCAAAATTAATCTTCGTCATCGCTGTGGGCATGGTCATACAGCTTTTGAATATCCTCGGGAAGATTGTTCGGGAGCATTTCATTGATTCTGTCCTCGTTGCCGTCAGCAATGGCAGTATCGTAGTACCAGCACTTAAAGCGGAGCATATCAAGCGTCTTTTGAAGATGCTCAATTTCCTTTTCTACGGTTTTTTTCTGATTTTCAAAAAGCTCTCGCCTTTGCGGATAGGACGAACTGCCCTCGGCGCACCATTGCATAAATTTTCTTATTTCCCTGATTTCAAGTCCCGATTTTTTGAGACAGTCAATTATGCGGAGTGTTTCAAGCTCTCTGTCGGAAAATCTGCGGATACCCGACACCCTCTCCATATGCGGAAAAAGTCCCTCTTTGTCGTAGTAACGCAGGGTTGAAACAGGAATACCGCACATCTGAGATACCTGACCGATTGTGTACATAAAATCACTCCGAAACATTCTAAAAGCTCTTGACCTAAAGCCAAGTTTATCTGTCAATACAATCATACTGCATAATGATTTGGTTGTCAATTGAATTGTTTTTTGAAATAAAAAATTAACGGAGCAGATTTTAATTTCTGCTCCGTGTTTGTCAGAAAAATATTTTTGTTATATCTATATCATTTGTGGTCATGTTAAGTATTATTATTGCTACGGTAATTACAACGATAAAAAACGAAAAGTATTTAAAGAACAATTCTGCTTTTGAAAACATTTCAGCACCTTCAGTGTAAACAAAGGATGATTTTACCATTTTTTCAGCCATTGCTGATTTTGAAATATAAAAGAAAAATCTTGATGCCATAATACCTAAGAATGCAATCATTATATTGTTCCACACATTTCCCGACTTCCCGAAAAAGCCCATAAACGGCATACAATAAAAGATGTATAACGCAATGATCAATAATAATGGTCTTAAAAAAGTTATGTTTGAAACGGTACAGTCAAAACCGAATACATTAGCTGTGCTAAGTAATATCAGAATAAACAAAAGCACTGTTATGACAATTCCGATTACACTTCCATTGGTAATGTTTATACCGCAATTTTGAAGTATGGCGACAAAAGTCAAAAAAATTGCTCCGATTCCAAAACACACAAAGTCAAAAATCATTAGTTGCTTCTTCATATAAATCTCCGTGTTTTAAAATATATGCTGAATATACCATATTTTTTGACATTATACAATACTATTGTTATTTAATTGGAATAAGTCACATATTGAACACTTTTTACTTGTTGAAATTACATATAAAAAGAAAGCAAGGCACGAAATTGCACCTTGCTTTTTGGGAAGATATATTAATGTAACTTGTTGTTTTGATTATGTCTTTTCGAGAACATTGAGGAAATCTTCAATTTCGGCAAGCCTTTCTTTTGCAAGATTTTTGCCGGCGTTATATGCCTCGTCAAGCACATCCGTGTTCATTTCAAATGATTTTACATACTTGTGTGACGGGCGGAGTACCATAAGTCTGCCGTCCTCCTCAAGCTGTTTCATTCTTGTGCATTGCTCATTATAGCGGTCAAATCTCGTCATAAGAGCGTTGATGAGGTTCGGATAGTCCTTGTATTTTTTGTTGATTAAAAATTCAAACTTGCGATAGTCCGTGCAAGGCTCATTTTCGGGCTTTGTCAAAAGCACAAGCACACGGGAACAGCCCTGTTCAAACGCACGGTCAAAGGGAACAGCGTCGGCAATACTGCCGTCAACATACTTTCCGCCCTCAAATTCGCTTATCTGATAGAGAATAGGAACTGTGCAGGACGCTCTTACGGAGTCAAGCAATCGCTGTTCGCTTTTGTTCTCGGAAAAATATTTTGCCTTGCCTGTTACGCAGTCGGTTGCCACAAATTCGCAGTTTGTATCTGACGCAAAAAATGTATCAAAATCGAACGGATAGTCCTGATAAGGAAATCTGTAAATCATATTGTCAAGATCCATTGAAAGAAAACCGAGAACCGAAAAATCACCTGTTCTGTGGGGCATAATAACCCTGCGGGAACGACCTTCCTGTTTTGCGGTAAAATCAAGAGCGACTTCAGCTCCCGCTGAAACTCCTGCAACATAGTCAAAGTGTATTTTGTTTTCAAGCAGACAGTCGGTTATACCGGCGGTAAAAATTCCTCGCCTTGCTCCGCCTTCAATTATCAGACCTGTCATAAGGACCTCCGTTGACTCAAAAAATTTTTGGTGCTATAATCAAACTGTTTTATGGGGTGATAGTATGGACGCTAATGTGACTGACCTTCGCATTGTAAAAACAAGAACCAATATAAAAAATTCGCTGATTGATTTGCTTGCCGAAAAAAATGTTTCCAAAATCACGGTGACTGAGCTTGCAGAAAAGGCGATGATTAACCGCAAAACCTTTTACCGTCACTACAACACGGTTCAGGATGTTGTCGATGATATCAATTACGATATGATCAACGATGTTATCAGCCATGCGAAAAAATCCGACCGTGACGGCAACAATCTTGTAAATCAGCTGAATTTTATCGGCCTTTCTATTGTTGAAAATAAAGAACAGATAAATAAAATTCTGAAAAATTCTCCCGAGGTGTTCGGCTCGGGCCGCTCTGTTGAGCTTTTGAAAAGATTTATCGAGGTTTCAATAAGACCTGTGCTTAATTTTAAAAATGAAACTAAACTCAAATACCTTGTTGAATTTGTCGTTTCGGGATTCATCTCGGTTTATGTCCGTTGGTTCAATGACGGCTGTGCAGAAAGCTCCGAAAAGCTTGCAGACGCTGTCAACGAGTTCGTTCTCGGAGCATTGTCCGAATATGTTCGCCCGAAAAGCTGATTAACTCATTTTCCAATGAGCCTTAGTAATAGCCTCGAATCCTTTGGGGGAGAGAATAGGCTTTGAAATTTTTTTCATTGTTTCATCGCAAAGGCAGCGGTTTTCGCAGAATTCCCTGCCTGCCTCCGTGATTGAATCAAGGTATGCCTTTCTCTGCCTTTCAGCTTTTTCTGCAATAAAAAGCTCGCCCTCGGGGCATTTTATCATTGTGTAATTGCCGTTACCGCAAATCAAATCAAGCTGTTTTGTAAGTGCTGGATACATCGGTTCGGCGCTCACATATCCGCAAGTTGTAATAACCAAAAGCCTCTTTTCGTGCATTGTTTCATCACGCAGTTCATGGAAAGAGGCTTCTTTGTCCTCGGCAACATTTCCCGAATAGGGGAGCATATACGGCAGACATCTGTCGGTTAATGCTTTCATCTGTGACGGCATACCGAAAAAGTAGAGCGGAAAGCTCTCAATGATAATATCGGCAGAATTAATTTTTTCGTAGATTTTCTGCATATCGTCCTTTATAACACATTTGCCGGGTGTTCTGCTCCAACACGAAAAGCAACCCATACACGGCTTGATTGTTTCCTTTTTAACTGTGATATATTCAACTTCCGTATCTGCTGAAAAGCCGTCAAGAAATGCTTTTGTAATGTTGAGAGTATTGCTTTTTTCGCCCTTTGGACTACCGTTTAATACGAGAACCTTCATAATCACTCCTGTGACGGCTTGTAAACCGAATTTTTATCCATTGTGGTAAACAAAAGACTTCCTTTTGCCCTCACTTCACCGTCAACCTTGATGACACACGCAAATTCAAATGCCGACTTTGTTGACATTGTAACATTTACGCTGATAATAAGCGTGTCACCCGGAATAACGGGGCGGAGCATTTTGAAATCCTTAACCTTGAGAAGAACATATAACTTGTCCTCCTCAACGCTTTCGGGAGCAAATACAAGACTGCAAAGCTGTGCCGCAGATTCAATGAGCAATACTCCCGGCATAATCGGTGTGTCGGGAAAATGGCCTGCAAAATACGGCTCGTTCACCGACACATTTTTTATACCTGTTGCCGAAACATTCGGCTCAAGCTCGGTCACCCTCTCAATCATCTGAAAGGGTGGTCTTTGTTTTATTCTCTGATTAATTTCAAGCAGATTCATCATAAGCTGAGTCCTCCGTCAAGCACAAGCACCTGACCTGTCATATATGAAAAATCGTCACTGCAAAGCTGTCCAACTACATTTGCGACATCCTGAACTGTGCCGAATCTCTTTTCGGGAATAGCCTCAAGATACTTTTTCTGCAATTCTTCGGGAATGCCGTTCATCATTTCGGTTTCGATAAAACCGGGTGCAACTGCGTTTACTCTGATTCCGTACTTTGCAAGTTCCTTTGCAAGCGTGTGTGTCATAGCGTTTACCGCACCCTTTGTTGCACTGTAAACCGACTGACCTTCAACTGCAAGAACAGAGCTTACGGAAGAAATGTTGATGATGATTCCGCTCTTTTTGCGGAGCATTTTAAGCGATGCCTGTCTTGCACAATTGAAATATCCTTTGATATTAATGTCAAGACTTCTTTCAAGCGACTCGTCTTTAATCATCAAAAGGTAAGCGTCGTCAACCACACCTGCGTTGTTGACAAGCACATCAATTCCGCCGAAGTCCTGCTGAATACTGCGGAACATATCCTTTACTTCGTCAATATCTGCCGTGTTTGCCTTGTAGGCAACGGCTTTTCTGCCGAGTGCTGTAATTTCGTCAACAGCCTTTTGAGCCATTTCTAAATTTGAATTGCAGTTCACGGCAATGTCATATCCAAGCTCTGCAAGCTTTAAAGCGCAAGCCTTGCCAATGCCCCTTGATGAACCTGTTACAAGAGCGGTTTTGCTCATATTTACCTCCGATTTTTACGCTTTCTTCAGGATTACGGCAGAGTATGTTCCGCCCGCACCCATTGAAAGAGCAAGTCCGTATTCGTAATTTTTTTCGCTGTCAGAAAGAAGCTCAGCCGCATATGCCGCTGTCATTGCGCTTGCTGCGGCTCTTGCATTGCCGATTTCCTGCGATACATCATAGCATGGCATAAGCGTCTTGATAATCTTCCTGTCATCACAGCATACAAAGTCGATATTGTCTGCCTCAATGCCGGCATTCACACAAGCCTTTTCGATAACCTCAACAACAGCCTTGCTGTCAACCTCTGAGTTGTCATACGATACAGGGCGGTGAGCCTGTGCATAACCCTTAATTTCTGCATACTTGCGTGCATTTCTGCCGTTTGCACTTTCCTCTGTTTCAAGAACGAGAGTTACAGAGCCCTCACCGAGCGGTTTTTCAAGCAATTCGGCCTTTGTATAGAGTTCAAGGTTTGTCTTTGTATTTTCATCGGTACCTGCGGCAAGCATAACGCTTTCGTTGCCGTCTGCAAGAATATCAGCGGCATAGCAAATACTCTGCAGTCCTGCCTGATTGCCGTTTGCAACAGTTGCGTTGTAGCCCTTGATACCTGAGAAAATGCTCAGATAACCGCCTGCGGCATTGTAAACCGTATTCGGGAATGAAAAAGCACTGCCCTTTTCGGTACCTCTTGTGATTGCCTTTTTCTGGAAATCAACAATTTCGGTCATAGGGCCGTCAGCCGTGCCGATTACAATACCTGTTTTATATTCGTTGTCCTTGTCAATTTTAATGTCAGCGTCTGCAAGTGCGTCCATACCGCTCAAAAGCTGGAGCTGGCTGAAACGGTCAAGCTTTCTGTAAAATGCAACCTTGATTCCGTGTTTGTCATAATCTTCGGAGGTAAGATTGCAGTTAAGGCTGTGTTCGTCAGTCCTTGTGCCTGTAAGCTTTGAAATGCCCGTAATGTAAATTTTTTCATTTTTACTGTTGTCGGGAATATCATGCTCGTTGTCCGAGAAAATGATGCTTGCGTTGTTGCCGCCGAATGCAAATGAGTTTGACATTGCATAGTGAACATCTTTTGTATGGCTCTTATTCGGAATAAAGTCAATGTTGCCCGCCTTTTCGGAAAGCACCTTCAAATCTTCATCGGAGTAGCCGATTGTAGGAGGAACGAGGTTTTCTTTTATTGCTTTTACGGAAAATACAGCCTCAATTGAGCCAGCCGCACCGAGACAATGACCTGTCATAGATTTTGTTGAGCTGACAGAAAGGTGGTTGTTGCCGTCAAAAAGTGTGTGAAGTGAAAGAAATTCAGCCTCGTCATTTTTGGCAGTACCCGTTCCGTGTGCGTTTATGTAGTCGATATCGTCAAAACTAAGAGCAGAGCTTTCAACAGCCCTTCTGATTGCACTCATCTGACCTTCACCGTCGGGACGGGGAGCGGTAATGTGGTAAGCGTCACTGCTTACACCCGAACCGAGAATTTCACAGTAAATCTTTGCACCTCGTTCAACAGCGTGTTCGTAGCTTTCGATTACAAGAATACCCGAACCCTCGCCGAGCGTGATACCTGTGCTGTGATTGAACGGGGAACAGGCGTTTTCGTCAAGCGCATGGAGAGCGTGGAAACCGCTGAATGCAAGTGAAGAAAAGCTGTCCGAACCGCCTGCGATGAACACATCACCCTTGCCCTCACGGATAAGGTCACAGGCATAGCCGATGCTCATTGTGCCTGCCGCACAAGCGTTGACGATGTTTGCGGTAATGCCCTCAAGTCCGAAATGAGCGGAAACATTGTTGGCAATTGCCGAAGCACCCATTTTGAAAATATCTTCTTTTTTACCGCCGTCACCCTTGATTTCATCTGTGTAATATTTGTCAATGCTTGCCGCACCGCCTACACAACTGCCAAGAATAACACCGATGTTCTTTTCGGATGCGTCAATGTTTGCATCTTCAAAAGCCTCGTTTGCGGCATGAATACAGAGAAGGGAAGAACGGTCATAGTTTTCGGGAGAAAGCTCTGACGATGCCTTGTCAACCTCTGCACCCTTGTGTGCATAACAGTTTGAGGTGTCAACCGACTTAACCTCATCAATGCCGGAGTGACCGAGTGTTACGGCATCCCAGCAATCCTTTACATTGTCACCGACGCCGCAGATAAGTCCGAGTCCTGTGACAACACATCTCTTTTTGTCAGCCATATTAACCCTGCTTGCTTTCTACATATTCTGTAAGTGCTCTGATTGATTGGAAGTGCTCACGGTCTGCACCTGTCATATCAATACCGAAAAGTGTGTCGATGCCTGCAACGATTTCGATTGAGTCGATTGAGTCAAGACCGATTTCGTCACCGAAAAGTTCTGAATCGTATGTAAGAATGTTTTCGGGAATTCTAAGGTTTTCTACGAGCATTTCCTTAATCTGATCTGCAATAGCATTGTTCATTTTAATTACCTCACTTAAAATTTTGATTTTTTTGATTTTATTATAAATTTTCCGAAGAAAAATCTTCTTTGTAATAAACCTTGCCTTTGCCGTATTTTTCTTCAAGCTCAAGATAAAGCTTTTTGACCTGCTTTTCGGCTTCGGCACTAATTTCTTTTGCATATTTTGAGCAGCGAACATTTTTGGGACATTCGGATTTTATCGGATTGCCGATTAAAATTTTCTGCCTCTTTCCAAAAAGAATTTTATACTCACCCAAAGATGCAATCGGGATTATGTCAAGACCTTTTTTTGCCGCAAGCAATGCCGCACCGGGCTTGAACGGGAGCATTTTGCCCTCTCTTGCAATTCCGCCCTCGGGGAAGATAAGCATTGAATATCCGTTTTCAACCGCACCCTCACTTTGTGCATACCAGTTTGTGTCCATGGTGTCAAAGTCAACGGGAATACTGCGGCAAATTCGGATAAACGAGCCTGTTCCGCTTTTGTCGTACCAGCTTTTTTTAACAAGCATATACGGCTTGTATCTGCTGAGTACAGAGCTTATCACAACTCCGTCAAAGTGGTGAGTGTGGTTGCATACAAACACAACAGGCTTGCCCTTGAGGCTCTTTTTAAGGCTCTTGTCCTTCCATTCAACCTTAGGGCGAATAAGAAGATGCACAAGACCTTTTACAAATTTTATGAATGCAAGCTGTCCTGCATTTTTATGATAATTGTACTCCATACTCTTTACCCTCGTTTTTTTAAAATATTATATTTTTATTTAAAAAAATTCAACGGTCAAATGAATTTTGCGTGTGTCTTATGCAACATTCTGTCGAATTTTGTAGCATAAAATATATGGGAATTATTATGGAATATTTTTCTTTTTAGCTTTTTTACAAATGTTGACGGCTGTTGTTTATGGTGATATAATCATAGAAAAGAATTTTGCCTTTGAATCAAGGTAAACAAAGGAGAAACCTATGAAAAAAGTAATTTTAACAGGTGACCGTCCTACGGGCAGACTTCATGTCGGTCACTATGCAGGTTCGCTCAAGGAGTGAGTAAAGCTCCAGAATTCGGGCGAATATGATGATATATACCTTATGATTGCAGACGCTCAGGCTCTTACCGACAATGCCGAGCATCCCGAAAAGGTAAGACAGAATATTTTGCAGGTTGCGCTCGACTACCTTGCCTGCGGAATAGATCCGAACAAGTCAACAATTTTTGTTCAGTCAATGATTCCCGAGCTTACAGAGCTTACTTTCTATTATATGAACCTCGTAACCGTGTCTCGTGTTCAGCGTAATCCCACCGTTAAGGCGGAAATTCAGATGCGTAATTTTGAGGCAAGCATTCCTGTGGGATTTTTCTGTTATCCAATCAGTCAGGCGGCTGATATCACGGCATTCCGTGCAACTGCCGTTCCTGTCGGCGAGGATCAGCTTCCGATGCTTGAACAATGCAAGGAGATTGTTCACAAGTTCAATTCCGTTTACGGCGAAACTCTTACGGAACCGCAGATTATTCTTCCGAGCAACAAGGCTTGTCTGCGACTGCCCGGTATTGACGGCAAGGCAAAGATGAGCAAATCCCTCGGCAACTGCATTTATCTTGCAGAAGAACCCGAGGATATCAAGAAAAAGGTTATGTCAATGTTTACCGACCCGAATCATCTTCGTGTTGAGGATCCCGGCAAGGTTGAGGGCAACCCCGTGTTTATCTATCTTGACGCATTCTGCCGTGACGAGTATTTTGCGGAATTTTGGAATGATTACAGCTGTCTTGACGAACTCAAGGCTCATTATCAGCGTGGCGGACTCGGTGATGTCAAGGTTAAGAAATTCCTTAACAATGTTATGCAGGAGGAGCTTCGTCCTATTCGTGAACGCAGAAAAGAATGGGAAAATCATCTTCCCGATGTTCTCGATATTCTCAAAGAGGGCAGTAAGGTTGCAAAGGAAACTGCCGCAAAAACACTTGAGGATGTCCGTCATTCTATGAGAATCGATTATTTTACAGACAATAATCTTCTCAAATAATTTAAAATTCAATATGTAAAATACAGGTCGGAAGGACAGAAATCAAAAATTCTGTCTTTCCGATTTTTCTTATGAAAAAATTATTGCGAATTGACTCAAAATTGTTGAAAAAATAAAAATATTATGCTATTATTGCGTTGAAAACACCCCGTTTTAAGGAGAATACATTATGATTGACGCAAGAAAGCATACGCTTGATTCTGTTAAAAAGCTGACCGATTACAGCGATTTTAACCTTTATAAAATGGATATATGCTACGATTACAGCATTGATAAAATCATTGACAGAGGAATTTTTGATGATGAGTCGGCTCTCGGTGCAATTGTGCAGGAGGTTCTGCCCGATTATCCCGTCAATCTTATAATGCCGAATTTCGGGTGCAGTGCCTTTACAATGAAAAATCCCGACAGCGTAATGATGGGGCGAAACTATGATTTTAAGAACGACACCTCGTCAATGCTTGTATATTGTTCGCCAAAGGACGGCTACAGGTCGGTTGCGTTTGCGGCACTTGATAATGTAGGTGCAAACAACCCCGAGTTGAGTGATGAAACAAGGCTTGCAACCTTGCTCTCACCGTTTATCAGCCTTGACGGAATCAATGAAAAGGGCGTGTCAATTGCAGTTCTCACACTTGACAGCAAGCCCGTCCGTCAGCAAAGCGGAAAGCCCGTTATCGCCACAACGCTTGCAATCCGTCTTATACTTGACAGAGCTTCGTCAACCGAAGAGGCGGTTACACTTTTTGAAAAATACGATATGTTCGCCTCAAGCGGAAGAGATTATCACTTTTATGTTACCGACGCAAGCGGTGACGGTCGTGTTATTGAGTACGATTGCAACAGCGATGACCGAAAGCTTGTTGTTACAAAATCGCCTGCCGTTACAAACTTTTTTGTGATGTACAAAAATTTTGTAAAGCCTTATCAGAAAAACGGAGTTTACGGTCACGGCAGAGAGCGGTATGATAAGATGATCAATATTCTCGAAAAGAATAATAGCTATACAAAAGAAACAGCGTGGGAGGCTCTTGTTTCGGCATCTCAAGCACCGAATCCGAACGACATAACAAGCAATACTCAATGGTCGATTGTTTATGACAACACAAACCTTACCGCTGATATTTCAATCCGCCGAGATTGGAACACGGTGACAAAATATTCGCTAAAAGAAAATAAAATTACGGAATAAAAAAATAGGGAAGAAGCCGAAATGGTTTCTTCCCTTTAATAATGTTTAAATTCAGTTTTGACTGTGTAACATAACATCCGCCTTAAAAATTCCGTTTTCGTGAGAAAATCTGCAATAACCGCCGTCTTTTTCGGCAATTCTGCATACCGACTGAGTTCCGATTCCGTCACCGTTTCGCTTTGATGAGCCGAAAATACCGTTTTTTTCGGTAATATCGCCGTTGAAAGCATTCTCCACGGAAACAAGAATAATGCTGTCCGAATGAGGATGAGCATACATACTTATCCGCCGTTTATTTCTGTCAAGCTTCATGCTCGCCTCAAATGCATTTTCAAGCAAGTTTGCGATTACAAGGCAGATATCGGATTCCGAAACTGTCAAGTTTTCGGGAATGTCAATTTTAAGTTTGAGCGGAATACCGTTGCCCTTGCATTTTGAATAATAATGCCCGATAATCGCATTAACAGCGTGGTTTTTACAGAGTACAAGCTCTGTGTCGGGAATATTCTGCGACGCTGACGAAAGGTATTTTTCAAGTTCTTCCCAGTTCTTTTGCTCGGCAAGAGCATTAAGTACGGCAAAGTGATGTCGCATATCATGCCGTGCCTGACGGGTTTCTTCAATAGCGCCTTTTAATGCGTCATACTGCGCCCTCTGCATATTTAAAAATTGATTTTCCTGAGCAAGCTTGTTATTGCGGTTCAGGCTTTTTGCTATAAAATACAACAGCGCATAGAAAATAAGCAACAGCACAAGAAGTGATACGCTGATAACAATGTAACCCTGCATAATTCTTCCTGTATGGAGAATGTTAGGATTCCATGGAATTATAAAAAAGTTGAGCAAGATGAATATTATCGGTAAAATCCAGAATACATACCATGTCTGGGCAATGTTTTCATCATCGAGCAGTTCACTCACACCGTGTGTTGCAGGATACCATGCAAGAATTACAAACATCCAGCATAGAATATTGAACAGCACAGCCGATTTAATTTCAAACCACGGCGTTGTGTTCTGCGGAAATGTTATCGAATCAACCGCCCGTGTAATGCTCGCAATGCAGGCAAACACTCCGCATACAGCAAGTAACACACTCGCCGATTTCCACACGGATGTTTTGAGTGAACAACAGTATGCTGCCGAAAGAGCAAGCACTATCGGTATTGCAAACACAAATGATTTAAGCTTAAGACTGTAACAAACAAAACCGCACAATGCGCAAAGGCATATAAGCGATGAAATCAATATTGGAAACAGCCTGAGCCTTGATATCTTGAGATGTTTTTTTATCGGGAAATATGCAAGAACAGTCCCCGGTATTATTGCGCCGAGTTCAATCATCGGACAGAAAACATTTGTCAATGCAAATCCCTCCTGCCAAAAATATATTCGCCAAAGGTGCTTTTTGCGTTTTTTACAAGACTTCGACTTATGGAGATTCTTTCACCGTTGTCAAGAACAAATTCATTGCCGTTCATATCCCTGATGTGTTCAAGATTTAATATGATTCCTCGATTGCACACAAAGAAATTATCCCCGTCATCAAACAGCCTTACAAATTCGGCAAATGTACTGCGCACAGACTTTTCGGATTTGTCCGTACAATGAATATGTATGCAGTGCTTAAAATGCTCGGCATACAAAATGTCGCAAAGCTTTACACGCAAAGAGCCGTTTGCGGAGGGAATTTCAACGTATTTTTCTTCAACGGAAATTTTCTGCGAAATCTCGTCAAGCAACATATCAAGCTCTTCATCGCTGTACGGCTTTACAAGATAATGCAATGCCCGAACCCTAAACCCATCAAGCGCATGGTCGGTTGATGTGGTGGTAAAGACAAGAAGACAGTCCCTGTCAAACTCTCTCAGCTTTTGGGCGGCATCAATTCCGTTTTCCTTTTCCATATATATATCCATAAAAACAAGGTCAAATCTGTTCTGCATTGCCTCATTCAGAAAATCCGTTCCGTTACCGTATCCGCAAATTCCAATATCATATGACCTTGAAAATGAGCTTTGAGAAAGTCTTTTGCAAAGTTCATTTCGCTCATTTTCGCAATCATCAACTATTGCAATCCTCATACCGTACCTCCTGCATAATTATCACTCTTATTGTATCACATAATATCGCAAATAGTGACTTTAATTTGCATTTCGTGCCAAAAATTTTCACTTTGTGCCAAATGTATGGACTAAATGACAATTATTTATTATAATTCAGCTTAAACAAAAAATCATGAACGGCTAAAAAACGGAGGAAATATTCTATGATTAACAAAAAGAAAACAGGGCTTTGCCTTGCTTTGGCGGCAACATTGATTGCCTCGTCTGCACTTTGCGGATGTCAGCAGAGCGACAGCAGTACATCCGCAAAATTCAACAGCGATGTAAAGGACGCGTCAAAATATACGGCTGACGAAAACGCACAGGTGTATAAGACCCTTGACTTTTCCGATGAACAGGAAAAGGAATTTGCAAAAAAGGGCTTTATAACTGCCCCTGACACACTCGAAATCAAAACCGAGAACGGAACTGTTGCATGGAGTCAGTCGGCATATGATTTTATCAGAAACTCGTCAACTCCCGACAGTGCAAACCCGAGCCTTTGGAGAAACACGGAGCTTAACTCGCTTTATGGACTTTTTGAAGTTGTTGACGGTGTTTATCAGGTAAGAGGTTATGATGTTGCGAATGTAACCTTTGTAAAGAGCGACAACGGCTGGATTGTTTTTGACTGTACAACAAGCTCCGAAACTGCAAAGGCGGCGCTTGAACTTCTTGAATCAAAGTTCGGCAAGGCGCATATTGCCGCTGTTGTTGTAAGCCACGCTCACATTGACCACTACGGCGGTATCGGCGGACTTATTGACGAAAAGGATGTTGCCGATTCATCACTTCCGCTTGACGAGCAGATTAAGTCCGGCAAAACGCTCATTATCGTTCCCGAAGGCTACGAAAAGGCTGTTATGGAAGAAAATGTTTTTGCAGGAAACGCAATGAAACGCAGAACCAACTTTCAGTACGGATCATTGCTTGATAAGGGCGGTAAGGGCAGTTTGTCGGTAGGTATCGGTCTTACCCCTTCAAGCGGCACAACAACATACATTTCACCGTCTTATGAGGTGAAGAAAGCTACCGAAACCATCAAGGTTGACGGTGTTGAAATGGTGTTCCAGCTTACTCCCAACACAGAATCGCCTGCCGAGATGAATACCTATATTCCAAAATACAAGGCGTTGTGGATGGCAGAAAACTGCTCCGGCACAATGCACAATCTCTATACGCTCCGTGGCGCAGAGGTTCGTGACGGCAATGCGTGGGCGCAGTACATTATGGAGGCAAAGGAGCTTTTCGGAGACAAAGCCGAAGTAGTTTTCCAGGCGCACAACTGGCCTCATTGGGGCAACGATGTAATCAATGACTACATGGCAAACACAGCCTCTGTCTATAAGTACATATTCTCACAGACACTTATGTACATCAATCAGGGCTATACATCAACCGAAATTGCCAACATGATTGAACTCCCCGATGAACTCAACAAGGTTTGGTACACCCGCCAGTATTACGGAACTCTCAAGCATAATGTAAAAGCAGTTTATCAGAAATATATGGGTTGGTATGACGAAAACCCGATACATCTTGATGAGCTTGAACCGACAGAATATTCAAAGAAGCTTGTAGAGTATCTCGGCGACACAGACAAGGTTCTTGAAATGGCTAAAAAAGACTTTGACAAGGGAGAGTATCAGTGGGTTGCACAGATTACAAACACACTTGTATATGCAGATCCCGAAAATAAAGACGCCCGCTATCTTTGCGCAGACGCACTCGAACAGCTCGGCTATCAGGCCGAAAGCGGTGCATGGAGAAACGCTTATCTTACAGGTGCTTATGAGCTTCGTAACGGTACAAAAAATTATCCGAATTCCGAAGGTTCAGGTGCAACAGCTCTCGGTATGAGTACCGAAACAATGTTGGATTATCTCGGAATCTGTCTTGACGAAAAGAAGCTTGAAGATCAGAACCTTGTAATCAATCTTGAAGTGACCGATAAAAACGCAAAATATCTTCTTCGCATAAATCACGGTGTGCTTATCTATTCACAGGAAAAGTGGAGCGATAAGGCTGACGCAACAATCAAAACCAAGAGCGCAGGTATTCTCGGCATTGCACAGAACAATCAGAAACTTATGGACGCCGGCATTGAAAAGGTTGAGGGCAACAGTGACATCATCAAAACCCTTACATCAAGCGTTGCCGAATTCCCGCTGTATTTCAATATTATTGAACCCTAACTAAAGTATGAGGTGACTATGAAAGTATTTAATTGTATTTTCGGCATATTGTCGATAATCGGTGCGATTTATTGTATGTTCTATCCGGGACTTACCTTCCTTAATACCGGTTGGATAGTGACAATTCTTCTCGGAGTATGGGGAATATGCTCCGTGATTGACTACTTTGCAAAACGCAAAAAGGCAAAGGCTGAACAGAGTGAAGCAATAATGGGAACACTCGGTCTTGTTGTCGGCATTGCAGCGGCAGTAATTTCAATTCTTGCTATGTTTATGCCGGGCATAAGACTTATGTTTGATGTTATCATTCTCTGCATTTTCTCAGGCTGGCTTGTAGTGGATGGTATCTCGTCCGTTGCAATGTCGTTTAAGGTTAAGAACGCAGCATCTTCGGGTGCATGGCTTATTCCGCTGTTCTGCGGTATACTTGTCATAATCGGCGGTATCTACGGATTTTTCCACCTTGTATTTGCCGCACAAACAATCGGCTTTATAATAGGTGTTCTCCTTGCAGTTTACGGTGTAAAGCTTATTCTCTCGGCATTTGAAAAGTCGGGCGAATAGTACTTGTATTGTTTTCTTCTCTTTTTTGAAAAAAGTATGATAACCCCAAAAATCCCGAGTCCTCAGAGAGTCCGTCTTTTTGAGGACTTTGGGTTTTGTGCAAAACTGAAAAAGAAAATGCTGTGTCACTTTTTTGCTTTAACGCATAAAATATCAATGTGATAATTTTTCGTTAATTTTTGTTATTAAAATGTAAATTCAGTATTGACAAATAGATTTTACTGTGATAAAATAATGCCTGTTGAGTGATATTGCTCAGTGTTCGGCGACATAGCCAAGTGGTAAGGCACGAGTCTGCAAAACTCTGACGCCCCGGTTCAAATCCGGGTGTCGCCTCCAAAACGGAAAGCACTTCTTAACAGGAGTGCTTTCCGATTATAAAAATGTGGGAGCATAGCTCAGCTGGGAGAGCATCTGCCTTACAAGCAGAGGGTCACAGGTTCGAGCCCTGTTGTTCCCACCATTATATGCGGATGTAGCTCATCTGGTAGAGCGCCACCTTGCCAAGGTGGAGGTAGCGGGTTCGAGCCCCGTCATCCGCTCCAAGTCAAAAGTATCTGTAACGCAGGTACTTTTTTATTTTACAGAATTTTTTGACAAACAAGGGGCTCGAAGGTGTAGCCTTGCGACCGCCGCCGGTGGCGGAAAAAAGGGAGCAAAGCGCTGTCTGAAATAAGGAGCAAAAGGAAGCACATTTATGTGCAACGCATTGTGACTGTATTTCAGACGGTAAACCTTAAAATTAAGAGCGTTGATGAGGGTTAGGGTTACGCACCGCAAGCAGTTGGCGGGGCAGAAATTTTTGCATCAAACAATCCCCGTCATCCGCTCCATTAAGTCAGTACGGTTGATGTGCTGATTTTTTTATTTTACAGAATTTTTTGACAAATAAGGGGCTCGAAGGTGTAGCCTTACGACCGCCGCCGGTGGCGGAAAAAAGGGAGCAAAGCGCTGTCTGAACAGATGGTAGACTTCTTTGTTTTGTCAGTCTGCATAACAATCTCAATTTTGATGTACAATTGGGTGGGGTTAGCTTATGATTTTTACCGATTATTACAATTCTCCGATTGGCGGTATAACCATGGCGTCTGACGGTGAGAGTCTTTGCGGTTTGTGGTTTGACGGACAAAAGTATTTTGCGTCAACTGTAAAAGGTGAAACCGAGGATAAAAGTCTGCCTGTTTTTGAACAGACAAAAAAGTGGCTTGACATATATTTTTCGGGCAACGAACCCGATTTTATGCCCAAGCTGTCGCTTAACGGTTCAAAGTTTCGCAAGGCTGTATGGGATATTCTCCTGACAATTCCCTACGGCTCTGTTATGACCTACGGTGAAATTGCGAGAATTATGGCAAAACAGAGTGGTATTGCCAAGATGTCCGCACAGGCGGTCGGCGGTGCTGTGGGACACAATCCCGTGTTGATAATCGTGCCGTGTCACCGTGTTGTGGGAACAAACGGGAATCTTACAGGCTATGCCGGAGGCATAGATAAAAAAATCAGTTTTCTCAAAAACGAAAAGACTGATATATCAAAAATGTTTGTGCTTAAAAAGAATTAACTAATATTATTTATTGCCCAACCTGTGGTTATCGCAAGCCTGTTTTTTGACAGGCTTGTTTCGATTTTACCGCCGTTTTTTTCGGCAAGATTTTTCAAAGTTTTATACGCAAAGCTGTGGTACAGAACATTGTTCTGTGCCTTTTTTATTTCACCTTTTATCGGAAAACTTACACAGCAAAACAGAAATCCTGCCCTTGTTTCGGCTTTTAAGGTGACAATCTGTTTGCTGTTACCGCAAAATTCCTTAACATTTTCAAACGCAATGTCAATCATATTGTTAAACAGCACGCAGATTTCAATGTTGTCGGCAGGAACATTTGCAAGTGACCCCTCAAATTCTATTTTGATATTGTCGCCTGCATTTTTCTGCTTGTCGCTTAAAATCGCATCCGTAAGGTCGTTGCCTGTGTTGTACAAAATTTGAAATGAACCGATTATCTCGCTGTCATACTTTTGCAGAAGAGGGAGAACCTCGTCGTACTTTTGATTGCTTATCAGCGACTTTAACCCGATTGACAGGTCATTGTAATCGTGTCTGATTTTTCGCAGTTCATAACCCGAAGTCGTGATGCTCTTGTAGTAATTTATCTGCGCGTTAAGCTGTCTTTCGTAGATGTCGTTTTCGTGCATATATTGGCTCTTTTTAATCTGATTGTACAAAAGAATAGGTATTGAAAACGAGAATACAATCGACACAATCATTGTCAAAATTTTAAGTGCAGCTGTTCTGCAATCCGATGACGGAATTATGTAATATGCCCCGAAGGTCGCCATACTTCCGCCGAGATAAAGGAAAATCAATATCATAATTATTGTCGGTTTGGTGATTGACTCAACCACAAGCTTGGTCTTGATTTTCAGCGGACTTGACAGCAGTACGAATATTCCCAAAACAATAAGATTTGAAATCAGATTAAAAAACACACTGGTGCTGCTCGCAAATTCGGTTGAATAGATTGAACACAACAATTGATAGATTTCGGATATAAAAAATGTTAATCCCGAAAAGAAGAGCGAAGAGAACAGCAACATCATTTTTTTATTGTATCCAAGTGAAATCGGAAGAAATGTCAATGCAACAAAATGCAAAACCGGCAGAATCACATACCGTTGGTCGCTTTTTATAAAGCAAGCAAACGATGCCGTTGAAATTATAAAAATCAATGACAGGGCAAAATACAGTTTGTACTTGGTAATGGAAAATATTTTTGAAGTAAAATAGAAAATTGCCACAAGCCCTATTACAAACTCCGCATAGCTGTAAAATAGCATAAATTATAACCTCACATAATTTTTTTCAAGAAAATTCATATATGATGTCCGAAAGGATTTTTGATAATTTTTACTGAGATAAGCCGCCTCTCCGTTGCTCAGATATACCGTGTCGGAGGAATACGATTTTACATAGTGAAGATTTACCACATAAGAGCGGTGAGTTTTTACGAAACAGTATGCAGGCAGCAGCTTTGTAACCCCTGAAAGAGTTTTTGAGCAGTGCATAATCTTATCGGACAAATGAATATTTGAATACTTTCCGTCAGCCTCAATAAAGCAGATTTCATTCGAATTTATTTTTTTCAATTCTTTATTTTGAATAATGGTTATAGGATAATTAGCATCTATAATTTTTACATAATCGTCAATTGCCTTAAAAAATTTTGATTTGTCAATCGGCTTTAAAAGAAACCTGAATGTGTTTACTTCAAATGCGTCAATCATAAAGTGAGGATATGATGTCAGGAAAATTATGCACGAAAGTACATTTCGCTTTCTAAGCTCTTTTGCAACAGTCAGACCGTCCGTATTGCCTAGCTGATAATCAAGCACAATTATGTCGTAATCTATTTCTGAATTTAAAAGCCTCTCTCCGCTCTGAAATTCATCAATTTCTATAATTATACGATTTTCTTTTGCATATGTCAAAAGCAGGTTTTTTAGCTTTTCGGTTATGAACTTATCATCGTCACATAAAGCTGCAAGCACATTTTCACCCTCTTACTCTTAAAATAGAATATCTTGCTCCAAACTATATTTATTTTGCTCTTTTTATTTGTTATTGTAGCTTCATACAACAGAATAAAGGGGGAGAAAAAAGTGTTTGATACTATCTTCAGATGGCTTTTCGGCTGGCTCTAATACCTGAAAAATAAAAGGCGATCATTAAGATTGCTTTTTATTTTAGAAGTAAAATCCACTCCCAAAAAACATCTTTTCACTCCCATTGTATAGTAAATTATAATGTTTCTGCACCTTATTGTCAATATATGGCATTGCCGTTGCTGAAATTTATTATATTATTTTCAGTATATTGTATGCAGTGTTCCTTTTACTCCCAAAAACCGCCCTTTTACTCCAAAGTATATTTATTTTTGACTTTGAATATTTAAAATGTAGACAGAGATTATTATTGAAATCTTGTTTATCAATTCAACAGTAAGTGCATAATTTGACAAGCATTTAACTTTACCGTCCTTGTTCTGATTTTTGCAGAGCAGGGGCGGTGCTTTTTATGCTTGCCGTTATTATAAAATATAAAAACAGCGGACAATCCATTGATTCGGATTGTCCGCTGTTTTGCCTTTTATTATGACTTGATGTTGTATTATTAATCGAAGAAGCCAAGACCTCTTAATGCGTTGATGAATCGTTTCATATAGTCAAGCGAGGTAACGGGCCACACAAATCCCATTCTGTAAAGAACCTGCATTGTGTATGTGTTGCTCTTGCCGACTGTAAATGTCTTTTGACCGTGAGCCATATTCTGATATGCAATCATACTTGAAAGAATCTTTGCTTTTTCGGGATCCTGCTCGGCTCTGTCAAGTGCAATCATATATTCCTCATACTCTGCACCCTGTGAATGAAGTCCGATTTTGTTCATCTCGGTGTAGAGGTCGCCCATAATGAGAGTATGGTTGTTGAACGGGTGGAACACGGTGCAATCCTTCGGAGCCTGTGCAAGCAGAAGAATTGCCTTTGCCACAAAATCAATCGGAGAAAGCTCAAACGGCATTTCCATTGCCTCATACGGATATTTGCCGATAAGGAGCGTAGATTTGAGTCTGCCCATAAATGTGTTGGTGGTGAAGTTAATCTGATATTCACCGTCGCTGTTTCTTGCGGCGAGTGTGCCTACACGCATAATCTTTGCGTTAAAGCCCTTTGAAACCTCTTCAAGAATCGCCCTTTCCGCAAGGAACTTTGACAGGGTGTACTTTGAACCCTCATGCTGACCAAAGTAAAGTTGATTTTCTTTGAGCTTGTCAACAGAACCTTGTTCGCCCACAAACATACCGCCAACGCTCATTGTTGACACATGAACAAGTCTTGCATTAGTCTTTTTGCAGAAGTCAAGCACATTGAGAGTACCGTAAAGGTTTACATCTTCAATGTCTGTACCCTTTGAGAAGTGCTTAACATTTGCGGCACAGTTGATGACCGTGTTAATGTCCTTGTCAATAAATTTATCGAATGATTCACGGCTTGTAACATCACCGCTGATAACGGTAACTCTGTCGGGATATCTTTCTTTCAGACTTTCTTCAAAGTAGTAATAGTAGATTGAGTTCATTCTGTTTTCGGCAGGATTATTGTTCTTGTCACGAATCATACAGTAAACCTTGCCGTTATACTTGTGAAGAAGTTCGTAGAGAATGTGTACTCCGAGGAAGCCGGCAGAGCCTGTCAGAAGAACATTGCCGAGTTTTTGAAGCTCACCGTTTTTGAATGTATCAATATTATTCTTTTCAAGAACTTTGTTGATATTTGTATAATCGTAGTCCGAAAGATTTTCAAGGTCGTCTTCGGCTGAATCATCCTTGCTCACAAATTTTGCAAGAGTCTGCGGAGTAGGATTTGCAAAAATGTCGCTGTATGCAACCTCAATATTTTTCTTTGATGCGGAGATTACAATTCTTGTTGCTGTAAGCGATGTTCCGCCGAGGTCAAAGAAGTTATCGTCTGCAAAAACATTGTCAAGTTCAAGAATTTCTGCAAAGATGTCGCAGAATGTTTTTTCAAGTTCATTCTTCGGCAACCGACCTCTTTCGGATTTGTTGCTTTTAGGTTCGGGAAGAACCTTTGTGTTGACCTTGCCGTTTGGTGTGAGAGGCATTTTGTCAAGCTGAATATATGCGCTCGGAACCATATAATCCGTGAGAGATTTTGCAAGCTCAGACTTGATTTCATCGGGATCAAGCTGTCTGTCGGCTGTATAGTAAACGCAGATTGCGTCAGCCTTGCCGACCTTTCTGATGAGAGCAATTCCGCTCTTGATTCCGTCTACTGCGGTCAGACACTTTTCAATTTCACCGAGTTCAATTCTTAATCCTCTCAGCTTAACCTGATTGTCTGTTCTGCCGAGAATAATAACATCGCCGTCTGTTGTCCATTTTGCATAGTCGCCCGAGCGGTAGGTGCGTTCACCGTTAAATTCGATGAATGTCTTTGCAGTCTGTTCGGGAAGTTTGTTGTAGCCGAGTGCAACGCCGTATCCCTGAATGAGAAGCTCACCCACAACTCCGATTGGAAGGAGATTGTTGTCTGAGTCAACGATATATTCCGTGTAGTTGCGTAACGGCTTGCCGATTGAAATTTCGTCTGCATTCGTAAGATCTTTTGCGTTTGAAGAAACCGTGATTTCAGTCGGACCGTAGGTGTTGATTATTGTTGCGTTCGTCTTTTCACGCAGTACCCTTAATAGCTTGTCGGGATATTTTTCACCGCCCGAAAGTATAACCTTGCAGTTTGCCATTGCTTCTGCAAATTCGTCAAGCTCCATATATTGCAAAAGTCTTGACGGTGTAGAGTTGAACACATCAACATTGTTTTCTTTAAAGAATTCTGCAAGTGACAATGGGTTTACCGTCTGTTCATTACTTGCAAAAACGAGTGTAAGACCGTTGCAGAGCGACAGCATGGTTTCCTTTAGCGACATATCAAAGCTGATTGTAGTTACAGAGCCGTATGCGTGACAGTTGTCAACAACCTCCTTAACCTGAATGTTTGAGTCGCTGTATGCAAGGTAGTTTGCAATGCCGATGTGGCGGAGCATAACGCCCTTTGGCTTGCCTGTTGAACCCGATGTGTAGATGAGGTACGCAAGGTCGTCAGGCTGTACATCAACATTCGGATTTTCTTCATTATTGCCCGAAAGAAGTTTTGAAACATCAACCGTGCGGTCATATACGCCAAGCAGTTCGCCGTCCGTAATTACAAAGTCTGCGTCACTGTCCTCAATAATACTGTCGATTCGCTCCTTCGGATAGTCGGGACATGACGGAATAAACGCACCGCCTGCCTTGAGAATGCCGAGAAGTGATATGAAGAATTTTGAGGTTCTTTCAAGCAGAATAAGAACCCTTCCGCCCTTTTCAAGACCTTTTTCAATGAGTGAGTTTGCCGTGATATTTGCAAGACGGTCAAGCTCTTTATAGGTCAGTTTGCCGTCACAAGCCGAAAGTGCAATTCTGTCGGGAGTTTTTGCAACCTGTTCTTCAAACATTTTGTGAAGAAGTTTTGTCTTAACGGGAGCAATTTCGGTTGACTTAAAGCTTTCAAGCTGTGCAATTGCGGCGTTGTCAAGGAGTGAAACCTTTCTAATTTTGCCGTTTGGATTTTCGATAATATGTTCAACAGCACAGAGAACGGATTTTGCAAGCGTTCTCATAAGCTCACCGCTGTAAAGTGCGTCATTGTACTGAACCACAACGCTCGGCTTGCCCTTGTAATCCTCAATGTGAACAGCTGTTTTGAACTTTGCAGTATTCATTTCAAGGTAATCACGGACAACGGCTTTGCCGTCAATTTCAAGGTTATCAACAACACCAAGCTGATATTCGTACATAATGTTCGGCGCATATCCGTATTTTGCACAAAGCTGTGCATAGGGATAAATTTCGTTTTCAATTGAATCCGTGAAAACAGCTTTGCTTTTTTCAACAAATTCAAGTGAGGTGATGTCCTCAATTTCAATGCCGAGCGCAAGAGTTTTCACAAACATACCAAAGCAGTTTGTAAGCCGCATATCGCTTCTGCCGTTGCTGATTGTGCTGATGTAAACATTTCTGCTGTTCACAAATCTTGAAACAGCGTAGAATGTGCCGGCAAGGAAAAGGTGGGCGGGAGTGATTCCGTGCTGTGAACAGAAGGTTTCAATCCTTGCCATATCAACGGGTACTGCCTGAGATGCAAGAGCACCGTCCTCTGCATGACCTCTGAGGTCAGCCGTGATTTCGCTTGCAGAGTCAAAATTCTTCATCATATTGTCGAAGAACTTTTCAGCATTTCTAAATTCATCACTGCTTTCAGCCTTAATTTCATTCTCTGCATAATCAAAGTAGGTGTAGCTTTCAGGCTCAATGTTACCGCCCTCGTACAGCGTTTTAAGCTGTTCAAAGAAGAGTGCAACGGATGCACCGTCAAAGATAAGGTGGTGGAAATCCGAAAGCAGATATACCGCCTTTTCGGTTTCTGCAACCGAGATTCTGAACAGCGGTGCTTTCATAAGATTGTGCGGTTTTACAAAATCCTTTTTGTAGGCTTCAAGCTGTTCTTCCGTAAGCTTTTCAACGAGAACATTCGGTTTTGCTGAGTCAACATATGCCTGCTCAATATCATCGTTTTCAAGTGAAAGGTGAGTCATAATATATGGGTGAGCCTTGATTACCTTTACAACGCAGTCGGCAAGCTTTTGTGCATCGACTGATTTTGAAAATGTGAGAATTGACGGAATATTGTAAAGTGTGCTGTACGGATTTTTCATACAGTCAATATACACGCCGAGCTGAGTTTTTGAAAGGGGATAGAGAGCCTTGTGTTCTTTCTTTTCTTCTTTTTTGACAGTTTGCTGATTTGCCGTACCGCTGAACATAAACTCCTGAAGTTCGTCCTCAATCGAAAGAACCGAACAGCCCTTCATCATCTTTTTAACCTGTGCCTCAAAGCCGAATGCCTTGTTGAGTTCAACTGCAAGCTTGATAACCGAAAGCGAGGTCATACCTGCGTTGATGAGATTTTCGGAAATATCAAAATCGCTGTGTCCGATAATCTTTTCGATAATTGCGGAAATTTTCTTTTCAAGGAATGTTAGTTCCCTCGGAGCGGAATTTTTCTTTTTTGAAGATTCTGCCTTGATTTCGGGAAGCTTGCGCTTGTCAACCTTGCCGTTTACATTGAGCGGAATTTTGTCAATCTGCATCGTAGCGGCGGGTACCATATACGGCGGCTTGTGTTCAAGAATAAATTCGTTGAGCTTTTGAATGTCAATTTTTCTGTCGGCAACAATGTATGCGTTAATGCATTGGCCGCCGCCATCAAGCTTTCTTGCGATTACAGCTGCGTTTGTAATGCCGTCATATTTGCGGATAATCTTGTCAACCTCGGAAAGCTCAATGCGGAATCCTCTGATTTTAACCTGACCGTCATTTCGTCCGATAAAATCAACCTTGCCCTCATCTGTAAGGCGAACAATGTCGCCTGTGTGATAAAGCCTTTCGTAACCGTTTTCATTGCAATACGGGTTCTTTTCGTATGCTTTTGCAGTCTGTTCGGGACGGTTAAGATAACCTCTTGAAACCTGCTGACCTGATACACAGAGCTCGCCCAAAGCCCCTGTCGGAAGCCGTCTGCCGTATTTGTCTGTTACATAAAGCTTGATATTGTCAAGCGCCTTGCCGACAGGAATTCTGTGATAGAGTTTGTCAACGGGTTGTGATGTGATGTAAACCGTACATTCTGTCGGACCGTAACCGTTTATGAGTTCAAAATTCTTTGGCGGTTCAAGGGGAACAAGACGTTCACCGCCCGTAAGAAGATATTTGAGCGAGTGGTTGTCAATTTCGGTTGCAAACTGTCTTGCAACCTGTGTTGTCATAAATGCGTGGGTGATTCTGTTATCTTCAAAATATCTGTTCAGCCTTATAAGGTCAAGTCTGATGTCCTCCTCAATAATGTGAAGCTCGGCACCGCCGATAAGCGCAGGATACATTTCACTGAGGCAGGCGTCAAAACCGTAGCTTGCATATGCCGAAACAACGCTGTGTTCGTCAATGTCAGAGTTTCTGATATGAAAATCGCAGAATGAACGCACATTTTTGTGTTCAAGCATTGCGCCCTTTGGAGTGCCTGTTGAACCCGATGTATAGATAAGTATAAACAAATCATCGGGGGACGGTTTTGTAATTTCGGCATCCGATTTCGGAAGATTCGGAATATCCTTTGTAAGAAGAACATCACCGCTGTAATCGGGCAAAAGCTCAAGCAGATTTTCGTCCGCAATAAGAAGCTTTGCGTTTGCGTCCTTAATCATAAACTGAAGTCTTTCGGGCGGATAGGACGGATCAAGCGGTTGGTATGCCGCACCCGATTTCAGCACACCGATTGACGCAATCGGCATATATTCGCATCTCGGAATCAGAATTGAAACAACCTCTTCTTTACCGATACCTTTTGAGTGAACATAACCTGCAATTCGGTTTGTAATCTCATCAATTTCAGCGTAGGTGAACTTCTTTTCTTTATATACAACCGCTGTTTTGTCGGGAGTTTTTTTGCATTGCTCCTCAAACAAATCAACAATGGTCTTGCTGTCGTCAAACGGAAATTCCGTTTTGTTGAAGTTATCAAGCTCTGCAAGCTGATTTTCGTTTACAAGCTCAACTTCGCAGAGCTTGGATTTTTTAAGAAACTGCTCAACAATCTTTAAAAAGCTGTCGGCAAACG
This sequence comes from Ruminococcus bromii, assembly GCF_928721825.1. Taxonomy (NCBI): domain Bacteria; kingdom Bacillati; phylum Bacillota; class Clostridia; order Eubacteriales; family Oscillospiraceae; genus Ruminococcus; species Ruminococcus bromii. The sequence continues at coordinate 125,192 of NZ_CAKMVP010000003.1, forward strand.
AACGAATAGTTTCCTCTTTGAATAAATCGTTTCTGTATTCAAAACGCAATTCAAAATCTGTTTCTGATTCAAATACCATAACATTCAATTTTGAAATGGCACTTTTTAACGGAACAAGTTTTAATTTTAGAGTCTGACCGCCTATTTTAAATGTGTTGAATATGTCAGCCTGATAAGCCAGCATAATGTCAGCAGAAAGGTCATAGTCAGACGCAAGTTTCATGAACGGATACCAGTCGTTTAAAACTGTTTCCTTTATGCTTTTACGAACCTTTTTAAGATAGTCGGAAACGGTATCTTCTTCGTCAATATTTGCGTGGATAGGAAGTGTGCGAACCATCATGCCGACCGTATTTTTAAGCTGTTTGTCAAATCTTCCGTGAGTAACCGTGCAAACCGTTGTTTCGCTCTGATTCGTAAACTTTGCAACTGCGTATTCATATGCACCGAGGAAAACAGTGTACGGTGTAATTTGGTTTGCTAAGGCAAAATTGCGAACATCCTCAACGGAGAATTTGCCGTTCGTGGATAATTCAAAAGAACCGTTCGGTTTATCCTCAACCTCTGAATCCTCCGCAAAATCTTCCGTTATTTCCGACTTTGACTCAACAGCCGAAAAAATGCTTTCATAGTAGTTCTTTGATTTTTGATATTCTTCGGTTTCTTCAAGCTTTTCCTCAAAAACAGAAAGATCAAGCTGAGAGATTTTTTCGGGTTCAAGCTCTTTTCCGTCATATGCAAGCGCAATGTCATTGCAGATAACCGAAACAGATGTGCCGTCAGAGATTATATGGTGAAAATCCATTGCAAACATAGATTTGTCACCGCATTCAAAAATTGCAAATCTGAACAGAACATCTTTTGCAAGGTCAAACGGCTTGACAAAATCTTTGCCTGCCTGTTCAAGGTTATCAACCTGTACGACAGGAATGTCAAATTCAACGCTGTCACGAGGCTTCATCATCGGACTTCCTGTTGAATTGTCAATGAAAATTTTTATAACAGGGTGATTGTCAACAGTTTTTCTTACGGCATTTATCAGTCTGTCGGTATCAAGACTGCCCTTGTCAAAAACATAGGTGCAGGGAATGTTGTACATTGTGCCTTTTTGGTTGTGCATACACGAAAGATAAACACCCATCTGGCTCGGTGTAAGCGGATAAAGCTCTCGCTTTTCACCTTTGTATGTATCAAGCAAGTTGATTAAATTACTCATAATATTCGACTCCGTTTGTTAAAGTTTAATTATTGTGCGATTGAAACCAAGCGCCCTTGAATATTCAACCTTATCCGAAATCGCCTTCACAACTGTGAGAGGACTCATCTCAAATTCCTTATCGTCATTGAGCGGATCAAATTCGTCACCGTTGTCACGAACAGAAATAATGGTTTCTTTTTTATCGGCAAAAATTCTGATGTCGATGTCTGCAAACTTCTTTTTGCCTTCCATTCTTTCAGCGCAGTTTGCAGCCATTTCTTCAACGGCAACTGCAATCCTGTTTGCACGGCTTTCTTCAATTCCGTTTTTTGAAAGAAAAGAGGAGAGGTAGAGCGAAACGCCTGCCGCATTTTCTTTTGTTCCTTTGAACGAAAGGGCAAGAAGCTCGTTGTCCTCGGTTTCTTCAAGAAGGTAAAGGTTTTTATACTTTCCGCCCGATTTTCTCTTTTCGGCAAGGTCAATAAAATACACAACTACAAGTGTTCCCACCTGTGCAACCACGAGTGAATACCATACGCCCGTGATGCCGAAAAATTTGCCGAGAATTAAAGCTGACGGAATGAGTATGACGATTCCGTTGATGATTGAAATTGCAGTAGAAATAGCCCTTTTCTGCGTTGCCATATAGTAGTAAAGCAACAAAAACGAGAATGAAAGTCCGGGGAATGACAATGCGTTGATTCTCATTGCCGGAACTGTGTTTGCAATGTCTGTGGGTGAAGTAATTCCGAAAAATTTAATTATCGGTTCAGGCTCGATACAGATGAAAAGCATAATTACAACGCTTGAAACAGCAAGCACCCTTGCGGCTCTGCGGAATGCATAGCGCACACCGTCATAGTCCTTTTCACCAAGACAAACCCCGATAATCGGAATCATTGTCTGACTTGCGCCAGTGATGAACATTGACATAAAAATTTGGCTTGACGAGCATACCGAATATGAAACCATACCCGCACTTCCGCCTATGCTCTGAATAATTGTGTTTAAAAACAGCATTTTAACTGTTATCAGCATTGTACCTAATGCTCCCGAAAGTCCGATTGTAACCATTTTTCCGAGAAACTTAAAGAATTGAACGGGATTTCTGAGAATTGAAAAGTCAAAGTGCAATGTGCTTTTCTTCATGATGAAGTGTGTTGACATCATCACAAACCCTACCGCATAGCCTGTTACGGTCGCAATTGACGAGCCTGCAATGCCCATTTTGAAAGCACCCATAAACAGGAAGTCAAGTCCGAGATTTACGGCATTTGCCACAATTACAATGTTTGATGCAAACGCAGGCCTTGCGTCTGCTCTTACAAAGTGAATTGAACACATGAGCAAAAGGTAAATCGGTGTGCCGATTATGAACGGAACATAGTATTGATACAACAGCGATTTAAGCTCTGCGTCCTTTGTAAGCAACGAGCTTATCGAGTCGGCAAGCGGCAGCTGAATTGCAATAAAAATTACGCTGAGTGCGATAAGTACGATAAATGTAGAAGTAAAAACACGGTTAGCCTGCTTTTCGTCACGCCTGCCCTTTGCAAATGAAATTATCGAGGACGCACCGAGTCCGAAAAGAATAGTAATCGAAAAATATAACTGCGAAATAGGGGACATAAGGTTGATTGCCGCAAGTGAGTTTTGCCCCAGAAGATTGCCTGCAATAATTGAGTCCACAATCATCGCAATGTTTGTTGCCATAGCCGTCAGAACTGTCGGAAGAAAATATTCCGTGTATTTTTTGTTGACGGTAACGGCATTTCTGCCAAGTACGGTACTGCTCATTTTAACTCCTTATCCCTGCTTAATGTCAAGGTAGTCAGACATCCCTGTCATTGAGAACAGCTCCATAATTGTGTTGCTTACATTGACAATTTTAAGATTTCCGCCCTTGCTTTTTAGGTTTTTATAAAGTGCAAGAATAACCCTCAGTCCCGAGCTTGAAATGTACTCAAGGTCTTTAAGATTGAGGGTTACGGTTTCAACCCCGTCAAAATCAATGCTCTTTGCCTCGTCATCAAGCTGCGGTGCTGTCATTGTGTCAAGACGACCCTTGAGTGTGATAATAACATTCTGATTGCTTATAGCCTTATTGATTTCCATAGTTAGTTCCTCCAATAAATTTTATTCTTAATTTCAATCGTTCAACATTTCCATTATAGTGTCAATACCGTGACAAAATACTGACAATCGGATTATTATAACCTGATTTTGGAAACATTGTATTATTCGGTTTTGAATTTTGAGTGAAGAATAATTGATTTTTTAAATTAGAAATTTTTTGTGATTGTAAAAATATTTTTGCCGTTAGATCTTTCATAGGAAAGAGTGTCGGAAAGTTTCTTTGTCATGAAAATTCCCAGACCGCCGATGCTTCGTTCCTCAAGCGGAGCGTGAATGTTCGGCTCTGCAATTTCAAGCGGATTGAATTTTTTTCCGTTGTCAATGAATTTTACAACAATGCTGTCTGAAAGTTTGCTAACTTCAATTTCAGCCTTGCCGACATTTTCACCGTAAGCATAGTTGCAGATGTTTACAAACACTTCCTCGCAAATCAGTTCAAGTTCAAAAACAAGCTTACCGTCTGCATTTTCACCAAGCATTTTTGTCACAAATTCTATAACATTCGGCAGATTTTCCTTAACGGCATCAACGCAAACGATTGGCATAATTCTCACTCACTTTCAAAACACCTGTTTCAACATAATGTACAGTTTTATACAGGTACTTAATCATAAAAATTATACAACATTTTGAAGAAGAAATCTATAGAATTTGAAAAAATATTGCTAAATTGTGAAAATATTTTAATTAATTGCGTTTGCACTGCGTTTTTGAAAAAAACAAAACCGCACAAAACAAAAATCAGTTTTGCACGGTTTTGTGGTTTTTATTTACATTTTTCTATTTCCCTATTGATTTCGTCAAGTGATAATCAATATTATAAAACCTGAAAAAGCCAAAATCAATAATAGCCTAAAATTAGTTTCTAAATTTGGCATTACTCACAAAGAAAAGAGGTAAGTTCTGTTGCACTTTACCTTTTTGAAAAGCGGTTGTAAATTTGTGTAATATATTATTTACTTTTGCCGAGTTAAATATTATAATAAAGGGTATGCTTGCAAAATATATCTGCAATATTTTGCAAAAAATGAATTTAAAGTATGGAGTTAAAAATGGGTGGGAAAAATTTAATAAAATCTAACCGAAAGGTTATTCTTGAGGGAATGCGTGACGGTATTCCGATTGGACTCGGCTACCTTGCCGTTTCGTTTTCACTTGGCATTGCCGCAAAAACTGCGGGACTTAATGCGTTTCAAAGCTTTCTTGCAAGCCTTTTGTGCAACGCATCGGCAGGTGAATATTCGGGCTTTACCGTAATTGCGGCTGATTCGTCATATTTTGTAATTGCGCTTGCAACCCTTGTTGCCAACGCAAGATATCTTCTTATGAGCTGTGCGTTAAGTCAGCGTATTTCAAAGAATACCTCGATTATCCACAGGCTGTTGCTCGGATTTTTTGTTACAGACGAATTTTTCGGAATTTCAATTTCACGGTCGGGCAAGCTGAATCCTTTTTATACCTACGGTGCAATTCTCATAGGTTGCCCATGTTGGGCATTCGGCAGTATGCTCGGCACAATTGCAGGCAATCTGTTGCCTCTTCGTATTGTCAGCGCACTAAGCGTTGCTCTTTTCGGAATGTTCCTTGCAATCATCGTTCCGCCGTCAAGAAAGAACAAAACACTTCTCGGAATTGTACTTGTCAGCTTTGCGGCAAGTTTTGCATTTGCATATATTCCCGTCATCAATCAGATTGACGAGGGTACACGCACAATTATTCTTACAATCGTAATTTCGGCAGCGGCGGCATTGCTGTTCCCTGTCAAAGAAGAGGAGGAGAACGAAAATGTCGCATAATCCCTATATATACATACTCATTATGGCGGCTGTAACATTCGCAATCCGTGTTCTTCCGCTTACACTTGTTAAAAAGCAGTTTACAAACACATTTGTGCGTTCGTTTCTCTACTATGTGCCGTATGTAACGCTTTCGGTAATGACATTTCCGGCAATAATCAACGCAACTCACAGTCCGATTGCAGGCATAGCAGCTTTTGCGGCAGGTCTTGTGGCGGCATGGTTCAACGCAGGTCTTTTCAAGGTTTCATGCGTATGCTGTGCGGTTGTGTTCATTCTTGAATTTTTTGTGTGACATTTTTGACGCATAGTCTCTTGTTTAATTAGTTTGGAAAGTTTTGATTAACTGAAAGGATTTTTAAAATGAAGTTTTTGCATATTTCGGATTTGCATATTGGAAAATATGTGAACGGCTACAGAATGCTTGATGATCAACGCTATATGCTTGAGCGGATTGTTGAGATTATAAAAGAGAAAAATCCCGACGCTTTGCTGATTGCAGGAGATATTTATGACAAGTCTTTGCCGTCTGCCGAGGCAGTTGAATTGTTCGACAACTTTATGACTGAAATTGCAGGGCTTCACGGCAAAACAGGGTTGAAAACCTTTGTAATCAGCGGAAATCACGATTCGCCCGAAAGAATCGGTTATTTCAACAAGCTGATTGAACTCAACGGAATTTTTACCGACGGTGTGTTTGAAGGTGTTGCAAGAAAAAATACTGTTGAATGTGACGGAGAAAGGGTTAATATTTTCTCGCTGCCGTTTATCCGTCCGTCATTTGTGCGTAAGGTATATCCCGAAGAATCGGCTAAAATTACCGACTATACAACTGCTGTCATGGTTGTGCTTGAACATTCCGATATCAATGCCGATGAAACCAATATTTTGATTGCTCACCAGTTTGTAACGGGCAGTGAAACCTCGGGCTCGGAGTCAAGCCTCGGTACGCTTGATAATGTTGAGCCGTATGTTTTTGAACCGTTCGATTATGTTGCACTCGGTCATATTCACGGCAAGCAGATTATGGGCAAAAACAAAAATATTGCCTATTGCGGTTCGCCGATAAAATATTCAAAAACTGAATGTCGCAACAAAAAATGTGTGATTTTCGGCGAGCTTTCAAACGGAAAATTAAATCTTGAAGAAATTCCCGTACAGCCGTTGCATGATATGAGAATCATAAAAGGAACTCTGCGTGAACTTGCAGAAAATCCGATATCCGACACATATGACGATAAAACCGATGACTATGTTTTTGCCGAGCTTACGGACGAAAATCCCGTTACCAATGCATTTTCAACGCTTGAAAATATCTATCCCAACATTATGGGGCTTGAATATGTCAACAGAAAAAAGAGCATTGAAATGACTCCCGAAATGTACGGTAAAACAGATGGCAAGAGCAATATTGAACTATTTTCGGATTTCTATAAAATGCAGAACGGAAAAGAGATTGAACCCGAATCCGTAAAAATTATTGAGAGAATTTTCAAAGAAATCGGAGGTGTAAACGATGAAACCGATTAAACTGAAAATGAGCGCTTTCGGACCGTATGCCGATGTTGAAACTGTAGATTTTTCGGCATTTGACGGCAAAGGGCTTTTCCTCATAACAGGCACAACGGGCGCAGGAAAGACAACAATTTTCGACGCAATCTGCTTTGCCCTTTTCGGTGAAACAAGCGGTTCTTCACGAAACGGCGAAATGCTCCGCAGTAACTTTGCAAAACCGCTCACACGCACCTATGTTGAGCTTGACTTTGAACACAGGGGAAAGAAGTACCGCATCATCAGAACCACCTCGAATGAGGTCGCAAAAAAGCGTGGAACAGGCAGTAAAATTGAGGGTGCTTCAGCAGAGCTTACGGGTGATGACATTACAACTCCGCTCACAAAAACGGGCGAGGTCAATAATAAAATCAGCGAAATTATCGGCTTGAAATGTGATGAGTACCGCCAGATAGCAATGCTTGCACAGGGCGAATTCAAAAAATTCATTGAGTCGGGAAGTGAAAAGCGAAGCGAGATTTTTCGCAAAATTTTTCACACGGACATCTACAAAGAATTTCAGGACAGGCTGAAAACAGAGTCAGCCGAAAAGCTTGAAGAAAAGAAAAAGGTCTGCGAACTTATCAAGTCAAAAACCGTTGCCGTTGAAATTCCCGATGATGACAACTTTGCCGAAATCAGCGAAAAAATCAGCCTTTATACCGACAGAACAGACCTTACGGTAATTGATATTGAGCAATTTCTTTTGCACCTATCGGTACTTTCCGAGATGCAGAAAAAGGACAATGCAGAAATTGAAAAAAAGCGAAAAGAGCTTGAAAAGACAATTCTTGAGGAAGAAAAGAAAAAGGCTCTTGCAGTTGAAATTAATAATAAATTCGATACTCTTGATGCCGAAAAGCTCCGCCTCGAACAGCTTTTGCAGAGCAAACCGCATTACGATGAAATGCTCAAAAAAGCTGAGAATGACGAAAAAATACTGCACTCAGTAAAGCCAAAATATGACAGCTTTGCCGAGTCACGGAAAAGATATGATTCGGCACTCAAAAACTGTAAAAATGCGGAAATAAACAGAAAATCCGCCGAAGAAAATTTGAAATTAAAACAGAATGTTTTTGCCGAGAAAAAGTCGCTTGAGGGCAAAATCGCAACCCTAAACGAGGAATCGGGAAAACTCCGTGCAAAGGAAGATACTTACAGAAAATATTTTAACCTTACGGCAAATTTGAGTGTATATGAATCAGTTTTGCAAAATTCCGAAAAGGAAATTTCAGACAACAGAAAATCTTATTCGGATACGGAAAATCTAAAGACAAAAGCGGAAAAATTTATCTCAGAAAACAGCGACACAGAGCAGAAAATTTTTGACGCCAAGAGCAAAATAACCGCATTGAAAGATAAATCAGGCAAGGCTGAAAGGCTTTCTGCGGAATATCAAAATCTCGCAAAAATCAATGCAAGGTTGACTAATGCAAAAGCAGAATGTGCCGACCTTGCAAAGTCGGCAACGGCACTCAACAACGAGTACAACACTAAGCACAATATCTATATAATGAATATGGCAGGTGTGCTTGCCGACACACTTGAAGATGAAAAGCCGTGTCCCGTCTGCGGTTCATTGCATCATCCGAATCCGGCAAAACACAGCGAAAATGCCCCCGACAAGGATACGCTCGATGCTTTGAAGGCAAGGTGTGAAGTTGCTGAAAGCGCCGTTCATAAAAAGTCAAATGAGGTCACAAGGCTTGAAACGGAATCAGAATCCGCAAAAACAAATGTCACGGAATTTGCGAATGCACTTGAGGTTGATGTCGAAACACTTTCAGCCGAAATGATTTCACAGCTTTTGTCGGAACAAAAGAAGCAATTAAAAGCGCTTGAAACCGAAGCTTCTGACCTTGAAAAAGTCAGAGAACAGCGTGAGGTCTGCAAGGCTGAAATCTCAAGGTTTGATGAAAAGCTTAAAAAGCTTGACCTTGTTCATACAGAATTAATTCGCAAAAATGCTGACGCAAAAAGCAAATATAATTCCGCAAAAGAAGAAACCGAGAGCCTTAAAGCTGAGATAAAATACTCATCGGTTGAAGAACTTTTGAATGCGGCAAAGGCTTGTGCCGACAAGGCAAAGCAGATTAAGTCGGAAATCGACCTTGCGCAAAGCGAGCTTTCAAATGCAAAGTCTGATTTTGATAGCAAGGTTTCTGTTGAAAACGAAACTGCAAAACAGCTGAAAAGTTTTGAATCTGAACTTGAAAACAAAAAATCGGAGCTTGATATTGTTCTTTCAGAGAATAATATCTTGGAATGTCCTGATTTTAATTTGTTGACTGAAGATTCCATAAAAGAATTAAAACGAGAGGCAGAAACCTTTACCGATTCTCTGAAAAAATCTCGGGCAACGGTTGAAGCCTGTGAAAAATCAGTTGAAGGAAAGCAAAGGGAAGATGTCCTTAAAATCAATGAACTGATTGATAGCTATACTTCTGAAAAGGAAAAATGGGACAATCTTTATACCGCAGGCGACAGAAGTCTGCACAATAATCAAAACATTTACAACAGCGTTGAAAAGCTTAAAAATGACTTTGAGGAAAAGCTCAGAATAGCCGATGTTTACGAAAATCTCAAGAAAACCGCCAACGGTGAAATTGTTTCCGATAACAGCAAAATCACCTTTGAACGCTACATTATGGGTTCGTATTTTGAACAGGTTTTGTACTATGCTAATCTGCGTTTTTCAAAAATGACGGGCGGTCGCTATGAAATTGTCCGTGGCGAAAGCCGTGACAAGCGAATCAGCGCAGGACTTGAAATCAGCGTTCGTGATAATTTTAACAACAAGGAAAGAGATATTTCATCTCTTTCGGGCGGAGAATCTTTTCAGGCGTCACTTGCGCTTGCACTCGGACTTTCCGACATTATTCAGCAGAGAAACGGCGGAATCAGACTTGATTCAATCTTTATTGACGAGGGATTCGGTTCACTTGACAACGACAGCCTTGCATCTGCAATTGAAACGCTGAATGACCTTACAGGCAACGGCAACCGCCTTGTGGGTATCATTTCCCACATAAGCGAGCTGAAAAACAGCATAGGCAACAAAATCGAGGTTGTCGGCACAAAGTCAGGCAGTTCAATAAAAATTATTACAGATTAACATATCACATCATATTATGCAGCGGAGCAGAGATTTTCTGTTCCGCTATTGTATTTTAAAATTTATTGTGCTACAATGTAGTTAGCAAAGACTAACTACAAGGAGGTCAATATGCTTTTAAACGGACTGATTATAATTTTAATACCGTTTCTCGGAACATCGCTCGGCTCAGCCGTTGTACTTTTTTCAAAAGGAGAATTCAATCAAAAGTTGCAAAAATTTCTGCTCGGATTTGCATCGGGAGTAATGATTGCGGCATCAATATGGTCGTTGTTGATTCCGTCGATTGAAATGGCAGAAAGTCAGAACATAGTTGCGTGGATTCCTGCGACAGTCGGATTTTTGCTCGGAATTGGATTTTTGCTTTTGCTCGACAGCGTTATACCGCATATGCACCTTGACAGCGACAATCCCGAGGGCGTTCATTCAAGCCTTTCAAAGAACACTATGCTCGTTCTTGCCGTTACCTTGCACAATATCCCGGAGGGAATGGCGGTAGGTGTAACATTTGTCGGAGCAATTTCCAATAATACCGGAATAACCGTTGCAGGCGCATTGGCTCTTGCGGTAGGTATTGCAATACAGAATTTTCCCGAGGGGGCAATAATTTCACTTCCGCTCCATGCAGGCGGAGCGTCACGCAAAAAGTCATGCTTTCTCGGAATTATGTCGGGAGTTGTAGAGCCTATCGGTGCTGTACTTACGGTGATTTTTGCAGGAATAGCGGTTCCGTTGTTGCCGTATCTTCTCTCATTTGCCGCAGGAGCAATGATATATGTTGTAACCGAAGAGCTTATTCCGGAATCACAAAACGGCAAACATTCCAACATCGGAACAATCGGTGTTGCAATAGGATTTACGCTGATGATGGTTCTTGATGTTGCTCTCGGATAAATTTTTTATAAAATCGGAAAATTTTCACTCTGCAAATTCTTGACAAATTTGTCATATATTATATAATTAATGGTAAAGTTGTTGTGTAAAACAACTTAAATATATGTACATTTGTGCATATGAGCGTTAAAGGAGGACTTTATATGTTGAAAGTATTCAAGAACGAAAAATTATGGTGTGCAGTTGCAGGCGCAGCAGCAGTAATCGTAGGCAAAAAGATACTTAAAGCAGATAAAACCCGCAGTCTTGCAGTTACAGGTCTTGCAAAGGGTATGAAGCTTCAGAAAGATGCAAAGGCAGCTTTTCAGAATATGAAGGATGAAGCTTCGGATATCTGCTATGATGCTAAAACAGAGGCAGGTATTCACGAAGATGCTGCCGCTGAAGAAGTGACAGAATAATGAAATTTAAAATTGTCTATGACAAGCCGCAGAGAATTCGTTTTCGCTGCGGCGCATATGCATTTGATAAGGAGTATGAGGGGGCAGTCTATAATCTTGTGACCGCATCTCCTTATGTGAATTCGGCACAGGTAAGTTCTGCAAACGGCGGTATTCTTGTCAATTACACAAAGGGCAGCAGAAGTAAAATTATCGACCTTGTAAGAGCTATCAATGTAAAAGCTCTTAAAAAGAACGAACCGAGTGCAGAATTTGGAATTCAGAAGATTGACAGCGATTTTCATGACAATCTTTTCACTCTTGTTGCAAAGCACTATCTTTCAAAGATGTTCCTTCCTGCTCCGATAAGAACGGCAATCACTCTTTACAGAAGTGCAAAATATATTAAAAAGGCTCTCAAAACTCTTTGGAACGGTAAACTTACCGTAGATGTGCTTGACGGTGCATCTGTTGTGGCATGCTTGTGTCAACGCAAGTTCAAAACAGCCGCAACGGTTATGTTTATGCTCAGAATATCGGGCTTGCTTGAAGAATATACTCACGCAAGGACAAAGGCGGTTCTCACAGACAGCCTTGCAATCAAGACCGACAGGGTATGGCTTGTTACCGATGACGGCGATGTTCTCATTCCGATTGAGGATCTGCGTGTCGGCGACAAAATCCGTGTTCAAACAGGCAAGGTTATTCCTGTTGACGGTGTTGTTGCAGACGGTGAGGCAACCGTAAACGAGTCGTCAATGACAGGCGAGCCGTTGCCTGTATTAAAGCGTGAGGGAATTTCCGTTTATGCAGGTACGGTAATCGAAGAGGGCAGTATTGTTGTAACAGTCCGTCAGCTTGCGTCAAATACTAAAATCAGCAAGATTATTGAGCTTATCGGCAATTCCGAGGAACTCAAGGCAGGTGTTCAGAGCCGTGCCGAAACTCTTGCCGACAGAATTGTTCCGTTCAGCTTTATCGGATTTTTCGCAACTCTTATCTTCACAAAAAACATCACAAGGGCAGTTTCACTTCTTATGGTTGACTACTCCTGTGCAATCAAGCTGTCAACCCCTATTGCCGTAATTTCAGCTGTCAAAGAGGCGGCTGACAACGATATTACAATCAAGGGCGGAAAGTATCTTGAGGCTTTTGCAAACGCTGACACAATCGTGTTTGATAAGACAGGTACTCTCACAAACGCAGAGCCTGTTCTTGAAAAGGTTGTTGCATTCGGCAATTATACAGAGGACGAGGTTCTCAGAATCTCAGCCTGTCTTGAGGAGCATTTTCCGCACAGCGTAGCAAATGCCGTTGTAATCGGTGCTGAAAAACGAGGAATTTCTCACTCCGAGGAGCATACAGAGGTTGAGTATGTTGTTGCCCACGGTATTGCAACAACACTTCACGGTAAGCGTGCAATAATCGGCAGTAAGCATTTTGTTGTTGAGGATGAAAATGTTACCGTTACAAAGGAACAGCAGAATATTATTGACGAAAAATCCGGCTCATGTTCCGTGCTTTACCTTGCAATCGGCGGTGAACTTTCGGGTGCATTGTGCATCAGCGATCCGCCTCGAAAAGAAGCAAAACAGGCAATTGTTATGCTCAAAAAACAGGGCATAAAGAATGTTGTTATGCTCACGGGCGACAGCTACAGAGCCGCAAAGGCGACTGCCGCAATGCTCGGAATTACCGACTATAAGTGTCAGGTTCTCCCTGAGGACAAGCACAGATATGTTGAAGAAATGAAGCAGAACGGTCAGAAGGTAATTATGGTCGGTGACGGTATCAACGATACTCCGGCACTTGCCGCCGCAAATGTTTCGGTTGCAATGAACGATGCGTCCGACATTGCCCGTGAAACTGCGGATATTACCATAAAAGGCTCTGATTTGCGTGCGCTTGTGCGTGTTCGTAAGTTGAGCAAAGACCTTATGAAACGAATCAACAAAAACTATCGTTTCATAATTGCTTTCAATTCGGCACTTTTGCTTTCAGGCTTTATGGGCGTTATTCAGCCGTCGGTTTCGGCATTTTTGCATAATGCGTCAACTATGATGATTTGTGCAAAGAGTATGACTCCGCTTACAAAGAAAAATGATAAAGACAAAGCTTTGTCGCTCCCCGAAAAAGCAGAGCAGTAATTTTAATGAATATTTATAAGTAAATATTTCAAAAAACAACCGCTGTCAGGTTTAATCCCGACAGCGGTTTTGTGCTTGATTAAGCGGATTTTTTCACTTTTACATACGCATAGATGTAGGCAACGGCAATGCTTATCAGAAGAATTGCAACCATAATAATTGTTGAATTGATTCCCTTTATGAATGAGCTTTCAATGATTGTCAAAACTCCGGTAACTACAAAGGCAATTCCGCCGGCTCGGTTTGATTCATACCACGCCAAGTCACTGCTTTGAGTCCATGATGTTTTTACTCCGATAAACGAATTTCGTTTTGTTTTCGGAAGAAAGTTGCCCGCAATAATCAACATCAAACCCATAACCGTATTTATAATGAACGGCACATTATCTGTAAAAGTTGTGCTGTCGGGCTTTAAAATTGCCAGAATGAGAAACATCAATTGAAGGATATTGAAAGCCGCAATGATTGATGTCACAAGTATCGCAGTGATTTTTACATTGTTATTTATCTTTTCAACGCTGTTTGTGCTGTATTTAGTATATATCTTGGTATATACCATGTAAAATGCATACATAAACAGAATGATTGCAGGGAAAATGAAGTTTTCGTATTTTGAACCGTAACGGTCAACAGCACCGCTTGCGTTGTAGTGCATGGGAACGGTGTCATTCATAAAGAATAAAAATACGGAAGTAAGCAAAGTGGGCAATATGGAAAGTGCAAGCATAATTTTATTCAGCTTTTTCATAAAATCAACTCCTAAAATTGTTTAAGCCACATTATGAGTTCGTCAAACAGGGTTGTGTTAAGCTCATAATAAACATAATTTTTTTCTTTTGATTCAATCACCAGGTCGTTTTTCTTCAACAGATTGAGGTGATATGAAAGCGATGCAGGTGAAATTCCAAGTTCTTCGGCAATGTCACCTGCAATCATTTTCTTGCCTTTCAGCATTGTCAGAATATTTCTTCTTATCGGATCTGAAAGTGCTTTAAGTGTACCGTTCAGTGACAAGCAGATACCTCCTCACAAAGTCCTATCACAGCTATTTAAAAAATATTTTAAATAGCTTGTAGCTTTATTATAGCCTGATTTACCGAAAAGTCAAGAACTATTTAAAAATATTTTTAAATAGCTTTAAAATACCTCTGACGAATATTGCAGAAAAAATAAAAAATTTCTCTTGATTTTCTTTGTTGAGTGGTATATAATAATACTCAGTTAGCAGAGGCTAACTCTTTTGAATAAATCATGTGGACTTCCCTTGCGGGTACCGAAAGCCTTTACTCGGGAGGATGTGCTTACCTCCCGACAGGGTGTTTCAAAATCAGTTGAAAGTATTAATACAGTAATTAACGATACAGCAGTCGGTACGGACGCTTTCAATGTTAAAAAAGACTGATTAATAAGACAGTTTGTTTTCATAAATATTTTCTCTAATGTTACAAGGCAGAGTCGTTTTTTCGACTCTGTTTTGTTTTTGCTGAAAACTCAGAATAACAAAATATTGACAATTTGCAAATTTTCATCAAAACGGTTGTATTCTTGAAACAGTCAATAATAATCGGATAATGTGAAATACTTATTATTTGGTTATAAAATTATGCTGTAATAAAATAGGACAAAATCAATACTGTGCATTGTGTAAAGTTTTTTCAAAACAAAAGCGTCTTTATTTCGTCATTCCTATACATTTACATTCACAAATCGCTGTGCTATAATCTAGTGCAGAAGTACCGCACCGCTTAGCGATGCGGTACTTCTCAGGGTTTCAGTCTAATGACTGAAATCCCGAGGAGCTATCGCTCCTTTGCACAGATTGCAATCTATCGCACACTCTGCTCCTTGCAAGCAAAGCAGAGTGTTGCTCTGATTTAAATCTGTTTGCTATATACAACATACTCTGCATTTGAACAATCAAAATCAGAGTGTTGCCAAGACTTAAATTTAAACGAAAAAGATATTAAAAACATAAAAATTTTTGATAAGAAGTGTGAATGTTATGAATGGTTCAAAATCTGTTAGAAATCTGACTCAGGGAAAAATTTCAAGTCAGATTTTATTTTTTGCAATTCCCGTAATAATCGGCAACCTTTTGCAGGAGCTTTACAATGTTGTCGATACGCTGATTGTCGGTCAGACTCTCGGTGAAATAAAGCTTGCGGCTGTCGGTTCAACGAGTTCACTCAACTTTTTTGCACTCGGATTTTTCATAGGACTTTCCGCCGGCTGTTCGGTAATCACTTCACAGCATTTCGGTGCAAACGATATGGAACGGGTGAAAAAGAGCGTTGCCGCCCACATAATAATTGGCGTAGTGTCGGCTGTTGTGCTTACTGTTTCGTTTGTACTTCTTGTTAATCCGCTGCTTACAATGCTCGGAACAACCTCGGATACATTCGAGTATGCAAGCAGATATCTTACAATAATTTACCTCGGAATCCCCGCCACAATGCTCTACAACCTTACGGCATCACTTCTGCGTTCGGTTGGTGACAGCAAAACTCCGCTTTATCTGTTGCTCTTTTCATCCGTAATGAATGTGGGACTTGACCTGTTATTTATCATAGTGTTCAGGTGGGATGTTTCGGGTGCGGCAATTGCAACGGTAATCTCTCAGCTTGTGTCGGCGGTTCTCTGTTGCGTGTACATTTTTTTCAAGGTGAAAATGCTTTTGCCGAACAGAAACAGCTTTAAAAATTTGACTTTAACTGTACGGGACGAACTAAAAGTTGGTTTTCCGATGGGACTTCAAAACTCAGTAATTTCAATCGGAATGATGGTTTTGCAGTATTTCGTAAATCAGTTCGGTTCATATGCCGTTGCCGCCTACACAATCGGCAACCGTGTTCAGCTCCTCATCCAGAATCCGATGAACTCAATGAGTACGGTTATCGCAACATTTGCAGGTCAGAACGAGGGTGCAGGAAGATATGACAGAATCAAAAAAGGCGTTAATTTCTGCCTGTTAATTTGCATTGTATATTCAATTGTAATAGGTGCGGTTTCAATGATTTTTGCTCAGCCGATAACAGGAATCTTCACAAGCGGAAGCTCACAGCAGACTATTGATTATTCCGTTCAGTTTATCTTCTGGAACTGCCCGTTTGAGTGGTCGCTTGCAATGCTGTTTATATACCGTGGAACAATTCAGGGACTTAAAAACGGCATTGTGCCTATGATCGGTTCGCTTATCGAAGTTGTTATGCGAATTATGACGCCCGTCATTTTCAGTTCTGTAATAGGTTACGCATCAATCTGTGTTGCCGGTCCTGCCGCATGGACAGGAAGTATGCTCCTTATGATTGCGGTTTATTATGTTAAAATAAGAAAACTTTCAAAGACGAAAACTGTTGTGGCAAATTAATCCTTTATGTGGTACAATATTCCCTGTGATTATAATAACGAAAGGGATTTTTATGATTTGCTTTAAAAAAGTCACAAAACAAATTTGTGATTATAAATCTGTAAAAGAATTATACTTTTCCGCATTTCCTGCCGTTGAGAGAGTACCGTTTTGGCTTTTGATGAAAAAATCAAAAAATGAGGGTGCAGATTTCTACGCAATTTATGATGAAGAAAAGTGGATTGGACTTATCTATGCAATCACGGACGGCGAAGTTGTCTATGTGTACTACTATGCAATTTCCGAAAAGGAGAGGGGACACGGAATCGGAGTTGCCGTGCTTGATGAATTTAAAAATCTCTATAATGGTAAAAAGATTTTTCTTGCAATTGAACAGCTTGAAGAAGAAAATGCTCCCAATCAAAAACAGCGAATGAGTCGTTATAAATTCTATCAGCGTTGCGGATTTTTAAGGCTGAATGCAAAGATTGTTGAGGCGAAAATAACATTTGATGTTATGGCATACGGCGGTGAAGTCAATCCCGAAAGCTATAACAAAATGATGAAAAAATATCTCGGCAAAATTATGTCGCACTTCATTAAAACAGAAATGAAGGGCAGCGGAAAATATTTCAAATAATAAAAACGGGACAGCACGATTTCATATGTGCTGTCCCTGTTTTGTTGTGTAGTTAATTATAGTGTTCCGAATAATGATGTGCCTTGTCAAGAAGCATATCCTTAACCTTCATCAGCCTGGTACGGCTGCTGCGGTCATTTTCTTCAAGCTTCATCGAGATGTATTTGATTGTTTCCTGATATCTCGGAATCATAACATGCTCAAGCGAATTAACACGGCGGCGTGTCTTTTCAATTTCTGCCGACATAAGCTCACAGCTTTTTTCAATTTCAGCGAGCCTTATCAGGTCGGGCAAAAGCTCGTTGAGCGACATAACCGCATCATCAAGTTCAAACGAAGTAAACGCAAAACCGTAGGGAAAAATATCGCCCTCGTTGCTTGTTCGTGTGCTTGATGAAAACTGCGGAATATCAACGCTCATAACATTTTTTGAAGAAAGCTCAAGGTCAATTCTCTGCTTTGGTGACATCAGTGAGGCGTCCAGAGCCTCTTTTGACATAACCGCACTTGCATTCACAAAGTGGTTGTTGCACTCTGCAAGCTCTCTTTCAATCTTCTCGCGAAGCTCCTTGTTTTCTCTTACAAGGTCAAGAAATCGGCGCATCAGTTCGTCACGCTTGTCTTTTAACATTTTATGACCACGGGTTGCGGTTGCAAGCTGTTTTTTCAGCTTTGTCAACTGCATACGGGTGGGATTAACATTCATAACTGCCATTAGCAAACACCTTCAATGCGATTATTCTTTACCGTAAAACTCGTCAAGCATATCGTCCTTAATTCGTTTAAGTTCACTTCTTGGAAGAATGTGCAAAAGCTTCCAGCCGATGTCAAGTGTTTCTTCAATTGAACGGTTTGCGTCATAACCCTGTGAAACATACTCGCGCTCAAATGCCTCGGCAAATTCGGCATACTTTTTATCCATATCGGTAAGAGCCGCCTCGCCGAGAATTACCATAAGCTCTCTTGCGTCTTTGCCTCTTGCATAAGCGGCAAAAAGCTGGTTCATGGTTGCGGCGTGGTCTTTACGGGTTCTGTCTGGACCGATGCCCTTGTCTTTAAGTCTTGAAAGCGACGGAAGAACATCAATCGGCGGAGTAATTCCCTTTCGGTAAAGCTCACGAGATAGGATAATCTGACCCTCTGTGATGTAACCTGTAAGGTCGGGAATTGGGTGAGTCTTGTCATCTTCGGGCATTGTTAGAATCGGAATAAGAGTGATTGAACCCTCTTTGCCTTTAAGTCTGCCGGCTCTTTCATACAATGTTGCAAGGTCTGTGTACATATAACCCGGATAGCCTCGTCTGCCCGGAACTTCTTTTCTTGCGGCAGAAACCTCACGGAGCGCATCAGCATAGTTTGTGATGTCGGTCATAATAACGAGAACATGCATTCCTCTGTCAAATGCAAGATATTCAGCCGCCGTGAGTGCCATTTTAGGAGTTGCAATACGCTCAATGGCAGGGTCGTTTGCAAGGTTTACAAACATTACGGTTCTGTCAATAGCGCCTGTTTCCTTGAATGACTGAACAAAGTAGTCGGATTCTTCAAATGTAATACCCATTGCGGCAAATACAACGGCAAACTGTTCGTCCTTGCCTCTTACAGCCGCCTGTCTTGCAATCTGAGCGGCAAGTTGGGCATGGGGCAGACCGGATGCCGAGAAGATAGGCAGCTTCTGTCCTCTTACAAGTGTGTTAAGTCCGTCAATTGCTGAAATACCTGTCTGAATAAATTCCTGCGGATAGTTTCTTGCGGCAGGGTTCATAGGTGTTCCGTTGATGTCAAGTCTTTTTTCGGGAATAAGAGCAGGGCCGCCGTCAATCGGATTTCCAAGACCGTCAAATACTCGTGAAAGCATATCGGGAGATACGGGAAGTTCCATTGAACGACCTAAAAATCTTACCTTTGAATTTGCAAGGTTAATGCCTGCGGCTGATTCAAAAAGCTGAACAAGTGCGTTTGAGCCGTCAACCTCAAGAACCTTGCAACGGCGTGTTTCACCGTTCGGAAGTTCAATTTCGCCGAGCTCGTCATATGTTACTCCCTCAACATCGCTTACCATCATAAGAGGACCTGCAACCTCTCGTATTGTGCGGTATTCCTTTGGCATCAGTCCTCACTCCTTTCAAGTACATCCTTAATTTCCGAATCAAGCAGAGCCTTGATTGACTCAAATTCATCCTGAACCTTATCCTCGGGTTCGTATTTATATCTTCCTATGCGTTCGCGGACAGGAAGATTAACAAGCATTTCAATGTCTGCACCGTTTGCAAGAGCCTCTTTTGCCTTGTCATAGTAGGCAAGAATTGCCCTCATCATAAGCACCTGCTTGCCGAGAGATGTGTATGTGTCTGTCGGATCAAATGCGTTCTGGTGCAAGTAGTCCTCACGGATTGAACGGGAAGTTTCAAGCTTAAGTCTGTCGGGTGCGGAAAGTGCGTCCATACCGACAAGGTTTACAATTTCCTGAAGTTCGCTTTCTTCCTGCAACAGCGACATAAGTCTGCCGCGAAGCTCCATAAAGTCGGGAGCGGCATTCTTTGAAAACCAATCTGCAAGCTGGTCTGTATAAAGCGAATAACTTGTCAGCCAGTTGATTGCAGGAAAGTGCCGCTTGTAAGCAAGGTTTGCGTCAAGTCCCCAGAATACCTTAACGATTCTGAGTGTTGCCTGTGATACAGGCTCAGAGATATCACCGCCCGGAGGTGATACAGCACCGATAACCGAGAGTGCGCCTTCCGTGTCCTCACTGCCGTTTACGATAACACGGCCTGCTCTTTCATAGAACTGTGCAAGTCGGCTGCCGAGGTATGCGGGATAACCCTCTTCACCGGGCATTTCTTCAAGACGGCCCGACATTTCACGGAGAGCCTCCGCCCAACGGGATGTTGAGTCAGCCATAAGTGCAACCGTGTAACCCATATCACGGAAATACTCGGCAATAGTAATGCCTGTGTAGATAGATGCCTCACGGGCGGCAACAGGCATATCGGATGTGTTTGCAATAAGCACGGTTCTCTCCATAAGAGAGTTGCCTGTGCGTGGGTCTTTAAGTTCGGGGAACTCGTTAAGAACATCGGTCATCTCGTTGCCACGCTCACCGCAACCGATATATACGATAATATCGGCAGCCGCCCACTTTGCAAGCTGATGCTGAACAACAGTTTTGCCCGAACCGAACGGTCCCGGAACTGCGGCTACACCACCCTTTGCAAGCGGAAAGAGTGTGTCGATAGGTCTTTGACCTGTGGTAAGAAGAATGTCGGGGGAGAGCTTTCTTTTGTACGGTCTGCCCACACGAACAGGCCATTTTGTACACATATTAATCTCAACATTGCCCTTGTCTGTTTTGAGAACGGCAACCGTTTCGTCAATTGTAAAATCGCCCTCGCTGATGCTTTCAACAACACCGCCTGTTGTTTTGTTGGGAACAAGAATTCTGTGAAGAACAGCGTGTGTTTCCTGAACAGTACCGAGTGTGTCGCCTGCCGCAACTGTGTCGCCCTTTTTAACAAGGGGAGTAAAGTGCCACTTCTTTTTGTGATCAAGTGACGGAACATCAACACCTCTTTTGAGGTTTGTGCCGGCAACCTTCATAATCTCGTTAAGCGGTCGCTGAATACCGTCATAAATTGAACCGATAAGTCCTGGACCGAGTTCAACGGAAAGCGGAGCGCCTGTGGATTCAACAATCTCACCGGGTCCGAGTCCCGAAGTTTCTTCATATACCTGAATTGATGCCCTGTCACCGTGCATCTCAATTATTTCACCGATAAGTCGCTGACTGCTTACACGCACAACATCGAACATATCGGCATCACGCATACCCTCGGCAATTACCAGAGGACCTGCTACCTTAGTTATAATTCCAGATTTCAAATTCTTACACCTCAATCATTGAAGATAATGTCCGAACCGACTGCCTTTTCAACGAATGACGACAGTCTTTTTATGCCGATTCCCGTATTGCCTTTTACACCGGGGATAGGAATAACGGCAGGAATGAGCCTTTCTTCATATCTTTTTCGCTCTTTTTCAACAAGTCCGAACATTTCCTCGGTAATAAAAATTACCGCATAGTTGTCACCGTCAGCAATCTTTCTGAAAAGATGCGGTGCGTTTTCATTGTCATCACACGGATAAATGTCCATGCCGATTGCCGCAAAGCCCTTTATGCTTTCGCTGTCGCCGATAACGGCAATATTTTTAGCCATAAACTTCACGCAACCTTTCTTTTACGGTTTCATAATTTGTTTTGGTGCGGATTCCGCTTGCAATAATGTGAATAACTTTTTTCTCTGTTTCACTTGCAATCAGATAGCCCGTAATCGGATCTGCACCGTCACCGCTTCTTTTGCATTTTTCTTTTGCAAGGCTCATAAGCCTGTTGTCAACAAATTTTTCAAATGCCGACGGAGAAGCCTTGTACTCTTCAACAGCCTTGTTACAGCCGTATGCCGAGATTTTTGACAGCACATCAAGCGTTGGTTCAAGTCCCTTTACGCTTGCCTCAATAACCCTTGAACGGGGGAAGTCCTGCACATCACAGATTGCAATTTCAAGAAAATCCCTGTCGCAATCGGCTTTTGCACCTCTTATGGCTGTCTTTACATTATTATAAAATACTGTAGCTTTAAAATATTCGGACATAAATTCGCTGTCGGATTTTTCGGATGTTTTCAGAACAAGCTCCATAAAAGCTCTGTCAAGAACCGCATCGCTGAGTCTTGCGTCACCTGTGTGTGCAAGAATTTCATATGCCTTGTCACAAGGTGCGGAAAGTTCTTCGCCCAAAAGTGAAAACTTTCTGTTCTCAACCGCCTGTTTAAGCGTTTCTTCAGAGAAAGTACACGGCTTTACCAAAAGCTGTGAATACGGTCTGTTTGAAAGCGTTCCCTTTAAAACAGCTTTAAGGTTGTGAAGGTCGTTAAGATAGAAGAACGGTGTGAATATTGCAAAATCGGGTGTGGTTCTTTTGAGATATTCCCACACATTTTCACTGTGGGATTTCAAAATATCTTCAATGTTATCACCCTCGCCGTAGCCCTTGTCCGAGAGGTATCTGCAAAGCTCGTTCACATTTTCACAACCGAGCATATGCTCAATGTCGCTGTTTGTAAACAGATTTTTTTCTTTAGCACGGACGGAGCCGATGGAAAATTCATAAGATAATGCCATCATATTCCTCCCTATGCCTTAAAAAGTTCCTGATTTATAAAATCCTCGATAGCGTCACGCTTTTCGGACAATATTGCCGAGAAGTCCATGTTTTCTTCAATGTCACCGCATTTAAGAATAAAACCGCTTTCAATGTCACACGGCGTTTTTGAAAGCTCTGCTTTTACACCGCATTTTTCAAGCCTTGCAAGAAAATCCTTCGGAAGTCGGTTCATATCCTTTTTGTTCAAAAGCACAACACCGCTCATTCCGTTTAACTTTTTTGCAAATGTGTAAATCAGTTCAAAGTAATCTTCATCGGGAAGATTTTTCATTTTATTAAGAATTTCACTGTATGTCTTGTCAATTTCTTCACGCCTTCTCTTTAGGAAAGCGTTGCGTGTTTCAAGGTCGCAACGGCTCTTTGAAGCCGCCTGCATCTGCTTGACCTTTGACTGTGCCCTGTCGGCAATTTCGGCAGAAATCTTGTCGGCATCAAGCTTTGCCTGTGCCATAATCTGTGCGCATTTTTCATCGGTTTCAGCACCTATTTGGCTGATTCTTTCGTCACAGTCAAGACTTATGCGATTTAAAATTTTATCACCGCTGCTCAAAGTGATTCCACCTTTCTTTCGTAATTTTCGTTAGTCGGTTATCAGATGTTAAGGGTTGGAACTTTGATAACAACGAGAAGTGAAACGATGAATGAAAGGAGAGCGTAAATCTCAACGAGAGTTACGGAAACCATAGCCTTTGAGAAGTTTGAATCGTCCTTTGCACTGAGTGCAATACCCGAAACGGCTGCCTTGCCCTGTGCAAAACCTGAAATCATACCGCCGATACCGATAGCAAGCGATGCTGCAAAGTATGCAAGACCCTGTCCGATTGTCGGAGCTGTGCCGCCGAGAACGCCGCCTCTTACGAGAATAAGGAAGCCTACGATAAATCCGTAAAGTCCCTGAGTACCGGGGAGAAGTGTGAGAACGAGCATTTTACCGAATTTTGATGAGTCCTCGGAAAGAACTCCCATAGCTGCCTGTGCGGCAGAGCCTACACCTCGAGCAGAACCTACGCCTGCAAGTGCTGTTGCTATTGATGCGCCTAAAAGTGCGAAAAATATTCCATTCATTTTGATTTGTCCTCCTGAATTTTAATATATTTACTGTTGAGCTTGAATGGCTTAAACTGTTTGCCGCCGCCCTCATAGAATTTTCCGAACATTTCAACATACTGAAGTCGCATTGTGTGAACATATGAACCGAGTGCGTTGAGTCCGATGTTGATTGCGTGTCCGATGATGAACACAATAATGAGTAAGATAATTCCAAACCAGCTCTTTCCGAACATGGTCGAAAGCATATTGAACACCTGAGCCATAACTCCCGTTGTAAGTCCGAGAGCAAGAAGTCTTGAATAGCTCAGAAGGTCACTGATGTAACCTGTAATGTCATAGAGAGAGGCAAGTCCGCCGATGACTTTGCCGAATCCCTTTTTGTTTCTGCCCTGTGTGAGAACAAGACCGATTGCGCAGAAAATCGCAATGCCTGCTCCTACATAGATGAGTGTCTGACCGAATGCCATACCTGCCGCCAAAACGGCAAATCCGATAAGCATAAGCATCCAAAGTCCCGTGTCAAAGAACGCTCCGCCGTAATCTTTCTGCCTGAGGCAAACATAGAATTTGCAGCCCATACCGACAAGAATGTGTACAAGACCGAATGCTATTGAAATAATCATCAGCATAAGTGCGTCCTTTTGCGGGTCAATTGTCGGCCACGGGAAGATTTGCTCCATCGTAATGTCTGCACCCGTAAAGTAGTTGTAAAGGGTTGCGGGGGCATCTCCGAAGAAGCTTGCAAAAACAAGTCCCCAGAAAAATGTTGAAATACCGCAATATTGGAACAGCTTCAAGGTGTTTCGCATTTCCTTGTCAGGTTTGAACAGCTTTATTGCAAGTCCTGTTCCTATTACCATTAACAGTCCGTAGCCTGCGTCCGAGAACATCATTCCAAAGAAAAAGTAGAAGAAGAACGCAAGCAACGGCGTTGGATCAATGTCGTCATGCGACGGGGGAGAGTACATATTTACAATGCTCTCTGCCGGTGCTGCAAAGCGACTGTTCTTTAGTTTTACAGGAGCTTTTTCCTCGTCAACATCGCCAAATTCAACATAGCATACAGAAACTCGTTCACAAAGCCTTTCAAGCTTTTCACAGTCCTCCTCGGGAATGTAACCCGAAATGACAAAAACATTCCGTGAATGCTGAAGTTCACCGATTACGCTGTATTTATCGGCTCTGATTCTGAAATAATCCTGTGTATCTTTAATATCTTTTCGCCTGTCTGCAAAGGAAATGATTTCCTTTTTTGCATTTTCCGTGTCGTCTTCAAGCTTGTGACTTCTTTCAACAAGCTTTTTTGATTCCGCCAAAGGGGTAAGGCTTGAGTTCGTAACAGGTTTTGCAAAACCGATGTCACGCAGAGCATTTTCTGCAAGCTCCTTTTGAGCAATCGGTGCAAAAAGTACAATGCAGGTAAGCCCCTCGTTTGCAAATTGAATTTCAAAATCAAATTCAAGCTTCGGAGAAGCCTCGGCAAGTGCCTCTGAAAGCGATACCTCGTTGTACTCCTTTTGAATTGAGCCTATGAAAACAGCCGTTGTTTTTGTGTCCTTTGCATTAAGCGGAATATCAAGATTCTTCCACGGCTCAAGCTGTGCAAGAGCGGTTTTTATGCGAATCCGTTCCGCCACATTATCGGCAATCTGTTTGTTAAGCTCACAAATTCTGTTGCACACATCAATAACTTCGCCTGCATTTGATGCGATAACTCCGATTTCATCGGGATCAATCTCCCGCCGTCCGCAAAATGCGGAAAGCATACTTTTCTTTTCGGGAGAGTTGTTGTCGAGAATTTTCAGAGCGTTTTCACTGAGAGTAACATTCCGCTCGAAAATCTGAATTTGTGAGGTCATATCAATCTTGCCGAAACCTTTTCTGCAGGTTTCGGTCTTTTCAATCTGAACCAAACCCGAATCCTGCAAATGTTCAAGAAGTCGCTTTCTGTCCTGTCTTAGGGCAATAATCCGAACCGACTTCATTTTAAGTTTTGCCAATTTCTATCACCACGCTTCTTTCATTGCAACCGTTTTAAAGAGAGAGCCTTTGTATAGCCCCGTCAATAACACGCTTGCGGTTTTTGTCTGCAGTCCGAGAGAGAATGTCGCACTCAAGATTTGCCTTTTCAGAGGCTTTCTCAAGCTCTTTTTTGCCCTCTTTCGCAGTCTTTTCAAAAAGCATATCGGCATCCTTCTGTGCCTTTTCCTTTGCCGAAAGCACAACCTGTTTGGCATCTGCCTTTGTCTGTTCAACCCTTTCTGCTGATTCTGCTCGTGCATTTGCCTCACGCTGTCTGCAATCCTCTTCGGCATTGTAAATGGCGTCCAGCATATCTTTTGCCATTGTTATCCTCCTTTGCTAAAAATTGCATAAAAATATTTTTGAAGAATACACTATTTTGTTTATTCTATTCCTAGATTGTAGCACAATTATTTTAAAAAAGCAATCAACATACATTAAAGTTTGCCCAGTTTTTTATTATTTTCTTCCCTGTGACCGCATTTGCGAGTGGTTTTACAGCATTAATTTGCGATAAAAGAAAAAACACCGCATAATACGGTGTTTAATAGTTTTAAAAATTATTTTTAATATACCGCTGATTGCGGCTTGTCGGTTTATCGGGAACAGTCATCTGAATCAGATTCATTTCGAGTGCAGGATTAAGATAATTTTTCCTGAAAGTTTCTCTTGATTTTAAATTCAGCTTATCCAAAAGTTCCGCAGTATTATAGGAAACATCAAATTCCATAACATCAAGCAATTTTTTTACATAATCATTCATCTGCCGAATATCGGATTTGGTTTGTGAAATAATTTCGGTAAGAATTTCGTCAATCATTTCAAGCATAAATTCTATGAAAATATTTGAGTTGCCCTCAATATGGCATTTTGAAATTGACTTGTAATATCTGTCTTGATATTTTTGAATTTGACTTTCAATAGGAATGTATTGAAAAATGGGTTTCCATTTTGTCAGAATTGCAGTCTGCCAAAGCCTTGCCATGCGACCGTTTCCGTCAGAAAACGGATGAATAAAAACAAATTCATAATGAAAAACAGATGACAAAATCAGTGGGTGAACATTATTTTTTTCACTGTTCATCCATTTAAACAAATCATCTATCAATGACGGCACAAAATGTGCAGGCGGAGCCATAAAAATGCATTTGTCACCGTCAAACACACCTTCTTCACCGTTTCTGAATTTTCCCGATTCATTGACAAGAGCATATGTCATTATGCCGTGGTATTTTTTTAGCTCTGTTACAGAATAAGGATTTATATTGTTAAGGTTGTCATAGGCATCGTATGCGTTTTTTACTTCTTGAATTTCTCTTTGCGGACCTAAAACAATGTGTCCGTTGATTACATCACGCACTTCTGAAATTGAAAGCGAGTTAGCCTCAATGGCAAGCGAAGAATAGATGGACTTGATTCTATTGTTTTTTCTTAACTGAGGTTTTGATTCAAAATCATTATAATTGCTGATTTTACCTATCTTCTCAGAAATTGATGATACAAATCCGAGCATTTTATTTGATATTGAAAACGGCGGTGTGTAGTCTGACATATTAACCATTCCTTGCACTTATTCTGTTTTTAATTATACCAAATTCAATTGAATTTATCAATAACTTGCTTATTATCTTGCTTACTATCTTGCTTACTGACTTGCTTATTATCTTGCGTGTTGTGGATAAAACAGCGATATTTTAGTCTGTAAAACAGAAGAAAGCCGTCCCGAAAAAATTCGGAGCGGCTTTCAAAGCTATGGTTATTCGGCAGGCGTCCCATTCTCCTACATCTCTCAAGGTTTCACTTTGTCAAGCCATCGGCGTGTGGACGGGGACGAAATCTTCCACCTCGAATAACTTCTGAATTTATTCTAACATTATTTTAATAAAATTGCAAATAAATCAAGGTTGAAATCCGATGCGAAAAGTTGTATTATGTGAGGGTAATAACAAGATGGCAATATGCATGGAGGATTGTGTATTTATGAAAGAAATCAAGACAAATGTAATGAGAATTTTAGACAAAGAAAAGGTTGAATATACTCACCACGAATATCCCCACGGCAAGGATGCCGTTGACGGAGTAACGGTGGCAACACTTATGAATCAAAATCCCGATTATGTTTTCAAAACTCTTGTAACAAAGGGCTTGGGCAGAGATTATTATGTTTTCGTAGTTCCTGTTGACCATGAGCTTGACCTTAAAAAATGTGCAAAGAGCGTAGGTGAAAAGTCGGTTGAAATGATTCCCGTAAAGGATATTACAAAGGTCACTGGTTATGTGCGTGGAGGCTGTTCACCTCTCGGAATGAAAAAGCAGTTCAAGACAACCTTCCACATTACAGCAGAGTCAATTCCGAAAATCATTGTCAGCGCAGGAAAAATCGGTTATCAAATTGATTTAAAACCAGAAGATTTAATCCGTCTTACAAACGGTCAATGTGCCGATATTATAAAGGACTGACCTGATATTCAAAAAACAACACCCCGACTGTGCCAAACGGTTTAGTCGGGGGTGTATTTTATTAATATGATTTATTCGTCAATAAATTCAAGGTCTTCGTCACTTACTTTTTTGAGTTCCTTTTTATTGAACAAATCGTAAATAACGGGGACGATGTAGAGCGTCATAAATGTTGCGTAGAGCAGACCGCCGATGCAGACAATTGCAATAGGCTGCATCATTTCTGCACCTGTGCCTATGCCGAGGGCCATAACAACAAGACCGAGAACGGTTGTGAGTGCGGTTATGAGGATAGGACGCATACGGGTTTTGCCTGCCTCAACAATTGACTCAATTCTTTCTTTGCCCTCAATACGAAGTTTGTTGATGTAGTCAACAAGTACGATACCGTTGTTTACAATGATACCGCAGAGCATTACAAAACCGACAAGCGATACAACGCTGATGTCAAATCCTGTGATTAAAAGTGCGAGGAAACCGCCCGTAAATGCAAGCGGAATTGTAAACATAATAATGAACGGTGATTTAAGGCTCTGGAACTGTGCAACCATAATGAGGTAGATGAGAATAATGCCGAGCAACAGCATAAGCATAAGCTGTGAAACTGCCTCCATTGTCATTTTGTCTGAACCTGCGTAGTCGATTGAACAGCTTTTCGGGAGCTTGTAATCGTTCATTGCGAATTTTACATTGTTTGAAACAGATGTAAGCGTGTAGCCGTCCTTGACTTCGGCACTGATTGTAAGATAACGCTTTTGATTTTCACGGCTGATTTTATCCATAGTTTCCGACTTTGAAATATCCGAAACAGAGGAGAGTTTAACTGTCTTTTCGTTACCGCTCTTATCCGTATAAGTTATGTCGAGGTCACGGAGATTTTTCGGAGTAACGGTTTCGCTGTCGTCCTTTACAACCACAACATTCATATCATTGCCGTCATCATTTGTAATAGCGGCGGCGGTTTTTTCTGTTGAAATTGCAGCGGCAACCTGCTGATAAACCTGTGCAACGGTAAGTCCCTTTTCAGCGGCTTTTGACTTGTCAACAGTAACCTTGATTTCGGGAGAAACAGCACCGATGCCGTTGTCAACCGATGCAACGCCATTAACCTTTTCAAGTGTCTTGCCGATATCCTCGGCAGTGCTTTTGAGTGTGTCAAGGTCATCGCCGTAGAGCGTAATCTGAACGGAACCGTCACCCATAAGGCTTGACATTGAACTTGAAGTGCCGCCGCTTACGGCAGCCTCGCCGTCAAGGCTTTCAAGATCCTTTTCAATCTTCTTTGAAATCTCACCGCTCTGTTTTGTGCAGTCATCCTTGAGAACGGCATATGCCATAAGTGAGCCGGCATCATTTGACGATGAACCGCCTGTAAGTCCCATAAGGCTTGACGAGTTGCCCGCCATAACGCCTACGGTTTCAAACTGGTCATATTTTGAAAGCAAATCGTTGAGCTTTTCGCCCTCTTTAACTGTTTCTTCAAAGGTTGCGTTATCGTCAAGCTTCAATGATACCTGAATCTGTGTACTGCTCATATCGGGCATAAAGCTGAAACCTCTCATCAGACAAAGACCTGCACTTGTAAAGAGAAGTGCAACTGCAACGAGAATTGCAGGAACTTTGTGCTTTAATACAAAACGAAGTGAGCGTTCATATGCTTTCTTGATTTTTCCGTCCTTCGGAGCGGAATTAGGTTTCATCTTGCGGAGCATTCTCTGTCCCATGGCCGGAACAAGTGTCAGCGCAACAATAAGGCTTGCAAGAAGTGAATATGTAACCGTGAGTGCAAGGTCAACAAACAGCTGACGGGTGATGCCTTCAACAAATACAATTGGCAGGAACACGCATACTGTGGTGAGAGTTGACGCCGTAATTGCGCCGGCAACCTGTCTTGCACCGTTAAGTGCCGCCTTAATCGGCGAAACACCCATACTTCTCAGTCGGTAGATATTTTCGATAACAACAACCGAGTTGTCAACAAGCATACCGACTCCTATTGCAAGTCCCGACAGCGAAATCATATTGAGTGTTACACCGCTGAAATACATGAGGACAATTGCAAACACAACGCTTATCGGAATTGAGCAGGCGACAATGAGCGTCGGTTTGATATCTCTGAGAAATAGGAAAAGTATGATAATTGCGAGAACCGCACCCATAAGAAGGTTCTGTAATACATTGTTGATTACAAGATTAATGTAGTCGCCTTCATTATAAAGGTTTGTAAAGTGAAGTCCGTCAACCTCTTTTGAAAGCGAATCAAGCTTTGTGTTAATGTTTTCGCAAACGGTAGAAGATGCTGTGTTGCTTGACTTTGAAAAGCTCAATACAATACCGGGGTTGCCGTTGATTTTTGCAAAGGTTTCGTCGGAATTATCGGCAACAAAAACATCTGCAACATCTTCAAGATGAATAACTCCGATTCCGTCAATTCCGGTGTCAAAAAGCACAAGCGACTTCATCTCTTTTTCATTATTCACCTTGTCGCCGACACGAACCATAAATTTGTTGTTATCGTCATCGGTAACATAGCCTGCCGGCATTGAAAAGTTTTGTGCCGTTAGAATTGAAGAAATGGTATCAAGTGTGACCGTGTTGCTCACATCAGCCTTGCTTTTTGCCTCTTTCTTTTTATCGGCAAGTTCTTTTTCGGATGCTTCAATCTGCTTTTCTGCACTTGAAAGCTGTGTAAGTGCGCTGTTGAGTTCACTCTGTTTTGAAGTGAGAGTTGACATAGCAGAGGACATTTTGAAGTCTGCACTTGACTGTTGTTGTGAAATGAGGGCAAGAGCGGAATCAACCGAAACCGACTTGTCGTCAAGTCCCGAAATTGCGTTATCAAGCTGTGCAATACCCGAGTTGATTTGTGAGATTTTCTCCGACATTTCGCTTAATGCAGAGTCGATTTTATCTCCCGAAGTTCCGAGCTTTTTAAGTGAATTTTCAACATTTTGAAGTGCCTCTGCACTTTTGTTAATGAAATTCTGAACTGTCTGCATTGTTTTTGCGATATCGGGAGCTTTGATTCCGTAAGGCTCAAGTACCTTGTTAAGCTCGTCAATCTGCTGTTGAAGTGCCTTGTAATCCTCACTGTCGGGGAGAACATCGTTCATTTTCCGAATAATTTCCTGATACTGCTCGTTGAATTTTGAAAGCTGCTCAAGCTTTTGCGTAAGCTGTGACTGCTCGGAAGTCAGTTCATCATAGGTCGTTTTCAGTTCAAGCAAACCCTGATAAGCGGTTTCGAGCAAGGTCTTTGTTGAAGTGAGGCTTGCCTTTCGGTCAAGCAACTGCATCTTTGCCGACAAAAGCTGTGTTTTACCGCTTTCAGCCTTGTTTTGTGCGTCGGCAAGCTGTTTTGAAACAGCCTCCTGCTGTGAGTTGATTTGCTCAATTGAAGATGAAACTGTACCCTGACCGTCCTTGGCTTTGCCGATATTATCCTGCAATTCCTTTTTAGCCTTGGCAATTTTGTGCTCCGCATCACCGAATTGATTATCGAGCGCAGCAGAAATCTTCTTATTAAGCTTGTCAAGCTTATCCTGTGAAAGTACGACATTTTCCTGTTCCGTAACAATGCCCTTGTCAGAAACAGAGGCAACACCGTCAATGCCTTCAAGTTCATTCAAAAGTTCGTTTGTGACATAATCCGAAAGCTCTGTCTGCGACTTGCCTTCAAAGTCAACCGCCGTCATTGCAACGGGGAGAATGTTCGGATTGATTTTGATGAGGTACGGTGTTCCGACTCCGTCAGGCCAATTGCCCTTGATTGTGTCAAGACTTGAACGCATATCAACAGTTGCGCTGTCCATATTTGTGCCGTCCTCAAATTCAATCATTAAAAGTGAATAGTTGTCCGATGAGGTAGAGGTGATCTCCTTAACACCGTCAATTGCCGACATCGACTGTTCAAGAGGCTTTGAAACCGTTGTTTCAACCGCCTCGGGTGTCTGACCTGCGTAGGTGGTCATAATAACGGCATAGGGAAAGTCCATATTCGGTAAAAGGTCGGGGGTCATCTTAAAAAATGACACAATACCCAGAACCAGAACAAGTACAACCGCAACCAATACCGTCATCGGTTTTTTTACGCTGATTTTTGATAACATGGATTACTCCTTCGTTCGTGCTTTTTATCTATGAGTATATTTCATATTAAATGCAATTTCTACCAACTTAGGTTTACATTTTCTGTTGAAATCGGCCGCAACCGGTTGCATGAATATTAAACTTAATCTGCAATTGCACCTGTTTTGATAATTTCAAGTTTTCTGTGATACTCCCTGTGAACCTCGTCAAAAGGCTTTCCTATTACAAAAACATTGAACACGGCATTCTTCAGCACCTGAGTGAGAATCTGTGAAAGACACTTCACATCTTCATCTGAAGTATATTTAAGGTTACTTCTGTCAAAATTGTTTGTAACGCTGACAAGCTCTGCAACGCCCTTGAAACGGTTGATAAAATATTCCGAAACAAGACTGTCATTTGCCTTTATATTTTTGATGAGATTCTTCATAATGATACTTTGTTTTGCATCCTTTGAACATTCGCATAGAATTTCAAAAAGCAAATCATAAGTTACAAATATGTCGCCGTGAGTGCGAGAGATAACCTCTGTGGCTTTTTCAAGCGAAAAG
The DNA here is from genome assembly GCF_928721825.1 of Ruminococcus bromii. Lineage (NCBI taxonomy): Bacteria > Bacillati > Bacillota > Clostridia > Eubacteriales > Oscillospiraceae > Ruminococcus > Ruminococcus bromii. The sequence continues at coordinate 157,788 of NZ_CAKMVP010000003.1, forward strand.
TTGATAAATGAGCGTGTCATAACCTCCACAAGGTCAACCTTATCGTCAAAGTACTGATAAAAACTGCCTCTCGAAATGTTTGCGTTCTTTATAATATTGTTTATGCTGACTCTCTCTCCCGACGAACCGGCAAATTCATTGAATATTGCGTCCGTGATTCTCTTACGCTTTTCTTCGGGAAGATTATAAAAGGTGTTTTTAATCATAAAAAATCCTCCAAAATAAATGTGACAGGCAGTCATATGACAACCTGTCACAATTTTAACATCGTTTATTTATTGTGTCAATTAAAGGCGTTTTAGATTTTGCACATATACGATCAAAAATCTTTGTGCATATTAACAACAAAATTAAGCTTTGCCTTTAAATTTTTCAAAAAGTCCTTTGCATCCGCTGTAAATATCGTTGTATGCCTGCTCAAAATCACCGCTGTACCACGGATCCGATACATCACGATTCATACCTGCAAAGCTCATCATCTTGCAAACCTTTCCGTCTTTGTCATCGCCGAAAATTCGCATAGTGTTTCTGATATTATTAGAGTCCATGCAGATGAAATAATCGTACTTGTCATAGTCGGATTTTTTGAGCTGAACAGCCCTCTTGCCGTCACAACCGATTCCGTGTTTTGCAAGCTCACGCTTAGCCGGCGGATAAACAGGATTTCCAATCCCGTTCCATATCTCCTCCGTACTTGTAGCGGAAGATTCAATAACAAACCTGTCCGCAATTCCTGCCTTCTTAACCATGTCCCTGAATATAAACTCCGCCATAGGCGACCGACAAATATTCCCATGGCACACAAACATTATCCTTATCATATTAAAATTCCTCCCGATTTCAGATGCTTACGGTTTTAAACAGATGATTACATTATAACATAATAATTAAATTGCTACAACAAACAGCACTCACACTGCTGAAGTGAAGTTGATTATGGGGTTGTTTTTTCTGTAACAGGAAATGACTGTGATTTGCTCCTGCTTACCTCGCACAGTATATTAGAAAATTTGCAAAATGCAGATTTGTGTGTATGAAAATATCTTCAAAGATGAGTTTTCTGTCATTGAAATCAGTCAAGCAAAAGCTAAGAAAAATGATATTTAAAAAGGTTTTGCTGCTCAGTGTGTCATATAACAAAAAAGTTACTCCCTCAAGGTTTCTATCCTCAAAACCGCATATCTACCGCCTTGACGGAGGTGTTTTTAATTGTTATAATTTATACAAATGGGGTGGTATTTTGAAAAAGACAAGACTGTTGAAAATTGTTCTCAAACGGACGGGTGCAATTAAGCTTTTGTGCAGTTATGTTATCGTGTTTTTTGCGGTGAGTGTTGCAATATGGATTTTTGAACCGAACATAACTCGGCTTTTTGACAGCATATGGTACTGTTTCAGCGTTGCCACAACAATAGGACTCGGAGATGTGCTTGCAACAACGCTTGTCGGCAGAGTGCTTTCAATCTTTCTTTCGATATGTTCAATTCTTATCATTGCAGTAGTTCCGGGCGTAATCACAAGCTACTATGTCGAAAGCACAAAACTTCGTGCTGACGAAAGCAGTGCAAAGTTTCTTGATGATCTTGAGCGCCTTCCCGAACTTTCAAAAGAAGAACTTGTCGAGCTTTCCGAAAAGGTGAAAAAGTTTAATCGTAAAAAGTAAATTTGATAAATTAAATGCGAGTATAAAAGAAGGGCTGTCGCAGAATGCGAAATCCTGTGACAGCCCAAACTGTTTATTCTGTTAATTCTTAAAACTCAATTGCATCTGTGACATCGTCATCTGTTTCGTCATCAGACTCGTCAAAATAATCGGCATCGTCAGAATCACTTTCGTCTTCGGGAATGTCAATCATATCGAACTCGTCATATGTAACAGCCTTGTTGAGTTTGAAGAAGTTTGTCTGGCAGAAGTAGCGGCAGACACGGATGTAGTTGAGAAATTCGGGAGTTTCATTCTCATAGTCCTCGGCAGAAACACCCTCTTTGATGATAAGCAGCATTTCTACAATCTGCGAGTTACTGATAAAGAAGTTGTTATGCTCCTCAAAGATTATAAAAATGTCGTCATCGTCGAGGTCATATTTTTCGCAGGCATAAAGCGCCTCGCTCTTTGAGTTTCTCACAACCCTGTAAATCTCAAAATCAATCATATCAGGCTCATCGCAATCAATGTTGCCCATAACGCAGAGTTCAAGAAAAGTCTTGCTCATAACAGCCTTGTCGGTCAGTTCAAGGTCAAAGTGCTTTTCAAGAGAAATGATAAGCTCGTCCTGTGACTTTACACCCGGTGTGATGAGTGGCTTGTATCGTTTGATGAGTTTGTTTTTATAAAATTCCGAATTTTCATACTTTAATGAAAGATTAGCGGCAATGTTGTCAAATATATTCATCGTTATCTCCTTAAAAAACAAGTGGTTTTTATGTTTACAAGTAAATTATAATCGAATTTAAGGATAAAATCAATATGCTTTTTGAATATAATGCCCAAACAGATTTATAAATTCGCAGTTTTCATTTATAATCTTAGTATGGATTGAACGGTAAGGAGGAGAGTTATGAGCTTGTTTGATAAAATGAAAAAACATCAGCCCCCTGAAAAACCGAATGACGGCGAATTTAAAAGCGATGTAAACACGATTCTGCACGGTACAAGCGTTCAGAACAGAAAAGAAATGTGCGAGCTTGAATACATGAAGGCAAGACGGCTTTTGAAAAATCCGACCGTTGAAACCGTTGCCCGTGCTAAAAATATAATGAATACCCTTGCAACCGATTTCGATTATCTTCCTGCCGTATTGTGGATGGCTGAATTTTCCGTGAACGGTGTCAAAAATCCCGAACAGGCGGCTATGTGGTACAAAAAAGCCGCAGACCTTGGCAGTGCGAATGGAGCATCCAAAATTGCAGATATTCTTATGGACGGCAGAGGTGTTACCCGCAATCCGAAACTTGCAATGGAGTACTATAAAATTGCCGCCGATAACGGCATAGCGTCAGCGTCATTCGCATTGGGTGAATATTATGCAAAAACAGGCAATAGGGAAGAGGCCGTAAAAGCCTATGAAAAAGCCATCAAAGGCGGATATAAAGATGCCGAAAAAAAGCTTGCCAAATTGAATAAAAAGTTTTGATTGTGCTTATCAGTGTTAGAAAATATGTTTATGAATTGTTCCGTGGATAAGATTGTTTTTTGTTTAGGCTATGAAGTGAATCTAAAACAATGATATGTGAAAAAAGTTGAAAATGAAAGGTAATTATGGTAAAATTAGATGAATAGATGTGAAATAAAATCGTAAATTTTAAACAATAATATGTTTTTTGCGAGTTAACTGTTTTATGATTTATTATTATATTATGAGAGGAGAATAAAAATGAAAACAACAAAAAGATTGACGATTATATTTCTTGTTTTTTTGTTAATCACATCAATTGGTGTTACAACTTCTGTTAGTGCAGGAAGTTTATTAGAAGATAAATTAGAACAAATAAAAAGTGTTTATTCCGATGGTAAATATTTTACTAGAAGCGGAAATATTTGTAACTCAAATCAGAGCTCGGACTGTGAATTAAATAACATTCCTTCTCGTGGAGGATTACCATCTGGTTCACAGGTTGCGACAGTTTGTGGAGATGCGTGGTCATGTTGTTCTTTTGCAAAGTATGTGTTTTATTGCCTTTTTGAAGTTTCTCCATTGGACAGTAGTTATACAAATGTTTCAAATCTAAAACAGGGAGATTATATAAAATTTTATTCCTCTACTTATGGAGAACACTATGGAATATATCTTGATGAAGATGCTTCAAATTGGTATGTTTATGATTCAAATTACACTTTTCCCGCAAGTAATAGGATACGTTATTATGGTGCAATTAGTAAATCTGGAACGTACATTAAAGAAGCTCGTCACGCAAATAATTATGATCAAATAAATACTAAAAAACATTGGTATGATAATATTTCTCCTGTAAATTTAGGCGATGAATTTTATGCAAAAATTAAAAATAAATACATGGGAACGTATATATCTGTAGGAAACAGAATTTCAGACTCTGCTTTTGATGCAATAGGAAAGACGGAAAGCGGAGAAAATAATCAAATTTGGCATTTCATTAGACTTAGTGATGGCAGTTATGCAATAAGAAATGCTGATAATAATTTTAGTTTAGATATTGAGGCGGGAAATAACATTAATAATTTATCAGCTCAACCAAACGGTACGAATGTTCAATTATATTCAACTTATAATGAAACAAGTAATCAAAAGTTTTTTGTTTATAATATATTTGATTCTTTTTATATAAGACCAGTGGGCACGGATAAAGTTATAGATTTAAGTTTGTCAAATAATTGTGTAACAATATATGATTATGCAGAAAATTTTGATCCTCAAAAATTCGATATTGTTAAAATTGATTTAAAAAATAATATACCTGTAAATTTAGGAAATCGATTCTACGCATTAATCAAGAACAAAAAGACAGAAAATTTGATTTCAGAAGGTGGCAATATTTCTAAATATGCTAATGATGTAATTGGAAAACCTGCAAATAATGATGAAAATCAAATTTGGCTTTTTAATAGGAACAGTGATGGAAGTTATTCAATTAAAAATTTAAAAAGTAATATGTATCTTGATGTTGAAGCAGGTTATAACATAGATGATTTATTAGCACAACCCAATGGTACTAATGTTCAAACATATTATAAGTATAATGGAACTGGAAATCAGAAATTTTACATTTATAGAATGTTTAACTCGTACTACATAAAACCGGTTGGGATGAACAGAATAGTTGATATGGGGATAGATAATTGTCTAGTTGCAGTTTGGGATTATGGTGATGATTTTGCTCCACAGAAATTTGATATTATTAGAATAGATGTCAATAATACTTTACCTAGTGATTTAGGAGATGAGTTTTATGCAATAATAAAAAATATACGAACGAATAATGTTTTTACTATGACTAATTCTCTATCTAAATATGCATATGACATAAAAGGTGAAGAATATAATAATAGTGACAATCAAATTTGGAAATTCATAAAAGAGAGTGATGGAAGTTATTTGATACAAAACACTAGCAACGGATATTATCTTGATGTTGAAGCTGGATTTAATATAGATAATCTTTCAGCACAACCAAATGGAACTAATATTCAAGCCTACTACAAATATAATGGAACTACCAATCAAAAATTTTATATTTATAAACTTTTTGATGCATATTATATTAAACCAGCGGGAACGCAAAAAATGGTAGATATGGGGGTATCAAATGGATTGGTGGCAATATGGGAGTATGCAGATGATTTTGCTCCTCAAAAATTTGATATAATTAAAATTAAAAGTAAAAATCATTTAATTGGTGATGTGAATCTTGATGGTGAAATTACTATTACTGATGCAACAGAAATTCAAAAATATATTACCAAAATTATTACTTTTTCCGAAGAACAAATGAATTTAGCTGATATAAATCGTGATGGTAGTTTAGATGTAAGTGATTCAACGTATTTACAAAAATATATTGTAGGAATTGATAATATAATATTAGAAAAATAATAGTAAACCTCTTTTTAAATCTTGATTAAACTGTTTTCTAAACGGGCTTTCGATTCCCATCCGATTGTTTTATTTTTTAATTTTTGCAAAAAGAAAAGGTACTCAGTATTGAGTACCTTTTCGTATGGAGCGGATGATTACTTTGTAATACAGAAGTTGCCAATCTCGTCTTTGTTTAAAGCGTTTAGGCTTAACTTGGATCAACGCTACGCCCTAAAAACAGTTCGCTGAACTGTTTTCTAAACGGGCTTTCGATTCCCATCCGATTGTTTTATTTTTTAATTTTTGCAAAAAGAAAAGGTACTCAGTATTGAGTACCTTTTAATGGAGCGGATGATTACTTTGTGATACAGAAGTTGCCAATCTCGTCTTTGTCTAAAGCGTTTGGGCTTAACTTGGATCAACGCTACGCCCTAAAAACAGTTTGCTGAACTGTTTTCTAAACGGGATTTCGATTCCCATCCGATTGATTTATTTCTTTAATATGCAAAAAGAAAAGGTACTCATTTTCGAGTACCTTTTAGTATGGAGCGGATGATTACTTTGTGATACAGAAGTTGCCAATCTCGTCTTTGTCTAAAGCGTTTGGGCTTAACTTGGATCAACGCTACGCCCTAAAAACAGTTTGCTGAACTGTTTTCTAAACGGGATTTCGATTCCCATCCGATTGATTTATTTCTTTAATATGCAAAAAGAAAAGGTACTCATTTTCGAGTACCTTTTAGTATGGAGCGGATGATTACTTTGTGATACAGAAGTTGCCAATCTCGTCTTTGTCTAAAGCGTTTAGGCTTAACTTGGATCAACGCTACGCCCTAAAAACAGTTCGCTGAACTGTTTTCTAAACGGGCTTTCGATTCCCATCTGATTGTTTTATTTTTTAATTTTTGCAAAAAGAAAAGGTACTCAAAAATGAGTACCTTTTAGTGGAGCGGATGATGGGAATCGAACCCACACGATCAGCTTGGAAGGCTGAAGTTCTACCACTAAACTACATCCGCTTATCTGCAACATTGTTATTATATCACGCAGTTTAGTATATGTCAAGAATTTTTTGTTGTGAAATATGCAGGGGCATTCGATGAACACCCCTGATGAATTTATATAACTTATTATCTCACAAATTTGAACTTGTTTCAAATCGTTTTCGCAATTGTTTTAACGCTTTGGTTTCGATGCGGCTGACATAGGAACGGGATATGCCTAACATTTTGGCAACACTTTTTTGAGTCAAGGCTTCCTTGCCGTCAAGACCGTACCTTAATATAATAATCTTCTGTTCACGCTCGTTAAGTTCCTCTCTTATGAACTGACCGAGCTTTTTTGAATTAAGCTTCAAATCAAGATTGTCGATTATATTATCGTCAACCGACATAATATCAAGAAGGGTGAGAGGGTTGCCGTCCTTGTCGGTATCAATTGTTTCGTTTAAAGAAATATCCTGAGCACTTTTCTTTGCATTTCTGAAATGCATAAGAATTTCGTTTTCAATACATCTGCTTGCATAAGAACTTAATTTTATGTTTTTGTTTATGTCAAAAGTGTTGATTGCCTTTATCAGACCGATTGTTCCGATTGATACAAGGTCATCCTGTTCGCTTTGTGTTCCGTAATATTTCTTTATTATGTGTGCGACAAGTCTCAGATTGTGTTCAACGAGCATATTTCTTGCCGCAATATCGCCGTTTGCACTTTTTTCAAGATATTCACGCTCTTGCTTTTCTGTTAAAGGTTTCGGAAACGAACCGCCTCCGCAAACATGAAGAATGAAAAAACATATATATTGTCCTAAAAATCCGAGTAACTCAATCATAACAGCACCCCTTAAACTAAAATTTATCGTTATATAATTTTATTCGTGAAATGTTCAATAATTGCCTGTACCTGATTTTCCTCAAAAAACTTCACGAAATATTCAAAAGCTTGATTTTTGCAATGAATTTGTATATTATACCACTTGAAATTTTGGCAAGAATAAACTACAATTTAACTATGTCGTGTTTCGACAAAATATTTTAGGGGGGCTTTCTTTTGGAAAAGATTTTCAAACTGAAAGAAAACGGCACTAATGTCAAAACCGAGATTATTGCCGGCGTTACAACATTCCTTGCAATGGCTTATATACTCGCTGTAAACCCGAGTATTCTTTCTGCCGCAGGAATGGATCCGAATGCAATCTTTGCAGCAACAGCTGTATCGGCTGCTTTCGCAACACTCATCATGGCATTTTATGCCAACTATCCTGTAGTTCTTGCTTCCGGTATGGGACTGAATGCATATTTTGCATACACAGTTGTTCCGCAGCTTGCAGAGCAGGGTATCACAAATCCATGGCAGGTAGCTTTGACAGCTATCCTTGTTGAGGGTATTATTTTCATTATCCTCTCAATCTTCAAATTCCGTGAAACACTTGTAAACAAGGTTCCTCAGAACCTCAAGTACGGTATTTCGGCAGGTATCGGTCTTTTTATCACGATTGTAGGTCTTAAGGGCGCAGGCGTTATCACAACAGACGCTTACTATGATGGCAAGGCTGTTCAGTCATCAACTCTCGTTAAGCTCGGTGATGTTGGTTCTGCTCCGGTGGTTCTTGCACTTGTCGGTATCCTCATTGTTGCTACACTCTGGCACTACAGAGTTAAAGGTTCAATCCTTATCGGTATCCTTGCAACATGGGTTCTCGGCATCATTGCACAGCTTTGCGGTTGGTATCAGGGTGCATCGCTCATTCCTGATTTTGCAAACTACTCTGTATTCGGACCTATCCAGAATATGGCAACAGAAACTTTCTTCAAGTTTGATTTCGGTTATGTGGCACAGCATGCGCTTAACTTTGCCGTTATCGTTTTTGCATTCCTCTTTGTTGACCTCTTTGATACAGTAGGTACACTTATCGGTGTTGCTCAGGAGGGTAATCTCCTCAATGAAAAGGGCGAACTTCCCCGTGTAGGTCGTGCTCTTATGTCTGATGCACTCGGTACATGCCTTGGTGCTTGCCTCGGTACATCAACAGTAACATCTTATGTTGAGTCAACAACAGGTGTTGCAGAGGGCGGCAGAACAGGTCTTACAGCTCTTACTTCTGCAATTCTCTTTATCCTTGCTATTCCGCTTTATCCGATTTTCCTTGCTATTCCTTCATTTGCAACAGCTCCTGCACTCGTATTTGTAGGTCTTCTTATGATTAAGAATGTTACAAAGATGGATTTTGATTCAGACATTGCCGATACAGTCGGCGGTTTCGTAGCAATCATCTTTATGCCGTTTGCATATTCAATAGCAACAGGTATCATGTTCGGTATCCTTACTTGGGTTATTCTCAAGATTGTTACAGGCAAAATCAAAGAAATTCATCCGATTATGTGGGTTGCGTTTGCTTTGTTTGCAGTAAGAATTGTAACAATGATTTGCGGTGTATCGTCGTAACTTCATATATAAACTCTGCGGGGGCGTTTTTCGCTCCCGCTTTTTGTGTTTTCTTACAAGTTAAATAGGTTATTGTTGTGCAACAGGCTCATTGACATATACAGCCGTTTATGATATGCTTTAATCATATTATTAATATATGAATAGGGTGGTTAATTTGAAAATTTCAACAAAGGGCAGGTATGCGCTCCGACTTATGGTTGACCTTGCTCAGTGTAAACAAGGGGAAAATGTAGCCCTAAAGGAGGTTGCCGCCCGTCAGGAAATATCGCTTAAATACCTTGAACAGATTATTACCGTACTTACAAAGGCAGGTTATGTGCTCAGCGCAAGAGGTTCAAACGGAGGATATCGTCTTGCTCATGAACCCGAGTATTATACTGTCGGTATGATTTTAAGACTCACCGAGGGCAGTCTTGCACCCGTGGCTTGCCTTGAGGGTAATGAAAATACCTGTGATCGTCGTGAACAATGTTCAACGCTTTTTGTGTGGGAGAAACTCCAGAAGGCTATTGACGATGTTGTTGACAACATTACTCTTGCCGACATTATTGCAAATTCGGCAGATAACTATGTAATTTAATATAATCCGAAAGCATCCTTTACGGGTGCTTTTCTTGTTTACACAGCAATTTAGTAGGTAATGCGGTGTTTTGCCGTTTGCAAATGATGCTTTTGAATATTAGTTTTAAAAAATCAGAAAAATTTTCAAATTGACTGCTTAACGGTTGAAATTTAAAAAACGGCTTGAATATCGGCTTTTTCGACCTTTTCAATAATCAAAACCCAGCAAACCTACTAAACCAATAGGAAAGATAAGAAAAAATTTCAAAAAACCTATTGACAAATAAAAAATCTGTGGTATGATATAGACAATCCAATTAAAACCCACCAATCGAATAGGAAATATGGGAAAGGTGATCCGAATGAAAAATCTCAGATTCAAACGATGTTGCAGTAATGCACGAATGTGATACGGGACACATCAAATCCGCAACATAACTTCTGAAATTAAAATTAAAATGAAATGAGGACATTAAAATGAGTAAATTAAGCGAAAGAAATCTTAAATTTGAAACAAAACAGCTTCACATCGGTCAGGAAACAGCAGACCCTGTAACAGACGCAAGAGCAGTTCCGATTTATGCAACTACTTCTTATGTATTCCACAACAGCCAGCACGCTGCAGACCGCTTTGCACTCAAAGATGCAGGTAACATCTACGGCAGACTTACAAACCCGACAGAGGATGTTTTTGAAAAGAGAATTGCAGCTCTTGAGGGCGGCACAGCAGCTCTTGCAGTTGCATCAGGTGCAGCAGCAGTTTCATATGCACTCCAGGCTCTTGCAAAAGCAGGCGACAACATCGTAGCCGCAAAGACAATCTACGGCGGCACATACAACTGGCTTGAGCATACATTCTCAGAGTATGGTGTAACAACAAAGTTCGTTAATCCTGACGAAGAAAACGCATTTGAAAATGCAATTGACGAAAACACAAAGGCTGTTTTCATTGAATCACTCGGTAACCCCAATTCAAATATTATTGATATTGAAGAGGTAGCAAACATTGCTCATTCACACAAGATTCCGCTTGTAATCGACAGCACATTCGCTACACCTTATCTTCTCAGACCGTTTGAGTACGGCGCAGATATCGTTGTTCATTCGGCAACAAAGTTTATCGGCGGTCACGGTACGGCTCTCGGCGGTGTAATCGTTGAAAGCGGTAAGTTTGACTGGGCTGCATCAGGCAAGTTCCCACAGTTCTCAGAGCCTAACGCATCATATCACGGTGCAGTATTTACAGAGGCTGCTCCGGGCGCTGCTCTTGTAACTTATGTTCGTGCCATTCTCCTCAGAGATACAGGCGCTACACTTTCACCGTTCCACGCATTTTTGTTCCTTCAGGGCCTTGAAACACTTTCACTTCGTGTTGAACGCCATGTTGAAAATGCACTCAAGGTTGTTGACTTCCTCTCTAAGAACCCGAAGGTAGAAAATGTTAATCATCCCTCACTTCCTGACAGCAAGTACAACGCACTTTACAAGAAATACTTCCCGAAGGGTGCAGGCTCAATCTTCACATTTGAAATCAAGGGTGACGCTGAAACTGCAAAGAAATTCATCGACCACCTCGAAGTATTCTCACTTCTTGCAAATGTTGCAGATGTTAAATCTCTTGCAATTCACCCGGCATCAACAACTCATTCACAGCTCAGCGAGGCAGAGCTTGCAGAACAGGGCATTAAGCCAAACACTATCAGACTTTCAATCGGCACAGAGAATATCGACGATATTATCTATGACCTTCAGGAAGCATTTGATTCACTTGATGACTGATTTTAATTTGTTGAATTTTGAAAGGACTTGATTTTTGTGAGCAAAGTATATACAAGTGTAACAGAACTTATTGGCAGAACACCGCTTATCGAACTCGTTAATATAGAAAAGAAATATGACCTCAAGGCAAAGATTGTTGCAAAGCTTGAACTCTTTAACCCTGCCGGCAGTGTTAAGGACAGAGTGGCAAAAGCTATGGTTGAGGATGCTGAAAAGAGCGGTAAGCTCAAAAAGGGTTCAACAATCATTGAACCAACATCAGGTAACACAGGCATCGGTCTTGCATCTGTAGCTACTGCAAAGGGTTACAAGACAATCCTCACAATGCCCGAAACAATGAGCGTTGAGAGAAGAAATCTCCTCAAGGCATACGGTGCTGAAATCGTTCTTACTGACGGTACAAAGGGTATGAGCGGTGCAATTGCAAAGGCTAAAGAGCTTGAAAAGGAAATTGACGGCGGCATTATCCTCGGTCAGTTTGAGAATCCTGCTAACCCTAAGGCTCATTTTGATACAACGGGTCCGGAAATCTGGGAGGATACGGACGGCAATGTTGATTTCTTCGTTGCAGGTGTCGGCACAGGCGGTACACTCAGCGGTGTGGGTAACTTCCTCAAGTCAAAGAAGGCTGATGTAAAGGTTGTTGCAGTTGAGCCGCAGACTTCTCCCGTACTTTCGGAAGGTCACGGCGGTCCTCATAAGATTCAGGGTATCGGTGCTGGCTTTGTTCCTGATACTCTCGATACAAAGGTATATGACGAAATTCTTCCGATTGCTAACGAAGCCGCTTTCTCAAATGCAAATGATATTGCAAAGACAGAAGGTATCCTTGTAGGCATCTCTTCAGGCGCCGCTCTTGCAGCCGCAATTGAGCTTGCCAAGCGTGAAGAAAACGCAGGTAAGACAATCGTTGCATTGTTCCCCGACACAGGTGAGCGTTACCTTTCAACAGGCGTATTTAACAGCTAATAAGTAATTGGATTACTTCCCGATATTGACAAAGGACAGCCACACAGACTGTCCTTTGTCTTTTTTTATTGCAACCGTTAATTCGATATGGTACAATTGTTTTGTAGGTGAGTTTATGAAAGTTAAAATTTGCGGAATTACATCCGCCGAAGACATTAAGATAGTAAATGCCTGCAAACCCGATTTTGCGGGCTTTGTAATGTTCTTTCCAAAGAGTAAGCGGAATATTTCTCCCGAAACCGCCAAGAGCCTGATTGAAACGCTTGATAAAAATGTTTTGTCGGTTGCGGTAACTGTTTCTCCGACTCTTGAACAGGTGAAAACTGCATATGACTGCGGTTTTGATTACATTCAGATTCACGGTGAGGTTGAAGAAGATGTGCTTTCAAATCCGTATTTAAAGGTAATTCGTGCCTTTAATGTGAGCGACCTTGAAAAGTTTGATGAATACAGAATGAACCCGAACATTGTAGGCTATGTTTTTGACGCACACGAACCCGGCAGCGGAAAAACCTTTGACTGGACAATGCTTGAAAATCTGCCTCGTGATGATAAATTGTTTATGCTTGCAGGCGGTCTGAATCCCGAAACCGTGGCAAAAGCCGTAAAATCCGTTAAGCCTGACGGAGTTGATGTAAGTTCGGGTGTTGAAAATTCAAACGGTGACGGTAAAGATTTTGAAAAAGTGAAGAAATTTATTTTATCGGCTCGAAGCGAAAAATGTTAAAACTGCAAAAAAATGTTGACAAACCGTGATTTTATGTTATAATAAATCTGTTATGTTGTGTACATAACAATCCTTGCGGTGAAAACCGCCATAATGTCCAGAAGGAGGTGCAATATTAATGGCAGTAACAGCTAATTACGAAACAGTAATGATCATTTCAATGAAGAAGGGCGAAGAAGGTATCCAGGCCATCGTTGAAAAGTTCAAGGCTCTCATTGAGAAGCATGCCACTTTGAAGAATGTTGACGAATGGGGCAAGAGAAAGCTTGCTTACCTTATCAACAAAGAGAGCGAAGGCTATTATGTTCTTTTCGATTTTGAAAGTGAAGCTGAGTTCCCTGCAGAGCTCGACCGTATCTACAAGATCACAGAAGGCGTAATGCGTTCAATGATAATCAAGAAGGAAGTCGAATAATCAATTTGTAGGGGTTAACCCGAACACGAAAGGAAAAGTATGTTAAACAGAGTAATCTTAATGGGCAGAATTACAGCTGACCCTGAATTAAAAACAACAAACACAGGCGTAAGCGTTACAAGCTTCAGCATCGCAGTTGATCGCAACTATGTAAAGCAGGGCGAGGAGCGTAAAGCCGACTTCTTTAATATTGTATGTTGGAGAAGTACAGCGGAATTTGTATGCCGTTACTTTGGAAAGGGTTCTCTCATTGCTGTTGAAGGACAGCTCCAGAGTCGTCAGTTCCAGGCTAAGGACGGTTCAAACCGTTATGTTGTTGAGGTTGTAGCAGACAATGTTTCGTTCACAGGCGAACGCCGTGACAGCAATGCAGGCGGCTACAATCAGTCCTATGGCGGCAATCAGTCATACGGCGCTCCGTCTTACGGCGGAAACCAGGCTTATCATCAGGAACCTGCTCAGCAGGCACCTGCATCTTATCAGAGCGGTTCAAACTCTGATTTTCAGGATATGCCTTTGGACGATGATTTACCATTTTAACTTCAACTTAATTTAAATAATTCTCATTGAAAGGAGAACTTCATCATGGCAGACAGACCAATGAACCGTGGCAGAAAAGCTCGCAAGAAGGTTTGCGGCTTCTGTGTTGACAAGGTTGAGAATATCGATTACAAGGATATTGCTCGTCTTCGTCGTTATATGTCAGAAAGAGGAAAGATTCTTCCTCGCCGTGTAACAGGTACTTGCGCAAGACATCAGCGTGAGCTTACAGTTGCTATCAAGCGTGCTCGTCACCTTGCTTTGCTTCCTTACACAACTGACTAATTTAATAACAGCTTTTAACACCGTACATTTTGTACGGTGTTTTTTTATGCAATAAAAGCAGGGTATTTTTAGTACCCTGCTTTTTTGTTAAAATAAATCGCTGTGTGAACCTGTTCTTGTAAGAAATAATATCAGTTCATCTTCTAAATACTCATAAATTAACAGCCAGTCAGGCTCTAAATGACATTCATGTTTGCCTTTGTAGTTTCCTATCAGCAAATGGTCACGATATTTGTCCGGAAGAATTTCGTCATTTGCGAGCATATCAATTACTTTTTTCAGAATGTTCAAATCTTTGTTTTGCTTTTTAATTTTTTTAAAATCTTTTTTGAATTGATTTGTGGGTTTGATTATATATTTCATTTATTCAAATCCTCAAATAATTCATCGGCACTGCTATAGCTCTTATAAAGATCGGGATGTTTTTTCATCTCTTCAACTTCGGCAAAAGCTGCTTCGGTTTCTGCATTATATTTGCGAATAGTAAATGGAATACCGTTAAATTCAAGCGACTGCTGAATGAAAAGATTGATGGCGGTAGTCATATCAAGTCCTAAAGATGAAAACAGTTCCTGTGCTTTTAATTTTTTATCAGCATCAATTCTGATGTTTATATTTGTCATAGCCATAAAATCATCTCCTTGTTATTATGTTATCACAATGTAATAACAATGTCAACATTATCTTGTGAATATTTTTTGTTAGTTTTTTCTGTAATTTACCTATTGACAAATACCCTTATGGGGTATACAATCATAACTGTAAGATACCTATAGGGGGTATCTTAAAAGGGCTTTGAATAATATATCCCATTTTGAAATTATGAGGTTGATATTATGGAGAATAATAAGTGTGAACATTGTGCAAAACACAAGCACCGTACCGAAAAAGAATACAAGTCGCTTGTAAACCGACTTAATCGTATTGAAGGTCAGATACGGGGGATAAAGGGTATGCTTGAAAAAGATGCCTACTGTCCCGATATTCTGGTACAGGTTGCCGCCGCCAATGCGGCACTCAACGCTTTTAACAAGGAGTTGCTTGCTAATCATATCCGCACCTGTGTTGCAGATGACATAAGGGCAGGTAACGATGAAACAATTGACGAGCTTGTCGGTGTTTTGCAAAAGCTTATGAAGTAGGAGAAACTATGACTCAATACAATGTAACGGGCATGAGTTGTGCCGCCTGTGTTGCCCGTGTTGAAAAGGCGGTATCAAAGATTGACGGAGTAAATTCCTGTTCCGTCAGTCTGCTTACAAATTCAATGAATGTTGACGGTTCAGCTGATTCGTCTGCAATTATAAAAGCCGTGAAGAATGCCGGCTATGGAGCGTCTTTGAAAGGCAAAGAGAAAAAATCGCCCGATGCAGAGGATCCTCTCAAAGATACCGAAACACCTAAAATCAGAAAAAGACTTATCGCATCTCTCATTGTCCTTGCAGTGTTGATGTATTTTTCAATGGGACATATGATGTGGGGATGGCCTTTGCCGTCATTTTTTGACAACAACCATATTGCAATGGGACTTGTTCAGCTGATTTTGTCAGGCATAGTGATGGTGATTAATCAGAAATTTTTTGTCAGCGGCTTCAAGGGGATTATCCGCCTTGCTCCCAATATGGACACGCTTGTTGCACTTGGTTCGGGCACAGCCTTTGTTTACAGCACAATTGCGTTGTTTATGATGACCGATGCACAGGTGAGAGGTGACTCGGCGGCGGTTATGTCGTATATGCACGAGTTCTATTTTGAATCAGCCGCAATGATTTTGGCACTCATCACAGTCGGTAAAATGCTTGAGGCTCACTCAAAGGGCAAAACTACCGACGCTCTCAAAGGTTTGATGAAACTTGCACCAAAGACTGCTACGATTGTAGTTGATGGTGTTGAAAAGACTGTTCCGATAGAACAGGTGAAAAAAGGCGATATATTCGCAGTTCGTCCGGGTGAGAGTATTCCTGTTGACGGAGTTGTTATTGATGGTGAAAGTGCCGTCAATGAATCAGCGCTGACGGGTGAAAGCGTTCCTGTTGACAAGCTTGTCGGCGATACGGTTTCAGCCGCAACAATCAATCAGTCGGGATATATCCGCTGTGAGGCTACGAGAATCGGTGAGGACACAACGCTGTCGCAGATTATTAAAATGGTCAGCGATGCGTCAGCCACCAAAGCACCTATCGCAAAAATTGCCGACAGGGTTTCGGGGGTGTTTGTTCCTGCGGTAATAACAATTGCCGTGATTACTGCAATCGTGTGGCTGTTGCTCGGTCAAAGTGTAGGATTTTCGCTTGCCAGAGCCATTTCCGTTCTTGTAATCAGTTGTCCGTGTGCATTGGGACTTGCAACCCCTGTTGCGATTATGGTCGGCAACGGTGTAGGTGCAAAGAACGGAATCCTCTTTAAAACCGCAGTTTCACTTGAAACGGCTGGCAGAATTGACACGGTTGTTCTTGACAAAACAGGCACGGTTACTAAGGGTAAACCCGCCGTTACCGATATTGTTACAGTCGAAAATATCTCGGAAACCGAGCTTTTGAAAACAGCCGTTGCTCTTGAAAAATCAAGCGAACATCCACTTGCAAAGGCAATTGTAGTTTATGCAAATGACAGACATATTATCGGCGATGCCGTGACTGAGTTCAATGCCGTAACGGGTAACGGACTTACCGCAAAAATCGGCTCTGAAAGCGTTTACGGCGGCAATTACAGATATATTTCACAGTTTGCTGAAATTTCATCAGGCGAAAAAGCAAAGGCTGAACAGCTTGCAGAAGAGGGCAAAACTCCGCTGTATTTCTGTAAAGGAAATAAGCTTCTCGGTATTATTGCTGTTGCAGACATAATAAAAGAGGACGGCAAACAGGCTGTTAATGAACTCAAAAATATGGGTGTGCGTGTTGTAATGCTTACGGGCGATAACGAAAAAACCGCAAAAGCCGTTGCGAAAAACGCAGACATTGATGAAGTTGTTGCAGGAGTTCTTCCTGACGGCAAGGAAAAGAATGTAAAAGAGCTGAAAAAATACGGCAAGGTTGCAATGGTCGGTGACGGCATTAACGATGCGCCTGCCCTCACAAGCGCAGACTTGGGTATTGCAATCGGAGCGGGAACGGATGTTGCAATTGATGCGGCAGATGTTGTACTCGTAAAGAGCCGCCTTGCAGATGTTCCTGCAACAATCAGACTCGGCAGAGCAACACTCCGTAACATTCACGAAAATCTTTTCTGGGCATTTATTTACAATGTAATCGGTATTCCGCTAGCCATGGGTGCATTTATCAATCTTTTCGGCTGGCAGTTAAATCCGATGTTCGGTGCGGCGGCAATGAGCCTTTCAAGCTTTTGTGTTGTAACAAACGCATTAAGACTTAATTTTGTTAAGGTTCACAGCTCAAAGCATGACAGAAAAATAAAACATAAAAATAAAAAGGAGAATAAAACCATGGAAAAAACAATGAAAATCGAAGGTATGATGTGTCCGCATTGCGAGGCAACAGTAAAGAAAACTCTTGAGGCAATTGACGGAGTTGAAACAGCAGAAGTAAGCCACGAGAAAGGCTCAGCCGTTCTTACAATGTCAAAAAGTGTTGAAGATTCCGTTCTTAAAAAAGCAGTAGAGGACGCAGGATACAAAGTAAATTGAAAATTTAAAATGTAAAATTGAAAATTAAGGTCGGGAAGAGAGTGTGTAAAATGAAATGCTCTGATTCCCGACTTTTGTTTTATTGTATGTAAAATTGTGCAAAATAATGACAGCGTAATTATAATTGCTTGACATTGTAACTTGTATGTGGCATTATACATATACAGATATAAAGGAGTTGATTTTATGGCAACAACAAATCTGAATGTCAGAGTTGATGAAAATCTTAAAAAAACAGCTGACACATTGCTTAACGAACTTGGTTTGAATATGTCAACAGCAATCAATATCTATCTCAAACAAATTGTCAGGGAGAACGGCATACCGTTTGAAATCAAACTTGATAAGCCAAATGCAGAAACCTTGCAGGCTATGCAGGATGTCAGAGAGGACAAAAATCTTCACGGTCCTTTTAATTCTTTAAGCGAGCTTATGGAGAACTTGAATGCTGACGATTAAGTATCATACCATGTTTAAAAAGGATTTTAAAAGGATAAAAAAGCGTGGTTAAGATATTTCAAGACTTGAAAAGATAGTTGAATTGCTTGCGAATGAAGTACCGTTGCCCGAGCAATTCAAAGATTACAATTTTTAGGGTAATTATAACGGCTTTCGAGAATGTCACATTGCACCCGATTGGTTGCTCATTTATCAAGTCAACAACAACGAACTCGTTCTTGTTTTGTCAAGAACAGGTTCACACAGCGATTTATTCTGAACTTAATATTTTAAATTAAGGCACTTTGCAGAAATACAGAGTGCTTTTTCTGTATAATAAAATTTCAAAGTTTTGTAATCATTTGTATGGGAACATCCACTATACACTTTTTATGTAACGGTAAAAAGTTTGTGATAAGACTGGTTTTATAAATGCAACAAAGATGTTGTTCGCCGCTACAAACGAATGCACTATTTTT
Organism: Ruminococcus bromii; assembly: GCF_928721825.1. Classification (NCBI taxonomy): domain Bacteria; kingdom Bacillati; phylum Bacillota; class Clostridia; order Eubacteriales; family Oscillospiraceae; genus Ruminococcus; species Ruminococcus bromii. The sequence goes on from NZ_CAKMVP010000003.1 coordinate 176,626, forward strand.
ATCATATCAACCATATATGATGAAACAAAAGTTTCTCATCAAAGCGGATGTCTAATTTACGCTCGGGCAAAATATGTTGTGATACTTGCAAACTGTCTTCACGAGAAGGGAACGGCGGCTCGCCGTATAAGAAAAAACGGAGTAACCAAAACCGATTACTCCGTAAATTCAATGTTAAATTACATTTTGTTTGCAAGGGCTCTTTCAAGCCAGATGTCTGCAATATCCATAGCAAGGAACAATCCCTTTTTCTCGCTTGACTTAACAAGCTGTTTTCTCGGTGAAAGATAAGGGTCTGTAGCCATTAGCTGAACTGTTACCTTATCGGCAATCTCAGTTCCGTTGACATCCTTTTTGCTTTTGATTTGCATTCTTATAACATACGGTTCTTCCATACTGCCGTAGTAAATCTCGTCATTGCAACGAACGAGCGGTCTGCCCTTGTAAGTCGAAAATTTCTTTTCGGTCTTTTTGGTATCTGCCACAAGGCATCATCCTTTCTTAAACATTAAGATACGATTTTACCAGTGCTTCAAGTAGGTCGTCACGGTCGATCTTGCTGATGATGTTGCGAGCGTTATTATATGTTGTAATATAGGTCGGATCCTCGCTTAAAATATATCCCACAATCTGATTAATAGGGTTATATCCTTTTTGGCGGAGGGCATCATAAACGATTGTAAGCCCTGCTTTTATCTGGTCATCTTTTTCCTCACCAAGAGAAAAAATCATTGTCTTATCCAACATACTGAAACACCTCCTATTCTGCTACTATACCATATTTCAAAGTAAATTTCAAGCACTTTTTAATAAATATGCCTAATTTATGTTATTTCAATGTCAAAAACATTGCTTTGTGTGATAAAACAGCAGTAATATTTTTTAATTTTATCTTATGCTTGCCAGATTATGTCACAAAAAGGGGACGGAAAAACCGCCCCCATAATTTTTAGCCTCTGAGCTTTACTCCGTTTTCAGAAAGATTTGAAATTATCTTGTCCATAATCTTCTGAACCTCGGCTGATGAAAGTGTTCTTTCATTTGACGAGAACTCAAAGCGGATTGTTACGCTGTGAACTGTATCTGTGTCATATGTGTCAACAATCTTTGTGCTTTTGAGAATCTCTCCGCCTTCGTTTTTCCAACACTCTGCAAGGTGTGAGAAGAACATTCCCTGAGGAACTTCAACGCTGATGTCGTAGTCCATCGGCGGGAACTTTGACGGTTCGTCATAAACAATCGGAGCGGCCTCTGTGTTTGCATAAGCGTTCACATCAATTTCTGCAAATACAATTGCGGCTTTTTTGTCAATCTTCTTGTTTACCGTCGGATGAACAATGCCGATTGTACCGATATTTCTGCCGTCAAGGCATACCGAATAGAGGTTCACGGGGTGTTCGTAGCTGTGAGTCGGTTCAGCCTTTTCAAATGTGAGAGCCTTGTGCTTGATTTCATCCGTTACAACTGCGAGAATGTCACGGAGTTCAAAATAGATGTCCTTAACATTTCTTGTCTTGCTGTAAAGTGTGATTGCAAGCTTTTTGTTCTCAATGCAAAGACCGTTTTCGTCAAGACCGTTTACAACTCTGCCGATTTCAAAAATACCGAAATCGTTTGAGAATGAAAGGTTTGATTTAATCTGACAAAGCTGTGTGGGAACAATTGAATTTCTTAATGTTTCAATATTCGGGTTAGTTGCGTTTGCAAGCTTAACATTATCCTCAACAGGAATGTCAATTGCCTTGAGTTCATCGTTGTATGCCCATACATATGAGTGAAGTTCGTGGAGATTGTATCTCTTAACGAGCATATCCTTGATTTTGTTTTCCGTAGTTTTAACAACGCTTGCTCTTACGGGGTAGAGGGGAGAGCGTGTTGTGTGAATTTCAAAGTTGTCATAGCCGTAAATACGGGTGATTTCTTCAATGATGTCAGCCTTGATTGTAACATCCTTTGTTGCTCTCCAGCTTGGAACCGTTACGCTGAAGTTATCGTTGTTGAGCTCAACCTTAAAGCCGAGGCTTTCGAGTGTTGCAACAATTCTGTCGTTGCTGATTTCAATGCCTGTGTAGCGGTCAACAAAGTTTTTGTCAAAGTCAAGAACCACTGTGTCATACCTGAATGCGTACTCGTCTGTGAGCGAAGAAACAACCTTGATGTCGCTGTCATACTTTTTGAGAAGATATACAAATCTTGCAATTGCAGTAACCGTCATTTCAGGATCAAGACATTTTTCATATCTCATTGATGCATCTGTTCTGTGAGCAAGTCTTACTGTTGACTTTCTTACGGAAACTGCGTTGAATGTTGCAGATTCAAGTGTGAGAGTAGTTGTATCGTCAACAATTTCCGAATCAAGACCGCCCATGATGCCGGCAATTGCTACAGGAGTGTTGCCGTTGCAAATCATAAGTGTGTTTTCGTCAATGTTTCTTTCAACACCGTCAAGTGTTTTGAAAGTGAAAGGCTTGTCAAAACGCTTGATTCTGATTTTTTCAACCTTTCTTGAATCGAAAGCGTGCATCGGCTGTCCCATTTCAAGCATAAGGTAGTTTGTAAGGTCGGCAAGATAGTTTATTGCTCTCATACCGCAGTAGAAAAGACGGATTCTCATATTTACGGGGCTGACATTGCGGTTGATGTTCTCAATCTGTAAGCAGCTGTATCTCTGACAGAGAGTGTCTTCGATCTTCATATCAATCTTTTTAAGACCGTCATACGCCTTTAAATCGTCAAGGTCAAAAGGTTTAAGCTCTCTGCCTGCAAGTGCGGCAAATTCTCTTGCGATTCCGTAGTGTCCCCAAAGGTCGGGACGGTTTGTAAGCGACTTGTTATCAACCTCAAAAACAATATCGTCAATTTCGTAAATATCCTTAAGGTCTGTGCCGTTCTTTACATCGTCTGTAATTTCCATAATGCCGGAGTTGTCATCGCTGATACCGATTTCAGCTTCACTGCAGCACATACCGTTTGATGTAAAGCCGGCAAGAGCTCTTGGTGTAATCGTGATTTCGCCGATTTTAGCGCCAACCTTTGCAAAAGCGGTTTTAAGACCGACTCTTACATTCGGAGCACCGCAGACAACATCAATAAGTTCATCTTCGCCTGCATCAATTTTGAGGAGATGAAGTTTCTTTGAATCGGGATGATTTTCAACCGACTTAATTTCACCTACAACAATACCGCTGATTTCACTGCCCTTGCGGAGAATATCGTTTTCAACCTCGGCTGTGGAAAGAGAAAATTTGCGGATAAGTTCAATTTTATCAAGACCGCTCAAATCAACAAAGTCCTGAATCCAGTTCATAGATAAAAACATTTTGTATCTCCTCTCTTATTCGTCATCAGTAAACTGTGAAAGTGCTTTAAGACTGCCGCTGTTAAGGTCACGGATATCCTTGATTCCGTACTTCATCATTGCAAGTCTTGTAAGACCGAGACCAAACGCAAAGCCTGTGTATTTTTCGGGATCAATTCCGCCCTCACGCAGAACATTGGGATGAATCATACCGCAGGGGCATAGCTCAAGCCAACCGCTGTGCTTACATGACGGACAACCCTCGCCGCCGCAGATAAGACAGCTGATGTCGAGTTCAAAACCCGGTTCAACGAATGGGAAAAAGCCGGGGCGAAGTCTAACCTTGATATCCTTTTTGAATACCTCGGAAAGCATTGTTTTCATAAAGTAGATAAGATTTGAAATTGAAATGTCCTTGTCAACCATAACGCCTTCCATCTGGAAAAATGTGTTTTCGTGACAAGCGTCCGTAGCCTCGTTTCTGAAGCATCTGCCGGGGAAGATGGCTTTTATAGGTGTGCCGTTTTCGATAAGTCCCTTGCCGTACTTTTTAAGAATTGCGTTCTGTGCGGCTGATGTGTGTGACTTTAAAAGCTGACCGTTGTCAAGGTAGTAAGTGTCCTGCATATCTCTTGCGGGGTGGTGCTTAGGAATGTTAAGAGCCTCAAAGCATTCGTAGTCGGTTACAATTTCGGAGTAGTCCTCAATGTTAAATCCCATTGATGAGAAAATCTTTTCGCATTCTCTCTGAACAAGGGTGATTGGGTGATAAGAACCCCTTGCAAGTGCAACAGGCGATGTAATGTCAAACTGCGGCATTAAGGCGATTTCACGCTGAATTTCCTTTTCTTTAAGCTCAGCAAGTCTTTCTTCAATAAGTTGTGCGGCCTGTGCTTTGAGCTTGTTTACCTCAGCACCGAAAGTTTTTCTTTCTTCATTGGGAAGGTCTTTCATACCCTTTAAAAGAGCCGTGATGCTGCCCTTTTTGCCAAGATAAGAAACTCTGATTTTGTCAAGGTCGGTCAAATCTTGTGTTTCGCCGAGTCTTGACTTGATTTCGTCTTTTAAACTTAATAATTTCTCGTTCATAAATTACCTCCGTAAAAATAATAAAGCCCTGCGTAAAATCAATTACGCAGGGACGAAATAATCCGTGGTACCACCCTGATTTTTGCATCAAAGCAAACACTCCCGAAAGCAGACACTTTCACAACCTGTAACGGAGTCAGCCGTTGAGATCTACTGAAAATTTCAACCTCACCACTCGGAAGGGAACTTCACACCTGCAACACCGTTGTATGCTTTCAGCCTTGGCACACATTCTCTTTGACGGTATCACGCAAACGCTACTTTCTTCGTCATCATGTTATCTTTTTCTATGATAACACCAAAACATTTTTTTTGCAAGAGTTTTTGTATCTTTTGTTGAAAAAAACAACAGCCTGTGATATCATATGAAATATCAATCATAAAGGAGAAAATACATTGAATAATTTTAACGAACAGGTTGTAAGACGGGTTAACAAACCTAAAAATCTGATTATAAAAATTGTTTCGGTGCTTTTGCTTATTTTAGTGCCGACAACATTGTTTTTACTTGCTTTTGCAACAATTGCATATCTTATCTATGTGGCTTTTTTCGTGTTTGTAGGCGGAATTTATGTTGTTTGGTATGTGTTCAGTATTCAGAAGGTCGATTTTGAATATTCGGTTTCGGGCAATGAGCTTGAAATTGCAAAGGTTGTTGCATTGCGCAAAAGAAAAACCATGTGCAAGGTTCAGATTAACGAGATTGAAAGACTTGAAAAAGACGATACCGAAATCAAGAAGATGAGATTTCTCAAAACTTTTATCGCCGCAAGAGATATTGACTCCAAGGACGAAAACTATTTTGCTGTTTTTAACAGTCCTGCATATGGCAGATGTCTTCTTGTTTTTACTCCGAACGAGGATATTCTCAACGGTATGAAACCGCACCTCAACAAGAATATTGTGGTTCAGTTATTCTATAAAAGAAAAATGAGTTGATTGTATGACAGTAACAGATGTAAATGTTGTAAAAAGTGCAATTTTTGAACGCCCCGATGATGCAAACAAGGGAACTCTGGGTTCATTGCTCTGCGTTTGCGGAAGCTACGGAATGGCAGGGGCGGCGGTTATGTCGGCAAAGGGTGCGTTAAGAACGGGCATAGGTCTTGCAAAATGTGCCTTGCCGAGAAGTATTTACCCGATTGTTGCCCAAACGATTCTTGAGAGCGTTTACTATCCTCTCAGCGAAAATGCAGACGGCAGAATCTCAAAGGTAAATGTTCCGTTTTTAGTCAGCGAATCGTGCAAATCCTCTGCAACTCTTGTCGGTTGCGGACTCGGTGTGTGCGACGATACATTAAAAATTGTATTTTCTTTAATAGAAAATTCCACAACACCGCTTGTGCTTGACGCAGATGCACTCAATTGTGTTGCAAAACAGCCTGAAATTCTTTTAAGAAAAAAAGCACCGATTATAATTACTCCTCACCCGGGCGAAATGTCAAGACTTACAGGTCTTGCAACACCGCTTGTAAATGCGGAAAGGGAGAGAGTTGCCCTCGATTTTGCTCAAAAGTACGGTGTTGTAACCGTTCTCAAAGGAGCAGGAACGGTAATTGCCTCTCCAAACGGCAAGGTGCTTGTGAACCCGACAGGCAATTCGGGAATGGCAACAGGCGGCAGCGGTGATGTGCTTGCAGGAATGACCGCATCAATTCTTGCACAGGGCGCAAGTGCGTTTTCATCAGCCGCAGCGGCAGTATATCTCCACGGTCTTGCAGGCGACATTGCCGCCGAAAAATACGGCAAAATCTCAATGCTCCCCACAGACCTGATAAATTGCATCCCACTTGCATATAAGCGTTGCGGATTTTGATTTAAAATACAAGTAAGAAACAGGAATTTTGTTGCGATATAAACTTGTGAAAATGAAGATAATTTTGTAGAGGCGGATATTATCCGTCCGCAAGTAACAGCACAAAATTTATATTAAGTCAGATTATATAAATGTCACAAAATTACTTTTATGCAGTAGTGTGAGGTAATGTTTTACATATAACTCTGTTTATGGAGGCGAATAAAAATGATGCCAACAAGAGCGGAAGCTGAAAAAATATTAGAAGAAGCTGAACAATGTAATTCGGGTCCTTGGGTAAATCACAGTCGCATTACAGCAAAATGTGCTGAAAAGATTGCGGAATTATGTGAAAATTTGGATTCGGAAAAGGCATACATATTAGGGTTACTCCATGATATTGGCAGAAAGTTTGGTGTTAGGCATTTAGGTCATGTTTATGACGGATATACATATATGATGTCATTGGGATATGATGAGGTCGCAAAAATTTGCCTGACACATTCGTTTAATAATTCAACCGTAAAGGAATACATTGGTAAATTCGATGTTTCTGATGAAGAACTTGAATTGATAGAAACTGCTCTTGCTAAAGTGAATATGGATGATTATGACAAATTAATTCAGTTATGCGATGCATTGGCAGGCAGTGGCGGTGTGTTGAATATTGAAGATCGTATGAGAGATGTAAAACAAAGATATGGTTATTACCCACAAGAAAAATGGAATTCAAACATAAGATTAAAAAATTATTTTGAGAAAAAAACAGGAAATAATATATACAAAACAGTTAATCAATCGTAAGTTGAATTGTTCTTTATGAGAATAAAAAGCGTTGCGGTTTTTGATTTAAAATACAAGTAGAAACGTGAATCTTTTTGCGAAAAAAGTTGTCAAAATGATGACGATTTTGAAAGGAGTAATGATGAAGAAAATTTTATGTTTAGTTATGTGTGTATTTCTTGTTATCGGTTTGAGTGCCTGCGGAGGAGATATAAACAAAGTGAAGACTCACGATGTGGATTCTGAAACCTATTCCGCAGATGATATTAACTCTGCTGTTGATACTATTGAAAAAGAGTTCGACGCCAATTGGAACGGCTGTACCCTCACGGAAATTTATTATGCAGGAGATGATTACTGCACCGATTTTCAGGAATTTGCCGACAGGAACAATGCAGATGAAGTTATTGTGCTGTTATCTTCATTTGATGTTGATTCATCAGGCGGCGACGGATCATTAAATCCGAATTCCACATATAATAACTGGAACTGGATTTTAGTCAGAACAAAAGGTGGAAAATGGCAGCATATTGACCACGGATATTAAGATAAAATGCATTAATCACTTATTTGTACAATGTATTAAAAAATTCACAGGACATATAATGTATCGGGAGGTGTCTTATGGCACGGAAAATCTTGATTGCATTATGTGTCCTTTTTGTTATGCCTGTTTTTGTCATTACGGGGTGTGATGAAGTGCAGGAAAATCTTACTCCGAAATCCTCGTTTATTGCCGATTTCAGCTGTGAATACAGAAAAATGAACATCACGGGAAAACTGTCGGCAAGCGGCAAAAAGCTCATCAACATTTCGCTTGATTCTCCGAACACGGTCAGCGGTTTGTCGGTTACATATAAGGGTTCTGATCTTGAAATTTCAAGGGAGAATATGATTTGCTCCGCCGATGAAGCGTACATTCCCGAAAGCAGTTTCCCGAATATTACAAAAGAAATTTTATACGGAATTGCAGACGGAAGAGCGGTTTTTGAGGGGAAGTGCGAAGATGTGTGTACATACAGACTTGATTCAGCGTTCGGCAAAGCCGTTGTCAGCACAAATTCAAAGGGCTGTATAAGCAAAATCAGCGTTGACGGCGAAGATTACGAAATGGTGCTTTCCGATGTGAAAGATGCAAACGGCTGAACCGATTCACAAATTTTACGCTCAAAAATATTATGTAATAGCTGTATAAAAGCTTTTGGAAAGGCAAAAATACAAGTAAACAATTATTTGGAGCGTGAAAGCCTTGAATATACGAAGAGGAGATATCTATTATGCCGACCTGAGTCCCGTTGTAGGCTCTGAGCAGGGCGGAATCAGACCGGTGCTTATTGTTCAGAATAATGTCGGTAACCGATTCAGTCCGACTGTAATCGCCGCCGCAATAACAAGTCAGCAGTCAAAGGCGAATTTGCCTACCCACATTCCGTTGCACGCTGACAGCTCGGGACTCGCCAAAGACAGCGTTGTTCTGCTTGAACAGGTACGAACAATCGACAAAAAACGGCTCAAAGAAAAAATGGGTACTGTTGATGAAAATTCTATGAACGAAATAAACAACGCAATATCAATCTCGTTCGGTCTTAACGCATAATTCCGCATTACATACGGATAATGCTATAAAAGAAAATAAACAAGCAACAAAACGGTCGGTTCAGCTTGAGAAAAACTCCAAGCCAACCGACCGTTGTTTGTTGTGTCACTTTACTTCTATGCTACATTATAAGCATATATGTAGCACGAAAGTAAACTTATTATTCTGAAAAGGAGTTAAAAATCACTTTTTTCCTGCATAGACATTTTTTATGTTTCTTTCGGAATATTGAATTAGGTTGAATAGTGACGGGGCATCTTTTTCAAAACATACCGAAATGACATCGGGAGAGAGGGTGAGGGTAAGCTTATCATTTTCAATAAGTTCGTTGATGATTTCAAGGTCAAGAATCATTGATGCGTCCGTGAGATTTCTGTAGCGGTTCTTATCAAGCGAAAACATAGTCTGCGAGTTATTTTTTTCGGAGTTATAAATCGTGCGGAAAATCACATATTCGGCGCTCATAAGGTAGTTGCTGACTGCGTTTGTAAGGTGCTTGTTGCCGATTTTTGCAAGCAAATCGTAGATTACCGAGGTGGTGTTCATCAAAAGACTGCGGTTTATTTTATTGATCATACTGCCTTTTTCGGTATTGATGACAACCTCTTTTTCGGCAGCCTCAAAAGGATCGGCTGTGAAATTTCTCTGTACGGTTCTGCCGAGAAGATAATCGGTTGAAACACCGTAGTATTCAGCTGTTTTTACGAGAAAATCAAGACCGCATTCACGGATTCCCTTTTCATAATGTGACAAAAGTGCCTGCGAAATTCCCATGTCGCCTGCAACCTGTTTTTGACTCAACCCTCTTTCTTTACGAAGAAATGTTATAATTCTCGGAAAATCTTTGTTCAAGACTTGACACCTCATTTTTGAAGATAGTATAATTAACTTGATTGTCAGAAAAAGCAAAGCAGAATTTGCTCTGATAATATATAGTCCATAGTCAGTACATTGAAAGCATTTACAGCAATATACTTTCTATACAGACAGTATAATACAAAATTTACTTTTTGTAAATAATCAAGTGCCGATTTGCTGAAAGTCGGTTTATGGGAGAAGTTATGAAATCATATATAATTCATTTTATACGACACGGTTCGATTGATGATACACTTGCGGGGAAATATATCGGAACAACAGACGCTCCGCTTTCCGATAGGGGCAGAATGGATTTGAGAAAACTCGATTATGAGTACAAATATCCGGGTACGCAGGTTGTGTTCACAAGTCCGTTAAAGCGTTGTACCGAAACCGCAAAAATTCTTTATCCCGAACAAAATCCGCTTGTTATCGACAACCTTTCCGAATGTAATTTCGGTGAATGGGAGGGCAAAACTGCCGATGAGCTGAAAAACGATCCCGATTTTAAAAAGTGGCTTGCAGGCGATTCTTCCGTAAAACCTCCGAGGGGGGAGAGCAATGCCGATTTTACGCGCAGAGTATGCAAAATGTTTGAAAGCATTGTTGAGGGACTTATGAAAACAGGCACAACCGAAAGTGTAATTGTCACTCACGGCGGTGTTATTATGACCTTGCTTGCAGTCTACGGACTTCCGCAGGCAAAACCGTTTGAATGGACAATGGACAACGGCTTCGGCTATTCACTCAGAGTTACTCCTGTACTTTGGCAGAGGGATAAGGTCTGTGAAGTTTTTCAGACAATTCCGCTTCCGTCGGACAACGGCTGATTTTTTGAAACTTTGGCAGAATTGTAGCGCAGTTTACAATCTTTTGCCGTATATTGTGAGATAATATTCATTAGTAAACAATTGATTAAGGAGATATAAAAATGGCAGATTATAAAATTACTCTTTTAAAGGGCGACGGTATCGGCCCTGAAATCGTAAATCAGGCTGTAAAGGTTCTTGATTGTGCCGCTGAAAAATTCGGTTTTGGCGTTACATATGACGAGGCACTTCTCGGCGGCTGTGCTATTGATGCAACAGGCGTTCCGCTCCCCGATGAAACAGTTGCAAAGTGCAAGGCATCGGACAGTGTGCTTCTCGGTGCGGTAGGCGGTCCTAAGTGGGATTCACAGCCGGGTAACAACCGTCCCGAGGCAGGACTTCTCGGAATCAGAGGCGCACTCGGACTTTTCGCAAATCTTCGTCCTTCGGTTATTTTCGGACCGCTCAAGAGTGCATCACCTATCAAGGATGAAATCATCGGCGGCAACCTCGATGTTATGATTGTTCGTGAGCTTACAGGCGGTATCTACTTCGGCGAAAGAGGAAGAAAAGAAGTAAACGGTCAGCCGGCGGCTTGGGATACGGAAATGTACACAGTAGGTGAGGTTGAAAGAATCGCAAAAGTTGCCTTCGACCTTGCTATGAAGAGAAATAAAAAGCTCACAAGCGTTGATAAGGCAAATGTTCTTGAATCTTCAAGACTTTGGAGAGAAACAGTTAAGAGAGTTGCCGAGGATTATCCCGAGGTTGAGCTTAACCATATGTATGTTGACAACTGCGCTATGCAGCTTGTAAGAAATCCCCGTCAGTTTGATGTCATTCTCACATCAAATATCTTCGGTGATATCCTTTCTGACGAGGCATCAATGATTGCCGGTTCAATCGGTATGCTCGCATCTGCAAGCCTTTCGGGCAGCAAGCTCGGTCTTTATGAGCCTATCCACGGTTCTGCTCCTGACATTGCGGGTCAGAATATCGCAAATCCGCTTGCTACAATTCTTTCTGTTGCAATGATGCTCCGTTATTCACTTGATCAGAGCGAGGCGGCAGACGCAATTGAGGCAGCTGTTGCAAAGGTTCTTGAAACCTACCGTACGCCCGATATCTATGAAGAGGGTTTCACAAAGGTTGGCTGTGACGAAATGGGCGACCGTGTTTGTGAGGCACTTTAATTGGAGAACGGTATGCAGTTTTATGATATGCACTCGCACATATTGCCGAATATTGATGACGGTGCAAAAACGCTTGAGGACAGCTTGAAATTGCTCTCCTGCCTTGAAAAGCAGGGAGTAACGAATGTTTGTCTTACACCTCATTTTTATACAAATGAAATCAGCATTGAAGATTTTATTGCCGAGAGGGCGGAAAAGTTTGAAAAATTCAAGCCGCACATTCCGAACGGTATGAATATCGTTCTCGGAACAGAGGTTTATGTTACAAAGTATCTTTTTAATAATGAAAATATTACGGGCATAAACTACGGAAATTCAAACTATATCCTGACTGAATTTGCATATAATTCGACATTTTCCGGCAATTCATATGAGATGCTCGACAGGCTTATGAGCGAACAGGGACTTATTCCCGTGATTCCTCATGTTGAGCGTTACAGCTTTCTTGTTGACAATCCTGATGTGATTGAAGATTTAAAACGGCTCGGTGTTGTTATTCAGACAAATATTTCAAATTACACAAAGAAAGCTCCGATGATGAAACGCCGCAGAATGTTAAAGCTTGTAAGTGCGGGACTTATCGATATTATTGGTACGGACGCACATTCATTCAGTCACAATACACCCGAGCTTTACAGCGACGCAATTGAATGCATTGCCAAAAAATGCGGTCGGCAGGCTGTTGACAGCTTGATGAAAAACAGCGAAAAAATCTTTAATGCAGCAATCGGCTGATATGCTGTAAAATTAAATATTATACAAACAAAAAACGATTGATTCCCTTTTGAGTTTCAATCGTTTTTTTCTTTGCAGCGTACAATAAAACTTGTACTGACTGCCGATGTGTTGAAAGAGAAACAGCTGAAACCGTTCTCTCGGTGCGTATTTGTATTGAAAATTGCCAAGTGACATATTCCGAATGTCGGCTGTGTCAATAATGCTGTCTGTGTTGTTCGGAATGTTCTTAAAATTATCGGTTGTAAAAATTTAAAATACCACGACAAGCAACATTTTGAATTGCTCTCTGCCGTATACAGCGTGCGGATGCTTTGCAGGCATAACGATTGATTCACCCTCTTTGAGAATGTGTTCAACACCGTCAATTGTAATTTTGCCCACCCCGTCAAGACAAGTCACAAATGCGTCGCCTTCTGATTCGTGCGTACTGATTTCTTCGTCCTTGTCAAATGCGAAAAGAGTAACGCTTACGGCGTTGTTCTGTACAAGAGTTTTGCTCACAACCTGACCTTTCTGACAGCTTACCTGCTCTTTGAGCGCAAGCACCTGACTTTTTTTGATATTTTTTATTTTGCCGTTTTCGATTTTTAACTCTGTCATAATTATCCTCCTAACGGTATTATTTGCAGTTTTAAATAAAAAATGCCCGACTTTTACGGAGTCGGGCAGATGTATGATTTTAAGCCGGATCAGCCGCCGCAGCCACAGCTGTCACATTCGGGAACATTGCCCACGATTGGCTCGGGATCAACGCCTCTTCTTTTGTAGTAGTCCGAAACGGCTGCCTTGATTGCCTGTTCTGCAAGAACAGAGCAGTGAACCTTGACAGGCGGAAGTCCGTCAAGAGCCTCCATAACCGCCTTGTTTGTGAGCTTGAGAGCGTCATTGATTGACTTGCCCTTGATAAGCTCTGTTGCCATACTGCTTGTTGCAATAGCTGCACCGCAGCCGAATGTTTTAAACTTTACATCTGTGATGATATCATTATCAACCTTAATGTACATTTTCATAATATCGCCGCATTTTGAGTTACCGACCTCGCCGACACCGTCTGCGTTTTCAATTTCGCCTACATTTCTCGGATTAGCGAAATGATCCATTACTTTTTCCGAATAAGCCATTTTAATCCTCCTGTTGTTACTGAATATCTGTTCAATTCTATATGAATTTTAACGGGTTGCCAATCAGCCCTGAGCTTCCTGCTTCTTAATCTTTTCCCAAAGGGGTGACATACTTCTGAGGTATGAAACAATTTCGGGAACGATTTCAAGAATGTAATCAATGTCTTCCTCTGTGTTGTCGTCAGAGAACGAAAGACGCATACTGCCGTGGGCAATCTCGTGCGGAAGACCGATTGCAAGAAGCACATGACTCGGATCAAGACTGCCCGATGTACAAGCAGAACCCGATGATGCCGAAACACCCTTGAGGTCAAGTCTTAAAAGAAGACTTTCGCCCTCGATTCCCTCAAAGCACATATTAACATTGCCGGGAAGTCTGTGAACTCGGTCGCCGTTTATTCTTGAACGCTCAATCTTTAAAAGACCGTCGATAAGTCTGTCACGCATCTTTTCAAGCTTTGCGTTTCTCTCGTCCATACCGTCAACTGCAAGCTGAAGTGCGGCGTCAAGACCGATGATGCCTGCAACATTTTCGGTACCTGCACGCTTGTTTCTCTCCTGAGCACCGCCGCAGATGAGGTTTTCAATTCTTACACCCTTTCTGATGTAAAGAAGACCGCAGCCCTTCGGACCGTGGAGCTTGTGTGCTGTCATTGAAAGAAGATCAATGTTTTCTTTCTGAACATCAATCTTCACATAACCTGCCGCCTGAACTGCGTCTGTATGGAAAAGAACACCGTGCTTTCTGCAAATTGCACCGATTTCGGAAATCGGCTGAATTGTACCGATTTCGTTGTTTGCGTACATAATCGAAACGATAGCCGTGTCCTCGCGAATTGCATTTTCAACATCCTCGGGATGAACGATACCGTTTTCGTAAACATCAAGATAAGTAACCTCAAAGCCTTCCTTTTCAAGAGCCTCACATGTGTGAAGAATAGCATGATGCTCAAATTTTGAAGTAATGATGTGCTTTTTGCCCTTTGCCTTTAGAGCGTGACAAACACCCTTGAGTGCCCAGTTGTCGGATTCACTTCCGCCTGAGGTAAAGTAAATTTCGTTCGGGTTAGCCGCACCGAGATTCTTTGCAATGTTTTCTCTTGCAGTTTCTACGGCAGCCCTTGCCTTTGCACCGATTGTATAAATGCTTGACGGGTTTCCGTAAACCTCGGTGAGGTATGGCATCATTTTTTCAAGCACCTTCGGTGAAAGTGCTGTAGTAGCCGAGTTGTCGGCATAAACATATCTCATTTTATATCCACCTTTATATAAGTTTATTGTTATGCAAATTGTTTTGCGGCTGCAACGGCAAGTCGGTCGCAACGCTCGTTTTCGGGATGACCTGCGTGTCCTTTTACCCACACAATTTCAACCTCGTGAGTATCATACAGGGTAAGAAGCCTGTCCCAAAGTTCGGGGTTCAAAGCCTTTTCTTTTTTATTACGCATCCAGTTGTTTGCTTTCCACTTTTTAGCCCAACCGAGTTTTAGTGCGTTGCAAACATACTGCGAGTCGCTGTACAGCGTGACCTTGCACGGCTCCTTGAGCATGGCGAGTGCATTGATAACAGCCGAAAGTTCCATACGGTTGTTGGTTGTGTCAGCCTCACCGCCCGAAATTTCTTTTTCGTGACCGTTATACCTTAAAACAGCACCCCAACCGCCGGGACCGGGATTTCCGCTGCAAGCACCGTCTGTAAAAATTTCAACTTGTTTCAAAAAACAATTCTCCTTTTTAATTCAGAGTGTATTCATCATTCAAATATTCAAAATGCAATTATATCTGCACTACATAGATTATAATACGGTCAATCGACAATTGCAACCCATTATTTGCTGTAATTCCGAGAATCTTGGTAGGTGTTTGAAAAAAATTCGGAATTTATACATATATATTGCAATTAAAATTGCAATTAAAGTGTTCTCGGATTTTATTATTACAGTATTTTCAAATTTTTATGCGTATAATTGCAGCTTTAATATGACCCGAAAGCGTCAGCTTTTGCTTTTGTTGTGAAAATTTCTTGACATTACAGTGTGAAGTGCGGTACAATAAAATGAAAAACTATGATAGGACAGCTGTGTACTGCCTTTATTACGGAAATAAAATTTGTATATTTTACTGATATTTTACGGATTATAATTATAGTCTTAGTGCGGATGTTGCCGCATTTTTACAGCGGATACAGCGGATTTTAATTTTTAATTAAATTATAAAAAAATAATTTTGAAATAAATTAAGACCTCACGGGCGTTCAGAGGTCTTTGATATATTTATTTAATTTTTACTCAGTACATATTTCAGAAAACGGAGGTAGATCTGTGAGTACAGAAAAGAGAAACGAAAGTTATATGCTTAAACAGTCAAGGTACTCAAAAGGCAAAAAGAATGTGAAGCAATACTCTAAAAATAATGCTTCAAAAAAGGGCGGTTCGGGTAAAAATTCCTACAACGCTTACTATAAGAAAAATGATGACGGATTTCAGCCAAAATCGAACGGAAAGTTAAGCTACGGCAAAAAGAAGAATCCGTCAAAATCAAAGGGTTATCCTAAAAAGAAAGCTCGGAAGCCGTCGGTAAAAATTGCATTTCTCGGCGGTCTTAATGAAATCGGCAAGAACATCACCCTTGTTGAATGTGAGAACGATATAATTATTGTTGACTGCGGAATGGCATTTCCGGACGGAGATATGCTCGGTGTTGACCTTGTAATCCCCGATTTCACTTATATTGAACAGAATGCCGACAGAGTTAAGGGTATTATTCTTACACACGGTCACGAGGACCATATAGGCGGATTGCCTTTCCTTCTTTCAAAGGTAAATGTTCCGATTTACGGTACACCGCTTACGCTCGGTCTTGTCGGCAACAAGCTCAGGGAGCACAGCCTTTTTAACAAGACTCAGCTCAATGTTATAAATGCAGGTCAGACGATCGAACTCGGCTGTATGAAGATTGATTTCATTCATGTAAACCATTCGATTCCCGATGCTGTTGCTTTTGCAATTCACACTCCGGGCGGCACTGTTGTTCACACGGGAGATTTCAAGATTGACTGCACACCTATCACGGGTGATATGATTGATCTTTCAAGCTTTGCAAGAGTGGGTGACGAAGGTGTTCTTGCACTTCTTTCGGAAAGTACAAATGCGGAAAGACCGGGATACACCCCCACGGAGAGGACAGTATCCGACAGCCTTGACAGCCTTTTTAAGAGTGCTGAAAACTACAGAATTATCATTGCAACATTTGCATCAAATGTAAACCGTGTTCAGCAGATCATTGACTGTGCAGAAAAGTATGGAAGAAAGGTTGCTTTTTCGGGCAGAAGTATGGTCAACTATATGGATGTTGCCCAAAAACTCGGCTATCTGCATCTTCCCGAAAATATTCTTATTGACCTTGATATGCTCGACAAATATATGCCGCAGCAGGTTGTTCTTGTTACAACAGGCAGTCAGGGCGAGCCGATGAGTGCGCTTTCAAGAATGGCATATTCCGACCACAGAAAGGTTATGGTCGGTGAGGGCGATTTTATCATAATTTCAGCCAATCCGATTCCCGGCAATGAGAAAACAGTCGGCAATGTTGTTGACGAACTTCTCAAAAAGGGCTGTAAGGTAATTTACGAGTCGATGTATGAGGTTCATGTTTCGGGTCATGCCTGTCAGGAAGAACTCAAAATTATTCAGAAGCTTGTAAAGCCAAAATATTTTATCCCCGTTCACGGTGAGCAGAAACACCTTAGAAAGCACGCCGACCTTGCAATGTTCCTCGGTATGGAACGCAAGAACATTTATATCGGTGATGTCGGAAGTGTTCTTGAAATAAACGAGGATTATATGAAAGAGCTTCCGCCTGTTCAGGCAGGCAAGGTATTCGTTGACGGTCTTGGCGTTGGTGATGTCGGAAGTATCGTGCTTCGTGACAGAAAGCACCTTGGTCAGGACGGACTTATTATTATTGTTGCTTCTCTTGATGTTTATGACGGTCATGTTATCAGCGGCCCCGACATTGTTTCAAGAGGATTTGTATATGTTCGTGAGAGCGAGGGACTTCTTGAAGAAGTTAAACGAACCGCTCTTGCAATTCTTGAGGATTGTGCAGAAAATAATGTTCACGAATGGGGCATTATCAAAAACAGAATCAAGGATGATGTTTCAAAGCTTATCGGTCAGCGTACAAGAAGAGCCCCGATGATTCTTCCTATTCTTCAGGAGGTTTAATCCTTATTCGCTGATTTGTTATCTTGCTATTTTGCTATTAACAGAGGTTTGACATGAGAAAAAGAAAATGGACACTTACACCGTGGTTCTTGATTTTTACGGCAATAATGTTTGCAATGGCTGTTGTAAGCTATGAATATTCGCCGATAGTTTTCTATATTGAGCTGGGTGTGTCTGTTCTTTCCTTGGCAGTTGTGCTTGTGATTTCATTGCGCTTTGCAAGCTATGTTAAGGGTACTGTGAAAAATACAGTCGAAAATATAAAGGGTATTAACGAAGACTACCTTGAAAAATTCAGTTACCCTGTTGCCGTAATAGGCAGGCAGGGTGACATTCTCTGGTGCAATTCCCGATTCCGCAAGGCTATGTGCGGCGGAAAGGGCGCAGAGGGTGACAATATCAAGGCTTATCTCTCGGGAAAAGACATTGATAACCTGAAAAAGGGCGAAGGCTGTGATGTTGCCGTTGACGGTAAAGAATACACTGTGTATTATCATTCCACAGGCGAGAGTGCTGTTTGTGAATTTATAGAAAACACCTACTACAAGCAGATTACAAGGGAATACCTTGCGTCAAAGCCTTGTGTTGCGATTGTTGTTTTCGACAATGCCGAGGACTTTTCCGATAACTCGGACGAATCATTCTCGGAGGCAATGCTCGATATTGAAGTTTGCCTGCAAAAGTGGGCGGAGCAGTATTCGGCTCTCTACAAAAGAATCGGCAACAACCGTTTTATGATAATTTTCAAAGAAGCCGATGTTGAAAAAATGGCAGCCGACAAGTTCCCGATTCTCAAAAATATCCGTGAAATCACTATAAACAACCACAGCGCGTCTATTTCGGTAGGTCTTTGCCGAGGCTATAATAGCATTAAAGAGAGCGAAATCAACGCAAGAAAAGCTCTTGAGATGGCACTTGGCAGGGGCGGCGATCAGGTTGCCGTTATTAAAAAGGATAATACATATGAGTTTTTCGGCGGAAAGGTTGCCGCAGCGGAAAAGGCAAGCAAGGTTCGTATGAGAGTAATTGCAAACGCAATCAGCCGTGTTGTTGCCGACTGTGACAAGGTTTTTATTATGGGACACAAGTTTTCCGATTTGGACTGCGTCGGTGCTGCAATCGGACTTCAGTGCATAATGGAGAAAACCTTTAAGCGTTATTCAAAGGTTGTCATTAACCGAGAAACATCAATGGCAAAACAGCTCATTGAATATACTGATGAAAAACTCGACACCGATATATTCATTTCTCCCGAAGCCGCTCTTTCGGGGCTTACCCAGAAGTCACTTCTTATCATAGTTGACACGCACCTGAAGCGTTCGCTTGAAAGCAGTGAGCTTTACGAAAAGTGTAAAAAGGTTATCATCATCGACCACCACAGAAAAGCAGTCGATTACATAAACAACGCTCTTGTGTTCTGTCATGAACCGTCGGCATCCTCTACCTGTGAAATGTGCAGTGAAATTATCAGCTGCCTTGATGATTCTCCGCTTTCATATGTTCAGGCCGACGCAATGCTTGCAGGCATTACGCTTGACACAAAGAATTTTGCCGTTAAAACAGGTGTGCGCACCTTTGAAGCGGCGGCTTATTTGAGAAGAAGAGGTGCAAACACTCTCACCGTAAAGGGTATGTTTTCTGATAATATTGAAACCTACCGTGAAAAGGTTGACATTGTATGCAAGGCTCATGTTTACCGTGGATGTGCAATTTCAATTGCTCCGAGCGGTAACGGTGATATAAGACTTGCGTCGGCTCAGGCGGCTGATGAAATGCTCAACCTCAAGGGTGTTGACGCGTCATTTGTTCTCTTTGAAGACAACAATCAGATTAACATTTCCGCAAGAAGCTACGGAAATGTTAATGTTCAGATTATAATGGAAAAGCTCGGGGGCGGCGGTCATCAGACCATGGCGGCAACCCAGCTGAAAAACACTACAAAAGAGTTTGCTTATCAACAGCTGCTGTCAGAGATTGACAGTACTCTTGATGATGAGGAAAACTCGTAAGAAAGGTTGACAGGTTATGAAAGTAATTTTAATGCAGGATGTAAAATCACTCGGCAAAAAAGGCGAGCTTGTTGAAGCGTCCGACGGCTATGCAAGAAACTTTCTTCTTCCGAGAAAGCTTGCAAAAGAGGCAAATGCTCAGGCTATGAATGAATACAAAAATGCCGAAAATTCAAAAAACTATAAAATCGCAACCCAGAAAGCTCAGGCAGAACATGACAAAAAGGTTCTTGAAGGCAAAACCTTCAAAATGACTGCAAAAGCAGGACAGGGCGGCAGACTTTTCGGCAGCGTAACCTCAAAGCAGGTTGCCGATGAAATTAAAAAGCAGTATAACATAAATGTTGACAAACGCAAGGTTGTTCTTGATTGCGATATTAAGGAATTTGGTACATATCACGCAGAGGTAAAGCTCTTTACGGGCGTTTCTGCAAAGATTGATGTTCAGGTGTCCGAAGCCTAATAAAAGGAGTAAAAATGGCTGATTTAAATTTTGCAGGCAGCTATGACGGACTTCATCTGCCGTACAGTCCCGAGGCTGAACAAGCGGTTTTAGGTGCAATTATTCTTGAAAGCAACACCTTTGACAAGGTTGTTGATATTCTGAAAAGCCCCGATTATTTCTATGTTTCTTTGCACAAGCTGATTTTTGCACAGATGCAGGAAATGATTGGACTCGGTCTGAACATCGACTTTGTTACACTGCTTGAAAGGTTAAAACAGAATAAAGCTTTTGATGAGTCAACAGGTAAATCCTACCTCTTTGACCTTGTTGACAATTGTCCGTCAATTTCCAATGCCGAGGAGTATGCGAAGATTATTGCGGAAAAGTACAATGTCCGCAGGCTTATTACGGCATCCCGTGAAATTATTGATGACGCAACAGCAGGCAACGAAGATCCCTCGGTTCTGATTGATTCGGCAGAGCAGAAGATTTTTGACATCAGACAGGGCAATGAAAGACACGGTCTTGAGCGTATCAACTCGGTAATTTTACAGACTTTTGACCGACTTGACGCACTCAACAGCGAAACCGACAACAGTATGAAACCTATCCCAACGGGCATAGGCGACCTTGACCGAATGATTACGGGACTTAACCGTTCCGACCTTATCATTCTTGCCGCCCGACCCGGTATGGGTAAAACGAGTTTCGCACTCAATATTGCACGAAATGTTGCGTGCAAGTCCAAAAAGACCGTTGCGTTTTTCTCGCTTGAAATGTCAAAGGAACAGCTTGCAAGCCGTCTGCTTTCGAGCGAGGCACTTATCGGCGGTACAAAACTGAGAACAGGTAAGCTTACCGAGGAGGAATGGTCAAGGCTTATTCCTGCAAGCGATATTCTCAGCAAAACCGACCTTTATCTTGACGATACTCCGGGCATTACAATCCCCGAGATGAAGTCAAGACTTCGCCGACTTCACAACCTTGATCTTGTTGTAATTGACTATCTTCAGCTTATGTCGAGCGGCAGAAAGATTGACAGCCGTGTAAACGAAATTTCGGAAATCACACGAAATCTGAAAATTCTTGCAAAGGAAATGAATGTTCCCGTAATCACTCTGTCACAGCTTTCCCGTGCCGCAGAAAAGCGTGATGACCACAGACCTCAGATTGCCGATCTTCGAGATTCGGGTTCTATCGAGCAGGATGCCGATATTGTACTTTTCCTCTACCGTGAGGGCTATTATGACAAAGAGGGCGGAGAGGATTCTGCCGCACCGACAGCCGATATGAATTCGGGCGAGTGCATCGTAGCAAAGAACCGTCACGGCGAAACAAATATCGTAAAACTGCATTGGCAGGGCGAGTTTATGCGCTTTACGGGAACGGACAACCGAGATGCTTAACCGTGTTATTGCAACCGTTGAAAAATACGGTTTGCTTGAAAAAGGTGACAGCGTAATCGTTGCACTTTCGGGCGGAGCTGATTCCACGGCTCTGCTGAGCATTTTAGTTTCTCTGAAAGAAAAATACAATCTTTCGGTCTATGCCGCTCATATTAACCACAATATCCGCGGTGAAGAGGCAAAGCGTGATGAAAATTTCTGCAAAATTCTTTGTAAGAAATTTAACACGGAGCTTTTCATAAAAAGCGTTGATGTTCCCACACTTGCCAAACAGCAGAAAATCAGCGAAGAGCTTTGCGGAAGAAATGTCCGCTATGCTTTCTTTGAAGAGCTTTCGCAAAAACTCGGTGCAAAGGTTGCAACTGCTCACACGGCATCCGACAATGCCGAAACGCTGATATTTAACATTGCAAGAGGCACATCGGTGGCAGGCTTGTCGGCAATTCCTCCAAAACGGGGGAACATAATCAGACCTCTGATTGAACTTTTGAGAAGTGACATTGAAAGCTACTGCAAAGCAAACAACCTTGAATATGTTACCGACAGCACGAATCTTGCCGATGAATACACACGAAATTACATTAGGCGCAACATTATGCCGTGCCTTAAAAGGCTGAATCCGTCTTTTGAACGGACGGCTCTCGGCTTGAGTGAGAGTGCGAGAGAGTCAGTCGGTTTCATCAGAAAATATGCCGAAAAAGCTGTGAATGACTGCAAATGCGACTTCGGCTACGACTGCAAAAAGCTGTTAAAGCTTGACAGGGCAGTTTTAAAGGAAATGCTGTTTATTCTTTTAAAGAACAATAATTACAGTGTCTGTCCCGAAAGAAAAACAGTTTTGCTTTTATGTGAAATAATCGAAAACGGCGGCAGTGTTGAATTGTCAAAACAATGCACAGCCGTTTCGAAACAGGGAATTTTCCGTTTTGTATGTTCGGATAATTCGGCTGATTTCAAAGAAATTCCGTTAAAGAATAATATGAGCTTTTCTTATGACGGAAAAACATACACGGTGAGCAAAATTGCTGATAAATCAACAAATCAAAACAACCTCGTTGCCGCAAAATGGCTTAATGAAAATGCTGTTTTCCGAACACGCAGAGCAGGCGACAGGTTTACATATCCCGACCGCACGGTCACAAAACCGCTCCGCAAGGTTTTTAACGAACAGAAGATACCCTCGGAAATAAGGGACAGGCTGTTGCTTCTTGCGGTATCCGACACCGTTTTATGGTGTGAAAGGCTTGGTGTTTCATTGCAGGGAAAGCCGGATGACACCGAAAATCTATTGATGATAATAAACAAAGAGGGTTAATTATGCATAAGGATATTGAAAAAATTCTGTATTCGGAAAAAGATATTGAAAATATTGTGAACACTATTGCAAAACAGATTGAAAAAGATTATAATGACAAAGATTTTATAATGGTCGGTCTGCTCAAGGGCAGCGTTGCCTTTATGGTTGACCTTATGAGAAAGGTTAATCTTGATTTTTCAATCGACTTTATCGTTGCGTCAAGCTACGGCAGCGGTACTGTAAGCTCAGGCAGAGTTAATATTCAGAAGGATATTTCCCAGTCTGTTGAGGGCAAGGATATTCTCATTGTTGAGGATATTATCGACTCAGGCAATACTCTTGACTTTATCACAAAATATCTTAAAGCCAAGAAGGCAAAATCAGTAAAGCTCTGTACACTTTTCAATAAGCCCGACAGAAGAGTTGCCGACATTCATGTTGACTACGCAGGTGCGGTAATTCCGGATGAGTTTATCGTTGGCTACGGTCTTGATTATAACGAAAAGTACAGAAATCTTCCTTATGTAGGCGTATTAAAGCCGTCAGTTTATTCGTGATTTTAATGCGAAAATAAGCCGCAAATTTTCGTGGCATTACATATTTCTACCTTGGAAAAACAATAATATAAAGAGGAGTGACAGCATTGGACAATAAAAAGAAAGTGCGCAATCTGCTGCTTTATCTCGGAATTCCGATTCTGATGATTATTATAACGGCGGCTGTGCTAAGCTCAAATAAATCGAGCTCACCGAAAACCTCGGAGCTTGAGCAGTACTTTGTTCAGGATATGGTTGACAGCTTTGATATTGATTACGGTACAGGTTCGATTGACATTACCCTTAAAGAGGGATTAAGTCCTATCAAATCATCCGATTCCGATAAGACTTCCGCAACTACCGCTGTTCAAAGCCCCACAGAATCAAAGAACTCTGATTCTCACAGCAAGAAATCAAAGGTTGTTGTAAGAGGCCAGCTTGCCGATATCCAGCGTTTTCTTGACGATATCAAGCCTTACTATCATCCCGCGTCAAACGATGAGATTTCATACAATCTTACCCGAGCAACGGATAATTCGTTTCTTATTGAAATTCTTCCGATAATCATTACAACGCTTATCCTTATCGTTGCATGGGTATTCATTATGAAGAAACTCGGCGGCGGCGGTCTTGGCGGCAAGGAAATGAGCTTTGGCAAAGCCAAGATTAAAAACACAAATGATGAAAAGCGAAAGACAACATTTGACGATGTTGCAGGTGCCGACGAAGAAAAAGAAGAGCTTGCAGAGGTTGTTGAGTTCCTCAAGGCTCCTGAAAAGTATAACAAACTCGGTGCAAGAATACCAAAGGGTGTTCTCCTTGTCGGCCCTCCCGGTACAGGTAAAACATTGCTTGCAAGAGCTGTTGCAGGTGAAGCAGGTGTGCCGTTCTTCTCAATTTCAGGTTCAGACTTTGTTGAGATGTTTGTAGGCGTCGGTGCGTCCCGTGTTCGTGACCTCTTTGATCAGGCAAAGAAAAACTCACCTTGCATCATTTTCATTGATGAAATTGATGCCGTAGGTCGCCAGAGAGGCGCAGGTCTTGGCGGAGGCAACGATGAGCGTGAGCAGACTCTTAACCAGCTTCTCGTTGAAATGGACGGCTTCGGTGCAAATGAAGGTGTAATCCTTATTGCCGCAACCAACAGACCCGATGTTCTCGATCCGGCTCTTATGCGTCCGGGCAGATTTGACCGTCAGGTTGTTGTAAGCTATCCCGATGTAAACGGCCGTGAGGCTATCCTCAAGGTTCATGCAAGAAAGAAACCGCTTGCGCCCGATGTAAATCTCAAGACTATTGCTAAAACAACAGCCGGATTTACAGGTGCAGACCTTGAAAATCTTCTTAATGAGGCCGCACTTCTTGCCGCAAGAAAAGACAAAAAAGCCATTACCATGGACGAAATCAAGGAGGCAACAGTCAAGGTTGTTGTCGGTGCAGAGAAAAAGAGCAAAGTAATGAGTGAAAAAGAGAAAAAGCTCACAGCCTACCATGAGGCAGGTCACGCAATTCTCTTTGATAAGCTTGAAACTCAGGACCCTGTTCACGAGATTTCAATTATCCCGACAGGTATGGCAGGCGGTTACACAATGCCACTTCCGAGTGAGGATAAGTCGTACAACTCACGCAGAGGTATGTATGAGGATATCGTTGTAAGTCTTGGCGGTCGAGTTGCCGAAGAACTTATTATGGATGACATCTCAACAGGTGCGTCAAACGATATTGAAAAGGCTACAAAAACAGCCCGTGCAATGGTTACAAAGTACGGTATGACTAAGGAACTCGGTTGTGTATGCTACGGCACAGACAACAATTCCGTATTCCTCGGCAGAGATATGGGCAGCAGAACTCAGGATTATTCCGAGGCTACCGCAGCTAAAATCGACCAGCTTGTTCTTGATATGATCAACAAGGCATATGGCGATGCTACCAAGATTCTCAGCGAAAATATGGATAAGCTCCACGACATTGCAAAATATCTTATTAAGCATGAGAAGATGGGCAGTGAGGACTTTACTGCCGTAATGAACGGCACATATAAAGAACCCGAAGAAGTTGAGCAGGAAACTGCCGACAAAGAACCCTCAGCCGAAACAAAGGTTGACGAGTCCACAGAAGGTTAATATCAAATAAACATAGCCTCTCGCAATGAGAGGCTATGCGTGTATATGAATCAATATTTAAACGAATGTATGAAGTTGTGTCAGGTGTTTGACACAGTAAAGGGTAGATGAGATGGCACAGGATAAAATTATTGTGAGAGGTGCAAAAGAGCATAACCTCAAAAATGTAAATGTTGAAATTCCCCGAAACAAGCTCGTTGTAATTACAGGTCTTTCGGGTTCGGGCAAAAGCTCCCTTGCATTCGACACAATCTATGCCGAGGGACAGAGAAGATATGTTGAAAGCCTTTCTTCATATGCAAGAATGTTTCTCGGTCAGATGGACAAGCCTAATGTTGAAAGCATAGAGGGACTTTCGCCTGCAATATCAATCGATCAGAAAACTACTTCAAAGAATCCCCGTTCAACGGTCGGTACGGTTACGGAAATTTACGATTATCTCCGTCTTTTGTACGCAAGAATAGGTGTTCCGCACTGTACAGTCTGCGGAAGGGAAATCCGTCAGCAGACTGTTGACCAGATTGTTGATAAGATTATGACCTATGACGCAGGCACAAAAATTCAGATTATGGCTCCCGTTGTAAGGGGTAGAAAGGGCGAACACGCAAAGGTTCTTGACAGTGCCGGAAAATCGGGCTATGTCCGTGCAAGAGTTGATGGGATTATCTATGATTTGTCGGAAAATATTCCGATTGAGAAAAATAAAAAGCATAATATAGAAATCATTGTTGACCGTCTTGTAATTAAGCCTGAAATCGTTTCAAGACTTTCCGACAGCATCGAAACCGCTTCAAAGCTTGGCGGCGGTCTTGTTATGGTGAACTTCAACGGCGATGAGGATGTGACTTTTTCACAAAAATATGCCTGCCCCGAACACGGTGTGAGCATTGACGACCTTTCGCCGAGAATGTTTTCATTCAACAATCCTTTCGGTGCGTGTCCAAAATGTACAGGACTCGGCGTGTTCCTCAAAATTGATGAGAACAAAATTATTCCCGATATGTCAAAGAGTATTCGTGACGGCGGTATCAAGGGCAGCGGATGGGCAATGGAAGGCAGTACAATTGCCGCAATGTATATGGAGGCTTTAGCGAAAAAGTACAATTTTTCGCTTGATGAACCGCTTGAAAATCTTCCGAAGGAAACTATCGAAAAAATCCTCTACGGCACAGGTGATGATGAGCTGACAATCAATAAAAAATCGGTTTACGGCGGAGGTACTTATCAGCATAAATTTGAGGGTATAATCAACAACCTTGAACGCCGTTACCGTGACACAAGCAGTAACTGGATTAAGGACGAAATCCGTTCGTATATGGCAGAAATTCCGTGCGATCTTTGTCACGGTGACAGACTTTCAGCCGAAAGCCTTGCAGTAACAGTCGGCGGACTTAACATTGCCGATTTCTGCAAAATGTCGGTTGTTGACGCACTCGACTTTGTAGGTCAGCTCAAGCTTACGGAAAAAGAGCAGATTATCGGTGCTGAAATTGTTAAAGAAATTAACGAAAGACTTAACTTCCTCAAGAGCGTAGGACTTGGCTACCTTACTCTTTCAAGAAGCTCGGGAACACTCAGCGGCGGTGAAAGCCAGCGAATCCGCCTAGCAACGCAAATCGGCAGTTCGCTTATGGGTGTGCTGTATATTCTTGACGAGCCGAGTATCGGACTTCATCAGCGTGACAATGAAAAACTTCTTGCAACCTTAAAGCGACTTCGTGACCTCGGAAATACTGTTATCGTTGTTGAACACGATGAGGACACTATGTATGCCGCAGATTGCATTGTGGATGTAGGCCCCGGGGCAGGTATTCACGGAGGTGAAATTGTCTGCGTCGGTGATGTTGAAAAGATTAAGCAATGTCCGAATTCAATTACAGGCAAGTATCTTTCGGGCGAACGCAAAGTTCCCGTTCCCGAAAAGCGCAGAAAAGGCAACGGACTTTTCCTTGAAGTCAGAGGAGCGGCTGAAAATAACCTTAAAAATATCAATGTTAAAATTCCGCTCGGTGAATTTGTCTGCGTAACAGGTGTTTCGGGTTCGGGCAAAAGCTCACTTGTAAATGAAATTCTCTATAAAGCCCTTGCCCGTGACCTTAATCGAGCAAAGACAATTCCCGGCAAGCACAAGGAAATCAAGGGTATGGAAAATCTTGATAAGGTAATTGCCATTGACCAAAGTCCTATCGGCAGAACTCCCCGTTCAAATCCTGCAACATACACAGGTGTGTTTACGGATATCAGAATGCTTTATGCCGCTACAACCGATGCGAAAATGCGTGGTTTTACGCCAAGCAGATTTTCATTCAATGTAAAGGGCGGCAGATGTGAGGCTTGTCAGGGTGACGGTATTTTCAAGATTGAAATGCACTTTTTGTCAGATGTTTATGTTCCGTGTGAGGTCTGCAAGGGCAAAAGATATAACCGTGAAACCCTCGAAGTAAAGTACAAGGGCAAGTCAATCAATGATGTTCTTGAAATGTCCGTTGAGGAGGGAATGGAGTTTTTCTCAAATATCCCGAAAATTTACAGAAAGCTGAAAACCTTGTACGAGGTTGGTCTTGGTTACATCAAGCTCGGTCAGCCTGCAACAACGCTTTCGGGCGGTGAGGCTCAGCGTGTAAAGCTTGCAACAGAGCTTTCAAAACGCAGTACGGGCAAGACAATTTATATTCTTGACGAGCCGACAACGGGCTTGCACATTGCCGATGTACACAGACTTGTTGAGGTTCTTCAGCTTCTTGTTGACGGCGGAAACACGGTTGTTGTAATTGAACACAACCTTGACCTTATCAAGACAGCCGATTATCTTATCGACCTCGGTCCCGAGGGCGGTGACGGCGGCGGTACAATCGTTGCCAAAGGCACTCCCGAACAGGTTGCAAAGGTTGAAAAATCATTTACGGGACAGTATCTTAAACCACTGTTATAATTCCCATAGAGAAAAATAATCGTTTTAAAAAATAAATATAAAGAAATTTCGGAGAAATTGCATTGTTTAGTGCAATTTCTCCTTTTTTTGAGCCTGTAAGTGGGAGGTGATTTTTTTGACAGACCAAATTCTTATAGCGTTGATTTCATTTGCAGGAACTCTTGCAGGCTCTCTTGCGGGTATTTTCACAGCGTCAAGATTATCAAATTACCGCATTGAACAGCTCGAAAAAAAGGTTGACAAGCATAATAATCTTGTTGAGCGTGTATATCTTATTGAGCAGCACGAGGCAGTTAATGACAACAAAATCAAAACAGCGGAACACAGAATAGCGGATTTGGAAAACGAACAAAACAAGGAAAGGAAAATATAATATAATGAGTAAAATGAAAATATGCTTAAAAAAGCCGTGTTTAAAAAGAGCGTTCAGAACATTTATTCAGACTGCTCTCGGTTATGTTATTACCAATGTAACCCTCGCATTGGGCGGTCTTGATTTTAACGACGGTGATGTTGTAAAGAACGCTCTCATCGGTCTTGCTGTTGCGGCTGTTGCGGCAGGTGCATCGGCAGTAATGAATTTAAAAGAGGGAGAAGATAAAGAAAATGAGTAAGAAAATATATATCAGTCCGTCAAACCAAAACGGCAACACCTATGCAACGGGCGGTACAAATGAAATGGCTCAGTGCGACAAAATTGCCGCCGCAGCAGCCAAAGCACTCAGGCGCTGCGGATTCAATGTTATGGTCGCAAAGTCGGGCACGCTTATGCAGACACGCTGTCCCGAGTCGGATAAGTTTGGAGCAGACATTCATATGCCGATTCACACTAATGCGTTTAACGGCAAATATACGGGCGGTACAAGAGTGTTTTGCCTGAACTCAAACGGCAGAAAAGCCGCCGAGGCGGTAAAGTCTGCCCTCGGAGCAATCTCGCCCGGCAAGGACGATTCAGTCAGCTACAAAACCGACCTCTACGAAATCAATGTGCCGAAGGCATTAACCGTGTATGTTGAGTGTGAGTTTCACGACACCGTGACAGGCTCGGATTGGATACGCAAGAATACAGTTGCAATCGGAGAGGCAATCTGCAAGGGTATGTGCAATTATTTTGATGTGAAATACAAAACTGACTCTTCAGGCTCAGACAGTTCAAAAGCGGGTTCGGATAAAGCTTTCAGGCGTTATATCGTGAGAATAACCTCGTCAAACGGCGTGAATATCCGTAAAGGTCCGGGTACAAATTACGATGTGAACGGTGCTGTTCCAAAGGGCGGAGCGTACACGATAGTCGATGAAAAGTCGGGTGCAGGTGCAGCCAAGTGGGGCAAACTCAAAAGCGGTGCCGGATGGATAGCACTTGATTATACTGAAAAAATAAGATAAAGCAAAAAAGGAGTCGTGATTTTTCACGGCTCCGATTTTTATGCAGAAATTATGTAATTATGAATTTTTTCCAAACGCAAAAAAGACCGTCAAATGACAGTCTTTTTCGCGATTGTGTGTTTTATGAAAATGAATGTTTCAATAAAGAAGCAAACATTTTTGCCGAATATTAAGTGAACTTTTTCTCTGTTCACTGCTATATATTATACCGATTTTTAGGGGAAAATTCAAGGTGAGAGGGTGCAATTCTAATATTCATACAGTCAAAAAGACAAACTGTACAAAAAATCAAGAAGATGTTTGTACAGTATTTTTTTAGAATCTTGAATTACCCGACAAAAATGATGATTTGAAAAATTGGCTCTATACAAAATAAACAAAAAGTAAATCAATAAGAAATATTGTTTTTACTGTTAAACACCATTTTTAATTGGATTAATCTTTTTCCTGCGGATATTTGCCATAAAAATAAGTGCAACGATAAAGGCTACAGCTTCGCCGATCGGGAATGCAATCCAGATTATTGAAGATGCAAAATCAAAGCATGAAAAGATGTATGCAAGGGGCAGAGGAACAACAATAAGTCGTACAAGCGAAAGTATCAGCGAATGCACACCGTTGCCGAGTGCCTGAAAAATTCCCTGATATGCAATGTTAGCACCGACAAATATAAATCCGGGTGTGATAATTCTAATTGCAAGCATTGCAAGTTCGGTTGTCGATTCTGTAAGAGAGAATATTCCGAGTATCTGTTTTGCAAAAATTTGAAGAATTATAATTCCTGCACAAAGAATTGATACCGTGTAAATAAGTCCGTATTTAATGCTGTCGTTTACTCGCTTTTTATCCTGTTTGCCGTAGTTGAACGCTATAATCGGAATCATCGCATTGTTCATGCCGAATGCGGCAAAAAATACAAACTGCTGAATTTTGTAGTAAATACCGTAAGCCGTAACCGCATCCGTTGAAACTCTTACAAAAATAACATTGATGCTGTATGTCAAAATCGACATAAGCGCCTGCATAATAATAGCGGGGATACCAACCTGATAAATCTGCCTGATAATCCTGCCTTCGGGTTTCATATACTTTAATGATGTGTTGAAATGCTTTGAATTGCATCTGAAATAGAAATATGCGTCAATAAAGAATGAAATGAACTGACCTATAACCGTTGCAATAGCAGCACCGTCAATACCGAGCTTCGGGCAACCGCACCAACCGAAAATCATAATCGGATCAAGTATCATGTTCACAACCGCACCGACAATCTGTGCAACTGTTGTCTGCATTGTATATCCCGTTGCCTGTAACAGCTTTTCAAAAATCATGTACATACTAACGCCCAGTGAACTGTAGGTGCAGATTTTCAGATACGAAACAGCCATTGATGTGATAATCGGATCGCTTGTTTGTGAGGCTATGTATGCGTCAACTCCGAAAATTCCGAAAAGCACAAATACAACACAGGTGCAAAGTGCAAGAAAAATTGAGTTGCCCGAAATTTTACTGCACTTTTCTTTATTACCCTCACCAAGACTTCTTGACAAAATCGAGTTGATGCCGACTCCCGTACCGACTCCGACCGCAACCATAAGCATCTGAACAGGAAATGCCAGCGTGAGTGCATTTACCGCATAATCACCGAGTGCGGGTATATTCGGATCTTTCATACAGCTTACAAAGTAGCTGTCAACGATATTGTACACAGCCTGTACAACCATTGAAATTATCATCGGAACACCCATAGTAAGCAAAAGCCTGCTTATTTTTTCAGTTCCCATTTTATTCATTTTTTGCGTTTTTTCCATTATATAACCTCCGATGTTTTTGACATAAAAAATGCGCAGCATTGAAAATCCGGACTTATGCCATTCAATGCTGCACGATTACTCTTATTATACACTTTTTATTATGCTTTTGTAATTGATTTACACACCAAAATTTTAGTGAAAACGCAAAATCTTTTTGTTGATTATCCGAATTATATGTCATAAACAAAGAAATTTTGAAAAAGCAGAGCATAGTCCGTACAAAGGGACAGTGAATGTATGTCACATAAATTATCGAACAAATGTTCTTGAATTTGTTCGATATGTTCTATATAATGAAATTAGAAGGTTAAAAGCCCCGTCATACCTTCGGAATGAATAAAGCGGAGAAAGGACATATACATGATAGATTATTTTGAATGGTCAAACGAATATAAGAACACTGCAAATAACATTGCAGATGTTATTGACAGGCTCAAATCTGAAAAAAGAGGTAAATCGAATTTTTCAAAAAAAGAACTCGATGTAAAAATCGCAAAATACAAAATTTATTACAATGAGTGCATACACATTTCAAATTTGCTTTTAGGAAGATATTACGGAGAATGATTGAATGAAAAACATAATTCATATTACGGACAACAACAAGCACAAAATTATGGCTGATTCGGGTTTTATCCAAGGCAGTACCAACGAAAGCTCTCGTGAAAGGATGAAAAAAATTCTTTCAATGGCTGTTCTGAATGAACTGACCGAAAGACAGAGAATCTGTATCATTGATTACTATTTCAACGGAAAAAAGCAAAAGGAGATTGCCGAAAATCTTGGGATTGATTCGTCAACGGTTTCACGCCATATTATTAAGGCAAGGGACAAGCTAAGGCACATTGCTTCATACTATGTAAATTAGTCGGTTTGAATTTCAAAATCGGGGAGATACCACAAAAGAGCTTCTTCGGCACTGCAGCCGTTTTTGCAAAGATAGTCAATTCCCGAAAGGCTCACACCCACACATTCGGCATTTTCATCATAATTTTCTGCGTAGCAATCCCAAGGCGAGGCTACGCTGTGAAGATATTTGTAATTCACATTTTTATATGTAGTGCCGTTTGAGGTTTCGGAAAAGGGAATAAACAACACTTCGCTTTTTTTGCGGAGTGTTTTGTTTTTTACGCTTTCAGCCGCTTTCCTTATCTCCGAATAAACATCCTTCATATTCCCCGAAGCGTTTTCCTCATACAAAAAATCGTTTGCCTCAAATGAGTCGGGCTTTGCCCTGTAATCGGTGTTCATAAGGATGGCTGTTGCCTTTACTGTTTCGGCAGAGTAGCTGTTTTTATAAAGTCCTGCTGTCAGAGCACAGAGAATTTCATCTGAAGATTTTGAATTTTCAGGCGTGTCCGCTGTTGATACAGCTTGACTTGCACGGTTTTTTGCCGAACACCTTGAAGCTGCCATCGGAAGCACGGCGGTAAGAATTAACAGAACTAAAACTGTACATATTTTCCCTCTCATTATATTGCTCCTTTATTTCGCACAAAAAAATAAATAATACTAATCTATTTTGTGACTTATTTTTTCTTGACATAACGGTTATGTTGGCTTAAAATAATATATGATTGAACTGAAATAATAATTACCTGCAATTCAATTTGCATTAACAGCGCTGTTTTACTGCGTCTTATAATAATCGTGTAACACTGTTGCTTTTGAAAATCGGCATGTTACGGTACAGAAACGGAGAATTATATGAAAACAAAATATTCGATTATACCATTTATACCGGCTGTTATCGCAGCGGTCGGTCTCAAAATAATGAGTATGTTTGCTATGGACGGAAACGGTCTTTTGTTCGGAATGAATAAGTCATCAATCAACTATTGCGTAATCGGAATTTCACTCGGACTTTTTGCGTTGTGTGTGCTGATTAACCTTTTTGACAGAAGAACCGCACCGGTCTGTCCCGTAAAGAGAAATGTTGTTTCGGGTACACTCGCAATTTTGTCGGGTGTTGCAATTGTCGGTTCATCGTTTCTTACTCTGCTCAATACAACCGCCGGCAACAGTGAAGGCTATCTTTTGAGCATTCTGGTTGCGTTGTTCTCAATCCCTGCAGCCATCGCAATGGTTATGATAAGTAAGGTGCATTTTACAGGCAAGACAATTGTTTCAAATGCGTCTATGTTTTTTGTTTTCCCTGCGCTTTGGGGCTGCTGCGGACTTGTATCCGAATTTATTGCCGCTACAAAGGTTTCAATTTCAGCAAGCGATATGACGCCGCTTTTCTGTTATATCTTTATCACGCTTTACCTTTTCTCGAGTTCAATGGTTGTTTCAAGAGTAAAGGGCAAAAATCCTGTAAAGGCCTGCTTTATCTACGGTCTGCCTGCCGCAACTGTTTCACTTGCATACGGCGTAGGGGCTGTTCTTACCTCTTCTGTTGAAAACACAGGTGTCAGTGCTCTTGTGAATGGTATTATGTTCATTATTCTTGCTGCGTATATTGTTTCGTTCACTGTAGAAATGTTTACGGACTGCCTTACAAAAGCAGAGGTTGAAATTATTGACAGCCTTCCCGAAGATGAAGATACATACGAAAACAGCTACATCAGCTCGGGCGGTTACGACGAACTTGTTGTATCCGACAAAAATGATGAGGATGTTCCTCTGAGCGATGACAGCTACGAGACTGTTGCACAGGGTCTTTCTGATTTCGTAATGGGTTATGATGACGATAACTATGATGAGTCAACTATCAAAGACGCTAATATTAATGACGGTCTTGTCCTCGGTTACGGTGAAGAACCTCAAACTCAGTATGCAGAGAATACTGCCGCTGAGCCTGAGAAGGAGAAGACTGCAGAGCCTGTAAAAGAAAATCCCGTAAAGCCTGTTGAAAAAAATACAGTGAAGCCTGTTAAAGAGAGTCCTGCAAAGTCTGTTAAAAAAATTACGGCAAAGCCTGTTAAAGAGAGTCCTGCAAAGTCTGTTGAAAAAATTACAGCAAAGCCTGCTGAAGAAAATTCTGCAAGGTCAGTAAAAAATATTTCGGCAGAGCCTGAAATTCACGAGGAATTTAAGAATGCAAGGCGTATCAATACTCCCGAGAAAAAGCCGGAACCCATAAAGGCAGAAACTCCTGTTGAAAATTTTGAAGTTACAAGCGACAGAATGAGCGAAATCGACAGACTTCTCAAGGAACTCGAAGATAAAAAATAATTAAGAACATCGAATTAGGTGTTGACATTCAGGTTTTAAAGTGGTACCATACAAATGAAAAGAAAATTGATTTTTGATGAGGACACGATTTGCAGTCCTGCTTTTTCCAGAGAGCGAAATTATTTGCTGTGATATTTCGCAAAAAGCATTGCAAGTTACCACCTTTAAGACTGTGCAGGAAATGGCACGGCGTCTGGTTGCGTTAAAACCGTCAAGAGGGCTTTAAGCCGAACTTGGGTGGAACCACGATTTATTCGTCCCAATATTCCGTTTTTGGAATATTGGGATTTTTTGTTTTCATCACATATTAAAAAGGAGAATGGTTATGATTAATGTTGAATTAAAAGGCGGAGCAGTCAAGGAATTTGAAAACGGTACAACTCCTGCCGAAATTGCAAAATCAATCGGTGCAGGCTTGTACAAGTCTGTTTGCTGTGCAAAGGTTGACGGCGACCTTTGTGACCTCAGAACACCGCTTGAAAAAGATTGTAAGGTTGAACTTCTCACATTCGATAATGTTGACGGTCAGAAAACTTTCTGGCACACAGCATCTCATGTTCTTGCTCAGGCAGTAAAAAGACTTTATCCGAATGCAAAGTGTGCAATCGGTCCTGCCGTTGACAACGGTTTTTACTATGATTTTGATGTTGAAAAGCCTTTCTCACCCGAAGACCTTGAAAAAATCAAGGCTGAGATGAAGAAAATCGTAAAATCAGGTCTTGAGCTTGAAAGAGTTGAGCTTTCTCCCGAGGAGGCTGAAAAGAAACTTGAAGACATGAACGAGCCTTACAAGGTTGAACTTGTTAAAGAACATTCCGACAAGGGCGAGCATATCACATTCTACAAACAGGGTGAGTTTATCGACCTCTGCGCAGGTCCTCACCTCATGAGCGTTGCACCGATCAAGGCTATCGAACTCACAGCCTGCACAGGCGCTTACTGGAGAGGCGACGCAAACAATGCACAGCTTTGCCGTGTTTACGGTGTAGCTTTCCCTAAGGCATCAATGCTTGAAGAACACCTCAAAAAGCTTGAAGAAGCAAAGCTTCGTGACCACAACAAGCTCGGTCGTGAACTTGAATACTTTACAACTGTTGACTATGTCGGTCAGGGACTTCCTATTCTTCTTCCAAAGGGTGCAAGAGTTGTTCAGCTTTTACAGAGATGGGTTGAAGATGTTGAGCAGTCAAAGGGCTGTCTTCTTACAAAAACTCCTCTTCTTGCAAAGAGAGATCTTTATAAAATTTCAGGTCACTGGGATCATTATCTTGACGGTATGTTTGTACTCGGCGATCCGGATGACGAAGAAAAGGAATGCTTCGCACTTCGTCCTATGACTTGCCCGTTCCAGTATCAGGTTTATCTTAACAAACAGCGTTCATATCGTGACCTTCCGATGCGTCTTACGGAAACATCAACACTTTTCCGTAACGAGGCAAGCGGTGAGATGCACGGTCTTATCCGTGTTCGTCAGTTCACAATTTCAGAAGGACACTACATTCTCCGTCCAGATCAGCTTGAACAGGAATTCAAGGGTTGTCTTGAACTTGCTAAATATTTCCTTGACACGGTAGGACTTCTTGAAAACTGTACTTTCAGATTCTCACAGTGGGATCCCGAAAACAAGAATAATAAGTATGAGGGTACAAAGGAACAGTGGGAAGAGTCACAGGCTGTTATGAAAACTATCCTCGATGACCTTGATGTTGACTATGAGGTTGGTATTGACGAGGCCGCATTCTACGGTCCGAAGCTTGATATTCAGTACAAGAATGTATTCGGTAAGGAAGACACAATTGTTACAATCCAGATTGATATGCTCCTTGCCGAAAAATTCGGTATGTACTACATCGACAAGGACGGTCAGAAGAAGCTTCCGTATATTATTCACAGAACTTCACTCGGTTGCTTTGAAAGAACTCTTGCATATATGATTGAAAGATTTGCCGGTGTAATGCCTCTTTGGCTTGCTCCCGAACAGATCAGGCTTCTTCCGATAAAAGAGGGTAATGTTGAGTATGCACAGGGCATTGCAGACAAACTTACTTCACTTGGTATGAGGGTTACTGTTGACAGCAGAGATGAAAATATCGGTCCTAAAATCAAGGCTGCAAGACTTGAAAGAATCCCGTACATCCTTGTAATCGGCGACAACGAGATGAATTCATCAACGGTTACGGTTCGTTCAAGAAAGAGAGGAGAAATCCCGAATATGCCTGTTGACGAATTTGTTGCTCTTGTTAAGAACGAAGTAGACACAAAAGAAAAATAATTCTGTAATTTTTTCGGAGGGATGCTGATGTCCGGAGGATTCACTCCGTTTGATAAAAACAGCTACAAGGAATCGAAACGCAGACGAAAACAGGCACTTATTGAGGAAAAAACAGGAAGGATTCTTCCTGTTTCCAATCCTCGCCGAAGGTACATTGCGATAATTTCCGTCGGTGTGATTCTTGCCGCAGCGATTGTGTTCGGAATCTTTGCAATTCTAAAAAGCAATCAGAAAAGTAATTCCGAAACTCCCGAAC
The DNA here is from genome assembly GCF_928721825.1 of Ruminococcus bromii. Classification (NCBI taxonomy): domain Bacteria; kingdom Bacillati; phylum Bacillota; class Clostridia; order Eubacteriales; family Oscillospiraceae; genus Ruminococcus; species Ruminococcus bromii. The sequence continues at coordinate 213,786 of NZ_CAKMVP010000003.1, forward strand.
AGCTTCAGACCGAAAGCGAAATGCTGCTGACGGTTGTTGACAGTGCAAATCCGCTTGATAAGGATTATGTGCCTGATCTTGAAACTTTGAACGGATTCAGAGTGAACAGTGACGCACTGAAACCGCTTGAAAATCTTTTGAAATCGTCAAAAGAAAACGGTACCGAGCTTAAAATCAAAACTGCCTATGTTAGCTATGACGAACAGGAGGAAAAGTTTCAGTCCGAACTTCAAAAACTGGTGAAGTCATCCAAATACACAACTGTCAGGGCAGAGGCTGAGGTTTTGAAAAACACACCTCACGGCGGACAGTCGGAATTACAGACAGGGCTGTTGATTGAATTTGACTTTTCCGCAGAGGGATCAAGGGCTTTTCTCGAACGGAGCTGTGTTGAATACGGCTTTATACAAAGGTATCCCGAGAACAAAACCGAAGTAACCCGAATGAATCCGTCAGACTCGCTGTACAGGTATGTCGGTTCGGAAAATGCAAAGGCTATGAGATCATACGGAATGTGCCTTGAAGAGTATAACAGCTACCTTCAAAAGCAAAAAAGTCAAAATAATTTAAAAAAATCTTAAAAACACTTGCATTTTGCAATATTGTGATGTATAATTGATTCGTTAATTGTGTAATGTCAGGTAGGTGAAAACGATGAAAGAGAATATCCATCCTAAGTATGAGAAAACAACAATTACTTGTGCTTGCGGTAATGTTATTGAAACAGGTTCAACAAAGAAAGATATTCGTGTTGAAATTTGTTCAAAATGCCACCCATTCTTTACAGGAAAGCAGAAATTAGTTGATACCGGCGGACGCGTTGACAGATTCAAAAAGCGTTTCGGTATGGATAAATAATTTATTATGTAATTGTTTAGGCGGCACATTTGTGCCGCCTTGTTTACTTTACAGATATTTTGTATAAGCTTGTGCAAGGTGTCTGTATAATTGAGGTATTATTATGGCGAAGGATTACAAAACCGTTCTGAGTAACGCAAAAGACGAATTTGTTGAAAAGCGTTCACGCTTTATCGGCTATTGCAAACCCGTAACCTGTGAGCAGGAGGCTGTTGATTTTATCAACGAAAAACGCAGTGAGCATTGGAACGCAACTCACAATGTTTACGCCTATTCTCTGCGTGAGGGCAACATAAAGCGTTACAGCGATGACGGCGAACCCTCGGGGACAGCCGGTATGCCTTGCCTTGATGTAATTGTAAAAAATGAAATTTATGATGTATGCGTTGTCGTTACCCGCTATTTCGGAGGTGTTCTGCTCGGCACGGGAGGACTTGTGAGAGCATATTCTCACGGTGCAAAAATTGCCCTTGACGCCGCAAAAATTGTTAAAATGCAAAACTGCCTTGTGTGTTCGGCTCGCTGTACATACAATCAGTACGGAAAAGTTTCGGCGCTTGTAACGGATAACGGCGGTGCGGTTGACGATACTGTCTATGAAGGCGATGTGCTTATCAAATTTCACATTTCGCCCGACTTGATCTCACAGCTCAATAAAAGGCTTGCCGACGCAACATCGGGTGAGGTTCAGGCAGTTTCCGATGAAGAAAAATATTACGCTGTTGAGGTTTAAAATTCTTTTCTGACAAATTGTCTTTTATTTTGACCTCGAAAAACGGCAAAATAAAAAATTCTTTGAAATTTTTGAAATAATTAAAGGAATATTCAAAAAAATTTCGTAAAAAGCTAATAGGTAGGAGAGAGGAGGAGTTTTATGGCTTTCCCTGAAAGCTTCTTGCAGGATTTAAAAATGCGAAACGATATTACGGATGTTGTTTCGGGTTATGTCAATCTCAAAAGACAGGGAAGAAATATGGTCGGCCTTTGTCCGTTCCACGGTGAAAAAACTCCTTCCTTTAATGTATATTCCGAAAGCGGTTCGTTCTATTGCTTTGGCTGCGGAGTAGGCGGAGATGTCGTTTCTTTCATTATGAGAATTGAAAATCTCGACTATGTAGATGCGATAAAGTACCTTGCACAGCGTGCAGGACTTGATATGCCCGAAAACAACTACGATGACAGTATGGGTCGTCTTAGAAACAGGGTGCTTGAGGCCAACCGTGAGGCGGCAAAATTTTATTACAATACTCTGTGTTCTCCGCAGGGCGGAAAGGGTCTTGATTATTTTCATTCAAGAGCCTTGTCCGACAGAACAATCCGACATTTCGGACTCGGTTATGCCGATGATAACTGGTCGTCACTCTGCACTCACCTCAAATCAAAGGGCTTTAAGGACAGCGAGCTTGTTGCCGCAAACCTTGCTGTCAATCGAAAAAACGGCGGCGGTATTTATGACAGATTCACCGACCGTGTAATGTTTCCGATTATCAATCCGAGGGGAAATGTTATTGCGTTCGGCGGCAGGATTATGTCGGATGCAAAGCCGAAATATCTCAACACCTCTGATACGCCGGTGTTTAAAAAGAGTGCAAATCTGTTTTCACTCAATAACGCAAAAAATTCGGGCAAGCGAACTCTCATTCTCTGTGAGGGTTATATGGATGTTATTGCTGTTAATCAGGCAGGCTTTACAAATGCCGTTGCAACTCTGGGAACGGCTCTAACAGGCGAACAGGCTGTTTTGATGAAACGGTATGCCGATGAGGTAATTATCTGTTACGATGCCGATGAGGCAGGTCAAAAGGCTACCGCAAGAGCAATTCCGATACTCAGAAATTCGGGACTTAATGTAAAGGTTCTGACAATTCCAAGCGGTAAGGACCCCGATGAGTTTATCAAATCAAAGGGTAATGACGGTCCTGCCGCATTCAAAGCGTTGCTTGACAAATGCGGAAACGATGTTGAATACCGACTGCAAAAGCTAAAAAATGCACACAATATTCAGCTGACGGAGGGCAAGGTTGCTTTTCTTGAGGAGGCGGCAAAGCTGATTGCAACTATCGGCAGTCCGATTGAACGGGATGTCTATTCTTCAAAGGTTGCATCCGAACTCGGAGTTGACAAAAATGCATTCAAACAGCAGGTGTCGAGGGTGTCACGCAGAGGTGAAAGGGTAGAAGAAAAGAAACAGGCTCGTCAAATTCAGCTTGAACTCAGCCGAAGAAACGATAAAATCAATCCCGAGCATTTTCAAAAGCCACGCAGCTCAAGCGCAGAGGAGGCTCTCTTGGTATATTTGCTCAATAATCCGGATGCGTATGAAGTGATTTCTGCAAGGGTAAAACCCGAACAGTTCCAAAACAGTCTTATACGAAGGTTTTTTGAATATTTCGGCAGTCGCATAGAAAATGGAAAAGATCCTCTTACAAATGTGGCGGCTGATTTTACACAGGATGAAGTTTCAAAGCTCTATCAGCTGATGTCACAGTCAATTTCAGGTGTGTCAACCGAAGAGGCAATGAACGAATACATAAATGTTATCAACGAGGAAAGCTCAAAGCTCAATTCCGGCGATTTAGCCGAGGTTTCAAATGAGGAGCTTATGGCATATCTCGATAAAATAAGGAAAAAGAAACAGTAAGCACAGGAAAGGAAAATGAGTATGGCAGCTACACCCGATAAGAAAACGGTAGTAAGGGATCTTATGGAACTCGGTAAGCAGAAAGGTCAGCTTACCAATCAGGAAATTCTCGACGCAATCGGAGAAATTGACTTTGATCCCGAACAGCTTGAAAAGCTTTACGATTCCCTTGCACAGCTTGGCATTGAAATTGTTGAGGATTCAGGCGACATTAAAATTGATGACATTGACCTTGGCTTTGATGAAAACAAAGACGGCGACTCACACACACCTGTTGCGGAAACCGGCAGTGTTTCCGTTGATGACCCTGTAAAGGTTTATCTTAAAGAAATCGGACGGGTTCCGCTCCTTTCTTCTGACGAAGAAATCAACCTTGCAATTAGAATTGCCGATGGAGATGTTGCCGCAAAACAGCGACTTTCGGAAGCAAATCTCCGTCTTGTTGTTTCCATTGCAAAGCGTTATCTCGGCAGGGGAATGCAGTTTCTCGACCTTATTCAGGAGGGCAACCTCGGTCTTATCAAGGCTGTAGAAAAGTTTGACTATACAAAGGGCTTTAAATTCTCAACATATGCAACATGGTGGATCAGACAGGCCATTACCCGTGCAATTGCCGATCAGGCTCGTACAATCCGTATTCCTGTTCATATGGTTGAAACTATCAACAAGGTTAAAAAGGTTCAGAGCCAGCTCCTTCACCAGAACGGTCACGAGCCGTCTGCCGATGAAATTGCCGCTGAAATTGATATGCCTGTTGACAAGGTTCGTGAAATTATGCGTGTCGCTCAGGAGCCTGTTTCGCTTGAAACCCCTATCGGTGAGGAGGAAGACAGCCATCTCGGTGACTTTATCCCCGATAACGATGCTCCCGCACCTGCCGATGCCGCATCACACACAATGCTCCGTGAACAGCTTTCCGATGTTCTTTCAACACTCACTCCCCGTGAGGCAAAGGTTCTCAAACTCCGTTTCGGTCTTGAGGACGGCAGAAGCAGAACGCTTGAAGAGGTTGGCAAGGAGTTCAATGTAACCCGTGAGCGTATCCGTCAGATTGAGGCAAAGGCTCTCCGCAAGCTCCGCCATCCGTCAAGGAGCAGAAAGCTTAAGGATTATCTTGATTACTGATTGTTAAACGCTTATGATTACCTTCGATGAGTGCGGCGCAATGCTTGACGAGATTGCGGACTCAATGCCTTATGAATTATACAGAGATTTAAACGGAGGAATTTCGCTTCTTCCGCAGTCAAAGGTTCATCCGAAAGCTCTTCACAATGATTTGTTCATTTTGGGTGAGTACATACGCAATTCTCTGGGCAACGCCATTGTGTTTTACTACGGTTCAATCAACAGGGTTTACGGCACTCTTGATAAAGAGGAATACCGAAATAAGCTTGTTGAAATACTTCATCACGAGGTTCGCCATCATAACGAATATCTTGCAGGCTGCGATGACCTCGGAATTTATGACAAAAATCAGATTGAAGATTACCTTAGAAAACACGGAAAATAATCAAATGAAATTTTAAAAGGACAGCTTTTAATCCGAAGCTGTCCTTTTTTGTCATCTAACCTTTATAATCTGTCCCGGATAAATCACATTCGGATTTGAAAGTCCGTTAAGCCGTGAAAGATTGTCAACGGTTGTTCCGTGCATTTGTGCAATTATCCACAGCGAATCACCCGGACGGGCAACATGATACTGCGTTTCCGCACTACCGGCGGGAACCGTAAGAACCTGACCTACAAAAATAGCGTCAGGAGTTTGAATGTTGTTGTATTTTAATATGTCATTCACCGTTGTCTGAAAGAACTGCGCAATGCCAAAAAGCGTATTGCCCGGACGAACGGTGTACTGAACCATTTCCATATCTGTCCTCCTTGCTTTTCATAGTAACAATATATGCCTGTGACAAAAATGCGTTACTCCTGCATAAAATAAACCATGCACGGAAAAATAACAATGCAGACAAAACACAGCGTTGCTCAGATTAAAAATATCTGAAAACGGTTTATGTTATAAAATTTCAATACGAGAGGGCATATAAATGGAAATAAAAATAGACAGAATAATCGGCAGAGAAATAATTGATTCAAGAGGAAATCCCACGGTTGAGGCGGAGGTTGGCCTTTCGGACGGTACCTTTGCAAAGGCTTCAGTCCCTTCGGGTGCGTCAACGGGAGAATTTGAGGCGGTTGAACTTCGTGACGGTGAAAAACGCTATCTCGGCAAAGGTGTGCAGAGAGCCGTTGAAAATATCAACAGCATAATTTCGCCTAATCTTTGTTGCGACTCACCTTTTGACCAGTGCGCAATCGACAGCAAAATGATTGAACTTGACGGCACGGAAAATAAGGAGCTTCTCGGTGCAAACGCTATTCTTGCCGTATCGCTTGCCTGTGCAAAGGCGGCTGCAAGACATTTGAAATTACCGCTTTTCCGTTATATCGGCGGAACATATGCAGTCAGAATGCCTGTTCCCATGATGAATATTCTCAACGGCGGTGCTCATGCATCTAACAATATCGACATTCAGGAGTTTATGATTATGCCTGTAGGCGCAAGATGCTTTTCAGAGGGACTTATGCAGTGCTGTGAAATCTACCATACACTCGGCAAAATTCTAAAAGAGAATAATATGTCAACAGGTGTAGGTGATGAGGGCGGTTATGCTCCAAGCCTGAAAAGTGATGAGGATGCAATTGAGTATATAATTAAAGCGATTGAAAAAACAGGTTATACTACTGATGAAATTAAAATTGCGCTCGATGCCGCATCTTCCGAATGGTATTCCGACGGAAAATATATTCTTCCAAAGAGAGGCGATTCGCTTTCAAGCGACGAACTTATTAATTATTTTGACAAGCTCTGTTCTGATTATCCGATTATCTCGCTTGAAGATCCGCTTTCCGAACACGATTGGGACGGTTGGCAGAATATTACTTCAAAAATCGGCAACAAAGTTCAGCTTGTGGGCGATGATTTGTTTGTTACAAACACAAAAAGGCTTAAAAAGGGTATAGAGCTCGGAGCAGGCAACGCGATTTTGATTAAGATAAATCAGATTGGCACTCTAACGGAAACGCTTGATGCAATTGACACGGCTCACAAGGCAAGTTATCGCACGATTATTTCACACAGGAGCGGCGAAACGGAGGACACAACCATTGCGGATATTGCCGTTGCGGTTAATTCGGGACAGATAAAAACAGGTGCTCCGTGCAGAACCGACAGAGTTGCAAAGTACAACAGACTTTTGCGGATTGAGAGCGCAATTGTCAACACTTCAACCTACGGAATATAACAGATTTCACCCCGACCGAGGTTGGGGTGTTTGTCTTTTAAGAACAAAATTTTATTACTATGTAAATTTAATTGCCAAATTGTATTTTTTTTGACAGATTTTTCTTTGCTTAATATAAATTTAAAAATAAACTTTTAGAAATTCAGCATATTGCATATATTTGTCAAAGAAAATTCTACAACAATAAAGCCTTTATCAATTGCTATATTCTTAATCGGAATTAAAATATATTGCCTTATATGATAAAATTAACTAATGAAATGCTAACATTGGAATTCGTACGGACTATTGTAAAACAGTGCTGATTGTAACCTTTGTTTTGCTCATATCCGAATAAGTCAGGAGGCATTTTTGATTGTTTCTAAAAAGATTATTGGCAGGAGTAATGACAGCTATGATGATTACGGGAATGTGTGCGGCTAATGTTTCGGCAGCGGAAAAGAAAACTGTAACAGATTATCAGGCATATGCTGCAAATCTGGATAAGTCGGCATATTCAGGTAATGATTTGGGAGCTTCTTACTCAAAAAAGGCAACGACCTTCAAGGTATGGTCGCCTAATGCGGCGTCTGTTCGTGTGAATATTTTTGAACACGGCAGTGATAATGAGGGAGATGCAGGTTCTATAATGTCAAGAGCTATGACGCTTGACAAAACAACAGGCGTGTGGTCTGTTACAATTAACGGTGACCTGCTTAACAAATATTACACATATTCCGTTACACACGGAAAAACAACTAAAGAAACAGCCGATGTTTATGCAAAGGCTTGCGGTGTGAACGGTCAACGCTCAATGGTTGTCGATTTAAGTACAACCAATCCCGATGGTTGGGAAAACGATAAGCATGTGCTTGTTCAAAACCAGACCGATGCGTCTGTGTGGGAGATCTCTGTAGCCGACTTTTCTTCATCGGAATCAAGCGGTGTCAGTGAAGCCAATCGGGGAAAATTTCTCGCCTTTACCGAAGGAGGCACAACAGTCAACGGTGTTCAGGGAGCGTCTTCAACCTGCATTGACTATCTTAAAAAGCTCGGTGTAAAGTATGTTCAGATTATGCCGTTCTATGATTTCGGTTCTGTTGACGAGAGCAAGAACATTATGGACCAGTACAACTGGGGCTACGATCCCGTCAACTACAACTGCCCCGAGGGTTCTTATTCTACAAATCCAAAAAAAGGCGAAGTGAGAATCAAGGAATGTAAGCAGATGATTCAGGCACTTCATAATGCCGGAATCGGCGTAATTATGGATGTTGTCTATAACCACACCTACACCTCTGATTCTTGGTTTCAGAGAACAGTTCCGAATTATTACTACAGAATGAACAGCGACGGAACATTCTCGAACGGCTCGGGCTGTTCAAATGATACAGCAAGCGAACATCTAATGTTCAGAAAATACATGATTGATTCCGTTACATATTGGGCAAGCGAATATCATATTGACGGTTTCCGCTTTGATCTTATGGGTCTTCACGATGTAACAACTATGAATACAATCCGTTCCGCTCTCGACAATCTTTATGCAGACGGCAGCGGCAGTCAGATCCTTATGTACGGTGAGGCATGGGATATGGCAACCAATTGTGACGAAGGCACATTATTGGCAAGTCAGAAAAATCTCAAGCAGTTGAGCGACCGCATCGGTGCATTTGACGATACAATCCGTGATGCAATCAAGGGCAGCACAGGAGGTACGGACGGTGCATTTATTCAGAACGGTTCTAACAGAGCTAATCTTAAAATAGGCATTGCAGGTCAGAGTGACACAACAACCGGCTGGGCAAATGCTCCGTCACAGTGCGTAACATATGCGTCGTGTCACGATAACCTTTGCCTTTACGATAAGCTTGTCGGTTCGGTTTACGGTGCCGACGGTAAATATCGCAGGAGATATGAAGATCTTGTTGCAATGAACAAGCTTTCTGCGGCAATTGTTATGACTTCACAGGGTATTCCGTTCTCCCTCGGCGGTGAAGAGTTTTGTCGCAGTAAAGACGGTGACGAAAACAGCTATGCGTCAAGCAGAAAGGAAAATCAGCTTGACTGGGAGAATATTGATCTCTATTCCGATGTAATTGAATATTACAGAGGACTTTATAAAATCCGTGACGCTTTTGCGGCATTCTCGGATTATACTGCTGCGACAGCCAACAGCCTTGCATACCTTTCCGATGTTCCTAAGGGTGTTACTGGTTATACAATCAATAACACAGAGAGCGGAAAATGGAATAAGATGTGCGTAATATTCAACGGCTCGGATTCTGCACAGAATGTAAACGCAAAAGGCGACTGGGTTGTCCTTGCGGATAACAAGACAGCGGGACTTCGCAACATAAAGAATGTTACAAACAGCGTAAAGGTTGAGGCTCATTCAGCCGTTATTATGGTTGATACAAAAAGCTACGATTCTGCCGGAATTATGGATGATGAGGGCGCAGTTGTAATTGATTATTATGACAACAAAACCGAAAAGCTCATAAAGTCGCAGACGCTCACGGGCGAGCTCGGAACAAGCTACGATATAACAAATCTTGCGTCTACTCTAAGCTATGATGTAAAGAAAACCGAGGGCGAAAGCAAGGGAGTGTTTACCGACCAGATTGGTCACGCAAAGGTTTATGTTGAAGAATATGACGGCGAGATGTCAACGGTTACGGTAAAGTTTGTTGATGAAACCAATAATACGGAAATTGAAGATTCTTATCTTGTGAGAAACAGAAGGGGAGAGCAGTACTATACTCCCGACCTTCCTTCCATCAAGAATTACAAGCTTGTTCTTGACGACCTTCCGACAAACGGTGCAGGCAAGCTTGATTCCGCAAGCAAGACCGTTACATACAAATATACTCGTGTTACAGATGATGAGGACAAGACAGTTTGCAGAGTCAACGCCATTTATATGGATGATTCGGGCAAGATTCTTGATACGAAGACAATCACAGGTGTTGAAGGACAGGCTTATTCACTCTCTCAAAATACATATGAGGAAAAAGAGCTTGTAAGCGTTCCGGAAAAGGCAAACGGAACATTCAAATCGGGTGAAATAAATGTGGTGTTCAGTTACTCGTCAAATCCCGATCCGCTCAAGCAAATGCTTCCGTTTGTATATGTCGGCACAGGACTTATTATTGCACTTTGTGCCGCATCAACGGTTTACTCTTCTGTTAAGCGCAAAAAGCGTCTTATGGCTGATCTTGACATTGAAGAGGACTGATTAGGGTAGTTATTTCCGTTTGCTGACGGAATAGATTATAAGAATTAATAAGGAGGAATATTATCTATGAGAACTACGAAGAAAATTGTTTCTGCAGTTCTTGCAGCGTGCATGCTTGCCTCAACAGCGGTTGTGTCAAGCTTTGCCGCAACAGCCGATGACAGTTCGGCAGTTTCAAGCGACTACGCAAGAGACAATTCTTACACAAAGGCTGCTGAAGATATTGACGCTCAGTATGCTTATTCCGGCAATGATCTTGGTGTTACTTACACAAAAGGTGCTACAACATTCAAGGTTTGGTCACCGACAGCAACCGGTGTTAAGCTCAATATCTTTACAAAAGGTTCGGATGACGAGCAGGGTGCATCTAAAGTTGCTAGCTACACACTTGAAAAAATGCTCGTTGAAGGTGAGTGGAACGGTGTTTGGACGATTACACTCGTCGGCGAATGGAAGGATTATTATTACACATACTCAGTCACAACAACAGACACAACACACATCGGTTCAGATGCAACAAAGACTTATGAAACACAGGATGTATACTCAACGGCAACAGGCGTAAACGGCAAGCGCTCAATGATTGTTGATCTTGACGATACAGATCCTGAGGGCTGGTCAAACGATAACCATGTTCTTCTTGACAAATCAACAAAGTCATCAGTATGGGAACTCCATATCAAGGACTTTTCTTATGACAAGGCCTCGGGCGTAAGCGATGCTAACAGAGGCAAGTACCTTGCTTTCACAGAATCAGGTACAACTCTTAACGGCGAGGGCAAGGTTTCAACCTGTATTGATTACCTCAAGGAACTCGGTGTAACAACAGTACAGCTTAACCCGTTCTATGACTTCCAGTCAGTAAATGAGGCAGGCGATGATTCTCAGTTTAACTGGGGTTATGATCCGACAAACTACAATGTTCCGGAGGGCTCGTATTCTTCAAATCCGTATGACGGTAAAGTAAGAATCAAAGAATGCAAGGAAATGATTAAGGCTCTCCATGACGCCGGCATTTCTGTTGTAATGGATGTTGTTTACAACCATACTTATTCAACTGATTCATGCTTCCAGTACACAGTTCCTAACTATTACTACAGAATGAAAACAACAGGTAAATTCTCAGACGGTTCGGGTTGCGGCAACGAAGGTGCAACAGAGCGTGCAATGTACAGAAAGTATGTTATTGATTCACTCAAGTATTGGGTAAACGAATATCATGTTGACGGCTTCCGTTTTGACCTTATGGGTCTTATGGATGTTGAAACAATGAATATGGCAAGAGAAGCGCTTGACCAAATTGACCCACGAATCACAATGTGGGGTGAAGGCTGGGCAGGCGGTGACTCCTACCACCCGACTAACACTTGCTCAGGCACAAAATTCTATCCTGCAACACAGGCTAATGCGTCAAGACTCAGCGACAGAATCGCTATTTTCAATGACGGCATCCGTGACGGTATAAAGGGAAGTGCAATGGAAATCAACGATGTTGGTTTTATACAGGGCTCAAAGTCATCCGCAAAGGGTGTAAGCTACGGTGTTCGTGCCAACAGCTCAGGTACATACAAGTGGAAGGCTCAGGCTCCTTCACAGTGCGTAACCTATGATGCGTGTCACGATAACGCAACACTTTATGATCAGATTATTGCGTCAACAGGTCTGGCAGACTACGGAGAGAGAAATTCCGAGGCTGTTAAGATGAACAGGCTTGCAAGTGCAATTATCTACACATCACAGGGTATTTCATTCACACTTGCCGGTGAAGAAATGGCTCGTTCAAAAGACGGTGACACAAACAGCTACAAGTCGGCAGCCGACCTTAATATGATTAAATGGCAGAATGTTGTTGACTATGCCGATGTAGTTTCTTACTACAAGGGTATGATGCAGATTAAGTCAGCATTCTCGCCTCTCACAGCTATGGATAATTCATATGCTGACAAATACACATTCACAAAAAAGGTTTCTGCTTCAACAAATCAGATTTCATTCACAATTCAGAACGATGTTGAGGGTGAATGGAACAAGATGGCTGTTATTTATAACAGTGCAACCACAGCTGCAGATGTAACACTTTCGGATACATCCGTAACAGGTTGGGTTGTTATCGCTAACGGTGAAACAGCAGGTCTTGACTCGCTCGGCGAGGTGACAGGCTCAACATTCACAGTACCTGCTCGTTCGGCAATCGTAGCTGTTGACAAGGCAGGCTATGAGTCGGCAGGCATCAAATCTTCAAACGGTAAGGTTAAGGTCAACTATGTTTACGAAGCAACAGGCGAAAAGCTTGAAGATTCTGTAATTCTTCAGGGCACTGTAGGTTCAGGTTATGTAACAGTTCCAAGCGCAGTTGTTCCCGATACATACACCGTAAGCCGTATTGAAGGAAATGCAGAGGGCAATTATACTTCTGATATGCAGGAGGTTACATACTACTACGCAGACTATGTTCCCGAGTCTATCATAAACGCTGACTTTAACGGTGACGGCAAAGTTAATGTAATGGATGCTACACTTCTTCAGAAGTATATCCTTAAGATTGAAACTCCTACAGTTGATCAGTCGGCACTTGACCTCAACTATGACAACAGAGTAAGCGTTGAAGATACAACAATGCTTATGAAGTTTATCGTCGGCATACCTGTTTCTTCGGGTAAGGTAACAGCAAATTACTATTACACGGACGCTGACGGAAAACAGCAGAAGCTTACCGATTCAATCGTATTCTCAGGCAAAGTAGGCAGCACATATGATTCAAAGGCATTCAAGGTTGTCGGCTACGCTGTTGATCCTGACAGAATGCCGGAAAATCAGTCGGGCTTAATTCCTTACGGCGATGCTGAGGTAAACTACTACTACATCGCTTCAAGCCTTGACATCACACTTCATGTAAAGCACAACGGTTCACTTACATGGACGCCATATCTCTGGATATGGGGTTCAGACCTCAAGGGCAAAGACTCAGGCAACTTTATGTCAGAGTGGCCGGGTGATCCTATGACTAAAGGTGAAAACGGTTGGTTTGATTACAGCTTCACATATAAGGGAGCAGGTACATATAATGTAATTGTATCCGATAACGCTACTAACCAAACAATTGACTACAAGGGCTTTGTAGACAACGAAATGTGGATTGTAATTGATGACTCTGCTGTTACGGGCGGTACATACCTTACATTCTACACAGATAACCCTGACACTAACCCCAACGCTCCAATCGCTGAGCAGGTTACACTCGGTTAATCTGAAATCACAAACACAAATTGCAAAAGAGGGCTGACCTTAAACGGTCAGCCCTTTTAATCGCTAAAAAAGGTTATTATTGCTCTGTAACGAAAAACTCCCCGACAGCTTATAAAACTGTCGGGGAGTCATTGGTTTATCAGTTGTTGTTCATTCTGTAGCAGAGAGTCATAAGGCTGTCGCTGAGATGAACATTCTCTACCATAGTATCATTATAACGAGCATTTATATCATAGTGGCTGAAATTCCAGTAATTCTTGATTCCGTGTGAATAAAGCTTATCGAGAACATTTTCAACACAAACACGGGGAATGCACAAAAACGCTGTGTCAATATGATTTTTATTACAAAAATCGTCAAGCTCACTTTCATTTTTAACTGTAATTCCGTTGAGCTTTGAACCGACTTTCTGTTCGTTGTTGTCGAAACAGGCGATAAGCTCAAAACCGAGTTTTTCAAAATTCATATGCATTGCAACGGCTTTGCCAAGATTACCCGCACCAATAAGGATTGCCTTGTAATCGTTGTTAAGACCGAGAATGTTCTTGATTTCCTCTTTCAGCTGACTTACGCTGTAACCGTAACCCTGCTGACCGAATCCGCCGAAGCAGTTAAGATCCTGCCTCACCTGTGAGGCTGTCACATTCATAATTTGTGCAAGCTTAGTTGAAGAAATTTTGTCAATGTTCTGGTCGTTCAGTTCTGATAAAAAGCGGTAATATCTTGGCAAACGCCTGATAACCGACATTGAAATACTGTCATTTTTAGACATTACTCACTATGCTCCTTTAACTTTAAAATCAGAGAGATGCTGCAAGACGCTCGTCAATAGCCTTGAGAAATTCTTCTGTGTTTACTTTCTTTTTGTTCTCAAGTGTCGAGATAGCGTAGAGATCGCCTGTCATAACGCCGTCCTCAATTGTCTTGATTGTTGCGGCCTCAAGCTTGTCTGCAAACTTCATAAGGTCGTCAAGACCGTCAAGTTCGCCTCTCTTGCGAAGTGCGCCTGTCCATGCAAACAAAGTTGCAACAGAGTTTGTAGAAGTTTCTTCACCCTTGAGATACTTGTAGTAGTGGCGCTGAACTGTGCCGTGAGCAGCCTCGTATTCATAGATGCCGTCAGGAGAAACAAGCACGCTTGTCATCATTGCAAGCGAACCGAATGCAGTTGCAATCATATCGCTCATAACATCGCCGTCATAGTTCTTGCAAGCCCACATATAGCCGCCCTCACTTCTGATAACTCTTGCAACAGCGTCATCAATAAGTGTGTAGAAATATGTAATACCTGCGTTCTCAAACTTCTCTTTGTACTCATTCTCAAAGATTTCGTTGAAGATGTCCTTGAATCTGTGGTCATAAATCTTGCTGATTGTATCCTTTGTAGCAAACCAAACATCAAGCTTCTGATCAAGTGCATAGTTAAAGCATGAACGGGCAAATGATGAGATACTCTTGTCAATGTTGTGCATACCCTGAATAATACCGTCAGTCTTGAAGTCAAAGATTGTGCTTCTCTCCTCGGTGCCGTCAGGCTTTGTGACGCAAAGCTCTGCCTTGCTTCCTGCCTCAACCTTCATCTCTGTGTTCTTATAAACATCGCCGTATGCGTGACGGGCAATGCAGATTGGCTTTTTCCATGTAGGAATGTAGGGAACAATGCCCTTGACAAGAATCGGGCTTCTGAATACCGTACCGTCAAGGATAGCACGGATTGTACCGTTAGGTGACTTCCACATACTCTTGAGGTTGTACTCTGTCATTCTTGCGGCATTAGGTGTGATTGTGGCACACTTAACGGCAACACCGTATTTCTTTGTTGCGTTGGCGCTGTCAACTGTAACCTGATCGTCTGTTTCGTTTCTGTGCTCAAGACCGAGGTCATAGTACTCTGTTTTGAGGTCAACATAAGGTGTGATGAGAATGTCTTTAATCTGTTTCCAGATGACTCTTGTCATCTCGTCGCCGTCCATCTCTACGAGAGGAGTGACCATTTTAATTTTTTCCATATCAGCTGTTCTCCTTTGTGTAGTCAAGCAGACCGCCTGCAATGATAATGTTTCTTGTTCTGTCTGAAAGCTCACAGTCAGCAACAATTGTGTCGCCTGTTGTCTTGTTTACAACAGTAACCTGCTTGCCGTTTGCAATTTCGTCCTTAACATTCGGGAGTTCAAGCATATCGCCAAGCTTGATTTTATCATAATCTTCTGCGTTTACAAATGTAAGCGGAAGAATACCTGCATTGATAAGGTTGCTCTTGTGAATTCTTGCAAAGCTCTTTACGAGTACAGCCTTAACACCGAGGAAAAGGGGAGCGAGAGCCGCATGCTCACGGGATGAACCCTGACCGTAGTTTTCACCGCCGACAATAATGCTCTTGCCGAGTGTCTTTGCACGGGTTGGGAATTCCTTGTCGCATACTGTAAAGCAATGCTCTGAAATTTTCGGAATATTTGAACGGAGCGGAAGAATCTTTGCGCCTGCTGGCATAATATGGTCGGTTGTAATGTTGTCGCCGACCTTGAGTGAACATGACGCCTCGATAGAATCTGTGAGCGGATGAGTTTCGGGGTAGCTCTTGATGTTAGGGCCACGGAGGATTTCTACGCTGTCCATTTCTTCAACAGGAGCGGGATCAATAACCATATTGTCATTGATGAGAAATTTTTCGGGCATTTCAATCTCAGCAGCCGCACCAAGACATCTCGGGTCTGTAAATACGCCGTTGATTGCAGAAACAGCCGCAGTTTCCGGAGATACAAGATAAATCTGACCGTCTGCCGTTCCGCTTCTGCCCTCAAAGTTACGGTTGAATGTTCTAAGAGAAATACCGCCGCTGTTAGGTGACTGTCCCATACCGATACACGGACCGCAGGCACTTTCAAGGATTCTTGCACCTGCTGCAATCATGTCGCCGAGTGCGCCGTTGAGAGCGAGCATATTGAATACCTGCTTTGAACCCGGAGCAATTGCGAGCGATACATTGTCTGCAACCTTTTTGCCCTTGAGAATGTGAGCAACTCTCATAAGGTCAAGGTAGCTTGAGTTTGTACATGAACCGATACAAACCTGATCAATCTTCTTGCCCTCAAGCTCTTTGATTGGCTTAACATTGTCGGGTGAATGCGGACAGGCTGCAAGCGGTTCAAGCTCTGAAAGGTTGATTTCGATAACTTCGTCATAAACAGCGTCATCATCAGCCTTAAGCTCTGTATAATCTTCCTCACGACCCTGAGCCTTGAGGAACTTTCTTGTTGTTTCATCAGACGGAAATACAGAAGTTGTAGCACCAAGCTCTGCACCCATATTTGTGATTGTTGCTCTTTCGGGAACAGTAAGTGTGGCAACACCTTCTCCGCCGTACTCAACAATCTTGCCAACGCCGCCCTTAACGCTCATAACACGAAGAACTGCGAGAATAATATCTTTTGCAGAAACCCACGGACTGAGTTTGCCCGTAAGATTAACTCTTACCATTTTCGGCATAGTAATATAGTATGCGCCGCCGCCCATGGCAACAGCAACATCAAGACCGCCTGCGCCGATTGCGAGCATACCGATACCGCCGCCTGTCGGAGTGTGGCTGTCAGAACCGATTAAAGTCTTTCCCGGTTTACCGAATCTTTCAAGGTGAACCTGGTGACAAATGCCGTTGCCGGGTCTTGAAAAATAGATACCGTGCTTTTTACAAACAGACTGAATAAATCTGTGGTCATCGGCGTTCTCAAAACCTGTCTGAAGTGTGTTGTGATCAATGTAAGCAACGCTTTTTTCTGTTTTTACTCTCGGAATGCCCATAGCCTCATATTCGATATAAGCCATAGTGCCTGTTGCATCCTGAGTAAGAGTCTGGTCGATTTTAAGACCGATATCACTGCCAACGGTCATTTCTCCGCAGACAAGATGATTCTTGATGATTTTCTGCGCAATCGTGTAGCCCATAATATTACCTCCTAAAAATTAATGCCTATCATAATTCAGTCCTGCAAAAAAATGCAAAACACTATGTTAATTATATAACAATCTTGAGATATTGTAAAGAAAAATTCACGCAAAATGAGTGAAAATCGTTATTTTTTCACTAAAAAATATTTTTTGCGGTTTTCTATCGGAAAAATGTTCAAAAAGTGTCGGATATTAGCATAAAAGGTGATGAAAAATATAAATTGAATTTTAGCTTTTATAGTGTTATAATGCTTGATGTATGCAATAAGATTTAAGTGATTTTAGCAAAACGAGGTATTTTTATGGATGTAAGAGAGAATTTAAGAAATATTGCAATTATCGCCCATGTTGACCACGGCAAAACTACT
Organism: Ruminococcus bromii; assembly: GCF_928721825.1. NCBI lineage: Bacteria > Bacillati > Bacillota > Clostridia > Eubacteriales > Oscillospiraceae > Ruminococcus > Ruminococcus bromii. The sequence continues at coordinate 231,363 of NZ_CAKMVP010000003.1, forward strand.
TTGGTTGACCAGCTTTTGAAGCAGAGCGGTGTTTTCAGAGCAAATGAAAATGTAGAAGAAAGAGTAATGGACTCTAATGACCTTGAGCGTGAAAGAGGTATCACAATCCTTTCAAAGCCGACAGCCGTAATGTACAACGGCATCAAAATTAACATTGTTGACACCCCCGGTCATGCCGATTTCGGCGGTGAGGTTGAGCGTATTCTCCAGATGGTTGACGGTGTTGTATTGCTTGTTGACGCATTTGAGGGTTGTATGCCGCAGACAAGATTTGTTCTTAAAAAGGCACTCGGCCTCGGCAAAAAGCCGCTTGTTGTTCTTAACAAAATCGACCGTCCCGGTGCAAGACCCGAGGAGGTTGTTGACGAGGTTCTCGACCTCTTCATCGAACTCGGTGCCGACGAAGATCAGCTTGAATTCCCTGTAATTTATGCGTCTGCCCGTGACGGCTATGCATCAGAGGATTATCATGAACCCGGTACGGATATGAAACCTCTTTTTGACGCAATTGTAAAAGAAATCCCTGCTCCTCAGGGTGATATGAACGGAGAACTCCAGCTCCTTATTTCAAACATTGACTCTGATAAGTTTGTCGGCAGAATCGGTGTAGGCCGTGTTGAAAGAGGTACTGCAAAGAACGGACAGGCTGCCGTTCTCTGTCACACAGACGGTACAACTCAGAATGTAAGAATTGCAAAGCTGTATCAGTTTGAAGGACTTAAAAGAGTTGAATGTGACACTGCAACAGTCGGCGACATCGTTTGCGTAAGCGGTGTTCAGGATATCAATATCGGTGAAACAATCTGTTCAAACGATTGCGTTGAGCCGCTTCCGTTCGTAAAGATTGACGAGCCTACGGTTTCAATGAACTTTATCGTAAACAACTCACCGTTTGCAGGCAGAGAGGGTAAGTATGTAACCTCCCGTAACCTTCGTGACAGACTTTTCAAGGAAATTGAAACAAATGTTGCTCTTCGTGTTGAAGAAACAGACAGCGCCGATACATTCAAGGTATCGGGTAGAGGTGAACTCCACCTTTCAATCCTTATCGAAACAATGCGCCGTCAGAATTATGAATTTCAGGTTTCTCGTCCGCAGGTTATCACAAAGATGATTGACGGCAAGCTTCATGAGCCTATGGAGTTTCTTATCATTGAAGTTCCCGACACATATGTCGGTCCTGTAATGGAAAAGCTCGGTTCAAGAAAAGGTGAGCTTATCAATATGGGTACTCGTGAAGGCGGTGTTACTCACATCGAATTCAGAATCCCGTCAAGAGGTCTTATGGGTTATCGTCCCGAATTCCTTACAGATACAAACGGTAACGGTATTATGAACCATGTATTTGACGGTTATGAGCCATACAAGGGTGAAATTGTAACCCGCCATCAGGGTTCACTTATCGCCTTTGAAACAGGCGAAACTGTAACCTACGGTCTTTATGCCGCTCAGGAAAGAGGCAGACTCTTTATCGGACCCGGTGTTCCTGTTTACGAGGGTATGATTGTAGGTGCAAGTCCTAAGTCTGAGGATATCACAGTTAATGTCTGCAAGAAAAAGCACATCACAAACACCCGTGCATCGGGTTCTGATGATGCCCTCAAGCTTACACCTCCGACAATTATGTCACTTGAACAGTGCCTTGAATTCATTGCCGATGATGAGCTTGTTGAGGTTACTCCCGAAAATATCCGTATGCGTAAGCGTATTCTTTCAAAAGAACAGCGTATGAAACAGGCATTCCGTAAGAAATAATTAAAATAATGAGTTATGTAATTCTTGACCTTGAATGGAACGGTTCATACAGCAAGATTCTGCACAAATTTGTCAATGAAATAATTGAAATCGGTGCGGTTAAGCTTGATGATGAACTGAATGTATGCGACACCTTTACAATGCTTGTTGCTCCTAAAATCGGCAAAAAGCTATGCAGTAAGGTAAAACAGCTTACTAAAATAACAAATGAAGAGTTGAAGGACGAGGGCGTCAGCTTTATCAGAGCAATCAGCCTGTTCTCGGATTTTCTGGGTGACGGTGTGCTTATGACATGGAGCGACTCCGACCTTCATGCTCTTATCGAAAACTACAGCTACTACACGGGCAGAACCAGACTTCCGTTTCTCTCACGCTATTGCAATCTGCAAAGCTATTGTGAAGATTGTCTTGATTTGCACGATTCATCCTGTCAGCTGGGACTCGGTGCCTGTGCCGAAATGGCAGGTGTTGATTTTTCGGAAGATGATCAGCACAGGGCGCTTGCCGATGTGTACCTAACATTGGAATGTATGAAGACTTTTTACTGTAAGTATCCGTTAAAGCCGTACATTAAAGATGCTGTCTGTGACGAGTTTTATGACAGACTGCTGTTCAAAAATCATTTTGTCACAGATATCAACAGTCCCGATGTTGACAAGAGCGTTATGTTTTTCAATTGTGAAGATTGCGGAAAACCGCTTGTTCAGCTTTCAAAGTGGCGACTTCACAACAAAAGCTTTACCGCCGAATTTTCATGCAAATATTGCAGAAAGAAGTTCAACGGCAGAGTATCCTTCAAAAAGAAGTTTGACGAAGTTTCTGTAAAGAAAAAGCTCAACGAAAAGGTTGAAAAGAAGCCCGAAACAAAAGAACAGGTCAACACCGTTTTGGCAAACTGAGTGCCTTTTGTATATGGAGTTTTTTCTATGATTATAAAATTCTTTGATAAACTTCATTATAAACTTTCTTTATCAGAAGAACACATAAATGATATAATTAAAAGTAATTCTAAGTATGGTGCTGACATTAAGAGAGAGGATTACTCCTATGATGTAAAATTTACGGATAAGGGCTTTAAAATGAAATTTGTACCGGCTAAAAATTACGGTGGAATTTATAGCCTGAGTCCGATTTTTTCAGGTAAGATAGAGGAAAATTGTGGATATTCTGATTTAACTGTCAGAATGATTCCAAGTCCGATGATTGTTATTGCTTTCATAATCTTTTCGTTTCTCTTCTTTATCGGTTGTAATCTTATTTTGACAGGAACGCTTAATCCTCGTTTTAAAGGTGTAGGCTTTGTGATTATATTCTTTTGTGTGTTCATACAACTTACTAATAGGTTCTTCAATAATATGAAGAGTATTGTTGACGGATTATTTAGTAAATATCAGATTAAGGATAACTGATATTTAAAATTGTTATTATCTTAAACATTATATAGGGCAGAGCGTTTTGTTCTGCCCTTTTTTCATGAATACAGATGGTTGTGCCGTACTCCTCACAACGCACACCGAATTTTCACATACTATTTTCTTGCTTTCAACATTAATTCAGCCGTATTTCATATACTTTTCACTTTGGGGCTTTATTATATTTACAACATCAAAAAACAACACCGACATTCGATGAAGTCTTTTGAAAATATAACTTTTAATCGGAGGTACAGTTATGAACGATAACTTTGAAAACAATAAAAACGGTTATGACGGTTATTCGTCAGATAATAATACTGCTGACAACAGCTATCATGATATTCATTCATCATCAGATTCACAGTCTGCATCAACTGCAGAAAATACAGAAAGCTCTTATGAATGGAACACAAATTCAACATCAAGTGTAAATTCGGGTGAGTACCGCCATTCGTATATAAACGGTAACAACGAGAATGCGTCACACAACCCTAACCGTTATGAAAATGCTTATTCTTCAAACACAGCATCGGGTACATCTTCACAGAACTACGCATCGGATTCATACGGTTCACAGTATTCTTCAAACCCATATTCTTCACAGCAGACTAACAACTATTCATACGGCAATCCGTCACAGAATCCATACGGCTCACAGCCGGGTTCACCGTATGCAAATCAACAGTATTCCGCACCAAAGGCTAAGAAAGTAAAAGTTAAAAAGCCTAAAAAGCCGAAGAAACCCGCATCAAAGGGTTTTGTAGCCGCAATGCTTGTAGCTGCAATCATTCTCGGCGGCGGTGCAGGATTCGGTGGCAGTATGCTTGCATCATCACTTAACAACAACTCATCTTCAAGTGTAAACATCAAGCAGGCATCCGCAAACAGCACATCAACCACAAGCAATGCCGCTCTCGACGGAACAACTTCCAAAATTGTTAAGAAAACAGCCGACAGCGTAGTTGAAATTGCTACCGAAAGCGTTGTAACAGGCGGATTTGCTCAGCAGTATGTTCAGCAGGGTGCAGGTTCAGGTGTTATCATTTCTGAGGACGGTTACATCATTACAAACCACCATGTAATCGAAGGTGCGGAGAATATCACGGTAACACTGCGTGACGGTGCAACTTCATACAAGGCTAAGTTAATCGGCAGTGATGAGGACAACGATATCGCACTTCTTAAAATAGATGCAACAGGTCTTTCAGCCGCAACAATGGGCAACAGCTCAGATCTTGCAGTAGGCGACTATGTTGTTGCAATCGGTAATCCGCTCGGACAGCTCGGTGGTACAGTAACAGACGGTATTATCAGCGCACTTGCCCGTCAGGTAACGGTTGAGGGTAAGAGTATGACGCTTCTTCAGCACAACGCTCAGATCAGCCCCGGTAACTCAGGCGGCGGACTCTTTAACTCAAACGGTGAGCTTATCGGTATTGTAAACGCAAAGGACAGTGCAACAGAGGTTGAAGGTATTGCATTTGCTATTCCGATTAACAATGTTCTTGATATAATTGACGATCTCAAAACATACGGTTATGTAAAGGGCAAGGTTGACCTCGGTATGGAGCTTACAGATATCACATCCGACGATTCCGCATTCTACTACGGACTCAGCAACAAAGGCTGTTATGTTCTTTCGGTAACAAGCGGTTCTAATGCAGAAAAAGCAGGATTTATGAGAGGTGATATGATTACCGCAGTAAACGGTACAAGTGTTTCTTCAAAATCAGACATTGAAACAGCCCTCAAGGATTCAAAGGTTGGAGATACAGTTACTTTTACCGTTACAAGAAGCGGTAAGACCGCAAATCTCAAGCTCACTCTTGCAGAATATTCACCGAGCGGCAGTTCTTCAACAGGCAATTCAAACACACAGAATAAGTCGTCACAATCACAGGGCAAAAGTTCCGATAATAGTGACAGCGACTCAATCTGGAACTATATGTTCGGTCAATAACAGCCAACAAGCTTTTTAGCTTTTTATATAAATATTCATACAGCCAAAGCTGTAGACAAAAACTCTCTCTTAACGAACAAAGCTCCGTAACCGCACGGAGCTTTGTTCATTTTTATATATTTTTTTCCGCAGCGCTTTCAATTAAAGCTTTTTGCACATCAGTATATCTTAATTTGCTTACAGGAATTTTCATTCCTCCGCTTAAAAGAATTTGATATCTTGCGATTGATTCAATTTCATTAAGTGCAACCAAAAAGCTTCTGTGACATTGAATAAAATCATCCTTTGGCAGGAGCTTTATAATCTCTGAAAGCGTTTTTGTAAGCTCTAAAATTTTGTTATCTTTCAAATGGAAGGTGAGAGTTTTACCGTAAATTTCAACATACAAAATACTTTTTAAATTGATAGAATGGCTTTTTCCGTTTTCCTTAATTATAAGGCTTTGCGATTTGTAATTTTGAAATGCCCTCAAAAAAGCTCTTTTCAACTTGGCTTCATTCAGAGGCTTAATAAGGAATCCCGAGGGTTCCGCTTCATAACCGTCAATTGCATATTCGGAATATGAGGTCATAAATATAAATTTAATGTCCGTGAAATTCTGCTTGATTTTGCATGCAATGTTAATTCCGTTTTTGTTTCCGATGATTATATCAAACAAAACAAGGTCAAAATATTTATTTCCGTTTTCAAGGTCGTTTAATAATATGTCGGCATTCAAATACGATTCAACTGAAATATCAATTCCGTTTTTCAGTGCAATGTTTTCAAGCAAGACTTGAGCTGATTCGTTAAAAATTTTTTCATCATCGCAAATTGCAATTCTGTACATTTACTCACCCTCCGAGCTTATTATGCTCATATTTGTTTTTACCGTAAAGACATTATCAGTACAATCAATTATCAAAATGCTGTTATATTTTTCTGAAATTGAATTCATCGCAATAATTCCGTACCCGTGATTGTTTTTGTCGCTTTTGCCTGAAATGGGAAAATGGTTTTTGTCAAATACAAGATTTTCAAAACAGCAGTTTGAACAGGAGATAAACAGAAAATTTTTATTTGCTTTAATATCTGTTTTTATAAATCTGTGTTCTGTATCGGTTTTTAAACAAGCCTCAATTGCATTGTCAAACATGTTTTCAAGAAACACACACAAATCTTCATCGGCAATGCTGATTTGTTCCGGAACATTTGCACTACATTCAAATTTAATGCAGTTATCGTTAGCTATTTCTGCATATATACCTGTAATTGAGTTTATCAGAATATTGTCGCAGTATTTAATTTTCGGAAGTTTGCTAAGCTTGTCAGTGACTTTTTCTATGTACTCTTTGGCTCTCTGAGTGTCATTATTATCAAGCATAGCCGAAATTGCAACCATATGATGATTCATTTCGTGGCGAGCAGCTTTGGTTTCTTTTTCGCCGTTTTTTAACATCTGATAGCTCTGCAAAGCATATCTTGCACGCTCATTTACTATAAAAATTCTTTTCTTATACTCCGTATAATCGTCAATAAATTCTTTGATAATTATCAATACAGAAATAATTGCCGTAACTGTGCAGAACATAGTATTGAGGGGTGCGAATTCGCCAAATTCAAAAATGCTGCCCAAAATATTATTTCCGTAACTTAGAAAGTCAGAGTCGCTTGTACATGCCGCCAAAGTGTAACCGCAAAAAATGCAGATTATAAACAGCAGAATATATTTTGAACTTTTGTATTTTTTATACTTCTGCCCATCAAAAATAAAATCTAAAACAAGCATTATAACGGTTATCAAAAAGTACAGCGAGAGTGAAACTTCAGTAAAATTGATAAACTCAATGGATTCACTGAAAAATCCGTAGCAGATGCAGTATGTCCCGAGCAGGATAAAAGATGATACAAGAAGAATGAATTTTCTCCAGTTAGTGAACATAAACGCTACGAAGAATACAATCGGTATAACATATATTCGTGATAGTATCGAAAAGTCGAATGATGAAAGAACCTTTGAACTCATTTGCAACTGTGAAGATGAGTAACACACACATCTTAAAGCAAACAGTATTAAAAACAATATCATGAGTAGGATTTTGTAATTTTTATGTCCGTTTTTTGTTCTTACAAAGAAGATTAGACATAATGCGATTGCCGCAATAAAACTTAGAGTTGATAAAATAACGGCACCGACAGATCCCACAACAGCATCTGTGGATTTTTGAAACATATCTGCAAGCGACGGATATTTAGTAAAATAATAAGGATTTTCGTCCGTGTAATATGTGTATATTCTCATTTCATTCCCCGAAAAATCAGGCGATATTGGAATACTTGCGGTGGTATAATATGACGGTCCCGTGAACAGATAATTATCGGGAATTTCAAGAAATCCGTCTTTATTTCTTTTTATGTCATCACCGGTCAAATCAATATTTGAATAGGCAAGATAGTTTTCTATGAACACCTCGGTTGCTACTCCGGATGGAGAAAAATTCAAAAATTTGTCATCGGTTATTTCGGGGAGGGTTATTTTCATACACAAAGCCGAAAAATCAGTATCGTTTACGGTTGCAGTTAATTTATCTTCAAATACAGGATAAACGGAGCTTACTTTTCCGTCCTTTAGAATTTCGTAACTCCATATATTTTCTGTTGGTGTGTCGGCAAGAGTGTCTGGCTTGTTGGGTGAAAAAAGGAGTGCCGTGACAACAAATCCGATTATTGCCAGAGTGATTGCTAATGCCGCAATGGCAGGAAGATACTTTAATTTTTTTGTTTTCATATTCTTTTCTCCGTAAATCATAATTTTATTGCTGTATATACATATATTAAGTGTTTTAACAGCAAAATGCAAGCCGTATTGTGTCATTTTATTTCTGTTCGTGTCGCAATAGTTCCCGTTCGTGAAAATAGCTTGTAATTGTGAAATTTTGCTATTATAATCACATTGAATTGCAAAATGTGCAATAATAAAAATAACGGAGGAATAATTATGAAAAGAATTACAAAGAAAATCGTTTGTCTGCTTACTGTGGCAACTATGCTTTTGGTGGCAACAGTAACAGTCGTAGGTGCAGTTTCAACTCCTGATACTGTTGTTGACGATCAAGAAAACCCTTTCAAAAGCTATTGCATTAACAAAACAACAGGTGACTTGAAGAATACCGAAATGGTATATTCAAATGAGCATTATGATACTGTAACCGCAGTTTATAACAACCTTACTGCAGGAACTTATGAATTCGGAGCAACAGGCAGTCCCTATTTTAACGAGCCTGCAACAACGGAAGTTAAACTTACAAAGGACGGCTCTGTTAGAATTTACTACCATTATGTGACGAATGATATTGAAGCAGTAGTTTATGATGAACCGCTTACCCCCGATGAAAAATATGAGGCTTTAATCACAACCGATGGCGGAGATTTTGTTCAAGGTATTCTTCTTTCAACATCATCAGAACATTATGATTGCATAACAGGTGTTGCTGATAACCTTAAAGCAGGTACTTATAATGTTAATGTTCGTAACGGCAATGATTTTTTAGTTGATAAAGATTTCACCCTTTCTAAAGACGGTTCAGTCAGAATCAACTACTATACTGTAACAAATGAAGTGGATGTTATTGTGTATGAGTCCGAAAAAGCTCCTTATGAAGTACCCTCGGGTTATCTTATGAAAGATGACACCATTGTAGATATGTTCTATTTCCAGCCTTCATCTCACGACGGTGTATATACGCATACTTCCGAAAATCTCCCTGTCGGTACTTATACTGCCGTTATTTCAACAGGTAAAGGTACTGTAATTGAAAAAAGTTTCACTACAACAATTAAAAGTGATGTCCTTTTAACTTATGTTCAGGACAGTGATGAATTTACATTTGTCGAACTTGGCACAATTACACCGGAAAGTAATGATAACACAAATCCGACAACTTCAACTGATGTATCATCTTCAACATCTGATGTTGTGTTAAAGGACAGCACAAACAATAACAATGATAACGGAGTTGTTAAAACAGGTGACTCGCCTGTAGTTTCAATTGCTCTTCTTTCAGCTCTTACATTTGCAGTTGCAGGAATGTTCTTTGCAAAGAGAAGGTTTGACTTCTAATTAAAATTAGTCATATCAATTAAGGAGCCGAGATATTCCGTGACTCCTTTTTTAAAATAATATAATAAAAGAAAAAAGAACCGTGACATAAAAGCACGGTTCTTTTGTTTGTTTAAAAATCTTATTTATTTTCTTCCATATATTTAAGCTGTTTGTAAATCATATTGGCACACATATACACATTACCGCCGCCCATTGTGAGAATGAGGTCGCCCTCTTTTGCATTCTTGCAAACATAGTCGGTAATTTCTTCAAATGTGTCAAGACATACAGAACCCGGAACTTTTGCACCGAGGTCAGTAGAATAGATGTTATATGTGTTTGTTTCACGAACAGGGAGAATAGCCGAAATAATTGCCTGATCCGGAATTTTAAGAGCCTCCGCAAAATCGTCAAGGAGCATGGCTGTTCTTGAAAATGTATGCGGCTGGAATATTGCCCAAACCTTGTTAAAGCCCATTTTCATTGCGGCATTGAGTGTTGCGGTAAGTTCTGTGGGATGATGAGCAAAGTCATCGGCAACAGTAATTCCGTCAGGTGTGCCGAGAATTTCAAATCTCCTGTGAACACCGCCGAACTTGTGAAGATTCTCGGAAATTTCCTTCGGAGTAGCGCCAAGATAATGTGCAGTAGCCGCAGCGGCAAGTGCATTATAAATGTTGTGCTTTCCGGGAACGATAAGCTTAATCTGTGTGAGCTTCTCACCCTTGAAGTAAAGGTCAAACTGCTCGTGAACACCCTTGTCTGCGCTGATGTTTTCAGCTCTGTAATCGCAGTTTTCGCCAAAACCGTAGGTGATTTTCTCAATCTCAACATCCTTTACGGCATCAAGAGTGTTTTCATCGTCACCGTTGATAACAAGCAAGCCTGTTGTCTGATGAGCAAATTTGTTGAATGACTTCTTAATGTTGTCAAGATTCTTGAAGTAATCAAGATGATCTGCGTCAATATTAAGAATAATCGAAATAAACGGATTGAGCTGTAAGAATGTGTCAACATACTCACAGGCCTCACAAACGATTAAATCGCTGTGACCGACATAGCTGTTTCCACCGATAAACGGAAGTTTTCCGCCGATAATAGCTGACGGATCAAAACCGCTGCCGATAAGCACCTGTGAAAGCATAGCGGTTGTCGTTGTTTTGCCGTGTGTACCCGAAACCGCAATACTTCTTCTGTATCTTCTTGTAACAATACCGAGCATTACGCTTCTTTCAATGCACGGAATACCGAGTTCCTTTGCCGCCTGTCTTTCGGGGTTAGTTTCCTTAACAGCCGCTGAGTAAACAACAAGCTCTGCACCCTTAATATTTTCTGCGGCGTGTCCCATAAATACGGGAATGCCGTAACCCTTAATTCTGTCAAGAGTTTCACCCTCGTTCATATCCGAACCCGAAAGCTCATAGCCCTCGTGGTGAAGAATCTCAGCCAGCGGACACATTCCGCTGCCGCCTATACCGATAAAATGTATTCTTTTTATGTTATCCATAAGACTGTCGTAATTCACAATAGTCCACTCCATTCCTGATAAGTATATTTGTCTGTCACAAAAATCATTCCGCTTTGCCTGTATTTAAGTCGGAACACAGGTCGATTTGCATTCAAAGAGCAATGCCGTGACAGAACTGCAATACTCATATTATAAGACGAATGGACAAAAAAATAAATACCTAATTTGATATTTGTGCAATTTTTGTGTATTGTACGGATACTGTGTTTTAATTGTTGCCAAATTGTAGAGTAAATGCTAAAATAAAGGGGAATAGGATTATAACTAAAAATACACATAAAATGGCAGAGTGATAAAATGACTTTAAAAAAGAATGATATTGTAAACCTTACAATAACTTCGGCAACTGCCGAGGGCAGCGGAGTCGGAAGAACAGATGACGGCATTGCCGTTTTTGTACAGGGTTCTGCAATCGGTGACGAACTCAAGGCGCGTATATTAAAGGTTAAGAAAACCTACGCTTTCGGCAAAATCGAAGAAATTCTCGTTCCGTCCAAGGCGAGAATTACTCCCGACTGCGAAAACTTTATGAAGTGCGGCGGTTGCACATGGCGACATATTTCTTATGAGGAAGAATGCAAAATAAAACAGCAGAGAGTTGAAGATGCCGTAACACGCATCGGCGGTCTTGATAATGTTGTTTTCAAGCCGATAATTTCGTCGGATAATATCACAAGATACCGCAACAAGGCGCAGTATCCTGTCGGTCTTGACCGTGACGGAAATGTTGTGACGGGCTTTTACTCATTCCACAGCCACCGCATAATCAATTGCACCGACTGTGTTTTACAGCCCGAAATTTTTGCAAGGGTAATTGAAATTACAAAAGATTTTATCACAAAAACTAACACGGAAATTTATGATGAAACAACAGGCAAGGGCAGACTTCGCCACATTTATATCAGAATCGGCGAGGTTTCGGGCGAGCTTATGGTGTGCTATGTTGTCAACGCAAACGGTCTTAAACAGGAAGATTTACTCGTGAAAATGCTCAAATCCGAACTTCCGCAGTTAAAAAGTGTGATTATCAATTCTAACAGAGAAAAAACAAATGTTGTTCTCGGCAGAAAAAACAGAACAATCTACGGAAGTGACCATATTACCGACACACTTTGCGGATTGCAGTTTAAAATTTCACCGTTTTCGTTCTGGCAGATCAACAGAAAACAGGCTGAAAAGCTTTACGGCAAAGCCAAAGAATATGCAAATCTTAAATCTGACGAAATTCTGCTTGATTTATATTGCGGAACGGGTACAATAGGTCTTACAATGGCTGATTCCTGTAAACAGCTTATCGGTGCGGAGATTGTTGAAGATGCCGTGAAAGATGCAAATGAAAATGCAAAAGCAAACGGCATTGAAAATGCACGATTCATCTGCGGAGATGCCTCAGATGCCGCATTTCAGCTTGAAAAAGAGGGTTTAAAACCCGACTGCGTAATTCTTGACCCACCGAGAAAAGGCTGCGGCGAAGAGCTTGTAAAGACAATTTCAAGAATGTCGCCGAGCCGTGTAGTCTATGTATCCTGTGACCCCGCAACCCTCGCAAGAGATTTAAAATTCTTCACAGAAAACGGCTACACCCCCAAAGAGATCACCCCCTGCGATATGTTCTCCGGAACCTCCCATGTAGAGAGCGTGGCATTGATTGAAAGAAATTAACAAAATAATATAGAAAAGGAATTAAAATGCAAAATATTCTTAAAATTAAACGAACAAAAACAGCTTTGGCATTTAATCTTGCGATTATCGCTTGTGAGATTGCCGCAATAATTATCGTGTTTTTCAAAATAGGCTGTTATCCGCTTATATATTACACTGAGGACAGCAACCTGTTTGCACTTGTTGCCTGTGCGGTTATGGCAGGCTTTCAGGTGCGATATCTCAAAAGCGGAAAAGAAATTCCGCACTCGGTTCAAATGTTCAAATATATGGCGGCGGCTGTGCTTTCGGTAACATTTATCGTAGTTCTTGCTGTACTTTCCCCGATGCGTGGAGATGGCATAAACGGTTGGCTCTATATGCTTTTTAACAAAGACTTCACCTTTTTACATACTTTGTGTCCGATTCTTACAATTTTATCGTTTGTGCTTTTTGAAAAAGAACCTCACCTTAACACAAAATCAGCTTTCACGGCTACAATCCCTACATTAATATATGCGATTCTGCTTATTATACTTAATATAGTCGGTGCAATTGACGGTCCATACCCGTTTTTGCGTGTGATGAATCAACCGTTGTATATGTCATTTGTTTGGTTCATCGTTATAGTAGGCGGTGCGTTTTTCCTTGCACTTCTGCTTCAAAAACTTAATTCAACAGGAAGAAAAAGAAAATAATAGATAATAAGACAGTAAACAGATGAAAATTTCAGATTGGAGTGATTTTTATGAAATACCGCAAGTTGGTTGAGAATGCTAAAAAGCCAAACGGATTTTGGGGCAAAATGATGATTAAGGCTATGAATAAAGGACATTCAAGCCTCACCTCATGGGGACTTGAACATATGAATATTGAACGCACCGCAACTGTACTTGACATAGGCTGCGGCGGCGGAAAAACCGTTGACCGACTTTGCTCAATTGTTGCCAACGGCAAGGTTTACGGAATCGACTATTCCGAACTCTCGGTAAAATCCTCCGAAAAACTCAATTCAAAAAATATACTCTGCAACAAAGCGAAAATTCTTCAGGCATCTGTATCCGATATGCCTTTTGATGACAATACATTCGATAATATCACGGCAGTTGAAACCTACTACTTCTGGCCTGATAAGGAAAATGATGTAAAAGAAGTTTTTCGTGTTCTCAAACAGGGCGGAACGGTTATGCTGCTTTTTGAAATGCTCAGAACAGACGATGATCCGTTCAAGTGGGAAAAGGTTGAAAATATGCTGAATATCAAGTCGGTAACTCCGCAGGAAATCAGAGCCGTACTTGAATCGGCAGGCTTTGAAAACATAAACACATACACTAAGGAAGGTACAACATGGCTTTGTGCCACAGCACAAAAACCGAAGGATGATGAAAACTAATGAAGGCTTTGATTACAGGCGCAAGTTCGGGCATAGGTAAAGAAATCGCCCGATATCTTGCAGAACTCGGTTATGACCTTATTCTTGTATCACGCTCAACCGATAAGCTTAACAAGCTGAAAGAGGAACTTTCAAATGTGAATGTCAGGGTAATTACGCTTGATTTTTCACGAGAAAGTGACAGCATGGATTTGTATGAGCATATTAAGAATGAAAATGAACAGATTGATTTTCTTGTCAACAACGCCGGATTCGGTGCTTACGGAAAATTTTTGGATGTTCCGCTTGAAAGAGAGCTTGAACTCATTCACACAAATGTTTCAACGGTTCACATTCTCACAAAGCTTTTTCTTAAAGATATGGCGGAGAGAAATAGCGGATATATTCTCAATGTAGGTTCAGCCGCAGGATTTCTTGCAGGGCCGACATTTGCAAGCTACTATGCGTCAAAGAATTATGTTGTCCGTCTTACTCAGGCGATTCATGAAGAAATGCGTAGGGATAATAAAAATGTTAAGGTTTCGGTACTTTGCCCGGGTCCCGTAAAAACCAACTTCAATAATGTTGCGGATGTTAAATTCTGCATAAGAGGACTTGACCCGAAGTTTGTTGCAAGGTATGCCGTTGACATGACCATGAAGGGCAAAATGATTATCACACCCGGCTTTGAAATGAAAGCGGTGTCGTTTTTCAGACATTTTGCACCCGAAAAACTTCTCACAAGAATTTCTTATAATGTTCAGATGAAGAAAAACGGTATAAAATAATTATCATATAGAAATAGGGGAGGTGACACATTGAGAATAAAATTCGTTGACAAGGCGATAAAACTTTACAAAAGAATAACAGGCAGATTTGAACCGATAACAAGCAAATGCGTTCACGATAATATTTTTGCAATTGCCGGACAGTCGGCATTCTTCATCATATTATCGGCTGTGCCGCTCTCAATGTTCTTTGTGTCACTTTTGCAGAACCTGCACATTCCGATTGATTTTGTTTATCACGGACTCAGCAGTGTGTTTTCGTCAAAAATTGCCGATGACTTAACATACTTTCTGACCTCTGCCTATGAAAGTGCTGTGGGAATTTCTCTTGTAACGCTTGTAGTCACTCTGTGGTCGGCGGCACAGGGAATCCATGCAATCACAAACGGTCTTAACAGAATTTATGACGCATACGAAAACAGAAACTGGTTCTTTTTAAGAATAAGAGCAATGTTCTACACAATTGCATTGTTTGTAATTGTGCTTGCGTCACTTGTACTTATTGTCCTCGGTTCAACAATTAACGATTTTCTTTCACCGCACCTGAAATCATTGCCGGACATAATCGGAATAATCTATCATCTCAGATATATACTTATCTTTATGTTTCTCACGGTATTGTTTGCGCTGATTTACAGGAACTTTCCGAACATCTCACGCAGTGAGCATAAGGAATACGGCTTTAAGTCGCAGCTGCCGGGTGCGTTTCTCTGCACGGTTTCGTGGTATGTGCTTTCGTTCGGCATTTCGGTTTATGTGTCAGACTTCAACGGATTTTCCGTGTACGGAGGTCTTACCAGAATTGCCGTTATTATGATCTGGTTTTACTTTCTTATGGTTTGTCTTATGGTTTGTGCCGAAATCAATTATGTCTATCATGACAGGATAAAGGTATTCACAGTCGCAAAATTTAAAAGAAAGGTAAAAATCAAGGGTTCAGAGCTTAATCAAATAAGAAAAGAAAGAAAAAATAATAAGTCAAATAAAAGTAAATAAATCAAAATAAAACACTTCCGTTCGGTGATACTACCAATGGAGGTGTTTTTTGTGAAAAGAAAATTTTCTAAAAAGGTGATTTCAATATTGCTCGTATTTGCAATGCTCATCGGCGGAGCGTGTCTTTCATGCACGAATGCAGCGGCATTTGACCTTGACTATATCAGCGAGGACGGAATGAAGCTCGGTTACAGTATAATCAAGGGCTATTCAAAAATGTCGATGAAAAAAGGTCAGTACAAGGACGGGAAAATTGCCGTTTACTGCGGACTTGATGTGAATAATCTATATGTTATGGGTTCGCTCGGTTGGTTCTATATGACAAACGGTGTTGATCTCGACCGTGCAATGACGGATAACGATTACGCAATGGAGATGATTGCAAAGCTTGATTCGCATCTTCAAGGTGCAGGCATAACAAATGACAGGGCAAAAGAAAAGAAAGCCGAGATTTTAAAGGATGCAAAGTATGTTTATCAATGCTTTGACACATTGGGACTTTACATTGTTGATGTTGACAAAAACAGAGCCGATGAACTCATGAACGACAGCGGTATTGATTTTGTGCTTGACGGCGGTTGCGTTCCCAAAAATATGAAAGACCTCAACATTGACGGAAAAACAGATGAAAAGGACGCTGAGCTTATTCAGAAGTATCTTATCAAAGACCTGACCTTTGACGATTATGACGAAAATCAGTATGCTCTTTTTGTTTGCGATATCAACGGTGACAAAACTCCCGATATTCGTGATGCGACAGAAATCTTAAAAAAGTGACAATTGTCATAATTTGTGCAAAGTGAATATGATTTTAACTGCGACAGCTGTAATTTTAGCTGTCGCTTTTGATTTGTGACAGCAATGTGAAACTTTGAATAATTATTTGTAATTTCTCTTGACATTCAAAATGAAGGTGCTATAATTACTGATACAAATTGTTTTGTATCGAACTATTCTATATAGAACAATATCTCATAAGTGTGATTTCGGAGGTGAAATAATGTGTGATGACAAAAGCGTAAAAAGCTGTAAGTGCAACAAACGCTTTAATGATTCAATCGGTCACGAAATCAAGGTGCTTAATCAGGTTTTGCAGAGAAAGTTAATCTATTCCGCCAAGGATAAGGGAGTGGATAAGCTGACTCTTATGCACGGCTGGATTATTGCATATCTTTATGATCATTGTGATGAAGATGTTTACCAAAAAGATATTGAAAACGCATTTTCAATTGCCCGTTCAACCGTTACAAGTATTCTTAAACTTATGGAAAAGAAAAATTACATAACGAGGGAGAGCGTTGAAAGTGACGCAAGGCTCAAAAAACTTGTCTTGACCGAAACAGGTATTGAACTTCATTACAAAATCGAAAATATGATAACCAAAAACGAAACTTTGCTTGACAGTCTGCTGACAAAAGAAGAAAAGAAACAATTTCTTTTTCTTATAAATAAAATTCTCAGCGGACTTGAAAATGCAAATTAAAACGGAAGGAGATAAGTATGATAAAAACTTTGGCAAAAAATATCAAAGGTTTCGTCAAAGAGTCTGTTCTTACACCGTTCTTTATGATACTCGAAGTAATTGTTGAAACAATTATTCCGTTTCTTATGTCATCAATGATTGACGACGGTATCAACAAGGGCGATATGCAGCACATACTCATAACGGGCGGTTATATGGGCGCACTTGCACTCACGGGCTTGTTTGCAGGTATGATGGGCGGTATCTACGGTGCAAAAGCTTCGGCAGGCTTTGCAAGAAACCTCAGACGCTCAATGTTTGCAAATATCCAGTCATTCTCGTTTGCCAACATTGACCGTTACTCAACCGCAGGACTTGTTACCCGTATGACAACGGATGTAACAAATCTTCAAAATGCATATCAGATGCTTTTAAGAATGTGTTTCAGAGCGCCTGTATCGCTCATCTGTGCAATGGCAATGACATTCATCATCAATGCAAGGCTTGCCTGTATTTATCTCATTGCAACAATTTTACTTTCTGTTGTTCTTGCCTTTATTATGAAGGCAACATACAAGTATTTCAGTCAGGTTTTTGAAAAGTACGATGAACTCAACGCAAGCGTTCAGGAAAATGTAACTTCAATCAGAGTTGTAAAGGCTTTCGTTCGTGAAAAGCACGAGGTCGGCAAGTTTCGCAAGGCAGCCGACAATGTTTACAGACTCTTTGTTAAGGCTGAAAATGCAATGGTAACAGTATCACCGATTATGATGGTTACTTCATACGCATCAATCATTCTTGTAAGCTGGTTTGGCGCAAATATGATCGTAAGCAGTGAGCTTACAACAGGTGAACTTACAAGTATGCTCACATATTGTATGAACATTCTTATGAATCTTCTTATGGTGGCAATGGTGTTTGTAATGCTCACAATGAGCATTGCAAGCGGTAAGCGTGTTGCAGGTGTGCTTAATGAAAAATCAACGCTTGCAAATCCCGAAAACCCTGTTTACGAGGTTAAGGACGGAAGCATTGAGTTTGACAATGTTTCATTCTCATACAACACAAAAGCCGAAAAACCGATTCTCAACGATATCAACCTTAAAATCAAATCAGGCGAAACAATCGGTATTATCGGCGGTACGGGTTCTTCAAAAACAAGCCTTGTAAACCTTATTGCAAGACTTTATGATGTAACCGAAGGTTCTGTTAAGGTCGGTGGAAAAGATGTTCGTGACTATGATATCGAAACTCTGCGTGACAAGGTTTCGGTTGTGCTCCAGTCGAATGTTCTTTTCAGCGGTACAATCCTTGACAACCTAAGATGGGGCAACGAAAATGCTACAGAGGAAGAATGCGTCAATGCCTGCAAGCTTGCGTGTGCAGATGCGTTTATCGAAAGCTTCCCCGATAAGTACAACACAAAAATCGAACAGGGCGGTACTAATGTTTCGGGCGGTCAGAAACAGCGCCTTTGCATTGCAAGAGCTTTGCTGAAAAATCCGAAAATCCTTATCCTTGATGATTCGACAAGTGCAGTTGATACCGCAACAGACGCAAGTATCCGCAAGGCATTCAGCGAGAATATCCCCGATACTACAAAGCTGATTATTTCACAGCGTGTATCAAGCGTTTCACACGCAGACAAGATTATTGTAATGGATGACGGTGAGATAAGCGCAGTGGGTACTCACGAAGAGCTTATCAAAAACAGTCCGATTTACAATGAAATTTATGTTGCCCAGACAAGCGGCAACGGTGATTTTGATGCGAAAGGAGAGCTGTAATTATGCCGGGACCAATGGGAAGAAGAAACCGAGGACCTGCACAAAAGGTTGAAAATTCAGGTCAGGTTCTTAAAAGACTATTCGGTATTATCTTCAAAAAATATAAATTTCAGATGATTATTGTTTTCGTCTGCATCCTCATCAGCGTACTTGCAAATGTTCAGGGTTCATTGTTTATTCAGAATCTTATTGACGATTACATCACTCCGATGATTCAGAGCGGCAGCCGTGACTTCGGACCGATGCTCGGAGCAATTTTAAGAGTTGCAATCTTCTATGCAATCGGTGCAGCGTCGGCGTTTATCTACGCAAAAATTATGGTTTATGTAACACAGGGTACAATGCGTGATTTGCGTTGTCAGATATTTGAACATATGGAAAGCCTTCCGATAAAATACTTTGACACACACCCTCACGGCGATATCATGAGTGTTTACACAAACGATATTGACACCCTCCGTCAGATGATCAGCCAGAGTATTCCTCAGCTTTTCAACAGCGGAATTACAATCATAGCCGTTCTTGTCAGTATGTTTACACTCAGTATTCCTCTTACAATTCTTACACTTGTAATGGTTGGTGTAATGCTTTTTGTAACAAAACAGCTTGCGTCAAGAAGCGGAAGGTTTTTTGCAAAACAGCAGGCAGACCTCGGTGCGACTAACGGTTACATTGAGGAAATGATGAACGGTCAGAAGGTTGTAAAAGTATTTAACCATGAAAAAAAGAGCATTGAAGAATTCAATGAGCTTAATGACAGGCTTTTCAACAGTTCATACAACGCAAATAAGTTTGCAAATATCCTTATGCCGATTAACGCACAAATCGGTAACATCAGCTATGTACTTTGTGCAATCGTAGGTTGTATCTTTGCTCTCAACAACTTCCTCGGATTTACAATCGGCAAGCTTGTAAGCTTCCTCACATTCAACAAGAGCTTTACCCAGCCTATCAATCAGGTCAGCCAGCAGTTTAACTCAATTGTTATGGCGCTTGCAGGTGCGGACCGTATATTCAAACTTCTTGACGAAGAGCCTGAGGTTGATGACGGATATGTAACACTTGTCAATGTCCGCAAAGAGGGCGACAGGCTTGTTGAAACAGAGGAAAAAACAGGTATGTGGGCTTGGAAGCATACCCACAGTGAAACAGGCAAAACAGAGTACCGTGAACTCAAGGGTGCGCTTGTTATGGACGATGTTGACTTCGGTTATACAGATGATAAAATCGTTCTTCACAATATTGATTTGTACGCAGAACCGGGTCAGAAGATTGCGTTTGTCGGTTCAACAGGTGCAGGCAAAACAACAATCACAAACCTTATTAACCGATTCTACGATATTCAGGACGGTAAAATCCGTTATGACGGAATCAATATCAACAAAATCAAAAAAGGCGACCTTCGCCGTTCGCTCGGTATAGTTTTACAGGATACACACCTGTTCACGGATACCGTAATGGAAAATATCCGCTACGGCAGACTTGACGCAACAGACGAAGAGGTTATCGCAGCGGCAAAGCTTGCCAACGCAGACAGCTTTATCAGAAAACTTCCTGACGGCTACAACACCCTGCTCAAAGGTGACGGCGGCAACCTCAGTCAGGGACAGCGCCAGATGCTTGCAATTGCAAGAGCCGCTGTTGCAGATCCGCCCGCACTTATCCTTGACGAGGCTACAAGCTCAATTGATACCCGTACCGAAAAGATGGTTCAGGACAGTATGGACAGGCTTATGAGCGGCAGAACAACCTTTGTTATTGCCCACAGACTTTCTACAATCAAAAATTCAGACTGTATTATGGTTCTTGAAAACGGCAGAATCATCGAGCGTGGTTCACACGAACGGCTTCTTGAACAAAAGGGCAGATACTATCAGCTTTATACAGGCAAAACCGCATAATGATAATCGAAAGGGGAGAGTCGCAAAGGCTCTCCTTTTTCTGTTCTTGAAATATTGACTTGTTTATTGTACAATAAGACTCAGAATTGTGAGGTGTTAAAAATTAAAATTAATTCAAAATTAATATTAATATTAAAGCTTACTGCATTGTTTGCGGTAATCTGTCTTGCACTTTGTTCGTGTTCAATCAATATCAATGTGAACGGTTCCGATTCGGAAAGCAAAACAACTGTTTCGGAAATCGGAACTTTATCGGTTCATTACCTTGATGTCGGGCAGGGCGACAGCATATTCATTGAACTGCCGAATCAAAAGTGTATGCTGATTGACGCAGGCGAGAATATGTACGGCAAAAGTATTACCGAATATATCAATAATCTCGGATACACAAGGATTGATTATCTCGTAGCAACTCACCCTCACGCAGATCATATCGGTTCAATGGCTTATGTTGTAAAGCATAACGATATCGGTGAAATCTATATGCCTAAGGTTACAACCACAACCAAGACCTATGAGAATCTGCTCACGGCAATTGCAGACAAGGGACTTAAAGTCAAGTCAGCCAAAGCAGGTATGAATATTATTGATGACAACGATTTCAACATAAATATTCTTGCTCCCGTAAAGATTGACGAGGATAATCTGAACAATTGCTCGATAATTCTTAAAATGAATTATAAAAATGACAGTTTTCTGTTTCTCGGAGATGCCGAAAAGAAAGAGCTTGAAACCGTTACGGCAGATATGAGTGCAGAAGTTCTTAAAGTAGGTCATCACGGAAGCAGAACATCAACAACAAAAGCGTTGCTTGAAAAGGTAAATCCTAAATATGCGGTTATTTCACTCGGAAAGGACAACAGCTACGGACATCCGCACAAAAGCACATTAAAACTGCTTGATAAATTCGGAGTTGAAACATACAGAACCGATGAAAACGGAACAGTTGTTATTTCAACCGAGGGTTCAGGTGTGACAATCAAAACGGGACAAACTTCAATGAAAAGGGATGAATAAGCTTGAAAAAATTTATTGTTGACAGAATAGAAGGCGACAAGGCTGTTCTCGAGTGTGAAAACGGCGATATGGTGAATCTTGAACTTAAAGCCCTGCCAAAAAATATCAAAGAAGGCGATGTAATCAACTTTCAGGAAAACAGCTATTTTCTGAACAGCGATGAAACAAAAGCCAGAAAAGAAAAAATAAAAAATCTGATGAATTCGCTTTTTGAAGATTAAAAATCATGCAAAAACAAAAATGCTCTGTACCAAATTAAACGGTACAGAGCATTTTTATTTGTAATTGTGTAATCAATGTGTGTTGTCTGCTGTAAGTGACCTTCTGAAAATATGTCTGAAAATGAATCTGACAATCGGGCCTGCAAAAAACAACTGCCAGCAAAGTGCCATAGGGAAGTTGAGTGCGGTAGTTTCAAGCCATACCGAAATAACCTCAACACCCGCATTTTTGAAAATAAGAGTAGCAGCAAGGCTCATAAGAGGACACATAAAGATAACCGAAATTGCAGAAATTGCGAGTACAAGGAAGAAAGGATTATCCTTTGCAGGGTTTACAATCTTAAAAGCAAGCTTTTTGGCAATGTGACCGATAATGAAAAAGTCAAGAATAAATGCAATCGGTCCCATAAAAGAAAGTTCTTTGAAGGCGGAAAGAAAAATTTCGTTTTTCATTCCGCCGATATTAAGAGCTGTGTTGTAGCAGATCATGGCATAAACCATAAAGAACACCATGATAATCGTAAAAATAACTTCCTGAAATTTAGTTTTTGGCATAAAAAATCTCCTTTATAAAAATGATAACTTAGTAAACATATAAGTGTTGTTCGTTATCATTTCCTTAAGGAGAAATGTGCGTTTCCAATTAAACCATTATATATTTCAGAGATTATACTATAATTTTTTTATTTTGTCAACTTCAAAAAAATTTTCATTGCAATTACTCTGTTTAATACATTTTGTGACACTTTTATTACAATTCAGATTCATTTCTCGGTGGATTTTTACTTTGAAATTTGTTATAATACAGATGATTGTGATGAAAATTATACTTAAAACTTGCGGTTCTGTTCAGAAAGGGTATTTTTACTATGGGTGCATCAATTTATATTGCGGATGATGAAAAGAACATTCGTGACCTTATTACAAAGTTTCTTGAGAGTGACGGTTACAGCGTTACCGCATTTGAAACCGGTGACGAGCTTATGGAGGAATTCCTTAAAAAACCGTGTGAACTTGTAATTCTTGATATAATGATGCCCGGAACAGACGGCTTGACAATATGCCGTCAGCTGAGAACGGTAACTGATGTTCCTATAATTATGCTCACGGCAAAGGATTCCGAATATGACTATGTAAGAGGCATAACCCTCGGCAGTGACGATTATCTTACAAAGCCGTTCAGACTTACAACCCTTTTAATGAGAGTAAAATCCCTTTTAAGACGAATGGATATGAACACCAAAAAGGTGACAGGTCAGGAGCTTTCGGATATTGAGGCAGGCAACCTTAGATTTTCAGCAGAGGAAAACTGCCTTTATTGCAAGGGCAAGCCTGTTGCTTTGAGCAAGACAGAGCTTAAAATGCTCACATATATGTTAAAAGACCCGAAAAAGGCATTTCCAAGAGAAGAAATTCTTGATGGTGTGTGGGGATTCGATACCGAAGTTGAAACCCGTGTAACAGATGAAACCTTGCGAAGAATACGCAGAAAATTAAGCCTTGCCGGCAGTAATGTCAGCATAGGCACAATATGGGGCTTCGGTTACAGAATAAGCATTGCGGAGGATAAAAAGTGAAACACATAAAATTCCGTATATTGATTATTGTATGGTCGTCAATGATTTTACTTTTTTTCGCATTTGCAGGAATTTTAAATATAGTTTTGCCGTCCCACTTCGTAAGTGAGGCAGAAGACGCTCTGGAATACGAAATTGATTATCGGTATTATATTTCTAACAGCAACGATGAGAGTGAAGATGATTCTTCGGATTATTATGAAGAAGATTCCAATGAAGAATCAACTGAAGAATCAACTCTTCAAAAAAAGTTTGAGAGCGGTTATCAGGATTCGTATTTCACCTCGGATATTTACTATATTGATGTAACAGACGCTCTTAATGATAAAAATACCTCCGAGGGCAACAGCCTTGTCGGCTCAAATTCAACTTCATTAAAAAGTACATACGAACTCACTGAATGGGTTAAGAATCACAATATATCCGAAGAACAAATATATACACTTCAAACAGACAACGGCTATTATATATTTACCGTTTATGAAGAACCGCAGAATTATGATTATTGGGACGACGCAGAATCCGATGAAAACGATTCGCCCGTGTATTTAATGTACATAAATATCGACCATATCGTAAAATATACCCGTTCGCTCAATTGGCTTATTTCGGCAATTTTTCTTTGCGCAATTGTTGTGATGAGCATAATCGGTTACAGACTCGGCGTTAAAATCGAGGAATCACAGAAAACTCAGCGCAGATTCTTTCAAAACTCTTCTCACGAACTCAAAACTCCTCTTATGGCAATTCAAGGCTATGCCGAGGGTATTGAAATGGATGTTGTAGATCCGCAGAATGCCGCAGGCATAATTATGCAGGAAACCGAGAGAATGACAGGTCTTGTTGAGGAAATTCTTTCAATTTCAAAAATTGATTCACGACATTTTAAGCTTGACCTTGTAAAGATTGACATAAAAGAGGTTCTCTATGATTGCTTCCGCTCACTCGATGCGGTTCAGCAGATGAACGGTGTAAGCATTGTTCCTGAATTTCCCGATGAGGTAATCACGGTAAAATGTGATGAATATCTGATGGCAAGAGCATTTCGTAATATCATTGTGAACGGTCTGAAATATTCCAAAAAGAAAATTACAGTGATTATTGAAACTAATCCAAAGTATGTTTATATCAGGTTCAAGGATGACGGCAAAGGTATTGACCGTGACGATATTGAACATATTTTTGACAGGTTTTATAAAGGCAGTGACGGCGGAACGGGTATTGGACTTTCACTTGCAAAGGAGATTATTCATCTGCACAAGGGCAACGTAACAGCGTATAACTACCTTGACGGTGCTGTATTTGAAGTGAAACTGCCGATTGTTGACTGATTATTTGTGCAAATTGCTGAAAATATAAATAATTACTTACTTGTGACATTTTTGTGATACTTTTTGACGAATTTTGTGGTATTATGTTAATGCGTTTGCAATATGCAATATATAATATTTGGTTAACGAATTTATAATTTGATAATTAATATACAAATATATAATGAGGTGCAGCTATGAACAGCAGTGTGCTGGCTTATCTTGAAAACTCTGCCGACTGTTTTCCCGACAAATGTGCGGTAACTGACGAAAAGGTTTCCTATACATATTCTGAGCTTGTAAAACTCAGCTCTTCTGTCGGAACCGCCCTTTCTGAACTTATCACATCGGGAGATGCAGTAGGCGTATATATGGAAAAATGTGCTGATGCGGTAGCGGCATTTTTTGCTGCCGTGTACGCAGGCGGATTTTATTCTGTTCTCAACACGGAGCTTCCGCAGAACAGACTTCAGACCACAGTTTCCGTACTCAATCCAAGGGTGATTGTAACTTCTGAAAGCTTGCTTGAAACAGCGAAAGAATATTTCTCTGAAAGAAAAATTGTGACCTTTGAAGATTTGGCAAAATCGGAACCTGATTATGCAAGGCTTGGCGAAATCCGCAGCCATAAAATTGACACAGATCCGCTCTACATCAACTTTACTTCGGGTTCAACAGGCACTCCAAAGGGAATTGTTGTGTGTCACAGAAGTGTAATTGACTTTATTGACCATTTTACCGAAATATTCGGCATTGATAATAACGATGTAATAGCAAATCAAGCACCGTTTGATTTTGATGTGTCCGTCAAGGATATCTATTCGGCTGTTAAAACAGGCGCAACTCTTGTTGTTGTGCCGAGGAGAATGTTCTCCGCTCCTGCCGAACTCATTGATTTCATATGTGACCGCAGGATTACTGTTATGATATGGGCTGTTTCGGCTCTCTGCCTTATCAGCACATTCCATGCGCTTGACTACAGAACTCCCGAAACCGTTAATAAGATTCTTTTCAGCGGTGAGGTTATGCCGCTCAAGGCGCTTAAAAATTTCCGTTCACATCTTCCAAATGCAAAGTATGTCAACCTTTACGGACCGACGGAAATCACCTGCAACTGCACATACCATATTCTCGACAACGATTGCGACTATGAAGACGGTATTCCGATAGGCAAACCGTTCCCCAATGAAGATGTTATTCTTCTTGATGAGAATAATAACAGAATTTCAGAGGTTGGCAAAGTCGGTGAAATCTGCGTGAGAGGTACTGCTCTTGCACTCGGTTACTACTCAAATCCCGAACAGAATGCAAAGGCTTTTGTTCAGAATCCCCTTAATCCGCATTATCCCGAACTGATTTACAGAACAGGCGACCTTGCAAGATACAACGAAAACGGCGAACTTGTTTTCAGCGGAAGAAAGGATTTTCAGATTAAATATATGGGACATCGCATAGAGCTTGAGGAAATCGAGCGTGAGATGTCGGCTGTTGACGGTGTTGAGCAATGCTGTTGTATTTTTGATGAGAAAAAATCAAGGCTCAAGGGCTTTTTCGTAGGCTCAATTGAAAAGGACGAGCTTGCCACATCAATGTCAAGAGATTTGCCTGCGTTTATGATTCCGGGCGTTATCCGCAAGGTTGATGAAATGCCGCTAACAAAGAACGGCAAAATTGACCGTAAAAAGCTTGCTGAAATTGCAGGGGGCAGAAGAAAATGAACGAAATATTAAAGCAGAACAAAACTGCATTCTATGTTTTTGATGTAAAAACTCTCAAAGACAGAGTATCATATCTCAGAAAAATGCTTCCCGAAAATGTTGCAGTCTGCTATGCAATCAAGGCGAACACATTCATTACGGCAGAACTTGAAAATGATGTTGACCGCTTTGAAATCTGCTCACCGGGTGAGGCTGAAATCTGCGATTTACTTGATATTCCCGATGAAATGATGGTGATTTCGGGTGTGTACAAAACTCCCGAAGTTATGGAAAATATGGTTGCAAACGGAAAATGCGACAGAATATTCACCGTAGAGTCACTTACACAGTTTAATCTTTTCAGAGAATTGTCCGAAAAATATAAAAAGAAAATTTCTTTGCTTTTAAGACTTACAAACGGAAGTCAGTTCGGAATCAATTCCGATGAAATCGAAGAAATTATCTCAAAAAGAAATGAATTTGAATATCTCGACATACTTGGTATTCAGTTCTTTTCAGGAACACAGAAAACCTCTCTCAAAAAACTCAAGAGAGAAATTGACAAACTTGACAATCTTCTTATTCTTCTCAAAGAAAAATATGATTATACCGCAGAAGAGCTTGAATACGGCACAGGATTCCCTGCAGCCTATTTCAAGGAAGATAATATAAATGAGGACGAGCTTATCGGCGGATTTGCACAGCTTTTGAATGAGATGACTTCAAAGCCTAAAATCACGCTTGAACTCGGACGAAGCATTGCCGCAGCCTGCGGTAAATATTACACGCATATCGTTGACAAAAAGTGCAACAAAGGAGAGAACTACCTCCTTGTTGACGGCGGAATGAACCATATTGTGTACTACGGTCAGCATATGGCTATGAAACAGCCATACCTTTCGGTTTGCGGAAAAGAAACCGAGCCGTGTACCGAATCGTGGAATATCTGCGGTTCGCTCTGCTCCATGAACGATATAATCGCAAAACAGATTTCTTTGCCCGATATTGAAATCGGTGATGTAATTTGTTTTGAAAACACAGGCGCTTATTGTATGACAGAGGGAATTTCTTTGTTTTTAAGCCGTGACATTCCCTCGGTTTATATAAAAAAGGAGGACGGAACATATCTTTGCGTCCGTGATTCCTTTGAAACGTTTAATTTAAACAAACCCAATTACAGAAAGGAAACGAATTAAAATGGATGAACTTATTGAGATTTTAGAGGACATTAAACCCGATGTAGATTACGAAGGCTGTGAAAACCTTATTGACGGTCACTATCTTGACTCTCTTTCAATTATTTCTCTTATTGCCGAGATTGAGGACGCTTTTGATGTGACAGTTCCTGCAGTGGAGGTTGTTCCCGCAAACTTTAATTCAGTAAAGGCAATGTGGAGTATGATTGAAAGACTCCAAGAGGAGGAGTAAGATGGATCTCCCATCATTACTGATGGCGGGCAGTCTTGACACGCTTACCTCATATTTTTCGGTAGCGTTTCTTGTTATGTTTCTGCCTGTTTCAGTTGTTGTGTATGCTGTTATACCGCAGAGAGCGAGAAGGTATTTTCTGCTTATTGCAAGCTTTGCGTTCTTCTGGCTCATAAGCGGAGAGTTAATCGCCTATCTGATTTTGATAATAATGGGTGTTCATTATTTCGGCTTATGGCTTGACAGAATACAAACTCAAAAAAGTGCGGCGCTCAAGACTGTGCCTAAAGAGGAGAAAAAGGCTCTTAAAAAGGTTTATCTCCACCGCAGTCGCAGAGTTCTGCTCTTTGCCGCCGTACTTATGATTGGCGGTTTGTTAGTGATAAAATACTCACCGTTTTTCACAACAAATATAAATTCGCTGTTGTCGCTTTTAAATATTCCGATTCAGTTTGATATTCCGAGTTATATAATGCCGATTGGTATTTCATTCTTTACTTTGCAGGCTGTATCGTACCTATTTGATGTTTACAGAGGACTTATTAAAGCCGATGACAACATATTAAGACTTGCGTTGTTTATGTCTTTCTTTCCGCAGATTGTAGAAGGTCCTATCTGCCGTTACGGTCAGACAGCCGACCAGCTGTGGAATGTAAAGCAAATTGAGTTTGAAAACTTAAAACTCGGTGCAGTCCGTATTCTTTTCGGCCTTATGAAAAAACTCGTAATCGCTGACAGACTTAATCCTATGATTAAGCAGATTTTCAGCCATTACGATGACTATCAGGGCGGAATAATCGCTCTCGGAGCAATTGCCTATACAATTCAGCTCTATTGCGATTTCTCCGGTACAATGGACGCAGTAATGGGTGTTGCTCAGATTTTCGGCGTTACAATGCCCGAAAACTTTGAAAGACCTTTCTTTTCAAAATCAATTTCAGAATTTTGGAAAAGGTGGCATATTACACTCGGCACATGGTTCAAGGATTATATCTTCTATCCCGTCACCATGTCAAAGCCGATGAAAAATCTTACATCTTCCGCACGCAAAAAGCTCGGCAACCACTTTGGCCCGTTGCTTGCAGGAAGTATAGCGTTGTTCTGTGTTTGGTTCTGCAACGGACTGTGGCACGGTTCTGCGTGGGGCTACATATTCTTCGGTATGTACCACTTTGTGCTTATCCTGTCGGGCAATATCATTGCGCCTGCGGTTACCGCATTCAATAAAAAGCTTCATATCAATTCCGAATGCTTTGCATACAGAGTGTTCCAGATGGTTCGTACAGGAATACTTGTTGTTATCGGCGAAATGTTTTTCAGAGCAGAAAGACTTACAACAGGTCTTTCAATGTTCGGGAAAATGGTGACCGATTTCAGCTTTTCAAGCCTTAACTATGAGCTTATGAAAAAGCTTAAAATTGATATGCATGATGTTATGATCGTGCTTATTGCGCTTGCATTTATTTTTGTAATAAGCGTTCTCAATGAAAAGGGAATATGTGTGCGTGGCGCAATTGCAAAGAGAAATGTTGTTATAAGATGGGCGGCTGTTTACGCTCTTATTATGTTCATCATAATCTTCGGTGCTTACGGCAAGGGCTATGTTGCCGTTGATCCGATTTATGCGAACTTCTAAGGAGGTCTGATTATGAAGAAAATAATTAAGAGAATTGTCAGCTGTGTCCTGTTTGTTGCAATACTTCTCGGATTACTTCAGGTGTCCTCACTCATATTTCAGCCAAAGTCAAATGACAAGGCGGCGGGTATCCATTATCCGAGAGCAAACGGTATTTTCAGTGAACCTAAAGACAGTATTGACACTGTATTTATCGGTGACAGTGAGGTGTATCATTCGTTCATTCCGCTCTATATCTGGAGGGATTACGGAATTACCTCGTATGATGTTTCTTCTCCGGCTCAAAAGCTTGTGTACTCAATGGAATTTTTGAAAAAAACTTTTGAAAAACAAAGTCCGAAGATTGTGTTCCTTGAAACCAATGCGATTTTCAGAAAATCTTATTTTGAGGATGAAATCACATATAAGGCAGAGCAGATTTTCCCTGTGTTCAGATATCATGACCGTTGGAAGAATCTTCAGCTCAAGGATTTTTCGGCTACAGTTGAATATACTGCGAACGAGAATAACAAAGGTTATTACTTTACTAAAAAGTCTAAGCCTGCGACAGATAAGGCTATCAAGAAATATATGAAGTATTCCGATGTTTCTGCACCGATACTTTCTACCAACAAAAAGTATCTCAACGAAATTGCGAAATTCTGTAAAAAGCACGGTGCAAAACTTGTGCTGATAAGTACCCCAAGCACAAAAAACTGGAACTATCAGCGACATAATGCTATGGAAGCGGTTTCAAAGGATCTCGGTGTTGATTATATCGATACCAATTTGCTCCGTGACGATATCCCGATTGATTGGAAAAAGGATACAAAGGATAAAGGCGATCACCTTAACTACAAAGGTGCTGTGAAGGTGACAAATTATATCGGAAAGTATCTTGACGATACAAAGCTCTTCAAAGATAAGCGTAACGATCCGTCATACGATAACTGGAATACCTGTCTTGATAAGTTTGAAAAGAAGGTCAAAAAGGTTACAAGTTAGGAAAACTGATTTATTTAGAATCTAAAATCTTTCCCCTGTGTTGCAATTCAATGCAGGGGAAAGAAATATTAAAAAACTTTTAAAAAAGTATTGACAAAATTACAGTTTTACCGTATAATCAATACTGCTCACGAAAAAAGTGAGAGATAAATGCGAGTGTGCTGGAATAGGCAGACAGGCACGTTTGAGGGGCGTGTGTTTCACGACGTACGGGTTCAAGTCCCGTCACTCGCACCATAGAAAAGACTTGATACCTTGCGTATCAAGTCTTTTCTATTTTATGCAAGCAAGCGATGACGGGACTTGAAGGCGACCGTTAAGAAAACAGTCCGGTGGACTGTTTTTAGGGAGAGCGTTGATGAAAGTATGACTATGAACAAGCCACATTGGCGAGGACGGAAGTTTGACAAATAGCAATCACCGTCACTCGCAGTTACCGCTATAACAAACTGCAATAGGGAATATGACGGGACTTGAGGTAGCCTTGCGACCGCCGCCTGTGGCGGAAAAAGGGAGCAAAGCGCTGTCTGAAATAAGGAGCATAAGGAAGTGCATTTATGCACAACGCAAGGCGACTGTATTTCAGACGGGGAGAGAGTAACTGTAAAACAAAAAGCAGATAAAAGAAAACAACTGTTTTTAGGGAGAGCGTTGATGAAAGTATGACGATGAACAAGCCGCATTGGCGAGGACGAAAGTTTGACAAATAGCAATCACCGTCACTCGCAGTTACCGTTATAACAAACTGCAATAGGGAATATGACGGGACTTGAGGTAGCCTTGCGACCGCCGCCTGTGGCGGAAAAAGGAAGCAAAGCGCTGTCTGAAATAAGGAGCATAAGGAAGTGCATTCATGCACAACGCAAGGCGACTGTATTTCAGATGGGGAGAGAGTAACCGTAAAACAAAAAGCAGATAAAAGAAAACAACTGTTTTTAGGGAGAGCGTTGATGAAAGTATGACTATGAACAAGCCGCATTGGCGAGGACGAAAGTTTGACAAATAGCAATCACCGTCACTCGCAGTTACCGCTATAAATGAATACTCAAACTTCATCAAATAAAACAAATGTTGGATAAACATATTTACAGCACCATACCTTGACAACCAAAATCCGTTGTGATAATATCGTTTTTGGCAACGGGAGTCCGTTAAGCATATTTGATATGGGGATATGAATTTATGAAAAAAGCAGTTTTATTTGACCTTGACGGCACAATGTGGCACACTTCTGATGTGATTTTGCCTGTGTGGAATGATGTACTTAAAAAACATAAAGAAACAACAAAGCAAGTCACACTTGAAGAAATGAACAGTTATATGGGAAAAACGGTTGAACAGATTGCGTCAATAATGTTGCCCGAGCTTCCGCTTGAAAACTCGGTCG
This sequence comes from Ruminococcus bromii, assembly GCF_928721825.1. Lineage (NCBI taxonomy): Bacteria > Bacillati > Bacillota > Clostridia > Eubacteriales > Oscillospiraceae > Ruminococcus > Ruminococcus bromii. Next base: position 263,306 of record NZ_CAKMVP010000003.1, read on the forward strand.
CAATTGTAAAGGAATGTTGCGCTGAACAGATTCCGTCACTTCGCAAAACAGGCGGTCATTTGTATGATAATCTTGAAAGTACGCTTGAAATTCTTTCAAAGAATTATCTTCTCGGCATAATCAGCAATTGTCAGTGCGGCTATATTGAAGCGTTCCTGTTCGCTCATAAGCTTGAAAAATATTTCTCCGATTTTGAAATGTCGGGCAGAACCAATCAGACAAAAGGGGAGAATATAAAGCTTGTTATTAAGAGAAACAGCATTGATAAGGCTGTGTATCTCGGTGATACAATCGGCGATCAAATTGCCGCAAAAGATGCAGAAATTCCGTTCGTGTTTGCATCATACGGATTCGGCACAACGGAAAATCCTGAATACACAATCAGTTCGTTTGATGAATTGCCAAAAGTTGCAGAAAAAATTCTCAGCTAAATGCGATAAAATAAGATGATATCGGGATACTGCCTGTCACGGTGTCATCTTGTCAAAAGGTATAAAGTTTCAGTTTTTATGCGTTTTTTGTTGACAGAGAAAAAATAATGTAAAAAATTTGAAAAAACTTTCAAATATCTATTGACAAGTTAAATGCCTTGTGATACAATGTTGACTGTTGAGTCGAGAGATTCACAACTTAATAAATGCGAGTGTGCTGGAATAGGCAGACAGGCACGTTTGAGGGGCGTGTGTTTCACGACGTACGGGTTCAAGTCCCGTCACTCGCACCATAAAAAGCAGTTGACACATTTGTGTTGACTGCTTTTTATTTTACCGTCAAGCGGTGTGACGGGACTTGAAGGTAGCCTTGCGACCGCCGCCTGTGGCGGAAAAAGGGAGCAAAGCGCTGTCTGAAATAAGGAGCATAAGGAAGTGCGTCCATGCACAACGCAATGCGACTATATTTCAGACGGGGAGAGAGTGACCGTAAAAACAAAAGTGGATAGAAGAAAACAACTGTTTTTAGGGAGAGCGTTGATGAAAGTATGACTATGAACAAGCCGCATTGGCGAGGACGGAAGTTTGACATATAGTAATCACCGTCACTCGCAGTTACCGCTATAACAAACTGCAATAGGAAATATGACGGGACTTGAGGTAGCCTTGCGACCGCCGCCTGTGGCGGAAAGAAGTATAAGACTTCATTCTTCGTAGCTCTTTTTGTTTTATGCGAAAAATATTTACTTTTTTGAAAAAATCGAAAAAATTTGAAAAATTTTAAAATTTTTTCGGATTTTATAAAATCAAAAGCCGTTTTAAATTGTCTATATTATGAAAGGAAATGAGAGGAGGTTATTTTATGAACATTTCCCACTTAGTAGAGAAAATTAAAAAGGGAGATAACAAATCATTTGAAAAGCTCTACAAGCTTACAGAGCGTGAAGTGTGGTTTACTTGTATCAGCTTTTTAAAGAACGAAACAACCGCACAGGACATTATGCAGGAAACTTACATAACGGCTTTTTTAAAAATCCAATCTTTGGAAAAATCATCACAAATCAGAAGTTGGCTTAACAGAATTGCCGTTAATAAGTGCAAAAATTATTTGAAAGGTAAAGGTGAAATCCAACTGGACGATGAAATTTTTGAAAATCAGGCAATAGTTGACGAGCGTATATCAATTCCCGAAGAATACATTTCAGACAAGGCAAAGAGAGAAATTATTCTTTCAATTATGCAGGAAGTACTGTCCGATGTTCAGTATCAGACAGTGATTATGCACTATTTTAATGAAATGACTGTTGATGAAATCGCAGAAGTCTTTGAATGTTCAAGGGGTACTGTGCTTTCAAGGCTCAACTATTCAAGGGCAAAGATGAAAACTGCAATTGAAGATTACGAAAACAAAAGCGGTGACAAGCTTCACGGTGTTGTATTTGTGCCGTTCTTTACAACAATTTTCAGAGAGCAGGCAAAGAGCCTTTGCGTTCCGAGCATAAAAATCACACTTCCAAACGGAGAAAGCCTTGTAACTGCGGCTTCAAAGGGTGTTTCAACAGCGATAAAATCGAGTACAGCAACTGCGGTTAAGACAGGTGCAGTTACAGCGGCTAAGACAAAAGCCATAGCTATGGCTTGCGGTATGACCTTACTTTTTGCAGGCACAACAGTCGGCACAAGTCTTCTTGCAGGTTATAAAAGTGACAAAGTTCCGACCGCAACAACTTCTGCTCAGACCACTGCACAGGCAACTACAGCTCCTGCGGTAACGGTTCCAAAGGCAGTTAAAGATTTGGTAGACAAGGGTGAAATCAAAGTCGACAAAGACGGCAGCATCACTGATAAGAAGGGTAAGAAAGTCGAAGTAAAAGACGGTAAGGTAGAAGTAAAAACCGATGACGGTAAGACAGTTACAGTTAAGGTTGACGATGTAAAAACTACAGTATCTAACAAAAACAACAACAATAAGGGTAACACCGAAAAGAAAGAAGATACCAAGTCAAATACATCTTCAAAGAAAGACAACTCTTCAAAGACAAATACATCAAAGGTTGACACTTCTAAGAATGACAATAAGCCAGCGTCTAAGCCGAGTAACTCTTCAAAGAACGACACAAAACCAGCTCAGAAGCCAGCATCTAAGCCGAGTGAATCTTCAAAGACTGAAACACCTACAGCAAAGCCAAAGCAGAAGGTATGGGTAGATGATTACAAAACAGTTCACCACGAAAGAGAATGGATCGTAACGGGTACTCACGAAGAGGATGATATGAGATATGGTTACATCGATGTGTGTAATAATTGCGGTATGCAGTTAGTAGATGATAACCAGATGAGAGAGCATCTTACTTGGGAATTGGAAACAAATGGTGCGGGAGCTTATCATTGTGAAAAGCAGTGGGTTAAAGTAGGAACCAAAACAGTAGAAGACGGCTATTGGAAAGAAGCTTATGATGAGAAAGTCAAAGATGGCGGTCACTATGAGTACAGATAATTAAAATTGATAACAAGTATAAATACTAAATAAGATAGGGCTGTGAGGAAATGAAGTTTAAGACTTCGTTCTTCACAGCCTGACTTGTTTTGTACAAAAGCACGGCGCACCCAAGTTTCCTGTTCGTAAAGTATGCCCGAGCATAGTATTGTAATCGTTTGTGCAATCAATTGTAGGGGAGAACCGTGTTCTCCCGTTCGTGTGCAAAGCAGGATACATAATTTTGGCAAAATTAGAATATGTTATGTTTAAGCTCAAATATTCTGACACAATAAAAGCCGTGCTTATTTTTGTCAATTGTATTTTTAAAATTCCGTCAGAACAATGTGCGCCTGTGAATTGTCAAGTACAATGGGTTTATCCATATCTACTCTCTTTAGTTCTCCGTACAGTCTGCCGAAAATCACCGTTGTTTTGTCCATATATGCCGCCATTGCCTCGCCTTTTACCGTAAACGGCTTAAATGTAATGTCAACTGCGGAATATCCCGCCTTAAAGTACCATGGTCTGTCAAGATTTCCGCCTGTGCTTTTAACATTTATCTGTGACAGCTTTTCAAGATGCCCGTCTGTGAAAAAGCAATTTTCGTTGCCGTAACGGTTGTCGCCTACTCTGCTTGCAAGGCAGAGGGAAAAGCGTTTTCCGTCAATAAAGCAGTCGGAGCTTAATCTCTGATAATTATGCTTTCTCGGCTTTGAAAAGCGTGTCCAATCAAAATATGCGTTAGTGGTTGTTTCGTTTAAGGAATATTCCATACCGCCCACACGAATAATTCCGCCTGCGACAAATTTGGGAACAAAGCGTTTGAGATAAAAATATTTTCTGTCTCTCTCAAACGGTGCAATTTCGTTAAGACTTTCGCCCGCCGTCTTTTTGAGATTAATGTTAAAGTAAAGATTTTTTATGCCGCCAAAGTCGATAAAATCACATTTTAAAAATCTTCCGTTCGGTGTGTTTGTAAGCTGTAGCTGAAGCCTTTTGTCCGTGTACAAAAGCTCTCCCGAGCTGCCCGATTCGGGAAGCTCGTTCTTGCTGAAAACAAATTTCTTTACAACACAATCATAAATCACACCGCCTCTTTTAAGGTCGGCGACCGCAATTTTCACCGCAAATTCCATGCCTAAATTTTCAACCGAAAGATAGAGCGAAACCTCTGTGTTGCTTATGAAATAGCAATCCCTTTCGCTGTGTTTTCCGCTTGTTTTGCTCTGTTCGCTGTTATATTCAAAAACAGGCGTTCTTGCCCAGCCTGCACACATAACCTCTCCGTTTTCTTCAAAAACATTATGCTTTTCGGTTATCTCATGTTGCAAAACAATCCCTCCGTGTTCTCGTTTTTAAAATTTTCCATAAAATCACACCATACAATATACACAAAATAATTATGCTTTTCAAGAATTATAACAAAACTGTAAATTTCGTTTTCTGCCGTCAACGGTATATGTACTAATTTTCTGATTTCATGAATAATCTGTAATACTATCATACACCTGTGAGGGCGGTTTTTATGAAGAAATTTGTCATTTTAATTTTAATCTGCTTATGTTTTCTGCTTTGTTCATGCAGTGCCGACACATCGGGATATCAAAACGAGCTTACCTGCACAGACTGGAGTGCAGAGCTTGACGGCGGCGGAAAGATAAGCCTTTCGTTTGACGGCGACAATGCGTCCCTTATTATGATGAGCGGAAAAGACAAGGCGGAGCTTTGCGGAAAATATGTTGTCGATGATACAACGCTTGTCATATTTGTGCCGAAACTTTACCGAAACTACACCTTTGAATATGTTCCGCACGGAAAAAAGCTTGATTTGTCATACAACGGTTCAAAAATTACGCTCAGCTGTGCCGATAACACGCAAAAAACCGAGTAAATCAGCCGTTCAAAGTTTCTTATGTACATTTTGAGCGGAATACGCAGATTAACGAATAATTTTATTGATAAATAAAGTTGTGTGTGTTATAATGTTTTAAGCTATGTTATTATGCCATTTTTGGATTTTTTCGGAGGTATTGTTTTGGTAGTGTTTGGAATTGATCCTGGATATGCCATTGTAGGCTGGGGAGCAATCAATTTTAAATCGAATACATACAAAACTCTCGGCTTCGGTGCAATTGAAACCGTTGCCGGAACTGATTTTAACAAACGGCTTGAGTACATCTATGACGAAACCTATGCTATTCTCAACAGATGTCGCCCCGACGCTCTTGCAATCGAAAAACTTTACTTTCAGACCAATCAGAAAACGGCTATCAATGTTGCTCAGGCAAGGGGAGTAACCCTGCTTGCGGCACAAAAACTTAAAATACCAATCTTTGAGTACACTCCTCTTCAGGTCAAAACGGCTGTAACGGGATACGGCAAGGCTAAAAAACCGCAGGTTATGGAAATGACCGCAAGGCTTTTAAAGCTGAAAGAAATCCCGAAACCCGATGATACCTGTGACGCACTTGCAATTGCAATCTGTCACACACAGGCGGCAGGCTCACAGCTCAGAAGAGTAATGTACGGAAAGGGACTTTAAATATGCTTTATTCCGTAAGAGGAAAACTTATTGCTATAGAATCAAATGCGGCGGTAGTAGAGTGCGGCGGTGTCGGCTATATGTGCCAGACGACAATGAACACACTCAAAGCCGTAAAGCTTAACACCGAGGTAACGCTTTACACTTACCTTAATGTAAGGGAAGATGCGGTTGACCTTTTCGGCTTTGCAACAAAGGCAGAGCTTGAAACCTTTAAAAACCTCATCAGCGTAAGCGGTGTAGGTCCAAAGGCAGGACTTGCGGTTTTATCGGAGCTCAGTCCCGAACAGGTTGCAATGGCGATTGCCTCCGATGACCTCAAAACAATTACAAGAGCACAGGGAATAGGCAAAAAAATTGCACAGAGAATTGTTCTTGAACTCAAGGACAAGCTTGCAAAAGCGGCTAAGGAGGACAGTTCCTTTGCACAGGCGGCACAGAACAGCGTGAATGTTTCAACGGGAAATGTTCCGAAAGCAATCGAGGCACTCGGAGTTTTGGGCTATTCTCCTTCGGATGTTTCACCCGTGCTTGCAACACTCGACAGCACCTTGCCTGTTGAACAGCTTATTTCACTCACATTAAAACAGATGGGAAGACAGTAACATATGAGTAAAATGGAATTCTCGGATGAATTTGATTTTGAAAACAGAATAACCGATACTTCCGAAATTCCCGAAGATACGGCAGAGAGCGACAACCCTCTGCGGCCGAAAACACTTTCGGAATACATAGGACAGGAAAAGGCAAAGGAAAACCTCAAGGTTTTTATCGAGGCGGCAAAAATCAGAGGCGAAACCCTTGACCATGTACTGCTCTACGGCCCTCCGGGACTCGGTAAAACAACTCTTTCGGGAATCATTGCGAATGAACTCGGTGTGTCAATGAGAATAACCTCAGGCCCTGCAATTGAAAAGCCGGGCGACCTTGCGGCATTGCTTACCAACCTTAACGAGGGCGATGTGCTTTTTATTGACGAAATTCACAGACTGAGCCGTTCCGTTGAAGAAATACTTTACCCTTCAATGGAGGACTTTGCAATTGATATCATCACGGGCAAAGGTCAGATGGCGGCTTCGTATCATCTGCCGTTGCCAAAATTTACACTTGTCGGAGCAACCACAAGAGCAGGTCAGCTGACCGCTCCTTTGCGTGACCGTTTCGGTGTGGTGTTAAGACTTGAGCTCTACACTCCCGAGGAGCTTGCACAGATTGTTGAAAGAAGTGCCGGAATCCTCGGAATAAAAATTGAACATGACGGTGCGCTTGAAATTGCGTCCCGTTCAAGGGGAACACCACGAATTGCAAACCGACTTTTAAAGCGTGTGCGTGACTTTGCACAGGTTATGTCAAACGGCGTCATCACACTTGAAACCGCAAGGACAGCACTTGACAGACTCGAAATTGACGAACTCGGTCTTGACCGCAACGACAGAAGAATGCTTGAGGCAATCGTTCGTTTTTACAACGGCGGTCCTGTCGGACTTGAAACACTTGCGGCGGCAATCGGTGAAGAGGCTGTAACAATCGAGGATGTCTATGAACCGTATCTTTTGCAGATAGGTTTTGTCAGCAGAACACCGAGGGGAAGATGCATAACTGCCGAGGCTTGCAGACATCTCGGCTGTGAATTTCCTAAGGGCGTTGTAAATGCACAGCCTACACAGCCGACTCTCTTTGGTGACAGGGAGTCATAAATCAGTCACAATATGAGTGTATAATTCAACAGAGTGCAAGGCTTTTACTTGGGTTATACCGAAAATTGCAGTTTTGAAAATTTACAATCTACAAATTATTTAACGGAGGAATATATATAATGGGAAGATTATTCGGCACAGACGGTGCAAGAGGTGTTGCAAACGCAGAGCTTACACCTGAACTTGCAATGAATATAGGCAGAGCGGCGGCAATGGTTCTTATCAGCGATGAGGTTGAACACCCCACAATTTTAATCGGTAAGGACACAAGACTTTCGGGCGATATGCTCGAGGGCGCACTTATTGCAGGACTTTGCTCGGTAGGTGCAAATGTTCACATTCTCGGGGTAGTTCCTACTCCTGCGGTTGCTTATCTTGTAGGCAAATACAATGCCGATGCAGGTATTATGATTTCCGCATCACACAACCCGTTTGAATTTAACGGTATCAAAATTTTCAGCTCTGACGGATGCAAGCTCCCCGATGCCCTCGAAAACAGAATTGAAGAAATCGTACTTGACCATGTTGTACCGTATGCATCAGCAACAGATGAAAATATCGGCAGAGTAACATATGATACAGAGGCGGCTGATTTGTATATTGACCACCTTGTTTCGGCAGTTGACTGCGACTTTGATGGTATGGAAATCGCACTTGACTGCTCAAACGGTTCTTCTTCAAGAACAGCCGAAAAGCTTTTCACAAAGCTTGGTGCAAAGGTTCATATGCTTTTTGACGAGCCTGACGGTGTGAACATCAACCGTGACTGCGGTTCAACTCATATGAGCAAATTGCAGAAGTATGTTCGTGAACACAAGCTTTCATGCGGCCTTGCCTTTGACGGTGACGCCGACAGATGTCTTGCGGTTGACGAAAACGGCAGCCTTGTTGACGGCGATTACCTTATTGCAATCTGTGCAAATGATATGAAGCAGAGAGGCGTACTCAAAAAGAATGCTGTTGTCGGAACAATTATGACAAACATGGGCTTTAATAAGTTCTGTGAAGAAAACGATATGCACTTTGTTTCAACAAAGGTTGGCGACAGATATGTTCTTGAGGCTATGATGCAGGAGGGCTACAACATCGGCGGCGAGCAGAGCGGTCACATCATTTTGCTTGACTACGCAACAACAGGCGACGGTCAGCTTTCAGGCGCAATGATTCTCAGCATTATGAAGAGAACAGGCGAAAAGCTCAGTCAGCTTGCAAAGATTATGGAGCGTCTGCCGCAGGTGCTTATCAATGTTAAAGTAAGCAGAGAGGGCAAGCTCTCATTCTATACAGACAGGGAAATCAAGGCTGAAATCGAAAGAGTGAGCGAAATCCTCGGTGACAGAGGCAGAATCCTTGTTCGTGTATCGGGAACAGAACCTCTCGTAAGAGTAATGCTCGAGGGCGAAAACCTCGAAGAAATTCAGAACCTTGCGGAAGAAGCCGCACAGGTAGTAAGGGAAAGACTTGCATAATGCGATTATCTGATAAATGGAAAGATTATGAACTTATAGATACCTCTGACGGGGAAAGACTTGAAAGATGGGGAGATATAATCCTTATCCGTCCCGATCCGCAGATTATCTGGTCAAGCGAAAAGAAAAATCCTCTTTGGTATTCGGCACATGCCCGTTACCACCGTTCAAATCGTGGCGGAGGAAGTTGGGAGCAGTACAAAAAAGTTCCCGACCGCTGGACTGTAAATTACGGCAACCTCGTTTTCAACATCAAGCCTATGGGATTCAAGCACACGGGTGTGTTCCCCGAACAGGCAGTTAACTGGGATTTTGCCGCAGAAAAAATTAAAAACGAAAACAGACCGCTTAAAATTCTCAACCTTTTCGGTTACACAGGCTGTGCAACTCTTGCGTGTATGAACGCAGGCGCAACCGTTTGCCATGTTGACGCATCAAAGGGCATGGTTCAGTGGGCAAAGGAAAATGCCGCATCAAGCGGTATTGCCGACAGACCTGTCCGTTGGCTCGTTGACGATTGCGTAAAATTTGTACAGCGTGAAATCCGCCGTGGCAACAGGTATGACGGAATCATTATGGATCCTCCGTCATACGGCAGAGGTCCTGGCGGTGAGGTCTGGAAGCTTGAAGAACAGCTTTATTCGCTCGTAACCCTGTGCAAGCAGGTCCTTTCGGACAATCCGCTGTTTTTCATTCTCAATTCTTACACAACGGGACTTTCTCCCGCTGTAATGGAGTATTTGCTCGGAGTTCTTTTGCAGAAGTACTTCGGCGGAAAAGTATCAAGCGATGAAATAGGACTGAAGGTGAGCGACACGGGACTTGTATTGCCGTGCGGCTCAACCGCAATATGGGAGAAATAATAAATGAGCTTTATTTCACTTGACAACATCAGCTTTTCATATTCCGACATTGAAAGCGGTCAGCCGTACAAAAATGCGGTTGACGGTGTTTCTCTCAACATCGAAAAGGGTGAATTTGTTGCCCTTCTCGGTCACAACGGATGCGGAAAGTCAACTGTTGCAAAACATCTCAACGCAATGCTATTGCCGGATAAGGGCAAAGTGTATGTTGACGGAGATGACACATCAGATGAAAACAAGACATATGACATAAGAGAAAAAGTGGGACTTGTACTTCAAAATCCCGACAACCAGCTTGTTGCAAGCGTTGTTGAGGAAGATGTTGCTTTCGGCCCCGAAAACCTCGGAATACCGCCAAAGGAGATTCGACAGAGGGTTGACGATGCCCTAAAAGCCGTTGATATGTACGATTACCGTGAACACGCCCCGTTCAAGCTTTCTGGCGGTCAGAAACAGCGTATTGCAATTGCGGGAATTCTTGCAATGCAGCCACAGTGCATAGTTCTTGACGAACCAACGGCAATGCTCGACCCTAACGGCCGTGACGAGGTAATGACAACGCTTTTAAAACTCAACCGTGAAAAGAATATGACGGTTGTCCTCATCACACACTATATGGAAGAGGCAGTCCTTGCCGACAGAGTTGTCGTTATGGACGCAGGAAAAATCCTCACTCAGGGTACACCCGAAGATGTTTTTTCACAGGTGGAACTCCTCAAAAAACACCGCCTTGATGTTCCGCAGGCAACAGAGCTTGCATACAGACTCAGGGGGTGCGGAGTAAAATTTGATAAACTTCCTCTCAATGCAGAGCAATGTGTAAAAATGCTTGAGGAGGTGCTGTCATGAGCAAGGTGCTTGAACTGAAAAATTTAAGCTATGTTTACGGAACAGGCACTCCGTTTGAGAAAACCGCAGTCAATAATGTTAGCCTTTCAATTGAAAAGGGCGAGTTTATCGGCATTATGGGACACACGGGCTCGGGCAAGTCAACACTTGTTCAAATGCTCAACGGACTTATGAAACCAACTTCGGGACAGGTTCTTCTTGACGGCGAGGATATCTGGGCAAATCCCAAGGATATCAGAAAAATCCGTTTCAAAGTCGGAATGGTATTTCAGTATCCAGAATATCAGCTTTTTGAAGAAACCGTTGCCAAGGATATCGCATTCGGCCCTACGAATATGGGCAAGAGCGGTGCAGAGCTTGAAAAAGCGGTAAATGATGCCGCAAGATTTACCGGACTTAAAGATGAACTTCTTGAAAAATCTCCGTTCGACCTTTCGGGCGGTGAAAAGAGAAGGGCGGCAATTGCAGGTGTTATTGCAATGAATCCCGAGGTTCTTGTTCTTGACGAACCGACCGCAGGTCTTGATCCTATGGGCAGAGATGTGCTGTTGAGCCAGATTGTGCAGTATCACAAGGAACGCAAAAACACAGTTATCCTTGTATCCCACAGCATGGAAGACATTGCAAGGGTTGCCGATAAGATAATCGTTATGAACAAGTCAAACCTCGTTATGTTTGATAAGACAAAAGAAGTTTTCTCAAAGGGAAGAGAGCTTGAAGAAATAGGACTTCGAGTACCGCAGATAACCAAGATTATGCTTGATCTGCGTGAAAAAGGTTTTAATGTTCCCGAAGGAATACTTACTGTTGATGAGGCAATGGACTGTATTTCCTCACTGCTTGACAAGGAGGGTAAAATATGGTAAGAGATGTTGCGTTCGGTCAGTATTTTCCTGCGAATAGCGTAATCCACAAATGTGATCCCCGTGCAAAGCTGATTATGCTTGTCGGATTTCTCGTAATTATTTTCTGTACTTTTAATTATGCTTCGCTTGCACTTGTTGTGCTTTTTACCGCACTTTTTGTTGCGGCAAGCAAGGTGCCTGCAAAGTTCTATTTCAAAAGCATGAAAGTAATTATATTTATTATAATAGTAACCTCAATTCTCAATGTGTTCTACGGTTCGGGTGATCCGCTTGTACAATGGGGAATTTTCAAAATTACCTTAAACGGCATTAACAGAGCAATTTTTGTTTCGGTAAGAATCATCTGTCTTATCCTTGCAAGCTCCTGTCTTACATTCACAACCTCTCCGACAGAGCTTACGGATGCAATTGAAAGACTGATGAAGCCGCTTGCAAAACTGCACTTTCCCGTTCACGAGATTGCAATGATGATGTCGCTTGCTTTAAGATTTGTTCCCACACTTCTTGAAGAAACCGACAAAATTACTCAGGCTCAAAAGGCACGAGGTGCCGATATGGAGTCGGGTAATATTATTCAGAGGGTAAAGGCGTTTATCCCTATTCTTATTCCGCTTTTTGTTTCGGCATTCAGAAGAGCATATGAGCTTGCAACAGCTATGGAGTGCCGTTGCTACCGTGGCGGAACAGGAAGAACACGAATGAAAACTATTCATATGGCAAAGCGTGACTATGTATCCTTTGTAATGGTCGCACTTCTAATCGGCGGAGTGATTTTATGCAACATATTCCTGCCTGCGGCAGTTTAAGAAATCTTCTTCTCACAATTTCATATGACGGAAAAGAGTTCCACGGCTGGCAGATTCAGCAGAACGCAATGACGGTTCAGGAGGCTTTTCAAACTGCTCTTTCTAAGATTATCGGTGATGACTTTGATGTAAAGGGATGCAGTCGCACAGACAGCGGAGTTCACGCAAATATGTACTGCATCAGCCTTAAAACAGAACATCCCATAAAGCCCGAAAGGCTCAAGGCGGCGCTTAACCGCTGGCTGCCGCTAAGCATTGCGGTTCTTGACTGCAAAGAGGTTGCACCCGATTTTCACGCCCGCTATTCCTGCACAAGCAAGGAATATATCTACAAAATCTGGAACAGCGAGGTGCGAAATCCGTTTCTTGACGGATACGCACTTCATTACAGATACAAAATTGACGAAAATCTGCTCGACAAAGCCGCTCAGGCATATGTCGGCAGACACGATTTCACTTCCTTTTGCACGCTTGATAACCGTGAAAAAGGGGATATGACCAGAAATGTAAAAGCCTTTTCGGTAACCCGTGAGGGCAACCTTGTTACAATGAAGGTTGAGGCTGACGGCTTTTTGTATAATATGGTTCGTATTATGGTGGGAACACTTCTCAGGATTCAGCAAGGTAAAATTGCTCCCGATGAAATCCCCTCCATTATAGAAAAGAAAAACAGAAAATATTCGGGTCCCACCGCACAGGCTTGCGGATTGTACCTGAATCGTGTGAATTATGAAAATGACAACAGTTCACAAAAAGGAGTGAACACTGATGTTTAAAAAGTTTAAAGGACATTATTCAAAACGAAAAACACATAAATCCGACAGAGATGTAATGAGCTATGAGGATATGCCTCTTGACGATTATGAACAGGAAAAAACCGAAATGTCGCCGCAGGCTGTCAAGAAAATCGTACTCGGTGCGTGTATTGCCATTGCTGCAGGCCTTATAGTTTTTGCCTTTGCAAACCGTGACAAGCTTACATGGGAGAACATCTCAAATTGGTGGACTTATGATGTACTCGGAAATGCAGGTCACGGTTATCCCGTTGACATTATCGGTTCAGAGGTTTCATCAGGTAACTTTGCCGTGTCGCAGGGACACGCAGTGTATGCTTCCGATACCTCTTTTGTAACCCTGACAAGCTCCGGTACAGAGGTTGCACGACTTCAGCTTACACATTCAAATCCCGTAATGAAAAACAATGAAAACAGATTTCTTACATACGGAATCGGCGGTTCAAGCTATGAGATAAGCAGCTTTGACGAAAAGCTTTATTCGGGTACTGCCGATAACAAAATCTATACCGCAGATATTGCGTCAAACGGTACATATTGCCTGGTAACAGAGGATACCGGTTATCTTACTACGCTGTATGCTTACAGCAAAAATAACAACAGAATCTATAAATATTCTTTTTCAGAATATTACATAACTTCGGTTGCTGTCAACAAAGACGGTTCCGGCTGTATTGCAACAGGCATTTCAAGCGATAAAGGCTCGGTTGTAACAGGCGTTTATGTTCTTGATTTTTCACAGGACAAGCCTGTTTCAACATACACCGTAAAAGGGGATTCTGTTATTGACTGCAAGTATCTTACATCTGACACAGCTGTACTTATCGGTTCACAGGCAAGCTACATTGTAAACAAGGGCGAGAAAAATTACAAGACCGTCAGCTACGACGGAAAGACCCTTTCAAATTATTGCTTTAACACAGACACTTCATCATATACAATGGCTCTTTCAAGAAGCGGTGACGGCAGGAGCGTTGCTCTCATAAACTATAATAAAAACGGCGAGGTTCTGAACACAATCAATACCGAACACAAAGCCGACTCAATTTCGGTTTACAAGGGAACGGCTGCAATTCTTGACGGTAATGTTGTTTACGGTTATAATCAAAAAGGTGATTTGCTATACTCGGCAAATTCGGGAACGGGTTCAAAAAAGGTTGTGCTTGCGTCCGATTATACCGCTTATATTCTAAGCGTAAATCAAATCAGATTCATCGACCTTGACAGCGTATCCAGCAGCGATACCGCCGAAACTTCAACACAGGAGTAATAAATTTGATTGCAGATATAATAATTATTGCAATATTTGTGCTTTTGTTCATGATTGACTTTAAGCGTGGAATTGCAATTACAATTCTCAATATCGCAGGAGTGGCTCTCACGGGCTTTCTTGCGTATCACATTTCAGCTTTTCTTGCATCGTGGGTTTATACGGCATTTGTTCAGCAGACTTTGATAACAAATTTGCAGCAGATGATAGACACACAGGGCATTAACGCAGCAATAGCAAACAGCTTTTCTGCTCTTCCGGACTGGGCAATGGGGATGATGGGATTTTTCCTTTCTCTTTTTGGAACAGATGCAAGTATCTATACTAATGACTTTCAAATTCCGAATCAGACGGCTACAACCGTATCCGTATCGGTTGAACAGCTGATACAGCCGATTATAACAGGATTTTTTCAAATGGTTATCGGTGCGGTAATCTCAATAATTGTCTTTATACTTATTAAGTTGCTTGTTAATAAACTTGCAAAGGTATTCAAAATACCGGTTGTTAAACAGGTCAATCAGTTATTGGGCGGTGTATTCGGACTTGCGGAGGCGGCAATCCTTGTATTTTTTGTCGTAAATATCTATTCGGGAGTGCTTGAGTTATCAAATCCCGAAATGCTTAATAGCCCTATGATTTCAGGTGCTGTTTTTAAATTTTTCAGTGTTGCAGTCTGAATGAAGAAACAGGAGGAAACAGTAATGGAAAAAGAAAAAGAAGTGTGGAGCTTTAAAACATCCGATTTGGTTGCTATACCTAATATTATAACTTATGTAAGATTTGTGCTTATAATCCCGTTCGTATATTTTTTCCTTGCGGAACAGTATATATATGCGGCAATATGTATAGGCTTGTCGGGACTTACCGATTGCTTTGACGGAATGGCTGCCAGAAAACTCAATCAGGTAACTCCTCTCGGAAAAGTCCTTGATCCCATTGCAGACAAGGTAACGCTTTTTGCGGTCGTTATCTGTATGGTGATTTATGTGCCTATGGTTCTTCCGATTCTTGTGACGCTTTTGGTCAAAGACCTTCTTATGCTCATCGGCGGTGCTGATTTAATCAAAAAAAGGCTCACACCGCCTTCCGCTAACTGGTACGGAAAGGTCGGAACAATTATTTTCTACTTTTCCGTATGTCTTATCGTATTTTTGAAAGCATTCTTCGCTTACGAAAATATGGTGCTTGACCTTGTGTTGCTTTCAGTTACCGCAGCGTCAATGCTTTATGCACTTTATCGTTACGGAAAAATCTATTTTGCAATGATTAAAGAGTACAACGAATCACTTAAAAAGACAGCTGACATTAAAAATAAATAAATTCCGACAAATAAATATTGAATTATTTGTTAAACAGTTGTATAATTCTTATATTACCATGACAGCAAATGTGCAATTTGGTGTCCTAAAAAGGAGTATGCTATGCTTTGTACAAGATGCGGAAAACGCCCTGCGGTTGTTTTCGTTTCAAATAACAATTCCAAAGATGCCCCGACAGCAGGTTATTGCCTTACCTGTGCAAAAGAGCTTGGAATCAAGCCGGTTGAGGATCTTATCAGCAAAATGGGTATCTCGGATGAGGACCTTGAAAATGTTCAGGATCAGATGAATACCCTCATGAACAGTATGGGTGACGGCGATATGTCGCAGCTTATGGAACAGCTTGGTGCGGATAACCTTGCTGAGCAGATGGGCGATTTTGCTAAAGACGGTGACGGCAGTGAGGATGATGACTTCTCTCACGGTGCACCTGCATTCCCTGCATTTTTCAACAGTATGTTCGGCGGACAGAACAACAATGCGACAAATCAGGATAATAATAAAAAGGGCAAAAAAGAGAAAAAAGAAAAGAACAGAAAGCACATCAATCTTTACTGTGAAGACCTCACACGCAAGGCGAGAGAGGGCAAAATCGACCGCATTGTCGGCAGAGACAGCGAGATTGAGCGTGTAATTCAGATTCTTTCAAGAAGAACAAAGAACAACCCTTGCCTAATCGGTGAACCCGGTGTAGGTAAAACCGCTATTGCAGAGGGGCTTGCTCTCCGCATTGCCGCAGAAAATGTTCCGCAAAGACTTAAAAACAAAGAAATTCAGCTTCTTGACCTCACCTCACTTGTTGCCGGTACTCAGTTCAGAGGTCAGTTTGAAAGCAGAATCAAAGGACTTGTTTCCGAAATAAAAGAGAACGGCAACATAATTCTCTTTATTGATGAGGTTCACAGCCTTGTCGGCACAGGTGACAACGAGGGTACAATGAATGCCGCAAATATCCTCAAACCGGCTCTTTCAAGGGGCGAGGTTCAGGTTATCGGTGCTACAACATTCAACGAATACAGAAAATATATCGAAAAGGATTCTGCTCTTGAAAGAAGATTTCAGCCTGTAAAGGTCGGCGAGCCTACAATCGCTCAGTCAATTGATGTTATCGCAGGCGTAAAAGGCTATTATGAGGCACATCACCGTGTAATTGTTGACGATGATATCGTTCGCAAGACGGTTATCCTTTCCGAAAGATACATAACAGACCGTTTTCTTCCCGACAAAGCAATCGACCTTCTTGATGAAAGCTGTGCCTGTGCCGCTCTCCGCAATAAAAACATGGAGCGTCACGATAAGCTTGAGGACGAAAGACAGAAGCTTCTTATCAGAAAGGACGCTCTTACAAATGCCGATGAGGTAAACTATGAACAGCTTGCCGAGGTCAACACAAGCCTTGCAAGAATTGACAGCGACCTTAAAGAAATTGACCCCGAAACTCTCGTTTCAAAGGTTACAGAAGAGGATATCGCCAAGGTAATCGAACTCTGGACAGGTATCCCCGCATCAAGAATCAAGGAAAATGAGCTTTCAAAGCTTGCCGACCTTGAGAACGAGCTTAAAAAGAAAATTATCGGTCAGGACGAGGCTGTAAAGGCTCTTGCATCTGCAATCAGAAGAAGCAGAGTTCAAATTTCACCTCGCCGCAGACCTGCATCGTTCATCTTTGTAGGTCCTACAGGTGTCGGTAAAACAGAGCTTGTAAAGGTTCTCAGCAAGGAACTTTTCGATACCCCCGAAACTCTTATCAGACTGGATATGAGTGAATTTATGGAGAAACATTCGGTTTCTAAAATTATCGGTTCACCGCCCGGATATGTCGGCTACGATGAGGCAGGACAGGTAACGGAGAAAGTTCGCCGCAGACCTTATTCGGTTCTCCTCTTTGATGAAATCGAAAAGGCTCATCCCGATGTTCTCAATATTTTGCTCCAAATTCTTGACGAGGGCAGAGTTACAGACGCTCACGGCAGAACAGTAAACTTTGAAAATACTGTTATCATTATGACCTCAAATGCCGGCTCTGCATCAAAGGACAGCGCATTGGGCTTTGGCAAGACTGAAGAAGATGCCTCAAAAGAAAAGGTTATGAAGGCACTTTCCGAGTTCCTCCGTCCCGAATTTATCGCAAGAGTAGACGAGGTTATCGTATTCAACAGCCTTAAAAAGGACGATTTTGTTAAGATTGCAGACCTTATGCTCTCTGAGTATGTTCCGACTCTTGAGGAAAAGCACATCAAATTCACATTTGACGAAAAGGTTTGTCAGCTCCTTGCAGAAAAGTCTTGCAACGGTGCAAGCGGCGCCCGTGACCTCAGAAACACAATTCGCAGAGAGGTTGAGGAGAAAATTGCTAACGCAATGATTGAGGCAGGCGCAGGCGGAGTTACTGCAATGCACCTCACAGCCGAAAACGGTGAGCCTGTTCTTCAGTCAATCTGATTTTCTTGCGGTAAAAGTTAATACATAAAAATTTCGCATATCGGGCAGTCATCACGATTGCCCGATTTTTTGTATGCAACATAATTCTATTAAAGAACAATCACGCACGGTGAGCAGCCGTACCCAATTCGTGTAGATAGTTTGTAATATCAAAAAACATATTATGTCCGAGCGTATTATTGTAGTTGTTCGCATAAATCTGTAGGGGCGGATATTATGTCAAGTGCAACATGGTAACCACCTGTGCAAGGACATGGTATACAAATTCACAGTCTTGAAATCTTGCGGTGAATACGCTTGCCGGATGACGAGTCATACTCAGCAATAACAAAATTGCGATAGCAAACAAGAAATGAATCATTGTTTGGATTAGGTCTGAATTGAACATAATCATTGATGAAAGTTTCACTAAGATATAATTGAAAATTCTGAAAACGGACATATCCCCACGAATTTACTTTTATGACTTTAAAGCCGGGTTCATATTCAAACGGCTCCACCTTGTCAGCAAAAATCCTTTCGCTGTGAGTATAGACATCGGCAGGACATTTGTTCCCAAGTGCTTCATGAGGTCGCAGGCAATTATACTTAGTTCGCCACTCTTGCAGAGCCTTGTCAGCGTAATCCAAGTTCTTGAATAGATTATGATTTAAAAGTTCTCTTTTCATACTGCCATGAAACCGTTCAATTTTTCCTTGTGTTTGCGGATGTTTAATTCTGCAATGTATGGGAAGAATGTCATTGTTCATAAGGAATTTTTCAAACATAGTAAATCCATGTTTAAAACCTGCAAACTGAGAACCATTGTCAGAAAGTACGCTTGATGGCATACCAAACTCATAAAAAGCTTGCTTAAAAGCGTTAATAACGACATTTTTAGTGTTAGGAAAGCATGCTATTTTGATTGAGTATCGTGAGCTGTCATCAAGAATAGTCAATGGATAGCAATAACGATTATCGGCAGTTAAAAACTCTCCCTTGAAATCAGTTTGCCACATATCATTGCAATGTTCTTTCTGAAAGCGTTTAAAAGGCTTTCTTTTGAGAGATTCCTCTTCAGATATGAGTTGGTGTTTATGAAGAATGTTAGTAATGGTTCTTGGACAAGGAATGTTTTTATACCCTTGATTTTCAAGAAAAATTTTAATTTTATCATCACCCCAACCCGGGTTATCGAAACGAACAGAAACGATTAATTCTTCAATGTCGTCAGGCGTTTTGTTAGGAGAACATAATGGTCTGCGTGACATATCAGTTAAGGGCAGTCCCTGTTTAAATCTATCAACCCACTTGCGACCAGTTTTGCGTGTGATTTCATATTTCCGACATAGAGCACTAAAATTATTTGTTTCTAATGCTTTTGTAACAAATTCTAATCTTTGTTTTTCCACAGTTTTACACTCCCACGGCATAAAAACAGCTCCTTCATTTGCTATTTTCTTGCCATTTATTTTATCATAAAACTGTATACTATGTCTTTGCACTGTTGTATACTATGTTACTACACTGCACATATTATCCGCCCGCTAGTAAAGACACAAACATTGTGATAGAAATAAACTATATAAATATCACAAAGTTACTGCTATTTTGTAGGGGAGAACCGTGTTCTCCCGTTCGTGTGTGTTGCACACGATTGCACGCATTGCGTGCAAAATTGAATACACAGTTTAAATGATATCAAAACATAATATATAAAATAAATATTCATCAAGAGGGTTTGTAAAAATTATAAAATATTATTGAACATACAATTTGTATCCTACACGAGAGAAAAAACACAAGAGAAAAAACGGCTGTGTAGCATAATGTACACAGCCGTCTTTTGAAAATAAAATGAAAGAAAGATTAACCTTTTACAGCACCTGAAACAACACCCTCGATGATGTATTTCTGACAGGCAAAGTAGAAAATAATAATTGGAACGATACTCAGAACGATAAGCGCCATAATAGCACTTGTGTCCGTATGACCGTAACTGCCGTTAAGATACTGAATATGAATCGGAATAGTTTTGTAATCCATATCAAGAATAAGATAGGGGAGAAGGTAGTCGTTCCAAATCCACATTGTTTCAAGGATTGCAACCGAAATAAAAGTAGGTTTCATAATCGGAAGAACAATACCGAAGAATGTTCTCAAAGGACCTGCTCCGTCAACATCTGCGGCTTCCTCAATTTCAACAGGAATTGATTTAACAAATCCCGAGAACATAAATACCGCAAGTCCTGCTCCAAATCCGAGGTATATAATCAAAATACCCCACGGAGTTGTAAGCTTGAGACTGTCGGCTGTCTTTGAGAGGGTAAACATTACCATCTGGAAAGGAATAACCATTGAGAAAATGCAGAAATAGTAGATGATTTTGCATATACGAGAATTTGAACGCTGCAAGTACCACGCACACATTGATGTGCAGAAAAGAATAAGCACAACACCGCCGATTGTAATGAAGAAGCTCCATACAATTGACTTCCAGAACGGATAGTTGCCGTGGAACATACCTGTCATATAGCTTTGAAAGCCCTGAAAACTGTCTGCATTCGGAAATTCAAAGATTGCACGGCTGATTGCCGCATTGCTCTTGAAGGAGTTCATCAGTACAATGAAAACGGGAGCAACATAGAATACTGACACAATAGAGAAGAGAATTGTTAAAATTTTCATTCCTACGGTTTGTTTTTTCTTTACAGGCCTATCCTTAGCCTTTGCTGCAACTTTTGCCATTACTGCTGAACCTCCTTTCTTCTTGTAAAGTAAAGCTGAATAAGGGCAATGATAACAACAATTACGAAGAAGATAACGCCCTCAGCCTGACCTACGCCACGAGAATTCTGGTTTGCATAGAATGTATTGTAAATATTGAGAGCCATCATTTCCGTCTGATAAACCATTGTACCGCTTCCCTGTGATACAATACCCGGAGCACCGCCTGTGAGGGCAAGGTTCTGGTCGAACAGCTTAAATGAGTTTGTAAGTGTAAGGAATGTGCAGATTGTGATGGAAGGCATCATCATCGGCAATGTTACATTTGTAAGCAACTGTTTTTTGCCTGCGCCGTCAATTTTAGCCGCCTCATAAAGATCATGAGGTACGCTCTGGAAACCGGCAATGTAAATAATCATCATATAACCTGCCTGTTGCCAGCACATAAGAATTACAAGTCCCCAGAAACCGTAGTTTGCGTTAAGCGCAAGGTTTGTTCCGTAATACTGAAGAATACCGTTAAAAATGTACTGCCAGATGTAGCCGAGAATGATACCGCCTACAAGGTTAGGAACAAAGAAAACAGTTCTGAATACATTTGATCCCCTGATTCCGAGCGTGAGTGCATACGCCACAAAAAACGCAATTAGGTTAATGAGTATAACAGATACTATAACAAACACAACTGTGAACCAGAATGAATGTAAAAAGCCCTCATTCTGAAAGGCCTTGACATAGTTTCCGAACCCGATGAATACTGCATCGCTTGTTGTTCTGAATTTACAGAACGAAAGGTAAATGCCGTTAAAGAACGGATATACAAAACCTATAAGGAAAGCAGCCAGAGTGGGAAGAACAAATATCAGAAAATAAATTTTTCTTTTAGGTTTTCTAAACATAATATTTTGCCTTTCCGTTCATAAGAAAGGGGAGCGGAATGCCGCCCCCCTACCGAACCTGTTAAATTAAAACAGAAATTTTACAATCAGCCGTTAGCCTTTGCATATTCTGTTTTCCAACCCTGTACAAATGCAGTCTTAACAGCATCCCAGTCGCCTGTACCTGCTGCATACTGTGTAAGAGCTGTGCCAACACCGTTTTTCCAATCTTCACTTGGCATTGTTGTGAAGTTCCAGCTTACAGGAGTTTTGCCTGCTGCTGTGAGTTCGTTATCAATCTTAACAAATACATTGGTTGCTTCCTTAGCATTCTTGAAAGGAATTACAAATCCCATATCGTCAGCAAGAGCAGATGTACCTGTTTTGTTTGTTACACACCAGTTCAAGAATTCAAGAGTAGCTGCCTGATCGTCAGCACTTGCCTTGTTGTTTACACACCAGTAGTTCTCTGAACCTGTGCAAAGACCCTGATTAGCTTCATCGCCTGCGCCGATGTAAATCGGGAGCATGCCGAGTTCGTCGTCCTTCATACCTGCCTTGGTAACTATTGAATATTCCCAGCTGCCGTTCTGGAAGAATACTGCTTCGCCTGATGTGAACTCAGTTTCAGCGTCTGTACCCTTCTTGCTTGCGAGGTCTGCAGGATCACATGTTGAATCTTTGATGTAGAGATCCCAGATGTTCTTATAGTTTTCAAGGTATTTACCCTCGATAGCGTCTGTTGATTTGATGCCCTTATCCTTGTACTCAAAGTAGATAGGAAGGTTAGCAAGGTGAGTTTTGAATCTCCAGTCAGATGAAGAATCCATACCTGCTGATGTGAACGCACCCTTAACGCCGAGCTTATCCTTATTCTTCTGGATTTCATCGGCTACAGTCTTTAACTTCTCAAAGCTGTTGATGTCTTCAATCTTCTTAACCGAAGCAAAGTCAGAATCGCAATACTTCTGGAGAAGAGTCTTGTTGTAGATAATGCCGTATGTTTCAATTACATAAGCAATACCGTAAACCTTGCCGTCCTCTTCAAGTGCATAATCCTTTGAAGTAAGCTGATTATAAATTTCTGATGAGCTGAGGTCTGCACAATAGTCTTTCCAGTTTGCAAGACCTACAGGACCGTTAACCTGGAAGAGTGTAGGAGCGTTGTCCTTGTCCATCTCTGCTGTAAGTGTTGACTCATAAGTACCCTCGGCAGCTGTCTTAACAGTTACCTCAACACCTGTTTCGTCCGTGTACTTCTTAGCAAGAGCCTGCCAATCCTTGTCCTGCTCAGGCTTAAAGTTAAGATAGTAAACTTTACCGTTTTTTGCGTTGCCTGCTGCATTTTTTGAATCATCTTTTGATGAACCTGATGATGAAGAACCGCCGCAGCCTGCAAGAGCAGTAGCAGTCATCATACCTGCAACTGCAAGAGCTGCAGCTCTTTTGATTGTTGATTTTTTCATAGCTTTCACCTTAATTAAAAATATTTATCCGCTAAACCCGGATATTGGCGAGAGAACAACATTCTGTGTTCTCTCTATTGCAACAATCATAACACACTATTTATGAAAATACAATAGATTTTTTTAAAAATTTTCTCTGTGATTAGTCAAAACGAAGGTATTAACCAAATGTAATTTCAAAATCAAACAAAAAACAACCGCATATTATCTGGGTTTTGTGACTTATTTGTCAAATAAGAAATATTAAAGCAACATTAAAGTTACAATATTGTAACCTGTCAAATATGGTCATTCTATTGAAAATGACAAGTGCTTTGTGCTAAAATTATGTCAAATTTGTTTTTTAAGAAGGTTAATTTAGCAATTATGAAAAATTTCAATCAATCATCACTTGCACGATTTTTTACCCGATTTCCTAAGCTGTTATTTGCGGGATTGATGTACTCAATTCCGTTTGCTGTATTTTCCGGAATATTCATTCTCATAAGCTTTCTGTCCGGATTCAACAATGTAATATTATGGAGCTTGGGAATAATTCCCGCAATGCCGTTCTATTCCGGACTTGTAATGGTAATCCGCAAAATTTCGGTTGAAAAAGAGGATGTAAATGTTTTCAAAACTTTTGTACAGGCATTTCGTGAAAATCTGAAAAAATCAATCTTCAACGGATTTGTCGCTTATTTAATAGTAGCGTGTTCGTTTTTTGCGATTCTCTACTACGGAACACTTGCTCAGACAGATATAGTTTACGGCTCTGTCTTTACCATATATATAGTATTCTCAATCGCAATGCTTATTATGCTGTTCTATGTACCGCTCCTAACAATTACCTATGACCTCAGACTTCGTGACATTTATAAAAATTCACTCTTGTTGATTTTCGGTAAAATTCTCAGAAATATTGTCGCACTTGTGCTTGTCGGCATAATTTCTTTTGCGGTCTTTCTCGCAGTAATCTATGCAAAGGGTGCAATGCTTGTTGTTGCAGTTGCTCTCTCGGTAATTTTCTACCCGATGATTACAACCTATATAATAGTATCGGTAATTGCAAAAGGAGTGCAGGAATCTGTCGGCTACTTCACTGGCGATAATGTGCAGTATGTCCTCACGGAAGAAGAAGTTCAGCGTGAAACCGAAGCAGTCGAAAACGCAAACTCCGATGACGACTACATCTTTGTCAACGGCAGAATGATTAAAAACCCGTCGAAAACGAATACAACAGAGTAATATTTTAGCACTTTGTAGAATGCATAGTGTTTTTACATCAAAATTAAAACCGCACCAAAGAGTCTGAAAACGGCTTTTTGATGCGGTTTTTGTCGTTGAACTAAAGAAGGTATATGCCCCGGACCTGATGATTTCATCCCATTCGACAGATATAGAAACTGTTGATATTATCCGCCTCTGAGTATTTGCTGCAGTCAAGGTATTAAGTAAATTTGGGTATATAAAAATAAAACAGTCGGCAACAAAAAAAGATACCGACTGATAAACACCCTAACATTTTTATTATAACATAACACAGATATTACTTCAATAGATTTTTTAAAAATAAAATTATAAATATTTTTAATAAAAGTGTTGACAATGTTGAAAACTAACTGTATAATATAGACAAAGAAAAGAACTTAAGGAGGTTTTAAAAATGAAAGCAAGAAAACCTTACTTCAAACAAATCAGAGATTATATGCGGAGCTTGCCACCTAACTCTACAGCCCGTGTATTCTAAGAGATGGTCTTCTAATTCTTATTTGTTTTGTCGGAAGAGCTGATTATTTTGATGTTATAAAACATATTTATTAAATTTTAATCACAAGAGCATTCCGAATTCGTCTTTAGCAATCTACATATTATGATTGAAATTCGTCCAATTAAGCGTTAAAGATTATCAAATTTAATACTCGGGAGAACGGAATTTTAATTATAACTTAATATATATGAAATCTTTAAATTGGTGGTTAGTCCAATGGAAGCTTAATCAGAATTTAGGTTAAGCAAAAATAATCCGAAACGGAGATAAGTCCAATGGAAGTAAAAACTAAAACCGATGGATGAACAGCTTATACAACAGCACACAGAGTAGTCTGAATTTAAAGAATGTAAGAGGCTGAATTTAGTAAGCAGTTCAAACGGAGCGTAAATTTGGAAACTTACAGTACAGAGTGAAACCGTAAATTTCAATCTGATTTCTAAAATTCTAAGAAAACTAAACTGTCAGGAGATTATTCCAATGAAATAAGAACTTGAAACAAATCTCACTTATTTGTTATGATTGGAGATATTCCGATGTATGCTTGAGATTTAAACCGGTATAAAGTCAAAATATAATCCAATACTTGGAATTGACAGTATTCGGTTACTGATATTGATTTGTTAAAAAGTTAATATAGGTCATAAATAAAGCATTGATTAGCAGTAATTATAATGTCGTGATGACATAGTGAATCTGCAGACAATAGGAGATTATTCCAATGAGAATTTAAGTCTTATGGTTTGATGATTGTATACATACTTAGGTGTGTAAACATAATTAGTCGAATTTAAAGCTAAAGGAGTTAATTCCAATAACTGTATAAGCCAAAGTTCCGAAATATTCCAATGGCTTGGTTTCAGGATAGGTGCAATTGAAATAAAAAAGTTGATAAGCTTTTTTAAGTGATTGTTGTGCCGATTGATATTATGAATTTAAACGGTTGAAAAACTTTTATATTCAAATTTAGGAACGGAGAAAAGTCCAATGTAATACTAAATTGTTAGTGTAAAGGACGAAAATCCGAAATTGGAGATGAGTCCAAAGGGCATATTAACGATACGATACCCTTCTGAAAATTGCTATTTATAAATCAACCAATTACAGAGGTGACTGCAACAGTGGTCACCTCTGTTTTGCATTTTGTCTGAGATAACTGTGTATAATAGAATAAGTGAATTTGCTGAATACAAAAATTATGGGGACAACATTTGCTGTCCCCATATCTATTTCAATTATAATTTTCTAATCAATACAATATTGATTACTCAATACCGAGAATTTCTTTACTTGCGATTACGAGCTTTTCACAAATTTCTGTTGCATCTGCTTTGTTCTTGCCGACTGAAGTTATATAGAGCTTAATTTTTGGCTCTGTGCCGCTTGGACGGATGATAACTGCATTGTCACCGGAAAGGTGAAGAGCAATAACATTGGACTTAGGAAGTTCAATGTCGGTAGCACTGCCGGTTGCGATCTCAGTTTCCTTTTTAAGAAGATAGTCGGAAACCTTAACAACATCGTAGCCTGCAATGCTCTTTGGTATGTTATCTCTTACAGCTGTCATAATATCAGCCATCTTCTGCATACCTGCGGCACCGTCAAACTCGAATGAGTATGTCTGATTGAGGTAGTAACCAAATTCTTCATAAAGACCGTCAATAACCTCGGCAAGTGACTTGCCCTGCTTCTTGTAGTAAGCAGCCATTTCGCAAACGAGCATTGACGCAACAACAGCATCCTTATCTCTTACATATGTGCCTGAAAGGTAGCCGTAGCTTTCTTCAAAACCGAAGAGATATCTGTTTTCTTCATGCTTTTTTTC
Source organism: Ruminococcus bromii (assembly GCF_928721825.1). Lineage (NCBI taxonomy): Bacteria > Bacillati > Bacillota > Clostridia > Eubacteriales > Oscillospiraceae > Ruminococcus > Ruminococcus bromii. Next base: position 289,761 of record NZ_CAKMVP010000003.1, read on the forward strand.
AAGGTTTAGAATAACTTCACCAATGTATTTGAAACCTGTAAGAACATTCTTGAGTTCACAATCGTACTTTTCGCAAAGCTTGTTGATGAGTTTTGTTGTAACGATAGTTTTAACAACAACAGGCTTTTCGGGAAGCTTGCCGCTTGCTTTTTTGCAGGAAAGGATGTAGTTTGTCAACATTACGCCGTCTTCATTACCTGAAATAAGTCTGTAACTGCCGTCATAATCCTTAACTGCGATACCTACACGGTCTGCGTCAGGGTCGGTTGCAAGAAGAAGGTCAGGCTGTTCTTTTTCACAAAGCTCAAGACCTTTTGCAAGCGCCTCTTTAATCTCAGGGTTCGGATAAGGGCAAGTTGTAAAGTTGCCGTCGGGAAGTTCCTGTTCGGGAACAACAATAACATCTTTAACACCGATTTTGCCGAGAACCTTTCTTACAAGCTTGTTGCCTGTACCGTTAAGAGGTGTGTAGACAACCTTAAGGTCAGCACCCTCACAAATGCCGGGGTTGACCTGCTGTTCCATAACCTTTTCAAGGTATGTGTCATAAACGCTCTCATCAACATATTCAATCATACCGTTGTTAACGGCTTCATCAAAATCTGCAATTTTAACATCCTTGAACATATCAAGCTTTGAAATTTCGTCGTAAACTGTGTTAGCGGCAACATCGGTCATTTGACAGCCGTCCTCGCCATATGCCTTGTAGCCGTTGTATGCAGCAGGGTTGTGGCTTGCCGTAACCATAATACCTGCCTGACATTTAAAGTAACGAACGAGGTATGAGAGAACGGGAGTAGGCTGAAGCTCAGAAGTGATGTAAACCTTAATACCGTTAGCGGCAAGAACTCTGGCTGCCTCATTCATAAACAAATCTGCTTTAATTCTGCTGTCGTGAGAAATAGCAACAGAACCCTTGCCGTACTTTTTGAGAACATAATTGGCAAGTCCCTGTGTAGCCTGACGAACAACATAAATATTCATTCTGTTAGTACCTGCACCAATAATACCTCTAAGACCTGCAGTACCGAATTTTAAAGCTGTGTAGAAACGATCATAAATTTCATCTTCATTGTTTTTTATACTTTCAAGCTCAGCTGTAAGATCCTTGTCTTCAACAGCATTTTCGAGCCATTCGTTATAAAGTTTTTTAATATCCATGATTATGCCCCCAACTTAAAATATTCACAAAATTATAGTTAATATCTGTGACAAGCCATTCTTGCCTATCTTAATTCACTATACCATAAACTCTGAAAAAAAACAAGTTTTTTATTTTGTACATTTTACGGAATGTGTACTAAAAGCTGTGTGTTCTAAATTAAACTGTATAAAATTCTATTAACTGTATAATGAAATTGACTCATATTATTGGCTTTTCGTGATGAGGGACGGCGGTTATTCCGCAAAATCAACTGTGCTTTGCTTTTAATGTATATCTAAGAGTGCTGATTTTTGTTCTTTGTCAGAATTAAATTACGGCTCAACAAACGGCACATTAAAATACTCGGCAACAGATTTTGCAAGGTTTCTGCCGATTACATTGATGTTGTCCCTAATCCATTGAGCTTCTTCGGGATTATCGTGATATGCAACCTCAATCAATGCCGACGGTGATTTTGTCCGCCTTACTTCCGCAAGTGAGGTGGTGGGGATTATGTCAACATCGTTCGGTTCGGGATAAATATCTTTATAATTCTTTTGCAGAATTTCTGCAAAACGCTTGCCGTTACTGCCTGTCGGGTAGTAATAAATGTCAGCACCCGTGTATCTGCCTGCCGAACCCTCGGGAGCGGCATTGCTGTGAATTGCAAGGTGCAAATCGTGATTGCCCTTGTTTGAATCTGCAATTGCCTGATTCAGCGTCATATCGGGATCGTTTCGCTTGAAATCAATTCCGCTTGCTTTCAAATAAGGCTCCATGGCGTCCGCAATAAGATTCATATAATATTCTTCATTTCCTCCGTCAACATACGGATTATACTCCTGTAATGACGGTGAAAGGTAAACTGAAGGCATAAAATCTCTCCTAAATTTAATCTCTTATCATTTTATTCGCAAAACCCGTGCCGTTGACAAATAATTTTCTTTTCAAAATTCAATTTGTATTGTATAATGATTACATATGATTTTGGCGAAAATGTTTGCAAGTGTATGATATCACAATTATTATGTGTGAGCAGATTGTAACCGTAGGCAGAATGTCAAGCGTAGGGGCGGATATTGTTCATTTAAAGAACTATTATTTAATGCAAAAGCTTGCTTAATTACTTTATGAAATTATGAAACGGAGAAATTATTATGACTGATGAAATGAGAGCAAAAGTTGAGAAAGTTATGAAAAATCTTGAACGCAACAGGATGAAACCTTATTTTTGCGAAAACAGGGAAGAGGCGCAGGCACTTGTAAAAACACTCATTAAAAAGGGCGAAACAATTTCATGCGGCGGTTCAAAAACTCTTGACGAAACGGGAATTTATCAGATGATAAATTCGCCCGATTACAATTTTCTTGACCGTTCCGCACCCGGAATGACTCGTCCCGAGGTTGAAGAGGTTTACCGTCAGACTTTCAGGGCAGACACATTTTTTATGAGTACAAACGCTCTTACCGAAAATGGAGAGCTTTATAATGTTGACGGCAACTCAAACCGTGTTGCCGCACTTCTTTACGGTCCGAAAAGCGTTATCGTTGTATGCGGTATCAACAAAATCGTAAAGAATATTGACGAGGCAATCAAGAGAGTTAAAACAATTGCCGCTCCGCAGAATACAATCAGACTCGGCATTGAAACCCCCTGCGGAAAAACAGGCGAATGTGTTTCATTGAGAAAAGAAAATCCCGAACTCTGTGACGGATGCCACGGTGATACAAGAATCTGCTGTAACTATGTGGTATCTGCTCAGCAAAGACATATTGACAGAATTAAGGTTATTATCATCGGCGAAGAATACGGATATTGATTCTTTTAAAGAAAAAAGCCGCATCAAAAGATACGGCTTGGGAGAAATTCAGAATGTAATCATCTGCAATTGTTCTGACTTTTGTTCTGGCTGTTCTGCTGATTTTTATTCTGATTGTTGTTCTGATTCTTATTCTGGCTGTTCTGCTCGTTCTTGTTCTGATTGTTGTTCCGATTCTGATTGAAATTCATTTCAACACCTCCTTTACAAAACTATTATTAACCCGAAAAGGCTTGTTTATTCATGAATGATTTTTTATTGCGAATGAAATCACTTCTGGGTGATGAATTTGACGAATTTTTAAAATTTTACAACAGTGATGATTTTATAAAAGGACTTCGTGTCAACACCTTAAAATGTTTGCCCAAAAAGCTTTGTTCACTTCTTGATTTTGAACTGAAAAAGACTCCGTTTTGCGATGAGGGCTTTTACATTCCGTCCGATATTAAGTCAATCGGCAACAATCCTCTGCACCATGCAGGAGCGTTCTATGTTCAGGAACCATCTGCAACCTCGGCAGTTACAATGCTTGATGTTCATGAGGGCGATTATGTCCTTGATTTGTGTGCCGCTCCGGGCGGAAAAAGTACGCAAATCGGCGCTAAACTTAACGGAACAGGACTTTTGTGGAGCAATGAAATTATAAGAAACAGAGCGAATATTCTTTTATCGAATATTGAACGAATGGGTATTTCAAACGCAGTTGTATCAAACTGCCGTCCCGATGAACTTTGCAAAAGGCTTGAAAACCGTTTTGACAGGATTCTTGTTGACGCACCCTGCAGCGGCGAGGGAATGTTCCGCAAGAATGATGCGGAGCGTGAATGGAGCATTGAGCATGTAAAGAGTTGTGCCGCCCGTCAGCTTTTGATTCTTAACAGTGCAAAGGATGCCCTAAAGAACGGCGGATATATGGTTTATTCAACCTGTACTTTTTCAAAGGAAGAAAACGAGGGCGTAATTTCTCGGTTCCTTGCAGAAAATCCCGATTTTGAACTTGTTGATTCGGGCGTAACATTCGGCAGACCTACGCTTGATTATGCGAGAAGAATTTTCCCGATGGACGGCGGAGAAGGACATTTTGCCGCCAAGCTTTACAAAAAGGGCGAGCCGTATTCTAATTATAATATTCCTAAAAAGAATAATAAAATTGACTCGAAAATTTTTGATTTTTATGACAGTATTTTTATCGACAGACCGTTCGGTGAAAATATTGAGGTTATAAAGGATAAAATTATAGTTCTTCCACAGAATTATAATTTTGATGTAAAAGGCTTGCAGATTCTCCGTGCGGGAGTTATTCTCGGCGAAATTGTCAAGAACAGAATCGAACCGCATCACAGCGCATTTACGGCAGCTAAAAAGGAAAACTGTAAATCCGCAGTTGATTTTGATGTGAACAGTAAAGAAATTGCAGCGTATCTTCACGGTGAGGAAATTGCCGTGTCACAGGATGTCAAGGGCTATACGGCTGTTTGTGTAAACGGAATCACAACAGGCTTTGGCAAAGCGTCAAATTCAAGACTGAAAAATAAATATCCGAAAGGGCTTCGCATATTAAGATGAAAAAATTATCAGATATAGGTACAATCAAAGATATACTTTCAAGACACGGTTTTACTTTTTCAAAGTCACTCGGTCAGAATTTTCTTATAAACCCGTCAGTTTGTCCGAGAATGGCAGAGCTTTCGGGTGCCGGAGAGGGAGTAGGCGTAATTGAAGTCGGTCCCGGAATAGGGGTTCTCACAACAGAGCTTTGCTCACTTGCCGACAAGGTTGTAGCGGTTGAGCTTGACAAGCGACTTCTTCCCGTTCTTGAAGAAACACTCTCAGAACACGACAATGTTAAAGTTGTAAACGATGACATTCTTAAAATTGACTTGCACAGGCTGGTTGAAGAAGAATTTCAGGGTATGGATGTTGTTGTGTGCGCAAATCTTCCGTATTACATCACATCTCCCGTAATTATGAAATTGCTCGAGGACAGACTGCCGATTTCTGCAATCACGGTTATGGTTCAGAAAGAGGCGGCTCAGCGAATTTGTGCTGAGGTGGGTTCCCGTGCAAGCGGTGCGGTAACGGTATCGGTCAACTATTATGCAGAACCCGAAATGCTGTTTTCGGTTAGTGCCGGCTCGTTTATGCCTGCTCCAAAGGTTGATTCGGCTGTTTTAAGACTTAACATTCTCAAAGAACCGCCCGTGAAGGTTGATGACGAAAAGAAGTTTTTTAAGGTTGTAAAAGCCGCCTTTTCGCAGCGAAGAAAAACACTTTCAAATTCTCTTGCATCGGGACTTTCTTTGCCAAAGGCAGAGGTTAACGCAATTCTTGAAAATTCCTCCGTTCCTCTCAATGCAAGGGCGGAACAGCTGAAACTTGAAGATTTTGCAAACATTGCAAACAATCTTGGTGATTGATTATGAAAAGAAAAATGAACGGTCTTTACAAAACAGCTTTTATATTGATGCTTGTTGCCGCAGCACTTTTTATTGCCGCAACAATTGTTGCATATGCCCTTGAACGCCCGTATTTCTCAGCAGTTTTCTCATGCAGCGGAGCTTTTCTTGCATTTTTGGGCATAATATTTGCAACTTGCAGTAAACCCAAAAAACGCAAAAGACACCTTGTATCAGATGAAATTGTTGCCGAAAATGATGACGATGATGAGATTTCTGAAAATTTTGTTGACAATGAGCAATAAATTTGATAGAATGTCAGTAGATAAAGGGGAGTAGTTCGCAGATAATCTGTGATATGAATCGTCAGTACATACCGTTTTTCGGTATCGGTTATATCTTAAAGGACAAGACTTTTATTGTAGGGTGAGTTGCACCTTGCAATAAAGGTCTTTTTTATTTGTCTTTTTCAGTCTGTCTGTATTCTGCAATCCGAACGGAGGAGAAAATTATGAAAAATTGGTATCAGTTGACCGAGAGCGAAGCTCTTGACAAGCTCGGTGTAACAAGCGAAGGACTTTCGTCACAACAGGCTGACAGCCTTCTTGAAAAACACGGAAAAAATGCCCTTGAAGAAAGCAAAAAGAAATCTGTTTTTCAGGTGTTTTTAAGTCAGTTTGCCGACCTTATGGTAATCATCCTTATCATTGCGGCAATCGTTTCAATGTTTTCGGGAAGTGTTGAAAGCACAATCGTAATTTTTGCGGTAATCACACTCAATGCTATTCTCGGCACGGTTCAGCATGTTAAGGCAGAAAAGTCACTTGAAAGCCTTAAATCGCTTTCGTCACCCTCGGCAAAGGTAATCCGTGACGGAAGAAAAATTGAAATTGATTCAGAAAACATCGTTCCCGGCGACATTGTTGTGCTTGAGGCAGGCGACCTTGTTGTTGCAGACGGAAGAATAATCAATAACTATTCATTACAAGTAAATGAGAGCTCGCTCACGGGTGAATCTACAAATATTGACAAAAGTGTGGAGACAATTGAAAAGGAAGTTCCGCTTGCCGACCGCACCGATATGGTCTTTTCGGGCAGCCTTGTAACATACGGCAGAGCAATTGTTGTTGTTACGGAAACAGGCATGAACACAGAAATCGGTAAAATCGCAACACTTATGAATCAGGCAAAGAGCAAGAAAACTCCCCTCCAGCTCAGCCTTGATAAATTTTCGAGCAGACTTGCCGTTATTATTATGGCAATTTGCGTAGTAGTTTTCGGGCTGAGTATGTTCAACGGAATGTCGGTTCTTAACTCTCTTATGTTTGCCGTTGCACTTGCAGTAGCCGCAATCCCCGAGGCGCTCGGCTCAATCGTTACAATTGTTCAGGCAATGGGTACGCAAAAAATGGCAAAAGAAAATGCCGTTATCAAGGATTTGAAGGCTGTTGAAAGCCTCGGCTGTGTGTCTGTAATCTGCTCCGATAAGACGGGTACGCTCACACAGAATAAAATGACTGTTCAGAAAATCTATGTGAACGGCGAAAGTATTCTTGAGGATCAGCTCGACCTTAATATTGAAAGCCACCGTCATCTCCTTTACGATATGGTTCTTAACAACGATTCGAGTATCGTTGACGGAAAGGGAATAGGCGACCCGACCGAGTACGCTTTGCTTGAAACATTTCAGCATATCGGACTTGACGAAAATGTGCTTAGGGATGTTCTTACAAGGGTTGAGGAGGTTCCGTTTGATTCCGACAGAAAGATGATGAGCACAAAGTACAAAATGCACGGTGTAAATCATATTCTCACAAAGGGTGCGCTTGATTCAATTCTTGACCGTTGTGTAAGTATCGCAACAAAAGACGGTATTCGTCCGATTACAGATGAAGATAAGGCTGAGATTTCAAGAGTTAACCGTGAATATTCCGAACAGGGACTCCGTGTTCTCACCTTTGCATATAAGGAATCTGATGAGGCTCTCACGGTTAACACAGAGAAGGATTATACATTCATCGGACTTGTTTCAATGATAGATCCTCCGAGAGAGGAGTCAAAACAGGCTGTTGCCGATGCAATCCGTGCAGGAATCAAGCCTGTTATGATTACGGGCGACCACAAAATCACAGCAAGTGCAATTGCAAAGCAGATTGGTATTTTCAATGACGGCGACATCGCAGTTACAGGTCTTGAGCTTGACGCAATGAGCGATAAGGAGCTTGACGAAAAAATTGAGAAAATTTCTGTTTATGCACGAGTTTCTCCCGAAAACAAAATCAGAATCGTTGAGGCTTGGCAAAGAAAAGGCAACATTGTTTCCATGACAGGTGACGGTGTAAACGATGCACCCGCTCTCAAAAAAGCTGATATTGGTGTTGCAATGGGTATCACAGGTACCGAAGTTTCAAAAGACGCCGCGTCTATGATTCTTCAGGATGATAACTTTGCTACAATTATCAAGGCGGTTGCAAACGGCCGAAATGTTTACCGCAACATTAAAAATGCAATTCTTTTCTTACTTTCGGGTAATATGGCAGGTATTTTTGCCGTGTTGTTCTGTTCAATTATGGCTCTGCCCGTACCGTTTGAGGCGGTTCACCTTCTGTTTATCAACCTTCTTACAGACTCACTTCCCGCAATTGCAATCGGTATGGAGAAGCCCGAAAAAGACTTGCTCAGGCAGAAACCCCGTGATCCGAAACAGGGAATCCTTACAAAAAGCTTTTCTGCTCTTATGCTCGGACAGGGCGCTTTGATTGCCGTTGTAACGCTCATTTCATTCTACATCGGACTTCAGACAAGTCCTGCCGTTGCAAGCACAATGGCATTTGCAACACTCACGCTTGCAAGACTGTTCCACGGCTTTAATTGCAGAAGTACACATTCAATCTTTAAACTCGGACTTTTTTCAAACACGGCAAGCATAGGCGCTTTCTTTATCGGAACATTCCTGCTCGCATTTGTATTGTTTGTTCCGTTTATGCAGCCGCTTTTCAGCGTTACCGCACTCACAGGCACACAGGCAGGCTTTATAGCCCTCCTCGCATTCATCCCGACATTTATAATTCAGTTTGTAAAAGTCATTGTTGAAAATGTGAGAAAGTAAATTTAATAACATTGAACACGGCAGATTGATTTTGCCGTGTTCTTTTACTTTTATCGAATAAAATTCATTGACAAAGAAATAATAATGTAGTACAATGTACTATACAAGGAGGTCGGTATTATGGCATTCTCAATCAGATTAACAGAACAGGAAAAGAAAATAGCAGACAGCTATGCTCGGTTGCACTCAATATCACTCGGAGAGGCTTTTAAACAGGCTTTGTTTGAAAAAATCGAAGAAGAATATGACCTTGCCGTTTTTGATGACGCTTATGATGAATACAAAAAAAGCGGTGAAGAAAGCAGACCAATCTCTGATTTTTGGAAGGAACTTGACATATGAGTTATGTTGTAAGAACCACTCCGAGATTTGAAAAAGAATTTAAAAAACTCGACAGATATACTATGAAGATGATTAAAGCGTGGATTGAAAAGAATTTATCGGGGTGTGAAAATCCCAGAGTAAAGGGGAAGGCTCTCACGGCAAATCGCAAAGGTCAATGGCGGTATCGTATCGGAGATTACAGACTGCTCTGCCTTATAGAAGACGAAGAACTTGTTATTCTTGCTTTGTCTATAGGTCACAGGCGAGAGGTTTATGACAACACTTAAAATTAAAAATACTTAAATAATTAAATTCAGTCATAATCTTTGAATAATTATGACTGAAAATTATTTAATTTGAATTATTTTGACTGAAATTACAAAAATTCCTTGACAAAGTTTGACAGGTTTCTTATAATTAAATCATAACATAATGTTTCGCAGGGTATTACAGGATATACAAAAATAAGATTAAGAAGGGTGACAGAAATTATGAACATTTGGCACGACATTTCTCCAAAGAGAATTACAAAAGACAAGTTTTATGCCGTAATCGAAATTTCAAAGGGCGGCAAAAACAAATATGAGCTTGACAAAGAAACAGGTATGCTCAAGCTTGACCGTGTGCTTTTTACATCAACTCATTATCCTGCAAACTACGGCTTTATTCCGAGAACCTTTGCAGATGACGGCGATCCGCTTGATGTTCTTGTTTTGTGCAGTGAAACAATTCAGCCGATGACACTCGTTGAATGCAAGCCAATCGGTGTTCTTAATATGGTTGATAATGACAGCTGTGACGAAAAAATTATCGCAGTTCCGGTAAACGATCCCAACTACAACTGCTACAGCGACATCAGCGAACTTCCAAAACATTATTTTGAAGAAATTCAGCACTTTTTCCAGGTTTACAAGACCCTTGAGGCTGACAAGGTTACTTCGGTAACCGAAACCGACGGTGTTGACAAGGCTAAAGAAATCATTGAAAAGGCTATCACAAGCTATATTCGTGATTTTCAGATGGCGTAAATTTATAAAGACTGCAAAACTAAAAGCTTTACCAAAAACGGTAAAGCTTTTTCTTTATTCTGATATTTAATTTAATTCTAAAAAGGAATATTATTATAATCCATTCCTGTATAATAAAAATACCGCAGGTTAAAGTTTAAAATCCTTAGCCGAAAAATCTGTTTTAAAAACCGTGACATTCGGCATACGCAATAACGGGTCATACTTAAATGATCTGCATTTTCCGTTCTTGACCTGCTTAGATTTTTTGCAGAACATAATATCATTTTCAATTCCGCTGTATTCGCAATATGAACAGTTGACAGGAATATTCTTGCCAAACAAACTTTTTTTCATAATCAACACCTCTGAATGTATATAGTATAGCATTAACTTGATTATGTTTCAAGCATAATATTTTGTCGGATTTTATTTATGAAAATCAGAAAGGAACGCTTATGAAATTTTCTTCAAAAACAATGAAACTCAACAACATTGATACAGTACCGTATCTTACATATAATTCTTTGTCAGAAATAAATTTTATCAATCACGCATTCACAACCAGACTTGGCGGAGTGTCAACGGGTGAATTTACATCAATGAATATGGCGTTTAACAGGGGTGACAATCCCGACAGCGTAACCGAAAATTACAAAAGATTCTGCAAAAGTGCAGGCTTTGATTATGAAAGCCTTGTAGCCTCGGCGCAGGATCACCACACGGTTGTAAGAGCCGTAACATCTGCCGAAAAGGGCATAGGCATCTACAAGCCCCGTGATATGGAGAGCGTTGACGCCTTGATTACAAATGAAAATGGAGTAACCCTTGTAACCTACTATGCCGACTGCACACCGCTGTTTTTTGTTGATACAAAGAACAAGGCAATCGGGCTTGCCCATGCCGGATGGAGGGGAACTGTCGGCAGAATAGGGGAAAAGGTTGTTGAGAAAATGACTGAGCTTTACGGCACAAATCCCACCGATATCAAAGCCGCAATCGGTCCCGCAATTTCAGTTTGTTGCTATGAGGTTGACTATCCATGTGCAGAACATTTTCTGAATCTTGCAGACCTTGACAGTTCAAAGTTTGTTTTTGAAAAAGGAAACGGAAAATATATGGTTGACCTCCTCGAAACCAACCGTCAAATTCTTACTGCTTCAGGTGTAAAGAATGAAAACATAACAGTTTCGGATGTCTGCACCAACTGCAACAGCGACCTCTTATGGAGTCACCGTGCCACCAAAGGTCACAGAGGCACAATGAGTGCATTTATGTGTATAAAATAAGAATACTATTTTTGCTTTTGCAAAGCAAAAGACGGTTATTGACCGCCTTTATATATCTGAATTTATCTTTCTGTTTTTTGCAAACCATACATCGTTTACCTCAAATTCTTTGCCGTTGAGGTAATTAAGAATACCTGCGTCGGTTTCAAAATTGAATTTCAGCTTATAGCTGTATAGCGCCTGATACTTAATGTTGTCGGGTGCTTTTTTGCCTTTGCCGTATTTTGTATCGCCCACAAGCGGATGTCCGATTGATGCCATATGTGCTCTTATCTGATGAGTTCTGCCCGTCAGCAGTTCAACCTCGGCAAGGCTGAATTTGCCGTTGAAGTCAAGAATTTCATATTTTGTCTTGATTTCTTTTGAACCCTCAACCTCATTTTTGAAAACAGTAACCTTGTTTTTGCTTTCATTCTTGGTCATATAGCCGTGAAGTGTGTCGCTGTTCTTTTTCGGCTTTCCGTATAAAAGGCAGAGATAGTATTTTTCAAGCTCTCTTGTTTTCATTTTTGCATTTAAAATTCTCAGGCTGTCGGCATTTTTAGCCGCAATAACAATTCCGCCCGTGTTTCTGTCAATTCTGTTGACAAGTGCAGGTGCAAAGGCCTTTTCTTCATCGGGATTGTATTCGCCTTTGTCATAAAGGTAGTGCTGAACTCTTGCAACAAGTGAATCAAAGTGATAATTCTTGTCGGGGTGTACGATTATGCCCGGTTTTTTATCTATAAGTATAAGGTTTTCATCCTCATAAACAATGTCAAAGGTTTTCGGTGCTTTCATGAACTCATAGCTTTTTTGCTCCGATGCCTCAAAAAATTCGTCCTTAATATAAAAGGTAAGCACATCGCCCTCTTTGAGCATAGTCTGAATATCGCACTTTTTGCCATTTACCTTAATACACTTTTTTCTTATATATTTGTACATAAGCGACTTTGGCAGAGTTTTGAATCTTTTCTGCAAAAATTTATCCAGCCGCTGATTTGCGTCATTCTTTTTTATTTCAAGTGTTCTCATAATTTGTAAAATTCTCCGTAAAAGTTTCTTAGATTATCTTATATCAATTTTAAAAATAATTCAACTGCTTTTGCACACTATTTGATTTTGTGTATATTCTGGTATAGGGTGATACAGTGAATTGCTACAGACAGAGAATTAAATCCGCAGTATGCTTTGGATTGGGACTGCTGTGTGCATCACTTCTGCCGAGTGAATGGGTACTCGTCATTGCGGCAGGCGCACTCGTAGTTGTCAGTATTTGTTGTGTTCGGAGGTAAATTATGAAAGTTGTACTTATTGAGAAACCAAAATTCATATCGGCAATTTTAAGAAAAATTTACGGAATTAAAAAAGGGTGAAAATAAATCGGTGAAAGCAAACACAACATTTTCAAGTGCTGCCGGTTTGGTCGGCAGGTAAACAGTTGCCGCCGTAGTGCCTGTTCATAGCACCTTTTGCCGAATTACGATAATTTAAGACGGTATTGACTGTTCAGTATTAAAGAAAATGCCTTTCGCTTTTGCGAGGGGCATTTTTGCGTGCTTTTTCGCGGAATATTTATGTGTGTCGGTGTAATATTTTTCTTCCGTATGCAATATATTTAACTATAAAACATAAAGGAGAGAAAAATATGGAGTTTAATCAGGAGAACCGTTCGTTTTGCACACCGTCGGTTGTGCTTGACACGGTTGCCGAACAGCTTGCAGATGTTGATCTTACTCTGCCCGATTATTGTCCGGATATTGAAAAAATTCTGAAATGTACCCTTACACCCAAAATTCAAAGCAGGACGCTTTCGGGCGGTCAGCTTCAAATCGACGGATTCTGTACTGTGAATGTGATGTATGTGGAAAGCATAAATAAAAGCGTTCGCTGCTGCGAACAAAGCGTTAATTTTTCGCAGAGCTTTTCCGTGAAGGACGCTTCGGATAATCCGGTTATAATAACCAAAACCAAGTCGGAATACATAAACTGCAGAGCATTAAGCCCACGCAGACTTGTAATGCACGGAGCATTTTCTCTGTATGCAAAAGTATTTTCCAAAACTCAGACGAGCATTTTCACTTCGCCCGATAATATTGAGATATTAAAAAAGACGGTGTCTTGTGCCGACCTTAAATCGTTCTGTCAGGAGCAGTTTTCGGTATGTGAAGAAATCTCCGTAGGCGAAAAGCCCCGTATTGAGTCTGTCCTTCACAGCGATATAAGCGTGGGAGTTACCGATGCAAAAGCCGTTACGGGAAAGCTTATGCTCAACGGCGAGCTTAATCTTAAGCTGCTGTATCTGACAAATGTTGAAAGCGGAGAAACGGGAAAGCTTGATTATCTTCTTCCGTTCAATAAGATTATCGACTGTGACGGAATTGACGAAAACACAATAAACTGCGTTTCCTGCGATGTTATGTCATATGACATAAGACTGAAAAACGATATGCTTTCCGAAAAGCCTTCCGTTATTCTTGATGTCAAGCTTTGCGTAACCGAAGAAGGTTACATTACCCGTGAAGAAGAGGTTGTATGTGACGCTTATTCCACAGACTTTTCATCACTGCCCGAATTTGAACAGCTTAAAATTACAGGAGAAGTTGTTCCTCTAAACGAAGCTCATATGGAAAAACTGTCCGTGAAGGTAGATGACGGCAAAATTTCAAAAATTCTTGATATTTTTACCGATCAGATAACAGCCGAAGCTTCACACGATAACAGAGGTACGGTCGTAAAGGGCAAAATTAACATATGTATACTTGCTCTCAACGAGGAAGACGCGCCCGTGTTTATTGAACGCTCAGCCGATTATGAACATATCATTCCTAATAATGAATGTAACTGTGCAAAAATTTCAGGAGCACGCGCAGCAAGTATAAGCTACCGTCTTGCCGAAGATGATGTGATTGAAATCCGCTGTGAGCTGAAAATATGCGGAGCCGCTATTTCCGAAAACAGAATAAATGTCGTTAAAAATGTGAATGTTTTTGAGGATAAACCAATACCTCCCGAAAATTTTGCACTTACTTTATATTTTGCGAATAAGGGAGAAAAGCTCTGGGATATTGCAAAATCACACAATACAAGGCTTGGTTTGCTGCTTTCGGAAAATCCGGAGGAAAATCAGGTGCTTGAAGCCCCGAAAATGCTGTTGATTCCGAGAATATAGGGAGGTATAAAGATGGAAGAAAGAAATGTTTATCAGGACATTTCCCGAAGGACAGACGGCGATGTATATATCGGAGTTGTCGGCCCCGTCAGAACGGGTAAATCCACATTTATAAAAAGGTTTATGGATTCGCTTGTACTGCCGAATATTCGTGACGAGGCAGTCTATAAGCGTACCGTTGACGAACTTCCGCAGTCTGCCGCGGGAAGAACCATAATGACAACAGAACCAAAGTTTATTCCCGAGGAATCCGTTGAAATCAATCTTGGCAGCAACACAACCTTTAATGTCCGTATGATTGATTGTGTCGGATATATTGTGAACAGCGCCATCGGCTACAGTGAAGAGGACGAACCGAGAATGGTGAAAACTCCGTGGTCAAACGAGGCGATTCCCTTTGATGATGCCGCAGAAATCGGTACTAAAAAGGTAATTACCGACCATTCGACAATCGGTCTTGTTATTACAACGGACGGTACAATCAGCGATATTCCGAGAGAAGATTATATAGAAAGTGAAAAGCGCGTAATAAATGAACTCAAGGCAATTAACAAGCCGTTTATTATTCTGCTCAATTCAGTTGACCCTGCGGCGGACGAAGCAATCAATCTTTCAAATGAAATGACTGCAGAGTATAAAGTTCCCGTAATACCTGTAAGCTGTATGGAGCTTGATGAAACCGAAATCAAAAGGATACTCGCACAGCTTTTGTTTGAATTTCCTATCCGTGAAATCAAGGTTGACATTCCAAGATGGGTTGTAAAGCTCGACAAAGACCATTGGCTGAAGTCGGTTGTATTTGATTCAATAAAGAAAAATGCCGCAAAAATCGAGAAAATCAGGCAAATTCAGCAGGTGTTATCAGAGCTTGAACAATGTGAGTACATTACTTCTGCAAGGGTTACGAACCTTGACCTCGGCAAAGGCTGTGCCGAAATGGCTGTATCTATCAGAGGTGAGCTTTTCTACAAGGTAATTTCCGAAGAAACAGGTCTTGAAATTACAGAAGAATACGAGCTTCTGAACTGTATAAAGACTCTTTCACAAAAACAAAAGGAATTTGACAAGATTGCTCAGGCTTATGAGCAGGTTCAGGAAACGGGCTACGGAATTGTTATGCCGACAATTGACGAACTTACCCTTGACGAACCGCAGATTATTAAGCAGAGCGGAAAATACGGCATAAAACTCAGAGCAAGCGCGCCGTCAATTCATATGATGAAGATATTTACGCAGACAGAGGTTACTCCGATTGTCGGATCGGAACAGCAGTCCGAAGAGCTTGTGTCTTATCTTCTCAGAGAATTTGACGAAAATCCGGAGAAAATCTGGGAGAGTAACATATTCGGAAAATCCGTCCATGAGCTTGTAAACGAGGGACTTCACAACAAGCTTTACAGAATGCCCGCCGACGCAAGGCGGAGAATAGGGGAAACCATTGAGAAAATTATCAATGACGGCTGCAACGGATTGATATGTATAATTCTGTAACGGTAAATAACAACAGAATTGCAAAGATTTAATTAACAAATAAATCAGCTAACGAAAAAATAAATTAGTAATATCGCCAAAAAAATATTCGCCCCATATTTGTTGTTGAAAATGCTTCGGGAATAAAGTATAATATTCCTATATGCAAATGACAAATATGGGGGTTGTTTTATGAATCTTTCCGATGTAGCTTTATTGGCTAAAGAGGAGCTTTCCCTTGCCGAAAAAGGTATTGCCTCTGCAAAAGTTGTTCTTACAGGTTTTGTTGTTGTATTCGCAATGCTGATTCTCTTGATTTTCATAATCAAGATTTACGGCGCAATTATTCAGAAAGCTCAAAATGCCGGCAAAAAGAGCAAAGAGAAAAAGGCTGAAACCGTAGCAGAAACTCCTGCTCCCGTTGTTGCCGTTCCTGTTGCTCCTGCTCAGACAGACGGTGTTTCCGATGAGGTTGTTGCCGTAATCTCCGCAGCAGTTGCCACAATGTACGGCTCTTCCGAAAAAGCAAGAATCAAGAGTATTAAAAAGTCATCAGACGGCGGTCGTTCCGCATGGGCAAAAGCCGGTGTACTTGATAATACCCGCCCGTTTTAAGGCAAAGTTTTAAGGGAAAGGATGTTATCTAATGGAAATTTTACAAGGCTTTGTAGATGCCGTTGTCGGTATCTTTGAAGACTCGGGTCTGTTAACTCTTAACTGGCAGAACTATGTAATGATTGGTATTTCAATCGTTTTGCTTTACCTTGCAATCAAAAAGCAGTATGAGCCGCTTTTGCTCCTTCCTATCGCATTCGGTATGCTGCTTGTTAATCTTTATCCGAGCATTATGGCTCCGCCTACAACACAGTATTTGACAGAGGCTCAATGTGCCGCACAGAATGTTGCGGTGTCAGGACATGCCAAGGATGTGATTCAAGGAGTAACTTATATTGAGAATCCGACATACGGCGGACTCCTTTATTACCTCTATCAGGGTGTTAAGCTCGGCATTTATCCGCCTCTTATCTTCCTCGGCATCGGTTGTATGACTGACTTCGGTCCGCTCATCTCTAACCCGAAGAGCCTTATTCTCGGTGCTGCCGCACAGATTGGTATCTTTTTAACATTTACAGGTGCTATTTTCCTCGGCTTTACAGAGGCAGAGGCAGGTGCTATCGGTATTATCGGCGGTGCCGACGGTCCTACGGCTATTTATGTAACAACAAAGCTTGCTCCGCATCTTCTCGGTTCAATCGCAATTGCCGCATATTCATATATGGCTCTTGTGCCGATTATTCAGCCGCCTATTATGAAGGCGCTCACAACCAAAAAAGAGCGTTCGGTAGTTATGGAGCAGCTTCGTCCTGTTTCAAAGCTTGAGAAGATTATGTTCCCGGTAATCGTTGTTATTATTATCGCAATCTTCCTTCCCGACGCAGCTCCGCTCGTTGGTATGCTTATGCTCGGTAACCTCTTTAAGGAGTCCGGCGTTGTTGAAAGACTCAGCAAAACAGCTCAGAACGAGCTTATGAATATTATCACAATCTTCCTCGGTACAACTGTAGGTGCAACTGCATCCGGTCAGAACTTCCTTACTCTTGACACAATCAAGATTATCGTTCTCGGTCTTCTTGCGTTCTGTATGGGTACTGCATTCGGTGTACTCTTCGGTAAGATTATGTACAAGGCAACAGGCGGTAAGGTTAACCCGCTCATCGGTTCAGCAGGCGTATCCGCCGTTCCGATGGCTGCCCGTGTATCTCAGAAGGTTGGTCAGGCTGAAAATCCCGGCAACTTCCTGCTTATGCACGCTATGGGCCCGAATGTTGCAGGTGTAATCGGTTCTGCGGTTGCCGCAGGCGTACTCCTTAATGTTGTAGGCTGATAACCGTAACTTAATAAACTATGATAAAGGAAGTCTTTACGGCTTCCTTTATTTTTGCTGTTAAAGAATCCGACAATGAAAAATTTGTATAATATCACAGAAATTATTTCAATTATTATTCTATGATAGAATTATTACACGGGTTATATAAGATATAATAATTAGTAAATATGTAAAACTGTGCCGTAAAACATCTTCTTTTTTGCTTTGCAGTACCGTTTCCTTAATACGAATTAAAGGGGCTATATAAATGGCAAAGAATGTAACCGTTCAGCGAATTGTCAGCGTCCTTTTGCACAGAGTCAAGTTTATTATTCTTGCCACTGTTGTAATGGGATTGCTGTTCTTTATGTACTCACGCTTTGTAATTGCACCGATGTACAGCACATCGACTATGATTTATGTTCAGAATTACAGTTCTGCTCAGCGTGATAACGCAAATACTGAGGCAACGACTTCGACAAAAACTGAAAGTGATTCAAAAAAGACTTCAAACGAAGAAAATCAGAAGATTTATCCTGCCGATATTTCCGCATCTGCAAACCTTGCTGAAATCTGTGTTACGCTCTTTAAAAACTCTGATGAGATGACAGCACTCTATGACGGATGCACAGTTAATGTTGATGTAACTGACGGTACTTTCTTTATTACTATTACCGTTGACGGTACCGATGCACAGAAGTGCGCCAATGTTGCAAATCAGCTTGCCGAAAAAGCTGCCGAGGTTTACAATTCAAAATTCAGCTACGGTCAGATCGGAACTCTCCGTCAGGCCAATGTTCCGCCGGCACCTTATGCGCCGAGCAATATGAAAAATATGCTCATCGGTGCCGCTATCGGATTTATTGCATCCTGCCTTATTTCAATTCTTATTGAACTTATTGATACAACTATCAAGTCAGAAGACGATATACAGGAAATTTACGGAATCCCCATATTTGCCGAAATTCCCGACTTTGATAACCAGGGTTAAGGAGGAACTATGGCTTCTAATTTTAAATTGTTTAAAAAGAAAAACGACAGAAAAAACAAAGGACAAACTTTTTCTCTCTCTGACAAGAGCAAGTTTGCAATTGTTGAAGCCTACAAGGCGGCAAGAACAAATATTATGTTTTCACTTTCTGCAAAAGAAAAGAAATGCTTTGCCGTAACAAGCTATTCAAAGGGTGAGGGAAAAAGCACGGCTTCCGCTAACCTTGCAATTTCATTTTCAAAAATGGAGAAGAGAGTTCTTCTCATTGACTGTGATCTTCGCCGTCCGAATATTCATAATATTTTTAAGCTTGACAATAAGAACGGTCTTACCAATGTAATCGGTAAAATGATTGAGGTTGACGAGGCTGTTAGGCACGATGTTTTACCTAATCTTGATATTCTCCCTGCGGGTACTATTGCGCCAAACCCTTCCGAGCTTATGTGCAGCGCTCGTTTTCAGGAGCTATATAAGCAGTTTGTCAGGGATTATGATTATGTAATTTTTGATACACCCCCTATCGGTGTTGTTGCCGATGCTTTGCTTCTCAAGGATTTGATTGCCGGTTTTGTTGTAGTTGTGCGTGAACGCTCAACAACTCACGGTGATCTTCAACATCTTATTGACAGCGTTAAGCTTGCCGACTCTACCATACTCGGACTTCTTGAAGTAGGCTGTACCTATGATTCAAAAAGAAGAAAGAAAGGCTATTACTATTACCAGTATTATTGATTTGTCAGATTCGCTGCTTTGTGCTACAGCACGAAAATATCTAAAAGCTATATAAACAACAAAAAAATCACAGACTTGCAAACTTTCACCAAAAATGACTGTTGTGAGTCTGTTCTTTTTTGTGAAAATAAAAATGCAAGTTTGTAAAAAACATCTTGCATTTTTCTGCCGCATAGGTTAAAATGTATTAGAAAATTAAAATACATTTGCAATAATATTTTAAGGAGTTATTCAAAATGGGTTATCTTGATTTAAGTAAACAGGAACTTGAAAAAGAGTATAGCGTGCTTTCTAAAAGGTTTGAAGAAATCAAAGGTATGGGTCTTAGCCTGAATATGGCAAGAGGCAAGCCCAGCAAAGAACAGCTGGATTTTTCATTGCCTATGCTTGACACAATTAACAGCAAGTCTGATTTTATCGGCGAAGACAATATGGATTGCCGTAACTACGGACTTCTCAACGGTATTACAGAGTGCAGAAAGCTTTTTGCGGATATTCTCGGTGTAGATGCAGAGAATGTTATTGTAGGCGGTTCTTCAAGCCTTAATATGATGTTTGATACAATTTCATGCTTTATGACAGCTCCCGCTGTTGAGGGCTGCAAACCATGGTATGAAGTAAAGAACAGAAAATTCCTCTGTCCGGTACCTGGCTATGACCGTCATTTCGGCATTACTCAGTATTACGGCTTTGAGCTTATCCCGATTCCTATGGATGACAACGGACCTGATATGGATATAGTTGAAAAGCTCGTTTCCGAAGATGAGTCTGTTAAGGGCATCTGGTGTGTTCCTAAATATTCAAACCCTGCAGGAACAACTTACAGCGATGAGGTTGTAAAGCGTTTTGCCGCCTTAAAGCCTGCCGCCAAGGATTTCAGAATTATGTGGGATAATGCCTATTGCATTCATGAAATCAGCGACACGCCCGATGTGCTTCTCAATATTATGGATGAGTGCAAAAAGACCGGCAACGAAGACCTTCCTATTATGTTCTGTTCAACATCAAAGATTACTTTCCCCGGTTCGGGTGTTGCTGCGCTGGCTGCTTCTGAGAATAACCTTAAAGTTCTCCGTGAGAAATATAACTATGAAATCATCAGCTATGACAAGCTTAATATGCTTCGCCATGTAAGATTCTTCAAAAATTATGACGGCGTTCTTAAGCATATGGAAAAGCACAAGGCAATTCTTAAGCCTAAGTTTGACATCGTTCTTGATACACTTGATAAGGAGCTTGAACCTGCCGGTATCGCATCATGGAAAAAGCCGCACGGCGGATACTTTGTAAGTGTTGATGTATATGACGGTACGGCAAAGAGGACAGTTGCCCTCTGCAAGGAGGCAGGAGTTGTCCTCACGGGAGCAGGTGCGACATATCCTCTCGGTCTTGACCCCAATGATTCAAATATAAGAATTGCTCCGACATTTCCTCCTAACAGTGAGCTTGAAGTTGCAATGGATGTTTTCTGTACCTGTGCCAAGCTTGCCGCCTGTGAGAAGATTCTGAACAAGTAAACATCACTTGATTTTTTGTCTGTCAGTGCTTACTATGAAAGATTTTGTGCATTATTTATAACATTAGAATGTTTTTTTTGACAGATTGAATTCTTTTTTTATTAAATATTTCCGTATCCATTGACATTTTACAAAAAAAATTCTATAATAACTCTGTTACGGTCTGTGGTTAGATGTTCGTGACAGAGTTATTTTGACTTTAGAGCAAAATAAAACCACAGCCAATTATTTAACGGAGGTTTCAAAGGCATGAAAAGAGTTCCAAAGCCTGTATTCTTTGTCGTAGCTTTGCTGATACTTGCCTTTTCATTTACTGCGATTTTTGGTATTTCCTACTACACCGGCGATAACAAAACAACAGTATTAAAAGGTATCAGCGACATACGATGGGGAATAGACATCCGCGGCGGTGTTGAAGCTACTTTCAAACCGGCAGGGGATGTTGACGCAACTGACGAGCAGCTTGAGTCTGCAAAGTCAATCATTGAATTAAGAATGGTATCTCAGGGTATCACGGATTATGAGCTTTATGCTGACGCAAAGAGCGACAGAATCATTGTTCGTTTCCCGTGGAAGGAAGATTCCGACCAGAACGCAGTTGAGGCTATTGAAGAAATTTCTTCAACAGCACAGCTTACATTCCGTCCCGGAGACGGTCATGAAACAACTGACATCGATTCAAACGGTGAATATGTTTACAAGACTCCTTCAGGTGACACGGCAAAAACAATCCTTATGGACGGTTCTTATGTTGAAAGTGCCTCAGCAGGTATGACAACAGATAAGACCACAGGTAAAAATTCCTATGTAGTACAGCTTAAGCTGAAGAGCAGTGGTGACAAGAACGGTAAAGAGCGTTTTGCTGACATCACTAAAGAATATCTAAACCAGCAGGTTTCAATCTGGATGGATGATATTATGCTTTCAGCTCCTAAGGTTGAGGCTGAAATTACAGACGGCAACGCTGTTATTTCAGGTGACTTTACAGCTAAAGAGGCTCAGGACCTTGCATCAAAAATCAACGCAGGTGCTCTTCCTTTCCAGCTTGAAACATCAAACTACGGCACAATCAGCGCAACCCTCGGTGAAAATTCACTCATTGCAATGGCATATGCGGGTGTTATCGCATTTATCCTTATTGCAATCATTATGATTCTCTTCTACCGTTTGCCCGGTTTTGTTGCAGTTATCTCACTTCTCGGTCAGATGGGCCTTGCCATTGCGGCTGTATCAGGTTACTTCCCTGTATTCTCTTCATTCACAATGACGCTCCCCGGTATTGCGGGTCTTATCCTTTCAATCGGTATGGGCGTTGACTGTAATGTTATTACTGCCGAGCGTATCAAGGAAGAACTTAGGGCAGGAAGAACTCTTGACGGTGCTCTTGAAAGGGGTACAAAGAATTCACTTTCCGCTATCGTCGACGGTAATATGACCGTTATTATCGTATCAATTATCCTTATGCTTGTATTTGGTCCTGCAAATATTCTCTCCATTATCTTCGGTGAGTCAACAACAGGTACTATCTACTCATTCGGTTACACACTTCTTGTCGGCGTAATCGCTAACTTTATCATGGGTGTATTCTGTACAAGAATTATGCTCAGAAGTGTTGCAGGCTTTAAGTTCCTGCGTAAAAAATGGTTGTTTGGAGGTGCTAAGAATGACTGATAAAACTCAGACAAAGGCAGTTTCAAAAGCCCCTCTTACAGACGAGGAATTTGTTAATAAGTATAACGGAGGCCGCAAGATTATTGACTTTGTAGGTCACAAAAAGATTTTCTTCGGAATTTCCCTTTCTATTATTATTATCGGTATCATCTGCAACTTTATTTTCGGTACACAGCTTGACATTCAGTTCTCAGGCGGTGCAACTCTTAAATTCAGCTACAGCGGTGAAATCAATCAGTCTGAACTTACTGATTTTATTCAGGTTGAAACAACAGAGGACAGAATCACTACAACATATGCTCAGGATCTTATGGGTGACAGCGGCACAACGGTAACAGTTCAGTTCTCGGGTAACGATTCAATCAAAACCGATATTCAGAAGAACCTTGAATCAGACCTTCAGAAGAAGTATCCGGACAATAACTTCAAATGTCTTGAATCAAATTCGGTTGATGCTTCAATGGGTTTCAGCTTCCTTCTCAAGTGTCTTACTGCTGTTGCAATTGCAGCCGTGCTTATGGTTCTTTATGTAACAATCAGATTTAAGAAAATCGGCGGTCTTTCGGCAGGTGTTATGGCTCTCGTAGCCCTCTTCCATGATGTTGCGATGATTTACTTTATGTATGTAATCTTCCAGATGCCGATTGACGCAAGCTTCATCGCAGTTGTTCTTATGATTCTCGGTTATTCGCTTAACGATACAATTGTTATCTATGACCGTGTTCGTGAGGAAAAGAAGCTTGTCGGAAGCAAAACAGATGTTGGCAAGATATTCAACCTCAGCTGTACAAAGTGTATTAAGAGAACAATTATGACTTCTGTAACAACACTTTCGGCTATTCTTGTTGTTTATGTTGTTGCCTGTGCGTTCAATATCACATCTGTTCAGGGCTTTGCTCTTCCGATGATTATCGGTATCATATCGGGTTGTTATTCTTCAATCTGTATCGCAGGTCCGCTTTGGGTTATGTGGCAGCGTCATAAAAAGGCAAAGAAGCTTGCCGCTAAAGCTGCATAAAACAGCTTTCGGATAAATTTATCCGATTCTGCAAATAATTATAAAGGGGTTGCATAAAGATGTTTTATGCAATCCCTTTTGTGTATTCTGTACTTTAAACAACTTGGAGCGATATATGAAAAAAACTGTTTCAATTTTTCTTTCTTTCCTGATAATTTGTGGCTTGTTTTCAATCTCCGGATGCGGAAAAGCTGAGAGCTTTAAGAAGTCTGACGGTAAAATAAGCGTTGTTACTACAATTTTTCCTTACTATGATTTTGTAAGACAGCTTGCCGGCGATAAGGCTGATATCCGTTTGCTGCTTTCGCCCGGAAGTGATCCGCACAGCTATGAACCAACGCCGTCTGATATTGTTGCAATTGAAAATTGCGATATTTTTATCTATAACGGCGGTGAAAGCGATGAATGGGTTGACGGAGTACTTTCATCAATTGAAAACAAAAATGTCAAGGTGATGAAGATGATGGAATATGTGCCTCTCAGATATGAACAGTCTATGGATCACAGCCACGAACACAGCGGACATGAAGATATGGACGATAATGACGAGGGTCATGACCACGAAGAAGGGGAGGAGTATGACGAGCATGTCTGGACTTCAATCAGAAATGCGGAGCGTATGTCTGCCTCAATCGCAGATGGGTTAATGTCAGTTGACAGTAAAAATTCTAAATATTACAATGACAGAAAAACAAATTACATTTCACAGCTTGACAGCCTTGATAAGAAATTTACCGAAGTTGCAAATAACAAAAAGCGTGATACGCTTGTTTTCGGCGACAGATTTCCGTTTCTCTATTTCGTAAGCGACTACGACCTCGGTTATGAATGTGCTTTTCCCGGATGCAGTCATGAAACCGAGCCGAGTACGGCGGTTGTTTCTCACTTGATTGATTTTACAAGAGAACACGATATACCCGTTGTATTCTATCTTGAACTTTCAAGCGGCAAAATTGCACAGATTATTTCAGAAGATTCTTCTGCAAAGACGATGCAGTTTTCTTCGTGTCATAATGTTACAAAAGAAGATTTTGAAAACGGTGCAACATATGTTTCTGTTATGGAACAAAATCTTGAAGCACTAAAGGAGGCGTTATACTGATGTCACTTATTAAAATAGAAAATGCCTCACTCGGTTACGAGGGCAAAACTGTTGTCAATGATATTTCGGTTGATATAAAAGAAAAGGACTATATCTGCATAGTCGGCGAAAACGGTTCGGGCAAAACTACTCTTATGAAAGCCCTTCTCGGACTTTTAAAGCCATTGAGCGGTTCAATTACCTACGGCGACGGACTGAGGCAGAATGAAATCGGTTACCTTCCGCAGTCAAGCGATATTCAGCGCGATTTTCCTGCTTCTGTCAGCGAGGTTGTGCTTTCGGGCTGTCTTAACAAAAAACACACCTTTTTCTATTCTAAAGAGCAGAAAAAAACTGCCGCTGAGAATATGAAGCTCACGGGTATTTATGATTTACGCAAAAAGTGTTTCAGAGAACTTTCCGGAGGTCAGCGGCAGCGTGTTATGCTTGCAAGGGCTTTATGCGCAACCCACAAGCTGCTTATTCTCGATGAGCCGGTGACGGGACTTGATCCGATGGCAATGGCTGATATGTATGCTCTCATCAAAAAACTGAATGAAAGCGGAATCACGATTATTATGGTTTCTCATGATGTAAATTCAGCGGTGAGCAATGCCTCAAAAATTCTGCACCTTGCAAAGAATTGGTATTTTTACGGTACTGCACATCAGTATCTGCATTCGGATGCCGGCAAACGCTTTATTCTCAGCGATTGTCCGTGTGATGAATGTCAGCACAGAGTTCACGGGGGTGCAAAAAATGTTTGATATGATTATCGAAATGTTTTCATACAATTTTATTGTCAGGGCATTTATTGTCGGCATACTTGTTTCTTTGTGTGCGGCTCTGCTCGGTGTTACGCTTGTTCTCAAACGCTATTCAATGATTGGTGACGGGCTTTCTCATGTGGGCTTCGGTGCGCTTGCAGTTGCGGCGGCTCTCAACCTTGCGCCGCTTGAAGTTGCCGTTCCTGTAATCATTATTGCGGCATTTTTACTTTTAAGACTTTCCGAAAACAGCAAAATCAACGGCGATGCGGCAATCGCTATAATTTCAAGTACGGCGCTTGCGATAGGTGTTGTCTTTGTCAGCGTATCGGGTGTGAATACAGACCTCAATTCGTATTTATTCGGCAGTATTCTTGCCACAACAACAGCCGATGCTATTATGTGCGGAATCCTTGCACTTGTTGTAATC
Organism: Ruminococcus bromii; assembly: GCF_928721825.1. Classification (NCBI taxonomy): domain Bacteria; kingdom Bacillati; phylum Bacillota; class Clostridia; order Eubacteriales; family Oscillospiraceae; genus Ruminococcus; species Ruminococcus bromii. Next base: position 315,545 of record NZ_CAKMVP010000003.1, read on the forward strand.
GTGATATTCATTTTGTTCTATAACAAGATTTTTGCCGTAACCTTTGATGAAACATTTTCAAGGGCAACAGGTCTGAAAACAGGTGTTTATAACACGGTAATTGCACTCCTTACGGCTCTCACAATCGTAATTGGTATGAGAATTATGGGTACTCTGCTTATTTCCGCACTTATAATTTTTCCCGCGCTTTCTTCAATGAGGGTCTGCAAAAAATTCAAGTCGGTAATTCTCTGCTCAGGTGTGCTTTCGCTCTGCTGTTTCTTTGTCGGTATGTGTGCGTCATATTTCTGTGACACACCGACAGGCGCAAGCGTAGTAATAGTCAATGCCGCTGTTTTTCTTATATTCTGGCTGATTGAATTTATCAATTCCAAAATTAAAAAGAATAATTCTGTGTAAGAATTACAAAATATTTTCAACTAACGGAAACTCGCTTTCTTTAATGGAGGCGAGTTCTTTTTTTGCCTGAATGCTTTCGGCAAAGTACATATCACGGTTCTGTTTTTGTGCAAATGCGGTCATCCTCGAAATGCTTATTCCTATTGCGTCAACATAATCGTGTATGAGCAAGGTATCAATAAATTTTGCACTGTCATACCACTCTTCTTCTGTTTCTTTGCAAATTTTGAGAGCGTCGTCAAATTCGAGCCGACTCATCAGTCTGTCGGCGTGTTCGATTTTTGCAATGAACGAATCCGTCTTGCCCGAAATAAATCCTGTTTCAACCGAGGCAAAGCAGAGTGCCGCCAGAACAAGCGAAAGTGCAATGTAAATTCTTTTCATACTGTCATTCCTTTTTTATAATATTGTAATTTCCGAGTGCGTCAAGTGTCATCAGAAAAACATTGTTTTGCTTAATATTTTTCTTTTCGAGAATTTTCTTGACATAATCCTTTTCTTTTTCACACAGATTAAGAGAATTTTGAAGGATTTTACCGTTGCTGACAACAACCGTTTCAATTTTGTTGTCCTTGATTTTTAACCCGAAATCCTCGGCAGACGGCTGTCTTTTATCAGGCTTTTCGAGAACGCTTACTTCACCGTTGGTTTCAACAATGCAGTACTGAACATCTTCAATCGAAAAAATACCCTGTTGTCTTAGCTGAACGCTCAAATCTTCTGTTGTAAGCCGTAGCTTTTTCATTGCAGATTGCAGAATTTTTCCGTCTTTAATTACAATAACGGGCTTTCCGCACACAAGACTGCGGAAACCGCTCCACTTCATCATAATCACGCTTGCTGTAATTTCAAGAGCAACTAATATTGCAACCGGGATAACTCCGCTCAATAACGGTTGAGATGTGTTCTGCATAGGAATTGACGCAATATCCGATACTATCATCGTTATAACAAGCTCACTCGGCTGCATATCGCTTATTTGTCGCTTTCCCATAAGTCTGACTGCCAAAATAACAAAGGCATAGAGCAAAATTGTTCTGATTATTGAAATTATCATAATATCACCGTTACTAATATTTGCATAATTTGAGCCGATATACCGCAAAATAAAAAGCAGATATATTAAGACGGTGATTAAATGTATAATTCGTTAAAAGAAAATATTTCAGCTTTGAAGAAAATGTTCAAAAATTCGGCAGACTTTACGGTTCGTGAAATGAATCTAAAGGGACAATGCAGTATAAAATCCGCAATAATCACAATTGAGGGGATGTGCGGAAAAGATACGCTTGCATTGTCGCTGATCAATCCTCTGCTTGATTATTATTTTGAATGTCAAAATCCCGATGAAATTTTTGATACAATCAAAAATACCGTGCTGACATCAAGCGAGATTGTCGAGTTTACGACAATTGACGAGGCAATCAGCTTTTCAACCTCAGGCTTTGCCCTGCTTGTTGTTGACGGCTGCAGCCGTATGCTTGCAATCGGAGCACAGGGCTTTTCGTTCAGAAGTGTTTCCGAACCTGAAAGTGAGGTGGTTCAGAGAGGCTGCAGAGAAGGTTTTACAGAACCGCTGAGAATCAATATGACTTTAATAAGACGAAGAATCAAAAGTCCCGACCTTGTTTTTGAAGCCGTAACAAGCGGATACAGTTCAAATACGCAGATGATGATTTGTTACCTTCAAAACAGCGTGTCAAAGCAAATCCTTAAAGCAATCAGAGAACGGCTTGAAAACTGCAATCTTAAAATGATTCTTGCGTCGGGATATTTAAGCGAATATCTTGAAGATAACGGTTCAAATTCACTTTTTTCGGGGGTAGGAATTTCCGAAAGACCCGATACGGTCTGCGGAAAGCTATCGGAGGGGAGAGTGGCAATTCTGATTGACGGAACACCGTCGGTAATAATAATTCCTCATCTTTTTGTTGAAGAATTTCAGAGTGTTGACGATTACTCAAACCGTCCGTATTATGCGGCATTTATACGGATTTTAAAGTATATTTCATTCTTTATAGCTGTATTTTTACCGGGAATATACACCGCTTTTGCACAGTTCCATCCCGAATATTTTCCGACGGGTCTGCTCGTGAAAACATCCGATTCATTATCTCAGACTCCATTGCCCGTAACACTTGAAGTTATTCTCATAACCTTTATCTATGAGGTTATGAGAGAGGCGGGACTGCGTATCCCAAAGCCGCTCGGACACGCTGTCAGTATTGTCGGAGCGCTTGTAATCGGCGAAAGTGCCGTCAGTGCAGGTATAATCAGCTCGTCAACCCTTATGGTCGTAGCAACTGCGGCAATTTGCAGTTATGTTACATCCGCACTCTATCCGCCTATTATGGTGCTGAGATTTTTCTGCGTTATTGCAGGCGGAATGTTTGGCTTGTGGGGAATAGTTCTGCTCACCTGCGGAGTACTTGTCAATATGTGCTCAAAAACCTCGGTCGGTGTGCCGTATATGTCGTCGCTTGCCCCGTTTTCATGGAGAAGTATGCGTGATGTTTTTGTCAGAGCAGATTGGAAAAGTCTTTCAAAGCGCACAATCAAGGTTCAGAAATTTCCCGAAACGGAGGAGATATAATGCAGTCTAATATAACTTTTCCGTCAAAAAGACTTATGCTTTCATTGTTTGTGTGTTCGGCACTTCCGATATTGTTAATGGGGCGGAGCTTTTTGCAGAGCAACAATATTTTTTCAAGTCTTGCGTCAATCGGATTCGGAATATTTTTCACGCTGTTGTGCTTTGTTCCTTTTTATTCGATAAAGCACAGAACAAGACTTGATTTCTCAGCCTTTGCAAAAAACACATCGCAAACGGGCTTTTTCTTTGTTTCTTCATATTATTGTATGTATTTCACCGTGATAACCGTTTCTTTTCTGATTAGATTTTGTGATATGTTTGTTTCGGGTGTTAATCCCGATGCTGACACAAAGGTGATTGCCTTTCTGATACTTTGCATTTGTGTTTACGGTGCGTCAAAGGGGGTAAATCCGCTTTCAAGAGTCAGCATTTTTGTGTTTGCGTTTCTTATAATTGCATTTGCAGTGATATTTTTCGGCAATATAAAATCTTTTGAATTTGCACCGAACAGCACCTTTGTAACACCCGATTTTTCAAATATTCGGAGCAATGCTGCAGACTGTTTAATCTTTGCGTTTCTGCCTGTAATTTTTGGATTCAATTCCACAAGCACCAAAAATCTGTCGATAAAACAACCTGTAATTACAACTCTTATTATATTCGGCACATTAATGTTAACTTTGTTTTTCACCGATTTTGTAACGGGTGCATATTCGGCACAACAACCGTATTCTGTTCAGCTATTGTCAAAAACCGCTTATTTCGGTGATATGAAGGGCTTTGACAGCTTTTATCTTGCCGCTGTAACAGCTTGTGTATTTGTTTTTGTATCAGCGGTTCTCATCAGCGTTTCAAACTGCATTGTAAATACATCTTCAAAAAGAACGCTTGTTTTTGTTTCGATAATAGCTTTTATAATGTTTGTTTTGTTTGTTTGTGCAGATAGTTATAATGCTGTAAAAGAATTATTGTTGAACAATATTTTTCTGACTGCACTCAATTTTATTTCCGCACTTCTGATTCCGGCAATCTGTCTTTTTGCGTATAGGAGAAAGCTGTATGATTAAAAAAATATTTTTACTGCCGATTATGGCAATTGTTCTGATTTTAGGCGGCTGTACAAATTCAAACCGAATTGACACCTCATCACTGGTACAGACTGTTACCGCTGAAAATAAATCCGGCAAAACCGTATATAATTTCTATCTGCTGAAGAACTGCGAAGATGTGCAAAGTGTTTCGGTTGAGGCTGACAGCCTTGAAAAAGCCGTAATATTGGCAAAGAAAGCCTATATCCCAATGCTTACGCTTTCAAAGCTTGAATTGTATCTTATAGACTCAAATCTCGGAGAAAAAAATCTCAAAACAGATATAAATTATATTTCAAAAGCAAGCAAAATTTCACCTTTAACTTATGCAGCCTTTTCGGATACAAAAACATTGCAACTTTTTTCAAAAGATAAAGAGGCATTAAGAAAAGTAAAAGAACACATTGTTCATTTAAAGAATAATGAAAAAGAGCTTTCGGTGACATCTTTATCCATATTTAATAATTTTAAGGGTAAAAATAACGGCTATTTGAGTATTTGTTATATTAGTTCCGAAAAAGAATTAAAAGCAGACATTGTTAAAATAGTAACATAAAAATGAGAAAATTTTATTTAAAATTGAAAAATAATTCACAAAAAGACTTTATCAAGACAGCGTTATGGTGTATAATAGCAATAAGTATATAATACTTATTGCGAATGTTCGCCGATTTTGAGGCAGGAACATTGCACCGCTTTAATAAGGGTAATAAATATTTAGGATAGGACGATGATTTATGTCTGTTGAATTTTCTGTTCCGCTGTCGCAAATTGCAGAAGCATTGAACCTCACCGAAGTTTATGTCGCTGAAAATTACAAGGAAACTAACATATCGACTGTTGAAATCAACAGACCGGGACTTGAACTTACGGGTTATCTTGAATTCTTTGACAACAAGCGAATTCAGGTTCTCGGCAACACGGAGTTCTCGTATCTCGGCCGTTACGGTCCCGAGGCTCAGAAAATGGTTATTGACTCCATTTTCAGCTTTGGACCGCCTGCAGTTATAATCTGCCGCGACATTGAACCTTCAAACGCGATTCTCGAGAGTGCAAAACTGCACAAGGTGTCAATTTTCAGCACCCCGCAGAGTACATCGGATCTCACTGCGTCACTTGTACAGTACCTTAACAAAGAGCTTGCTCCGAGAATCACCCGTCACGGCGTTCTTGTTGAAGTATACGGCGAAGGCTGTCTGCTTACGGGCGACAGCGGTGTCGGTAAGAGTGAAACCGCAATTGAGCTTATCAAGCGTGGTCACCGTCTTGTTGCCGACGATGCCGTTGAAATCAGAAGAACTTCTCTGACAACTCTCTACGGTCAGTCTCCCGAAAATATCCGTCACTTCATTGAGCTTCGGGGTATCGGAATTATCAACGCCAGAAAGCTTTTCGGTATGGGCGCAATCAAACTGCAGGAAAAGATTGATATGGTAATCAACCTTGAGCAATGGGACAGCTCAAAGGTTTATGACAGAATGGGACTTGACAACGAATATATGAAGATTCTCGGAATAGAAGTGCCTACTTTGACAATTCCCGTAAAGCCCGGCCGTAACCTTGCTGTAATTATCGAGGTTGCCGCAATGAATAACAGACAGAAGAAAATGGGTTATAATGCCGCAAGAGAACTTCTTAAAAATCTCGGAATGGCTGTTGAGGATCTTCCGCCGTCACCAAAGGTTATTGTTGATACATGGGAATAATTCCGCTTTGTAACGGAATGCAGGGAACAGAAATTTCATATTCTAAACTAACAACGGAGGGTAATTGAATGGACACTACCGATATTATATATAATTATGCTCAAAAGCTTGACTGTGATGCAAGACGGTTTGAACCGATGAGCAGACACACTTCATTTAAAATCGGCGGAAAAGCGGATGTTTACATAAAGGTAACGAATCTTTCTCAGCTGATGAAAATTTTAAAGGAATGCGATGCCTGTAAGGAGAAGTATATTCTTCTCGGCAACGGCAGTAATGTTCTTGTTCCCGATGAGGGAATCCACGGCACTGTTCTCCGTCTTGACGGTGATTTCAGAAACATTTCATTGATTGACGACACAACAATCTATTGCGGAGCCGGTGCGGCTTTGGGAAGTCTTTGTAAGTTTGCCCAAAAATGCGGACTTTCGGGACTTGAATTTGCATGGGGAATTCCGGGAACAGTCGGCGGTGCTGTGTTTATGAACGCAGGCGCATATGGCGGTGAAATGAAAGATGTTGTTTACAGCGTTTCTCATATTACAAACAGCGGTGACATCGGCAGAATAGAAGCGGAGAATCTTGAGTTTGGATACAGAACAAGCGTTTACCGCAAAAACGGCTGCATAATTACAGGCGCTGTTTTCAAACTTAAAAAAGATGATCCCGAAGAAATTCAGAACAGAATGAACGATTATATGAACCGCCGTTCGGCAAAACAGCCGCTTGAATATCCGAGCGCCGGCAGTGTGTTCAAAAGACCCGAGGGTGCATTTGCAGGTGCGCTCATTGAGCAATGCGGACTCAAGGGCAAAACAGTCGGCGGTGCTCAGGTCAGCGAAAAACACGCAGGCTTTATTATTAACAAATCGAAGGCTACGGCAAATGATGTAAAACAGCTTGTGTCTGAAATTCAGAAAACTGTTGAAGATGAAACAGGTTACAAGCTTGAATGTGAACTTATTTTTCTTTAATCAAAAAGGTGTAATTTTATGGAATTTGTAATCATTACAGGAATGTCGGGTGCAGGCAAAACAGGTGCTTTGCATGTGCTTGAAGACATCGGCTACTACTGCGTTGACAATCTTCCGTCAAGCTTGCTGTCAACACTCTACGATCTTTGCCTTAAATCTGAAGATGATTCAATGAAAAGAGTTGCAGTGGTTGTTGATGTAAGAGGCAACGAAAAATTTGAGGAAATGTGTTCTCAGATTGAACGCTTTAAAAAACGCTATGAAAATGTAAAAGTATTGTTCTTTGACGCAATGACGGACAGGCTCGTTGTTCGTTATAAGGAAACAAGAAGAAGACATCCTCTTTCGGAAAAACTCAAGGACGGTTCGGTACTGTCTGCCGTTGAGCTTGAAAGGGAGCTTCTTTTGCCTGTTAAAAGAACAGCCGATTATAACATTGACACTACATATATGTCAAACAAACAGCTCCGAGAGCGAATTATGTCAATGTTTATGGAGGACACTTCACAAAGCATTACGCTGACATTTATGTCGTTCGGGTTCAAATACGGAATTCCGCTTGAGGCTGACCTTATTATGGATGTGCGTTGTCTGCCTAATCCTTTTTACATTCCCGAACTCAAACATCTTACAGGGCTTGACAAAAAGGTGCGCGACTATGTTCTTGAAAGCGATGAAACAAGCGAGTTCTTAAAGCGACTTTTGAGTATGCTCGATTTTTCGGTTCCGCTTTATCTCAAAGAGGGCAAGAGCGAGCTTGTTGTCGGCATCGGCTGTACAGGCGGTAAACACAGAAGCGTTACAATTGCCATGCAGCTTAACGCTCACTTTCATGAGAAAGGCTATAAGTGCGTTATTCAGCACAGAGATATTGACAGGTAAGGTGCAGAGATGTCATTTTCCTCGGATGTAAAAAAAGAAATTTGTTCGGTTGAACAGTTCGACCGTGAAGCTCTCAAAGCAGAGCTTTACGGAATGCTTTTGTTCAGCAGAAATTTTTCATCAAAAAAAATAACCTTTACAACAGAAAGCAATTATGCGGGAAACCGCCTTATATTTCTTTTACAGAATTTATATATGCCGATAATCGAAAAACAATCGGCGTTGAGAACAAAATCAAGCGACAGCCGCCTTTACAAAATAATCGTGATTGACGAAAACGATTGCAAGCGTATTTTTGAGGATTTCGGACATATTTACGGTCAGGTTACTCTGCGCGTAAACAGGGCAAATCTTTCAAGCGAAGAGCTTACACAATCATTTTTGAGAGGTGTTTTTCTAAGCTGTGGCTCAATATCCGATCCGATGAAAAGCTATCACCTCGAATTTTGCGTTCCTCACAAAAACCTTTCTCAGGATTTGTGCAAGGTGCTTTCCGAAATAACCGAATGTACTCTCGCTCCGAAAACAGTTGTTCGCAGCGGCAGTTATATCGTTTATTTCAAAGAAAGTGAGCAGATTTGCGATTTGCTCACCTACATAGGCGCTCCGATAAGAGCAATGGAGATTATGGGGACAAAGGCGATAAAACAGGTTCGAAACAATGTAAACCGCAGAATCAACGGTGAGGTGGCAAACATCGGAAAAATCGCAACGGCGTCGGCAAAACAGCTTGATGCAATCGAGCATATCAAGAGGACGGTCGGAATTGATTCTCTGCCGGAAGATTTGCGGGAAATTGCATATTTAAGGCTTGAAAATCCTGATATGTCACTTCGTGACTTGGGACAGAATCTTTCAACCCCAATCAGCCGAAGCGGTGCAAATCACCGTATGCAAAGACTGCTTGAATATGCAGGTACAGAGGTAAAAACTAATGGAAAATAAAAATATAACTTTTGAACAGGCAAATGAACTGCTTGAAAAATCAGTTTCAAAAATGGAGAGCGGAGAGCTTACTCTTGAACAGACAATGGAGGAGTATGCAAAAGCGTGTGAGCTTCTTGCTTTTTGTATGAAACAGCTTGAGCAATGCAAGGGTAAGATTATTGATATAAACGAGAAAATTTCAAAGCTTTCAAAGGGTGATGACAATGAGTAAGGATTATGCAAAGATAACCGAAAATGCTTTAACAAACTATCTTCCGAGTACAGATTGCCGTGAAAAAAAGCTGATTGACGCAATGGCTTACAGCCTTGAGGCAGGCGGAAAGCGTGTCCGTCCGTACCTTGTGTTTTCGTTTAACAGTCTTTGCGGCGGAAGTGAAGAGTCTGCAACGGCATTTGCCTGTGCGGTTGAAATGATTCACACATATTCTCTCATTCACGATGATTTGCCGTGTATGGACAACGATGACCTCAGAAGAGGCAAGCCGTCAAACCACAAGGTATTCGGTGAGAATATAGCTTTGCTTGCCGGCGACGCACTTTTAACGCTTGCTTTTGAAACCCTTACAAATGAAAAGACAGTAAAAATCTGCGGAACTCCTGCTTGCTGCAGAGGTGTTTCCGTGCTTTCAAAATACGCAGGTGCGACAGGAATGATAGGCGGTCAGGTTATTGACCTTATGAGTGAAAATACGAACGCTCCGATTGAAGTCCTTCGTGAAATGGATTACAAAAAAACAGCCTGTCTTATAAAAGCAGCCTGCGAGCTTGGCTGTATAAGTGCAGGCGCAAACGATAAGCAAATCAAAGCCGCCTCTGAATTTGGCGAGTGCATCGGCATTGCATTCCAAATTCAGGACGATATTCTTGATGTAACCTCATCTGATGAGGAACTCGGCAAGCCTGTAGGCAGTGACGCAGAAAACAGCAAGTCAACCTATGTTTCACTTCTCGGAATTGAAAAGTGCAGAGAACTTGTTGATGAACTTACCAAAAAGGCCGTCAATGCGCTGCAGGGCTTTGACGGTGATACAACAGAGCTTGAAGATTTTGCATATAAACTTGCAAAAAGAAATAAATAACTCTGTTAAGTAATTTTGATTATACGGATAGGAAATGAATTATGGGTGAGTATGAACTGCTTTCTAAAATTAAATCACCGCATGATGTCAAAAAGCTTAACGGCGAACAGCTTGAAAGCCTGTGTACCGAAATAAGAGAGAAGCTTGTTGAAACTGTATCTGTAAACGGCGGACACCTTTCGCCTAACCTTGGCGTTGTTGAGCTTACGGTTGCTCTTGAGCGAAGCTTTAACTTTCCGAAAGACAGCATTGTATGGGATGTCGGACATCAGGCATATACCCACAAGCTGTTGACGGGACGCTATGAGCAGTTTGACACAATCCGCAAAAAAGGCGGAATTTCAGGCTTTCCGAAGCGTGCAGAGAGCAAATACGACGATTTTAACACCGGTCACAGCAGTACATCAATATCAGCCGCATACGGAATTGCAAGAGCAAAACACCTTATGGGCGACCAAAGCTACACAGTTGCCGTAATCGGTGACGGTTCATTTACGGGTGGACTTGCTTTTGAGGGAATGAACAACTCAGGCAGATTCAACAAGAACTTTATTGTTGTTCTCAATGATAACAAAATGTCCATTTCACCGAATGTAGGCGCATTGTCTCGCTACCTCACAACGGTAAGAATTCAGCCGTGGTATATGCGAGTCAAGAAAATTACGGAAAAAATTCTTTCACACATTCCGCTTATCGGAAAACCGCTTAAAAGATTTTTGCAGGGAGGAAAATCAAAACTTAAAAATCTTGTGTACAAAAACACTCTTTTTGACTGCTTCGGTTTTACCTATCTCGGACCTATTGACGGTCATAACATTGATGAGCTTGAAAATGCATTTGAGTGTGCCAAAAAGGTGAACTCTCCCGTTCTTGTTCATGTTGTCACCAAAAAAGGAAAAGGTTATCAGCCTGCCGAGGACAATCCGGGCGGATTTCACGGAATCGGTCAGTTTGATATTGATTCCGGCGAGCCTCTTTCAAGCCACAGGGGGTTTTCGGCTGAGTTCGGAAAGACTATGTGTGAGCTTGCCGAAGACGATAAAAAGATTTGTGCAATCACAGCCGCAATGTCGGGAGGTACGGGGCTTACCGAATTTTCAAAGCTTTATAAAGAAAGATTTTTTGATGTAGGTATTGCAGAAGAGCACGCAGTAACCTTTGGATGCGGACTTGCCGCAAAAGGTATGCGTCCTGTTTTTGCCGTGTATTCAACGTTTCTCCAGAGAGCCTATGACCAGCTTTTGCACGACGCGGCTCTCGGAAAGCTTCACCTTGTAATCGGTGTTGACCGTTCGGGAATTGTAGGCGATGACGGTGAAACTCATCAGGGTGTGTTTGATGTTTCGATACTCAACACCATTCCGAACACAACAATTTTCTCTCCTGCGTATTTTGACGGTATGAGAAAATCTCTTTCAACTGCAATCTACATTTGTGACAGCCTTGCCGTTGTGCGTTATCCTCGCGGCGGAGAGCTTTACAAACCCGATGATTTCGGTGAAGAAAATCTTTCTTACGATATTTACGGAAATCCGAATTGTAAAAATCTTCTTATCACATACGGCAGACTTTTCTCTTACGCCTGCAAGGCTAAGGAAACTCTTGCAAAACAGGGTATTGAGATTTGCATATTAAAACTTTGCAGAATTAAACCGATTGATGAAAATGCCGTTGATTTTGCGGCTGCTTTTGAAAATGTGTGGTTCTTTGAAGAGGGAATCAAAAACGGAGGCATTGCGAGAAATTTCTCCGATTTACTCTGTTGCACACAGTTCTGCGGAGATTATCATATAAAGGCTATAAATGACAAATTTGTCAAGCAGATGTCTGTCAGCGAGGCTCTTCATGAACTGAAACTCGATGATGACGGAATGGTGAACACCATTACCAAAAATTTAAAGGAAAAGAATTAGGATGAAAAAAAGACTTGATATTCTTGTATATGAAAAGGGCTTTACCGACAGCCGTGAAAAGGCTAAGGCGATTATAATGTCGGGACAGGTTTATGTTGACAATCAGAAAGCCGACAAGTGCGGAACTTCTTATGATGAAAATGTTAAAATTGAAGTAAGGGGCAACACACAGAAATATGTCAGCCGTGGCGGTTTAAAGCTTGAAAAGGCCATAGACAATTTTGACTTTGATTTAAAAGATAAGATAACAATGGATATCGGTGCGTCAACGGGCGGCTTTACCGACTGTATGCTCCAAAACGGAGCAAAAAAGGTGTATTCAATTGATGTCGGCTATGGACAGCTTGCATGGAAGCTTCGCAACGACCCCAGTGTTGTCAACCTTGAACGCACCAATATGAGAAAGGTTACAAGGGAGCAGGTTCCCGATGAAATCGACTTTTTCTCGGTTGATGTTTCGTTCATTTCATTAAAGCTGATTCTGCCTGTTGCAAGACAGCTTATGAGCGAAAACGCACAGGCGGTCTGCCTAATCAAACCGCAGTTTGAGGCAGGCAGGGAAAAGGTGGGCAAAAAGGGCGTAGTTCGTGATCCTGCCGTCCATGTGGAGGTTGTCAGAAAAATATTTGATTTCTGCCTTGAAAACGGCTTTGATGTACTTAATCTCGACTATTCGCCAATCAAAGGTCCCGAGGGCAATATAGAATACCTTATCCACCTTCGCAAAAGCGACGATCCAAAATCATACACAGATGTAACACCCGAGCAGCTTGTTGAAAATTCACATGCCGCTCTTGATAAAAAATGAGCAGGTGTTTTTATGAAATTTGCATTAGTGGTCAATCTTTCAAAAGAAAGAGCAATTAAATATGCAAAAAAGATTTCTCTTTTTCTTCTTGATAAAAATGCAGAAATTGCTATGATTGAGGAATGCAGTCAGTATTTTAAGGGAATCCACATTCATTATTCAAAAAACATTACGGAGCTTTTTGAATACTGCGATATGGCGATTACGGTAGGCGGTGACGGAACGATTATCCATGCCGCAAAATATGCCGCAAAAGCCGATAAACAGCTTATCGGTGTGAATGTCGGCAGACTTGGTTTTGCCGCAGATGTTGAACCGCACGAATATGAACAGCTTGAACGACTTCTTACGGGCGATTACGCAACAGAAGAGAGAATTTTGCTTGATGTTGAGGTCATAAAAGAGGACGGCTCAAAGCACTATCTTGCAGTAAACGATGCCGTTGTCGCAAGAGGTCAGCTTTCAAAAACAATTGATTTGCACCTGAGTCTTGACGGTGACGAAATTTCAAAATACAGAGCAGACGGTTTGCTCTTTGCAACTCCGACAGGCTCAACCGCTTATTCATTGTCAGCAGGCGGACCTATCCTCGCGCCGAAAATGGAATGTATTCTTATGACTCCTGTTTGTCCGCACTCGTTATTTTCCCGTTCCGTACTTTTCAGCGGAGAATCGGAGCTTTCGGTTCATGTTAAAATCCCCGAAGAATGCTGTTGCGTGCTGACAATTGACGGTGAAAAGAATGTTCCGATACTTGCAACCGACAGGGTTGTAATCCGCAAATCCGATTTAAAGCTTAAACTTGCGTTACTCCACAACCGCAATTTTTATAAGCTGCTCAATGAAAAACTGAAAGAGAGGGATTTCTGATGAAAACAGGGCGACACGCACGAATTCTTGATATTATAGCCGAACATCCGATTGAAACACAGGATGAACTGCTCACTCGACTTCGTGAGGAAGGTTTCAAGGCAACGCAGGCTACAATTTCAAGAGATATCAAGGATTTACGCCTTGTTAAAACTCTCGGAAGTGACGGCAAATACCGCTATGTTTCTGCATCTCGCAGTTCAACCGATATCCGTACCAATTTTTCAAATCTTTTCAGCACTTCGGTAGATTCAATTGATGTTGCGCAAAATCTTGTTGTAATAAAAACTCTCAGCGGTATGGCTCAGGCAGTTTGTGCCGCACTCGATTCTGCCGACTATCCGTCTGTTGTCGGAACAATTGCAGGTGACGATACAATCTTCATTGCCTGCCGAACAGCCGACCTTGCTGTGTCGCTTACCGAAGAACTCAAAAAGCTAATTTGACAGGACTGATTGAAATGCTCAGAACTTTATATATAGAAAACATTGCCGTGATTGAAAAAACTTCAATAGATTTTGAAAACGGTCTTAATGTCCTCACAGGTGAAACAGGTGCAGGTAAAAGTATAATAATTGACGCAATCAACGCAATTATGGGACAGCGTACATCAAAGGAAATTATCCGCACCGAGGCTGATTCAGCCTTTGTAAGCGCCCAATTTGACGATATTAACCAAAGCATTGTTGAAAAGCTTGATGAACTCGGCTTTTCCGATGACGAGGGAATGCTCATTTTGCAGAGAACTCTCAACAGAAACGGCAAGAGCAGTTGTAAAATCAACGGAAAGCCTGCAACGGTTTCAATGCTCAAGGAACTCTCAAAGCATCTTATAAACATTCACGGTCAGCACGAAAGCTACGAACTTTTCTCTTCCGAAACTCATATTGATTATATTGACCGTTTCGGCGGTTGTGAAAAGCTTTTGACTGATTATAAAAAATGTTATGATGAATATAAAATTCTCAAAAAGAAATTAAATTCAGCCGATTCGGACGAAAGTGAAAGATTGAAAGAAATTGATTTACTTTCATATCAGGTAAATGAACTCACAGAATCCGATGTTAAGCAGGGCGAAGAACAGGAACTTGAGAGCGAAAGAACAGCGCTTATGAGCTTTGAGAAAATCTTTTCTCTGCTCAATGATGCTAAAATGGCTCTTGACGGTGACGAAAACTATGGCGGCGGTCTTGAATCGGTCGATTCTGCATCAACTGCCCTTCAAAAAGCGTCATCATATAATGCTGAATATGAAGAAATTGCAAATACGCTTACAGACGCATATTACAATTTAAAGGATTGTTGCGACAGCATCTCCGACGCTATTGATTCGCTTGAATCCGATCCACAAAGGCTTGAAGAAGTTGAAGAAAGGCTTGACCTTATCAACCGTCTTACAAGAAAATATAATTGTCCGTCAGACGAGCTTTCGGATCTTGCCGAAAAATATCAGGCAAGACTTGACGAACTTATGAACTATGACCGCAACCGTGACGAGCTTGCGGAAAAATGCAGAGAAAGCGAAGAAAAAATGCTTGCGGCTGCCGAAAAACTCGGTACTCTGCGCAGAAAAACCGCAAAAACCTTTGCAACAAAAGTAAAATCCGAAATGGCATTTTTGAATATGCCGAATGTTGAGCTTGTTCCGTACTTTGAAAAGTGCGAACCAAATTCAAAGGGTACGGATAAAATGGAACTGCTCATCTCCGCAAACCCGGGTGAAACACCTCGCCCTGTTGCAAAAATCGCATCGGGCGGTGAGCTTTCAAGAATGATGCTTGCAATTAAAACAGTTCTTGCAAGCACGGATACGGTTGATACTCTCATTTTTGATGAGGTTGACACAGGTATTTCGGGTTCAGCGGCAGAAAAGGTCGGCTTAAAACTGCGTGAAGTCAGCAAAAGCAGTCAGGTTCTCTGCGTGACACACCAGGCACAAATCGCAGCTCTTGCGGATTATCACTATCTTATCCGCAAACAGGTTGAAAAAGGAAGAACATTTACAAATGTAACCCTCCTTGACCATAACGGCAGAGCAGGCGAACTTGCACGAATAATCGGCGGTGTTGATATAACCGATGCCGCACTTAAACACGCAGAATCAATGCTTGAAAAGTATAATAACTGATTTTGAAAGGAGTAACGAATATGACGAATGAAGCAATATTAAGCAGTAACGGAAATTATACACTATTCAGCTTTAACGGCTATGTTATCAGATTCAGAACTTCATCAAAACTCGAAAGATATACAAAAATACTTGAATGGGAAAACGGTTATATTGCAGTGACAGCAAAATATAAAGGACTTCCCGAAGAAGAGGAATATATAGATTTAGTGCCGATTCTTGAAAATCTGTATATTGATCCTGATGAATTTTTAAAACAGATAGAGAAAGTGAGAATCAGTTATGATTGATTTTAAGACAATTGCTGACAATGCTGATTTGATTATAAACGGTTATGCGTTTACAAAATCAGGAGATTACATCAGGGTTTTAAATTTGAATCGCCTTAATAAAGCACTCGTATTTGATTATAATCAGGAAGTAATTGAAACAAGTATGGATGATATAGAAATTCAGATTGTATTTGATTATTATAATAAAAACAAAAAATATATGGAGGTGTAGCCGTGCCTAAATATTATGAATTTAAAGTATGCGGTTACTATCTCTATTATACCGCACATTGTATTATTGAGGCTATGCATGTCCATGCAAGTGATAAGAAACTTACTGAATCTGGTTCAGCTAAGTTTTTTGTTAAAAGTAACGGTGACACAACTGTTGAAAGACAGGGAATCATCTCTGAAAGAGAAGTAAGAATTATTCGTGAATTTATTAAGGATAACTACAAAGATATGTATCTTAAATGGAACGAATTAAGCAATAACGGATTCTTTGGTGAATAATTTATTAAACTATACAAACGAAAGGGAGCGGCATTTTGAAGCTGTGGTCGGTTGCAAAACTTGATAAAACTAAGGCGGGGGAGATTCAGTCCCGCTATGAGCTGCCTGCAATTGTTGCAATGCTGCTCCAGATACGGAATATTACAACGAAGGATGAAATTGAAAGCTTTCTTTACAACGATTCTTTCATTGCCGATCCGTTTGAAATAAAAGATATGGATAAGGCTGTTGAACGCATTAACAAGGCGCTTGATTGCGGTGAACCGATTTGTGTTTACGGCGATTATGACGCCGATGGTGTCACCTCAACAGCACTTTTGTATTCTTACCTTGAAACAATTGATGCAAACGCAATGTACTATATTCCGTCCCGTGAAACAGAGGGCTACGGAATGAATAAAAACGCTGTTGACAAGCTCAACGAGCGTGGAATAAAGCTCATAATTACCGTTGATAACGGAATTGCGGCAGCACAGGAGGTTGAATACGCAAGCTCACTCGGAATTGACACGGTTATAACAGACCACCATATGCCGTCAGGCGAGTTGCCGAAGGCTTGTGCCGTAGTTGACTTGCACAGAAGGGACTGCAAAAGCAGGTTTAAAAATCTTTCGGGTGTCGGTGTTGCCTTTAAGCTGATTATGGCTCTTGAGGGAGAGTACTGTGACACAACAACCCTGCTTGAGAACTATTCGGATCTTTTGAGCATCGGCACAATCGGTGATGTTGTTGAGTTGAAGGATGAAAACCGAGTGTTTGTCAAGCACGGACTTGAAAGCATTACAAATACCGACCGTCCGGGATTGCAGGCACTTATCAAAGACTCCGGACTTACAGGCAAAGCAATATCTTCAACTAATGTGTCGTTTACAATCGTTCCGAGAATCAATGCGGCAGGCCGACTCGGCTTGTCCGAAAAATCAGTATCGCTCCTTCTTACGGAAGATTATGAGGAAGCCGATGAAATCTCATCTCAGCTTTGCTGTGACAACTCCGAAAGGCAGGAGATTGAGCGTGACATTCTTGAAAAAATTGATGAAATTATCCGCAGAAAGCCGTCGCTTGTCAATGATAAAATTATTGTTATTGACGGCGAAAACTGGCATCAGGGTGTGATCGGACTCATTGCCGCAAAGGTTAAAGAGGCTTATGGCAAGCCTGCAATTGTCATTTCAAAGCTTGGCGGTACTGCAAAGGGTTCAGGCAGAAGCGTTGAGGGATTTCCCCTTTGTGACGCTGTTTTTGCTTGCTCAGACCTGCTTACACACAGAGGCGGTCATCCAATGGCGGTCGGACTTTCTCTTGATACCGAAAATATACCTGCTTTCCGCCAAAAAATAAACGAATTTGCCGATAATTTCGGTAAGATGCCCTACGATAAAATCAACATTGATTGCAAACTTAACCCTGCGTACATAAATCTTGATTTATTAGATTCTCTTTCGCTTATGCAGCCCTACGGTGCCGGCAATCCGACACCTGTTTTCGGTTTGTATAATATGACTCTGAGAAATATTACTCCGCTTTCGGGCAATAAGCACCTAAGACTTACGCTGTCACGCGGCAACACACAGATTACAGCTATGAAGTTTTTCACTTCAACCGAAGAATTTCCGTATAAAATCGGTGAAACGCTCGACCTTGCGGTAAATCTTGACCGCAATGAGTTTAACGGAAATGTGTCTGTTTCCGTGATTGTCAGAAATATTAAATCATCGGACTGCGATACCGAAAAGCTCCTTGACAGCCGTACAAACTACGAGGATTTTTGCAGAGGAAAACAGCTTAACAGCTCACAGCTTTCCGATTTAATGCCTGACAGAAATGATTTTGCCTTGCTTTACAGATATTTAAAAAATAGCAGTGGGTATGCCTTTGATACCGCAATTTTGCCTCATATGCTTGACAACAGGCTGTCTTTTGGTAAAATTAAAGTAATCCTTGAGGCTATGAGAGAACTCGGTCTTATAGAATTTTCAGACGGAATGAAAACCTCCGGAATATCCGTTCTGCCTGTAAACGGCAAGGTTTCTCTTGAGTCTGCTCCGATTATCAGGAAATTAAGAGAGGTATTTTGATGGGAAAATTTTCAAATGTTGCACATTATCAGGATTTTACGGAACTGAAAAAGATTCTTTCCGCATCTGCTGCCAACACTTACGATATGGATAAAATCGAAAAGGCATATAAATTTGCCGAAAAAGCTCACGGTGACCAGCGCAGAGTATCGGGAATTCCGTACATTCTTCATCCCGTTTCAGTAGCCTGTATTGTTGCAGAGCTCGGTATGGATACCGATTCCGTCTGCGGTGCGTTGCTGCATGATACTGTTGAGGACACAGGAGTAACACTTGAAGAGGTTACAAAACTTTTCGGTCACGATGTTGCTAAGCTGATTGACGGCGTTACAAAAATTTCAAAAATTCCGTACTCAACCCGTGAACAGCAACAAGCCGAAAATATAAGAAAAATGCTTATCGCAATGGCTGATGATATCCGTGTAATTATCATTAAGCTTGCCGACAGGCTTCACAATATGCGTACAATGAACTGTATGCCCGAACAAAAGAGGAGAGATAAATCACTTGAAAATATGCAGGTGTTTGCTCCGATTGCTCATCGGCTCGGTATCAAAACAATAAAAGATGAGCTTGAGGATCGTTCTCTCCAGTACCTTGATCCAATCGGTTATAAGGAAATCGAAGACGACCTTCTTATGACGGAGGAGGACCGTGACAAATTTATTGAATCCATCAAGACTCAGATTCTTGCAAAAACCGAGGGTATAATTCCCGGTGTTTATATCAGCGGCAGAGTTAAAAGTATTAACAGTATTTACCGCAAAACATATATGCAGGGCAAAACAATGGATCAGATTTTTGACATTTTTGCCGTGCGTGTAATCGTTGACACAGTATCCGACTGCTACAATGTTCTCGGTGTAGTTCATGATATATTCAAGCCTATTCCTAACCGCTTTAAGGACTATATATCAATGCCTAAGCCGAATATGTACCAGTCGCTCCATACAACCGTACTCGACAAAAACGCAATTCCTTTTGAAATTCAGATAAGAACATGGGAAATGCATTACACCGCCGAATACGGAATTGCCGCCCATTGGAAGTATAAGCTTGGAATGGGTGCAGGCGGCAAAAATAATGACAAAATGGAGGAGAACATCAAAAAGGTCAAGGATATGATTCTTGATCAGCTTGAGGCTGAAGATGTTACCGATATCGCAAAGAATATCAGAAACGATTTTACGGAAAACGATGTTTATGTGTTCAGTCCGAGAGGTGATGTTTTTAATCTTCCGCAGGGCTCAACTCCGATTGATATGGCTTATCTTATTCACACACAGGTAGGTCACAGAATGGTCGGCGCTAAAATTAACGGAAAAATCGTTCCTATTGACTATAAGCTTAAAACAGGCGATATCTGTGAAATTATCACCCAGAAAGAGGAACACCCAAACAGGGCATGGGTTGATATCTGTAAGACTGCGTCGGCAAAATCAAAAATCCGTTCATGGTACAAACATGAAAAGCGTGATGAGAATATTGTTGAAGGCAGGCAGATGCTTGACAAGGAATTTAAGCGTCACGGAATCAATCTTTCCGAGGAAGAATATCCCGAGTTTCTTCAAAAGCTGATGATTAAAAAACAGTATAATTCCATGGATGATTTCTATGCCGCAGTAGGCTACGGCGGTATTCAGCTTTGGAAGATAATGCCAAGGCTCAAAGAGGAATATCAGAAAGCATATGCGTCCGATATTGAAGAAATTGATGTTCCGCAAGCACCTGTAAAGCGACCGAAGGCATCCGCAGGCGTTGTAATTGAGGGTGCTGACGATGTTCTTGTAAAATTCTCAAAGTGCTGCAATCCTCTGCCGGGTGACGATATCATCGGCTATATTACAAGGGGCTACGGCGTTTCAATTCACAAAAGACATTGCACAAATGTGCCGAAAGATATCAGCAAGAGTGAAGAACCTGAAAGATGGGTAAGCTGTTACTGGGAGGACGAGGTCGGAGAGGCATTCAGAAGTACGCTCCAGATTACCGCAACCGACAGAACAGGACTTCTTGCAGATGTTACAATCAAGCTTTCGGATATGCACATTTTTATACACTCTCTAAATTCAAGAGAAGCGGGCAACGGACTTGCCGTAGTTACGGCAACAATTGATGTTATGGGCAGAAATCACCTTCGCGGTGTAATTTCAAAGCTTTCCGACATCAACGGAACAATTGAAGTAAAAAGACTGTAATTGGGGTTATAATTTATGAAAGCAATTTTACAGAGAGTTACCGAGGCTAAGGTTGAGGTCGATTCAAAAACCGTGGGCGAAATCGGTACGGGTTTTCTTATTCTTCTCGGAGTTGAAAACGGCGACACCGAAAAAGAGGCGGACGCACTTGCCACAAAAATTGCAGGGCTGAGAATTTTTACAGATGAAAATGATAAAATGAATCTTGCTCTTGCCGATGTAAACGGTTCGGTGCTTGTAATTTCAAATTTTACCCTTTGTGCAGACTGTTCTCACGGCAGACGGCCAAACTTTATGGCTGCAGCAAGACCCGACACAGCCAATCCTCTCTATGAATATTTCTGCAAAAAAATGCACGATAACGGAATTGAGCGTGTTGAAAAGGGAATTTTCGGTGCGGATATGAAGGTTTCTCTTGTGAATGACGGTCCCGTTACTATTGAAATCAACACAAAGGATTTGAAAATATGATAGATGTAAAAATTTTTAATGTTACGGTTCTTATGACAAACTGTTGTCTGCTTACAGACAGAAAAACAGGCAAAATGGCTGTAACCGATCCGGGCGCACCGAATGAAGAACTCAATTCCGAAATTGAGAAAAACGGCGGAAAGCTTGAATATGTAATTCTTACACACGGTCACTACGACCACATAAGCTATGCAAAACAGCTTGCCGAAAAGTTTGACGCTAAGATTGTTACGGGAGAGAAAAACAACGAATTTCTCAGCAATCCTGCACTCAATCTTACCGAAAAGCACAGACTTTCACTCAAACCGTTTTCAGCCGATATTCTGCTTAAAGACGGTGACAAATTTATGCTCGGCAACACTGAAATCAAATATATCACCACACCTGGACATACAAGCGGTTGCGGTTCATATATTTTTGATGACACAATTATTTCGGGAGATACTCTTTTCTGCGAATCATACGGCAGAACAGACCTGCCCACGGGTGACGATGCCGAAATGGCAAAGTCAATCAAAAAGCTTAAAAATCTTGAGGGCGACTACCGTGTGATTCCCGGACACGGACCGACAACAACTCTTGACCACGAGAGAAAATATAATCCGCTGATGAGGATTCTTTAATATGAATTTATATGTAAAAAATCACAATTTTCATTTTGAACTTGAAAATCTTACAAGGCTTTTCTTTCCAAATGAAAAAATAACGGTAATAAGAGATTTTTCTGAACCACAGCCTCCGTATATCTATACGGAGGTTTCGGATAAAATCACAATTTCGGTGAATATCGGTTCTTTTAATAAGTCCGAAACAGCTGTGAAAAAGCTTACGGATGATGACAACGAGCTTGTTTCGGCACAGCTTTTGTACAAACTTCTTTGTGATTTTACGGGACTTACACAGCCGTGGGGAATACTTACGGGAGTTCGCCCCGTAAAGCTTTTAAGACGACTTGCCGAAGAATCAAATGAAGAACAGGCTGTAAAAAAGTTTGAGAAAGACTTTTTTGTCAGCAACGAAAAAATAGCATTGTCAAGGGAAACCGAGCATAACGAACGAAAAATTCTTGAACTTTCAAGACCCGAATCTTTCAGCCTTTATGTCGGAATCCCTTTTTGTCCGTCAAGGTGCAGTTATTGCTCATTTGTAATGGCATCAATCGAAAGGGCTGAAAAGCTGATTGAACCGTACACAAAGCTATTATGCGAAGAAATTAAACGGACGGCCGAAATTGCAAACAAGCTTGGTTTAAGGCTTGAAACCGTATATTTCGGCGGCGGTACTCCCACTACTCTGAGTGCCGAACAGCTTGATACGGTGCTTAGAACAGTAAACAAAAGCTTTGATATGTCAACCTGCCGTGAATTTACAGTTGAGGCAGGTCGACCCGACACAATAGACAGTGCAAAACTTTTTGCGTTAAAAGAAAATAAAGTTGACCGAATCAGCATAAATCCCCAGACAACAAACGATGAGGTGCTGAAAACTATCGGCAGAAAGCATACTGCTCAGCAGTTTTTTGAAGCTTTTGAGCTTGCAAGAAAATGCGGCTTTGATAATATCAACACAGACCTCATTGCAGGCCTGCCGACTGATACTCCCGAAAGCTTTAAAAATTCACTTGATTCAATCGTCAGGCTGAATGCAGAATGTATTACGGTTCACACGCTTTGTATGAAAAGAGCGTCCCGCCTTACAACCGAGGGAGTAACGCTTGACCTTAAACAAGCGAGAGATGCAAGAAAAATGCTTGCATACACGCAGAATATTCTCGGACAAAACGAGTACATTCCGTACTATATGTACCGTCAGAGCAGGATGGTCGGCAATCTTGAAAATGTCGGCTGGTCAAAAAGAGGCTTTGAAAGCCTGTACAATGTTTATGTTATGGACGAAACCCACACAATCCTTGCCTGCGGTTCGGGCGGTGTTACAAAACTGAAACGCAACAATCCCGATTATCTCGAAAGAATATTCAATTTTAAATATCCGTACGAATACATTGACCGTTTTGATGAACTTATTCAAAGAAAGTCAGGAATAATGCAGTTTTATGGTCAATAACACAGTTGATAATTGCTCCCGACAGTGTTATAATACGACATATGCGATTGAAAGAAAAAATAAAATTGTCATATGTTGAACATAATGGAAATAATGTTCATAATTAGATTCTCTCACGAGTAAATTTTAGAAAGGTTGGATCAGTATGGGAAAATTCGATGAGATTTTTGACGATGTTGTAGTAAATGCAAAGGCTTGTGCGTCTGCTGTTTCGCAGAAAGCGTCATCGGTATATGATGTGTCTAAGCATAAAATAACAGCCGCTGAAATCAGAGGCGATATTAACAAAAAGCTTCGTGAGCTCGGTGCGCTTACATATAAATCCGAGGTTCACGGCACAGACTATTCACAGCAGATTAAGATTATTGTGTCTGAAATCAGCGATTTAAAGGACAGTCTTAATGCAGTAAATGAACATATTGCCGTTGCAACGGATAAAAGAAGATGTCCCGGTTGCAATGCTGTAATTCCCAATAATTCTGTTTTTTGCAATATCTGCGGTATTAAAATTGACGATATCGGCGATGCGAAAGAAGACTTTGAACTTTGATTTTTATTAATGGGTGATTATTTTTGTCTAAATTAAAAACTAAAAAATACAATGCCGTTGCAAATGCCGAGAAAGACGCTTCTCAAACCTTTGTCAAAGGTGCGGCAATTCTTACTTTAAGTATGGTGATTGTCAAGGTTTTCGGACTTCTTGACAAGGTTATTCTTACCGGTATTTTTTCGGGTGTTTCTTTTGAACAAGCCGTTGCCGGCGGAACAGAAACCGTCAATTTTGCATCTTTCGGTCTTGGTCTTTACAGTAATGCCTATGAAATTTTTGTAGTTATATTTACTGTTGCAACAGGCGGTCTGCCGATAGCAATTTCAAGACTTGTATCTGAAAGCACAGCTCAAAAACGATTTAACGATGTAAGGCAGATTCATAAGGTTTCAATACCATTCTTCGTTATTGTCGGCATCCTTTCATTTGCAATCCTTGTCGGTGCAAGCTTTATCTATGTTCAGATTATAGAGTCTCCGTATTCGTTGCTCGGTATGCTCTGCCTTTCTCCGACGGTGTTCTTCGGCTGTCTTGTTTCAATTTACCGAGGATACTATGAAGGTCAGCGCAATATGATGCCGACTGCCGTTTCGGAAATTATCGAGGCAACAATCAAGCTCTTTATCGGTGCATTCCTCGCTTACATCATTGCACACCTCGGTATGAATTCTTATGCTGAGTCAGGCACGGTTTTCGGACTTTACATTGCAAATCAAACCGAGGCTTATCAGACAATCGTTTCATTCTCGGTTGCAGGTGCAATTATGGGCATCACCCTCGGAAGTGCCGCGTCATTTGTGTTCTATATTCTCAAGTTTAAAATTCAGGGCGACGGAATCCCTGAAGAGTATTATCGCAATTCTGTTGAGGCTCGTTCAAGAAGAGAAACTTTTAACAAGATTCTCAAAACAGCCATTCCTGTTGCAATGGGTTCACTTATTATGAGCGTAGGCTCTCTTATTGATCAGGTAATCGTTCAGCGTGTGTTGCTCAATATGATTGAAACCAATCCGCAGGCTCTGCAGGCACAGTACAGTCAGTATTTCACAGCCGATATGTTCTATGCCGACACAAAGACAATCCACACCAGCCTTTGGGGCTGTTACTCGGCGGCCCTCACTTTTCTTCAGCTTGTAACCGCTGTTACTCAGGTGTTCGGTTCAAGTGCTATGCCGAATGTAACAAGTGCGTGGACAAAGGACAACAAGGATGAGCTTAAAAAGTCAATTGAAACCGTTATCCGTCTGACAATGCTCTTTACATTCCCGATGGCTCTCGGTATGATGGCACTTTCTTTTCCTGTTATGAGCCTTGTGTACAACGATCCTCTCATTACCGATGTCGGCGGAAGAATACTTCTGATTATGGGCGTCACAACAATCTTTGGTGCGGCGTCAACTCCTGTGTGCAGTATGCTTCAGGGTATCGGCAGGGTTGATCTTCCAATGAAGCTGTACACAGTTTGTATGGCTGTTAAAATCGGCATTACATGGATGTTTGTAAGCGTTCCGGAAATCAATGTTCAGGGTGCAACTGTCGGTTCAATGATTACCTATGCAATTATGACAATCGTAGGTATGTATCTGCTTATCAAGTATTCAAAAATCAAGCCCGATTTGTTCGGTACAACAGTAAAACCGCTTATCGGTGCGATTGCAAGTGCCGCTTCGGCATTCGGCGCATATCACCTTATGGAAAGCATTATCGGCTCTGCAAGAATGTCAATAGCAGTTTCGCTTGCAGTTGCAATCTTTGTTGCGGTTATCGTTTATATTGCTGTATTGTTGATATTGCGTGCTTTTACGGCAACAGAACTGAAATTTTTGCCGAAAGGTGAGAAAATCGCAAAAACACTTGAAAAATTAGGATTAATTAGGTAAAATATATATCTGTTGCGGTTGTTTCCGCTTCTCAGATAAAATTTGCATTGTCTAATAAGATTATCGGAGATGTCACGAATGAACTTTACAGAAAAAGAAAATTATAATTTTAATGACCTTGTTGAGATAGTAAAAATCCTTCGTGCACCCGACGGTTGTCCGTGGGACAGAGAACAGACTCACAAGTCAATCCGCTCAAATTTTATTGAGGAAACCTATGAGGCTGTTGAGGCAATTGATACCGACGACCTCGATTTGCTTAAAGAAGAACTCGGTGATGTTCTTCTGCAGGTTGCTCTGCATGCGGAAATCGAAAGTGAACAGGGAACATTTGATATAAACGATGTTTGTGACGGAATCTGCAAAAAGCTCATTATCCGTCATCCCCATGTTTTCGGTGATGTCAACGCCGACACTACCGAACAGGTTCTCAAAAACTGGGATGCCATTAAGATGAAAACAAAATCCCAGAAAACTCAGACACAGGCAATTCTCAGCGTGTCAAAGGCACTTCCGTCACTCATGCGCAGTACAAAAATCCAGCAGAAGGCCGCAAAGGTCGGTTTTGACTGGGAAAATGTAAACGGTGCGCTTGATAAGCTTTTTGAAGAATGTGAAGAGCTTAAAGCCGCTGTTAAAAACAATGATGCTGAAAATCAGCGTGAAGAGCTCGGTGATGTTCTTTTTTCAGCGGTAAATGTCGCAAGATTTCTTGATATTGACAGTGAGCATGCACTTTACGACGCCTGTGACAAATTCACTGACCGCTTTTCATCAGTTGAAAGGCTTGCAAATGAGCGCGGAATTGATATGAAAACGGCATCATTATCAGTACTTAATTCCCTTTGGGATGAAGTTAAATTATCTAAGAATTAAATTGGAGGTTTATTATTATGAACAAGACAGAACTTATTGCTGCTGTAGCAGAAAAGAGCGGCATTTCAAAGAAAGATGCTGAAAAGGCTGTTTCATCAACAATTGAAACAATTATCAATACAGTTGCCGAAGGCGAAAAGATTCAGATTGCCGGTTTCGGTACATTTGAGCAGCGTCAGAGAAACGCAAGAACAGGCTGCGATCCGAGAACAGGTAACTCAATTGAAATTCCTGCTTCAAAGGTTCCTGCATTCAAGGCAGGCAAGGGCTTCAAGGATGTTGTAAACAAGTAATTTGTTTTCTTTTCGGGTAATGATGCCTCTGTGCGTCATTACCCTGTTTTTTATCGGAAGGAAGTGGATTTATGCGACTTGATAAATATCTCAAGGTTTCAAGACTTATCAAACGCAGAACTGTTGCAAATGAGGCTTGTGACGCAGGTAAAATTACCGTAAACAATAAGGTTGCCCGCGCGTCATACGATGTTAAGCTTGGCGATGTAATTGAAATCACACTCGGCTCAAAAAGCGTGAAAGTAAAGGTCACAGATGTAAAAGAGGTTGTTCGCAAGGAAGATGCTGCAACAATGTATGAGGCAGTTGTCTGATTTTATTTTGTCAAATAAAAAGAATAATTTTATTTATTTCTCCGTATAAATTACTGATAACTAATTTGTACGGGGGTTTTTTTATGCAGGAAACGCCAAAGGTTAAGAATCACACGGTAATGCTTGATAACAGGGGAAAGCTTGTCATGACAGGTGCGGAGGATGTGCCGGGCTTCAACGAAGAAACCGTTTCTGTCAAAACCTCATGCGGATGCCTTGTGATTAAGGGCGAAAATCTTCATATTGACAAGCTTAACCTTGAAACGGGTGATGTGTCCATTGACGGCAAAATTAACGCAATGCAGTATTTGGGCAGCGGTGCGTCAAAATCAAAGCTTTCAAAACTTTTTAAGTAGGTGTAATTTTGGAACTGACTTTCTCGCAGCAGACAACGGCTTTTTTGTATTCGCTGATATTCGGCACAGCGGCGGGGCTGTTTTATGATATATTTAAAATTATCAGAATGACATTTTGTAAAAGTAAAATTTCTGTTTTTGTTCTTGACCTTATCTATGTGCTCATTGTGTCGCTTAATTTGTTTATTTTCTCGGCGGCATATATGTTAGGATTTGTCAGAGTGTTTGTAATGTTCGGCTCAATCATCGGTTTTTTGGTTTGCAGACTGACCGTAGGTCGGCTTTTGTCGCTTGTTTATTGTCCGTTGATTTATTTCGGTGAAAGAATTTGTGTGAAAATTTCCCGAAAAATTAAAAAAATTCTGAAAAAGCTATTGAAAAACAGCAACAAGATATTGTATAATGTGAATAAGAATAAAGGTATATTTAGAAACAATGATAATAACTCAGTAGAGAAAGCAGATAGTTTTAAAAATGAAAAAAAGCACAAGGAAAGAAAATAAAAGCACTGCATTTTCTCAGCATCCCGAAGAAAATGAAATCAAGGAGATTACTCCGAAAAAGCGTAAAAAGGGAAGATACATTTTGATATATCTTGCGATTGTAGGCTTTGTATTCTATGCCGTAATTACAATTATCAATCAAAATGTTCAGATAGCCGAGAAAAAGTCTGAGCTTACTGATTTGCAGCAACAAATCAGTGTTGTTGAGATTCAGTCGCAGTACCTCAAAAAGGTACAGGATTACAAGGGTGACGATCTCAAAAAATATATTGAAAAAATAGCTAAAGATGAATTAGGCTATGTCGGTGACGGTGAGAGAATTTTTATCAATGTTGCCGGAGAATAAAAGGGTAGAAATAATTTTAAGGGGTAATAAATTTATATGGCTATTGAAGTCGGAATGATTCTGGAAGGCAAAGTATCAGGTATTACAAAATTCGGAGCGTTTGTTGATTTGCCGGATTCAAAAACCGGTATGGTACACATCTCAGAGGTTGCACCTACCTTCATCAATGAAATCAGTGATTATGTAAAAATCGGACAAGAAGTAAAGGTAAAGGTGCTTGCACTTAATGACGGAAAAATCAGCCTGTCTATGAAACAGGCTCTTCCAAAGGAGCAACAGCATCAGAGAAAGCGTCCTGACAAACCTCAAAGGCAGAATCACAGAAGCAGAGAGCCATACAAGCCCGCTCCGCCCGTAACATCACCGGGTGATTATGAGTGGCAAAGTTCACGCAGAAATGCTCCCTCTTCGTTTGAGGATATGATGTCAAAGTTCAAGCAGACAAGCGAGGACAAGATGTCTGACCTTAAGCGTGGCGGAGAAAGCCGTGGCTACAGTCGCAGAGGCAACGGCAACGGCAGAAAATAAAAATATAATATAAGGGAGGCAGATTTTATGAAAATCACCTACACAGCAAGAAAAGTCAACCTCAGAGATAATTTTAAGGAAAGATGCGAGAAAAAGCTTTCAAAGTTTAACCGTATTTTCTCAGAGGATGCTTCTGTCAATGTAGTTGTCACCCTCGAAAAAAATCGTCAGACTGTAGAAATTACAATCCGTGACAGCGGTATGATTTATCGTGCAGAGAGCACAATGCCCGAAATGAATGATGCACTTGACAAGGTTTGTGATGTTCTTATGCGTCAGATTCGCAAGAACAAAACAAGACTTGAAAAGAAAATTAAATCCGCCGGTATTGAAGATTTAATCATGGAGGCTTCTCAGGCTGAAGAACCGGAGGATGATGATTACAGCGTAGTTCGTAAAAAGCATATACTTGTCAAACCAATTACAGTTGACGAGGCTATTCTTGAGATGAATATGGTAAGCCATAACTTCTTTATGTTTATCAATTCCGAAACCGATGAAATCAATGTTGTTTACAAGCGTGCGGACGGTAACTACGGTTTGCTCGAGCCAACAACCGACTGATTCTTAAAAGCAAGGGGTATCGGTTAATTCCGATGCCCTGTTTTTTTGTGTCTGTATTCCTGTAAAACAGCCGGTTAAATATCGTTTTAAATGATGGAGAAAAATATGAATATGAAATTTTCCGCTCCCTGCATATTCGGTCTTGAAGGACTTTGTGCAAACGAGCTAAGATATCTCGGCGTTGAAAATGTTAATGCCGAAAACGGAAGAGTTACCTTTACGGGCGATTGGTCAACTCTTGCACTCGCAAATATAAATTCCCGTTATGCGGAACGAATGCTCATTTTGCTTGATGAATTTAATGCTCACAGCTTTGATGAGCTGTTTGAAGGCGTTAAAGCAATCCCGTGGGAGGATTATATCGGAATTTCCGAGGCTTTTCCCGTAAAGGGAAGATGCTTGGATTCCGACCTTATGAGCGTTCCCGATTGTCAGAAAATCGTAAAAAAGGCTGTTGCAGACCGCCTTTCACAAAAATATATGCTCCCATGGTTTGATGAAACAGGCGCGCCGCACCAAATACAGTTCCTCATTCTTCATAATAAGGTTAGCATAATGCTTGATACTTCGGGAGCAGGCTTACACAAAAGAGGCTATCGTGCCGATTCAAATGACGCACCCATAAAAGAAACGCTCGCGGCTGCAATGGTTGAGCTTTCAAGAGTAAGAGCCGATCATTTTGTAACAGATCCGATGTGCGGAAGTGGCACGATTCTTATTGAAGCGGCAATGAAAGCACTGAACATTGCTCCGGGACTTAACCGCTATTTTGCCTGTGAACATTGGAACTGTGTACCGAAAGATATTTTTGAAATAGCAAGAGAAAACGCAAGGCAGAAAATAAGATATGATGCAGCATTCAGGGCAACAGGTTACGATATAGATGATTCAGCCCTTGCAATTGCAAAGAAAAATGCAGAAATTGCAGGTGTAGCCAACAGGATAACATTTGCAAACCGTGATATTAAAGATTTTCAGCTTGAGGACGGTTTTCAGACAATCATCACAAATCCGCCATACGGTGAACGATTACTTGATGTAAAATCGGCTGAAAAGCTGTACGCAGTTATGGGCGAGCGTTTCAAAAGAATAAAGGGTAAAAGCTATACCGTTATAAGTCCAGATGATGATTTTGAAAAAATCTTCGGCAGAAAGGCCGACAAACGGCGCAAACTTTATAACGGCACGCTGAAATGTCAACTTTATATGTATTTTAAATAATTTTATTACATTGCGTCGGCGTAAAAAACAGTTGATTTTCTTTCGTATTTATAGTATGATAGAAAGCGATGACAAAATTTAAGGAGGTATCACAGTTGGACGAGAATAAAGAATTTTTAGCACCTGAAAACGAATCAGAAAGCACCAACACAGATACAACATCAGAAACCACAGAAAATACAGAAGAGTTTGCAGCTTTTGCAGAAAACAATGAAGACACACCTCAGAATATTGATGGGATGTCAGAAGAAGCCGTTGTCACAGAAACAACTCCTGCTCCCAAAAAGAAGAAGTTACTTCAGCTTCCTATCATCATCAGTGTCGTGATTGTGGCGGCTGTTGCTCTTACTCTTTTTGTAACCAAGGCATTTTTTGACACAAGCATTGTAGGAACATGGATTCAATCTGTTCCGATGTCAAGTGACACATCATCAAGTGATGAGGCTGCTAATTTTGATATTTATTACACATTTTATAATGACGGCACACTTGATTTCACAGTGGGTACAATGACATGGAACGGTACATACACAGTTTCAACTGACAAATCGGGAAATCAAACCCTTGAAAGAGTTCTCAACGGTAGTCAGATGAGCTGCAATTATGCTGTTTCGGGAAATATGTTCACAGGCAGAACTCTTGAACTTTATACTTCAACATCAGACGAAAAGGCTGAGCTCAAATCCGGTAATGTTGTTAAGCCTGAACTTAAGGTTGACAAAGATTTTAAGGCAGACGATAAGGTTACAGGCACTTGGACATATGACAACGGTTATACAAAGATGACCTATAAGTTCAATGATGACGGTACTGTTGAAATTAACCAGTCTGACTCCGTCAAGGCTGAGGGTACATATTTAATCAAAAATAAAACAATTATCATAAAGTATTATTATACAGATGAAGTTGAAATGGATGTTGCTTATTCGGTTGAAAAGGACGGACTTAAGCTCAACGATATTCTCTACACAAAGGATGACGGTTCTGCAAAGGCTACTACAGCGGCAGCAACCGAGGCAGCCACAACTTCGGCAAAATAATCTTTTGAACTTTTAACGCAGGGCAACGGCAGATTATCTGCTGTTGCCTTTTTAAAAATACAGTAATATGAGGAGGAATAATATGACGCCGCAGGAAGAATTTATTGAAATCTATAACAAATACATAACAAGACAGGGTGCAGATGAACTGCTTGAATGGCTCAAAAGAACCGATTTTTTTACTGCCCCTGCAAGTTCAAAATATCATTGCGCCTGTGAAAACGGTCTTGTAATGCACTCCGTCAGCGTGTTCAATACAATGATGGAAAAGCACTATGATGAAGAAACCGACAACATCGAAAGCTTTGCAATCTGCGGACTGCTCCATGATTTGTGCAAGGCTCAGTTCTACAAGGTTTCAAGCAGAAATGTTAAGAATGAAAAAACAGGTCAGTGGGAAAAAGTTCCCTACTATGCAATTGAAGATCAGTTCCCATACGGTCACGGAGAAAAGTCAGTTTTTCTTATTGAACGCAAAATGCACCTTAAAATTGACGAGGCTATGGCAATTCGTTGGCATATGGGCGAATTTGGTGACAAGAACAGCAATACAATCAGTCAGGCTTATGACAAATATCCTCTTGCCGTAAAGCTTCACCTTGCAGACCTTGAATCAACCTTCCTCCGTGAAAAAGGAACTTCACAGGTTAATAACAGGTAATATTTTAAACACATGTGCAGATACTTATTTTACCGATAAATTTATGATATGGGGAAACCAAAATGGATTTTATAACAGCACAGAACCGTGTGGAAGAGCTTTCAAAACAGCTTGAATATCATAACAACCTTTACTACAATCTGGACGAACCGGAAATTTCCGACTACGATTACGATATGCTCATGCGTGAACTTGAGAATATTGAAAAGGAATTTCCGTCACTCAAATCTCCTATGTCACCGACAAACCGAGTCGGCGGCAATGCAGGAGAAAAATTTTCTCCCGTTACTCATGAGGTTGTAATGGAAAGCCTTCACGATAGTTTTTCACACGAAGAGCTTCGTGAATTTGACGCAAGAGTGCGAGAAACCGTGCCGAATGTACGCTATGTTGTTGAACCTAAATTTGACGGTCTTTCCGTATCATGCGAATATGAAAACGGTGTTTTTGTAAGAGGTTCAACCCGTGGCGACGGCTCTGTCGGTGAAGATGTAACCGAAAATCTTATGACAATTAAAAGCCTGCCAAAGCGTATTCCGAATGCACCCGAATATCTCGAGGTTCGTGGTGAGGTGTATATGTCGTTCAATTCGTTTGACGCACTTACTCGCAGACAGGAAGAAAACGAGGAAAAAACCTTTAAAAATCCACGAAATGCCGCCGCAGGTTCACTTCGTCAGAAAAATGCAAAAATAACCGCTCAGAGAAGTCTTGATATATTCGTGTTCAATATCCAGCAAATCAGAGGGATGACGATTGAAAGCCATATTCAGGGGCTTGACTATCTTACGGAACTCGGCTTTCCGACTGCATTTTACAGCGTTTACGATAATGTTGACGAGGTGATTGAGGAAATTGAGCGCATAGGAAATATGCGTGGAGAGCTTGATTATGCAATTGACGGCGCTGTTGTCAAGGTTGACAGCTTCGCAAGCCGCCGACTTCTCGGCAGTACCGCAAAATACCCTAAATGGGCGGAGGCATATAAGTATCCTCCTGAGGAGAAGCCCACTAAACTCCTCAATATCGAAATCAATGTCGGCAGAACAGGTGTGCTTACTCCTGTAGGCAATTTTGAACCCGTACTTCTTGCCGGAACAACAGTAAGCCGTGCCACACTTCACAACAAGGATTTTATTGACGAAAAAGGTATTTGCGTAGGAGATACGGTTATAATCAGAAAAGCAGGCGAGATTATTCCCGAAGTTCTGTCAGTTAAGGAACACGCTGAAAATGCCGTGCCGTTTGAATTTCCGTCAGTATGCCCGTCATGCGGTAATCCCGTTACACACGATGAGGGCGAGGCGGCAATCCGTTGTACGAACACGGACTGTCCGGCTCAGCTGACAAGACATCTTATTCACTTTGTCAGCCGTGACGCAATGGATATTGACGGACTCGGTCCTGCAATTCTTGAACAGCTTTCAGATGAAGGACTTGTAAAATCTCCTGCTGACCTCTACAGACTTAAAGCTGAAGATATTTCAAGCCTTGAACGCAAGGCTGAAAAATCTGCTCAGAATCTTATTTCTTCAATAGAAAAATCAAAAGAAAACGAACTTTTCAGACTTGTTTTTGCACTCGGAATCCGTAACATAGGTCTTAAAGCCGCAAAGATAATCTGCGAAAATTTTGCAACAATTGACGATATTATGAGCGCAAAGGCTGAGGATTTTGAAAAAATAGACGGTTTCGGTGCTGTTATGGCAGAAAGCCTTGAAAATTATTTTTCGCTTGACGGTACAAAGGAGCTTATTGCAGACCTTAAATCACTCGGGCTGAGAATGAAACCCTCTCAGCCGAAAAACACTGGAGGTCTTTTTGAAGGCAAAACCTTTGTCCTCACAGGCACACTTCCCACAATGACAAGAAGTGAAGCCTCAAAACTCATTGAACAGAACGGCGGCAAAACAAGCTCATCAGTTTCAAAAAAGACTTCATATGTCTTGGCAGGCGAAGATGCCGGCAGTAAACTAACCAAAGCCCAAACATTAGGTGTTACAATAATTTCCGAAGAAGAATTAAAAGAAATGTTGTCAATGGAATAGTTACAATAAATACTTGACACTGTTTATGTTGTTATATAATTATAACGAAAGGGGTACTTAAAATGAAAAAATATTTGATTTTAGCTGTTGTAACTTTACTTGCTGTTTTGTTATCTGCTTGTAGCGGAAATGTAAAAAGTAATGATACTTCTGCTGAAAATACAACTGTTCAGGTTTCAACCTCGGTTTATGAAACAGTTCAGACATCAAATGCAGAATTGCCGAAAATTTATAATCCGACCAATGTAGAAATCCGTGATAATGAAGATGAAAACAAAGTTATTATTGAGTCATCTCAAATCGAGTATGTGTGTTTGCTTGATGATATTAACGGTATGGTGTTAAATATGAAACTTACAGCTGACGGAACTGATAAGTTTGCAGACTACACTAAAAATAATATCGGTTCTGCTGTTCGGTTTGTTATTAACGGAAAGACGGTTTCAAACCCGTATATAAATGTTGAAATTACTGACGGCAATATTAATTTTACAGGTGATTACACTAACGAAGAATATGCTGCTATCTTTAGTGAAATAAAAAGCAAATAAAACAATTTTCAATCCTCCGATTTATGTCGGGGGATTTTTATGTTCATTTATAATTTACAATACTTACTAATGAATATGTATAGCAAATGCTTGACATTGTATATTTAACGATATATAATAATGATGAAAGGAGTGCTTTTTATGACACAGATAAACTTTAGAATTGAAGAAGATATTAAAGAAAATGCAGAAAAAGCATTAAAAGATATGGGACTCACTATGTCTTCGGCAATAACAATGTTTCTTGTTAAGGTTGGTCGTGAAAAAAGAATACCGTTTGAAATAACAGCAGATCCTTTTTATTCAGAAAGCAATATTCGCTATCTTGAAAAAATTGCTGCTGATATTAAAAATGGAAAAGCAACATTTTCTGAACACGCACTTATTGACGGTGAAGACTGATGAAAATTCTTTGGGAATCCCATGCGTGGGAAGATTATGTATATTGGCAATTTTAAGATAAGAAAACGCTAAAGAAGATTAACAGAATCATTACCGATATTTGCCGTAATCCTTTTGAAGGAATAGGAAAACCTGAACCTCTTGTATAATCGCCTGCAAAGGACACTACGAGTAACAGCTTATATTTCAAAATAAAATACTTCAAATCCTCCGATTTATGTCGGGGGATTTTTTTATGCCCTTTTGACATATGACTGTGCTTGTCTGCATAGTATTTATTGTACAAACTCTTTTGGGAGGAATCTAAAATATGCTTGCTGAACAAAACGAAAAGAGATTTACGGCGGCACTCAACTGCCTTTGTAAGAATATTTCACGCAGACTTTTACCGCTTGCGCCTAAATTAGTCGATTCGGTTCAGGAAATCAGACTGCGGCTTTCACGACCGCTTGCACTTGTCTGTCCCGATAATACATACTACTTAACGCAAAACGGCGGACTTAGCAACACAATCCTTGACGGTGCAATGCTTGTTGTTTCAAAAGCCGATATTGTCGATACCTTCAACAACATTTGTAACTACTCCGTGTATAACAGACAGAACGAAATTGTAAACGGCTTTGTCACAATGTACGGCGGTCACAGGGCAGGAATCTGCGGAACAGCGGTTGTAAACAACGGAAAAATTGTGAATATCCGTGATATAACCTCAATCAATGTCCGCATTGCAAGGGAGCATAAGGGTTGTGCGGATTCTCTTTATAATAAGATAATTGCCGTTTCGGGAGGTGTTCTCATATGCGGAGCACCTTGCAGCGGAAAAACAACCGTACTTCGTGACCTTGCAAGACTTCTGTCAACCAAGGGCAAGAAGAATGTTGCTCTGATTGATGAAAGAGGAGAGCTTGCAGGCACGGCATCGGGTAAATTTCAGAATGATATCGGAATGTGTGATGTCTATGATTCATACAACAAGAGTGAGGCAATGCTTCACGCAATCCGCAGTATGGCACCAGAAATTGTCATCTGCGATGAAATCGGCTCAAAAGAAGATATCTACGCCGTTGAAAAATCGGTCAACTGCGGAGTTCGGATAATTTCATCAACGCATTGTGCAAATGAATACGAACTGAAACAGAAAGCAAACATGGTTTCTCTTATGAAAACAGGAGCATTTCAAACGCTTGTGTTTCTGTCAAATCGAACCCACGCAGGTGAAATTGTGAAAATATCGCAGGTAGGTGACAACTTTGCCGTTTAAACTCATAGGATGTTTGCTTGTTGTCTGCACGGGTACAATGATAGGTTTTGTTTTGTCGGGTAGGTTATATAAACGCAGAGATTTTCTGAAATCATTCACGGAATTTATATCATTGCTTGCAACAAATCTTCGCTACAGCGGTGATGATATCTTCACTCTGGTTAATTCCTGTGCAGAAAATTCAAGCCTTGATTTATTGCTTTTTGCAGAATGTGACAGACCTTTTGACGAATTGTGGCTTGAAAGGGTAAAACAATTATCTTCTGAAATACCGCTTTCAAAATCCGATATTTCAATGCTGAACGATTTCGGAGGTCAGCTCGGAAAAACCGATACGGAGGGACAGTTAAAACATCTTGAACTCTACGAGGTGTCATTTTCAAAACAGCTTTCATCAGCCCTTGATGCCATAACAAAAAAATCAAAGCTATATAAAACAATGGGATTTTTTGCAGGAAGTGCAATCGCCCTTATGATGATTTAGAGGTAGTAATGGATGTTGAGCTTATTTTCAAAATTGCCGCTGTCGGCATAATTGTTGCGGTTCTTACCCAACTTCTCATACGAAGCGGTAGAGAGGAGCAGGCAATGCTGACCTCGCTTGCCGGACTTATAGTTGTGTTGACGCTGATAATAACGCAAATCAGCACTCTGTTCAACACAATAAAACAGCTTTTCGGTTTTTAATATGAATATTCTGTCAATTTCCGTGCTTGCAGTTGTGACCGTAATAATCTGCGTAATGCTCAAACCGAAAAATGCGGAAATCTCCGTTATGCTCGGTATAAGCTGTTCCGTTATTATTTTAATCGGCGTGCTTACTCAGGTGTCGGCTATCGTTACAACAATCAATCAAATCATAGCCTCATCGGGAATAAGCGTTGATTACATAGTGATTCTGCTTAAATCAATCGGAATATGTCTTGTTACCGAATTTGCCGTGAATACCTGCAAGGATTCGGGCAGTCAGTCGCTTGCATCAAATGTTTCACTTGCAGGAAAAATTATGGTTACTGTAACGGCACTTCCGCTTTATTCGGATATTTTAAAAACCGTGTTGTCACTTGCAGGCAATTGAGGTGAAGAAGTGAAAAAAAGTGTTGTAATAATTACTGTCGTGTTTGTGCTTATCGCCCTTTCATGTGTCTGTGCAAACGCTGAAGAAGGTGAAATGATTTATGATATGTCAAATGTTTTTGATTCGCTGTCCGACGATATAAAGCAAAGCCTTCAGAATATGGGCGTTGATTTGGGCAATTTTTCAAAGCTTGCCAACCTGTCTTTTGAAAATGTAATGGGCGAAATTCTCTCGCTTGCACTCGGTAACATTTCTTCACCGCTCAAAGGTCTTGTCAATATAACCGCCCTGCTTTTGCTCTGTTCCGTAATCAGTGCCTACAACGGTTCGCTCTCCTGTGATATTTCAAACTCGCTGAATATAACCGCAACGCTCTGTATAACCTGTGCCGCAGTAGTCCCTGCTGTCGGAGTCATCGCATCAACGGGTTCGGTAATCTGCACCGCATCCAACATAATGCTTGCATATGTGCCTGTTATGGCTGTAATTATGGCAAGCTCGGGTTCTGTGGCAGGCTCGGCATCATACTATGCCGTTATGATAGGAGCAGGGGAGGGTGTGTCACAGCTTTCATCAAAAATAATCGTTCCTCTGCTCAATATGTTCCTCGGTCTGTCAATAACATCATCCGTATCGCCGTCCGTAAATCTCAGCGGTTTTATGTCAATGATTTCAAAGAGCGTAAAGTGGCTTTTGGGTTTTGCTATGACAATTTTCACAGCCGTGCTGACATTCAGACAGCTTATAAGCGTTTCGGTTGACAATGTTTCAACCCGTGCTGTAAGGTTTACCCTCAATTCATTTATCCCGATAGTCGGTTCGGCACTTTCGGATGCCTACAAGGTAGTTCAGGGCAGTATCGGACTTTTGAAATCGGGAATAGGAATAATAGTGATTCTGTCCGTTACAATTGTGTTTATGCCTATGATTTTACAGGGGGTAATGTGGATGTTCACCCTTTGGATCGGCAAATCAACGGCAGAGGTTCTCAATCTAAACGGTCCGGCAAAACTGCTTGAAAACATATCGTCTGTCTTTTCAACTCTCATAGCCGTTTTGCTGTGCATTATGTCAATTTACATTCTTTCAACGGCGGCAGTAATTATGCTTGGCGGAGGTTCATCATGAGCGGACTTTTTACGGTTGTTGTTGTAATGTGTGCGTCTGCGTTAATATGCTCGCTTGTTCAGACCTTTGTTACAGACGGCAGTACAAAGAAAATCATCAGCCTTGTTTTAGGCGCTTTTATTATCTGCTGTATGGTTGTTCCCGTAAAAAATGCCGTGTCATCATTTAATACTAATGTTGAAGAAAATCAAAATTCTGTTAAAGAAATATCAACAGATGATGAGGCATACAGCAATGCCGTTATAAAGCAGACGGAGATAAATCTTGAAACTGCATTAAAAAATCTTCTTTTACAGAATAATATTATAATCAAATCGTGTGACATAATTTTGAGCAGAGTTGAAAACAACGGCATAATCATAGCGTCAATCAGCATATATATAGACAAAGAATTTGTTCGGTACACAAATCTTGTATCGTCAATTGTTTATGACAATTTCGGAATTACACCAAACATTATGACGGAGTGAATTATGGAAGATAAAACAGGTTCAAAGTTGAAATCAATGCTCGACAGTAAAAAAATAAGAAATATCATAATCGTTGTCGGTCTTATCGGTATTGGTTTAATATTTCTTTCAAACTGGGTTGATTTCGGTTCTTTGACATCGGGAAAAGGAGATGAAGCATTTTCCGTAAAAACATACAGCACAAAAATAGAAAATGATTTGCAGACGGTGATTTCAAAAATTGAGGGAGCAGGCAAGACGGAAGTTTTGCTTACAATGGAAAATTCCGTTGAATATGTTTATCTTGACAACAGCACCACCAAAACAAAGGAAATTGAACCTTTGATAAGAGGAGTGCTTGTAGTGTGTGAAGGCGGTGATGATCCTGTTGTGGTTGAGCGTGTCACCGATGCAGTCACAAAAGCGCTTGATATTTCAACAGCAAAAGTATGTATTACAAAATTATCAGAATAAAGGTCGGGAGTAATATGAAATCTAAGAAAAAATATATCGTTTTTGCATCACTTGTGCTTGCACTTTCAGCGGCTGTGTACATAAACTGGCAGCTTTCGGGGGCAAAAACTC
Source organism: Ruminococcus bromii (assembly GCF_928721825.1). Lineage (NCBI taxonomy): Bacteria > Bacillati > Bacillota > Clostridia > Eubacteriales > Oscillospiraceae > Ruminococcus > Ruminococcus bromii. The sequence continues at coordinate 355,163 of NZ_CAKMVP010000003.1, forward strand.
CTCAGAGCGCCAAAGAACTCGGTGCGGCGTCATATGTCAGTGCAACCGCTTCGGCGTCGGATGATGAGGTACAGCAGACGGCGGCACTTTCAAACGAGAGCAAAAGCTATTTTTCAGCCGAAAGGACAAAGCGGCAGGCAACTCAGGATAAAATAATTGATGATGCAAAAGAAATTTTCAATCTTGAAAGTTCGTCTGATGCTGACAAAAGCGAGGCTGAGAAGAATGTTGAAGAGCTTCTCAAAACCTTTACAATTCAGGACAGCATTGAAAGTATTGTCAAAGCCAAAGGATTTTCAGAATGCCTTTGCTATATAAGCGATCAAGGTGTGTCGGTAATTGTTCCGAAATCTCAGCTTGACGATACATCTGTTCTGATTATTGACGATGCCGTGGTTACTCATTATGAGGTTGATTATGACGATATATCGGTAATAGGAGCATAAATTTTATGGCTGTGAAGAACGAAGTCTTAGACTTCATTTTTCACAGCCACAACTGTATAACAGTAATTTTGCAACATCATATAAGAATATATAAATTGAGATATAAATTGAGTTACACCTATTTATGCAGAAAATTAACTTCTGCACATTATTTTATATTTATCAAAATTTATGCTTGACAAACGAATATGTTTGTAATATAATGTTCAGGTAAACAAAGCAAAGCAGAAATGCTTTCACCTGTGGGGTGTCGTCTGCACGGGTCAATACCAAAGTTGTTTTAGTATTGTAATGCGGACGGGGTGTTTCTGTCCGCATTTATTGTTTTATCAGACTTTGGAGGTGTTTACCCATCAGCAAGAAAGAAATTCAGATTAACGAAGAAATCCGTGACAAAGAGTTAAGAATTATTGGCTCTGATGGTCAGCAGCTTGGCATTATGTCAGCTAAAGAAGCTCTTGATTTGGCAGAACAGAAGAACCTTGACTTGGTTAAAATTGCTCCGCAGAGCAATCCTCCTGTATGCAAAATTATGGATTACGGAAAGTACCGTTTTGAACAGGCTAAAAGGGAAAAGGAAGCAAGAAAAAATCAGAGAGTTGTTGATATTAAAGAAGTAAGACTTTCTCTTAACATTGATACACATGATTTTAACACAAAGCTTAATAACGCTCTTAAGTTTATCAAACACGGCGATAAGGTTAAGGTTTCAATTCGATTCAGAGGCCGCGAAATGGGTCATCCCGAAATCGGTCTTGAAACAATGAAACGATTTGCTGATGCTTGCAGTGAAACAGCTGTTGTCGAAAAGCCTGCAAAGCTTGAAGGCAGAAATATGCTTATGTTTCTTGCGCCAAAGACTAATAAGTAATTAAAGCTAAGGAGGATACTAATATGCCTAAAATTAAAACTCACAGCGGTGCCAAAAAGAGATTCAAACTTTCTAAGAATGGTAAGGTTATCCGTGCTCACGCTAACAAAAGTCACATCTTGAACAAGAAGACAACAAAGCGTAAAAGAGGTCTTCGTCAGACTGTTGCTGCAGATAAGACAAATACAGCTCAGATCAAGCGTCTTATTCCTTACAAATAATCACTGAGGACTACTAACTAACATATACGGAGGTAATATATAATGGCACGAGTAAAAGGTGCGATGATGACTCGCAAAAGAAGAAAAAAGACATTAAAGCTTGCTAAGGGCTACTGGGGTGCAAAATCAAGACACTTTAAAATGGCTAAACAGGCTGTTATGAAGTCCGGCAACTATGCATATATCGGTCGTAAGCAGAGAAAAAGAGATTTCCGTCGTCTTTGGATCACTCGTATTTCAGCCGCTTGCAAGGCGAACGGCACAAACTATTCAACTTTTATGAACGGCTTGAAGAAAGCTGGCATTGCTCTTAACCGTAAGATGCTCTCTGAAATTGCAATTTCAGACCCTGCTGCTTTTACTTCACTTGTTGAACAGGCTAAAAACGCTTAATTTAACTTACTTTGTAATTGCGTTTGGGTTATCCCAAACGCAATTGTTTTTTACAAGGATTTGGACGGTTTTATGACTATACTTTCAAGCAAGGATAATTCTAACATAAAAAATGCCGTAAGGCTCAGAAAAAGTGCAAAACACAGGCGTGAATCCGGACTTTTTATTGCAGAGGGTGTTCGCATTTGTATAGATGCAATGCTCAGCAAAGCAGATATAGATACCTTTTTTGCAAGCGAAAAGGCTGCGGCAAAATATGCCTATGAATTTGAACAATTGCGAAAATATTCGGCTAAAGCCTTTGTTGTGTCTGATAAAATATTCAATCAAATCTGCGATACCGAGTCGCCGCAAGGTTTTCTTTGTGTAATAAAAGCACTTGACAAAAGCGGCTCTTTTGATAAAATAAAAACTGGTGACAAATTTTTGGCACTTGATAATTTGCAGGATCCAAGCAATTTGGGTACGATTTTAAGAACTGCCGAGGCTTTAAATGTTACGGGAGTTGTTCTTTCTGACGATTGTTGTGATATTTACAGCCCAAAGGTTGTGCGGGGCAGTATGGGTGCTGTTTTCAGACTTCCTTTTGTTGTTTCAACCTCAATTGCGGAGTATTTGAATACCCATTCCAAGCTTGAATCGTATGCGGCAGTTGTGTCTTCATCTGCTGATAAGATTACAGAAACCACTTTTGCTTCGCCTTGTATTGTTGCCGTAGGTAACGAGGGCAACGGACTTAAAGAGGATACAATAAGTGCCTGTAAGCATAAAATTACTATTCCTATGACAGGAAGAGCAGAGTCGCTCAATGCTGCGGTTGCGGCGTCAATAATAATGTGGGAAATGATGAAATGATTTCGCGAAATGCCTGTTACTGGATTTGGATTACACTTTCGATAGGTTATAACAATCCAAAAGTAAAGAGAATATCCGAAATGTATTCCGATGTGTCTGACTTTTATTACGGCGGTATCTCGGAATGGCGTCTTTGCGGAATTTTCTCACAGAGAGAACTTGAAAAATTTTCTTCAACAAGGCTTGAAGACGCTCAAAAAATCATAGACAGGTGCATTGAATGCAATTACTCGATAATATGTATTGATGATAAGTTGTTTCCAACCTGCCTTTATAATATCGAATGTCCCCCTGCCCTAATATATGTAAACGGCATTATGCCCGATGTTGACAATACTTTTTCAATTGGTATTGTCGGTACGCGCAGAGCAACTAAGTATGGAATAGAAAATTCCTACCGTTTTGCATATGCACTTTCAAAATACGGGACAATTATAGTCAGTGGAGGCGCATTGGGTGTTGACGGCGCGTCACACCGAGGAGCTCTTGCAACAGACGGTATTACAATTTGTGTCAGAGGGTGCGGATTGAATTGTTCCTATCTCAGAGAGAATGCCGATATCAGAAGCACAATTCCAAAACGGGGTGCAGTAATTTCGGAATATCCGCCTGACGAAACACCGAGAAATTATTATTTCCCTGCCCGCAACAGAATTATAGCCGCCCTGTCTGACGGCTTGCTTGTTATGGAAGCAGGAAAGAAGAGCGGTTCGCTGATTACCGCTAATCTTGCCGCAGAACAAGGCAAAACGATTTTCGCTTTACTCGGCAATAACAGCCCTCAAAACGAAGGCTCAAACACTCTTATAAAAGAAGGTCTTGCAATACCTGTTACGGATTTTATGGATATACTCTGTGAATTTGATAATCTGTATGCAACCGATGATGAGCTTGATATTGATAATATTTCTCTTGCCGATACCGGCAATTTTCCTGTAAAAGGCATAAGAAAGCAAGCTCCTGCAAGAATTTATGTCAATAAACAAAACGATGAACAGACTGTTGCAACAGAAAAATCAACTGCTCCTAATAATGCGGAAGCTGCCGCGTCAAAGCCTGTTCATAAAGAAAACTTAAATTTGCCCCAAACAGCTCAGGATGTATATGAATACATCGGTAATGAGCCTGTTCATATAGATAAAATTTCAGCTGATTTGAAAATCCCTGTGTTTAAGGTGCTTACCGCACTTACGATGCTTGAAATGAAAGATCTTGTTTCGGCATTGCAGGGAAGAAATTACATTTTAAAATGATATTTATCGAATAGCTTTATTCGTTAATCTATATTCTGTTGTCCTTGAAGAATGCAATGTGTAAAAAGGACAGAAAGGCAGTGAAAACATATGTCAGATTTAGTAATCGTTGAGTCGCCCGCTAAGGCGAAAACAATTAAAAAATATCTTGGCAGCGGCTATGAAGTTGTTGCTTCAATGGGTCATGTCCGTGACCTCCCAAAGTCAAGATTAAGCGTTGATATAAAAAAGAATTTTGCACCAAAGTATGAGATTATAAAAGGAAAAGAAAAACTTGTTGACGATTTAAAATCAGCCGCCGAAAAAAGCGAGCATATTTATCTTGCAACCGACCCTGACCGTGAGGGAGAGGCAATTTCTTGGCATCTTGCCTATATTCTCGGTTTACCCACAGATGAAACTAACCGTGTTGAATTTAATGAAATCACAAAATCAGGTGTTACAAACGGTATGAGTCATCCGAGATCAATCAATATTGACCTTGTAAATGCTCAGCAGGCAAGAAGAATTCTTGACAGACTTGTCGGTTATAAGCTCAGTCCGTTTATTTCGCAGAAAATAAGAAGAGGTCTTTCCGCAGGTCGGGTTCAGTCTGTTGCCGTTAGAATTATTGTTGACAGAGAAGAGGAAATCAGAAAGTTTAAGCCTGAGGAATACTGGTCGATTGACGCTAAGTTTATTCCAAAGGGCAGCAGAAAGTCTTTTTCTGCATCTTTATATTCCGATGAAAACGGAAAAATAAAAATTACAAACGGTGAACAGGCTGATAAAATTGAGGCTGATTTACAGGATGCCGAGTATGTAATTACTAAGGTTAAGAACGGTACAAGAAAGAAATCTCCTGCACCTCCGTTTATAACTTCAACTCTCCAGCAGGAAGCATCAAGAAAACTCGGTTTCCAGTCAAGAAGAACAATGAAGGTTGCTCAGGAGCTGTACGAAGGTGTTGATATTGAGGGTATGGGTGCAACCGGTCTTATCACATATATGAGAACCGACTCACTCAGAATCTCAAATGTTGCAATTGAAGAAGTAACCGAATATATAAAAAATGCCTACGGTGAAAAATTCCTTCCACCAAAGCCAAGATTTTTTAAATCAAGAAGCAACGCACAGGACGGTCATGAAGCAATCAGACCGTCAATGCCGTCGCTTACTCCCGACAGCGTAAAGGCAAGCCTTACATCCGATCAGTATAAGCTGTATAAGCTTATTTGGAACAGATTTACTGCATCACAAATGGCTGACTGTATCCAGAAAACAACACAGGCTGATATTGTTGCCAACGGTTATACATTTAAGGCTTCGGGCTACAGAGTTGATTTTGAAGGCTTTACAACGCTCTATGTGGAAAGCAAGGATGTTGAAGAAGAAAAGACTACACAGCTTCCGCCGCTTGAAAAGGATATGATTGTAAGATGTAAAGAGTTGAAGAAAAATCAGCACTTTACACAGCCGCCGGCAAGATATACCGAAGCGTCACTTATCAAAGCACTCGAGGAGTACGGTATCGGCAGACCGTCAACATATGCCGCAACAATTACAACAATTACAAGCCACGAATATGTTAAGCGTGAGGGCAAAAGCCTTGTTCCCACAGAACTCGGCGAGGTTACAACCAACCTTATGAAAGAGCGTTTTCCGAAGATTGTAAATGTAAAGTTTACAAATCAGATGGAGGAAGACCTTGATAAGGTTGAAAAGGGAACAGAAGAATGGCACGCTCTGCTTGAAGAATTTTACGGCGATTTTGATAAAACTCTTAAAAAAGCAAAAGCGGATATGGAAGGTGTAAAGCTTCACTTAAAAGAAGACGAAACCGATATTATATGTGACAAGTGCGGCCGTCAGATGGTTGTTAAAGTCGGTAGATACGGTAAATTTATCGCCTGTCCCGGATATCCTGAATGTAAAAACATCATTAAGTATGTAGAAAAAACGGGTGTTAAGTGTCCGAAGTGCGGCGGCGATGTCATTATCAAGCGTACAAAGACAAAGAGAATTTTTTACGGCTGTTCCAATTATCCCGAGTGTGATTTTGTAAGCTGGAACGAGCCGACAAACGAGAAGTGTCCACAGTGCGGAGGAATCCTTTTCAAGAAAAAAGGCAAAAAGCCGACATTGTTCTGTGCAACAGAGGGATGCGGTTATACTAAAACAGCAGATACGGATGATAAATAAATGCATATTAATGTAATCGGTGCAGGACTTGCAGGGTGTGAGGCGGCAATGCAGATTGCCTCTCACGGAATAGAAGTGCATCTTTATGAAATGAAACCGAATAAAAAAACGCCTGCTCATCATACGGATAAGTACGCTGAACTGGTTTGTTCAAATTCTCTTAAAGCCATGCGTGTTGAAAGTGCCGCAGGACTTTTGAAAGAGGAAATGCGCAGACTTGATTCTTTCCTTATGAAGTGTGCGGATGCCTGCAAGGTTCCGGCAGGCGGAGCGCTTGCCGTTGACAGAGATATTTTTTCCTCTCTTGCAACGGAAGGTATAAAGAATAATAAGCTTATTAAGGTTTGTGAAGAAGAAGTTTGTGAAATTCCGAAAGATGAAATCACGGTTGTGGCAAGCGGACCGCTTACCTCTGAACCGCTTGCCGAATATATAAGAGGAATGTTCGGTTCTTCCCTTTCGTTTTTTGATGCCGCCGCTCCTATTGTAACTGCCGAAAGCATTGATATGGAGTACGCTTTTTGTGCGTCAAGATACGACAAGGGCGATGGTGATGATTATATCAACTGTCCGATGAATAAAGAGGAATATGAAATCTTTTACAATGCACTCATATCGGCAGAAAGAGCGCCTTTGCATGACTGCGATGTCAGCAATCCGAAGGTGTATGAGGGCTGTATGCCTGTTGAGGTAATGGCTCAGAGGGGCGAGGGAACACTTCGTTTCGGTCCGATGAAACCTGTCGGACTTGTGAATCCGAAAACAGGTCACAGACCTTGGGCGGTTCTTCAGCTCAGAAAAGAAAACAAAGCCGGTAATATGTACAATCTTGTAGGATTTCAGACTAATCTTAAATTTCCCGAACAAAAGAGAGTGTTTTCACTGATTCCTGCACTTCATAATGCGGACTTTGTTCGTTATGGTGTTATGCACAGAAATACTTTTCTTGATTCGCCGAGAATACTTAACAGCGATTTTTCTGTTAAGGATAATCCTAACCTTTTCTTTGCAGGTCAGATTACAGGCGTTGAGGGGTATATGGAATCAGCCGCATCGGGAATTATGGCAGGTATAAATGCTTGTCGAGTTGCTGAGGGGAAAAGCACAATTACATTGCCAAATGATACAATGATTGGTGCACTTTCGGCATACATTTCTGATTCGTCGGTCAAAAAGTTTCAGCCAATGGGAGCAAATTTCGGAGTTTTGCCGGAGCTTGAAAACCGACCTAGAGATAAAAAAGAGCGTGGTGCGGCGTATTCCGCAAGAGCGTTGGAAAGCTTGGATAACTATTTAAAGAATATTTAAGGTGAATGGAATGAACATAATTGTTGACGCATTCGGCGGTGACAACGCACCCTTGGAAATTATCAAAGGCTGCGTTGAGGCAGTTGCCGAATATAACATAAACATAACCCTGACAGGTGATGAAACCGAGATTAAAAATGTATTTTCGGAAAACTCACTGTCAATGAATAATATTGAAATCTGCCATTGCACACAGAAAATTACAATGGAAGATTCTGCGGAGTCTGTTCTCAAAGAAAAAAAGGACAGCTCTATGGCTGTAGGCCTTCGCTTGCTTAACGAGGGCAAGGGCGACGCATTTGTCAGCGCAGGAAACAGCGGCGCATTGTGTGTTGGTGCAACTCTTGCAATAAAGAGAATTAAAGGAATAAAACGCCCTGCGTTCGCTCCTGTTATGCCGTCTGAAAGCGGATTCTTTATGCTTATGGACGGCGGTGCAAATGTTGAGTGTCGTCCCGAGATGCTGTATCAGTTTGCTGTTATGGGTTCAATATATATGGAAAAGGTTATGGGTATCAAAAACCCCCGTGTCGGACTTGCCAATGTCGGTGCAGAAGAACACAAGGGAACAGAACTTTACAGAAATACGCATGAACTTCTTCAGAACAGCAACTTGAATTTCATCGGAAATGTTGAGGGAAGAGATATTCCGAACGGAGTGTGTGATGTCGTGGTTTGTGACGGATTTACAGGCAACTTGATTCTCAAAACCTATGAGGGTGTTGCCCTTGTAATGATGAAACAAATCAAAAATATGTTTATGGGCAGTGTCAAAGGTAAGCTTGCCGCAGGTCTTGTTATGAAAGACCTCAAAAATATGAAAACACATTTTGATTACAACAGATACGGCGGTGCACCTATTCTCGGTGCATCAAAGCCTGTGTTCAAAGCACACGGAAGTGCCAAGGCTGTTACAGTTAAGAATGCTATCAGACTTTCTGTTGAATATGTAAAAGCAAATGCTATTGAAGCGATTTCTTCATCACTTTAATTTTTGCAAATAATGTCGCTTTAGGAGTTTTATAATGGAAGATTTACAAAAGAGAATCGGCTATACATTTAAAAATACAGATTTGCTTACAGAGGCACTTACTCATTCTTCTTATGCAAATGAACATAAAGCCAAGCATATAAAATATAACGAAAGACTTGAATTTCTCGGTGATGCAGTGCTTTCAATTGTCGTTTCCGATTACATTTTTAAGCATTGTCCGGAACTTCCCGAGGGTGAACTGACAAAGCTCAGAGCGTCACTTGTCTGCGAGAAAACTTTGTTTGAATTTGCAAAGCAGATTGAACTCGGAAAGTATCTTGTGTTAAGTAAAGGCGAAAGAAACAACGGCGGCGCAGAACGACCGTCAATTCTTTCCGATGCCTTTGAGGCTTTGATTGCAGCAATTTATATTGACGGCGGCATTGAGCCTGTGTCGAAACACATTCTTAATTTTGTAATTCCTGCAATCAAGAACTCAAAGAAGAAGAAACTTAACGATTATAAAACCGCCTTGCAGGAGATTATCCAGAAGAATCCCGGTGAACAGCTTGAATATGTTCTCGTGGGTGAAAGCGGTCCTGACCACAACAAACACTTTGTTGTTGAAGTTCATCTCAACAGTAATGTAATCGGCAAAGGCGGCGGCAGAAGTAAAAAAGAGGCAGAACAGCAAGCCGCCAGAGAAGCTTTGGAGCTGATGGGTTATTAAACACAGTAATGTATCAATTTTTATTCCGCACAACGGTTGTCCGCATATGTGCAGTTTTTGCAATCAAAATAAGATAACAGGTCAGGCATATCAGCCGACTCCCCTTGAGGTTGAACAGACACTTGATAAAGCGGCTTCTGATTTGGGCGAACGCACCAAAAATGCAGAAATTGCATTTTTCGGCGGAAGTTTTACAGCTATTGACAGAACCTATATGTTATCTCTCCTTGATGCAGCTAAAAAGTTCAGAGATAAATTTTGCGGAATAAGAATTTCTACCCGTCCCGATTATATTGACAAAGAAATTCTTGATATTTTGAAAAGCTATGGCGTGACATCAATTGAACTTGGTGCGCAATCTATGTCAGACGATGTACTGCTTGCAAACGACAGGGGACATAGTGCAGAGGATGTTTTCAAATCCTCACAGCTTATTAAAAGTTACGGCATTTCGCTTGGCTTGCAGATGATGACGGGACTGTATAAATCAGACATACAAAAGGATTTATACACAGCCGAAACATTTGTGAAAATAAATCCCGATACCGTAAGAATCTATCCTACGGTCATTATGAAAGATACAAAGCTTGCCGAACTTTACCTTAACGGAGAATACACACCGTATAGTCTTGAAAAGTCCGTCAATCTTTGTTCAAGGCTGATTGAACTTTTTGAAAAAAACAATATAAAAATTATCAGGCTCGGACTTCATTATTCCGACAGCCTTGTAAATAACAGCTACGGTGACAACTATCACCCGGCTTTTAAGGAATTGTGCGAAAATAAGCTTTTTTACGATAAGTTTATCGAAAAAGCAAATGAGTTTTCTAACCCGAATGAAATTAAAGAGGTTGTCGTCAATTCTAAATCTCTGTCAAAATTTCTCGGACAAAGAAAAAGTAATGTAAAAAAATTAAATGAACTCGGATACGATTTTTCGGTTTGTTTTGACGATACTTTGCAGAAATATGAATTATATTTAAAATAGGAGCTTGCTGATGCGATTAAAGTCTTTGGAAATTCAAGGTTTCAAGACCTTTCCCGATAAAACTAAATTATCCTTTGAACAGGGAATTACCTCGGTTGTCGGTCCTAACGGTTCAGGCAAAAGTAACATCAGCGACGCTATCCGCTGGGTTCTCGGTGAACAGTCGCCGAAGAGCCTTCGTTGTGCTAAAATGGAAGATGTTGTCTTTAACGGAACAGATAAGCGTAAAAGACAGGGCTATGCCGAGGTTACTTTGAATATTGACAACAAAGACCGTGCGCTTGATTTTGACGGTGATGACATAGCCGTTACAAGAAGATACTACAGAAGCGGCGAAAGCGAATATCTTATCAATAAAGCGGCTGTTCGTCTTAAAGACATCAACGAACTCTTTATGGATACAGGCCTCGGTCGTGACGGTTATTCAATGATCGGTCAGGGTAAGATTGACAGCATTGTTTCATCAAAGGGTGAGGACAGACGAGAGATTTTTGAAGAAGCTGCGGGTATTTCCCGTTACAGATACAGAAAAATTGACGCTGAGAGAAAGCTAAAAAGTACGGAGGACAACCTTTTAAGACTTCGTGACATTGTGACCGAACTTGAGGAAAGAGTAGGTCCTCTTGAAAAGCAGTCTGAAAAAGCTCAAAAATTTCTTGAATATTCCGAAGAAAAAAGAGGTCTTGAAATTGCACTCTGGCTTTTAACTCTTGACCGTTCACAAAATGAATTAAAGGTTCAGGATGAAAAAATTTCAATTGCAAAATCTCAATATGATGACGCAGAAACCGCACTTGAACAAATTCAGACCGAAAGTGAAGAAATTTACATAAGAAACGGTGAGTATTCTTCTAAAATAGAAAATATCAGAACCGAGATTGCAGATATAGAATCACAGATTTCCGAAAAGCGTTCTCTTGTGTCTGTTGCGGAGAATGATATTTTGCATAACAATGAGAATATTGACAGAATAAAAAATGATATTGCACAGTTTGATGTCAATGCGGATGAACTTGTAAAAAGAATTGCCGATAAGGAAAAAGAAATTTCGGAGCTTGACGCTGACATAATCGCTAAAAAGAAAAAGTACAGCGAGCTTTCGGAGCAGCTTAACGAAATTAATACGACTTCAGGCAAAAGCAGTGATGTTTTGCAGGAAATTACTGCCGAGCTTTCTGTTCTTACTTCAAAGTCGGCTGATGCAAGAGTTACCGAGATGACTGCCGAAAGCACGGTTTCGGAACTTAATTCAAGAATAGAATCTTTAATTTTATCTAATGACGAAAAGAAAACGCAGTCTGAAGAGCTTGCCGATATTTCAAAAGATTATGATAATAAAATCGGTGCTGCAAAAGAAAAAATTGAATCGCTGAAAAATACAATAGACGGTTTACAGCTTAAACTGTCTTCAAAAGAAAAGAAAAAAGACGAACTCCGTGAGGAGAGTAACAAACTTATGCTCGATGTCAGGGAACATATGAGAAAAATTTCATTCCTTGAAAATCTTGAGCGTAATCTTGAGGGCTTTTCAAAGAGCGTAAAAACAGTTGTCAATGCTCAAAGTCACGGCAAGGTCCACGGAATATGTGGTCCTGTTTCGCGAGTGATTTCAGTTCCGAAAGAATACGGAGTTGCAATTGAAACAGCTCTCGGTGCGGCTATGCAAAATATCGTAACCGAAACCGATGAGGACGCAAAGCAGGCAATCAGATATCTTAAATCCGTTGACGGAGGTAGGGCAACATTTCTTCCGCTTAACACAATCAAGCCGAGAGAACTCCGTGAAAACGGTCTTGAAGATTGCTACGGATTTGTAGGGGTTGCCGCAAATCTTTGTTCATGCGACAGTAAATACAACGGAATCCTGTATTCCTTACTCGGAAAAATTGTAATTGCAGAGGATTTGAACTGCGCAACAACAATTGCTAAGAAATATTCTTACAGATTTAAAATTGTAACCCTTGACGGTCAGGTTGTTAATGCCGGCGGTTCGCTCACAGGCGGTTCGCTTAACAGAAACACAGGACTTCTCAGCAGAGCAAGTGAGATTGAAACACTCAAAAAGCAGACAACTGTTCTTGAACAGAAATCAAAGGATGCAGAAAACAGAAGTGTTGAAATTTCTCGTGAATATTCGGCATTTGAAGCTCAGCTTCTCGGTTCACAGGCAGACCTTTCAAATCTTCGACAAGACCTTGTAAGACTCGAGGCTGAAAAGAGAGCCTGCGACAATGAGCTTGCAAACGCGGGTGCTTCTGTTGAAAACGCAATGAATGAAATTACAAATTGCCGACGGAGAATTGAAATTCTTGAAAAAGATAAAAATTCTGCGAAACAGCTCCTTGTTGAACTCAATAAGAAAATCCTTGCTGCCGAAGAAAAGGTAAATGAACTTACGGGCAGCAGAGCAGAGCTTACAAAAAAGCGTGAAGAAATTTCTTTGCAGTTACAGAATCTGCGACTGGAAATCGTTTCTTCACAAAAGGATATTGACGCTCTTAATTCTGATATTGTTTTTGCAAAATCAACAGGCAATGAAAACCTTGAAAGAAAGGCAGAACTAAATCAAGAGATTGAGAGAATCAAAAGTGTTATTCTTGAAAAAACAGCACTTATCGAATCTGCAAATGCGGAAATTGAAAGGCTGATTGCAAATCAGAACGAACGCTCAAAGGCTATTGAAAAAATCAATGCCGACAGAGAACAACTTGAAAAACGCAGTGCCGAAATCAGAACGGTTGAGCGTGATAAAACATCAGAGCGTGAAACCTCAGGCAGAGAGCTTGCAAGACTTGAAGAGAGAAAAATCAACATTCAGAAGCAGTATGATGATATTATCTCGAAGCTTTGGGAAGAATATGAACTGACAAGACGAGAGGCAGAAAATTGTGCCGTTGAAATTGATGACTCAAAACAGGCGCAGAGGCGACTTAACGAGCTTAAACAAAAAATCAGGTCTTTGGGAAATGTAAATGTATCCGCTATTGAAGAGTACAAAGAGGTTTCCGAAAGATATGAATTTATGAGCGCACAGGTAAATGATGTTGAGAAGTCAAAGAAAGAGATTGAAAAGCTTATTACTGACCTCACAAAGCAGATGAAGGAAGTGTTTGTGGAGAGCTTTGATCAGATTAATAAGAACTTTACCTACACCTTCAAAGAACTTTTCGGCGGCGGTACAGCCTCGCTTTCGCTTGCAGATCCGGAAAATATTCTGACAAGCGGAATTGATATTCTTGTCCATCCGCCCGGTAAGATTGTTATAAATCTTGAGGCATTGTCAGGCGGCGAAAAAGCACTTGTTGCAATTGCACTCTATTTTGCTATAATGAAAGTAAGACCTGCTCCGTTCTGCGTAATGGATGAGATTGAGGCGGCTCTTGATGATGTAAATGTTTACCGTTTTGCCGCATATCTTCGCAGAATGACAGATAATACACAGTTTATTCTCATTACGCATCGCCGTGGTACAATGGAAGAAGCCGATGTGCTTTACGGTGTTACAATGCAGGATGAGGGCATTTCAAAATTACTCGAGCTTCGTTCAACCGAAGTTGCTGAAAAACTCGGTATAGATTCAAAGTAATTATAAGGAAAGTGATAATATGGGATTTTTTAAAAAGATTAAAGAGGGACTGAAAAAAACTCGTGATGCGGTTGTTGGTCAGATTGACTCAATGCTCAAATCCTTTACAAAAATTGATGATGAGCTTTTTGAAGAGCTTGAAGAACTGCTCGTTATGGGTGATGTAGGTGTTCCGACAGCCGAAAAAATTTGTAAAGAACTCAGAGAAAGGGTAAAAAAGGAAGGTATAAAAGATCCGTCCGAAATTACTTCGCTTCTCAAAGAAATTATTGCCGATATGCTCAGGGGCGGTGAAGAGCTTGACCTTGCAACATCTCCGTCAATTATTCTTGTAATCGGAGTAAACGGTGTAGGAAAGACAACTACAATCGGCAAGCTTGCAAATGCACTTTCAAAAGAGGGCAAAAAGGTTATTCTTGCCGCAGCCGATACATTCAGAGCTGCCGCAATTGAACAGCTTGAAATTTGGGCAGACAGAAGCAAGTGTGAAATTATTAAGCAGAAAGAAGGCAGTGATCCTGCTGCTGTGATTTATGATGCAATTTCAGCCGCAAAGGCAAGACAGGCAGATGTAATAATCTGCGATACTGCGGGCAGACTTCACAACAAAAAGCACCTTATGGACGAGCTTTCGAAAATTAACCGTGTAATTGACCGTGAGCTTCCGGATGCGTCAAAAGAAAAGCTTCTTGTTCTTGATGCGACAACAGGTCAGAATGCGGTTAATCAGGCTGAACAGTTCAGACAGGCAACTGGAATTACGGGTATTGTTCTTACAAAGCTTGACGGCACGGCAAAGGGCGGTGTGGTTCTTGCAATTAAGGACGGTCTTGGAATCCCTGTTAAATATATCGGCGTCGGTGAGCAGATTGACGATTTACAGCCGTTCAATCCCGATGCTTTTGCAGATGCACTTTTCAGCGTTAAGGAATGATGAATATGAAGTTTATAATTGCAAGTAACAACAAAAAGAAGCTTGCCGAACTTGAAAGAATACTTAATCCGCTCGGAATAAATGCTGTTACTCCGAAAGAAGAGGGAATATCCCTTGATGATGTTGAGGAGAACGGGACAACCTTTGCCGAGAACGCTTTTCTTAAAGCAAGTGCAGCTTATAAAAAGACCGGACTTCCTGCCATTGCCGACGATTCGGGTTTGTGTGTAGATGCTCTTAGCGGCAGACCCGGTGTTTATACGGCACGCTATGGCGGTGAAGGCTTGACAGATGAAGAAAGATACATTAAACTTCTTGATGAGATGAAAAATGTCGATGATGACAAGCGTTCCGCTCACTTCACTTCTTCAATCTGCTGTATTCTTCCCGACGGTTCAAAGATAACAGCCGAGGGTATTTGTGAAGGTAAAATAGGCTGCGAACCGATTGGCAAAGACGGATTCGGTTATGATCCGATTTTTATGCTTGGCAACAAGAGCTTTGCAGAGCTTTCAGCGGAAGAAAAGGATGCAGTAAGTCATCGCGGAAAAGCGTTAAGAGAGCTTAAAGCAAAACTGGAATACTATTTCAAAAACAACTGATTTGAAAGGATTTAAAATATGTTAAACAGCAAACAGAGAGCATTTCTCAGAGGACTTGCGAATCGTATTGACACAATTCTTATTGTCGGCAAGGGTGAAATTACGGATAATATCATCAAACAGGCTGACGACGCTCTTACCGCAAGAGAAATTATCAAAGGTAAGGTTCTTGAAAACAGTGCATATTCCTCAAGAGAGGCCGCCGAAGCTATTGCAGAAAAATGTTCTGCGGATGTTGTTCAGGTAATCGGCTCAAAATTTGTGCTTTACAGAAGAAACGATGACGAGCCTGTTATCGAGCTTCCAAAGGCAAAGAAGTAATTATGAAAACAGGTGTTTTCGGCGGAACCTTTAATCCGGTTCACAAGGGTCACATAATGCTTGCGGAATATTGTATGGACAGTGTTGGACTTGACCGTATTATTATGATACCTACGGCTGTTCCGCCGCACAAAATAAGCAATAATCTTGCAAGCGAAAATGACCGTCTTAATATGTGTAAGCTTGCATGCAGGGGTAAAGAAAACTTTTTTGTGTCTGATATTGAAATTAAAAGGCAGGGAAAAAGCTATACTTATGAAACCCTTACACAATTGAAAGAAATTTATCCTGATGATCATTTATACACAATAATGGGTGCGGATATGTTTCTTACACTCAACAGGTGGAAAAATCCTGAAATTATATTTGAAAAATCGTCAATAATAACAATTCCCCGTGATGAAGAAAACAAGCATGAACTTGAGAACTTTTACAATAAGGTTTTGAAAGCTATGGGAGCAAGTTCGGTTATTCTTCCAAATCCCGTAATGAGCGTGTCCTCAACATTTATAAGGGAAAATCTTGACAATTTTAATTTGATAAGCGATATGCTTGATAAAGGCGTTTACGATTATATTATAAAAAACAATTTATATCGGAAGTGAGAGCTTTGAATATATCTGATTATAAAAAAATAATTAGTGAAAGAATGGGTGATTACAGATTTAATCACAGCGTAAATGTTGCGAAAGAGGCCAAAAAGCTTGCAAGGCATTACGGCGGCGACGAAGAAAAGGCTGAGATTGCCGGTATTCTTCACGATATTACAAAAGAAATGCCAAAAGAACAGCAGTTGCAAATTATTATTGACAGTGGTATAATTTTAGACAATGTTCAACTTCATGCTCCAAAGCTTTGGCACGGAATGAGCGGCAGCATTGTTGTCCGTGATGAACTTGGCATTGACGATGAGGATATACTCAACGCAATAAGGTACCACACAACAGGACGAGCAGGAATGAGTTTGTTGGAAAAAATAATTTTTACGGCAGATTTCACTTCCGAGGAGCGTACATACAGCGGTGTGGCAACAATGAGAAAGAAATCAAAAAAGAGCCTTGAAGAGGCTATGCTCTACGGCTATCAGTTTACATTCAAGGATCTTTCTAAAAGGCAGCTTGCAATTCATCCTGATGAGGTTGCCTGCTATAATGAAATTGTTCTGCAAATATCCCAAACGAAAGGAAAAAACAAATGAGTTCTTACGATGAAGCAATACTTGCAGCAAAAGCCCTGAGTTCAAAAAAGGGACTTGATATTCAGATTATAAAAATTGCCGATGTTTCTGTTCTTGCCGACTATATGGTAATTGCAACAGGTACAAGCTCAACCCATGTAAAGGCGCTTGCCGATGAGGTTGAATACAAGCTTGATCAGGCAGGAATTTCGGTAAGTCATATAGAAGGTTACAGATCTAATTCATGGATTCTCCTTGACTACATTGATGTTATAGTCAATGTGTTTGATGATGAAGCCCGTGACTTTTATGATCTTGAAAGACTTTGGCAGGACGGCGAAAGCGTTGACCTGGCAGGTATCGTTGACTAATTGCAGGAGGGTTTACTTTGAAATACAATCATAAAGCCGTAGAAGAAAAATGGCAAAAAATTTGGGAAGATAAGGGTGTGTTCCACGCAAGTGAGGACACAGAAAAAGAAAAGTTCTATGCTCTTATCGAGTTTCCGTATCCATCGGGACAGGGTCTTCATGTAGGTCATCCCCGTCCATACACAGCACTTGATACAGTTGCAAGAAAACGCAGACTTGAGGGCTACAATGTTCTTTATCCTATCGGATGGGACGCTTTCGGTCTTCCTACCGAGAACTATGCAATCAAGAACCACATTCACCCTGAAATCGTAACAAAGAAGAATATTGCCCGCTTTAAAAAGCAGATTCAGTCGCTCGGTATTTCTTTTGACTGGAGCAGAGAAATCAATACGACAGATCCCGAATACTACAAGTGGACGCAGTGGATTTTTATTCAGCTCTATAAGCACGGTCTTGCTTATAAAAAAGAGATGAATGTAAACTGGTGTACTTCATGCAAGTGCGTTCTTGCAAACGAAGAGGTAGTAAACGGCGTTTGTGAGCGTTGCGGAAGTGAAGTTGTTCACAAGGTTAAGTCACAGTGGATGCTTAAAATCACAGAATATGCTGACAGACTTATCAATGACCTTGACCTTGTAAATTATCCTGACAGAGTAAAAGCACAGCAGAAGAACTGGATCGGCAGAAGTAAGGGTGCTGAGGTTGATTTTACAACTACAACAGGCGACACACTTACGATTTATACAACTCGTGCCGATACACTTTACGGTGCTACATATATGGTAATTTCTCCTGAACACCCAATGATTGAAAAGTGGGCTGACAAGATTTCAAATATGGACGAAATCAAGAAGTATCAGGAGGCTGCCGCGCGTAAGTCTGACTTTGAAAGAACAGAGGTAGCTAAAGAAAAGACAGGTGTCAGAATTGACGGTGTTAATGCTATAAACCCTGTAAACAATAAGGAAATCCCGATTTTTATTTCTGACTATGTTCTTGTATCATACGGCACAGGTGCTATTATGGCTGTTCCTGCTCACGATACCCGTGACTGGGAATTTGCAAAAAAATTCGACCTTCCTATTATTGAAGTTGTTAAAGGCGGCAATGTTCAGGAAGAGGCTTACACAGATTGTGCCAAGGGCATTATGGTTAACTCGGGAATGCTCGACGGTCTTACTGTTGATGAAGCAAAGAAAAAAATTATTGATTGGCTCACAAGTGAGGGCAAAGGTCATTCAAAGGTAAATTACAAGCTCCGTGACTGGGTGTTCTCCCGTCAGCGTTATTGGGGCGAGCCTATTCCGATGGTATATTGTGAGAAGTGCGGCTATGTTCCGATTGATGAAAAAGACCTTCCGCTCAGACTGCCTATGGTTGAGTCATATGAACCGACTGATAACGGCGAATCTCCGCTTGCAAAGATGACAGACTGGATTAACACAACCTGTCCTTGCTGCGGCGGTAAGGCTAAGAGAGAAACCGATACAATGCCTCAGTGGGCAGGTTCATCATGGTACTATCTCAGATATATGGATCCGCACAATAAAAATGCCATTGCATCAAAAGAGGCTCTTAACTACTGGTCACCTGTTGATTGGTACAACGGCGGTATGGAGCATACAACTCTCCACCTTCTTTACAGCCGTTTCTGGCATAAGTTCCTCTATGATATCGGTGTTGTTCCTACTCCGGAACCATACGCTAAGCGTACCTCGCACGGTATGATTCTCGGTGAAAACGGCGAGAAGATGAGTAAATCAAGAGGCAATGTCGTAAATCCTGATGAAATCGTTGACGAATACGGTGCAGATACAATGCGTTTATATGAAATGTTCATCGGTGACTTTGAAAAGGCTGCTCCGTGGAGTAAGGCAAGCATCAGAGGCTGCCGCAGATTCGTTGAGCGTTATTGGAACCTTCAGAATGTTCTCATTGACGGTGACAAAATCAGACCCGAGCTTGAGAGTGCGTTTAACAAGGCAATCAAAAAGGTTGGCGAGGACATTGAAAATATCAAGTTCAATACCGCCATCGCAACTCTTATGGCTTTAATCAACGATATTTCAAATGTAAAGTCAATCAATAAGGAAGAACTCAGAATTTTCTCAATTCTCCTTAATCCGTTTGCTCCTCATGTTACAGAAGAAGTTTACGAGGCTTGTAAGCTTGGCAATGGTATTCTTGCCGAAGCTGAATGGCCTAAATATGACGAGTCAAAATGTGTTGATGAAAGCGTGGAAATCGTCGTTCAGGTAAACGGCAAAATTAAGACTAAGCTTAATATCCCTGTTGACGCTGACAAGGATACAGTTCTTGAGCTTGCCAAAAATGACGAGAATGTTAGGAAAGCAATTGACGGAATGAATATTATTAAGGAGATTGTTGTTCCTAAAAAACTTGTAAATCTTGTTGTTAAGCCATAATTCAACTCTTAAAATAAATTTAACCTAAATTTCTACAATGCTATTGACATTATTCGAGTGATAATGTATAATAACATTTGCAATTATATGCAAATTACCCATGCCCGGTGGCAGATGGGAGGGAAGATAGATGGCAGAGATTAGACTTAAAGAGAATGAATCCCTTGAAAGTGCTTTAAGAAGATTCAAGAAGCAGTGTGCCAGAGCTGGCGTTATTGCTGAGGTTCGCAAAAGAGAAGCTTATGAAAAGCCCTCTGTAAAGCGTAAGAAAAAATCCGAAGCAGCTCGCAAACGCAAATACAGGTAATCAAACAGGCGGACAGAGCATTCTGTCCGCTTTTTGTTTTATCTTCATATTTCTTTGAAAAAAGGTGACACTATGAAAAAGATTCTTATTATACTCGGACCTAACCTCAATATGGTAGGCGTCCGTGAAAAGGGAATATACGGTGAAGAAACTGCCTCCGATATTGAAAAGCAGATTATTTCATATGCTGAAAGCAACGGCTTTTCTGCCGAAGTTTTTCAGTCAAATCACGAAGGAGATCTTATTGATAAAATTCATTCGGCAAAGGGCAACTTTGACGGTGTTGTAATTAACGCAGGTGCGCTCACACATTACAGCTATGCTTTAAGAGATGCCATTGCTTGCGTGAAGATTCCTTTCGTAGAGGTTCATATGTCTAATATTCACGCAAGAGAAGAGTTCAGACATACATCTGTAATTGCGCCTGTTTGTGTAGGTCAGATTGCAGGCTTTGGCAAGAACAGCTACTTCCTTGCTATCAATGCATTAAAGGACTTGATGTGATGCAAAATGCTTTATTTGAGCAAAGATTTGAAAATTTAAAGACGGTTATTGACAGTAACAATCAGGCTCTTCTGATTACTAATGAAAAAAATATCGGCTATTTTTGCGGATTTTTTCACAGCGAAGGCTATTTGCTTGTAACTGAAAATGAAACGGTTCTTTTCGTTGATTTTCGATACTATGAGGCTGCACTTAAAAAATCAAGCTGCTGTAAAGTGGTTTGCTTTACAAAGCTTTTTAAAGACCTTATAAGCGAGGTTAAGAACAATTCTGTTGTGAAGGTGCTTTTTGAGGCTTCAAATATTACGGTTGAAAAATACAGCCGTTTTAAAAAAGCTTTTTCCGAAAACGGCATTGATTGTATCTGCAACAGTATTCTTGATGATAAGATAGATAATATCAGATGTATCAAAGACGAGTCCGAAATTGCTAAGATTGCCAAAGCTCAGGAGATAACCGAAAAGTCATATCTCGAAGTGTTGAATTACCTAAAACCCGGTGTCAGCGAACGCAGGGTTGCACTTGAGCTTGAACACCTCATAAAGCTTAACGGCGGCGAGGGCGTTTCATTTGACCTTATTACGATTACAGGTAAAAAGACTTCATTGCCACACGGAGTTCCGTCAGATGATATTGTCAGTGAGGGAGATTTCTTTACTTTTGATATCGGCTCAATTTTTGAGGGTTATCACAGCGATACTACACGAACTGTTGCAGTTAAATCTGCAAGTGAAGAAATGCGAAAGGTCTATGATACAGTATTAAAAGCCCAGCTTGCCGTACTTGACGGTGTTAAATCGGGTGCAAAATGTTCTGATATTGACAAAATTGCAAGGGATATAATCTCGGAAAACGGTTACGGAAAATATTTCGGTCATGCAACCGGTCACGGTGTGGGTCTTGATATCCACGAATCTCCCGTTGTATCTCCAAAAAGTGAAACCGTACTGAAAAAAGGTATGATAATAACCGATGAACCGGGAATATATCTGCCGGGTAAATTCGGTGTTCGCATTGAAGATATGCTTTGCGTGACTGATACAGGTTACAAAAACTTTGTTTCACTCCCCAAAGAACTCATTATTGTGTAATAAAAGTCTTGCATTTTTTGTCATTGTTATGTATAATGTAAATTGTTATATTACGGCATACATTACCGTATTTCCGTATGAAAGATAATTAGGAGGTATTACTAATGATATCAGCAGGTGATTTCAGAAACGGCGTTACATTTGAAATGGACGGTCAGGTTGTATCAATCATTGAATTCCAGCATGTAAAGCCAGGTAAGGGTGCTGCATTTGTAAGAACTAAAATCAGAAATGTTATTACAGGCGCAGTAGTTGAAAAAACTTTCAACCCGAACGATAAGTATCCCACAGCTTTCATTGACAGAAAGGATATGGAATACAGCTATTCAGACGGCGATCTTTACTATTTCATGGATACAGAAACATGGGAGCAGATCCCGATTAACAAGAGCGTTCTCGGCGACAGCTTTAAGTTTGTTAAGGAAAATATGGTGTGCAAGGTTCTTTCTTACAAGGGCAATGTATTCGGTATTGAGCCTCCGAACTTTGTTGAACTTAAGGTTACAAAGACAGATCCCGGCTTTAAGGGTGACACAGCAACTAACGCTACAAAGCCTGCAACTCTTGAAACAGGTGCTGAAATTAAGGTTCCCCTCTTCATTGACGAGGGCGAGGTTATTCAGATTGACACAAGAACAGGCGAATATATGGGCAGAGCTTAATCTCTGCAGGAGAATCTGTTATGAATCTTACTGAAAAAATTTCTTACATTCGCGGTCTTTGCGACGGTCTTGAGCTTGATGAGTCAAAACCTGAAGTAAAGGTTATTAACGCAATCGTTGATCTTCTTGATGATATGGCTTTTGAAGTATCCGATATGGAGGAGCTTTACGATGAGTTAAGCGCTCAGGTTGACGAAATTGATCAGGATCTTGCTGATGTTGAGTCTGATGTTTACGATGACGAGGACTATGACATTGAAGATTATGACGATGACGATGATGACTATGATTTTGATGATGAAGAGAATCCTTTTTATGAGGTAACTTGTGATTCATGCGGTCAGAAGCTTAATGTTTCCGAAGATGTCCTTCTTGAAGGCGAAATCGAGTGTCCAAACTGCGGTGAGAACCTCGAGTTTGATTTTTCAAATCTCTTCAGTGATGAGGAAGATGACGAGTGTGATGCCGATTGTGCATCATGCGGCGGTTGTTCGGACACAGAAGAATAATTAACAAAACAAACACCCTTCGTATAGTATATACGAGGGGTGTTTTTATGTTGTACAGAAAAAGATGTAAAAAAAATTTTGTTCTTTTAAAGAAAATACTTCTTACCGTTGTTTTGCTGATTATCGGTGTTACTGTTTTCTGCGAGGTGCATTTGTCAGATTTCAGACCGGAGTACATAAGGATTCAGGCTGAAATATTGTCTGTAAATTCTGTCTGTGACGCAGTGAACAATACACTTGACAAGCTTAATTATTCTTACAGCGATATTGCAAAGATCAATTGTGATACAAACGGAAATGTGCAGTCCATTGAAACGGATTCATTCAAAATCAACAGAATTAAAGCCGACATCACGAAAGCTGTTCAGAAGGAAATAGCTAAGGTATATGATAATGAAATTGAAATACCTCTCGGTTCATTTACGAATATTACAATACTCTCAAATGTCGGACCTTGCATTCCCGTGAATTTTAACCTTACAGGAAGCTTTTCCTCGGAAGTTATAAGTACATTTGAACAAGCGGGAATAAATCAGACAATCCACCATATAAAGCTTTTGCTCACCTCAAAAATAATGACAACCTCGCTCGATTATTCAGGCAAAATAACATTTACTACCGATTTTGAAATTGCACAATCCGTAATAGTCGGTAATATACCGTCCGGATACGGTTCTCTGTTTCAGACTTATAAGAAGTAAATTTTGAAAAACCTGTGAAAAACATTGAAAAACCGTATATCTTGTGTTATAATCTAACAGTTAATACAATGGGTTAGGAGGCATTTCTTTGCCTGACAGTCAGAAAATTTCCGAAAAACAATCGGAGTATATGAATTTAATAGCTGAAATTATGGATATCCGCAAAAGAGGGAAAAGACCTGTTGCGTATATCAGAACATACGGCTGCCAGCAGAATGTGGCGGATAGTGAAAAAATCAAAGGTATGCTTGAACAGTCAGGATTTGAGTTTGCAGACGAACCCGACAATGCGGATTTCATACTTTTTAATACCTGTGCCGTAAGAGAACACGCCGAGGACAGAGTGTTCGGCAATGTCGGTGCGTTAAAAAATCTCAAGCGTAAGTATCCCCAGATCCTCATTGCTTTGTGCGGTTGTATGATGGAGCAGGAGCATATTGCAAACAGAATTTACAAGAGCTTTCCTTTTGTGGGACTTGTGTTTGGTACTCATTCATTGCACCATTTTCCTGAGCTTATGTATAACGCTCTTCTTGACGGAAAGAGAGTGTTTGAAAGAGGTAATGACGATAACCTGCTTTATGAGGGCTTTCCTGTTAAGCGTGACGGCACTTTCAAGGGTTGGTTACCGATTATGTACGGCTGCAACAACTTCTGTACATATTGCGTTGTGCCTTATGTAAGAGGCAGAGAACGCAGCCGTGAAAAGAATATTATTGTTTCTGAGGCTAAAAATATGATTGAGTCGGGTTATAAAGATATTACCCTTCTCGGTCAGAATGTAAATTCCTACGGAAAAGGTCTTTCCGAGAAAGTAAACTTTTCACAGCTTTTGCGTGAGGTCGATTCAATTGACGGAGATTATTGGCTTCGCTTTATGACATCTCACCCGAAGGATTGTTCAAAGGAACTTATTGATGCAATTGCGTCGGGTACTCATATAAGCAAGCATCTTCATCTTCCGTTCCAATGCGGTTCGGACAGAGTGCTTAAGGCAATGAACCGTCATTATGACCGCAAAAAGTATCTTGAAATAATCAATTATGCAAAAGAAAAAATTGACGGTCTTTCACTTACAAGTGATATTATTGTAGGCTTTCCCGGCGAAACATATGAAGATTTCAAAGAAACTTTATCCCTCATCCGTGAGGTTGAGTTCACATCGCTCTTTACTTTTATTTTCTCGCCAAGAGTCGGTACTCCTGCGGCTAAAATGGACGATCCTATTCCGGCGGAAGAAAAATCAAAGTGGTTCCGTGAGCTTCTTGATGTTCAGGAAGAAATTGCGGCAAAGCGTTGTTCTTCAATGGTTGGCAAAACAGAAAAGGTGCTTATTGAAAGTGAAAACGATAAGAACGGTGAATTGTGCGGCCGTA
This sequence comes from Ruminococcus bromii, assembly GCF_928721825.1. Taxonomy (NCBI): domain Bacteria; kingdom Bacillati; phylum Bacillota; class Clostridia; order Eubacteriales; family Oscillospiraceae; genus Ruminococcus; species Ruminococcus bromii. The sequence continues at coordinate 379,952 of NZ_CAKMVP010000003.1, forward strand.
CAAGCGGCAACATAATTGTTGAGCTTGAAGGATCAAAGGACTGTATCGGAACATTCAGAAATGTAAAAATAACAAAGGCTCGCAACTGGATATTAAAGGGTGAGCTTGTAAAATAATCGGAGGTTAAAACTATGGATATCATTGAGAAGGCAAGGGAACTTGGAAAACTCATTCAGGAAGAAGAATCATATAAAAAATTGCAGGACGCTCAGAAGAATGCAGATGCAGATATGGAGCTTCAGCGTCTTATCGGTGAATTTAATCTTAAGAGAATGTCAATCAACAATGAGGCATCTAAAAAAGAAAGAGATCAGGAAAAGCTTTCTAAGCTTAATACTGAGATGAGAGAGGCATATTCTCAGATTATGTCAAACGAGAATATGATTGCTTACAATGATGCAAAGGCAGCCTTTGATGTTGTTGCAAACAGAGTTCTCGCAATTGTTCAGCAGTCTGCCGAGGGTGCAGACCCTGAAACAGCCGATTACAGCCAGTCATCTTGCTCGGGAAGCTGTGCTACCTGCGGCGGCTGCGGCTGATAAACGGTTCTAAATTTTGTTAAGGAAGTGAAACAAATGGCGGAGTTATCTCCAATGATGCAGCAGTATTTCAAAATAAAAGAAGAAAACAAAGACAGCATTTTGTTCTTCCGACTTGGAGATTTCTACGAAATGTTTTACGATGATGCAAAGCTTGCATCAAAGGAACTTGAACTTACTCTTACAGGAAGGGACTGCGGACAGGCCGAGCGTGCTCCCATGTGCGGAGTTCCGTTTCACAGCTGTGAGGGTTACATTGCAAGACTTGTTGCAAAGGGCTATAAGGTTGCAATTTGCGAGCAGACCGAAGACCCCGCAAAGGCAAAAGGTCTTGTAAAGCGTGATATCATTCGGGTAATAACTCCGGGTACGGTAATGGAGTCAAGTATGCTTGATGAAAGCAAAAATAACTACATTTGCTGTATGTTTTCCAAAAATAAAGCTATAGGACTTTGCTTTTGTGATATTTCCACAGGAGAATTATACGCTACGGAAATCAAAGGTAATGACAGCTATAATGTTCTTACCAATCAGCTTACAAGCTATAATCCCCGTGAAATTCTCATCGGCGGTGATATTGTAAAGCTGAAAGAACTGCCAAAGTTCATCAAAGCAAAGCTTTCGGCAGGAGTTGAAATGCTCGAGGATGAAAAATTTGACGAATCGGTATGTACTGATGTTGTAAAATCTCAGTTTGCGGATGAATACAAAACTGTATCGGACAAGCCTGTTGTTGTAAGCGTTTTGGGTGCGTTGCTTTCATATCTTCGTGATACTCAGAAAACGGGACTTGAAAGAATAAATCACATTGAGTTCTATAAAGAAAATCAGTATATGAGCCTTGATTACAACACACAGCGTAATCTTGAACTCACGCAGACAATGCTGACAAAGGATAAGAAGGGTTCGCTTTTGTGGGTGCTTGACAAGACAAAAACCGCAATGGGCAAACGCCTTATGCGTTCATGGCTTGAACATCCTTTGCTTAACATAACTTCAATCAATAACCGCCAAAGTGCGGTTGAAGAGCTTGTAAACGATAATATGCTCCGTATGGATATTACGGACGCTCTTTCGGGCATATTTGATATTGAAAGACTTATGACAAGAATTGTTTACGGCTCTGCAAATGCAAGAGATTTGCGTTCACTCTGCGGTGCAATTCAGAACCTTCCGCAGATTTCGGATTTACTCGTTGATTGCAAATCGGTTTATTTGAAATATATTTACAAAAGCATTGATAAGCTTGAGGACATTCATTCTCTTATTGATTCTGCAATAGTTGAAGAACCTCCTTTTACAGTCCGTGAAGGCGGTATGATTAAGAGAGGCTATAACGAAGAACTTGATTCCGTGACAGGCGATATGAATGACTCAAAGGGGATTCTTGCCCGTATTGAGGCTGAACAGCGAGAGGCTACGGGAATTCCTAAGCTTAAAGTTGGTTATAACAGGGTATTTGGATATTATATTGAAGTATCAAATTCATATAAATCCATGGTACCCGAAACATACATAAGAAAGCAGACCCTCACCAATTGCGAAAGATATATTACTCAGGATTTGAAAGATGTAGAGGGCAGAATCCTCGGTGCAAAAGACAGATCCGTTGCTCTTGAATATAATCTTTTTGACGATGTGAGGAAGGCTGTTTCCGATAACCTTGAAAGGATTCAAAATACAGCAAAAGCAATTGCAAATCTTGATGTCATTACATCACTTGCAAATGTGGCGGCTGACAACAGATACATAAGACCTGATGTAAACCTTTCAACTGCTATAAGAATTAAAGATTCGAGACATCCAGTTGTTGAGGCTCTATTAAAGGATGCACCGTTTGTTCCGAATGATGTCAGCCTTGATTCTGCCAATGACAGAGTAGCAATTATTACCGGCCCCAATATGGCAGGTAAGTCAACATATATGCGCCAGATTGCCATTATTGTTCTTATGGCGCAGATAGGCAGCTTTGTTCCGGCGTCTTCTGCCGAAATCGGAGTTGTTGACAGCATTTTTACCCGTGTAGGTGCTTCCGATGATCTTGCTTCGGGACAGTCAACCTTTATGGTTGAAATGAGCGAGGTTGCCAATATCATAAAAAATGCAACCTCAAAAAGCTTGCTTATTCTTGACGAAATCGGCAGAGGTACTTCGACCTTTGACGGTATGAGCATTGCAAGAGCTGTACTTGAATTTTGTGCCGACAGGAAAAAACTCGGCGCAAAAACGCTTTTTGCAACTCATTATCACGAACTCACGGTTATGGAACAACTTCTTGACGGTGTAAAGAACTATAACATAGCCGTTAAAAAGCGTGGCGATGATATTACCTTTCTGCGAAGAATTGTTCCCGGCGGAGCAGATGACAGCTACGGAATCGAGGTTGCAAAGCTTGCAGGCATTCCGCAGTCTGTAATTTCAAGAGCAAAAGAAATTTTAAAAGACCTTGAACACGGTAAATATAAAAACGAGAACGCCAGTATTCAAAAGCAGGATAATTCAGATAATATGCAGCTTTCACTTATGGGTGCGGCTGAAAGCCCTGTGGTTGAAAGGCTGAAAAATACAGATATAAATACTCTTACTCCAATCGAAGCAATGAACTTGCTTTATGAACTTAAGGGTATGATTTAATGTTAGGAGGTGACACAAATGGGTGTAATCAATGTGCTTGACAAGCATGTCGCAGAGCTTATTGCGGCAGGCGAGGTTGTTGAAAGACCGGCATCGGTTATCAAGGAACTTGTTGAAAACTCAATTGACGCAGGTGCAAAGCATATTACAGTTGAGATAAAAAACGGCGGTACAACATTCATGCGTGTTGCCGATGACGGCTGCGGTATTTTCCGTGACGACATCAAAGTTGCCTTTTTGCGACACGCAACCAGTAAAGTTAAGGTTGAATCCGATCTTGACAGTATTTCTACGCTCGGATTCAGAGGAGAGGCTCTTGCATCAATTTGTGCGGTGTCACGATTACAGCTTATTACAAGGAATGTAAATGAAGAAATCGGAACTTCATACGAAATTGACGGCGGCGAGGAACAGAGCTTTGATGACGCAGGCTGTCCTGTCGGAACAACCTTTGTAATAAGAGATTTGTTCTACAACATTCCTGCCCGTGCAAAATTTTTGAAAAAGGATGTTTCGGAGGGCAACGCAGTTTCAAATATAATTGACAAAACCGCATTGTCACATCCCGAAATCGCATTTACATATATTAAAGACGGTAAGCAGGTTCTTCGCACATTCGGCGACGGAAAGCTTATTTCTGCAATATATTCGGTTTTTGGCAAGGATTTTGCGAACGGTCTTATTCCTGTTGAATATCAGCTTGGCGCAATAAGAGTTTGCGGATACATTTCAAAGCCCGAACATTCAAGACCTAACCGTAATATGCAAAATTTCTTCATTAACGGAAGATATATCAAAACCAGAACGGCTATGGTTGCACTTGAGGAAGCGTTCAAGGGCTCAATTATGGTCGGAAAATTTCCGTCGTGTGTTCTTAATATCAACCTTCCTTGCGAAATTGTTGATGTCAATGTGCATCCGTCAAAGCTTGAGGTCAGATTTATAAACGAAAGACCTGTTTTCGATGCAATTTATCATGCTGTAAAATCTTCGCTTATGAAGTATGACAGCAGAAAGAAAGCATCGTTTAAAAAGGAAACCGCTTTCAATGAAGTTCAGAACAAGTTTAATCCGTTTAATAATGCACCTGCAATTTTAAATAAACCCGTTTCAAATGCTTCCGAACAAAAACTTATTCAGGAACCAAAGTGTTTTGTCCCTCAGAAAACGGAAAGACAAAAAAACGAAGCTGCAGAACCTGACGCTTTACAAGCAAAATCCGATGATTTTAATCCTTTTTCCAATGTTGCATTTAATGATGTAAAAATAGGTGAAAATAAGCCGGCTGTATCTGTGCCTGAATCAATTGATGATATTAAGGTTGCCGATGTAACAAATCCCTTTAATATATTCAGCAGGCAGGCAATAAACAATTCTAAAGAAGAAAAATCTTTTAAACCAACCGTTAAATCTGAAACTGTTCAAACATCTCCTCACGCTTTGGATAAATATGAGAAATCTGATAATTCTGATAATACAGAAAAAATCTCTGAGAAAAATTCAATCAGTAAGCCTAAAGAGGTTGATGTAATTGTTTCTGAGGAATCTATCGAAAAATCTAAAGAGCCTGTACTTGTCAACAACAGCCGGACAAGTATAAGATATATCGGAGAGGCCTTTAGCACATACATTATTGCAGAAAAAAATAATAAAGAAATTATTTTAATAGACAAGCATGCGGCACATGAAAGGATAATTTACGAGAAGCTTAAATCAGAACGAACAGCCGATAACAGGCAGATTTTGCTCTCTCCTGTTGCTGTCAGCCTTGGTAAGACCGAATATGACGCGGCAATAAACAATCTTAATATGTTTGCTGACTGCGGCTTTGAGGTTGAAGATTTCGGCAACAGTACAGTTATTGTCAGATGCTCGCCACAGTATATTCCTGCCGCTGAAATCAGTGATTGTATCACTGAGATGGCAGATTATATAGCTCAGGGAAAAAATGATATTTTTACTGAAAAAATGGAGTGGTTTTACTGCAATGTTGCGTGCCGTTCCGCTATTAAAGCAGGAAACAAAAGTACTCCCGAGGAGCTTATCGGAATTGTAAAACATCTTGAGGAACATCCCGAAATAAAGTATTGCCCTCACGGAAGACCGATTTGCATTGTGCTGACAAAGGGTGAAATTGAAAAACAGTTTGGCAGGGTGTGATTTTTTGAAAAATTCAATTAAGGTTGTTTCAATTGTCGGACCTACCGCGTCAGGCAAGACAAAGCTTTCGGTTGAACTTGCAAAGCATTTTAACGGTGAAATAGTTTCTGCCGACTCAATGCAAATTTACAGCGGTATGCAGATTGCCACAGCCAAACCGACAAAGGCTGAAATGGACGGAGTTCCTCATCATATGATGGGCTTTCTTCCGCCTGACAAAACATATTCTGTTGCTTCGTATGTAAACGACGCGTCGAAGTGCATCGCCGATATTCACTCAAGAGGAATGCTTCCGTTTATTGTAGGAGGCACAGGACTTTATGTTGATTCTCTTTTGAACAATATTTCTTTCAGCGATGATAAGCGAGATGAAGAGTATTGCTCAAAGCTTCGTAAAATCGGAGAAGAAGACGGAACTGACAGGCTGCTTGATATGCTTTCTGAATTTGACCCTGAATCGGCGCAAAGACTTCGTGAGGGAAGAAATATAAAAAGAATAATCCGTGCTATTGAATTTTATAAAACGACAGGCAAAACAATCACGGAACAAATTAAAGAATCGCATAATATTCCGTCACCGTATTCTGCGGTTAAGCTTGGACTTAACTGTCGTGACAGGCAGGTGCTTTATGACAGAATTAACAGGCGTGTCGATATTATGCTTGATGAAGGATTGCTTGAGGAGGCTCAAAGAGTTATCAACTCCGAATTGAGCTATACATCGGTAAAGGCGATAGGCTATAAGGAGCTTATTCCTTATTTTAAGGGCAGCAAAAGCTTAAATGATTGTGTTGAAAAATTGAAAATGGAAACCCGCAGATATGCCAAAAGGCAAATTACATGGTTTAAGCGGGATACAGAGATTAACTGGATTTATATTGATGAATATAATTCATTTGAAGAAATATACAGCTATGCAAAGGCTGTAATTGAAAGAGGCTGACTTTATGGATAAATTGCTTTTCAGACGCATTTTAATGATTGCATTGTCGGTGCTTGCGGTAGTGTATGCCGCATATTTGCTGATAAGCACAAACTTTAAAATGTATCCGACTGAAAATGCTGTTCAGACAACCGTTTCCGATAAAATATATTCAAACGGTTTTATAATTCGAGATGAGAATATAATTAGGAACAATACCACAGGAGTGCTTTCCTACACTGTACACGATGGTGACGAAGTAAAAGCAGGCGGTGAGATTGCAAAGACATATGCAAGTGATGATGATGCGGCATCACAGTCAAAAATCAGTGCCCTGCAAGAGCAGCTCACCGATTTGCAGACATTGCAGAAAACAAGCACCGCCGGAAATATCGGTATTGACACCATAAACAACAATATAAATAATAACATCATTTTACATATAAAAAGTGTCAACGACGGTAATTTGTCTGATATTGACGATGTTACAAATGATTTGCTTTACTCAATAAATCAGCGACAAATTTATACCGGAAAGATAACTAATTTTAACGACAGAATATCAGAGCTTCAGAGCGAAATAACAACTCTGGAAAGCAAGGCAGGAAAGTCAACAGGTGCAATAACTACAGAGAAAGCAGGCTACTTTCTCTCACATTGTGACGGCTATGAAAATGCTCTTGATTACAATAATCTTGACCGTTTGACTGTTTCTGACCTCGAAAATGTTAAACAGACTAAGGTATCCGATAATGTTGCGGGAAAGGTTGTCAGTGGGCTAAAATGGTATGTAGCCTGCAAGGTTACTGCCGATGAGGCAACAAGACTTTCTCTTTGGGACGGTTCCGCAACTGTATTGTTTTCCGATGCGTCATCAGAAAGCATTCCTGCCGTTATCAAAAGAATATATCAGAAAACGAAGGACAGCGACGCACTCCTTATCCTTGAATGTGACTATATGAATCCTGACCTTGCGCAGGCAAGACAGGAACCCATTGAAATCGGTCTTGGAACTTACACCGGACTTAGAATCAGCAAAAAAGCTATTCATGATGACTATGTAACAAAGACAACTTATGACGAAAATGACAACAAACACACTGAACAGGTTAAGGTTCAGGGCGTTTATGTACTTCACGGAAGTGAAGTAAGATTCAGACAGATTTCAATTCTGTATGCTGATGATGATTATGTAATATGCGATCCCGATCCGGACAGCAAGGAACTGGTTAACGGCACAACGGTTGAATTGTACGATCGGGTAATTCTTGAGGGAGATGATTTATATGACGGAAAAGTTATTAACTGATGTTGAATATAATTACAAATACATTGATGAGAGGATTGCAGAGGCGGCTGAAAAATCCGGAAGAAAGCGTGAAGATATCACATTTCTTGCCGCAACAAAAATGGTTGAGCCTGAGGTTATTAACCACGCAATTTCACTTGGACTTGACCACATAGGTGAAAATAAAGTTCAGGAGCTTTTGTCAAAGTATGATAAGTATAACCTTGACAACTGTTCTCTTCAGTTTATCGGTCATTTGCAGACAAATAAGGTCAGACAGATTATTGATAAAGTCGATCTTATCCAGTCTGTTGATTCGATTAAGCTTGCCGGTGAAATTTCCAAACAGGCGCTTAAAATCAACAGGAAATGCGATGTTCTTGTTGAAGTTAATATCGGCAGAGAAGAGAATAAGTCAGGGGTAATGCCCGAGCAGCTTGAAGAATTGCTTTGTCAAATTGCCGAGTTGGACGGTGTTTCGGTAAAGGGACTTATGGCAATCCCCCCAATTTGTGAATCTTCACAGAAAATTTCCGAATTTTTTAATAAAATGCATAATATATTTATTGACATCTCGCAAAAAAAATTAGATAATATATGTATGAATATTCTTTCAATGGGTATGTCTGCCGATTATTATGAGGCTATACTTGCAGGTGCAAATATGGTCAGGGTAGGATCGGCGTTATTCGGTGCAAGGAATTATACATAATTTTAGGAGGACTATATAATGGCTGGTTTTGTAGATAAGTTTAAACGCATGTGGGACGCTCCCGATGATGAGTATGAGTACGATGAGTACGGTTATGCAGATGAAGGTGCAGAAGAGGACTACAAAGAAGAACCTGTAAGAAACACTAAAAAAGAAAGAGATCTCGGCGGCGGAAACAAGGTTGTTAATATCAATGCTACTACCAACCTTCAGGTAGGCTTGTTCAAACCCGAGCGTTTCGGTGAAGAAACCCGCACAATTGCCGATGAGCTTATGAAGGCTCACACAGTTGTACTTAATCTTGAAGATACAAATAAGGATATGGCAAGAAGAATCCTTGATTTTCTCAGCGGCGTTGCATATGCCAACCGCGGCAAAATCAAGCGTGTTGCTACCAATACATATATTATTATTCCGAGCAATGTTGACCTGACAGGCGACGATTTACTCGATGAGCTTGAGAACAACGGTGTTTACTTCGGATGATGATAAACAGCTGGTTGCTCAGCTTAATGACGGTATTGATCTTTGTCTGACAAGGCAGAAGCCCTATTTTATGCCTTTTATGAGTGAAAGAAAACAGGCTGTGCTTTTTTCTGAGCTTAAAAAAGCTTATTTTGATAACTACCTTTTCTTTGGCGGTTACGGCAATTCGGAAAGGAAAATGCTCGGTTTGTTTTTTGATGAGCCGTGCGAAGACTGTTTTCCGATTTCTGCTGTTGAATTTTCTTTCAGAAAATGCGATAAACTTACCCACCGTGATTTTCTCGGTGCTCTGATGTCGCTGGGCATTGAAAGGGAAACAGTGGGAGATATTCTTGTTGAGGACGGACGGGCTGTCGTGTTTGTTAAAACAGAATTGTCCGATTATATAATGTCGCAGATATCAAAAGTAGGCAGAGTCGGAATTAAGGTTTCCTGTGCCGATTTGTCAAAACTTCCGCAGGGAAGAGGCTTTGAAGAAAAAACATACATTGTTTCTTCTTTAAGACTGGACAATATCGTTGCTGCCGTATGCAGGCTGTCGCGGGAAAAGACAAGAACCGTTATTATGGCTGACAGCGTATGCGTTAATTTTGAAGAAACTAAAAATGTCAGTCTTAACCTTAAGGAAGATGATGTTTTTACAATTCGAGGAAAGGGCAAATTTGTTTTAAAAAGCATTCTTGGTACTACAGGAAAAGGTCGAATAAGAATTTCAGTTATTCATTATAAATAAGGAGTGTAGATAAATGCTTACAATTGATGAAATTAAAAATATAAGCTTCAGAAAAGCCAACCTCACTAACGGCTACAGAGCTGAAGATGTTGACTCATTCATTGATGAAGTAATTGTTTCATTTGAACAGTTAAAAAAAGAGAAAACTAACCTTGTACATAAGATTGATGTTCTTGCTACAAGAGTTGAACAGTACAGAGCAGATGAGGAAACTGTAAGAAATGCCTTACTTGCTTCACAGAAGGTTGCTGATGCCTGCATCAGAGAAGCAAAGGAGAAGGCTGCAAAGATTGTTCGTGACGCTGAAACAAAGGCTCAGGCACTTCTTGTAGACGCAAACAATATGACAGCGGCTGAGAAAGAGCATTATTTGCAGCTTCAGTCAGATGCTGCCGACCTCAGAAATGAGCTTATTTCACTTTACAGTAAGCATATCAAATCAATTGATGATCTTCCGTCAAGCTCTGATGTTGAAGCGTCAAAAGCAGAGCTTGATAAGAAGTATCCTACCGAGGATATGACAGCTCCTGCTCAGCCTAAGGCTGAAGAGGATGTAAAAATTGCTGTTCCTTCAGAGATTAAAGCTGAGCCTGTTGAAGAACCTGAAAACGATATTACGGCTCATGCAAAAAGACAGAGTAAATTCAGTCATCTTAAGTTTGGCGATAACTATGATGTAACTGCCGACTGATTTAAATTTAGATTTTAGATATTGGAGAGAATATAAAATGTCCCAAGATTATAATTCAACACTTAATCTTCCAAAGACAGATTTCCCTATGAGAGCAGGTCTTCCGAAAAGCGAACCTGTTACACTTCAGAACTGGGAAGACGAAAAGGTTTATGAAAACCTTATGAAAGCAAACGAGGGCAAGCCTCTGTTTATTCTGCACGACGGTCCTCCGTATGCAAACGGTGATATTCACCTTGGTCACGCACTCAACAAGATTCTCAAAGATTTTATTGTGAGATACAAGAATATGGCAGGCTTTAAAGCTCCGTATGTTCCCGGTTGGGATACGCACGGTCTTCCGACAGAGCTTAAAGCCAGAAAGAAAGCCGGTATCGGTAATTCTGCCGAAATTTCTGTTGTTGAACTTCGTAAGATGTGCGAAGAGTTCGTAAAAGGCTACATTAACGATCAGCGTACACAGTTTAAAAGACTCGGTGTAATCGGTGAGTGGGATAAGCCTTACATTACTCTTAATCACGAGTTTGAAGCAGAGCAAATCAGAGTATTTGCTGAAATGGCTACAAAGGGTTATATCTACAAGGGCTTGAAGCCTGTTTACTGGTGTCCTGAATGTAAGACTGCTCTTGCAGAAGCTGAAATTGAGTATACAGAAGATCCTTGCCATTCAATCTATGTGAAGTTTAATGTAACTGATGATAAAGGCGTATTCTCAAATATGGGAATTGACCCCTCAAAGGTTAAGTTTGTAATCTGGACAACTACTACTTGGACGCTTCCTGCAAATGTCGCAATTTGCGTAGGTCCGAGATTTGAATATTCCGTAATCAAAACAGGCGACGAATACCTTGTAATGGCGTCTGAACTTTATAAATCTGCTCTTGATGAAGCAGGCATTACCGATTTTGAAGTTGTTGCAACGGTAAAGGGCAGCGAACTTGAATATATTAAAACTGCCCATCCGTTCCTCGACAGGGAGTCACTTGTTATCGTTGGTGAGCATGTAACTCTTGAAAGCGGTACAGGTTGTGTACACACAGCTCCCGGACACGGTGTTGACGACTACAATGTATGTCAGAATTATCCTGAGATTCCGATTATTTGTCCCGTTGATTCTAACGGTGTTCTTACCGAAGAAGCAGGTCAGTTTGCAGGTCTTACAACTGATGAGGCTAACAAAAAAATTGCTGCTTATCTTGAAGAAAACGGTTCTCTCTTTGCGTTAAAGAAAATTGTCCATCAGTATCCTCATTGCTGGAGATGTAAAACTCCTATCCTTTTCAGAGCAACAGATCAGTGGTTCTGTTCGGTTGACGATTTCAAGGATGAGGCTGTTGACGCTATCAACACTGTTAAGTGGATTCCTGCATGGGGCAAGGACAGAATTACATCAATGGTAAGAGAAAGAAAAGATTGGTGTATTTCCCGTCAGAGAAAATGGGGTGTCCCGATTCCGATTTTCTTCTGTAAGGATTGCGGAGAGGCTCTTATTGATAAGAATGCAATGCTTGCTGTTGCGGATTTGTTCGGCAAAGAAGGCTCAAACGCTTGGTACAATCACACAGCCGCAGAAATTCTTCCTGCCGGTACAAAGTGTAAGAAGTGCGGTTGTACTGAATTTGAAAAAGAAAAAGATATTATGGATGTTTGGTTTGACAGCGGCTCATCTCACGCAGCTGTTCTTGAACAGCGTGATAATCTTGAGTCACCTGCAGACCTCTATCTTGAGGGCAACGACCAGTACAGAGGTTGGTTCCAGTCATCACTTCTGACTTCTGTTGCCACAAGAGGAAGAGCACCTTATAAGGCAGTTCTTACTCACGGTATGATTCTTGATGATGAGTCAAGAAAGATGAGCAAGTCCCTTGGCAACGGCATCAGTCCACAGGAGGTTATTCAGCAGTACGGTGCTGATGTTCTTAGACTTTGGGTTGCATCAACCGACTACCAGACTGATGTTCATATTTCAAAGGATATTCTCAAGCAGATTTCTGAGTCATACAGAAAAATCAGAAATACTGCAAGATATATTCTCGGTAACATTTCAGACTTCAACCCCGATACCGATATGGTTGACTTTGAAAAGGTGCTGCCGATTGATAAATGGGCGCTTGCAAAGCTTAATGACCTTATCACAAAGGTTAGAGCTTCATACGATAATTATGAGTTCCATATTGTATATCACAGCATTCATAACTTCTGTGTTGTTGATATGTCTAACTTCTATCTTGATGTTCTAAAGGACAGACTTTACACAGAAAAAGCAGACAGCATTTCAAGAAGAGCTGCTCAGACTGTAATTTATGTTATTCTTGACGCAATGACAAGAATGATTGCTCCGCTCCTTGCGTATACTTCAGACGAAATCTGGAAGTATATGCCTCACTCATCAAAGGAAAATGCAGAACATGTTATCTTTAATGAGATTCCCGAAAACATCGCTATTGATGTTGACGACAAATTTATGGCTTTCTGGGACAAAATTCACGAACTCCGTGACAGTGTTAAAAAGTCGCTTGAAGCTCTTATTAAGGATAAGACGATTAAGAGTTCGCTTGAAGCAAAGGTAACACTTTGTGCCGGCGGTGAAACACTTGAATTTCTTAAAAAGGCTGAACCTGAGCTTTGTGCCGCATTCATTGTTTCAGAGGTGGAAATCGTTGATAACGGCGGTGAGCTTGAAATCAAGCCTGAGAAGGCAGAGGGTGAAAAATGCGAACGCTGTTGGGCTGTCAGTAAGACAGTAGGTCAGTGTGCAGAACATCCGACAATCTGCTTCCGCTGTGTTCAGAATCTTAAATAAAAACAATTGTTATTATAATAAATCGGTGTGACAAAACGCACCGATTTATATTTATGGAGGGTAAAATGCCTGTAATCGCGCTTATAATCGGTGCGCTCTTAGCTGTTGCCGATCAGGTTATCAAATATTTTGTGCTGACTCATCTGCAGCCCGTCGGCTCAGTAACGGTTATTGACGGCTTGCTTGATTTAAAATATGTTGAAAACAGAGGCGTAGCTTTTGGAATGTTTTCTGATATGAGATGGTTCTTTGTTGTTGTAACGGCAATTCTTATCGGAATAATTATATTTATTATGTTCAAAAAGAAACCGACAGGCAAGCTCTTTTATATTTCGGCTGCGCTTATAATCGGAGGCGGAATCGGAAATTTAATTGACAGAGTTTTTTACGGCTTTGTTGTCGATTATCTCAGTCTTTCATTCTTTCCGCCGGTTTGTAATTTTGCCGATTATTGCATAACTGCGGGTACAATTTTACTCGTAATTTATGTTCTGTTTTTTTCTAATACTATAAAATCTGAAAAAAAGGTCAGCAAGAGCGATGAATGAGTTTAAGTTAAATTGTGAAACAAGCGGAGCAAGACTTGATAAGTTTATTTCAGACTCAAACATTGATTTGTCACGCTCAGCAGCGGTAAACCTTATTGAGAACGGCGCTGTTCTTGTAAACGGTTTAATTGTTTCAAAAAAATATAAGCTTTCTCAGGGCGATGTTGTGGTAGTTAATGTTCCTGATCCGATGCCTTATGAGGCTAAAGCAGAAAATATTCCTCTTGATATAGTTTATGAAGATGAATACTTGCTTGTTGTGAATAAGCCAAAGGGAATGGTTGTTCATCCTGCCGCCGGAAATTATGACGGTACTCTTGTAAATGCTTTGCTTTATCATTGCGGCGACAGCCTTTCTGGAATTAACGGTGTACTCCGTCCGGGCATTGTTCACCGTATTGACAAGGATACAAGCGGTCTTTTGATTGTTGCAAAAAATGATTTTGCTCACCGTTCTCTTGCAGAGCAGATTAAAGAACATTCATTTACAAGAGAATATGAATCAATTGTTTTCGGCAATCTAAAAAATGACAGCGGAACGGTTGACGCTCCAATCGGAAGAAATCCAAAAGACAGAAAGAAAATGTGCGTTACCGAAAAGAACAGCAAAAATGCCGTTACTCATTATTCGGTAATAACAAGATACAAGGGCTACACACACATAAAATGTAAGCTTGAAACAGGCCGTACTCATCAGATAAGAGTTCATATGGCTTACATAGGTCATCCCGTATCCGGTGACAAGGTTTATGGCATTAAGAGTGAAAGGGTTGATTTTGAAGGTCAGTGCTTACACGCAAGGAAGATTGGCTTTATTCATCCGAAAACAAATGAATACATTGAATTTACCTCTGAGCTGCCTGATTATTTTAAAAAATATCTTACAAAGCTTCAAAACATATCTTTCTGTTGATTTTGCTTTCAAATGTATATTCCAATTTTTTGAACTAAATTTAAAAAACACTTGCATTATGATTCTATATGTGGTATTATATTAAAGCATTTGAAACCGTCGTTACTCTCGACGAGGTTCAAATAACGGTTTAACCGTCATTTTGATGTGACAGTCCGCTGCTCAAATGAGTAAGAATGTCGGAAAAATAAGGAGGATAAAAATGGACGCATTAAAGACTATTGCTGCATCAAGCGTGAAGGAAACAACACCTGAATTCAGCGTAGGTGATACTGTTAAGGTATCAGTAAACATTCGTGAAGGCGAAAGAGAAAGAATCCAGATGTTTGAAGGTACAGTTATTGCCAAAAGAGGCAGTGGCGTAGCTGAAACATTTACTGTAAGAAGAGTAGCTTACGGCGTTGGTGTTGAAAGAGTATTCCCTCTCCACTCACCCAATGTTAAAGATGTACAGGTTGTTCGTTACGGTAAGGTTCGCAGAAGTAAGCTCTACTATCTCCGTGACAGAGTTGGTAAGGCTGCTAAGGTTAAAGAGCAGATTCGTAAGTAATTCACGAGTTTAAAAGGGACTTTTTAAGTCCCTTTTTTTACTATTTTTCTTTATAGCAGGTGACAAAGTTGAAGAAAATCAAAAATAATGTCAATGAGGCTAATATGGCTGTGTTGCAGCCGGAGGGTGTGAACGATTCTTCTGACATCAATCCTGAAATGTATGTTGACAAGAAACCTTCAATTTCCGAAAAACAGTTTCTTGTTGCAAAAGAAGAGGGCGGAATGTCCGGCTTCTACGACTGGATTAGGTGCGTACTTTTTGCAATTTCGGTTGTTGTAATTTGTCTTGTTTTTTTGTTCCGCCTTGTTGATGTTGAGGGCAGATCAATGAATAATACTCTTGCCACGAATGATAAGGTTATTGTAACAAACTTTTTCTATACGCCTAAGGACAAGGATATTGTTGTTATTTCCCACGGTGCGGAGTACAGCAGTCCGATTATCAAGCGTGTTATAGCCGTTGCAGGACAGACTGTAAAAGTAGATTATGATAATGACCGCATTATTGTGGATGGTGTTGTTCTTGATGAACCGTATATAGAAGGCTCAACCTTCGGCAACAATATCGGTGATAATGAGATTCCTGAGGTTATTCCCGAAGGTAAGATTTTTGTAATGGGTGATAACAGAAAAGATTCTATGGACAGCAGAAGTACAAAAATCGGTCTTATAGATGTTGACGATGTAATCGGAAAGGCTCAGTTTGTTATTTTTCCGCTTGATCACTTTGGTTATTTGTACTGATAATTAAAGCTTGCAAATTTTAATGGTAATTTGAATTTTGATATTGTTAAAAGCTTATTTCTGTTTTATAATTAGAAATAAGCTTTATTTTTTGTGGAGGCTTTTATGCCGAAAAAATCAAAAGGACAAAAATTCATATTTAAGGTAAATGACAAAAAAATTACTGATTATATGTTTGAACTCACACGAACCGTTATATTTGTATTTGCATTTATGTCGGTTATATTTACATTTGTTATAAGAGATGCAAATGTGGTAGGCAATTCTATGCTTGACACTCTTCATAGTGAAGACAAGATTCTTATGTCTAACTTTATGTATAAACCGAAATGCGGTGATATTGTAGCCATAAATGCAGAAAATCGGATAGAAAAACGAATTGTAAAGCGTGTAATAGCTACCGAGGGACAGACTCTTGTGGTTGATTACAGCAGAAATGCGGTATATGTGGACGGAATACAGATTGATGAGCCGTATGCCTCTTCAATCACAAGAGAGCCTTCAAATCCGTTGCAGATTCCGTATGTAATTCCCGAAGGGTATATTTTTGTAATGGGTGACAACAGAATTATTTCTCTTGACAGCCGTGATAAAAGTATAGGACTTGTTTCGGTTGATGAAGTTATAGGCAAAGCACAATTCATTGTTTTTCCGTTTGACAGGTTTACATATTTGTATTGATGAAAAGTAAAGGATGTTTAATATATGAGTGAAATGCAGACTATACAATGGTTTCCGGGCCATATGACCAAGACAAAAAGACAGATTCAGTCCAGCCTTAAGCTTGTTGACGCTGTTGCTGAAATTATTGACGCGAGGATTCCTGTAAGCAGCCGTAATCCGGATCTTGCAAAACTTGTTCAAAACAAGCCGAGGGTAATTCTTCTCAATAAATGTGATATGGCTAATCAAACAGCCACAAAATTGTGGATTGATTATTTCAAAAAGCAAAATCTTGTTGCAATTCCGGTTGACTGTAAAAGCGGCAGAGGTCTTGATAAATTTGCTCCTGCCGTAAATACGGTTATGAGCAAAAGAATTGCAAAATTAAAGGAAAAAGGAATGGTAAATCCAACAATCAGAATTATGATTGTCGGTATTCCGAATGTAGGCAAATCTTCTTTTATCAATAAAATGGTAAAGAAGAACCGTGCAAAGGTTGAGGACAGACCGGGCGTTACAAGAGGCAATCAATGGTACACAATTGCAAAGAACCTTGAAATGCTCGACACTCCGGGTGTACTCTGGCCAAAGTTTGACGATAAAGTTGTCGGAGAGCATCTTGCGTTCACAGGTGCGGTTAAAGACCAAATTCTTGATATTGAACTCTTGGCGGTAAGACTTCTTGATTTTCTCAAAGAGCTTAAGCCTGCCGATTTTTTGGCAAGGTTCAAATTAGAAAATGAGGATATCGACAATATAGAATCATACGAACTTCTTAAAATGATTGGCAAAAAGAGAGGTATGCTTGTTTCAGGCGGTGAGATAGATACCGAGAGAGCCGCAATTATGCTGCTTGACGAATTTAGAAGTGCAAAGCTTGGCAGAATTACCGTTGAAATGCCGCAGGGGAGATAACAATGGATTGGCTTGAATATGAAAATAAAAATATTGCAAGAGGTTTTCTGAATATCTGCGGTGTTGATGAAGCCGGCAGAGGACCGCTTGCAGGACCTGTATGTGCAGCGGCTGTTATATTGCCTGAAAATACGGTTATAGAAGGCGTAAACGATTCAAAAAAGCTTTCTGAAAAAAAGAGAGAGGCTTTGTTCGATGTAATAAAGGAACAGGCTTTGGCATACAGTATCGCATTTGCAAGTGTTGAAGAAATTGAAGAATTGAACATACTCAACGCAACAATGCTTGCTATGAAAAGAGCGGTTGAGGGTCTTGAACCGAAAGCAGATTATGCAATGATTGACGGCAACAGAATGCCTCCGTTGTCAATTGAAGGCGAATGTATTGTAAAAGGCGACGCAAAATCCATGTCAATTGCCTGTGCTTCAATTCTTGCCAAGGTATCAAGGGATAGACTTCTTTATGAATATGACAAAGAGTTTCCTCAGTATCTTTTTGCAAAGCATAAAGGCTACGGAACAAAGGCTCATATTGAAGCACTTCTTAAATACGGTCCGTGTAAGTATCACAGACCGAGTTTCTTGAAGAAAATATATAATAAGAAATGATTTTTACTACTAAACAAACAGGTGATAAGGGAGAGGCTTATGCCGCAAAATATCTGAAAAAGCATAAGTATAAAATTATTGCCAGAAACTATAAAAAGCCTTACGGCGAAATAGATATCATAGCCGAGAATAAGGAAGTAATTGCTTTTGTTGAGGTTAAAACAAGGAAAGAAAATTCCCTTACGCAACCAATTGACGCTGTTAATCGTAAAAAGCAAATGAGAATTTCAAAAACAGCCGATGCGTATATGTATGAAAATAATATAGAAAAGCCCTGCCGCTTTGATGTTTGCGAAGTTTTTGTCAACAGTGATAATCTTAAGCTTGTCGGCATTAACTATATTGAAGATGCATTCTGATGGGAGGCTGCTATGAATTTTTTTGACTTGCATTGCGACACACTCTATAAGGCGGTAACCGAAAAGTCCGAACTTGATAATCCCTTATATGAAGTGAAATTAAATAACGATTCCGAATCCCACAAGTTACAGTGTTATGCTATATGGCTGCCCGACGCACTTGAAGGTAATAAGGCGGAAAAATTATTTTTTAAATCGGCAGAATACTTAAAATCCGAATGTAACCGACTTGGAATTGAACTGTTCGGCATTGGCGAATTTTTAGACAATGCTTTTTCAAAGCATCGAAACTCAGCGTTTTTTACAGTCGAAAACGGAAAAGCATTGAACGGTAGAATTGAAAATGTAAAGAGATTCGCAGAACTCGGTGTAAGAATAATGACTCTCACATGGAATGACAATAATGAAATCGGTTCAGGCGTCTTGTCAAAGGATAAATGCGGTTTAACGGACTTCGGAAAACTTGCAGTAGCCGAAATGGAAAAGTACGGTATTGTAATTGATATATCCCATGCAAGCGATGAACTGTTTTATGATGTTGTCAATCAGACAAATAAACCGTTTATTGCAACTCATTCAGATTCACGGACAATTACTCAAAATCCCAGAAATCTCACAGATGAACAGATAAAAATTATAATCAGCAGAGGCGGAATTATAGGTCTTAATTTGCATAACGCCTTTCTGAATAACAATCCCGACAAAGCCTGTACGGAAGACATTTTACGGCATTGTGAGTATATGCTGTCGCTCGGATGTGAAAATTTTCTTTGCTTCGGCACGGATTTTGACGGTTGTGATTTGCCCAAGGATATTGTCGGAAGTGACTCAATAGGCGGAATTTATGAACTATTTCTCAAAAATAACTACAATGAAAGCATTTTAAAAAAGATTTTTTACGAAAATGCGTATAAATTCTTTGAAAACTTTGACAATCAGCGAATAATGTAGTAAAATACTTGATGTTTAAAGCAATTTGAAAGGAAGATTTCAATGTTATACAACAGCACACAAAATGCCAAGGAAGTTGTTTCTGCGGCACAGGCCATTGCACAGGGTATTTCAAAGGACGGCGGTCTTTTTGTACCGCAGGAATTTCCTAAGTACGATGAAAATACCTTCAAGGCACTTTTGAAGACAGATTACAAAGGCAGAGCAAAGAAAGTATTCTCTGATTTTCTTTCTGATTTTACAGAAGAGGAAATTAACGATTGCGTAGAAAAGGCATATACCGCTCAGAAATTCGGCGGTGAAAATCCTGCTCCTATTTCATATTGTAATCTTGACGGAACAACCCTGAATATTCTTGAACTCTGGCACGGTCCCACATGTGCGTTTAAGGATATGGCGCTCCAGATTCTCCCTCATCTTCTCACAAAGTCACTCAAAAAGAAATATGACGGCAAAACTGCTGTAATCCTTGTTGCTACATCAGGAGATACAGGTAAGGCCGCTCTTGAAGGCTTTAAGGATGTTGACCATACAAAGATTGTTGTTTTCTATCCTGTTGACGGTGTAAGTCCGATGCAGAAGCATCAGATGAATACTCAGGAGGGCAGCAATGTTCGTGTTTGTGCAATCAAGGGTAACTTTGATGACGCACAGACAGGTGTTAAGAAAATATTTACAACACCTTCGGTTGCAGAAAAACTTGCTGAAAATAATATGCTTTTCTCTTCGGCAAACTCAATTAACTGGGGCAGACTTCTTCCACAGATTGTTTACTATATTTCGGCTTACTGCGATCTCGTAAATGACGGTAAAATCGAGCTTGGCGACAAGATTAATGTTGTTGTTCCGACAGGTAACTTCGGTAACATCCTTGCATCATACTATGCAAGTCTCATGGGACTTCCAATCAACAAGTTCATTTGTGCGTCAAACTCTAATAATGTTCTTACAGATTTTATCAAAACAGGCGTTTATGATAAGAACAGAAACTTCTATACAACAATTTCACCTTCAATGGATATCCTCGTTTCAAGTAACCTTGAAAGACTTCTCTACAAGCTTTCAGGCGATAACGACGAGGTTACAAGGGGCTGGATGAATGCGCTCAAATCTGAGGGCAAATACGAAGTAAGCGACAATGTAAAGGCTGTTATCAACGACAGATTCTACGGCGGATTCTGTGATGATAAGAATACAGAGGCTACAATTCATGAGCTGTTTGAGCAGGATAAGTACCTTTGTGATACTCACACGGCTGTTGCAATCAATGTGTACAAGCAGTACGTTGAGGAAACAGGCGACAAGACACCGTCTGTAATTGCGTCTACTGCAAGTCCGTACAAATTCTCTAAGGCTGTTCTTGAGGCTGTTGAGCCAAACACGGCACTCCCCGAAACAGAGTTTGATATGGTAGAAGAGCTTCATAAGATTTCGGGCGTTGAGGTTCCCGCTCCTCTTGCAAGCCTTAAAAATAAGGTTGTGCGCTTCTCTGATGTTACTGAGGTAAACGCTATGGAGGATTATGTTCTCGGAGCACTCGGTATAGAATAATGGCATTGTTTGCTATTGCAGATTTACATCTTTCACTCGGTGAAGATAAGCCTATGGATATTTTTGCAGGCTGGAGCGATTATGTTTCAAGACTTGAAAATAACTGGAAAAAGGTTGTTGCCGATAATGATACCGTTGTGGTGTCGGGCGATATTTCATGGGCAATGAAGCTTGAAGAAACGCTCACGGATTTTACTTTCGTACAAAATCTTCCGGGTAAGAAAATTTTTCTCAAGGGCAACCATGATTATTGGTGGAGCACCAAGACTAAAATGGATGTATTTCTGAAAAACAATTCACTTGATACGATATCCATCCTTTTCAATAACTCTTATGTCGTTGACGGTTACGCAATTTGCGGTACAAGAGGATGGTTTCTTGATAATGAATCTCAGAATGATATAAAAGTCCTTAACAGGGAAGTCGGCAGACTTGAAGCATCAATACAGTCGGCTGTTAAAACAGGTAAAGAGCCTATAGTGTTTCTGCACTATCCGCCTGTTTACGGAACGACAAAATGTGATGAGATTTTTAATGTTCTTTTAAAATATAACATCAAAAAATGTTACTATGGGCATCTTCACGGTAAGAAGAATATGAGATTTGCTGTTGAGGGTGAATATGAAGGTATTGATTTTAAGCTGATTTCTTGTGACAGGCTGTCATTTATGCCAATCTTGGTCAGATAAATTCTGCATTTTCTATTGGCAAAATCATTTTGTTGTGATATAATAAGATGATTTCTTGATTTTGAATTTAAACTTTGGAGGAATATTAAAATGGCATTAAAGGAATGTACAAAAAAGGAACAGGCTAATTCATATGAGTTAGAGGTTAATGTTGACGGTGATACCTTCGGTAACGCTGTTAACAGAGTTTATAAAAAACAGGTTAAAAGCATCAATATCCCGGGCTTTAGAAAGGGCAAAGCTCCCCGTCATGTAATTGAGAAGATGTACGGCTCGGAAGTGTTCTATGAGGACGCTATGCAGGACTGCTATCCCGACGCTCTTTATGAGGCCGCTAAGGAAGCAGGAATCAAGATTGTTTCTGTTGAAACACTTGAGGCTATTGAAGCAAGCAAAGAGGGATTCTCGTTTAAGGCTAATGTTGTTGTTGAGCCTGAAATGGAAATCAGCAACTATCTCGGCATTGAAGTTACAAAGAAGTCAACAGAGGTTACAGACGAACTCGTTGACGAAGAAATTGAGAAGGTTCGTGAACGCAACTCAAGAATGGTAACTGTTGATGACAGAGCTGCTCAGAATGATGATGTAGCTGTTATTGACTTTGAGGGCTTTGTTGACGGCGAGGCATTTGAAGGCGGCAAGGCTGAAAACTACAATCTCAAGCTTGGTTCCGGTAACTTTATCCCGGGCTTTGAGGAGCAGATTGTAGGTCACAAGACAGGTGAAGAGTTTACAATCACAGTTAAGTTCCCGGATGATTATCAGGCTGAGGAGCTCAAGGGTAAGGAAGCTGAATTTAAAATCAACCTTCACGAAATTAAAGCTACGGAGCTTCCGGAGGTTGACGATGAGTTTGTAAAGGATGTTTCTGATAAAGAAACACTTGAAGAGTACAAGGCTGAGCTTAAAGAAACTGTTGCCAAACGCCTTCAGGATGAGGCTGACAAGGATGTTGACAACCAGATTGCCGAAAAGCTTATGGAAAACCTTGAGGGTGAAATTCCCGAGGCAATGTATGACAATCAGGCTAACGAGATGATAAGAGAATTTGATATGCGTCTTCGTTCGCAGGGCCTTGATATGAAGACATATATGCAGTACATGGGTATGGATGCAAACGCACTCAAGGATATGTATAAAGACGAGGCTGAAAAGAGAGTTAAGTTAAGACTTGCTCTTGAAGCAGTTGCAAGAAAAGAAAATATTGAAGTTACAGAGGCTGACCTTGATGCTGAATACGGCAAGATGGCAGAGGCTTACAAGATGGATGTTGATAAGGTTAAGGAGGCTGTTCCTGCTGAATCACTCTCAGAGGATGTTAAGGTTGAAAAGGCTCTTAACCTCGTAAAGGACAAAGCTGTTATAAAGTAATTTGAATATTTTTCTTATATTTGTTAATCACTATTTAAGAAAGGTTATGATTAAATGGCATTAGTACCATATGTTATCGAACAGTCAAGCAGGGGCGAACGCTCGTTTGATATCTATTCCCGTCTTCTTGAGGACAGAATTGTTATGCTTAATGAAGAGGTAAACAGCGCAAGTGCAAGTGTTGTAGTTGCCCAGCTGCTTTATCTTGAAAGTAAAGATCCTACAAAGGATATCAGTCTTTACATCAACAGCCCCGGTGGTAGCGTAACAGACGGCTTTGCTATTTTTGATACAATGAATTACATCAAGTGTGATGTTTCCACTATCTGTATGGGTATGGCTGCAAGTATGGGCGCATTCCTTCTTGCTGCCGGTGCTAAGGGCAAGCGTCTTGCACTTCCTAACAGTGACATTATGATTCACCAGCCTTCAGGCGGCGCTCAGGGTCAGGCTACTGATATGGAAATTCACACAAGACACATTCTTGATATGAAAAAACGACTCAATCAAATTCTTGCCGACAACACCGGTCAGCCGATTGATGTTATTGCAAGAGATACCAATCGTGATAACTTTATGACTGCACAGCAGGCACTCGAATACGGTTTGATTGATAAGGTTATCGAAAAGAGATAAAAGGTGAGGTAAACTGATGGCTAACAAAAATAACGAAGATATTTATTGCTCTTTCTGCGGAAAACCGCAGGAAATGGCAGGCAGACTTATTGCCGGCAACGGTGTCTACATTTGTGACCAGTGTGTTGAGCTATGTATGAATATCCTTCGCGAATCAGGTGAGCTTGAACATGAAAATGAGAATAGGCTTTCTAAGCCAGGTGATTCTCATACTCCCGTACTGTCTGTTGATGAGCTTTTAAAGCCTAAAGAAATCAAAGCTATTCTTGACGAATATGTTATTGGACAGGATCATGCAAAAGTAACACTGAGCGTTGCTGTTTACAATCACTATAAGCGTGCCTTTTCAAACGATGACAGCGTAGATTTTGCAAAGAGTAATGTACTGCTCCTTGGTCCTACGGGCGTAGGCAAAACATTACTTGCTCAAACTCTTGCAAAGGCTCTTGATGTGCCTTTTGCAATTGCCGATGCGACTACGCTGACAGAAGCAGGCTATGTCGGTGAGGATGTAGAAAATATTCTCTTAAAACTCATTCAGGCAGCCGATTTTGATATTGAAAAGGCAGAGCACGGCATAATTTACATTGATGAAATTGATAAAATTGCGAGAAAATCCGAGAACCCTTCAATTACACGGGATGTAAGCGGTGAAGGTGTTCAGCAGGCTTTGCTTAAAATTGTTGAAGGAACTGTTTCAAATGTTCCTCCTCAGGGCGGCAGAAAGCATCCTCAGCAGGAATATCTTCAAATTAACACAAAGAATATTCTTTTTATCTGCGGCGGTGCTTTTGACGGCCTTGAAAAGATAGTTGAAAAGCGTAAGGGTTCTTCCGTTATCGGCTTTGAATCTCTTGTTCAGTCAAAGCAGGAGCTTGATTCGACTGATTGGATGAAGGATGTTACGGCTCATGACCTTGTTAAGTACGGAATTATTCCTGAGCTTATCGGCCGTTTGCCTGTAATTACCGCGTTGAGCGGTCTGGATACGGACGCACTTGTCAGGATTCTTACTGTACCGAAGAACTCAATTGTTCAGCAGTACAAGAAGCTTTTTGAGCTTGACGGTGTTGAGCTTCTCTTTGAAGAAGAGGCGCTCAAAGCCATTGCACAGCAGGCACAGGATCAGCACACCGGTGCAAGAGGACTTCGCGGCATTATGGAAGGTATTTTAACCGACCTTATGTTTGAAGCTCCTTCAGATCCTACAATTGATAAGATTATCATTACTGAGGATGTTATCAAAAACGGAGCGGCTCCGCAAATCACTCGCAAAAAGGAGTTGTCTTCGACAGCTTCCGTAAAATTAACTCAGAAAGATGCAAAGAAGCGTCAGAAGCGCAGCACAGCGTCTTGATATTGTGAATTAAAGCTGTATTGCAATTACAATACAGCTTTTTGCTTTTATGAAAGGAACTTTAATGGATTTTGATATGCAAAAAAATCTGACCCTTCCGGTTCTTCCTTTAAGAGGGTTGGTAGTTTTTCCAAAATCACTTATTCATTTTGATGTTGGACGAAAAAAAAGTATTACGGCTATAAATAAAGCAATGAAAGCTGATCAGCTTGTTTTTCTTACCTCTCAGAAGGATGCGGCTATGAACGATCCGGACATTTTTGATGTATACAATACGGGTGTTATTGCAAAAGTAGTTCAGGTTTTGAAACAGCCTGAAAACACTACAAGGATTGTTATCGAGGGTCAGTGCAGAGCCACAATTATCAATCCTGTTTTTGATGAAAAATGTCTTGTTGCAGAGGTTAAGCCGTACGAGGAAGAAACTGAATATTATACGGCGAGAGATTCGGCTCTTATGAGAACCGTAAAAAATGAATTTGACAAGTATCTTGAAATTTCTCCAAAAATGCCGTCGGATATAATTTTTAAGGTTGCTCTCTGCAAAAGACCGGGCGAATTAGCTGACTTTATAACTGCTAATCTTATTCTTGATTATAGGGTAAAACAGTCGATTCTTGAAACCTTTCCCGAGTCAGAAAGACTTGAAGCTGTCCTTGATGTGCTTGTCAATGAGAATTTCGTCTTAAAATTAGAGGATGAAATTTCTCAGAAGGCAAAAATGAGAATTGACGAAAATCAGCGTGATTACTTTTTGCGTGAGCAGAAAAGGGCGATTGAGGAGGAGCTCGGCGAGGATGACTCCCCGATGGATGACGCTGAAAATTACGCTGATAAAATTGATAAGCTTAATCTCGACGAAAAATCCGCAGATATACTATATAAGGAATGCAGAAAGCTCAGCAAGATGCCTTACGGCAGTCAGGAAGCCGCTGTAATTCGTACATATCTTGATACGGTTTTTGACTTGCCGTGGAACAAGTCATCTAAAGACAAAATCGTTATACCTAAAGTTCAGAAGGCTCTTGATAAGACTCACTATGGACTTGATAAGGTTAAAAAAAGAATCATTGAACAGCTTGCTGTCCGCGTCTTGAGCGAAAAGCAAAAGGGACAGATTATCTGTCTTGCAGGACCTCCCGGAGTCGGAAAAACTTCAATCGCTCAGTCAATTGCAAAAGCTATTGGCAGAAAGAGTGAGAGAATTGCTCTTGGCGGTGTTCGTGACGAGGCTGAAATCAGAGGTCACAGAAAGACTTATATCGGTTCAATGCCCGGCAGAATTATCAATGCTTTGCAGCACGCCGGTACTAATAATCCTGTTCTCATCCTTGATGAAATAGATAAACTTGCGGCAGATTATAAGGGCGATCCTACATCAGCACTGCTTGAAGTGCTTGATATTGAGCAAAACAATAAGTTTGTTGACCACTACATTGAGCTTCCGTTTGATTTGTCAAATGTGATGTTTATTACAACTGCAAATGATATTTCAACCATTCCCGCTCCGCTTCGTGACAGAATGGAAATTATAGAAATCAGCAGTTATACAAGAGAGGAAAAGTTCCACATTGCGAAAAAGCATCTCATTCCGAAACAGCTTGAGGAATGCGGCTTTACTTCAAAGGAGCTTAAATTCACTCAGAAGGCAGTATACGCTTTAATTGATTTTTATACAAGAGAAGCAGGCGTAAGAACTCTTGAAAGACTTATTGCTTCGGTTATGAGAAAGTGTGCCGTAGTAAAGCTTACAGAGGGTACGGAAATATTTAAGATTGATGAAAAAGAGATAGAAAGGCTTTTAGGACATAAAAAGTTTATTCCGGATTCGCTTGCGAAAACAGATGAAATCGGAATTGTAAACGGTCTTGCATGGACTTCTGTCGGCGGTGAAATTTTACCGATTGAAGTTGCTGTTATGGAAGGAACAGGTAAGCTTGAACTTACAGGTTCTCTCGGTGATGTTATGCAGGAGTCAGCTAAAGCGGCTGTTACCTGCATAAGAAGTCATGCGTCAGCTTTAGGAATTGATTCGGATTTTTACAAGAATAAGGATATTCACATTCATGCTCCCGAGGGTGCCGTTCCCAAGGACGGACCGTCTGCCGGCATCACAATGGCTACTGCGATATACTCGGCTTTAACCTTAAAGCCTGTAAGACACGATGTGGCTATGACAGGTGAAATTACTCTCAGAGGTAATATTCTTCCCATAGGCGGTTTAAAAGAAAAAAGTATGGCTGCTTTTAAAAACGGAATAACAACCGTAATTATTCCAAAGGATAACGAACCCGACCTTGAAGATGTTGATAAGACTGTTTTTGACAAGGTGAAGTTTATTCCTGTTCGTAATTTTTCGGAAGCGGTTGCAATTGCGGTAAACAATACCGTGAGAATTACCGATAACCAATGGAACGGAATTGATATGTCGGCTGTTCGTTCTGCTTCCAAAACGGCAAATATAGTTAAACAGTGAGGGAGGGGATTTTATGAATTTTAATGAAGTCGCTTTTGAATTTGCGGCAGGTCGTGTTGATCAGCTGCCTGAATCCGATATGCCTGAAATTGTATTTTCAGGTCATTCAAATGTAGGAAAATCCTCTCTTATCAATAAACTTGTTCAGAGAAAAGCCCTTGCAAGAGTAAGCGCTCAGCCGGGCAAAACGGCTACCATTAATTTTTATAAACTCAAAGAGTTTCGTATGGTTGATTTGCCGGGCTACGGTTATGCAAAGGTTTCAAAAGCAGAAAAAGACAGATGGGCAAAGCTTGTGGAAGGCTATTTTGCACAGGACAGACAGCGTCCGCTCGTTATTCAGATTCTTGATTTGCGTCATCCTCCTACTGACGATGATTTGCATATGATAGACTTTCTTTACAGAGGCGGATTTAACTTTGCCGCAGTTCTCACAAAGAGCGATAAACTCAAAAAAACTGCATTTGAAAAGCAGATTGAGTATTACAAGGAAATTTTCAGTACAATTGAACATGTTCCTCTGATACCTTTTTCTGCACAGACAGGCTTAGGAAATGATGAAATTAGGAAACTTATTGAAACTTCAATAGCAAATTTTAAAAATACGGAGGTATGAGTAAAATGTTCGTTAGCGAATGTCTTAATGTGAACAATAAGGGACATCTTACAATCGGCGGTTGCGATACACTCGAACTAGCCAAAGAATTTGGTACACCCTTATATGTTCTTGACGAAACAACAATCAGAAATGTGTGCAAGGCTTATGTAAAGTCCTTTGAAAAGTATTACAACGGTAACGGTATGCCGTTGTATGCGAGCAAGGCTCTTTCCTGTAAGGAGCTTTGCAGAATTGCAAAGGAAGAGGGACTCGGTCTTGATGTAGTATCAGGCGGTGAGATTTATACAGCCGTACAGGCAGGTTTTCCGATGGAAAAAGTTCACTTTCACGGAAACAATAAAACAGCCGATGAAATCAGATTTGCACTTGAATCTAATGTGGGCAAGTTTGTTGTAGATAACCTTTATGAACTTGAGCTTCTCAATGAAATTTGCGGTGAAATGGGTAAGAAAGCTAATATTTCTTTCAGAATCAAGCCGGGTGTTGACGCTCATACTCATAACTTCATCAGAACAGGTCAGATTGACTCAAAGTTCGGTTTTGCCCTTGAAACAGGCGAAGCTTTTGAGGCGGTCAAAAGGGCACAGATGTACGATAATGTGAATCTTACGGAACTTCATTGCCACATCGGTTCACAGATTTTTGATATTGATCCGTTTGTCACTGCTGCTGAAATTATGCTTGACTTTATGGGCAAGATTCACGATGAACTCGGAATCGTTATTTCAGAGCTTAACCTCGGCGGCGGATTCGGTATTATGTACACAAAGGATGATGAACCTGTTCCTTATGAAAACTATATGGAAAAGGTTTCAGAGGCTGTTAAGGCAAAGGCTAAAGAACACGGACTTCCTGTTCCGTATATCTTTATTGAGCCGGGCCGTTCAATTGTCGGCGAAGCAGGTATTACGCTCTACAAGGTTGGCGGAAAAAAGGAAATTCCTAATGTAAGAACATATGTATCCGTTGACGGCGGCATGACAGATAACATCAGATATGCACTTTATCAGTCTGCTTATACCGTAGTAAATGCAGGTAAGGCTGACAAAGAGCCTGATGAAATCGTAACGGTAGCAGGTAAGTGTTGCGAGAGCGGCGACCTCGTTCAGGAGCATACAAAGGTTGCTAAGGTTGAAGTAGGCGATACACTTGCTGTTCTTTCAACAGGTGCTTATAACTATTCTATGGCGTCAAATTACAACAGAATCCCTCGTCCTGCAATCGTAATGGTTAAAGACGGCAAGGCAAGAGTTGTTGTTAAGCGTGAAAGCTATGAGGATATAGTAAAGAACGATATCTGATAATCGAATTTTAATTATTGTGCAACACCGAGCCGCTGAATTGTGTTCGGTGTTGTGTCGCGTAGATTAGCACATAGGTTCGGAGTTGAGTATTGTGTTTAGGATAAGAAGTTTTTTTAAGGAACTTGAGCCGACACGACAGATGTCTGAGGCATTTAGGAATTGCATATTTCTTGCGTTATCAGGCGGATTTCAGGATGCGTATACATATTTTACCCGTGACGGAGTATTTGCAAACGCGCAGACAGGCAATGTTGTGCTTATGAGTACGAATTTTATGACAGGAAAGTGGGAAGAGGGACTTAAATATCTTTTTCCTATTCTTGCGTTTGCGTTAGGTGTTCTTGTTGCCGATTTGATACAGAAAAAGTTCAAGTATTTCAAAAAGATACATTGGCGGCAGGGGATACTTTTGTTTGAAATTCTCATATTATTTGCAGTCGGTTTTATGCCGAAGAGTATGAATACTATTGCGGCGGTAATTGTATCCTTCTCCTGTGCAATGCAGGTACAGACCTTCAGAAAGGTCAGAGGATATTCTTATGCAAGCACAATGTGCATAGGCAATTTGAGAAGCGGTACGGCAGCTTTGTCGGGTTTTATTCACGAAAGAAAGCCCGAACAGCTCAGACAGGCAATGTATTATTTCGGAGTAATATTTTTCTTTGCCCTTGGTGCAGGTTTGGGCGGAAATCTTTCGTTATCGTTTGGAATGCATATAATCTGGATTTCATGCGGACTGCTTCTTGTAAGCTTTCTGATGATGTTCAAGGAAAAAATTCAATAAATAAATATATATATACAACACAGCCGTCAATGCTCACTGAGTAATTGGCGGCTGTGTTTTTAAAATTTATCTGTATTTTTCTGAGTAAGTTCTTGAATTTGCCGTAGCTCTATGCTATACTTTAGTTAATTGATTGATTAGTTAATAAAAGGAAGCGAACTTTATGAGGACAACAGAGGAACAGCACAACGAGCGTAAGCGTGAAATGATGGAAAAATGCTTTGAATGCTATGCTGAAAATGGGCTGACAGGTACGGGTATCAAGGCTTTGGCGGCAGCGTGCGGCTGTACAACGGGAAATTTAATGCTTGAACAGAATACAAATTTATTGTGATGATAAACAGCTTTACAGCTATGTAAAAATTTTTATAGAGATATAATGATGAAATATAAAATATCGAAATAAGAATAAACCTCCTGCACAGAGTAAAATCCGTTGCAGGAGGTTTTGTTGTACGAAAAATTATATGGGCTTAATTATTGGCATATTTGTTGGAATCTATATGTAAAATTTACAGAACCTGAAAATATGCATTATTGATACTTTGTAGGGACAGGGCACACATCAGTTCTTGCTGTTTGCAATTGCCTGATCAATCAACTTTTGCAGCTTTTCAGACTGCTTTTCGGAGGTTATTGCACCGACAATCGGCTCTCCTACAATATTACCGTTTTTATCAACAACATAAGTTGTGGGGTAGGAGTACAATCCGGATGTGAATTCTCCGGCTTTACTTTTTGAATCAAACCAAATGTTTTTGTAGGTCACACCCTTTTTTGCCAGAATATTCTTTGCGTCAGAGATAGCCGTTTTGTCACCGTCAAGTGTAAATGAATTGATTCCGACTACTGCTCCGCCTTTTTTTGCAAGCTGTTTATTCAGAGCTTCCAGGTCGGCAAGTTCTTCCACGCAGGGATTGCAGGTGGTAAACCAGAAGTTTACTATAGTAACGGTATTTTTTGCAAAAAGCGTACTGCTCTTAACTTTGTTTCCGTCAAGATCCTTGCCGTCAAATGTCGGGAATTTCATCAGATTATCCTTTTCGATGGGCTTACCGTTTTCAGCCGGAACGCTCATATCTCCATCAGACGGTTTTTCTCCGCATCCGGGAAATTTTTGTTCCAAAACTGTCAGCTTTCCTTCAATTTCCTTAATCTCTTCGGCGCCTTTATTAAGCAGTTTCAACTCATCTGCACTGAACTGATCCTTGATACCGTCAATCGTTTTCAGAAGAAAATCGCCGTAGTTTTTGCCGTCCTCATTCATCGCCATACTTTTATCGGCTGAAGCAAATACCTTTTCCCAAAGCTTGCTGTTTTCGGAAAGAATAGCATTTTCCTGTGCCATCAGTTTTTGATGCAGGTCGGCGGCCTCGTCTTTTGTTTTCGGATTCACAGCTGTCAGCATAGCCGTTTCGCTTTTCTTATTTGCGGTAGTATTCGTCGTATTGCCTTTGTTTGTGCCACAGGCGGCAAAGCTTAACAACATCATCAAGGCAGTCAGTAAGGTTAAAATTTTTGTTGTTTTCATGGTGTTTACTCCTTTTCTGTTTCAATTTCTGTTTCAATTTTTTGTTTTGCTGTTTCCGCTTTTTCAGCGGGACAATCATTTTCTTTTCCTTTGCCAAAGCCGTAGCGAAAGCTGACCGCCTTGGCAGGACAGGCACGGATACACTTACCACAGCGTATGCATTCGGTGTGGTCGGGAGTTTTGGTTACATCTACATCCATCTTGCATACTTTGGCACACTTTCCGCAGGAAATGCATTTGTGTTTGTCTACTTTCATTCCGAAAAGCGACACCTTGTTAAGCAATGCATAAAATGCACCGAGAGGACACAGCCACTTGCAGAACGGTCTGTAGAAAAGTACACTCAGTACGATTACCGTAATCAATATGCCCAG
The DNA here is from genome assembly GCF_928721825.1 of Ruminococcus bromii. Classification (NCBI taxonomy): domain Bacteria; kingdom Bacillati; phylum Bacillota; class Clostridia; order Eubacteriales; family Oscillospiraceae; genus Ruminococcus; species Ruminococcus bromii. The sequence continues at coordinate 411,865 of NZ_CAKMVP010000003.1, forward strand.
CTTCCACGAAAAGAGCGTACCCAGTGCGGCACGGATTCCCGAATCAATGGCGGCAAGAGGGATTGCCCCCTCGAGTACTCCTTGAGGACAAAGATACTTACAGAAAAAAGGATCTCCCATACCCACATCGTTTGTAATGAGCATTGGCAGCAAACCTACAGCAAAAAGCAAAACTGCATATTTTATGTATGTCAGCGGCTTCAGCTTTTTAGTGGAAAGCTTTTTTGTCGGTATCTTATGTAACAGTTCCTGAAGCCATCCGAACGGACACAAAAAACCGCAGATAAAACGCCCGAGCAGAACTCCTATCAATATGAGGAATCCTGTGATATAATATGAAAAACTGAATTTTGACGAACCCACCACAGCCTGAAACGAGCCGATTGGGCAGGCGCCCGATGCCGCAGGGCAGGAATAGCAATTCAGTCCCGGAACGCAAACAGCCTTTCCTTTGCCTTGATAAATTCTGCCCTTCAATAAATTCGGCAGATGAATATTACTCAGCAAAGTTGCTCCTGCTTGAATAAGCCATCGAAAGCGTGAGAGGAACTGCGATACACCGCCTCTTTTTTTCTTCGGTTCTTTGTTATCCAATTCCCACACACTCCAAACACAGCCGGATTGCCTTGCTTAACACGGTTTCTGCCTCTCCACGCAGAGCTCCGTAACACAGCATCATAATTCCGCAGATAATCAGTACGATCTGAAATACGGCTTTTTTCTTTCGAGTCAATTCGGTCACTCCTTTCTTTTGTGCTCTCATTGTAGCACAGAGGATGTAAAATCCCTGTTAAGAACGAAAACTTAACAAAAACTTTATGTCTGAGCGATATAATGTATAATTAAATTATCAAAGAAATATGAAAACACAACAAGGAGAGTTTCTATGCGTATTTTAGTAATTGAAGACGAGCGTGCGCTGTGCGAGACAATTGTTCGCAGCCTTAAAAGATTGGCATACAGCGTTGATTTTTGTTATGACGGAAACAAAGCAAATGAGTTGCTCGGAATAGAAAAGTACGATCTTGTTTTACTTGATCTGAATTTACCCGGTGCAGACGGGATGACGGTACTGCGAACTCTGCGACAAACCGACAGAGATACCGGAGTGTTAATTCTTTCGGCACGCTGTGAGGTTGCCGACAAGGTGGAGGGGTTGGATGCCGGAGCAAACGATTACCTGACAAAGCCTTTTCATTTGGAGGAGCTTGAGGCAAGAATACGCAGTCTGACTCGCCGGCGGTTTACACAAAACAATGTTGTTTTGAACTGTGGAAAGGTTGCTTTTGACACCAAAGCCCGTGTTGCCGTTGCTGACGGTCAGGAGCTGTCACTTACCCGAAAAGAAATCGGAATACTTGAATATTTACTTCTTAATCAAGGCCGCCCCGTCAGTCAGGAAGAACTGCTCGACCATGTTTGGGATAACAGTGTTGACAATTTCAGCAATTCAATAAGAGTACATATTTCTGCATTACGAAAGAAACTGCGTGCGGTACTCGGCTATGACCCGATTCGCAATCGCATTGGTGAAGGATATGTTATGGAGGAAGAAAAAGTATGAAAAAGCTATCCTTGCAATGGCGCATAACTCTGATGACAGCACTTCTTATCGGAGCCACCTGCATTTTTATGAATGTTCTTATCGGCTATTCCGGCAGTCATTACATGGATTCCATAGGCTCTTATGTTACAGGTTACGGTGATACGGACAAAGGAGAACCTGACTTTTTCGATCCCGAACACGAAAAGCTTGATCGTGAATTGACTATTGTAATTAACGGAGCACAGGAATCCTTTATCGCTACCAATTGGTATATTACGGCGGCGGCAACATTGTTAGGCGGTGTGCTTGCGTATTTTTTAAGCGGGCATGCACTGAAGCCTCTGCGTACTTTTACCGCTCGGGTTGAAAAGGTTCAACCTAACAATTTGACGGATATGAAGATAACCGAAGAAGTTCCGCCTGAACTGAGACAGTTTGTCAAGTCGTTCAATCGGATGCTTGACCGTCTTGATGATGGATTTACCGCTCAACGACAGTTCACGGGAAACGCCGCACATGAGTTGCGCACGCCGCTTTCGCTTATGCAGGCACAGCTTGAACTTTTTTCGGCAGAGCATCCCGAGGTATCGCCTGAAACGGCGGAGTTTCTCCGATTGTTGCGTGAGCAGACCGAACGAATGACGCAAATGACAAAAACCCTGTTGGAAATGAGCGAGCTGCGCACAGTATCGTGTGCCGACCGCATAGAGATAGGTCCTATGGTAGAAGAGATTTTCACTGACCTTGCACCCCTTGCAGAGAAAAACAACGTTACACTTGAAAGCACGGGCGACGCTGTTATGACAGGCAGTGACACGCTGATTTACCGTTTGTTATATAATCTGACCGAAAACGCTATACGCTACAACCGTTTTGACGGTACAGTGAATATTACCGTAATGCACAAAGACAATCAGCTTGTTATTACGGTTGCGGATACCGGCTACGGCATCCCCGAACAATACAGAGAAAGTATTTTTCAGCCCTTCTTTCGTGTGGATAAATCCCGAAGCAGAGAATACGGCGGCGTAGGATTGGGACTTTCTTTGGTGTGGGAAATCGTTGCACTGCACAATGGTAAAGTTCGTGTGGAAGAAAGTTCGGAAAAGGGTACTGCTATAGCAGTAAAGTTTCCGACAGATGTGATAAAAATTTAATATTTTGCGATTTTTTCTTATTTAGTTGTTGAAATTGCTGTAACTCTGTGCTATACTATAATTAATTGATTGATTAGTTAATAAAAGGAAGCGAACTTTATGAGAACAACAGAGGAACAGCACAACGAGCGTAAGCGTGAAATGATGGAAAAATGCTTTGAATGCTATGCTGAAAATGGGCTGACAGGTACGGGCATCAAGGCTTTGGCGGCAGCGTGCGGCTGTACAACGGGAAATCTGTATTCCTATTTCAACAGTGTTGATGAACTGATTATTGAATCAACTGCATACTGTATGGAAAAGGTCGAGGATGATTTTATGGAAAAAGCTCCCACCGACCCGAAGGATGTTGTTCGATTTGTGAAAGAGGTTCCGTATTGGACAGCAAAGAAGCACGGCAAGAAATATCGGCTTATGTATCAGGTCTATACCCATCCGAAATATATTGAACACGGCAAGAAATTCTTTGAGGGGGTGAATGAGCGCTATACCGAGTATGCAAAGCGGCTTGAGCCGAAAATCGGCATTCCGTACACGGTGATTACACCGCTGATTTTTATATTTGTCCGTGCCTGTGTACATTATGCTATGTTTGAGGATGAATATTATTTAAGAACCCAAATGGAGGTCTTAAAACAGGGTGTTGCCCTGTTTACTGATAAATACCGTTCACAATATTTGAGAGGAGGCAATGATAAATGAAAAAACGAATATACTGTATTACCACCGCACTCTGTCTTGTGCTTTGCATCGTACTTTGCATTGTATTTGCTGCCGTATGCAGCAAGGCGGAAAATAGCAAAACCCTGTTGCCGGAGGTGCGAAATAACGGCACAGCAATCCAATGGAGAGATGCCGCCGAAGAGGAATGGCACGATCTTGTAGCTCTTAACACGCTCAGAGGTGCTGTCGGAGAAAACGGCAAGGACGGAATAAACGGCACTGACGGTAAAGACGGTCTTAACGGCAAAGACGGTGCTGACGGAAAGAACGGTCTTAACGGTAAAGACGGTACTAACGGAAAGAACGGTCTTAACGGCAAAGATGGTACTGACGGAAAGAACGGTCTTAACGGCAAAGACGGTACTGACGGCAAAGATGGCATTGATGGAAAGAACGGTCTTAACGGTAAAGACGGTACTAACGGAAAAGACGGTCTTAACGGTAAAGATGGTACTGACGGCAAAAATGGCACTGACGGAATAAACGGTGCTGACGGAAAGAACGGCACTGACGGAAAGAACGGTACTGACGGAAAAGACGGTGTTGACGGAAAAGACGGTGCTGACGGCAAAGATGGCATTGACGGCAAAAACGGTCTTGACGGCAAAGACGGCACTGACGGAAAGAACGGCCTTGACGGTAAAAACGGCATTGACGGCAAAGATGGCATTGACGGCAAAGACGGTGCTGACGGCAAAAACGGTGTTGACGGAATAAACGGCACTGACGGTAAAGATGGTACTGACGGCAAAGACGGCATTGACGGAAAAAACGGTCTTGACGGCAAAAACATAGAGGTACAAAGAACAACAGAATATATACAGTGGCGCTATGAGGGAGAAAACTGGCAAAACCTTGTTGCCATTTCCGATATAAAAGGACCCACAGGGCAGAACGGTAAAGATGGAGCAAACGGAAAAACACCGGAGTTCCGTGTAAATGAAAACAATCTTCAATGGCGTTATGTCAGCGATGAAATATGGCTAAATCTTTACGATCTTTCAAATTTGAAAGGTCTTGACGGAAAAGACGGAATCGACGGAAAAAACGGTGTCGATGGTATTGACGGCAAAAACGGTGATACGCCGTTCATCGGTGAAAACGGCAACTGGTGGCTCGGAGTGACCGACATTGGCGTAAAAGCCGCAGGTGTTGACGGTGAAAAAGGCGACAAGGGAGATAAAGGAGATGCCGGAGAGAACGGTAAGGACGGAGCAAACGGAAAAACACCGGAGTTCCGTGTAAATGAAAATAACCTGCAATGGCGTTATGTCGGCGATGAAATATGGCTTAACCTTTACGATCTTTCAATTTTGAGAGGGCTTGACGGCGCAGACGGTAAGGATGGTATAAACGGCAAAGACGGTGTTGACGGTAAAGATGGTGTTGACGGCAAAGACGGTGCCGGTGGTAAAGACGGAACAAACGGACAAAACGGCGCTGACGGCAAAGACGGAAATACCCCGTTCATCGGTGAAAACGGCAACTGGTGGATTGGAACGACCGATACGGGAGTGAAAGCCACAGGAGTTGACGGTGAAAAAGGAGACAAAGGAGACATCGGTGAAAAAGGCGAAAAGGGTGACAAAGGAGATAAAGGCGACAAGGGTGACGCAGGTCAGAACGGCAGCTGTTCGGGGTATTTTTACGGAGAGGCAAACGCTCCAAGGACAGTACTGAATAACAGTCGTGTCAATATTTCTGTCTACGAAAAAATAAACAAGGGCGGCTTGATTTCATCCTACAGGAATAATATTACCCTCAAAAAAGGACATATTTACAATGTCTGCTTAAGCGGTTCTCTCGAAGTTGGTTCAAACGAATTTAACAACAGCGGCAATTACTCTATTCAGATGACAGACGGTTATGATGACGATCTGTGCAGGGAGCTTACACGAATAAAAAGGGACGGGGCAAAAATACCGTATACCAATGATCAACATTCCTTTAATTTCAACAGAATGTATGATGCGTCAAATAAAGACATTACATTGCAGTTGTGGTTTGAAAATTCGGCATACAATACTTATCTCGGTGGCTTCAGAGGCACTATTACAATAACCGCTCTTGATTAAATTCATATAACGGAGGTGGCGAAAAATGAAAAAACGAATACTTAGTATCCTGCTGACTTTATGCATGACGCTCTGCCTTACGCCGATAAGCGTATTCGCCGAGGAGGTTGGTACAGAGGGCTCTGCTGCGATACAGCTTGGTGCAGATGCACTAAGTGTGTTAAGTAAAAATGTAAACACAGCGACCGCACCGACTGTGTATTTCGGGCAAAACCATGAAAATAATCCCGCTGCATGGCGAGTTATCGGCTATGACGGAAGCGGTGTTACAAGCGCACAAGGGGATATTACCCTGCTCGCGGCAGGCGATATGGGAGTTATACCATTTGCCGATACCATATTAAACAACGAATACGCACCGAGTAATTTGAAAGCCACAATAGATGCGCTTGCGGAAAAGCTGACGACAGAAGAAAATGCTGCCGTAAAGAAACGGGCGCTTACAAGCGGAAGTTACGACGGAGAGAATACCGACTGTGTAGCGGGAGGGCAGGTGGATAACGCTGTATTCTGGCCACTTTCCGCAAAAGAGGCTATTGTTGTAAACAACGATCTGCGTGCCTTGAATCCTGCACATCCGAATTGGGTGACAACCGCTTGGTGGCTGCGCTCCCCCGGCTCCAATAAATATAATGTCGCCGTCGTGCGTAGTGATGGTTCTGTCGAATACTCTGGGTACACTATGCTCATTTTCAATAATCATCGGACTGTTCGTCCCGCTTTTAACTTAAATCTGAACTCTGTCCTTTTTGCATCTGCCGCTGTGGGCGGAAAGCCTGACGGAGGATTGACCCCGATTCCCGAATACAGCGGAAACGAGTGGAAGCTGACGCTTTTAGATAGTAGACGCAATTTTGCCGTGACGGAAAAAACTGTCAGCGCCGCCCCCGACGATACCGTTACGCTGAATTACAAAGGGGCGACCACAGGGAAAAATGAATATATCTCTGTCATCCTGGCGGATAACAATGGCGCACAGTATTACGGCAGAGTAGCACAGCCTACTGCCGAAAGCGGAACGGTTGAAATCAAAGTCCCGTCTGACATTGCACCGGGCGACTATACCATGAAGGTCTTCAGCGAGCAGTATAACGGTGACTGCAAGACCGACCTTGCAAGTGCTTTTGCGGATGTCACGCTGACGGTGGAAAGTCAGCCTGACGAGCAGTTTACCCTCACCCCCGGCGGCAGATACTATTTTGACCTTTCGGCAATGGATATTCCCGGAACGGTAAACAGCAATCTGCCGGACAGCACACTTCATTATGTGCCTTTTACCTATGCAGGCACGGTCAACGCTTATAAGCTCACATCGGAAATGGCAACCACCGAGGAGTATGCTCAGAAGAATAAATATCCCCACAGCCTATTCATTGCGGACTATGCCGTAACGCATACGGTAAGCTGGGATGACCTGAATACCGCAGGTCTGATTTTCGGCAAAAATTATGCCAGCGACGGCGTGGACTATACGCTGCGTGCGCCGTCCGTGGGAAGTGATAACAGAGGCTCGGGTGATTCAGAACGCGGTACGCCCCAAAGCAACGAATGGGACAGGATACTGGACAAGGACAGCGGCTACATCAAAAACTGGAATGGCATATTTTCGTGGGGGCAGGACACAACAAGATACAACTCGTCGCTCCGTGCGATTCGCGGGTACGATTCGGGCCGACGCTGGAACGACGACGATGCTACGGACTTCCTCCCGCTCGTCAGTTTCCGCCCCGTGCTTGAAATCCTGAACCCTGACACACTGAGCTCTGACGGACTGAAGGTCGTTACCCTTGACCTTGGCGGCGGAACGCTCGGCGGCAGCTCCGAGGATATTCAAATCGTTGTGAAAAGCAGCGAGAGCTTTGCCGCGCCTGCGTCCGACGGCATTACCCGCCCAGACGGAAATACAGGCAGCTACTTCATGTGGCTCGGAAGCAACGGTAAGCTCTACGCGCCCGGTGCCAGTGTTCCGGCGGACGTTACCAAGCTCACGGCGCAGTTTGCTTTATCAGAACAGTTTTCCCTTACCCCCGGCGGCAGATACTATTTTGACCTGTCGGCAATGAATATTTCGGGAACGGTAAACAGCAATTTGCCTGACAGCACACTTCATTATGTGCCTTTTACCTATGCAGGCACGGTCAACGCTTATAAGCTCACATCGGAAATGGCAACCACCGAGGAGTATGCTCAGAAGAATAAATATCCCCACAGCCTATTCATTGCGGACTATGTCGTAACGCATACGGTAAGCTGGGATGACTTAAATACGAAAAGTCTGATTTTCGGCAAAGATTATGCCAGCGGCGGCGTGGACTATACCCTGCGCGCACCGTCTGTGGGAAGTAACTTTATAGGTTTGGGCAATTCCGAACGCGGCGTGCCCCAAAGCAACGAATGGGACACGATGCTGAATAAGAACAGCGGATATATCCAAAACTGGAATGATATGTATTTGTATTTGTGGGGACAGGATACTGTTTCTCGCAACGCGTCGCGCCGTGCGGTTCGCGGGTGCGCTTCGCCCCGCTTCTGGATCAACTGCGATGCTACGTACTCCGACCCGAGCGTCGGTTTCCGCCCTGTCCTTGAAGTCCTGAACCCTGACACACTGGGTTCTGACGGGCTGAAGGTCGTTACACTTGACCTTGGCGGCGGAACGCTCGGCGGCAGCTCCGAGGATATTCAAATCATTGTGAAAAGCAGCGAGAGCTTTACTGCACCCTCTGCCGAAGGACTGCCCCGCCCGGACGGCATTTCGGAAGACGCGCAGCTGTATTGGTCGGATGAAAATGGGAACTGCTATAAACCCGGCGATACCGTACCTGCCGATGTTTCCATGCTTTCGATCACTGGAGACTATGAGGTGATTTACCTCCCCGGCACATACGGCGCCGGCAGTGCGGTGACGGATATGAAACCCCACAACAATATTCTTACCCTGCGCGGCGCTTTGTTCACCCGCGTGGGCTACACGCAAGTAGGCTGGTCAACCGTTGACGGAGGCGAAAAGGTATATGACTTTAAAGATATTTATACCAAAAACGAGGCACTGACGCTCTATCCCGTGTGGAATACGAATAAATACACAATAACCTTTGATACCAACGGCGGAAGTGAAATTGCACCCATTACTCAGGATTACGGTACAGAAATTACCGCCCCTGACAATCCGACAAGAAAAGGTTATACCTTTAAGGGCTGGGATAAGGAAATCCCCGAAACCATGCCGGCGGAGAATATGACGGTTAAAGCACAATGGGAAATCAATCAGTACACAATAACCTTTGATACCAACGGCGGAAGTGAGATTGCACCCATTACTCAGGATTACGGTACAGAAATTACCGCCCCTGACAATCCGACAAGAAAGGGTTATACCTTTAAGGGCTGGGATAAGGAAATCCCCGAAACCATGCCGGCGGAGAATATGACGGTTAAAGCACAATGGGAAATCAATCAGTACACAATAACCTTTGATACCAACGGCGGAAGTGAGATTGCACCCATTACTCAGGATTACGGTACAGAAATTACCGCCCCTGACAATCCGACAAGAAAGGGTTATACCTTTAAGGGCTGGGATAAGGAAATCCCCAAAACCATGCCGGCGGAGAATATGACGGTTAAAGCACAATGGAAAATCAATCAGTACACAATAACCTTTGATACCAACGGCGGAAGTGAGATTGCACCAATTACACAGGACTACGGTACGGAAATTACCGCCCCTGACAACCCGACAAGAAAAGGTTACACCTTTAAGGGCTGGGATAAGGAAATCCCCGAAACCATGCCGGCGGAGAATATGACGGTTAAAGCACAATGGAAAATCAATCAGTACACAATAACCTTTGATACCAACGGCGGAAGTGAGATTGCACCCATTACACAGGACTACGGTACAGAAATTACCGCCCCTGACAATCCGACAAGAAAAGGTTATACCTTTAAGGGTTGGGATAAGGAAATCCCCGAAACCATGCCTGCCGAAAACATTACAATCACGGCACGGTGGAGAGATACCGAAAAGCCGACGGGCGAAATTATAATAGGCACGAATAAATGGAATGAATTCTTAAACGAGCTTACCTTTGGCATATTCTTCAAGGATACACAGGAAGTAACTATAAATGCCGTTGATAATAGCGGAGTTGTGTTTGTATCCTATTTGGTAACAGATAAGGAGCTTTCCGAGGCTGAACTGAACTCTCTTGTATTCCGTGCATATGAAGAACCGTTCCGCATAGAACCCAACGGAGAATATATTATTTATGTAATGCTTGTTGATGAAAATATTAACATAACATACCTTCGCTCCGACCGTATAACGCTTGATAATATTCAGCCTGTAATCAGCGGTATTGAGAACGGCAAGACCTATTGTGAGGCACAAACCGTTACTGTTGATGAGAAGAATGTTGATACCGTTACCGTAAACGGCACGGTGGTTACGCTTGATGCAGACGGAGGTTTTGTTCTCCCCCCGACAAACGATGAGCAGAAGATAGTTGTCACCGACAAAGCGGGCAATAATGCAGAGATGACCGTAACAGTCAACAACGGTCATACCTTTGGCGAATGGGTATCTGACAATGACGGTAAGCATACCCGAAAATGTATCGTGGACGGATGCGATGTGTTTGAAACCGAAAATTGCTCAGGCGGCAATGCCACCTGTACCAAAAAGGCGGTATGTGATGTCTGCGGTAAAGCCTACGGAGAACCTGACGGAACAAACCACGAGGGCGGTGTACAGGAGTGGACGACAAGAACCGCTTTTGTTCACGAACAAAAATGGAACTGCTGTGGCGCTGTGATTGTGGAAAGTGAAGCACACGAGTGGAAAGACGGTGTGTGCCGAGAGTGCGGATATGTATGTCTGCATAATGATACGGATAAAAATCATATCTGTGACTACTGCGAAAAGACAATCTCTGAACACGAAGACGCAGATAAAAATCATATTTGTGATTACTGCGAGAAGATAATCTCTGAGCATGTAGATAAGGATAAAAATCATATCTGTGACTACTGCGAAAAGATAATCTCTGAACACGAAGACACGGATAAAAATCATATCTGTGACTACTGTGGCAAGGGGATTACCAACCACTCCGGCGGAAAAGCTACCTGCACCGAAAAAGCTGTATGCGAGATATGCAATGAGCCGTACGGCGAGATTGACGGAGCAAGTCATGCCGACCTCAGACACATAGAAGCAAAGACTGCGACTAAGGATGCCGAGGGCAATGTTGAATATTGGTATTGCGAGGCCTGCAACAAGTATTACAGCGACGAAGCAGCGACCAAAGAAATCAAAAAGACTGATACCGTAACGGCTAAGCTGCCTGACAGTTCAAAATCCCCTCAGACAGGCGACAACGGCAGCCTTATGTTGTGGATTGCATTGCTGTTCATCAGCGGCGGCGTTATGAAAGGAGTAACGGCATTTGATAAGCTCAAAAAGCATTCCGCAAAAATTAAAGATAAGTAATAATTAACAATCCGTAATAAAACCGCATCAAATACGGCACAGTAGGCAGGAAATCCTCTGTGCCGTATTTTTTATTTTGATGACAAACAGCTTTGACGGCTGTATAAAGAATAAAAACGGTAAGTACGCTTCAACAAAAGAAAACGGTTTTGCTATCGGATTTGAATCAATCAGAATAACTGTTTGGGCCACATCTATTTACAACTCAGAAAGCTAAAATTCTGTGAATAAATTTTCTGTTAATGTTGACAGATTTATGATATAATAGTGCTGTTAGTTTGAAATGAAAAGTGGGCAGAAATATAAAAAATGAGTAAACTGAATTCGACAAAAGCATTTAAAAACGCATTACCGTACGTATTAACGCTTATACTTGTCGGTATAATGACTTTTGTTGCGGAAATATTGGATGAGGGGGAGATAATCTTTCCTGAAATAACGGCACTTGCAATTGGCTATATGGTTACACAAAAGCAAGGTTGGAAAGTCAATGACAGCCGAATGATTGCGTTAATTGCGATTTGCGCTGTTGCGGGTGTGCTGACAGTCCGATACATAAAAGTCGGGCTTTATCTTGAAATATTGATTGCATTTGTATTTGCACAAATTCTCTTTATGCTTTCGGGAACAACATTTGCACCGATGATTTCGGCAATTGTGTTGCCCGTTATGATGCAGACTGAGAGCTTTATATACCCGATTGCCGCATTTTTGCTGACGGTTGCGGTTGTATTATTCCGCAGATTTCTTTTGAAAGTTAAAATAAGAGATAAAGAGGATTTTCAGCCGGAAAACTTGCACACAAAGAGCGATGTGATTGACACAGCCGTAAGAATAATCTGTGTTGCCGTTGTGGGATTCTTCGCAATTTGGTCGGGCTTTAAATTTGCAATTGCACCGCCGCTGCTTGTGGCGTTTACGGAATTTTCCCGTGCGAAAAATAAGGCTCGCAACAAGCCGGTAAAGACGGTTTTGCTGATAACAGCCTGTGCATTTGTCGGGGCGGTTTCAAGATATGTGCTGAATATGACGCTTGGATTGCCGTTGACAGTTGCTGCATTGACAGCCACGGCGATAATGCTTGTAATTATTTACTGCACAAAAATGTACATTCCGCCTGCCGGAGCATTGACAATTTTGAGTATGATTATTCCAAGTGAAAGCGTACTTTTGTACCCGTTGCAGATACTTGTCGGAACTGCGGTAGTAATGCTGATTTCACGGCTTTTGTTTATGAAACGGCAAAATTAAAATAATCTTAATTTAGTTATATTATTCTATAGGGGAAATTAAATGGATATATTTATTACAATTTTAGTTACATTTTTTGCAGGAATGGGCGCAGGTCTCGGAACAGGTTTTGCAGGAATGAGTGCGGCGGCTGTAATAAGTCCGATGCTCATAACTTTTCTTAATATGGATCCGTATATGGCAGTCGGAATCGCACTTTCGTCCGATGTTCTGGCGAGTGCAGTTTCGGCTTATACATACCATAAAAATAAAAATCTCGATGTCAGAAACGGTTTGATTATGATGGCGAGTGTGCTTGCGTTTACGATTGTCGGCAGTTATGTTGCAAGCATTGTTCCATCAGCTACAATGGGCGGATTTTCCGTGTTTATGACATTTTTGCTCGGCATAAAATTTATCATCCGTCCCGTTATGACAACTAAAGAAGCTATGCTCGGTGTGTCGGCAAAAAAGAGGGCAATCCAGTCTGTAATCTGCGGAATGTTAATCGGCTTTATCTGCGGATTTATAGGTGCGGGCGGAGGAATGATGATGCTTTTGATTTTGACGACCGTGCTGAATTATGAATTGAAAACCGCTGTTGGCACAAGCGTATTCATTATGACATTCACCGCCCTGACAGGCGCAGCTTCTCACTTTATGATTGGCGGTACACCCGATTGGTTCGTGTTCATTCTCTGCATAGCGTTCACCCTTATATGGGCGAGAATTGCCTCCGTCTTTGCCAATAAAGCCAATCCCAAAACCCTAAACCGTGCCACAGGTATTGTCCTCGTAGTGCTTGGTGTAGTTATTATGGGATTTAAGCTGTTTGACAGGTAATTAACTATATAAAAATCTTCAGTATTAGCAAGTGAGTTGATTTTTGATGTATCAGATATATTTTTTGTTATTTCTCTGCAAAATTAAATGAAAAACTTTAATCAAGTGTTGCATAATGCTGTAAAATATGGTAATATTAAATTGTAATTTATCTATATATGTTTTATGTATTAGGCTTTTGATTTTTATATAGTAAGGTGTAAACAGATGTTTAACTTAACACAGTACGGATAATTGCAAAAATTTATTTTAGGAGGAATATCCATGAGAAAATCAAACAAGGTTATATCAGCAATGTTGTCTGTGTTGATGGTATCAGGTATGTTTACAGCTATGCCTCTTGCTGTTAATGCAGCCGGAACAGCTGATACAAACGAAACCACAACAAGTGCTGCAGTACAGTCGGCTGATGACACACAATCTGACAGCGAAGAAAAAGAGTATAATGATTTTACTTATTATACTTATTTTAATGAAGAAAATAACCGCACTGAGGCTGTTATTACCGGATATAAAGGTATTGACAATGATTTAGTAATTCCTGACTCGATTGATAATGCTGTTGTTACAAGTATCGGCGTAAAGGCTTTTGCTGACAGTAATCCATTTGAGAGTATCACTATTCCTGACAGTATTGTAAGTATTGGTGATGATGCTTTTTTGGGGTGTAATGGTTTAAAAAAGGTTTATGTGAGCAGTATTGAAGATTGGTGTAAAATTGATTTTTCTTATTCTGATGCAAATCCGTTATTCAGAGGTGCAGACTTATATGTTGACAACAAATTGGTAACGGATGTTACTATTCCTGATGGTGTAAAAAGTATAGGAGAGTATGCCTTTTGTGGTTATTCAAGTCTTAAAAGCATATCTTTCCCAAGCAGTATCAGAAGTATTGGCGAGAGTGCATTTGATTATTGTTATAGTCTTGAAGAAGTATATGCAACCAATATTGAAGATTGGTGCAAGATTAAATTTGAAGATATATCTTCAAATCCCATATTTTATGCCAGAAAAATTTACATTGATGGAGAATTAGCTACAGATATTACTATTCCAAAAGGTATTACTAAAATTTGTGATTATGCTTTTGTGAGTTGTAACACAATTACAAATGTGGTTATTCCTAACAGTGTTATAAGTATTGGCGACAGTGCATTTAGCTGTTGTTCTAATCTTAAAAATATTAGCATACCAAATAGTGTTATAAGTATCGGCGACAGTGCATTTTTCTATTGTTCTAATCTTAAAAATATTAGCATACCGAATAGTGTTGTGAATATAGGCGAAAGAGCATTTTCATCTTGTTCAAACCTAGAAAAAGTGGAAATTCCGGATGGTATTAAATTTATTAAAGACTCTACATTTGCTTCTTGTGAAAAACTCAACACTATAATTATACCTCAAAGCGTTAAAGAAATTGGTAGCTTAGCTTTTGACACTGACTATAACTTATCAAATGTTTTATTTAAAGGTAGTAAAAGTCAGTGGGATTCGATTGATTTTACTGATGGCAATACTAATTTGGTCGAATCTGTAATACATTATGATGTTAAACTCGTTGAAAAAAAAGCACCGACTTGTGTTGATAAAGGTTATGATTTATATTCTTGTTCTGAATGCAGCGATGGAGTTAAAATAAATTATTCAAATCCTTTGGGTCATAATGTTGTAAGCGGTATTTGTGAAAGATGTGGCAAGCCTGAGGAGGATTGTGTTGAATCAGCACATCCATATAATGTTGATTCTGATGAATCTTGGACAATTTATAAGAAGAATGCTACAAGAATTGCAGTTGTTTTTTCGGATTCTACAGAAACAGAAGCAAATTGTGATTACATATATCTATACGATAAAAATGGCGAAGAAATAGGTAAATACAGCGGAACAGAGCTTGCAGGCAAAAAAATTACAGTACTTGGCGACACTGTTAAAATTCGACTGGTTTCGGATGTAGCTTCTACATTGTACGGATTTTCTCTTTCTAATATTGTTCCGTATTATGACGAATGTTTACATTCATCAACAAGACTTGAAAATGAAAAGTCTCCCACATGCGGAGAAGAAGGTTACACAGGTGACCTGATTTGCAATAATTGTGAGGCTGTTTTGAAAAAGGGTGATATAATTCCTGCAACGGGCAAACATGATATGGAAGAACATATAGTGCCACCGACCTGCAGTAAGGAGGGTTATACTGATTATACTTGCAAAAATTGCGGTTACAGTTATCTAGATGATTATATTGAACCAACTGGTAACCATGAATATATTGATGGTGTATGTAAAATCTGTGGTGCAATTAGTCTTGAAAATTTACCGAGTATTAGCGGCAATGAGACCCAAAATGTGATAATTGAAGATACTGATGTACGCAAATATTTTAAATTCACACCGAGTCAGAGTGGTTCTCTCACATTTTATTCGACTGGTTCAAGAGATACTTTTGGACGATTACTTGATTCTAATATGACGGAACTTGCATACAATGATGATAATGGGGAAGATATAAATTTCCGTATCAGCTATAATGTAAATGCAAGAGAAACATATGTACTTCAAATTGGTGTATATGGTTCATTTGATGAAGCATTCAATGTTACTTTTAATTTTGAACCAAACAAAGAAACTTTACTTGGTGATGTTAATGGTGATGGTGAAATTACTATTGTTGACTCTACCATTCTTCAAAAATATATTGTTGGTCAGACAACACTTGATGACGAAACATTAAATGTAGCAGATGTAAACAAAGACGGTGCAGTTACCGTTGTTGATGCGACACTTATTCAGAAATTCGTTGTTAAGGGGATTACTGAATTTTAAATATCATATGAGATAAACAAAGACGGCTGTGCTTATTTTTGCTCAGCCGTTATTTTTGTAAATGTGAACTGTACTTATAAAATTCTTAAAATTGTGCATACAAATAATGACAGTGGTGTTGTATAATGACAACATCACAAGATAAATGTTAAATAAATAAGAAGGCACATAACCGTTATTATTTCCGGTTATGTGCCTTTTGCGGTATAATAAATTTGTGAACAATACCACATGCTAAAAACAATCTTATTTGGCTTTATGGACAAAGGAAAGTGTACCCTTTTTTAAACAATTGCCTTATTTCTTTACAAAAAATTGAAAAGAGCTGTGTGTATTGCCTTTTAATAATCTTCGGGATTTTCGCAGGCGTATTTGATTCTTGCTATTTCGCCTTTGAGTAGGGCATTGTCAATGTCGATTTGATAGTCGTGGTAATCCCATGGGAGATCTTCTCCTCTATGAGCGTAGGTGAAATCGCTCTTGCCGGTTTTGTCTGAAATTCTTCGTCGTCCAACTCGTAATCTGTGCCTTTGTATGTCATCATGAAAAGGTGATATGCACAGGTGCTGAATGACGAAAGCACAGCATAGCCCAACACAGCCATTGTCAAATTTGAAGAAATCTGAATATCCCGGCATATTTTGTTTTCGCATCCTATATAGACAATTTTGAATGTACCTCCATTGTTAATTCAAAGTATCTTCGCCCTCGTTATAGAGAGCCTCGTTGATTTCTACAACGCTTTTGTTATTATTCATATTGATGATTATAATGCTGTCACGCTTGATTTTTGGATAGAGAGGAGAGAGCCCTGCAATTTTAAGGACGCTGTTGGTTTCATTTACCGACAGACCCATTCCTATTGAAAGGCAAATTAGTTTATCCCTTTTCGGGGCAGTTTTCAAGCCTGAAAAAATCTGATAAGCATAGCCGTCGCTGAGTTCGGCTTTACGAATGACCTCCGCTTTTGTAAGATTCCTTTCGTTCAAAAGGTCGGTAAGGTATTCCGAGAGATTTTTGCTTATCATTGAATCCCTGTTTGCGTTTTCGTATTCTTCAAATGTGTTGAAATTTTCAAGTTCTTTTAAAAGTTGAGTTGTGGTTTTGCCTATCATAATCAAAAACCCCTTAAATTAAAGTTTTGTAAGTTTCCAAAACTATTTTAACATGATATAATAAGCACGGCAAGTACGATTAGACTTATAATTTTGCAAAGTGCTTATTATATCAATTTATATTCCAAGCACGGCAAGTATAATTATACTAATATTTTTGTTATGTGCTTGTCAATATTGTGAGGAAATGTTATGGAAAATAATTGGATTGATACGGTGATTAAGGAACAATATCAGTTTGTGCGACTGCTTAAACGGACAGATAAAACGGAAATTTGTGTTTTCAGGCATAAGGAACTCGGCAAACTGATTGTAAAACGCACATTAAAAAGTTCGGGAGAGGTTTACTTTGCACTTAGAACGCTTTCACACCCAAATATTGCAAATGTTTACGATGTTGTCAAAACCGAAACGGGAGTCACCGTGCTTGAAGAATATGTTGACGGTCAGACTGTGGCAGATTATCTGCAAACGGGATTATACTCTCCGTCAGGCGTAAGAAAAGTGGTTGCATCTCTTTGTGACGCACTTGATTTGTTGCATTCGCACCAAATTATACACAAGGATATTAAGCCTGAAAATGTGATGATTGACAGCAACGGTAATGTTAAGCTGATTGATTTTGATGCGGCAAGGCTGTACAAGCCCTATCAGTCGAAAGACACACAGGCTATTGGTACAATGGGATATGCCGCACCCGAACAGTACGGAATAAATCAAACCGATGAACGAACGGATATTTACGCAATAGGTGTTTTGATGAATGTTATGCTCACGGGTCAGCCGCCTGAAATTCGCCTTTATAACGGTAGGCTGAAAAGGATGATTGTAAAATGCACCCAGACAATTCCTGACAACCGCTATCAAAATGTGAAAGAACTGAAAAGAAATCTTTAAAACAGAATAAAACTGTGCTGACAGCACAGGACAAAAATACCGTCTTTGATTATACTTTAATTAGAGTTTAATCAATGGCGGTAATTATTTTGTAGATTTTTAACAAACGGTTTACAACTTGTCAATGTTATCGGCAAGAACTCTTACCGTGTTTAGAAATGTGGTTACTTTGGTTTTGTCGGTGTTTTTAAGCACGCTGTTAATTTCGTTAAACATATGTTTGTTTTCGACTGAATCAAATACAAGCCAGTCAATGCTTGTGTCAAGTGCCTGAGAAATGCGAAAAAGAACATCAACGGAAAGTATTCTTGTTCCACGCTCAATGTGACCGATGTGTGCCGCGGAAAGTTCGCACAATTCGCCGAGCTGTTCCTGCGTAAAACCCTTTTCAATCCTCTTATTTTTTATCCTTTTGCCGAGTGCCGTATAATCAATGTTTTTGTTCATAAGTAAAACCTCAGAATCCTATATATAGTTTATTTTAAACTTTTTGAACAAAAAAATAAATTTACTGTAAGCATTTATTATTGACTTGTAGCATTATTTGTGATAAACTTATTTTACAACAGATAAATTTTTTATGAACTTTGACAGACATCATCTTTGAAGTCTGTAATAAATAAAATTTTTAGGAGGAAAATTATGTCGGTTTATGGAATGGGTTCACTGTTCTGCGGAACAGAAGAGCAATTGGATAATTTTGTTAACGAGGGGTTTGTATGTATCGGTTGGAAGAAAGAAGATAAGCCTGAATTATATGCTATTTTAAATAACATTAAAATCGGCGATATCATTTACATCAAGGCTCTTCCACTCAGTTCAAAAACCATGAGAATTAAAGCGGTTGGAATTGTGACAACTGCTTTAAAAACCGAAAACACACATCATGGTTATGAGGAATGCGGAAATGAGATTGGTATAAAATGGCTCAAATCAAATATCAATAAGTCAATTAACATTGATGACAGTAATATAAACAAGAGAAAAGGCAGCCTTTTCGTTGAAACAAATACAGATTATATAGATAAAATAATCAGTTTTATCTAAATAGATGTTTGTAAAATAATATAGGTGATGGGGGATTTTATGCCGTATTGTGAAAAGTGTGGTTCAAAAATAAGAGAAAGTGCAAGTTTTTGCCCTTCATGTGGCGCAAAGATACCTGATGAAATCAATGGTAACAATGGCTGTGTTACTGATGAAAGTATATATCAGGATGATGAAAGCGGTGTTGTTTTTAAATACAATTCTGCGTCAATCGGTGGAATAATTGTTGCTTGCGGTACTTTGGCTGTATCCGTTAGTACGATTATTACACAAGGAAATGCATCGCAGCACAAATTTTGGGATCCAAGTGATGGTACATATATTACTCCCGGCTACAATCCGGGGTCAATAACATTTTTTGTAATATTAGCAATTCTTGCTTTGATTATACTTGTTGTTTCAATTAAAAAACTTCGTATCAAATGTAAATATGTCGAATGTCCTTATTGCCAAAAAACAACAGTGATTCCATGTGACGCACAGAGTTGCGATTGTGATGTCTGCGGTCAGAAAATATTGATAACCAACGGTAAACCTGAGCGTTTTCATTATAAAGAAAAGGAGTGAAATTTATGAAAAAATCGCTTGTTGCATTAACTGTGATTTTATTGATATCAACAGTATTAAGCGGATGTTCGAAACAACCGAGTTCTGAATCTTCAGCCGCACAAACTAATTTTGATTCAACTACGGTTGAAGAGACGACAGTTGAAGAAACTACAGAAGAAAATAATGAATATGAGGATGATGTTGTAGATATATTAAATTCGACAAGTTTTATGGACTCAATTGATCCATCATATGTTCAAAACGGATTATGTTCAGATATAACTTTTGGGCAATTAGTGGCTTCAATGTTTGAAAATCCTCAACTTGATATCACTCCGACAAAAACACGAGACACGGGAACTTTGTTGGGGTATCAGGTAACCGTTTCCGGAAATTATAGAAATACTCCTGATGGATATTATAATAACAGCGGTAACGCATACATAGTTATAAATTTGACAAATGACACTTGTACTCTTACAGGTGACCATGATTATAAATCAGCTGCTGAATACTATGCTTTTGAAGTTACAGGATTTTATTAAAATTAGCATTGTAAATATAACACAACTGAATAACAGCAACTTTGATAAAATAGGTGATTATTCAAGTGATATGGAGGATTAAAAATGAGGCGTTGCCCAAAATGTGGATTCCCACTTAATGAAAAAGATAAATACTGCGAGAATTGCGGAGAAGATTGCTCGGCTGTTGAAGATTCTGAAGTTAATGAGGTTGTCAGCCCTGATAAAGAAAAGGAAAAGCTGAAACGGCAGTGGAAAATCGGCGGTATAGTATTTGGTGTTGTTGCACTTGTTTTTGCAGCAATACTTGCGTTGGTTTTGTTTGTGCCGCATAGCAGCAGTTCTTCAAATACGAATACAAAAACAAAAAGCAGTTTGACCGAACCTACAACTGTTGATAACAGTATCGACGGCAAAGGATACTATTACTTCGATAATAAATTTAATGAAGAAACAGTAGATAAGTTTATGAGTGCCTTTGATGATGTAGGTTCTATGGGCGATTTGGGCATAGGTGTAGAATTTGACGATTTTAAGTACCAACAGGATTATTTGTTGCTTGGCAAAAAAGTTTCTCAATATATGCAAGTTGATTTCAATGGTAAAACAGGAACAATTTTGTTCTTGGATGATGAAAATAATGTTGTTGCATATTCATTAACTTTTGTTTCCTCTTTGCTTAATGATATAACAACCGATGATGTTTATAAGAAGAAACAGACAGTAGGAAGATTGGCATCATGGTTGTATGCCTTATCTGATTATAAAAGTTATAATTCCTGTGAAAAAGTTGCCAAATATTTTATTTCTGAAATGTTAGATGAAGATAATAAGTTAATTCCTTGCTTATACTATAATGGATATACGATGCTTTGTAATGGTAATGCTAATCAAATTGCATTGAATTTTTTTGTTACTGATTCTGATTTTATCGAAAGACACGGCATAGATAAAGGTACATCTTCAATTTTTCAAGTTGTTACTGAATCTACAACAACTGAGCCTACCACAGATGTTACAACTACAGAGGAATCATCAGATGCTAAGCCTGATAAAGTGAGCGACTCGGAAATTGAGAAAGCAGAAGAGTTGCTCAAAGAAGAGCCTTACGGTATAGACGATCATAGTGACACTTATTTAGAAGAAAATGGTGTTGATGTTGATGAATATCATAATAGGCTGAATGTGTATGATGCTATTCATTATTATTTAAGTGATGTGACTCTTGACGCTCAAAGAAACGAAGACGGGTCAATAACTATGAAATACACGGGAACGCATACTGTTTTTGGTGAGGGGGAATATATTACATATATAGTAGATATTGAAAACAAAACAGTGTATTATGATAGCGCTTCGTATGACTGGTTGTTAGATCAAGATTTTTATGCGACAGATGTATATAACGATTTAGTGAGTTATTAATTATGCGAAAAAGATAATTTCCTGACGGTATAGGAGATTATCTTTTTCTTGTATTTTTGCCTAATGTTATTTATAATGTAATAAAAGAGGTGAGGCATTATGGGTAAGGATACGAAGTTTTGCAGGAATTGCGGTAAGGAACTTCCGATTGAATCGACCTTTTGTCCGTATTGTATGACAAAGCTGATTGATGTTACAACAGGCGGAGAAATTAAGGTGAAAAAGAAAAAGCCGATTATTATTGCCGTTGCAGCGGCAATAGTTTTGCTCGTTGTAATTGCGGTGATTATAATTTTGAACAGCACGATTTTTGGCGGCAAATCGGATAATGTTACCACACATGCAACAACTCTTCCGACAACTGCGGTCACGACAACGGCTGAAAATAAAACCTCGGATTATTCAAAATATGTCGGAATATGGTGCGATAAAGACAGCGATATTTCAACCGCAACTCAAAACGGCGGCAATATTCTTGAGATTATTTCCGTCAAAGATGATGTTGTGAGATTTACTTTTACAAAGACTTCGTCTGCACCGCAAAACCGAATTGCGAAAATAAGCAATGTGACAACAAAGGTGATTGACGGAATAGGAACTTTTTCGTTTGATGATGACGGCTGGCAGAACAGCGGTACTGGTAAAATCAAGTTTTCCGACGGTGAAATCTATATTGAAAACACGGTCACAAATCAAAACAGCGGGTCAATGTGGAATATAGGCGGAAAGTTTTATCTTAAAAAATCCGAAAGTTCAATGCTTAATGTAGAGAGCAATAATTTTTTGAACGCTGATTTTGACGAGGTGAAGAATGCCTTTGGCGAAGAAATTTCAGATCCGTTTTTAGCGTCGGACAAGTGGTATATTCATTACTACAGCGGTATGAATGTTATGGTCACCGCCGAAACAAATAAAATTTACAGCATTACGGTTGATTATTCGTCAGGAAACCTTGCTAATTCAAATATCAGTTTTGGCGAAATAAACGGCAACAGCACCTATGACGATGTCTATGCCGAACTCGGCGAGCCAATGTACAATAACATAACCCACGGTGATGTTACCTATAAGCGGAAAGACGGATATGTAACTTTCACCTTTGACGATAATATGAACCTCACAAACTTTGTGTACTGCATTGAAGATACGCATTAAAACATAATAAGTAAAAAAATCAGCCTGAGCGTCAAGCAACAACGATCGGGCCGGTGTTTATTTCAGAAATAATAAATACTTCTAATCTGATATTAGTTTTTGACTACATTTGATACAAAAGGTTAGTGCGAATGGGTCAAATTAGAGATTTATTTGCTTTCAATCGGTTTTAATCTCCACAAATTTTACACAAAACAAATCTGAATGCAAAAAGCTGCTTGAGTTTTCAACATTACGCTATTACGCTGTTTTGGGGAAGGGAAAGTATGCCCCTTTTTAAACAATTGCCTTATTTTTTACAAAGATTAAAGGAGCTGTGAAGAATGAAGTCTTAAACTTCGTTTCTTCACAGCTCTAAAATTACTGCAATTATACGGCAGTACCTTTTATATAAATATTTCCACGAGAAACTATATTCATAATAACAACCCGTTTGTATTTTTTACAATATTATATTATCGCTTTTCTTTTAAATCAATAGCAAAATAATTTCATATACAATCAGACACATGAACGAAATTTGCATATTGTTTAAATTATCCTAATCATCTTGATTTCAACTTGATAACATAGTATAATTGACTTAACAAAAATTTCCGACAAATACGGACACAGGTTTATAAAGGAGAGAATACAATGCAGGTTAAAATTTCTGATTCTATAAAATACATTGGTGTTGACGACAAGACAATAGACCTTTTTGAAAGTCAGTATCTTGTTCCCAACGGAATTTCTTACAACTCATATCTTATTATTGATGAAAAGGTTGCGATTATGGATACGGTTGACAAGAGAAAAACTGACGAATGGCTTGAAAATCTTGACAGAGAGCTTAACGGCAGAACTCCTGATTACCTCGTAATAAGTCACCTTGAACCAGACCATGCTTCAAATATTAAGGTTGTTTCCGAGAAATATCCGTCAATGAAGCTTGTCGGCAATGCAAAGACTTTTTCGATGCTCCCACAGTTTTTCCCTGATTTTGATTTCGCCGATAAAACCGTTACAGTCAAAGAGGGGGACGAGCTTGAACTCGGTTCACACAAGCTTACATTCATAATGGCGCCTATGGTTCATTGGCCTGAGGTTATGGTTTCATATGAAAACGCAGAAAAGGTTCTTTTCTCTGCGGACGGATTCGGCACATTCGGCACACTTGACGCTCAGGAGGACGATTGGGCTTGCGAGGCAAGAAGATATTACTTCAATATCTGCGGTAAGTACGGTGTTCAGGTTCAGAATCTTCTCAAAAAAGCCGCAAAGCTTGATATTCGGAAAATCTGTCCGCTTCACGGTCCTGTACTTGACGAGAACCTTGGTTGGTACATCGGTCTTTACGATATATGGAGCAAGTATGAGCCTGAAACCGACGGTGTGTTCATTGCGTATTGTTCGGTTCACGGCAACACAGCCAAGGCTGCCGAAAAGCTTTGTGAGATTGTAAAGTCAAAAACAGACAAAAAGGTTTCAATTGCCGACCTTTCACGCACAGACCTTGCCGAGGATATTGAGGATGCATTCCGTTTCAGCAGAATGGTTGTTATCGCACCAAGCTATGACGGCGGTGTGTTCCCGATAATGAACGATTTTCTGCATCACCTCAAAATCAAGGGCTATAAGAACAGAAAGGTTGCCATGGTTGAAAACGGCTCTTGGGCTCCTTCGGCGGCAAAGACAATGAGAGCGTATCTTGAAGAAATGAAAAATGTTGAAATTTGTCCTACAGTTGTAACAATTCGTTCGGCTGTGAAAGAAGAAAACATTTCTCAGCTTGAACAGCTTGCCGATGAAATTCTTGCGTAAAACACAGGTAAACGGCTTGCAGCTTGTATACATAAAATCATTGTACTCTGAAGCTTTTGCAAATTTTGTTTTGTAAAGGTAGAGATTGTTATTTTTGTAACAATTAGATAAAAAAGTTAAGATATCTTTTACACTTGAAATTTAATTTCGTTGCAAATGCAATTGAATTATTGAACGGATTTATAGTACAATATAAGCACAGTTGATGCTCACGGAATAAGCATTGAAACAGATTCGTTTTTAGGTAATTTGTTTTGGAGTTTTGAAATTAGTTATGAAAAGTTTTTCTCGTTTTTTCTGTATTCAATGCTTATTTCGTTAAATTTGATATATTCCTTCTATAACCCAATATACCCCGAAAATGACCGGCATTTTTTGTCGGTCATTTCACTTTTTTCGGCAAGTTTCCATTCCCGCATAATTGTATAAAGTTGTAATTCAACTAATTTCTTACGGTGAAAAATTTGTCAAATTCGGTAATTTTGCCTATAACATATTTTTGGAAAAAGTGTTAAAATAATAATGTAGGCATTAGTGTTTATCGAATAAATACGAGAAATAAATATACGGATGGTGAGAATATGTACAAGGTAGGCGAGGTTGTTCTTTACGGTGCGAACGGTGTTTGTGAAATTACTGAAATAACAACAAAAACAATCGGGAAAATTTCTATTGAATATTATGTTTTGAAGCCTGTTTGTTCGGACTCTTCAACACTTTTTGTTCCTACGCATAATGAACAGCTTGTTTCAAAAATGCGTGATGTGCTGAGTTCCGATGAAATTAAAAATATTTTATCGCAGAAAACCGACAATGAAATTTGGATTGATAACAAGTCTGAAAGATGTGAAAGATTTAAGGAAATTATTGCAGGCGGTGATTGCAAAAAGCTGGTTGAATTGATCAGAAGAATGCATTTTCACAGCAAGATTCAGCTTCAAAAAGGAAGAAGGCTTCATATGAGCGATGAGCGTTTTCTGAAAGAAGCTGAAAAAATGGTTTGCGATGAGGTTTCCATTGTTCTTAACATTGACAGAGGAGAGGTTCTTCCGCTTGTGCTTGCAGGCTGACTTGTTTTTAATATTTTACAATGATTGCAGAGGTTTATTGAAGGCAGTCTTTTTGATTGCTTTCAATGTTATTCCTCTTTTTTTATTTTTTGGTAATTCTAAGTTGTTTGCCTATTTACAAAATGTTGGATTTTGTAGTAAAATAAAACAAATATGCATTTATGGAGCAATTTGATGAAAAAAATAAAAAAGACTCTTTCTCTTTTACTTTCAACGATGATTGTTTTTTCTTCGGTTGCAGGCGTCAGTACAACTGTTTTTGCCGCATCCGATGAACTTACATATAGAAAATTCAAATATAAAATGCTTGACAATGATACCGCTGAAATTTGCGGATATACAGGTAAAGATACCGTTGTGACAATTCCTGAAAGCATAAATTCCGTACCTGTCACCTCAATAGGCAGAACGGCTTTTTCTTCCTGCAAAATTAAGGAAGTTACAATTCCAAATACGGTCAGAAGCATTAAGTGGTGGGCGTTTTACGGTTGCTCAAGTTTGGAAAAAGTCAATCTTAATTTTGGCTTAAAAACAGTTGGTTACGGCGCTTTTATGAATTGCAAAAGGCTTAAATCAGTGAGCATTCCTATGTCCGTGACACAGATTTGTGACGATTCTTTTGCGGTAGACTGTACCACTAAGACAGGTGTTTTTGACTCCTACAGCAAGCAGACAATCAGTACTCAGCAGTATGAAGTTGATTCGGCATTTACGCTTAAAGGCTATTCAGGCACCGTTGCAGAAAAATATTGCAATGACAGTTCTCTTAACTTTGTTTCGGCAGGTGAGGTAACCTACGGCGATGTTGACGGCAGCGGTGAGGTTGATGTTCATGACGCGAAGCTTGCCAAAAGTCTTATAGGCAGTATTCCTACAGAAGAACAGCTCACAAAGGCTGATGTTGACGATGACGGAAAAATAACCGAAAACGATGTTAATTTGATTTTGCAGGCTGTCGAAAATGAATTTTGCAAAGACCTTTTCCCCTGTGCAAAGGCACTGTATACCGCCCCCGACTATCTTTCCGGCAGAACAATGTATTGTGACGGCGACAGCGTTGCCTACGGTTCGGGTACGGACACAATGGGTAATTCAACTTATTCATTCTGTAATTATGTTGCCGAAAAGTATAATATGACAATGACCAACAAGGCTGTACCCGGCACAACTCTTGCAATACGCAAGAATTTTATAGGTACAAATCACAAAAGTATACTTGAGCGTGTCCGTGAAATGAAAGGTGACTACGATGTTATTTTGCTTGACGGCGGCTTTAATGACCTATTCAAAAATGTAAAAATCGGTTCTATGACTGACAAAAGCAATAAGTCGGGAAAGTATGATGAATATACAACCGCAGGTGCGTTGGAAAGTATTTGCTATTTTCTTAATATGAATTATAAAAGTTCAATCAAACTGTTCGTTCTTTGTCACGATTGTTCAAAGAAGACAAAACAGTCGCAATACTGGACTTTGATTAAAAATATCCTCGACAAGTGGGAAATCCCTTATGTTGATCTTTCGGAAGAAACAGAGCTTACCGATGACAACGAGGAAATTACAACACAGTATTTTAAATATAATACAACAACTAAAAAAGGCGATGGAATCCACCCTCTTGCGTATACTAATATGAAGATATACGGTCCTGCCGTTGCCGAAAAGCTCAATGAGGTTGCTCAGAACAAATCTGAACTTGTTGTTCCGATAACTGAGCTTTCGATGGGTCTTTTTGAAACATATTCTCTCAACAGTAAAATTACCGAGTTGAGGGGAGATATTGAAATGAGTTACTACAGCAGTAATCCGTCAGTTGCCTCTGTTGATGAAAACGGCAACATTGTTGCCACGGGCATAGGCGATACGGTTATCACGATTTCGACATCTGACGGTAAAACAAAAAATGTGAATGTGAATGTAAAGTTTCTTGCAATGGCGGTTAGCTTTGGCAAAAATAAAATTTCACTTTCAGAGGGTAATTCAAGTTTGCTGAATCTTTCTGTAGCAGACGGTGAGGCGACCTGTTCAACAACCTATTCGTCAACAGATCCGACTGTTGCGTCCGTTGATGAATACAGCGGAAAAATTACCGCTAACAAAACGGGCAAAACCACAGTATCATGTACCACGGCAAACGGTGTAACGGTAAGGTGCCTTGTATATGTCACAAAGGGAGTGCAGTCAAAAATCCAGAAGGCGTAAGGCGTTTATGAAAATATTTAACAGAAAATTAAAAATAACTTCATTTGCTTTGCTTGCATTATGCATATTGTTTTTAATGTCGGCTTGTGAAAACGGTGACAGTCAGCCCGAACAATTTCAAGCAACAGAGCAGACTACAGTTCAGCCGACTACAATGTCGGAAGAAGAAATCAATGATCAAAAGCTTGACAGGTTCATTTCAAATATGAAGCTTGAAGAAAAGGTGGGGCAGATGTTCTTTGTACGCTGTCCCGATGAAGACGCCGTGCAACAGGTCAGCGAGTACAATATCGGCGGTTACATCCTGTTTGGCAGAGATTTTGACGGAAAAACCAAAGATGAAGTTATTAACTGTATTCAAAGCTATCAGGATGAGGCAGATATTCCGCTTTTAATCGGCGTTGACGAAGAGGGCGGAACGGTTGTGCGTGTCAGCAGTAATCCTAATCTTAGAGAAGCCCCGTTCCTTTCTCCGAGGGATACATACTCAAGCGGCGGTTGGGATGCAATTAAGCAGGATGCAGAAGAAAAAGCGGATTTACTACTTTCACTCGGAATCAATGTGAATCTTGCACCCGTGTGCGATATGACCTCCGATGAATACGGCTTTATGTATGACCGTTCTTTCAGCTCGGATATTGATATGGAAAACAGATTTGTGCGAACTGTTGTTGAAACGAGCAAATCAAAAAAACTCGGTACGGTTCTGAAACATTTCCCGGGCTACGGCAATAACAGCGACACACACACGGGAATTGCATACGATGACCGTGACTATTCGGAGTTTGAAAATACAGATTTTAAGCCGTTTTATCAGGGAATTGAGTCCGGTGCCGACTGTATTCTTGTTTCACACAATATCGTGAATTGTATGGACAGCGAATATCCTGCGTCACTTTCACAAAAGGTGCATGATATTCTCAGAAATGACTTTAGATTTGACGGTGTAATTATGACCGACGACCTTATCATGGACGCAATCACGGATTTTACGGGAGATGAAGCGGCGGCTGTCACGGCGGCAAAATGCGGTAACGATTTGCTCTGCTGTTCATCTGTCGATACCCAATATCCCGCAGTTCTTGAGGCTGTTCAAAGCGGTAAAATTCCCGAAGCTCAGGTTGACGCGTCTGTTAAACGAATCCTTAAATGGAAACAAAATCTCGGCATTTTTAATATTGACACCTGTCAGAAAAAGGTCAAATCAACCGAAACAACGGATACCGTTGGAAGTGAGGAGTGAAAAGTTAATAGCTGTTAGGTGCGGTCGGGAAGATAGTTTGAATCGTTTTGCCCGAGTATGCGACTGCAAAAATTCTTACGGTAAAATATAAAACACCCCGAAGAACTTAATCTTCGGGGTGTTCTGTTTGTAAAGGTTGGCTGAAATATATCTACATATTTCAACAGCTGTGATATACTGATTTTGCTGTTGACTCTTTCCGGCAGGAAGGAGGTGACTTTCTTTGAGTTGCTTATATCCTTTTTCCTATCTGTTGGAGCAAGTGTAGTTGCCTACTATATTTGCAAGTGGTTGGATAGATAGTAACTTCAACAGCCAACCTATGAAGAAACCCTCGAAGTCGGTAGCTTCGAGGGTTTCGTTTTGCCCAATGGACTATTTACATCCTTTTGCCTACAATTATCGTAGCACACATTTCTGTGCATTTCAAGTATATGCCGAAAAATTATTATTCCTGATTAGAATTATTTAACACTTTTACAAGCAAGGATTCAAAGCTTTTTTCAAAGTTTTCATCATCTTGTTTTGTACGCTTTTTCGGTCCTTTAATGTGATGCTTGCCGTTTGACATTCTCGCCTTTTTGGCAAGGTGTCTGTCCATAAGCAGACCGCCTATGTTATCATCCGAGAAAATTTTTCCCGATTGATGAATACAATACGCACCCTTTCCAAGCACAAGTGCCGCAACTCCGTAATCCTGAGTTACCGCAATGTCGCCCTTTTTACAAAGGTTGACAAGCGCCAAATCAACTGCGTCTGCGCCTGCACCGATAATTTTTATCTCGCTGTAATCTGACTTTAGAACATGGTTTGTATCGCATAACAGCACAACGGGAACATTGTGCTTTTTTGCAATCCCTTCAACCGATTTTACAACAGGGCAGGCATCCGCATCAACAAGAACAGTTATACCGTTCATTATTTTTCCTCAATCTTAATTGAGTTGATAACAGGCTGATTTTTCTTTTCAACAGTACCGTTTGAATCTGTAACAGGTGTGTCCTCGCAGATTTTATCAACGATATCCATACCCTTTGTTACCTTGCCGAATGCGGCGTACTGACCGTCAAGATATGTGCTGTCAGCCTGAACAATAAAGAACTGTGAGCTTGCGCTGTCGGGATCATTTGAACGAGCCATTGAGATAACACCTCTTGTATGTGAAAGGTTGTTTTCAACACCGTTCTGAGCAAATTCGCCCTTGATTGTTTTTTCACTGCCGCCTGTGCCGTCACCCTTTGGGTCACCGCCCTGAATCATAAAGCCTGTAATGATTCTGTGGAAAGTAAGACCGTCATAAAAGCCGTCTTTTGCAAGGCCAACAAAGTTCTTGACTGTAATCGGAGCAAGCTCCTCATAAAGCTCAACTTCAATTTTACCGTAGTCTTTAACATCAATAATTGCTGTGTAGCTTGACTTGTAGTCGGTTGTGTCTGTGCCTGCGGATGTTGTTTCTTCGTTTGAAACTGCGGAAGTAGCTTTTGCCGAAGAACTGCTCTCTGTGTCACCGCCGCAACCGCTGATTAAAAAGCAGGTGCAGAGAATAACTGCGGCAACCATAATTGCCGAAATCTTTTTAATTTTTGCCATTTTTTAAATTCCTTTCATAAATAAATTCACTTTTATTTTAGCATTATTATGTCTGCAAATCAACCTGAATTGACACAAAAATATAAATGTGATAAAATTTTTGTATGTGAAATATCTACAAAAGGGTGAAAAAGCTTGAAAAATAACGAGATAACGGAAATTACGCCAAAACGAAAATTTTTTGAGTTTAATCTTGGTGAGGTTTGGAAGTACCGTGACCTTGTAATGCTGTTCGTAAAGCGTGATTTTAAAAACTCCTATAAGCAGACTGTGCTTGGACCGCTGTGGATAATTATAAAGCCGTTCCTTTCAACATTTGTTTTTACCGTGATTTTCGGTATGATAGCCAATATCTCAACTGACGGAATGCCTCAGTTCCTGTTTTTTATGGCTGGCAACATTTTGTGGTCGTTTTTTTCAAGCTGTCTTAACGGCAGTTCATCAACCTTTATCGGTAATGCAAGGCTTTTCGGTAAGGTGTATTTTCCAAGGCTTGTAATGCCCTGTGCAAACATAATTTACAACGCAATCGGCTTTTTGATTAATTTTGTGATGTTTTTTATTCTTGTACTTATATATATGTTTGCCGGGTCAAATGTTCACCCGAATTTTTGTGCGTTGCTTATGCCGCTTGTATTGCTTTCATCGGCACTTTTAGGTACGGGCTGCGGACTGATTGTTTCGTCAGTCACAACAAAATACCGTGACCTCGGCGTGCTTGTTTCATTTGGAGTAACATTGTGGATGTACATCACCCCTGTTGTTTATCCTGTTTCTCAGGTGGCAGAATCATTCCGTTCGCTTGCTCTTTTAAATCCTGTTGCTCCGCTTGTTGAAACTTTTCGTTACGGATTTTTAGGCAGCGGAACATTTCCATGGAAATACCTGATGCTTAGTTTTCTTGTTACGGCAGGTGTGCTTGTGTTCGGTATGATTATCTTTAATAAAGTAGAAAAAAATTTCATAGATACGGTCTGATATTATGACAGAAATGAATGAAAAATGTGTAATTAAAATTGAAAATCTTTCAAAAGAATACCGACTCGGCGCAATAGGTTCCGGAACTCTCCGCCATGATTTACAAAGCTGGTATGCAAAAAGAAGAGGCAAGGAAGACCCGAATCAGCGAATCGGTGCAATGCACTACGAAAAAGGTGACAGCT
Source organism: Ruminococcus bromii (assembly GCF_928721825.1). Classification (NCBI taxonomy): domain Bacteria; kingdom Bacillati; phylum Bacillota; class Clostridia; order Eubacteriales; family Oscillospiraceae; genus Ruminococcus; species Ruminococcus bromii. The sequence goes on from NZ_CAKMVP010000003.1 coordinate 443,539, forward strand.
TCCTTGCCCTTGACAGCGTAAACCTTGAGGTAAACCGTGGAGAACGCATAGGAATTATAGGCGCTAACGGTGCAGGTAAGTCAACTCTTTTGAAAATTCTTTCAAGAATCACTTCTCCGACAGACGGCAGAGTGCGTTTTAGGGGACGAATTGCAAGTATGCTTGAAGTCGGAACAGGCTTTCACGCAGAGCTTACCGGAAGGGAGAACATCTACCTCAACGGTGCAATTCTCGGAATGACAAAGGAAGAGGTTACTTCAAAAATAGACAGTATTATAGATTTTTCAGAGTGTACAAAATTTATTGACACGCCTGTAAAACGCTATTCTTCGGGTATGTTTGTAAAGCTCGCCTTCGCCGTTGCGGCACATCTTGACGCTGAAATAATGATTATGGACGAGGTGCTTGCGGTAGGCGATATGCGTTTTCAGAAAAAATGTATAACTAAAATGCGTGCTCTTGCAGCCGAAGAGGACAGAACGGTTCTTTATGTTTCGCACAATATGAACACTGTCCGTGACCTCTGCAACAGATGCATAGTTCTTGACCACGGCAAAATTGTTTTTGACGGTGATGTTGAAGAGGGCATAAAAATCTATCTCGGAAGTGCAAACGAAAATTTCCGTGCTCTTGAATATGTCGGGAATGAGCATAAGCATTATGCCGACAGAAACGACCTTTGTTTGAAATTTGTAAGATATGACGGCAAAGAGAATAATATTTTCTATGAAGACGAGCAGATTCAGCTTGAACTTATGTGGGAAAACAAGGCTGATATAGAAAACCTTTGTCTGCGTGTTGAAGTGAGCGATTACCGAAGATATCCGGTTACCGCATTTGTGATTGAAAATTTCTATTCGGGGAAAAAGGGCGAAACCCACACGGCAAAATTAAAAATAGATGTATCAAAAATTGTCCGTGGCGGATACTATACACGTTATGTCTTTTACAGCAGAAAAAACGATGCTGCCCCCTTTGAAACACTCGAAGTTGCTGACGGTTTGACCTTCAGAAGAAGAAAGCCGGACAAATATCAAAACACCTGGCAAAAATCATGGGGCAGTATTGAGATGAATGATATTGAAGTGTTATAATATTTAACCGCATATTACATTTATTTTCTCAAGAACATATCAATTTTGCAATAAAACAAGCGACAGTTTAATTAGCTGTCGCTTGTTTTGTTTTAATGGGTTTACCCAGTGCCACGCTTGCGTGGCACAAACAACCACCCGCTATGCGGGTGTGCATAAAAAGTTATACAAAAAAATCACCAATCGTATTACAATAAGAATGTTCAAGTCTATTGTAAAAAAAGAAAGGTGATTTTAATGGCAAATAAAACAAATAGTTTATCCCACACAAAATGGATGTGCAAATACCATGTAGTGTTTGTGCCAAAGTATAGAAGAAAAATAATATATGCACAGTATCGACAGAGTTTGCAAGACATAATAAGATTGTTATGTCAGTACAAAGGAGTGGAGATACTAGAGGGGCATATGATGATAGATCATGTACACTTGCTCTTAAGTATACCACCGAAGATGAGTGTGTCAAGTTTTATGGGATATTTAAAAGGAAAAAGTGCGTTAATGATGTTTGAGAAACACGCAAATCTGAAGTATAAGTTTGGAAATAGGCACTTTTGGGCAGAAGGATATTATGTGAGTACAGTAGGTCTAAATGAAGCAACCATAAGGAAATACATAGAAGACCAAGAAAAGCATGATATAGCACTAGATAAATTAAGTGTACGAGAATATGAAGACCCTTTTAAGGGTGGCGAGTAATACAAACACCCTTTAAGGGGTGGCGAAAGAGGCAAAGGCAATAGGCTTGAACCAAGTGAAAGCCAGCGTCTTGAGACGCTGGCCGGTAGCATGGGCTTATAGCCCTAGAGCAAACCACCCGTTGGACGGGTGGTTTTGATTATATTCTGTTATTTCAAATTACATCAAGCATTGACATAAAATTGCAAAGTAAAATATATCTATCTTTGCAGCTTATATGAAACCGTGTTTTCACTTAATGTGTAACCGTTTTGCTGTGCTTCAAGAACAATTTGCTGAATATTTTCCCACTGGGAATCCTTAGGTATATAAATATACTTTGGAATTTTTTTGCTGTTTACAGAATAATAGGAACGGAGTCTGTCAAGACTGTTTTGATTTTCTCCGGTTACATACGCAGAGAGTGTTCCGTAAGTAAAATCTTTTGCCGCAAGGTATGTCCAGGTTTTTTGTGTCAAAAACAAAATATTGCCCTTTTCAAGACTTTGATATTCGTTTATATCGTTATAAAGCTGCCCGTAGTTTTCTGCATTTGCGGAAGTAGTTTTTATTCCTTTTGCAGGACCGTCCTGAATTGTCTGTGACAGCTGACTCGGAGAACTTTCCCAAAAGCAATGCTCGGCTTTGACTGTGATTTGAAAACAAGCCTGCAAAACAATCAAAAATGCAGTAATTCCGAATGCAAAATATTTGCAGGGGACTGCATAATCAAGATTATCCGGACTCGCTTTCATTTCTTTAATCAGATTGCCGACAAAAACAAAGCCGGCTATATTTGACGCTGAACAAGCCATTGCGGTAACAAAGAAATATTGGTTTGAAGAGAAACAAAGTGCCACTGAATAAAGTATTCCGAGAATAAAGAGTGAGGCGAAAAGTTCTCTGTTTTTGTTTTCCGAGAGAACATATGCTGTGATGCTCATAAAAATCATCGGGAACATAATTGCGTTGTAATAAACGCTTGTCATTGTCGGCATAAACATCACAAGTGCCAAAATAACAATTGCACTCGTCAGTATAAGATAAATTGAACGGTGCTGTTTTCTCTTTCTGTCAAGTATCATAACAATTGCCGTAGCACCGTATGCCATAAGCACATATTTAAAGTGGCTGTGACAATCAACAATGGTTTTAAAGTAGTAATTCATCTTCATCATAAATCCCATCTGAGGATGATCGGGGTCAGCCATAAGATAGGGGAGATTGGTGAAAATTTCATTTATACTTACTCTTGAAAGCACAAATACAATGAAAATTACCGCAAGGATTCCCGCACCCAAAGTGAACCACAGAAAAGTTTTAATTGAAAACAAGTCTGAATTAAATACATTTTTGTTGAGTGTGGTTTTCTTTATTAAACAGTGAACTCCGACTGCGATAAGATACAGCACATAAGCTGCAGCAAGATACGGACAGCAGAGAACCGCACCTGCAAATGCAAGTCCGCTGATTATGAGCGGCAATTTTTTTGAATAATCGGCTGTTGCCATTAACACACCCGTGAGAGCAATGAGGTCAAGCCCCATTGTGTTATAGCTCAATGCCATAATGTCGAAAGGCGTAAAGAGGAAATAAAGCACACAGCCGAATACCGTGAAATAGCCGTATTTCTTAAGTCTTGAATAGATAATGCACACAATAACAGCGTGACAGATGACATAGAAAATTCTTGCCGCAAGAATTATTCCGACGGTTGACTGCGTAATTGTTGTGTAGAGCCACACAAACGGCAAAAGCAGGAACCCCGAAAGCTGAGTAAGATGCCATTCGTCACCGAGTAATGAATCGCCGAGAGTTAATCTGTGCGGAATTGTAAGGTAAAATGATTCGTCATTGCCGCCAAAGCCGTAATAGCATTTCCAAAGTGAAAATCCTATTGCCAAAGCCATAAGTACAGCAAAAATTATGTGCTGATATTTGCCTTTGTCGGGCTTTGAACGCAAATCCCTGACCATTTTAACAGCCGACTTGAAACCGTCGATAAGAATCTTGGCAACAAGATTCATAATGAAAGACGTAGCAGCGGAAAGGACAAATACAATCGGGACTGTTACAAAGTAGAACGGAAGTCTGTCCGGCATTAAAATAACCTTTTCGCAAAGTATCGGATATACAATGCTGTCAAAAATAAATGAAATAAGATAAATTCCGAGAGCTAAATCCGAAACCTCCCAGAGTACAACTTTAGCTGTCTTTGGCATATTTTCGGTTTTGATTCTTTTAATTAAAAGGAACAGAAGCACCGACAGGACAAACGGTTCAAAGCCATACCAGTAAATATATGTACCGGATTTGAAGGTCGTTCCGTAGCTTCTGAAAAAGTTAAATGTGCTGAATAAGAAGAGCGAGAAAACAAAAAGAATAAGCATTGTTCTTGTTTTCATTTTCAATCCGTATTCTCTTATGTAGCAGCCTACAAAGTAGTACGCAATGGGGTAGAACCCCTGCCACCAGCTCGGCACAAGCTTTTGAAATTCATCGGATGATGTCGGGTTGGTCCACCAATCAAGCGAACTGAAATTGAAAATATTAAACAGTGACGGAACTATTGTCAAAAATACAACTGTAATCAAAAGCACTTGCTTTTGTTTTTTGTTTTTAAGCTTTCCGTAAGCAAGATTAAGAAACGGTGCAAGCAGAAACAAACCTATGTACATTTCAATGTACCAAGAGTAGTTAGAACCTGTAAAATCAAGCGTTCCGAGTATGAAAGATTTCAGGTCAAAAACATCACCTTGTGCAATGTTTTTGTAAATCATGCATGCAAGAGTTGAGATGACAAATACAACAAGTGTTTTGGTTATGCCTGAATAATATTTTTTGCTCAACTCTTTTTTGCTCATAAGATAACCCGTCAGCAGCATAAAAAGCGGAACGCAAACGGAAAACAGTGTTCTCATCACAACTGCAATGTACATCGGTTTGTCTTCAACAGTCTGACTGTAAAATCCGTTATGCAGAAAGAAATGAACCGACAAAACGGTAAATACTGCAATTATCCGCAGAATGTCCAGCGAGGAATCCCTCTTTTTCAATTTTTCGTAATCCATAATCCTTACCTTTCAAACTTGAAATTTGCAAATCATTGCATATACAACAATGATAGCACAATTTTGGCATTATTACAATAAATTGCAAACGAAAATATTGATTTTAAATAAAAAAGTTTGTAACGGTGTAACAGAGATTTTATTATAAAAAAACAAGTGACAGCCGAAACTGCCACTTGAAAAAATTTTATACCGTTGTCTGTTCAGCTATGTGTTTCCCGGGCTTTTTCAATGAATCGAGAAAAGCCTTTGCGGTATCCATACCGTCAACCATAAGCAGTATAAACAGCGGCGTCATATTAAACAGATATCTTGACCTTGTTTCCCATAACAGGAAGAATAAAAATGCCGAAAATACAATTCCTTTGAGTAACAGCATTTCGTCAACTTCGGGTCTGACAAGAGTTTTAAGTGCCGAAATACAAATCATCAGCAGAATGAACATCTGCAAGGCTGAGCTGTAATTTTGGAAGGCCTTGTTATACTTTCCGTTGATATGCAGAAAATCCATAAGAATATTATCATTTTTCGGTTTTTGGTTATGATACGAAATGTAATATGTGCCGTCCTGCCATGTCCATACCGCTTTCTTTACCATATGATTATACAGACCGTCAATTTTATATTTCTTTACTCTTTCCTTGATAACCTTAACATTAGCGTCCTGCTTTTCTTGCTTTGAGTGGAATGAACGGGTGTAATAGTCATCGTGTTCATCGTATTTGCCAAGACCCTTAAGCCCCATCATAATCCAGTGAGTTACGGGGTACTCATACTCTTCATATTGCTGCTTTGTAATCGGATTGACAGCGTCAACGGCGGTATTGTAAGCAAATCCAATCGCACCGAATCCTGCCGTAAACACAAGTATAAGACAAATCGCTCTTTTTAATCTGAATTTCAAGAAAAGCAGTACAACCCCAACCGCAAACAGAATAATAATACTGCCCTTTACTTTGTATCCGAGGAAAACCAACGCACCCGCAGCACAAAGCTTTGCACACATACTTTTTCTGTGGTCACCCTGAAATGCGGAAACCATGAGATATACCGCTCCGATAAGAAACGGCATCGACATCGAATCACTGTAATAGTAGGGCAGATATGTGAGATAGGGCAAAAACAATGCGCAAAAAGCAAGTACAAATACAGCCTTTCTGTTGCCGAAAAGTCTTTTTGCTGTAAATGCTGTCAGTATTACGGAAATGTTAATTGCAAAAATATTTACAACAACAGGTGCAAATTCAACAAAATGACCGGATATAAGGTAACTTAATCTTCCGACAAGCGATACAATCAAAAGTAACGCCATATTATTCGGATATCTTATAAGGTATTGATAATTGCGTGCATAATCCTGTTCAATGAGGTCGAAATTGCCATGACTTGAAAAATACATAGCATATCTTCTGATGTTATGCAGGTCGGCAACAGGTTCAAAATCGGTAAGCATAGCAAAAATAAATTCAGCTATCAGAAGAATGCCGCAACCGATAAAAATAATCCTCTTAGTGTTTATATCGGTCAATTCAAATTTTGCTTTTGTTTTAATTCTTTTGCACCTTTTATTGCTTTTATCGGCGGTGTAATAAAAATAGAATGCACATATACCGACTGTCAGGACTGCGAAAATCAAAAGAATGAACATTTTTGAAAACGAATCAAATCTTCTGTCAACTTTTCCGTCAAAGCCTATAACAATAATGTTGATAAAAAGAAAAATGAAACATACCGAAAACAATCCGCCGAAAATTCTCGTCAGGACTTTTGCAAATTTATTACTGTTCATTGTCATCAAGCACTTTGTCAACAATAAATCGCGGTCTGCGCTTTGTTTCCATATAAATCTTTCCGATGTATTCGCCGATTACACCGATAGCAAGAAGCTGAAGACCGCCGATTGCCCAGATTGAGCACAAAAGGCTTGACCAGCCGCTTACAGTCCAGCCGCAGAAGAAGCTTACAAGCGAGTAGATAATCATAATAAGACTGATGCCGAACACGATTCCACCGAGCCATGTAATCATTCTGATAGGCTGAATGCTTAGCGATGTAATGCCCTCCCAAGCAAGAGCGAGCATCTTCTTGAGCGGATATTTGCTTTCTCCCGCAAGTCTTTCGGAACGCTCATATGTTACGATATCAGATTTGAAGCCAATCATCGGAACCATACCGCGAAGGAAGATATTCGTTTCCTTGTATAACGAAAAAGCATTCAGCGCCCTTTTGCTCATAAGTCTGAAATCAGCGTGGTTAAAAATAACCTTTGCACCCATATGGTTAAGAATTTTGTAGAATCCTTCTGCGGTAAATCTCTTGAAAAATGTGTCTGTTTCTCTCTTGGAACGAACACCGTAAACCACATCGCAGCCGTCTTCGTACTTTGCAACCATTTCATCAAATGTATTGATATCATCCTGAAGGTCTGCGTCAATTGAAATAACAGCATCAGCCTTGTCTTTAAGAGTCATAAGACCGCAGAGAAGCGCGTTCTGATGACCTCTGTTTCTTGAAAGCTTGATACCCTGAAAAACAGGATTTTCCGTATGCAGCTCCGAAATAATCTCCCATGTTCTGTCCTTTGAACCGTCATCAATAAACACAATGCGGCTGTCAGCAGAAATCTTACCCTCTGACATCATTGTGCTGTATTTGTTCAACAGCTTTCCTGCCGAATCTCTTAAAACCTCTTCTTCGTTATAGCAGGGTATAGCCAGATATAACTTAGTCATATAAAATATCCTCCCGAAAAATTGTCACTTATGTAGCTTGTCACAAGACAGACGAAAAAATCTGCCTTCTATCCGAGGTTAATTATAAGACCATATATTTTAAAAGTCAACAAACTTGATTGCTTTGTTACAAAATATTGTTATTTTATCGAAATAGAGAGGTGAAAACAGTATATTTATGAACAAAATCACAGATTTTTGTAACAATGCTGAAAAATGATTGAATAATATTGTAACGGTTTTGTAATAAAAACTTTTATTTTTTTAAAAATGTGAAAATCCACTTGTAAAGAAAAAATAATTGTATTATAATGTTAGAAGTTAGTAACCTATGGAGGTAGATTATAATGTCACAGACACAGAAATCAATTGCAGTATTAACAAGCGGCGGCGATGCCCCCGGTATGAATGCAGCTGTTAGAGCTGTTGTTCGTGCCGGTATAAATAAAGGAATGAAGGTTTACGGTGTTTACCGTGGATATAACGGCTTGCTCAACGGTGATGTTGAGGAAATGAACCTCAGAAGTGTTTCCGATATCATCGGAAACGGTGGCACAATGCTTTACACGGCAAGAAGCGAAGAGTACGCAACTCCTCAGGGTATTCAGAGAGCTGCTGATTTTTGCAGAAGCATCGGTGTCAGCGGCGTAGTTGTAATCGGCGGCGACGGTTCGTTCAGAGGTGCCCGTTGTCTTACAAACGCAGGCATTAACTGTATCGGCGTTCCGGGTACTATAGATAACGACATTGCTTGTTCAGAGTACACAGTTGGCTTTGACACCGCTATGAACACAGCTATTCAGATGGTTGACCGTATCCGTGATACAGCACAGTCGCATGACCGTTGCTCTATTGTTGAGGTTATGGGCAGACGCTGCGGTGATATTGCTCTTCAAACAGGTATTGCAACAGGTGCAACGGCTATTCTTGTTCCGGAGGTTCAGTACAACATTGAAAGAGATGTAATTGCAAGAATTATCAACACTCAGAAAACAGGCAAAAAACACTTTATCGTTGTTGTTGCCGAGGGTGTCGGCGGTGTAAGAGATCTTGCAAAGTATGTTGAACAGCGTCTTGGCATTGAGTCAAGAGCTACAATCCTCGGTCATGTTCAGCGTGGCGGTTCCCCGACACTTCGTGACAGAGTTGTTGCAAGTGAAATGGGCTTTAAGGCCGTAGAACTTCTTGAGCAGAATATCGGCAACAGAGTTGTTGCCATGCAGGGTGGAAAGATTGTTGACCTTGACATTAACGAAGCACTTGATATGCCTCGTGTATTTGATGAAGAGCTTTACAAGATTGCAATGACAATTTCTATCTGATTTAAATATCTCAAATTATTTCAGGGCGGACATTGTTCGCCCTTTCATTTTTTAATTTTTCGAAGGGAATAATTCACGATGCTTGAACAATCTCAAAAGCTGACTGACGGCTTAATTATCTATTCTGTACTTGTTTCTGACTATGAAAAGCCGGATTTTAAAAATGACGCGCTTGCCGGTGTTCGTGCCAATTACTTTAATTCAGGATGTAAGGAGCAAAAAGAGATTACTGAAATTGAGCTTCACGGTATGGAATATAAGATGTCTTGCCTTATGCAAAAGGATGAACCGCTTTCTTGGAAGGTGACGAAGGACAGCCTCCCTTATCAGTCCGTAAAAAGGGCGACAGGCGGAGTTTATTCTGTCATTACCTACAATGACAGGGGTATTGTATTTAAAAGACAGTTCTTTGATCGCAATCATTTTTGGCTGCGTACAGAATATTTTGACAAAAATATTGCCGATAAGTTGATTACAAGAATTTATCCCCATAAAGTCAGCGGCATTGTAACGCTTGTAACCGAAGATATTGACGATAACGGTTTAACGACAGTTAAAACCCTTTTTCCCTCCGAAAAACAGTCTGATAACGGTTCAAGAGTTTTGATTTATTCAAATGTCGGTATGCTGTGGTATGATGCGAGCTTTTTGCCGTCAGATATGCAGTTTACAGAGAAAAAATCATATGGCAACAGCGGATTTGTGTTCAATGATTCCTTATTCAAAGGTGATTTCTCAACGGATAATCCTTACGATTTGATTGCCTGCTCATATCTTTCTGACGCTGACATTTTGACAGATATTGATACTGAGAAAAAAGACGGCAAAAAAGATTACTCTGCTTACGATATAATTGAAAAGATTCTTGTTGAAGCACACAAAACAAATAAAGATTTGTTCGGTGAAATTATCAGTCATACTTCGGAAGAAAATTTTGAATCTGCAGATATTAAGATTATCAACAATGAAGCGTCGGACGGCAAAATTGAGTCTGCCGATGAAAAATCTGCTGATTCTGATATTTCGGTTGATACATCTGTTGACGCCAAAGCTGTTGAACTGCCGAAAGACCTGGAGAATACAGAGAATGAGCCTGATGATGTTGACAAAGAGCTTGAATGCCGAACTGCTGACGAGTCGGCAGAAAGCTCGGATGAAATGTCTGTCGGCGAACAGGAAAAGGTTCATATCTGTGTGCCTTTCGGAGATGATGAATCTGCCAAAGAAAATTGTGATGAAAATGCCGAAATTGTAAGTGAGGATGAACCCCATTGTGATGTGGTGATTCTTACTAAATCGGGAAGATATACCTATTTCGGTAATCTTGATGAAAATAATTGCAGAACAGGCAGAGGCAGAACGGTATCGCCTGACGGATTCACATCCTATGAGGGTTATTATCGTGAGGATAAGCGAGAAGGTTTTGGAATCTGCTATTATAACAACGGCAGCATAAATTATGTAGGCAGCTGGACTGATAATTCACGCAACGGCGGCGGTGTCGGCTACAGATTGAGTGACGGTACAATGCATGCGGGCAAGTGGAACAATAATACTCCTGACGGCTACGGTGCAAGATTTGATAAAGACGGCAATCTTATTGATGTGTGCAATTATAAAAACGGTGTGCGTACAGGTAAGAGCGTTTCGTTTGATAACAACGGCAACATAGTGGTTTCTGTCTATGAGAATGGGGAAAAGGTTTCCGAATTTCTTATTGATACAGAGGTGTAATTATGAATATAACAGAGGATAAGATGCTTGAATATCTGTCGAAAGCACTTGTAGTCGTAGCTGTTCTTGTAATCGGCTATGTGATTTCAAGGCTGATTTTGGCTTTGCTCAGAAAAATTCTTGACAGGTCACGAATGGACGGTACAGCCGAAGGCTTTGTACTGTCGGTTTTAAAGGTAATATTTTATTTTATCGTTGCGGTAACGGCACTTGGTACAATCGGTGTAAATGTTGCTTCACTTATTACGGCACTCGGTGCTGCAGCCCTTACGGCAGGTCTTGCATTGCAGGATTTGCTGAAAAATGTTGTCAGCGGACTTGTGATTTTGATTAACAAACCCTTTGTTTCGGGAAATATTCTTGATTTTGAGGGAGTTAAAGGAACGGTTGAGGAAATCAATATTTTCTCAACAACTGTACATACACTTGATAATAAGCTTGTGACGATTCCTAATTCAAGACTTACATCAAACAATGTTGTAAACTGCACAATGGTTGAGCAGAGAAGGGTTGACTGCACTTTCTCAATAAGCTATGATGACGATATTGACAAGGTGCGAGAGATAATTCTCAACCTTATGGCAACAAATGAGATGATTTTAAAAGACCCCGAACCTACCGTAAGAGTCGGTGAGCATCTTGACAGCGGAGTGCAGATTAAAGTTTTTGCGTGGGCAAGCCCTGATGATTATTACGAGGTGTATTTCTTCCTGCAGGAAAATGTAAAAAAAGAATTTGACAAAAACGGTATTACGATTCCGTATCCTCATATAGTAATTGCAAAAGAATAATTTCGAAATCATTTTAAATTTAATATTACGCAAAATATTGTGAATAATAATGGTACTGTTAATTCAGTGCCATTTTATTTTTTATAAGGATTGATTAGTGTGAAAAAATTTTTAGGCTTAGTTGCCGTAGCTTTAATTTCAGCATCTCTTATCACAGGTTGCGGCAATGATAAAAACGACAGTATGGCTGACACAACAAGTCAGACTTCACAAACATCAAATACGCAGGAAGCTTCCAAAAGTATGACTGAAAGCGGAGAAGTTTCAGATTCGGACGGTTTCATCGGTAACGAAGAAAATGAAACAGAAAATTCGGGTTCGGATATTATGGACGATATTGAGGACGGAATTGACGATATTATGGGTGACGGAGATAATAATAACTCTGATACTGTCACCAATCCCTCAGATACTGTTTTATAAAAAAACGGGAGCAGCAGGACAAACTGCCTGCTGCTCCCGTTTTTAATGCGAAATATTTTGTTGGTTCGGGTTTCCGACAAAAAATCATACTGCCTTGTCAAGATCATTCTTTAATTGACGGATAATCTTCTTTTCAAGTCTTGATATGTAGGATTGTGAAATTCCAAGCTTGTCGGCAACCTGTTTTTGCGTGTGCTCTTTTCGTCCGTTCAGTCCGAACCGCAATTCCATAATAAGACATTCACGGTCGCGAAGCTTTGAAACTGCCTGTAAAACCAAACTTTTTTCAAGCTCACATTCAATATTTCTGTTTACCGTATCCGGATCGCTCCCCAGAACATCACATAAAAGCAGTTCGTTGCCGTCCCAGTCGGTGTTCAGCGGTTCATCAATTGAAACCTCGTTCCTTAACTGCGATGATTTTCGTAAAAACATAAGGATTTCATTTTCAATACATCTTGATGCGTAGGTTGCCAGTTTAATATTCTTCTCCGGAGAAAATGTGTTTACAGCCTTAATAAGTCCAATCGTGCCTATTGAAATTAAGTCTTCTGCATTTGCGTTCGGAGTTTCAAATTTTTTTGCAATATAAACCACAAGTCTTAAATTGTGAACTATCAGCGGTTCTCTCGCCTTGTTGTCACCTTTTGCAATTTTCTGCATAATCAGCTGTTCTTCATCCTTTGACAACGGCGGAGGAAGAGTTTCACTGCCGTTAATGTAAAAAATTTCATTTTCAACAACCAATGCAAAGCGGATTTTTTGAATTACCTTCATAAGAAACATAGCACTACTCCTATTCTGTCAATTTTAAAAGCTCGTATGGGATAATTGCCTCAACATCTCCTTTCAAAACATTATCACATATGCCTATGTAAATATTGTTATCAATTTTCCTGCCGTCAATTTTAACCTCATCGGGAGGAAATCCCTTTACAATTCCGTTTCCGCCAAGGCTTTCAAAGGGAATAACCCTTGTTTTAGTTTCACTCGGAACGAATCCGTCAAAGAGTTTTCTTTCTGCAACAATAACATAATTTCCCGAAAACGGTTCAGTAAGATTACATCCCGTATCAGCTTTTGCCGAAAAGAAAAAGACTTTTTCATTCACCTTGATTTCAACTTTGCAAATATCTGAGCAGTTACCGCTCTTCGTCAATATTTTCACCAATCTGAGAATATAATAACAGACAAGAGTTAAAATAATCAGGAGGACGGGCGAAATGTTAAAATACACTATGTCATTATATACTTCCATACCTTTTGGTTTGAAGGCGTTGTATAGAAATAACATAATCCCGCAAAAAGAAAACGACAGAGAAAGAAAAACGGCGGTTCTCTTAATAAACTTTTTAGGCGGAGCTTTGCCAAATGCAAAAAATACAATCGCAGCGGCACATAAAATATCAATAGGTATGTTCAGAATGAACGGCAGAGGGGGAAGAAGTGCAATCAAGCTTTGCACTCCCCCGAAAAGTGAGGCAAAAAGCATTCTTTTAAATGAAGTATTGATGCAAAGTGCTTTTTTGGTGCATAAAATGAGTATGAAATCAATGAAAATATTTACCGTAAAAAGTACATCTATGTAAACGGATTTCATTTTGCACCCCCTGAGAGTGTTTCGTTTAGTGATATTATCTCATAAGCAGAAAATAATTATTGTCAAAATATGGTCAGGAGGAAAAATATTGCTTGTAGGTTTTATAATCGGCTTATTTGTCGGAGGAATTATCGGAGTAAGTGTAATGTGTCTTTTGTATTACACGAGGGATTGACAAAAGAAAAGCGTGCAGTCTGAAATAAACTGCACGCTTTTTGCATATTTTATTGTATTTTGATTATGATTTAAGATTTCTTGCTCCAAGGAAGAGTACTGCAAGCATACCCGAACCAACATGACTTCCTATAACAGGACCGATGTTTGTGACAATGATTTCTTTACACTTGCCCTTTATTGCCTTTTTAAGCTCCTCCGCACCTTCGGGATTATCTGCATGTGCAATCATAACAACGCTGTTTTTTAAATCCTCGGCGTCCCTCTCAAGATGTTTTACGAGAGAAGGAACAACATTGCTTTTACCTCTGATTTTTGCAACATTGACAAGGCGGCCTTCATCGTCAACACTGAGAAGCGGCTTAATCTGCAAGGCTTTGCCGAATGTAGCGGAAACAGCTGAAATTCTTCCGCCTCTCTTAAGGTGGTCAAGGTCTTCAACAACGAACCAATGACAAACCTTAACACGGGTTTCTTCAATGTATTCCCTGAGTTCGTCGATTCCGGCACCTTCGCTGTATTTTTTGCCGGCAAGGTAGATGAGAAGTCCAAGACCGGCAGAGTCACAAAGTGAGTCGATTACAATGATTTTTCTGTCAGGATAAACATTCTGTAAATCCTTAACTGCCATCATACAAGTGTTATAAGTTCCGCTCAAGCCTGTTGAAATGCCGGTGTAGATAATGTCCTTGCCTGCTTTAAGGTAGTTTTCAAAGCTTTTGTAAAAGCTGTCATAGTTAATCTGCGTTGTTTTTGAATCAACACCGCCTTTAAGCTTATCGTAAAATTCCGAAAGACTCATCATTCTGCAATCGGGATAGTGAAGATAAGACTTGTCTTCCATATGAAATTCCATAGGAAGAACTTCAACTCCGATTTCATTGATAAGCTCCTGTGTGAGGTCGCAGGAGGCATCTGTCATAAATACATAATTCATAATTATCGCTCCTTTTCTGCGAAAATATTATAAATCAATTCTAACAAATTATGATATAAAAGTCAATGAATATACACCCATCCTTTTTCATATATATATGTATCAAGCACAGCTTTCGGAGGGGTTATAAATGAATTGCAGATTTACAGATTTAAGACATAAGGAAGTTATAAGTGCCTGTGACGGTACGAGGATTGGCTTTATTGACGATGTTATTGTTGACACCAAGTGTGCAGCTGTTGTGTCAATTGTTATTTTCGGAAGACCGGGATTGTGCGGCTTGATAGGAAAATGTCAGGATTACATAATTCCGTGGGAGAAAATTGAACTCATCGGAGAGGATACCGTAATCATCAGCTGTCAGACTCCAAAGCCAGTAAAAAAGCCGAAAAAACCTCATTTTGGGGCTAAATTTTGAATTTTTGCAAATTTTCGCATTAAGGCAAAATAACCTAAGAAATTATCTATTATTTATGCATACTGCACAAATCATTATTTTTTTAAGAAATTAAAATTGAGTAAGTAACATTTTGGTTACAATTGTTACAATTTATCTTCCTGTATCAAACTTGCATTTTTCAAAAGTTTGTGCTTTAATACAATTGCAATTGTGTGTTTGATAAAATTTTACGACTAAAGGACTTGGCACATTTTCAAACAGACAACTACATCTTGTATTTGTATCTGCTTTTGACAGCAGTTATTGTAGTTATCTTAATGTGCAAAAATCACAGGGAGGATAAATTTTTGAGAGCGACAAACTATAAACACTACGGATGTGACAACAATTCGGTGAGTCCGAAAAGAACCCGCAAAACCGAAAAGAAGTCAAAACGCAAGGGCTTTAAGGTTTTATCCTATGCCATTGCGGTATCTCTGGCGGCAGTTGCTCTTGTTGTTCCGACAACAACTCTTGCTCCGGATGTAGACGCCTTTGAAGACAGCCGTGCTGCTTCACTTGCAGTCGGTAGCATCAACGACTTCTCACTTGTTATCACTGATAACTGCGTTGAAGAAACAACTGTTCCCGTAACCCAAGAGATTACAACATCCGCAGCTGCTACACAGAAGACAACCGAAAAGAAAACTAAATCTGCAAAAACTGCTAAAACTGCAAAAAAGTCTGAAGCTTCACAGACCTCTAAAAAGACTGAAAGCTCAAAGTCAGAGCCTTCAGAGTCCGAGGTATCACAGCAGATCACACAAAGCTCTGCAAGCAGCAGTGCATCTTCTTTGGACGACAGCAGTTCAGCATCTAATTCTTCGGATTGCAGCTACACAGATAACATATCAGATTCATCAAACGATCAGAGCGGTTATCTTGTAAGCATCAGCAATCCCGATCCGTCATACAGTCCTTCTCCTGTTTCTCTCTCAAGCTATGACAGAGAAAAATTAGAAAGACTTGTAATGGGCGAAGGTGGTTCAATGGGCTACGCAGGCTGCGCTCTTATTGCTCAGTCGATTCGTGACGCAATGAACCGTTCAAACACAACATCAATTGACAGAATTATTTCGGAATACCGGTATTACGGTTCTACAGCTTATGCACCCAGTCAGGAAGTTAAAAACGCTGTTTCTTTTATTTTTGATCAGAACGGCTCGGCGGTTCAGCACAGAGTTCTTTGCTTCTACACCGGCTCAAGCAGCTGGCATGAGTCACAGAATTACATCACAAGCATAGGTTCTGTGAAATTCTTTGATTTATGGTATTAAGACCGGTTTACGGAATACAATTTAATTATCAATAAAAAAATCAGGTGTTTTTGAAAAAAGTCTTCGAAAACACTTGATTTTTTTTATTTTTATGGTATAATATACGAGCAATTCGCACGCTGATGTCTGTCGGCAGGGTGGCAAATTCAAAGGATTTGCTTGATGGCTGATAAAAACAAAGGCACAGCGGAGGTTTTAACCTAAGGAGGATTTTTATTATGGCAGTAGTTTCAATGAAACAGCTTCTTGAAGCAGGTGTACATTTTGGTCACCAGACAAGAAGATGGAACCCTAAGATGGCTGAGTACATTTTTACTGAGCGTAACGGTATTTACATTATCGACCTTCAGAAGAGTGTAAAGAAGCTTGAAGAGGCTTACAACTTTGTTCGTGAGCTTTCGGCAGAAGGCAAGAGCGTTCTCTTTGTAGGTACAAAGAAGCAGGCTCAGGATTCTGTTAAGGAAGAGGCAGAGCGTGCAGGCGCTTATTATGTAAACGCAAGATGGCTCGGCGGTATGCTCACAAACTTTGCAACAATCAGAAGAAGAATTGCTCGTTTAAAGCAGCTCCGTGCTATGCAGGAAGACGGCACTTTCGATCTTCTCCCTAAGAAGGAAGTTATCAAGCTCAATCTTGAGATTGAAAAGCTTGAGAAATTTATGGGCGGCATCAAGGATATGACAGAAATGCCGGGCGCACTCTTTATTGTTGACCCGAGAAAAGAAAGAATTGCCGTTTCAGAGGCAAAGAAGCTCAATATTCCTATCGTTGCTATCGTAGATACAAACTGCGATCCTGATGAGATTGATTATGTTATCCCCGGCAACGACGACGCTATTCGTGCAGTAAAGCTTATTGCAGGTGCAATGGCTAACGCTATCATCGAAGGCAGAGAAGGTCAGATGGGTGCAGCAGCTGTTGAAGAGGAAGAAACAGCTGAATAATCATTTGTGATTATAACCTCATTTATATATATTAATTATATTAATTTGAAAGGATGTTTTCATAATGGCAGCATTTACAGCTCAGGATGTAAAAGCATTAAGAGAAAAAACAGGCTGCGGCATGATGGATTGCAAGAAGGCACTCACTAATGCTGATGGCGATATGGATAAAGCAGTTGACTTTTTAAGAGAACAGGGCCTTGCTAAGCAGGCTAAGAAGGCAAGCAGAGTTGCAGCAGAGGGTGTTGCATATGCCTGCACAAACGATGACCTTTCAGTAGGCGTTGTTGTAGAAGTTAACGCTGAAACAGACTTCGTTGCCAAGAACGATTCATTTATGGATTTCGTTAAGGCTTGTGCTAACACAATTATCGAGCAGAACCCTGCTGATGTTGAGGCTCTCCTCACACTTAAGGCATCAGGTTCAGATCAGACAATCGCTGAAATGCTTCAGGAAAAGGTTCTCACAATCGGTGAGAATATTCAAATTCGTCGTTTTGAGCGTATGGAAGGCGCTTGTGTTGCTTATGTACACGCAGGCGGCAAGATTGGCGTTCTCGTTAACTTTGATACAGACCTCGCTGCAAAGCCTGAGTTTGTTGCATACGGCAAGGATGTTGCAATGCAGATTGCAGCTCTTAACACTCCTTACCTCAACGAGAGTGAAGTTCCTGCAGAAATCATTGAGCATGAGAAGGAAGTTATGCGTCAGCAGGTAATCAACGAAGGTAAGCCCGAGCAGATTGCCGACAAGATTGTTATGGGTAAGATTGGTAAGTTCTACAAGGAGAACTGTCTTCTTGACCAGGAGTTCGTTAAGGACAATAAGATCAACATCAAGCAGTACACACAGAATACTGCTAAGGAGCTTGGCGGTTCTATCGAAATCAAGAAGTTCGTTCGTTTTGAAAAGGGCGAAGGCATTGAAAAGCGTCAGGACGACTTTGCTGCAGAAGTTGCAAGCATGGTTAAATAATTGTTTTGACATCCAAAGCATAATATTCGGAGCAGAGATTAAAATCTCTGCTCTTTTTGTTTGCCTGAAATTAAATTTGACAATAAAAATACGGAACAGAAATCTGCTCCGTACAATCATTTAATGAATATCCAGCTTTCAATCTTGTCACCGTCAACCATAAAGGCTTTGTCAGCAATTTCAGCAAGCGGCGAATCGCTGTAACTGTCCGAATAAAAGCTGTCAATTTTACCGTTGGGAAAAGCCTCGTAAAACCGTTTTACCTTTTCCTTGCCGTGGCAGTTAACTCCGGTGTATTTTCCGCTTTGCATATTAACCTTTGATGCAATAAGATTTTTGATTTTAAGCCTTTCACAAACGGGTTTTAGCAAAAATTCGGGTGATGCCGAAATAATTACATCGTCATCTTTCTTTTGTTCAAGATAAAACGGCTTTATATTTCCAATGTATTCCTTCCAAAAGTCTTTTACATCTTTTTCGGTATCACAAAATGCAAGAAATCTGTACATTTTTTCTTTAAATTCAGTTTTTGTACCTTTTTTAAACACATAAAATTTCAAAAATGCCCCAAAAAGCGATGGGGCGAGTGTGATAATTTTTTTATGCCTTTTAAGGCAGAATAAATAGAAGTCGGCTGTTGAGTCACCGTAATAAACGGTTTTGTCAAAATCATATGCATTCATAATATATAAATTCCTTTGTTATGCCATCCTGTAAATTAAATTCTTTGTTGTGGACCTTTACCATTATAGTATGAGAGCGTAATTTTTGCAACCTCTCCTGCAAGGAATGCCCTTGTTAGCCGAATGTTTAAAAAATATACTTAATCCCCAAAGTAAGTTCCGCAGCAAAAAGAGGCGGAACTTACTTTGAAAATTAACTTTATTCAAAAAACAGCCACTAAACCTTTACAAACCCCACAAGATATTGTATTATATTAGTAATTATAATTTATCGTGGGGTGTTATGTATGAAGCCGAAATATAAAAGAGTATTATTAAAACTTTCAGGCGAATCGCTTGCAGGTGAAATGAAACATGGCATTGATTTTGAAACTGTTCTCAAAATCTGTAAGCCAATCAAAGAATGTGTTGACGCAGGAGTAGAAGTCGGCATAGTAGTAGGCGGAGGCAACTTCTGGCGTGGCAGAAGCTCAGGTGAAATGGACAGAACAAGAGCCGACCATATGGGTATGCTTGCAACAACAATCAATGCGCTCGGTGTTTGTGACGCACTTGAACAGCTTGGTGTTAATGTTCGTGTTCAGACAGCTATCGCTATGCATCAGATTGCTGAGCCGTATATCAGAAACAAGGCTGTTCTTCACCTTCAAAAGGGAAGAGTAGTAGTGTTCGGCTGCGGAACAGGCAACCCGTTCTTCAGCACAGACACAGCGGCGGCTCTCCGTGCAGCTGAAATTGAGGCAGACATTGTTATGAAAGCTACTATGGTTGACGGCGTTTATGACAGCGATCCTAAGAAAAATCCAAACGCTAAGAAATATGACACAATTTCATTTCATGAGGTTCTCAATAAGGATCTTGCTGTTATGGATAGCACAGCTGCATCTCTTTGTAAGGACAACAATCTGCCTATCCTTGTATTCAGCATTGATGACCCTGAAAACATCTACAAAGCTGTTTGCGGTGAAAACATCGGTACTATCGTAACAGCTAACGACTAATTCAATTGATTATTTTACTGACTTTTTAACAATAATTATTATACAGGAGGCATAAATATGCAGACACAGTTAAAAAAAGCCGGCGAAACCATGGACAGACGCCTTGAGCATATGCGCAGGGAATTTTCGGAAATCAGAGCAGGCAGAGCAAATCCCGCTGTTCTTGATAAAGTAAAGGTTGACTACTACGGCGCACCCACACCCGTGAACCAGCTTGCTGCTGTTTCTGTTACAGAAGCAAGAACTCTTACAATTCAGCCATGGGATGCGTCTGTATTAAGACTGATTGAAAAGGCTATACAGACTTCAGACATCGGCATAAATCCGCAAAATGACGGTAAGGTTATCCGTCTTATCTTTCCACCGCTCACAGAGGACAGAAGAAAAGAAATTGTAAAAGATGTTCAGAAAATTGCCGAAGAAACCAAGGTTCAAATTCGTAATGTACGCCGTGAACTTATCGACAAGCTTAAAGCTATGAAGAAGGACGGCGAGCTTACAGAGGACGATCTTAAGCAGGGCGAAAAGAAAGCTCAGGATCTTACAGATAAGTATGTCAAAGAAGTTGAGAGCGTTTCTGCAGTTAAGCAGAAAGAAATTTTGGAGATGTAATATGGCTTTTTTCTCAAAGAAAAAAGATGAGCAGATTGGGGTTACAGACCTCAATCTGCCTTCGCATATCGGAATTATTATGGACGGCAACGGCCGTTGGGCAAAGAAAAGAGGACTTCCGAGAAAGGCAGGTCACCGTCAGGGCGCAAAAACCTTCAGAACCATAACAAGATATTGTTCCGATATAGGAATAAAGTACCTTACCGTGTATGCCTTTTCAACCGAGAACTGGAAAAGACCGCAGGATGAGGTTGAGTCACTTATGTCGCTTTTTAAATCATACCTCAATGAAGCACTTGAAGATTTTAAAGACGACAGTATTGTGGTAAAATTCATCGGTGACAAGTCAGGCTTTAACGATGAACTTCGTGAGCTTATGATTGAAAACGAAGAGAGTTCAAAAGACCGTGACGGTATGGTTCTTAATATTGCTATGAATTACGGCAGTCGTGACGAAATTATCAGAGCTGTTAAAAATATTTCTGAGGATGTCAAAATCGGCAAAATTTCTTCCGACGACATAACAGAAAATCTTTTTTCAAATTATCTTTACACCGCAGGTCAGCCCGATCCGGACCTTATTATCAGACCGAGCGGTGAATACAGAATTTCAAATTTCCTTTTGTGGCAGTCTGCTTATACGGAATTTGTAATAATGAACAAATTATGGCCTGATTTTCAGAAATCAGACCTTGACGAAGCATTAAAAATATACTCCTCCAGAAACAGAAGATACGGCGGAGTTTGATGAGAGTTGATATAAAATGAAATCCCTCAAGCCTCGGCTGCTGACAGCCGTAATAGGAATACCACTACTGCTGATTGTTCTGTTTGTATCGGAACTTTGGCTCCCGTTTACAGGCATAGTCATAGGAGCATTTTCGGCATTTATGACAGGTGAGTATCTGCACGCAAGAAAGATGCTTTATAAGTTTCACCTTTCCATACCTTGCATAGTTTTTTCTTTTCTGCTTTCGATTTTGGTTACAACAAAGTTTCTGTATATTTTGATTTTTGCATTCATATTAACAGCCTTTGCAGTAATGATTTTCAAACACGAAAAGACAAACTATGCCGATGTTGCATATTCAGTGTTCGGAACTTTTTTAATTTCTTTTGGAATGAGTGCCGTGCCGATTGCCTGTGCATCATCTATATCAATTACTTTCTGCTATATATGTATTTTTGCATTACCGTGGATGGCAGACGCAGGTGGCTTTTTTATCGGAGCATCGTTCGGCAAGCACAAGCTTTGCCCGAAAATCAGTCCTAAAAAGACTGTTGAGGGTGCAATCGGCGGAATACTTTTTTGTGACCTTACAGCCGTAATCATCGGTCTTATATTTAGTTTTTGGGTTATGCCTGACGCCAACATCAACTTCTGGGCATTGATTCTTCTCGGTGTAATTGACGCTCCTGTATCAATTCTCGGTGATTTGAGTTTTTCTCTTATCAAAAGAAGCTACGGGATTAAGGACTACGGCTCAATTTTTCCCGGTCACGGCGGAATGCTCGACAGGTTCGACAGCATAATATTTACTGCACCCGTTCTTGTTGCAATCAATCAATTCATACCTTTCATAACAGTGGGGTAAACTAAAATGATAAATTCACTTTCCATTCTCGGCTCAACAGGCTCAATCGGAACACAAACGCTTGATGTTGTAGATAAACTCAATTTAAAGGTTTCTGCACTTACTGCGTCAACAAACATAAAACTTCTTGAAGATCAGGTACGAAAGTATAAGCCTGAGCTTGCGATAGTTTTTGACGAAGAAAAAGCCAAAGAATTAAAAGACAATATAAAAGATACAAGCACCCGTGTTTTAAGCGGTATGGACGGACTTATTGAGGCGGCAACGCTTGAAAATGCCGATCTTGTTGTAAATTCGGTTGTCGGAATGGTAGGCTTAAAGCCTACGCTCGCAGCGGCAAACGCTAAAAAAGACATTGCTTTTGCAAACAAAGAAACGCTTGTAACAGGCGGTAAGCTTGTTTGTGACGCGGTAAAGAAGAACGGTGTAAAGCTTCTTCCCGTTGACAGCGAACATTCAGCTATTTTTCAGTGCTTACAGGGTATACCTGAGAAAAAAATGCTTAAAAAGCTCATTCTTACAGCTTCAGGCGGTCCTTTCTTCGGAAAAACAACCGAAGAGTTAAAGAATGTAACAGTTAAAGAAGCTCTTAATCATCCAAATTGGAGTATGGGTGCAAAAATAACCATCGACTCTGCTACAATGATGAACAAGGGACTTGAAATAATTGAGGCAAGGTGGCTTTTTGATGTACAGCCGGAAAACATTGATGTTGTTGTACACCGTGAAAGCATAATACATTCTCTTATTGAGTATGTAGATAATTCCGTAATTGCACAGCTGGGACTTCCCGATATGAGAATCCCGATTCAGTACGCAATTACATATCCCGAAAGATATGAATCACCTGTCGGCGAATTAAGTCTTGCTCAAATCGGCAAAATGACTTTTTTTGAACCCGATTATGAAACCTTCAAGTGCCTTGGAGCCTGCAAAAAGGCTCTTTCGCTCGGAGGTGTTGCAACAGCTGTTGCAAACGGTGCTAATGAGGAGGCTAACCGACTTTTCAGAGAGGGTAAAATCACTTTTCTTGAAATCGGCGACCTTGTTATGGGTGCAATTGATAACATAGACAATTTTGAGCCTACATGCGTTGATGATGTATTGAAGGCGGATAAACTTGCAAGAGAGTATGTACTCTCTATGCTATAATTTGCGGTAATATTTTTCATTGCTGTCTTTGCGGCGGCAATGAATATTTTGGAGTTGATTTATTTTAATGCAAATTTTAACAGTTGCGGCTCTCATTGTAATAGGAATATTACTTTTTGAGCTTATAATTTTTTCTCATGAATTTGGTCATTTTATTACCGCAAAGCTTTCGGGTGTAAAGGTAAATGAGTTTGCACTCGGTATGGGACCGAAAATAATCAGTTTTGTAAAAGGTGAAACAAGGTACTCGCTTCGTCTTTTTCCGATAGGCGGTTACTGTGCCATGGAGGGCGAGGATGAGGACAGCGAAGAAAAAGCCGCGTTTAATAATGCAAAAGTATGGAAGAGAATGATTATTATAATCGCAGGTGCGGTTATGAATATTCTTCTCGGTTTTGTTATGATGTTTGCCTTTACCGTTCAGGCTGACAGCTTCAGCTCTACAACCGTATCTCAGTTTCAGCCTAATGCGTTTACAGCCAATACAGGCTTGCAGACGGGGGATAAGATTGTCGAAGTGAACGGTTATTCAATTTGGAATTCAAGAGATTTGCAGTTTGCGATCTCAACACTTCCGTATGAAACTGTAGAAGGCAGCACACTTGAAGTGTACAAAGAAAGAGCGACATCTGCCGCCTGCGGAGTGTACAATAAATACGCCAATGACAAATCCCTTTCACAAGATGAACTTCAAAAATACTACAACGCTCTCTCAGAGGGTTGTTCAAAGATAAATAAGGCTGCAAGCAAAGAAGAGGCTGAAAAGCTTCTTGACGAAGCTTGTAAGTCAATTTATGCGCTTGACAAATCATATGATATGTCAAAGTATAAAACACCCGAAATAGACACAACTACATCAAGACTGAGATTTATGGCTGATGTAAAGGTTGTCCGTGACGGCAAAGAAATAACGCTTGAAAATGTACAGTTCTTCACCTATTATGCCGATGACGATGCCGAAAAGAAGAACAAACCAACCGTTGCTTTTGACTTTGCGGTTGAGCCTATTGAAAAAAATGTCGGCACGGTTTTTACTGAAACATTTACAGAAACCTGCTCAATGGCAAAAACTGTGTGGACTTCGTTTGTATGGCTTGTACAGGGAAAATTCGGCTTCAATGATATGTCTGGTCCTGTCGGTATCGCAACTGCGGTAACTCAGGTTGCATCCATGGGTCTTGAAACAGGTTTTGCAGACGCGGTTAATAACATTCTTTTTGTAATGATACTCATAACGGTAAACCTCGGAATTGTTAATATGCTTCCGTTTCCTGCTCTTGACGGCGGAAGATTCCTGTTCCTGCTGATTGAATGGATATTCAAAAAGCCGATTCCGAGAAAAGCAGAGCAGGTTGTAAATACGGCAGGACTTGTACTGCTGCTTGCATTTATGCTTATTATTTCGGTAAAAGATGTATTCCAACTTGTAACGGGAACTTTTCCCGGTATGTAGATAAACGGAGGAAAACCTTATGGGAAGTAAAATTCAGGTAACTGCCGGCAATGTAAAAATCGGCGGCGGTGCTAAAGTAAGCGTTCAGTCAATGCTCAATATTCCCTCAACCGATATTGAGGGTTCTGTAAGACAGGCAAAACAGCTTGAAGCGGCAGGCTGCGAAATCATTCGTGCCGCCATTCCTAATAAAGATGCAGTAAAGCTTATTCCTGCCCTCAAAGAGGCTGTAAGCGTCCCAATTGTAGCCGATATCCATTTTGACTACAGGCTGGCTCTTGAGGCTTGTGCTGCGGGAGTTGATAAAATACGAATAAACCCGGGCAACATCGGTTCCGATGACAGAGTAAAAGCAGTTGCCGATGCCTGCAAACAGCGTGGCATTCCGATAAGAATCGGCGTTAATTCAGGTTCGCTCGAAAAAGAAATACTTGCAAAATACGGTCATCCCACACCCGAGGCTCTTTGCGACAGTGCCTTGTACCATGCATCACTTCTTGAAAAATTTGATTTCAACGATATTGTTCTTTCAATGAAAAGCTCGACCGTTTCTACAATGATCAAAGCCTATGAGCTTGCCGCAGAAAGATGTGACTATCCGCTCCACCTCGGTGTTACAGAGGCAGGAACGGAAAGAATGGGTATTATCAAATCTTCTGCCGGAATCGGTGCATTGCTTCTTCACGGTATAGGCGATACAATCAGGGTTTCCCTCACAGCCGATCCTGTAAAGGAAGTTTATGCCGCTCATGATATTCTCAGGGCTCTTGACATTGAGAAAGACGGAGTTCAGTTCGTTTCATGTCCGACTTGCGGAAGAACAAGAATTGACCTTGTGAAGATTGCAAACGAGGTTGAAGATAAGCTCAGAAACTGCAAAAAGAATATCAAAGTAGCGGTAATGGGTTGCGTTGTAAACGGTCCGGGAGAAGCAAGAGAAGCTGATATCGGCATCGCAGGCGGTGAAGGCTGCGGTCTTGTATTTAAAAAAGGTGAAATCATCCGTAAAGTCCCCGAAGAAAAACTCGTTGACGCACTTATGGAAGAGGTAGAAAAATTATAATCCGTCAGACGGACGGATAGGGCTTTGCTACGATAAAAGCAGAAGGAAATATATGAAAACATTAGGAGAAGTCTTTTCCTCCCAGTTTGGCATAAATCTGCCGCAACAGGCTTCAAAGGGAGAATTGACACAACTTGATATCAATAAACAATCCCGTTTAATAATTTTGTCAGTTAATTTCAGCGAACTTATCGGTCGTGATTTGCTTTTTGAAGCCGAAAAAAGTATCACAAAGGTTCTTGCATACCACGCCGTAATCAAGCCGCATTTTCCGACAGAGTTGTTTTCTGCCGATTATTTTCCCCAGCTCTACGCAGCTGTAAGGCGAGATATTCCAAGCATTAACGGAACTCTCAACAATGCCGAGGTTAAGTTTGAAAACAATACTCTGACAATCAATCTTCTCAACGGCGGAAAAACACTTCTTGACAGTAAAGGTTTTGATAAGGCGCTCGTAAAGCAGATTTACGAAGAGTTTAACCTTCACATTTCCGTAATTTATACAGGTACATTTGAGGTTGAAGAAAACAACGAAGAATACAAAGCGGCAATTCAGAACGCTCAGGAGAAAATCAATCGGGAAAATCTTCAAAAAGCTGCTGAATTCTATCAGGAAGAGGCTGAAACTGCAAAACAAAGGGAAGAAACACACGCTGAAAACACTACTGCCGAAATTGAAATTCGTGAGGGTAAATTCTCAACTCCTCAGATTGTTCAATCCTCAATCCGTCCTTTATACGGAAGGTCGATTAGAGGAAAGATGATTCCAATTTCATCAATTTCAGGTGATTCGGGAAGAATCGTTGTATGGGGTGATGTATTTGATATTGAAAAGAAAGTTACTAAAAGCGGTGACAAAAATATTTTCACTATCGACATAACCGATTACACAGGTTCAACAACCGCTAAGATATTCAATTCAATTAAAGAATCAGCCGTAATTGACAACATCAAAAAGGGCGACACAATTGTTGTTCAGGGCGATGTTGAATACGATAAATACGCAGGTGAGCTTGTTGTCAATGCCCGCTCGGTCGGCACTGCCCAAAAAGTCAAGGTGGTTGATAATGCCGAGAAAAAGCGTGTTGAGCTTCATATGCATACAAATATGTCACAGATGGACGCCGTGACATCGGCAGGTGACCTTGTAAACCGTGCTTATCAGTGGGGACACAAGGCAGTTGCGATTACAGACCACGGTGTCGCACAGGCGTTCCCCGACGCAATGAAGGCCGCAGACAAAATCAATAAGGACGAAGAAAAAATAAAAGTCATCTACGGTGTTGAGGCATACTTTATGGATGACCTTGTAGAGTCCGTAAAAGGTGATGCCGACACAGGTTTTGACGGCACATTCATCTGCTTTGATATAGAAACAACAGGTCTTTCAGCCGCCCGTGACAAGATTACCGAAATCGGCGCAGTAAAGGTTGAAAACGGTATAATTACCGATAAATTCTCAACTTTTGTGAATCCCGAAATGCCGATTCCGCAGAAAATTACTCAGCTTACAGGAATTACCGATGAAATGGTAAAGGACGCTCCTTCACAGAGCGAGGCTGTCAGTGCATTTTTGGAGTTTGCCGGTGATAATGTTCTTGTTGCACACAACGCACCGTTTGATACATCATTCATTGCAAAAGCCTGTGAAGATATGGGAAGGGAGTATAACTACACTTCAATTGATACGGTTGCAATTTCAAGAGCAATTCTCACCGATATAAAGAACTGCAAGCTTGACACCGTTGCAAAATTTTTAAGACTTGGTGAGTTCAATCACCACAGAGCAACCGACGATGCCGAAATGCTCGCAAAAATTTTTATAACCCTTTGCCGACGGCTTACAGATGATTTCGGCATAACAAAAACCAATGACATTAACACAAAGATAGCAGGCGGAGATTTTAAAAAGCTCCCAACCTATCATCAAATTATTCTTGTAAAGAATAAAACCGGTCTAAAAAATCTATACAGACTTATTTCTTACAGTCATCTTAATTATTTCTATAAAAAGCCGAGAATCCCCAAAAGCGAGCTTGTAAAGTACCGAGATGGACTCATTATCGGTTCTGCTTGTTGTGCAGGTCAGCTTTACATGGCAATTCTTGATGGCAAGCCGTGGGGCGAACTCAAGCAGATTGCATCATTCTATGATTATCTTGAAATTCAGCCTGCAGGCAACAACAGCTTTATGATTCGTGACGGCAGATTTGATTCTGTTGACGAGCTTCACAAAATCGACTCCACAATTATTAGGCTTGCTAAAGAACTCGGCAAACCGGTATGCGCAACCTGCGACGTTCATTTTATGGATCCGACTGACTCTGAATTCAGAAAAATTCTTATGGCAGGTCAGGGATATAAGGATGCTGATCAGCAAGCTCCGCTTTATTTCAGAACAACCGCCGAAATGCTCAAGGAATTTGAGTGGCTCGGAAAAGATAAAGCATATGAGTATGTTGTGGAGAACCCAAACAAAATTGCCGATATGTGCGAATATATCAGACCTATTCCAAAGGGAACATTTCCGCCTAACATTGAGGGTGCGCAAGAACAGCTTATTGACATTACATGGAAAAGAGCAAAAGAGAAATACGGTGATCCATTGCCTGAAATCGTAAAGGCAAGACTTGACAAGGAGCTTAATTCAATAACAACCTACGGATTCTCCGTGCTTTATATGACTGCTCAAAAGCTTGTTGCAGACAGTGAAGCACACGGCTATCTTGTCGGTTCAAGAGGATCTGTAGGTTCATCGTTCGTGGCTACTATGTCAGGTATTTCTGAGGTTAATCCGCTTTGTCCGCACTATGTATGCCCAAACTGTAAACACAGTGAGTTTATCACAGACGGCAGCTACGGCTCAGGCTTTGATATGCCGCCCAAAAACTGTCCCGAATGCGGTACTCTTATGGATCAGGACGGTCACGAAATTCCGTTTGAAACATTCCTTGGCTTTAAAGGCGACAAAGTACCTGATATCGACCTTAACTTCAGCGGTGAGTATCAGTCAAAATCCCACCGTTACACGGAAGAGCTCTTCGGCAAAAACAATGTGTTCAAAGCGGGAACAATTTCTACCGTAGCCGAAAAAACAGCCCTTGGTTTTGTAAAAAAGTACGCACAGGAACGAGGTCTTGTAATGCACAAGGCTGAGGAAAAGCGTCTTGCAATCGGCTGTACGGGTGTTAAGAGAACCACTGGTCAGCACCCCGGCGGTATGGTTGTTGTGCCGAGAACAAACGATGTTTACGATTTCTGCCCTGTTCAGCATCCTGCAAATGATGTGAACTCAGATAACATTACAACCCACTTCGACTTCCATTCAATTCATGATACAATCACAAAACTTGATGAGCTTGGACACGATGTTCCGACAATCTATCATTATCTTGAACTCTACACAGGTATCCCCGTAATGAAGGTTTCAATGAGCGATCCCGAGGTTATGTCGCTGTTTACTTCTCCGAAAGCACTCGGAGTTACTGAGGAGGATATCGACTCAAAAACAGGTACTTTCAGTCTTCCTGAATGCGGCACGGCTTTCGTAAGAGGAATGCTTGTTGAGGCCCAGCCCAAAACCTTTACCGACCTTTTACAGATTGCCGGTCTTTCGCACGGTACCGATGTATGGCTCGGTAACGCTCAGGAGCTTATTCATAACGGTACCTGCACAATTTCGGAAGTAATCGGTACTCGTGACTCGATTATGACCTATCTTATGCACAAAGGTCTTGAGCCCGGTATGGCATTCAAAATAATGGAGATTGTCCGTAAAGGTAACGCAACAAAACTTCTTACGGAAGAACACTTCAAGGCCATGCGTGAACACAATGTTCCGGAATGGTACATTGATTCGTGTATGAAAATCAAGTATATGTTCCCAAAGGCTCATGCCGCGGCTTATATGATTGCTACGCTCAGACTCGGCTGGTACAAGGTTCATAAGCCCGTTGAGTACTACGCTGCATATTTTACCGTACGAAGTGAAAATCTTGACGGTGCAATTGCCATGCAGGGACACAAGGCTGTCCGTGACAAGATGAACAACATAAAGCAAAAGCAAAGTGTTCACGAAGCAACCGCCAAGGATGAAGCAGAGTATCAGACCTTGCAGATTGTCAACGAAATGATGGCAAGAAAAATTGAATTTCTTCCTGTTGATATCTATAAATCCGAGGCAAAAATGTTCAAGGTGGAGGACGGTAAAATCAGGCTTCCGTTTTCATCGTTACCGGGTGTAGGCGGTGCTGCTGCAGATTCACTTGCCGAAACAGGCAAGCATACAGAATATCTTTCTATTGAAGATATGCAGATAAAAACAAAGGTTACAAAGGCTGTTATTGAAACGCTGAAAGACGTCGGAGTCCTCAATAATTTGCCGGAAAGCTCACAGATGTCGTTATTTTAAGGAGTTGTTTAAATGAAAAAACTGCTTTCGCTAAAAACTCTGCTGATTTGCATTTCATTTACGGTATTTCTTTTACTTGTAAAAGACAATATGAATGTTTTGTGGTCGGCTCTCGGTTGGATAACAGGCATAATTACTCCGTTTGCAATCGGATTTCTTTTTGCCTATATTCTCAACTACCCCTACAAATTTTTCTACACAAAAGTTTTCGGCAGAATGGGGCGAAAGCGGAAATTCCTTGCTAACTTCAGAAAACCCCTTGCACTTATCATAACATACGCAATTGTTGTGGCAATTTTTGTAATCATCATATCTATTGTAGTTCCTCAAATTGCAGCCAGCCTGTTCAGTCTTATCAACAGCCTGCCGCAATACGGCGGAGTTCTTTCAGATATGACAAAGACAGTTGTTCATTGGATTAACCATACATTCAGTATGGAAATTGACGCAAGCGAAGTAATAAATAACTTTTTCAAGTATATCACTAACTTTATTTCAGCAGGTAATATCACAAGCTTCCTCGGAAATTCAACAAATGCTGTGTTCAACGCCATTATGTCAATGTGTAACGGTGTGTATAACTTCCTGCTTGGAATCGTTATTTCCGTTTACTTTCTTGCAGCAAAGGAAACCCTTTGTTATCAAATAAAAAAACTTGCGGTTGCTTTTATTCCGATAAAGTATCTCCCGAAAATCTATGAAATAATTGATATTACAGATACAAAATGCGGTCGTTTTCTCGTTGGCGATATTATTGACGCCGCTTTTCTCGGAATCCTTACATTCATCACAATGTCAATTTTTCAATTACCTTATGCTCCGCTTATAGCTGTGCTTATAGGTGTAACAAATATCATTCCGTTCTTCGGTCCGTTTATCGGAGCAATTCCGAGTGCGTTTATCCTTTTCCTGATTGATCCTATTGATATGATTATTTTTGTAATCATTATCGTAATCATCCAACAGCTTGACGGCAACCTTTTCAAGCCGAAGATTATCGGCAGTCAGGTCGGTCTTTCAAGCTTCTGGGTACTGTTCAGCGTTATCGTTGGCGGAGGAATGTTTGGTGTGCTCGGACTTATTCTCGGAACGCCGATTTATGCCGTAATCTATGCTCTTGTAGGTAAAAGAGTTAAAAACAGAATTGAATCAAAGGGCAAAATTGCTCAGGAAGCACTTGATTTCGAGGTGCTTAACTACACCAAAATTGCCGCAGAGCAGAAAAAGCTTCGTGAAGAAAAAGAAATGCAGCATAGAGAAAAAATTATGAAATTCATCAACCGAACCAAAACAAACGGCGAAGACGATTCTTTGGAAAATTCAGATGAATAACTGAAAATTTCCCGTTTTATCTTATTGGTGTTGACAAATCAAGTTTAGTGTGTTAATATATTACCATATTAACACACTAAAGCGTTTTGAGAGGTAATTATGAAGAAAAATTTGAAAATTACTCCCGAGGGAACAAAAGATTTTCTTTTTGCCGAATGTTCCGCTATGGATTATATCTGCACAAGCATTGAAAAGGTATTTGTAAAAGGCGGATTTAAAAGGGTAATAACTCCTGCCCTTGAATTTTATGATGTCTTTTCAATTCCGTCAAGCGGAATCTCGCAGGAATCAATGTTTAAGACAACCGACAACAAGGGCAGACTTCTTGTTGCCCGTCCTGACTCCACTCTGCCGATTGCAAGAATGGTTTCTACAAGACTGAAAAACAACACACTTCCTGTTCGTCTTTATTACAAGCAGGCGGTGTATCGCAGCAATCCGTCACTTGCAGGAAGAAGAAACGAATTTCTCCAAATGGGTGTTGAGCTTCTCGGTGCAAAAGGAAAGAGGGCAGACCTTGAAATTCTTACATCGGCAATAAAGAGCATTTCAGCCGTTGCCGATGATTTCAGAATTGAACTCGGACACGCCGAAGTATTCAATGCTCTTTCAAAAGAACTCGATATTGATAACGATTACAAAGAAAAAATAAGAGTGTCAATCGAAAGTAAAAATTATTCGGCGCTTAATAACCTTCTTGACAGGCTTGAGCCTTGCAAAACTGTTTCTGCAATCCGTTCACTCCCGTCGCTTTTCGGCGGTGAAGAAGTGTTTGACGAGGCGTACGCAATTTGCAAGGGTACAGGTGCCGAAAACGCTCTTGATTATCTCCACTCAATCTATAAAGAACTTTCCGTGCTTGAACTCGGCAACAAGCTTATCATCGACCTCGGACTTGTTCAGAGAAACGATTACTATACGGGAATCGTATTTTCAGGGTATATTAACGGAATCGGTGACGCTGTTATTTCGGGAGGAAGATATGACGATCTTCTCAGCGAATTTGACGCTCCGATGGGTGCGGCAGGCTTTGCAATTGATACAGACGCAATTACAATGAAACATCTTTCCGATGATAATGTAAATTATTCAGATAATCCCGATGTACTCGTTTTTGCAGAAAACGGACATGAAATGAAGGCTCTCAGATATGTTGACGAGCTTAATGAAAAGGAAATAAAGGCACAGTTCAGCGTACTTGAAACTCTTGAAGAAACAGAACAGTTTGCAAAATCAAGAGGAATAGCTAAAGTAGAAATAGTATAATCAAGCTGTCGGAAAGGATTAAATATGAAACCATTAAGAATTGCTCTGACAAAGGGCAGACTTGAAAAGACTACAATCGAACTTCTTGAAAAAATCGGATATAATTGTGATGAAGTAAAAAACAAGGGAAGAAGGCTTATTTTTCCGATCGGTAACAATGATTTTGAAGTTGTGCTTGCGAAAGCCGCAGATGTAATTACATATGTTGAGCACGGTGTGTGTGACCTTGGTGTCGTTGGCAAGGACACAATTCTTGAAAACGGTTCATCTTTTTATGAACTGCTCGATTTGGGCTTCGGCAAATGCCGTTTTGCCCTTGCAACAAAAAAAGATACTGATTTTTACAGCGGTTACAATACAAAAACTATCGCAACAAAGTATCCGAATGTAACCAGAGCTTTTTTTGACGATAAAGATATGGATGTAAGAATTATTAAGATTGAGGGTTCCGTTGAACTTGCTCCTCTTGTAGGTCTTGCAGACGGTATTGTAGATATAGTAGAAACAGGTTCAACGCTCAAGGCTAACGGACTTGAAGTAATTGAATGGGTATGTAATATTTCGGCAAGACTTATTGCCAATACGGCAAGTCTAAAACTGCGCAAGGCTGAAATTGAAGAATTGCAGAAGAAACTGGAGGCTGTCACAAAATGATTACAACTGTTGTAGCAGACGGAAAAAACGAATATGAATTTATTGATTTGCTCAAAAAGAGAGCGCAGAATTCAGATAAAAATGTAGTTCCGATTGTTTCGGAAATCATCGAAAATGTTGCAGAGAACGGTGACAAAGCCGTAAAGGAATATACCGTTAAATTTGACGGAAAAGCACCTGAAAAGGTAGAAATCACTTCCGATGAAATCGACAGCCTTATTGAAAAATGCGATAAGGATTATCTTGAAACAATCAAAAAGGCAGCCGCAAATATTGCAGACTTCCATAAAAGACAGGTTCAGCAGAGCTGGCTCACAACAAAGAATAACGGTGTAATGATGGGGCAGAGAATCAGAGGCCTTAAAAGAGTAGGTATCTATGTTCCGGGCGGCACAGCCGCATATCCCTCATCAGTTCTTATGAACGCAGTTCCCGCCAAAATTGCAGGTGTTGAGGAGATTATTATGTGTACACCTCCGCAGAAGGACGGTACACCGAATCCGAATATCATCGCCGCCGCAAAGGTAGCAGGTGTTGACAGAATCTTCCTTATGGGCGGTGCACAAGCAGTAGCCGCACTTGCATACGGTACAGAAACCGTACCAAAGGTTGATAAAATCGTAGGACCCGGCAACATCTTTGTTGCAACAGCAAAAAAACTTCTTTACGGAACAGTTGACATTGATATGATTGCCGGTCCGAGTGAAATACTCATCATTGCCGATAAGTCTGCAAATCCAAAATTCCTTGCCGCAGACCTTATGAGTCAGGCAGAGCATGACAGGCTTGCATCTGCAATTCTGCTTACCGACTGCGAAGAGCTTGCCAAAGAAACTGAAACAGAGCTTGAAAAGCAGATGACCGCTCTTTCAAGAAAAGATATTATCCGTTCATCGGTTGACAATTTCGGTGCAATTATCGTATGCAGTGATATGTCACAGGCGATTGAATTTGCTAACGAGCTTGCTCCCGAACATCTTGAGGTTTGTTGTGAAAACCCAATGGAGTATGTCGGCAAGCTTGATAATGCAGGCTCTGTATTTCTCGGCAACTACAGTCCCGAGCCTCTGGGCGACTATTTTGCAGGTCCTAACCATGTTCTTCCGACAAGCGGCACGGCAAGATTTTTCTCACCTCTTTCGGTAGACAGCTTTGTAAAGAAATCAAGCTTTATTTACTATACGGAAGACGCTTTGAGAAAAGATGCCGAAGATGTAGTTCGCTTTGCAGAAACAGAAGGACTTACAGCACACGCAAATTCAATTAAAGTGCGTTTTGATATGAAATAAGAATGGAAGTTATGCAATGTCTTATGAATTAAACAAAAAAATTCGTGAACTTGAACCGTATGAACCAATCAGCGGTACATATAAAATTCGACTTGATGCAAACGAATGTCCCGAAAATTATCCCGATTTCATCAAAGAAGAAATCAAAAATGCAATTGATACAATTGATTTCAACCGCTATCCCGATCCGCTTGCGGAAAAGGTTGTTACGGCTTTTGCGGATTATTACGGAATCAATCCAAAATATGTAACCGCAGGTAACGGCTCAGATGAACTTATCTTTTTGATTGAAGCCGCATTTATGGAAAAAGGGGACAGGATGCTTTGTGTTGCTCCCGATTTTTCAATGTACAAATTCTATTCATCAATCTGTGAGGTTGAATGTGACACCTTTATCAAATCTGACGATCTTACAATTGATACTGACGCACTTATTGAAAAGGTAAACCGTGACAATATCAAGCTTTTGCTCTTTTCAAACCCATGCAATCCGACAGGCCAGGGTATGACCGCCGAAGATGCACGCAGACTTGTTACAAGCGTAAATGCACTTGTAATTCTTGATGAAGCATATATGGATTTCTGGGATCAGAGTCTTATAAATGAGGTTGAAAAGTATTCAAATCTCATTATTTTCAGAACCGCATCAAAGGCAGTAGGCTCAGCGGCACTCAGACTCGGTTTTGCCGTTGCCAATGAAACAATTTCAAGAGCTGTAAAAGCGGTAAAATCTCCGTACAATGTGAACACATTTTCTCAGGTTGTCGGCAGTATAATATATAAAAATAAAGATTATCTCAAAAACAGACAAAAAACAATTGTCAGAAACAGAGAAAAGCTGTATAATGACTTATTGGAGTTGTCCGCTCTTTCCGATGATTTTAAGGTTTACAACAGTTGTGCAAACTTTGTTTTTGTTAAAACATCATTCGGCAAAGACTTGTGGAACTATCTCAAGGACAATTCAATTGTAATCCGTTTTATGGGTGATTACATCAGAATTTCCGTTGGCACAGAAGAAGAAAATGAAGAACTGATAAGTTGCATTAAAACTTATTTATCGAGGTGATTATATGCGCAGTGCATATGTTGAGCGTAAAACGAAGGAAACCGACATAAAGCTAAAACTTAATCTTGACGGCGGCGATATCAAAATTGATACAGGCATAGGCTTTTTTGACCATATGCTCAATTCGTTTGCCACTCACGGCAGGTTCGGACTTGAGGTTTCGGTAAAAGGCGACCTCTATATTGACGAACACCACACCGTTGAAGACACAGGTATAGTTCTCGGCAAAGCATTTGCAGAGGCTCTTTCAACCAAAGAGTCAATTGAAAGATTTGGCAGTTTTTATGTTCCTATGGACGAAGCGCTTGCGTTTGCATCTGTTGACATCAGTGGCAGACCTTATCTTGTATTCGACGCTGATTTTCCGCAGGAAAGATGCGGCGGTTATGACTGTTCAATGACAGTAGAATTTATGCGTGCGTTTGCATTTAACGCACAAATCACACTTCACCTCAAATCTGTTTACGGTGAAAACTCTCACCATATCACAGAGGCTTTGTACAAGGCTTGCGCACACGCACTCCGTCTTGCAGTAAAGCAAAATTCTTCAAATGTACTTCTTTCTACTAAAGGAGTGTTATAATGATTATTTTACCCGCTATTGACATAAAAGACGGCAATTGCGTCCGTCTTTTCAAGGGTGATTATGCAACCGTTCAGAAGGTAGCAGAGTCCCCGTATATTGCCGCTCAGGGCTTTGCTGACGCAGGTGCAGAGTGGATGCATATGGTTGACCTTGACGGTGCAAAAGACGCAAAGCTTGTTAATGCCGATCTTATTGCGGATGTTGCAAAAGCCTCGGGACTTTCTGTTGAGGTCGGCGGAGGAATCCGTGATATGAAAGCGGTTGAATATTATCTTTCAAGAGGAATAAACCGTGTTATTCTCGGTTCAGCCGCAGTTAAAAACCAGCAGCTTGTTATTGATGCCGTAAAAGAATACGGTGAGAGAATTGTAGTTGGCATTGATGCAAAGGACGGCATGGTTCGTGCAGAAGGTTGGATTGATAATTCGGAAATCAACTACATTGAGCTTGCAAAGCGTATGGAAGATGTCGGAGTAAAGACTATTGTGTTCACAGACATTGATCAGGACGGTACTCTTGCAGGTCCTAACCTTAAACAGCTTGATGATCTTGCTCACGAAGTCAGCTGTAATATTATCGCAAGCGGCGGTGTTGCAGTTCTCAAGGATATCATAAATCTTGCAGAACTCGATGTCTACGGTGCAATCTGCGGCAAGGCTATCTATACAGGTTCGCTTGATTTGAAACAGGCGATTGAAGTAACAAATAAAATCTGAGGTAATTATGGATCTTGATAAATATTTTGTAAAATCCGAACTTATTCCCGCAATTATTCAGGAAAAGTCAACGGGTGAGGTACTTATGCTTGCATATATGAACCGTGAAAGTATGCAAAAAACTTTTGAAACCGGTTACACATGGTTCTGGTCAAGAAGCCGTCAGGAGCTTTGGAACAAGGGTGCAACATCAGGTCATTTACAAAAGGTAATTGATATATATGCCGACTGCGATGACGATACATTGCTCATCACAGTTGAACAGACAGGTGCGGCCTGCCACACGGGAAATCATTCCTGCTTTTTTAAAAAATTAAAATGAGGAGAATTTTAATATGAACGACAGAGAAGTTCTTGAAGCACTTTATGCTACAGTAGAAAACAGACGAGATAATCCAAAAGAGGGTTCATACACTTGTTACCTTCTTGATAAAGGAATTGACAAGATTCTTAAAAAAGTAGGCGAGGAGTGCAGTGAAACAATCATTGCGGCAAAGAACGATGACAACAGCGAAACTGTTTATGAAATTGCAGACCTTATCTATCATCTCACAGTTATGATGGTAAAGCTTGGTATTCCGCTCGAGGATGTTCTTACCGAGCTTGACAAGAGAAGCGAGAAGACAGGAAACCTTAAAAAGTTCCATGTTGTCGATAAAAATTCTTAATAAAGACGAACAAAAAGGCCCTATGACTTTGGTCATAGGGCTTAACAATATGTAATATTATATTATTTATGCGTTAACAAATGCGAATTTTGAAATGGCCTGTTTGAGATTATCGTCAGGCTCAGATTCAAGAAGAAGCTCAATCGGCATTTTTTCATCAATTGTAAAAAAACCCATCAAAGAATGAGCGTCAACGGTATTATCGCCGTTTCTAAGCATCATTACTGTATCCGGAAAGTGAGCAAGAGTTTCAAACATATCGATCATTTCTTTTTTATCTTTTATTGAAACCGGTACAGAAAACAAGATCTCACCTCCATTGTTTAACTTGTCTATATTTTATCATTGATATTTGTTAAAATCAACAATAAATTGATGAATTTTTGCAATTTCAACTATTTACCTAAAAAAGGATGATTATTAAATGAATTTTAATATAATAACACTCGGCTGCAAGGTTAATCAGTATGAGTCACAGGCAATGCGTGAAGATATGCTGAAAAACGGTTTTCTTCTCTCGGATGACAGGGACAGGGCTGACATAACAATCGTAAACAGCTGTACGGTAACATCCGTAAGTGATGCAAAAAACCGCAAGATTCTAAACCGTGTCCGCCGTGAAAATCCTGACGGAATTGTTATTCTTACCGGCTGTATGCCGCAGGCTTTTCCCGATGAAAGCGAGAACTTTTCAAATTGCGATATCGTTCTCGGCAATGCAAAGAGAGCAGAACTCGTTCCTTCAATTTACAAGTTTCTCGAAGAAAAACAGAAGTTTGTTCATATAACAGAGCATATCGGAAAAGGCGAAAAATACGAAAACCTTTCCGTATCGTCACTCGGAGAGCATACAAGAGCTTTCATTAAAATTGAGGACGGCTGCAACAGATTTTGTTCTTACTGCATTATTCCGTATGCAAGGGGCAGAGTGCGTTCAAAATCTCTTGAAGATTTAAAGGCAGAGCTTATTCAGGTTGCCGCAAACGGTTACCGTGAGGTTGTTCTCGTTGGTATTAACCTTTCCGCCTACGGTCTTGACGAAGATTTTGACCTTGCTGATGCTGTAGAATGTGCTTGTTCAGTTGACGGAATCGACCGTGTAAGACTCGGTTCAATCGAACCCGAAAGAATGGATAAAGAAATGATTGCCCGTCTTGCCGCACAGCCAAAGTTCTGTCCGCAGTTTCATCTTTCACTACAAAGCGGTTGCGATAATACACTCAAAGCAATGAACCGTCACTACAATTGTTCAGAATACGCTGAAATTGTTACAAATCTCAGAAACGCTTTTGAAAACAGTTCTATGACAACCGATGTAATGGTTGGATTTGCCGGTGAAACAGAGGAAGATTTCAACGCATCTCTTAATTTTGTAAAGTCAATCGGCTTTGCAAAGGTGCATATCTTCCCGTATTCACGCCGCAAAGGCACTGTTGCCGATAAAGCACCAAATCAAATTGATCCGCAAATCAAAGAGCAGAGAGCCAAAATTATGGAGCAGGTCTGCGATGAAACCAGAAGGGAATTTCTTAAAGATCAGGTTGGCCTTTGTGAATCTGTTCTCGTTGAAAGACTTCGTCACGGTTATCTTGAGGGTTACACAAAGAACTACACGCCTGTTCATATTAATTCCGAAGATACAAGTCTTTGCGGTAAAATTATTGATGTGAAAATTACAAAATCATTTAATGACTACTGCGATGCTGAATTAGTTTAAAGCGTTAATCAGATTATTAATCTCTTTTTTTGCAGTATTATCCTCAAGACAACTATAGCTGTAAAGCATAAAGCCCCTGACAGATTTGTTGTTACGCAAAATATCGTATTCATCGGCAAGAATACTGTCACTTAAAAGCCATGTTTCTTCGTCATATTCGCCGTTTCCTGCCTTATAACCGCCAAGACCTACATACAGTTTTACATTTTCGTCAAAATCAAGAGATGTCCAGCTGTCAAGGCAGTCTTCAAAAGTCAGAGCTGGGTTTTCAAGGCTAAAGTAAATTTGCGGACAGATGTAATCTGCAAAGCCTTTACAGGTACACCACGATTTTACATCGGCATACAATCCGTCATTGTTACCTATATTTCCTTGCGGTGATATGCCGAACTCAACTGACGAATCCACACTTTTTATTGTTCTGTAAACCTTACAAATCAGCGTATTTACATTTTGCATTCGCCAATTATCAAGGCTCATACAGTTTTCTTTACCGTATTTTTCAATATAAGCCTGATACTGCTTTTTATCAAAGCTTTCATCCTCAGTAGGGTAGAAGTAGTCGTCAAATTGAATCCCGTCAACATCATAATTTTCCGCAATTTCCTTTACACCATCGCAAATAAGCTGTTGTGCAGTTTCATTTGACGGATCAAGAAAAATTCCGTTATCGGTTTTTATACCTATTTCGGAATTCTTTATGTAAGGATTGTTGTCTGAAAGTTTACTCGGAGTTTCATTTGAACTGACTCTGTACGGATTTATCCATGCGTGAATTTTTAAATTATTTTCTTTGCATATATCACACATAATTTGCAGTGCGTCATATTGAGGATTTTCACCCTGCGTACCCGTGAGAATATGTGACCATGGAAAATAGTTTGACTTATATAATGCGTCACAAAAGGGGCGTACCTGTACAATAAGCGTGTTGAAACCGCTTTCACGGCATTTTTGTGCTATTTCGGTAAATTTATCTTCAAATGCTTTTTGTGTTTTTGAGCTTTCATTTTCCATAGAAAGCTCCATATATGATACCCACACGCCACGCATTTCTTCATCACTTTCGGGTGTGTCGGCTGTTGCCTTTGATGATAAAGCTGCAATATTGTTGATATCATTCTGCTTTTTCGGCGGTTTTTCTCTTGTTAATGAGCTTATGCAGATAACGGTTAACATAGCTATTACAGATACAATAATCGGAACAATCTTTTTGTTTTTCAATCAAATCATCCTTTGGAGTTCTCATGGAAATTTTCATCATATATATTTGCATCATCAGCCTGATATCAATTATTGTAACAGCCTGTGACAAATACTTTGCAATTCACCGCAAATGGAGAGTACGAGAAAGCACATTGCTGATTCTCTCCGCACTCGGAGGAAGTGCTGCAATGTACATTACAATGCAATTAATCAGACACAAAACAAGACACATTAAATTTATGCTCGGCATACCGATAATATTTATTATTCAGCTGATAATTCTGTTTTTTGTTTGGAGGATGATTTATGTCTGACAGACTGTATTTTCCCGTACCCGACGAATGTGACAATATGCTTGCTCAAAGATTTCTGCGTGATAAATGCGGTCTTTCTGCAAGAATAATAACACGACTGAAAAGAGAAAAAGACGGTATTTTGATGGACGGGAAAATTTTAAGAACAATTGACTGTGTGCAAAGCGGAAAAACCGTTTCAATTGCAATTCCCGATGAAAAATGTGAAATTGAACCGACAAAGGGGACACTTGATATAAGATATGAGGATGAACATTTTCTTGTGGTAAACAAACCGCATTCCATGCCTGTTCATCCTGTAAAGCAGCACCAAAGCGATACACTTGCAAATATTGTTTCGTACTATTGCAGTCAAAACGGCAAGCCATTTGTATTTCGGGCAATTAACCGACTTGACAAGGATACCTCAGGGCTTGTTCTTATAGCCAAAAACCGTTTTACAGCCAATGCCGTAAAAAATAAAACGCATAAAGTCTATTACGCTTTATGCGAGGGTGAAATAAATATTGAAGGTGTAGTTGATAAGCCAATGGATTTGCGTGATGATTCCAAAATGGTGCGAATTGTCCGTGATGACGGAATGAAAGCAGTTACGCACTACAAACCGCTTGTTGCAACAAAAGATTTTACATTGCTTGAATTGTGGCTTGAAACCGGCAGAACACATCAGATTCGCTGCCATATGGCTTATTTAGGGCATCCGCTTATGGGCGATGACTTGTACGGCGGAAAACTTGATAAAATTTCAAGGCAGGCACTTCATTGTGCAAGACTTGAATTTTATCACCCGATAAAAAATGAATACATTACGGTTACTGCCGAAATTCCCGAAGATATGCAGTCTGTAATAAACAAGAAAGAGGATTGAACTTTTAATTGTTCAATCCTCTTTTAATGTTATTTAACTCTGTCTACGCTGTAAATTGTAAATCCGTTGAATTCCTTTTCATCATTGTAAACAATGACGGAATCTTTTTTTCCGTAATATTGGTTAAGATAATTTTCTTTGATAAAAGTAATGTTCTTATCGATAACATATACATTTCTTCCGTCAACGACCGCCTCATAAATATTTGTTGAGAGGTTGCGGTTCACAAGCTGATTTGTCCGATGAAGATAGCCGAAACCGTCAACATTACTGAGAAAATCTGAAGAAAATCCCCAAAGCGGATGAATATAGTTATCGGTATATGAAATATATTCTTTAGCTGTTACAGGGTCGAGAACATAGTAATTTTCAGGATGGCGTTCAACCTCAGTGTAAAGGTCACTCGGCTTTTTGTCATATGAAACAGGAGTGATATGGAAGAAATATGATACACAGCTTGCCACACCTAATATCACAAGTACAATAACCGAAATAAGGACAGTTTTTCTGCTTTTATCTGTAATATTGCTGTATTCATCTTTTCTGAGATGACCGAAATCAAACGAATACATTGTAAACGAAAGAATCATCAGCAAAATTCCGTACATTGTGTAGGCCGAAGAATCCATTGCATAACGAACATACATACAAGCCGCAAATCCCACCGCAAAATACAAAGCAGGGAAGAAGGCAAATCTTTTTTTCTGAACGGTAACAAAAACAACCATAATGGCAAGTATTACCGCAAAAGCAATAAGATATGAATCAAAATTTATAATATGTCCCCATGCATCTGAAAACAATGCACCCGCATTATCAAAAAAATTATACGGATTTTCCCGTTTTTGGATATCCGCAACCTTTTCAAGTGCAGCAGTATTCAGCCCATTGTTTTCATCATAATATCCGTCAACAAAAAGTTCATACTCATTTGCCGAATTTATTCCGACCGAATTAAGCTCCTCACAGTAATCGGAATAGTTTGGAAAAGCATTATCATCGGTCTTATCGGCAAGGACGCTGTATCTGTACAGCCCCGAAGTTTCTGCATTTGCATTATTGACCGAA
The DNA here is from genome assembly GCF_928721825.1 of Ruminococcus bromii. Taxonomy (NCBI): domain Bacteria; kingdom Bacillati; phylum Bacillota; class Clostridia; order Eubacteriales; family Oscillospiraceae; genus Ruminococcus; species Ruminococcus bromii. Next base: position 486,454 of record NZ_CAKMVP010000003.1, read on the forward strand.
TATGAATAATATTCAAGACCGCAGCCGACAAGAACAATAAAGACAAATACAAGCACAAAAGGTCTGAAATACCAGAAGAATTTTCTGAACGGCAACTTGTACTTCCTTTTTGCAATCATATCACCGATGAAGAATGCAATGAAAAATGCAAGTCCCACAAAGAAATATTTGAAACATAAAAATGTTCCGAATATAACTTCAAGTACACCAATCCAAAACGGGAGAGAGTACCTTTTATTTCTGATTGCATTAAGTGCCATCAGAAACCCTGCCGTAAGCAGCAAAGCTGCAGTTTTACTGCTTAAAATGTTTGAATAATGGTCAAATGAAAACAAAATATTCAGCACAAGAGTGAATATGAAAGCCTTGTGCTTTCCAAATTTATCGGCAAAAACAAATGTAACAGAAGAAAAAGCGGCACAGGAGAGAAGAATTTGAAAAAGTACAAAACAGTTGAAATTCAAAAGAATGTACTGCAATGAACCGGTAATTGTCGCAAAAATGTAGTTAATATCATTATTGTAATAGTTATGATACTGACAGATATATAAAGAATTGTAAAAATCGTCAGCACTGTCATAGGAAAATGCAGTAACACCTATAATCAAAGCCATAATAACAATATTAATTGCTAAAGCAAAGAAGGTCTTGCTTTTTAGTGCGTTTAATATTTTATCTTTCATAATAACTCCTCTGCATTATCTTTCTTGTTTAAAAATCACTTTCTTGATCTTCTTTCGTTAATCAAAAGCTGAAGATTCTTCTGTTCGTAAGTATTAAATTTAACATTCTTCTCAAATTCTTCGGCTGTATATTTGCCCTCATACCATGACTGCGAGTTAAAGTATGCATTAAGGCTTGCGTCCTTAAAAATTCTGCCTCGTCTTGCATAAATCTCATTAATTGCAAGCTGTAAGTCGTTATCACTCAAAGTGCTTACCTGTGCGTTGCTGAGATATGAAGAATCGCTGTTAGGGAAGATAAATCCGCCGTTATTATTAGTGTTTGTATTGCTTGATGACTGTGCATTTGAACTCTGTGAATTTGAATTGCCCGATGAGCTGTTCTGACTATTTGATGACTGCTGAGCCTGTGTTGCAGGAGCTTCTGTTTCTCTCTGAATCTGTCCGCTTGAGATAACAAGTTTAACAACTGTACCCGTACTTGCGCTTGTGTCACCTTCCGGAGTCTGGGAGATAATATATCCTTCCGGATAATCATAACTGTATTCATAGTCAGAAATTTCAACGGTAAATCCTGCCTGTTCAAGAAGCTTTTTACCGTAACTGTAACCGTAACCGACAACAGGAACAACATTGTTATATGAAGAAGATGTTGTAACCTGTTCTGTTGTAGCAGGAACAGTAGTAGGTACTGCCGTACTCGGTGCCTGTGTGGTTACTTCGGCAGATGTTGCAGTTTCGGCTGTAGTAGTTTTATTGTCAGAAGTTGGATTTGACAACCCGTTATAAACGCAGAAGCCTATGAATCCGAGCGCAGCGACAATTACAACCGCACAAAGAACAATAATAAATTTATTCTTCTTTTTCTTTACATTTTCTTCTTTATCTGTATATCCGAATTCATCTTTACTATCGTTTTCAAAACTGTTGTCATCAAAACTTGTCTTATCATCAACAGTTTTTGTATCTTCAACCTTATTTTCTCCAGGAACAGCACTCGGCTCATCATCGAAGAAATCACCGTAATCTTTAACAGAATCACTTGAAGTAAGATTATTTTTGTGGTCAGCTGCCGAGTAATTTTCAAACACATCAGTACTTGTAACAGTAGGGAGAACCTCTGGAGCTACTTCGCTGTTGCTTGAAATATCTTCAAATTCCTCAGCTTTTTTATCTGTAACAGTTTGTTCTTTCTTGTCATCTTCACTTGATACGGAACTGATATCTTCAAATTCAGGCTGTTTTTCTTCTGATACTTCGTCAGTTTTAACCTCGGAATTTTCAGGCTCATCAACTGCATCAGTAACATCAACGACTTCAAAACCGCCCTCATCATCATTTTCGTCTGATTCAGCAGTATCTTCTGCTTCCACAGAAGCGTTTTCAGCAACAGGCAAAGGTTCCTCCTGATTCAGAACACCGTCAATACTAAGCTGTTCAGCCTCACCAAATTCATTATCAAGAACAGCGTCCTCAACTGTCTGAACCTCATCCTTATCGTCAAAATTATCCTGAGGTTCAGTCGGCTCTGTATCCTCAAATTCATCGTAATCGTACTCTTCAAATACATTACCGTCAAAGTCGGTGCTTTCCGGAACAACAACATCGGGATTCGGCACAGGGGAGGATGTACCTATTTCAGTCTTGATAGATGTGAGAGCGTTTTTAATGTTTCCTGCATTCTTCCAGCGGTTTGCATTATCGGGCTGACATGCAATCACAATAACACTCTTGAGCTTTTCGTTGCCCTCGGACGGTGCGGTAACAGCTTTGCCCGAGAATCTCTCCTTACACGCAGAATCTCTGTCACAGGAATCATTTTCAAAGGGAATTTTACCGCCGTTGCACATTGCATACATAATTATTCCGACAGAATAAATATCGGTTGTATAGTCAACATTTTCCTGCCTGAACACTTCGGGTGCAATATAAGACTTGTCGTCAATCTTGCCCTCAAAATCGGTAAATCCGCCGATTTTATACTTTCCGTCTGCTGTTACAAAAATATTTTTTGGCGAAATATTACCGTGAAAAATATTCTTTGTTTCCAAAGTTTCAAGCAGACTGCTCATCTGAATACCAAAATCTATGACTTCGTTTTCGGTAAATGTTTTAGCTTTCATAAGTTCATCAAGGCTTGTGAGTTCTTCCGTAAATATGTACAAATCACAGGTTTCTTTGTTCTGATTATCCTGAACATAAACATCCAGATAGTTTGAAACGCCGTCAAGATTCTTTACGGATTCAATAAAATCAGCCTCTTCGGCGAAATATTCGGCACGCTCATCATTATAATTATTTTTGCCGACAAATGCGTGTCTGAGAATCGCATTTTGAGCAGTATTTTTATCAATCTTCCTTGATACCTTGTAAACTTCACAGCCGTTGTCTTCCCCAACAAATGAAGTAACCTTCCAATCCCTTAAATCTGCCGGCAATTTAATCGTTTTTGCCATACTAACACTCCTTAAATATTTCCTTATTTTTTCATATTTATCTAAATTAAGTTAATCTACCCTTATTATCTCATTCTCCGAATTATTGTACCATATTACGAGCTGTTTTACCATAGATATTTCAATTTTTTAAAAAATAATTCTAATTTGTAATTAAATCCGACATAAAAACAGCAGTCCGCCTAAACGAACTGCCGAAAACATAATTTCAGTAAAATATCTTACTCGATCTTATCTGATTTTTATTTTTTCCTTTTTGTTTACTCCGATAATTCCGCCTATTCCTCCTCCCAGAACGGATGACATCAGTTTTAGCAGGGTTAGTATCGTTATAGGCTCACCGTTAAAAATCAATGCAATAGAGGTTATGACAAGAAAAATAAAAAATCCTGTCAGCGAACCCACCACAAGACCTGCACTTCCTGTAATTCTTGATGATATTATTCCCGACATCAGCGTTGCAACACCGACCATTCCTACTGCGCAGTAATCAAGTATATCTGCCGAAATTACTCCCGCTGACATCATCACGGCCGCAAGCAGACACATCAAAATTACAAGTATGAGTATTCCGCATACTGATGAAAACAAAACAGCCTTTGCAAGTAATTTTTTATCAGACATAAAACAACCCCCGAATGTATTCTGTTACAAATATATTCGGGGGAAAGAACATTCATTCAAAAAGTTATTCTTTTGTAGCTTTAGTTTCGTCAGAATCTTTCTTCTTGCCAAAACCGAAGAAGCCTTTCTTTTCAGGCTGACCTGCCTGCTGTGGCTGTTCCTTAACTGTGTCAACAGTAGAAATACACCACTTTTTAAACTTCATCTTAACTCTGTCGGAGCCTGTTTCAATGATGATAGCGTCTTCGTCGTCCTTAATAGCAACTACTCTGCCCATAATTCCGCCGATTGTTGTAATTTCATCACCAATCTCAAGAGAGTTACGAAGCTGAGCTTCTTCTTTTTTCTTCTTTGAGTTAGGTCTGATGAGGAAGAAATAGAGAGCCGCAAAAATAGCAACATAGAAGAGAATCATAAAAATCATGCTTGATGACTGATTTCCGCCGCTTGCGCTTGCTTCAGCAACTACAGGTAAAAAGTTTGTCATTTTCGTCATTCCTTTCATACAATGTACTGATTATATCAGTTTTAATCACATCTTGCAAGTGTTTTTTCTGTTTTGAAAAAATATTAGATACGCACGCCTAAAATATTGCGATATTTCTCGTAAAATTCCATATATGTGCCGTTGTCAAGCTGAGTTCTGATAACTTCCATAAGATTATTGTAAAAATAGAGGTTGTGCAAAACAGCAAGCCGCATTCCGAGCATCTCACCGCTCTTGAGAAGATGTCTTATGTATGCCCTTGAAAAGTTTCGGCAAACAGGGCAGTCACAATGCTCGTCAATCGGGGATTCGTCTGTTTCATATTTTGCATTATTGATGTTACGCACTCCGTCCCAAGTGAAGAGCTGACCGTGTCTTGCGTTTCTGCTCGGCATAACACAGTCAAAAAGATCAACGCCTCTTGCAACACTTTCAAGAATATTCACGGGAGTTCCGACTCCCATAAGATATCTGATTTTATCTTTCGGAGCAAACGGCTCAACCTCTTCAATGATATGGTACATCGTTTCTGCAGGCTCACCCACGGCAAGACCTCCGATTGCATAGCCGTCAAGATTAAGCTCTGCAATTTCTTTCATATGATTGACGCGCAAATCGTCATAGATACCGCCCTGATTTATGCCGAACAGCATCTGGTTTTTATTTATGGTATCATCAAGACTGTTGAGCCTTTTCATCTCTGTAACGCATCTTTTAAGCCATCTTGTGGTTCTTTCAACGCTGTTTTTTGTATATTCATATGGAGAAGGGTTTTCAACGCATTCATCAAATGCCATCGCAATTGTAGAAGCAAGATTTGACTGAATTCTCATACTCTCCTCAGGTCCCATAAAAATTTTGCGGCCGTCAATGTGAGAATTGAAGTAAACGCCTTCTTCTTTAATATTTCTCAACTTTGCAAGAGAGAACACCTGAAATCCGCCGCTGTCGGTGAGGATAGGACCGTTCCACCTTGTAAATTTGTGAAGTCCGCCCATTTGCTTAACCTTTTCATCACCCGGACGAAGATGCAGATGATAGGTGTTGCAAAGCTGAACCTGACATTTTATATTCTTTAAATCAAGCGCAGAAACAGCACCCTTAATTGCACCGCATGTTGCAACATTCATAAAGGCAGGAGTCTGAACCGTACCGTGAACCGTAACGAACTCGCCCCGTCTTGCGATGCCTTCCTTTTTAATTACCTTAAACATAAATCCGTAAAATCCTCCTATGATATGAACATAGCGTCACCGAAAGAGAAGAATCTGTACTTTTCCTTTACAGCTTCTTTGTATGCATTCATAATAAAATCATATCCTGCAAAAGCGGATACAAGCATAATAAGTGTACTTTCCGGAAGATGAAAGTTAGTAATAAGTCCGTCCAGCACCTTAAATTCAAATCCGGGATAAATAAAAATATCCGTAAATCCCTCACAGGGTTTGATTTCTCCGTACATTGCCGCAACACTTTCAAGCGTTCTGCAGGATGTTGTGCCGACTGCAATAACCCGTCCGCCGTTTTTCTTGGTTTCATTTATAAGCTTTGCGGTTTCTTCGGGAACTTCGTAATGCTCGCTGTGCATTTTATGCTTTGTAACATCATCAACCTTAACCGGTCTGAATGTACCGAGTCCCACATGAAGTGTAACATACGCAATCTTTACACCCTTAGCCTTGATTCTGTCCATAAGCTCGGTTGTAAAGTGAAGTCCTGCCGTCGGAGCTGCCGCAGAACCTAGTTCATGGCTGTAAACCGTCTGATAGCGTTCCTTATCCTTAAGCTCGGCAGTAATATAAGGCGGAAGAGGCATCTGACCGATTTTATCAAGAGTTGTAAAGAAATTCTCTTCGCAATCAAAATCAACTATTCTGTTGCCGTCATCCTTAACATCAACAACAGTTGCACGCAAAATGCCGTTGCCGAATGAAAATTTTGTGCCGACTTTTGCTTTTTTACCCGGCTTGCAAAGTGTTTCCCAACGGTTGTTCGCAACCTGCTTCAAAAGCAGAAATTCAACTTTTGCACCTGTTTCGTCTTTGATACCGTAAATTCTTGCAGGCAAAACTCTTGAATCGTTGGCAACAAGAAGGTCACCCTCGTTAAGATAATCAATAATGTCATAAAAATGTTTATGCTCCAGAGTTTGTTTTTCTCTGTCAAGCACAAGCAGTCTTGAACTGTCTCTCGGTTCAAGCGGAGTCTGTGCGATAAGCTCTTTCGGCAAATCGTAATAAAAATCACTCGTCTTCATTTTATTTCCTTTCAAGAACTAAAATTGCTTTTTAAAAGCTGTTCTGTCAAAAATCTTTGTAAAACATAAGTATTTGCCCTGTAAAATTCTCAAAATAATTGACATTATCCTTTTAAAATGATATATTATCTTATTATGAGCAGATTGCATAATCGACAAACAGTCGTGTTTTCAGACATCTCTTCATATAATATAATATTTGTTTGAATAAGGCAACCGCTTTTTTAAAATTTGTTTAATTCGGAGGAATTATTATGAAAAAGTATAAAGTCGGTATTATCGGCGCTACCGGTATGGTAGGTCAGCGTTTTACACTTCTTCTTGAAAATCACCCATGGTTTGAGGTTACTGTTCTTGCCGCAAGTAAGAGAAGCGCAGGCAAAACATACGGTGAAACAGTTGAAGGCAGATGGCATATGACTGCTCCTCTTCCTGAGAAGTACAAGGATATGGTTATCGTTGACGCTGAAAATGTTGAAGAGGTTGCATCACAGGTTGATTTCTGTTTCTGCGCAGTTAATATGAAGAAGGATGAAATCCGTGATCTCGAAGACAGATATGCAAAGGCTGAATGTCCTATTGTATCAAACAACAGTGCTCATCGTTTTACAGATGATGTTCCTATGGTTATTCCTGAAATCAATGCCGATCACATTAAGATTATTGACGCTCAGAGAAAGCGTCTCGGCACAAAAAGAGGCTTTGTTGCAGTTAAGTCCAATTGCTCGCTCCAGAGCTATGTTCCTGCAATTCATCCTTTAAAGGCACTCGGTGTTGACAAGGTTCTTGCCTGCACATATCAGGCAATTTCAGGCGCAGGCAAAACATTCAAGACATGGCCTGAAATGGTAGATAATGTTATTCCTTACATCGGCGGTGAGGAAGAAAAGTCAGAGCAGGAGCCGCTCAAAATCTGGGGTAAGATTGAAGGCGACAAGATTGTTAAAACCGATGATATTTCAATCACATCACAGTGCATCCGTGTTCCCGTATCTGACGGTCACACAGCAGCTGTATTTATGTCATTTAAGGACGACGTAAAGAAACCTACTGTTGAAGAAATTATTGACATTTGGTCAAACTACAGCGGCAGAGCTCAGGAACTCAATCTTCCAAGTGCGCCAAAGCATTTTCTCCACTACTTCACAGAACCCGACCGTCCGCAGATTAAATCTGAAAGAAATCTTGAAAACGGTATGGCAGTATCGGTTGGCAGATTAAGACCTGATACTCAATATGATTACAAGTTCGTTTGTATGTCACACAACACATTAAGAGGCGCAGCAGGCGGTGCAGTTCTTCTTGCAGAGCTCCTTTGTGCTGAGGGCTACATGGACTGATTACTTACGGAGGTAAATTATGTCTAACCACATTTTTACAGGCTCAGGTGTTGCACTAATCACCCCTATGAAGTCTGACGGAAGCGTAAACTACGATGTTCTCGGCGATCTCGTAGAATTTCATGTTCAAAACGGTACCGATGCAATTATTGTATGCGGTACAACAGGTGAGGCTGCAACTCTTTCGGAAAAAGAGCATTGCGAAACAATTTCTTTCGTTGCAGAAAAGACAAACGGCAGAATTCCTGTTATTGCAGGTACAGGCAGTAACGATACCTCAACAGCCGTTATGCTCTCAAAATCTGCCGCAAGCACAGGCGTTGACGCACTTCTCTGCGTAACTCCTTACTACAATAAAACATCTCAGCAGGGTCTTGTAAGACACTTCAACGTTGTTGCAGATTCGGTTGATATTCCGATTATTCTTTACAATGTTCCTTCAAGAACCGGCTGTAACATCAAGCCAAAGACTTATCAGGAACTTTGCAAGCATCCTAACATCGTTGCCGCAAAAGAGGCAAGCGGCGACATCTCTCAGGTTGCTCTCATTCGTTCACTTTGCGGTGACAATCTTGATATCTACTCAGGTAACGATGACCAGACTGTTCCTTTCATGTCACTCGGTGCTCTCGGTGTTATCTCTGTATTTGCAAACATCTGCCCCAAGGAAATGCATGACATCTGTCAGCTTTGTCTTGACAATGACTTTGCAGAGGCACAGAAGCTTAACTTCCACTATCTTGAGCTTATGCATATACTCTTCAGCGATGTTAACCCGATCCCCGTAAAAACTGCCATGAACCTCTTCGGCTATGAAGCAGGTGAATGCAGACTTCCGCTCGTTCCCATGAGCGTTCAGGGTTACCATGACCTCAAGGATTGCATGGAGAAGTATGACCTTTTAAGCAAGAAGGTTAAATAATCAACCTTTGATTCGTTTCAAATTCAAGAAGTTTAAAGGGGAATAAAAATGGTAAATACAGCAATAGTCGGTTGTAACGGTAAAATGGGCTGCTTTGTGGCACAGGCTGTTCAGAGCCGTGAGGATTGCAATGTTTTGTTCGGTGTTGACGCATTCGGTGAAAGTAATTATAATTTTGATGTTTTCAAGACTTTTGACGAGGCAACCGAAACACCTGATGTAATCATTGATTTTTCAAATCCTGCAGCTCTTGACGGTATGCTTTCGTATGCAGTTGATAACAAAGTACCTTGTGTTATCTGCACAACAGGCTTTTCTAAAGATCAGATTGCAAAAATCGAAGATGCGGCAAAGACAATTCCTGTTTTCTATTCAGGTAATATGTCACTCGGCATCAATCTTCTTATTGAGCTTTCAAAAGAGGCTGCAAAAATTCTCGGAAACCAGTTCGATATTGAAATCGTTGAAAAGCATCATAATCTCAAGCTCGATGCTCCGAGCGGAACAGCTCTTATGATTGCAGACGGAATTTCGGAACAGCTTGACGAAGATCCGCAGTATGTTTATGACAGACACAGCTACCGCAGAAAGCGTTCAAAGAACGAAATCGGTATTCATTCCGTAAGAGGCGGCACAATTGTAGGCGAACACGAAGTTATCTTTGCAGGTCACGATGAGGTTGTAACGATTTCTCATCAGGCTCAGTCAAAAGAAGTTTTCGCTGTCGGTGCTGTTAATGCGGCAGTATTTCTTAAAGATCAGAAAGCAGGTATGTACAACATGGGCAACCTTCTTTCTCAAAAGATGAACTGATAAATAAGATTTTAAAGCACGGTTTTCAAAGCCGTGCTTTTTCTTTTATGTCCAAACTTTGCCGATAAACATAATATGTAGTGTGATATTTTGTTTGTAAGTATCACAAAGATTTAGCAAAGGGTGGAAGTTATGGAAAATAATTTAATTATGTTCGGCTCGGTAACTCTTGCCATGAAGAGCCGTAACCTACTTTTAAAAAATAATATTAAATCAGGACTTGTAAGAACTCCTATACACCTAAACAAAAAATCCTGCGGCTACAGTCTTTATGTCCCGGGAAATTTTGAAAAAGCATTGAAAATCATCAGGAGTAACGGCATTACCGTAAACGGTACGGCTGCCGTTGATAACTTATGATATACTTTGATAACGGAGCAACAACTTTTCCAAAACCGTTTTCGGTAAGAAAAGCAGTTAATGATGCAATGTCGAATTACGGAGCAAATCCGGGAAGAAGCGGACACATAATGTCGGTAAAATCATCGGAAATTATGTTTTCCTGTCGTGAAAATGCCGCAAAGCTTTTTGGCTCTGCCAATCCCGAAAATGTAATATTCACGCTCAACTGCACATCGGCACTTAATACAGTAATTAAAGGGATATTAAAGTCCGGAGATCATGCTGTCATCTCTTCTCTTGAACACAATGCGGTTGTAAGACCGCTTGAGGCACTCAAAAAGAATAAAATTGAATATTCTGTTGCAAAATGTGTTCCTTATGACGAAGAACAAACAATAGAAAATTTCAGGAATGAATTTAAAGCAAATACAAAGCTTGTAATATGTACTCATGCGTCAAATGTTTTCGGAGTGAAACTGCCGATTGAAAGAATAGCTGCTCTGTGCAGAATCAACGGTATATTATTTTGCGTTGACGCCGCGCAAAGTGCAGGTATTGCAGATATAAATCTTTCTGACAGTTCAATTGATTATCTTTGTACAGCAGGACACAAAGGGCTTTACGGTCCTATGGGAACAGGCTTGCTTATTATAAACAGCGAAACAACTCCCGACAGTCTTATCCAAGGCGGAACAGGGAGTGATTCTGCAAATCTCAATCAGCCTGAAATTCTTCCCGACAAATATGAAAGCGGCACACCGAATCTTCCGGGAATTGCAGGGCTTAACGCAGGAATAAAATTTGTTTTGAACAGAAAACCTAATAAAATATACAACTCCGAATTAAGTCTTGCACAAATGCTCTACAAAAGGCTTGAAAAAGCGGAAAATGTAATATTATACACCAAAATGCCTGAGAAAAATCACAGCGTTCCCGTAATATCCTTTAATATCAAAGACACAGAAAGTGAAACTGTTGCAAAAATTCTCAATGATAATTACAATATTGCAGTGCGGGCAGGACTCCATTGTGCGCCCCTTGCACACAAGAGCTTCGGAACTCAGGATACGGGAACCGTAAGGGCAGTTGTTTCAGCTTTTACAGACAAAAATGATGTAATATATTTTGCAAACGCTGTTCGCAGTATTTCAAAGAACAACAAACTTAAAAAAACAATTTAAAAAGGTTGCAATCAGTAATAAAAGTATGTTAGAATAATAACAAGAAATAAATAAAGGAAGGGGAAAGCAGATTGGAAATTTTTAACAGCATTTTTTCCATTATCAAGACTATCCAATTCAGAGATGTTGTAGATATTCTTGCAATTGCACTGCTGATTTTCGGACTGTTCAAGCTTGTTCAGGAAACAAGAGCGGTTCAGCTTCTCAAAGGTGTAATTATTCTTATTATAGTGTATTTTCTTTCATCTTTGTTCGGTCTTGTTATGCTTTCATCCTTGTTGCGAACCTTTTTTGAGGCAGCTGTCGTTGTTATCGCCATCATATTCCAGCCTGAAATCAGAAAAGCTCTTGAACAGATGGGACGCAACAACACCTATAAAAAATATATAAGGATATTTACAAAGCACCGCAAAAGCGATGATTGGAAAAAGGCAGTCGAAAAGTCAATTATTGACGCTGCCGATACAGCCGTTCTTTTTTCACGCTCAAAAACAGGCGCATTGCTCGTATTTGAACGTGAAACTATGCTGTCTGATATAGCCGCTACAGGCACAATTATCGACGCTGAAACATCGGTAGCTCTGTTTGGCAATATATTTTTTAACAAAGCTCCTTTGCATGACGGTGCAAGCATTATCCGTGACGGAAAACTTTTTGCAGCAGGATGTATTTTACCGCTTACAACAAATCAAAATGTAGATATAAATCTCGGAACAAGACACAGAGCCGGACTCGGCATTAGTGAACAAAGCGACGCCGTTGTCCTCATTGTCAGTGAAGAAACAGGAGTGATTTCTCTTGCCGTCAACGGAATCCTTCTCCGTGAGTTTACAAGAGAAGCGCTTATTAAAAAGCTTGAACAGTTTCTTATCTATGACCGCGGTTATGATGATGAAGAGCAGTCAAGAAAATTCTTCCAGAAAAACCCGAAAAGTTCAAACAGAGAGAAGGATGACGAATGAAAAAGAAAAAACTCTCTCTCAACAAACTGTTTCAGAATAACAAATTTCTGATTATACTCTCCCTTGTAATCTCAACAATAACATGGGTTTATATGAGTATGGGAACTACGAATGATACTTCCGTTACAATCAGTAACATTCCTATTCAAATTGAATTGCCGGATCAGCTTGTCAACAACGGTCTGCAGGTGTTCAGCGATACCGAACAAACAGCAACCGTTACCGTAACAGGCAGCAGGGCTGTTCTGGGTTCAATCAGCACAAAGGATATCACCGTAACCGCTGCGACAAACGGTATTGATTCCGCAGGAACTTATCAGATTTCACTTTCCGCAGTAAAGACTAATCCAAGTGCAAATTTCCAGATAATTTCAACTGTTACGCCGTCAAATGTGAATGTAATTGTTGATTATCTCAGAGAAACAAGTTTTCCGATTCAGGAGAATGTCGTGTATAAGGTTGCTGACGGCTACTATGCGTCAACCTCGCTTGCGTCAAAAAATATAACCGTTTCGGGTCCGCAGACAGAGATTGCAAAAATTGCCAAGGTTTCAGCTTCAGCAGAACTTGACGGAATCCTTGATGACTCAACATCTGCAACAGCCGATATACTTCTTTACGATAAGTCCGGCAATAGAATTTCCACCGATCTTTTGAAGATGGAATTTGGCACGGTAGAGGCGTCAATTTCTGTTCTTCCCGAAAAGACAGTAAAGGTTGTTCCCGAGTTTATGAACAAGCCTGAAGGACTCAACCTCGGCGACGATATGTTGTCAGTCGAGCCATCTGAAATTCTTCTCGCAGGTCCTAAAAAAGTTCTTGACAATACTAAAAGCATAAAGCTTGAATCCATTGACTTTGCAACTCTCTCAAATAAGCGGTATGAATACAATGATCAGGGCATCAATATTCCGACAGATTGCAAAAATATCAGTAATTCAACCGCCGCTAAGGTTGTATTGGATCTCAGCAGCTTATCGAAGAAAACATACACGGTTGATTCATTTAAGGTCAGCGGTTTATCTTCAGAATATAAAGCCGATGTAACCCAAACCAATATGAGTGTTACGGTAATCGGCAGTAAGAAAGAACTTGAAAATCTTAAGAGCTCCGATATTGAATGTATAATAGATACCTCGGATCAGAGCGGAACGGTTGGTTCTGTTCAGATGCCGGTAACTTTCAAGTTGAAAGGAACATCAACCTGTTGGGTAAGCGGAAGCTATAAAGCAAACATTACAATCAGCGAAAAATAACGCAAAGAAACGCAGACATTTTAAAAATGCCTGCGTTTTAACTTTTTCCGTATTTTCGGTGATGAGGGAATATAATTACATTCTGATGCGGTTTGTACTGCCTCGCCTTACAAACGCTTTATTCATATCGTCGGTGTTGTGGTATCTGACGCTTTGAACAAGCCCAAGACTTATAAGCGTGCTTAACGCAGAAGTTCCGCCTGAGCTGAAAAGCGGAAGCGTTATTCCTACGACAGGCAGAAAACCCAAAACCATACCGATATTTACAACCGTTTGAGAGGTTATCATTGCAAACACACCGCAGCAGATATATTTTCCTTCAAATTCAGTCGATAGCTTTGCATTTAAAATTACCTTAAAAACTATAAAAAACAGCAAGAGCAAAAGTGCTATACAGCCGACAAAGCCAAGTTCTTCACCGGCAACGGTAAAAATAAAATCATTTTCCTGTTCCGGCACTATTGAATGTTCAACTCTTTGCCCATTAAAAAGACCGCTTCCGAAAGTTTCTCCGCTCGCAATTGAAACCTTGCCTTGATACTGTTGCCAGCCGTAATTTGTAAGTGCATTTCCGTCAAGGTCAAACAGCGCAAGAACTCTGTTGCGATGCTCTTCATTCATAAACACATTCCATATAATCGGAATTGCGCACACGAGTAATCCGCCTAAAATTGCAAAATATCTTAATTGAACGCCTGCGGTAAATGCCATTATTAAAAACATAAGGGCAAATATAAGAACCGTACCGTCATCACCCTGAATATGAATAATAGCCATAGGTATCATTGCGTGTACTGCGAGTGAAAGTACCCCTGAAAACTTTTCCGTCATATTCTTTTCTTTAAGCCATGACAAATGCTTTGAAAATGTGATTATAAAAGAGATTTTGATAAACTCGGACGGCTGTATTGAAAAACCTCCCGGGAGATTTATCCACGCCGTGTCATCAGTGCCGCTCACACGGACACCGAACACAAACACAAGTCCGGCAAGAACAATTCCCACTATTGCGGCAATGTACCATTTTCGTATAAGAAATCTGTAATCGGCAATTGAGATAAACACCGCTGCAACAAGTCCGACAGATACGGCAGCAATCTGTGTTCTTAGGTAACTGTAATTACCCGACCTCTGCATACTGGCAATCAAAAGAAAGCTGTATGCAATTGCCGTAAGCGTCAAAAGCCACAGCACAGTGTCACATTGACGAAAGTACTCATATATATTTGCTAAAACTCTTTTCACCTTAAACAACCTTTTTGAATTACTTTTTCCTTATAATTATATTAAATAATGCCTTCAATATCAAGTATAATTTCAATACAGAATAATACAAGTTTCGCATTTTGTTATAATAAAGGAGATATGAATTTGATACGGAGGAATATTATGTTATCTGATATCGAAATTGCTCAGAGCGCAGAATTAAAGCCTATTGCAGAAATTGCAAATCAGCTTGAGATTTCTGCCGATGAGCTTGAATTTTACGGAAAGTACAAGGCAAAGCTTTCTGATGAGCTTGCTGACCGTGTAAAGGATAATTCGGACGGTAAACTTATCCTTGTGACTGCTATCAATCCAACTCCTGCCGGAGAGGGAAAAACGACAACATCGGTGGGTCTTGGTCAGGCTATGGCTAAAATCGGTAAAAAGGCAATCATAGCACTTCGTGAACCGTCGCTCGGTCCTGTATTCGGAATTAAGGGCGGCGCCGCAGGCGGCGGTTATGCACAGGTTCTTCCGATGGAGGACATCAACCTTCATTTCACAGGTGATATGCACGCAATTACAGCAGCCAACAACCTTTGTTGCGCGATGCTTGACAACCATATTCAGCAGGGCAACACACTCGGCATTGATCCGAGAAGAATTCTCTTCAAGCGTTGTCTTGATATGAATGACCGTGCATTAAGAAATATCACAATCGGTCTTGGCGGCAAGGTGAACGGTGTTCCGAGGGAAGATCATTTCATTATCACGGTTGCATCGGAAGTTATGGCAATTCTCTGTCTTGCAAATGATATTTCCGATCTCAAAGAAAGACTCGGCAACATTCTTGTTGCATACACATACAGCGGTGAACCCGTTTACGCCAAGGATTTGAAGGCTGAGGGTGCAATGACTGCACTTCTCAAGGATGCAATCAAACCTAACCTTGTTCAGACGCTTGAGGGTACTCCTGCAATTATGCACGGCGGACCTTTTGCAAATATCGCTCACGGCTGTAACAGCATAAGAGCAACAAAGCTTGCATTAAAGCTTGCTGATTACTGTATTACAGAGGCAGGTTTCGGCTCGGATCTCGGTGCAGAGAAGTTTCTTGACATCAAGTGCAGATATGCCGGAATTGCTCCGTCGGCAATTGTAATTGTGGCTACCTGCCGTGCATTAAAATACAACGGCGGCGTTCCAAAGGCAGAAACTTCAAACGAAAACATTGAGGCACTCAAAAAGGGCATTGTAAACCTCGGAGTTCACATTGACAATATGAGAAAGTACAATGTTCCCGTTGTCGTAGCAATCAACCGATTTGGCACAGATACAGAAGAAGAGCTAAAGTACATTGAAGAATACTGTATTTCAAAGGGTGCGGATTTTGCCCTTTCAGATGTATTCTGCAATGGCGGAGAAGGCGGCATAGAGCTTGCCAATAAGGTAGTAGAGGCTTGCGAAAAGCCGTCTGCATTTGAGCCTCTCTATTCACTCGATCTAACGCTCAAGGAAAAGGTTGAGAAGATTGCAAAGGAAATCTACGGTGCGTCAAAGGTAATCTACACAACGGCCGCAGAAAAAGCAATCAAGGAAGTTGTGGCACTCGGCGGCAACAAGCTTCCTGTATGTGTGGCTAAAACACAGTATTCGCTTTCAGACGATCCTGCAAAGCTTGGTGCTCCAAAGAATTTTGAAATCACAGTAAGAGATGTAACAATTTCAAACGGTGCAGGTTTTGTAGTAATCTATACAGGCAACATTATGACAATGCCGGGACTTCCGAAGGTTCCCACCGCAGAAAAAATTGATGTTGACGAAAACGGTAAAATCAGCGGACTTTTCTGATATGATAAAATTGATTTCTCACAGCGCCGATGAAACTGAGCAAATCGGCGAAAAAATTGCAAAACAGCTCCACGGCACAGAGGTAATAGCTCTTTTCGGCGGACTTGGTATGGGCAAAACCGCCTTTACAAGAGGTCTGGCAAGAGCCCTCGGTGTTGATGACGGAGTATCAAGCCCTACTTTCGCCCTTGTAAACGAATACAGCGGAAAGTACAATATCTATCATTTTGATATGTACAGAGTTAATTCATGGGATGATTTGTACTCAACGGGATTTTTTGACTATATTGACAACGGTATTCTCGTAATTGAGTGGAGCGAAAATATTGAAGGCGCACTTCCCGAAAATGCAATCAGAATAACGATTGAAAAAGGGGAGAGCGATGACGAAAGAATCTTTGAAATTGAAGGTGTTGAAATTTGAAAATTCTGTCTGTTGACACATCTGCAACAGCCGCTTCTGTTGCACTTTCAGAAGAGGGCAAGCTGATCGGTGAAACTTTCATAAACACAAGTCTTACCCACAGTCAGACGCTTATCCCTATGGTTGAACAGCTTTTGAGCAATACAAAAACGCAAATAGCCGACATTGATGCAATTGCAGTCAACGCAGGTCCGGGTTCATTCACAGGTGTAAGAATCGGTGTTGCGGCAGTAAAAGGTCTTGCTTTTGCAAATAATATACCGTGTGTTTCGGTTTCAACACTTGAGAGTATGGCTTATAATTTTCTTTCAACCGACTGCATAGTTTGCGCCGTAATGGACGCACGCTGTTCACAGGTATACAATGCATTGTTTGAAATTAAAAGCGGAGTTGTTACCCGACTTTGTGATGACAGAGCATTATCGCTTGATGACTTAAAAAACGAACTGCTGTCTGTTGACGGAAGAATCATCATAGCAGGTGACGGTACCGATATTACCTGTAAATACATCGGTAATGAAATTAAAAATGCAGAGTCTGCTCCCGTAAACCTTAAATATCAAAGGGCGTCTTCAACTGCACTTGTTGCATTTGAAATGATAAATAACGGACAAACCGTTTCGGCACAAGAGCTTATGCCGGTATATCTCCGCTTGCCTCAGGCACAGCGTGAGCTTAATAAAAAACTTGGAGGTAGAACAAAATGATAGCACTCGGATGCGACCACGGCGGATATAACCTTATCTGCGCAATCAAAAAATATCTGGATGAAAAAGGACTTGAATACAAAGAGTACGGCACTTTCAGTGAAGAAAGCGTTGACTATCCTGTTTATGCCTACAAGGTAGCAACTGCAATCACTTCCGGCGAATGCTCAATAGGCATTCTCTGTTGCGGTACAGGCATCGGTATCTCGATTGCCGCAAACAAGGTAAAGGGAATCAGAGCCGCAGTTGTTTCAAACGAATTTTGTGCTGAAATGACTCGCAGACACAATAACGCAAATATCCTTTGTATGGGCGGCAGAGTTACAAGCGAGGAAGATGCTGTTAAATTTGCCGATATCTTCCTTAACACACCTTATGAAGGTGGCAGACACGAAAACCGTGTGTCAATGATTACAGACATCGAAAACGGTAATTTCAAAGCATAAATAAATCAATAATAGGTATAAACGCTCTTTTAAGTGAGGGCGTTTTTCTTTTTGAAACTTAGATTTCTCATTTGTAATATTTTGTAACTGTTATTTCTGTCAAGGAACTAATTTGCGAAAATGTATTCAGAGCCAAAGCTTTACACAAATTATTCGTTCTTATTGAGAATTAAGTGTTGTAAATTTTGCACAACTAACCTTATGATATTACCGCTCGTTAGGTACATTGTAACTATTATATTTCAATTTGTAACCAAATTTCCGAAAAAATTTCATTTTTTTAAATTTATTTACAAAAACCCCTTGTTTTTTTTCCTTTTTAGTATTATAATAACATCACAATGTTTTTAAAGAATTTTAAAAAAGAATTAAAACGATTTGGGAGAGAGTGAAAATGAGATTAAGAAAACAGGAACTTGGAGACAGAAACCTCGTAGGAAGCAGAGTTGAGGCTGTAAGAAAGCAGAAGGGTATGAAGCAAAAGGAGCTTCTTGCCCAATTACAGGTCAACGGCGTTGATATGAATGCGTCAGGACTTTCAAAGCTTGAAGGTCAGATTCGTTTTGTCACAGATGTTGAGCTTGTTGCACTTGCTGATATTCTTGAAGTGTCTGTTGACTACCTTCTCGGAAGAGAAAACTGATTTTTTAAGCGAATCTTTAAATTGCACCGTAGATTTTTTCTGCGGTGCTTTTATTAGCAGACAAAACCGTTGATATAAAAAGAATAACCGCAGCAGTAATAGGGGAGATGAATGTGATTGACCTCAACAACATTGAAAAATACAGAGAAAACAACCGAATAGAGGCAAAAAAGGCAACAGGCGGATTACCTAAAAGCTTGTGGGAAACATATTCATCCTTTGCAAATACGCTCGGAGGAATTATACTTTTAGGTGTAGAAGAATACAGGGACAAATCACTTCATCCCGTAAATCTTCCCGATCCGGATGAACTTATTGAGGAATTTTGGGAGATAGCAAACGATATTCAAAAAGTAAGCACAAACATTCTTTCATATGAAGATGTTTATGTGCAAAAAATTGAAAATAAGCATATTATCGTTATTACAGTGCCAAAAGCAAAAAGATTTGACCGTCCCGTGTATCTTGACGGCAGTATTCATAATTCATACAGAAGAAACGGCGAGGGTGACTACCGTTGTACACCCGATCAAATTAACGCTATGGTGCGTGATTCCAGGATTAAAACACAGGATATGAATATTATCCAAAGTTTGACTGTTTCCGTATTTAATACCGATTCACTCCACAGCTACCGAATAAAAATGTCAACTGTTAAGCCAAACAATCGGCTTCAAAATTTGTCGGATAAAGATTTCTTGCAGGCAATAGGAGCAATCGGAGTAGGGGAAGACCTTTTGTTTCACCCTACAGCCGCAGGACTTCTTATGTTCGGTAAGTCAGAGTTCATCAAAAAAGAATACCCGTCCTATTGTCTTGAATATAAGGAAACAACACAAGATGATAAACACACAATTATTTTATCAGATTTAAATTCAGACTGTGAAAATCTTTATGATTTCTTTACAAAGGTCTTTGAAAAAATATCATCCGATATAAAACAGACAGTAAATATTAAATCAGACATTACACTGATTACAACTGCCTTGCAGGAAGCTCTTGCAAACTGCCTTATAAATGCCGACTATTATGGGTCAAACGGTGTTGCTGTTATAAAAGACGATGAAAGCATTACAATGACCAATCCCGGCGGATTTAGAGTTGAACTCGACGCTGCAAGAGCGGGTGGTATATCCGACCCCAGAAACACGGCAATTATGCGTATGTTTAATTTGATAGGAATCGGCAGTAACGACGGCTTCGGTATTTCTAATATCTTCTCCGTTTGGAAAAGCCACGGATTTGTTCTGCCGGTCATTGAAGAAAGTTTCAAACCCGAAAGCATCACCTTAAAGCTTTCATTTGTTCTCGAAAGTAATTCAACTAATACTCAAATTTTACAAAATCGTCCCGATATTGAAACAGACAGACAGGATGCCGTAATTTCATACATTACTGACAACATCACTGTAACTTCAAAAGAAATTTCCGAACTTCTCGGAATAAGTCATAAAAAATCGAAGCAACTTCTTCACAAACTTATGGCAAAGGATTTTGTTATAATCAAAAACGGAAAATACACCCTAAAAGCATAGAAGAAACTTAATCAAATTTCGGAACATCAATCCGCACAAGCGTTGCTTATTTTTGCAAAAGGAAAACAGTCTGCTATAAATAAATGCCAAAACTAAATTTGCCTATATCTGCCTTTCTTGTGCTGCAACAGGCTGTTCGTAACTCTGCTGTTCAAAGTCTTGCAGGACGATCCCGCAGGTGCAGTTGTGCCGATTGATAATTTGAGTATGGTTGTTTCAATAATCTTTTCGTACATGATTTTCAAGAAAAACTGTCCGCAAAATCAAGCATAAGTATTCATATAATAATCGCAGACACTTATTTATGCTTTTACAGATTAAATTTAAAATTTACAAATTTGTGTAATTTTGCTTGACAATCGCACAAAAAACAAGTACAATAATCAAGGTAAATCACCAATATTCGGAGACGTATCGAAGTGGTCATAACGGACATGACTCGAAATTTTTTGTAGAGTTGGCTGTTTGCTCCGCTAAAAAAGCCCGTAAAATCAGGGTTTTTCTCTGGTTCGAAAATTAAATATTTTGTTGTTCTTTCCGTCAGTTCTTTCCAAAAGTTTTCGAAAGAAATGCGGAATCACATACACGGAGAGTTGTCCGAGTGGTCGAAGGTGCAGCACTCGAAATGCTGTGTTCCCAAAAGGAACCTAGGGTTCGAATCCCTAACTCTCCGCCAAAAAAGCCCGAAAAATCAAGGTTTTTTGGGCTTTTCTTTTTTGCCCTTATGCTCAAAATCAGCTCAAAACTATGGAAAGAACAGGCCGTTTTTTGGAAAGAACAAGGCGATTTCGGGCATTTTGGCGTATTCGAACCGTAAAAATCAGTTCTTTCCGCCATCATCTGAAATTTCGGTCCACTTACTGCCGAAATTCACCGATTCGGGAAGCGCCATTCCGCTGACCATTGCCTTTGCCGAGGACAGTTTTGAAGTGTAGTCAAGGTGAGCATAGATGTTAGCGGTGGTAGAAAAATCGCTGTGCCCCAGCCACTCCTGAATTTGTTTCAGCGGAACGCCGTTTGCAAGAAGCAGGCTTGCGCAACTGTGTCTTAAATCGTGAAAACGCATTCTTTTACAGCCGTGCTTTTGGATATACTGTGGGAAATAGCTTGTCAGATACTCCGGTCGCATTAAATCTCCCAGCTCGTCTACAAAGACATAGCCGTCATATTCGTAGTTGTAGCAGTTGCCGCAGACCTTTTTGTTGACTTCTTGTGCCGCTTTTACTTCTTTGAAATACTCCGCAAAGCTGCCGACAAGCGGAAGCGTACGCATACTGGATTTTGTTTTGGCAGAGTCCTGTGCGTACATTTTTGTTTTTCCGTCCACTTGCAGAGAAGTGACCGTGTGCCTTATGGTGATTGTGCCACGCTCAAAATCAATGGCGTCCCATTTCAGTCCGCAGACCTCGCCACGACGCAAGCCGTAGAAAGCGGCGACCAAAACAGGAAGTTCCAGCTTTGTCCCTTTGACTACTTCAAATAAATGCTGCAGTTCTTCTGCATCAAGGAATACAGGCTGATAATCATTCTTTTTCGGGCGATCCACTTTCATTGCCACATTCTGCGTAACAAGGTCAGTTTTCATTGCGTATTTCAGCGCCTGATGAATAACAGCGTGATAGTGAATAACCGAGTTTGGCTTGACCGTTTTCAGCTTTTCGGAATAGAATTGCTGAATGTGTCTTGCCTCCAATCCCTGAAGCGTTAACGCCTTCTTACGAAAATACGGCTCAATCACCGATTTCACCATTTGCTCGTAAGAGCTGAATGTGGTTGCCTTAACACGCACCTTGACGATTTCCAGCCATTCGAGAAGATAATCTGCAAACGGCATATCGGAAGCAAGCTCTCCGACTTCCTGCGGGGGCACGAATTCACTTCTGATTCGCACAAGCTCAGCTTCGGCTTTGCGCTTGTTACCCTTTTCGGGCAGTCCCGTGGAAAAGTATTTCACACGGCGTTTCCCGTTGTTGTTATAGTAGCTTAGCACTACATAATAAAAACCTTTTTTAACTTGTAGGTGTCCTGATACCATTGTTTTTAACTCCTTTCATTGTACATCACAGGAAAGACCTACACCGACAAGCCTATTATAGCTTGCCAGCATAGTTCTTTCCATTCTGCAAAAGTCACTCGCTGTACACTTTAGTTCGAATTAACGGGCGTCTCTGTTGCGCTCTCGTTGGCGTTTCAAAAGCTCCAATCCTTTCAGAATATCTCGCTTGATTTGCTCATCGCTGTAATTTTGCGGAAAGTATTTGCGAAGCTCATCACGAGGCAGCTTGATTTGTTCCTTTTGATTTGGTTTTTCTTCCGACAAAATAGCGTAAATAGCGTCGGCGGTAAGCAAGCCGTCCTGTGACATTTTCTTCAGCCTGATACTCTGTGCGTGGGACGGTGTGCAGTCATTCATATTGATTGCGTCAAGCAAAGTGAGCTGTTCTTCTCGGTCAAGGTAGGAGATTTCTGCCGCAGGGTTGAAAGCGATTTTATTATCGTCTACCATTGAAAGCAGTTCGGGAATTAAGTAAGTTAAGCGGATATAGCGTTGGATTTGTCGCTCACTATCATCGCTGTCTTTGCTCACTTGTGTTACACTCAACAACTTCTCGCCAACTTGGCGAGAAGTAACACCCTGATGTTTTATCGCTTCCAGCTTCATCTTATACGCAAAGGCTTTTTCGCTTGGCAGTATTGTTTCTCTTTGCAGATTTGCGTCAACCATTGCGATTACTGCTTCATCATCTGACATTTCACGGACGATAACCGGCATGGTTTCAATTCCGAGTACCTGACACGCCGCAAGCCTTCTGTGCCCCGAAATAAGCTCGTATCCGCCGTCAGGCAGCGGTCTTGCAAGTGCCGGAGTTATCGTTCCGACCTTGCGTATACTCTCAATCATTCGCTCCATTTCCTCGTTATTCAATATCTTAAAGGGGTGATTCTTAAAAGGGTGAAGCTCGTCAAGCGGTATGTTCTTTACATGCTCAAGCTTTGCGTCGTCACGCTCCGCCTGCGTTGTAAATAGGTCATCCAGAGTCGGTAAAGTAAAATCTGATTTTCGTTTTGTCATCGTTCGTATCCTCTCTTTCTTGATTTATTAAGTCCGAAATATCGGCTTCGCATATTCTCCTCAATGAGAATATTTTCTTTGATTTTGGGGTTATCCTCTATAATTCTTGCCGCTGTTTTCCTGTCCTTTCGGAGCTGAGCCAGAGCCTTTGTGCAGTTATCTCGCTTGGCAACAAGCTTTGTTTTTTCGTCGGTATCGTGACAAGAATCAATATCTCGGTAGAGCATTTTGCGGTAATCTGATATGAGATTAATTTCCGAATCTGTGTTTTTTATAAACGATTCCACAGAAGAAATATCGGTCAGGTGATTGTCGCAAATGAGCTGTACCTGTGCGGTGTGGCGGTCAAGCCAACGGCAAGCCTCACGCATTTCGGGCGATAACGGCTTATGCTTTTTATTCTTCGGAAGCACGCCGAGCAGATACAAATATCTGAAATACAACGCTTTAAGACCCGTAATCTTTTTGGCGGTTTTTAAGTTGCCTTTAACAAAATGCGCCTTTTGAATTGTTACACCGAAGCTCTTTTTTTCGGTAAACTCATAGTATAAGCGATAAGCTTCCTGCGGGTTGTTTCGCAGAGTATCTCTCATTCGGTCATAGATTGCATCACGGTCATAGGCTTCTCCCAAACGGTACAAACGAGTTTCTTTCTTGCTGTTGACAGAGCGAATGGTGGCGTACTTATGATATGGGTTAAGGTCGATTACATATCCGAGCTGTTTCATAACATAGGTAAAAGCTTTGGGATTTGTACTCATAGTAAGCGCTTTATCTATCGCCTCTCGCATTAAATTGTATCGGGTAGGCTCGCCGTTCTTTTCCGCAAAGTACAGCTTGCGGGGTGTCTTTCCATTAGGATTTTTAATAACCGTCAAACCGTTTTCTTTGCAAAGCTCATCGGAAATACTACGCAGTTTCCAGTATGCTCCCTCGTTGCAGTTAAACTTCTTACCGTTCCACATATTCACCGAATTGACGACCAAATGATTGTGATATGTGCCGGTGTTAAAGTGCGTAGCGACCAGCACTTGATACTGATCGCCCCACATTCTTTTTGCAAGCTCTACGCCGAGTTTGTGTGCAAGCTGAGGTGTAACTTCGCCTGTTTTGAAACTCTGATATGCGTGATAAGCCACATTGCCGACCGTCTTATCGAAGCGTTCTTGTACCGCTTTCATCTCGTCAAAAGCTGTTTCAGCGGTGCAGTTTACGCCTGTCACATACATAGCATTTTCTTCACCGATTACAGTTTTTCTCTCGTAGCTTGCGTAGTGAAGTGCCTTGCAAATATCGCTGTAAATCGTCTTGTCCGGGTTCGCCGCATAACTTAAAACACGGCTGACGCTGTCGGTTACAGCCCATATTTTTGTTACTGCCACGGCGAATCACTTGCGCTTTCCGGCTCACCGATTGAGTGATAAGCCTTCAATAATTTGCTCACAACATCGTTGAAGTTTGCATTTACATTGGCTTCTGAAAGCGACTTCCAATTGTCACGAAGTGAGGTCAAACCTCGGTAAGCTTCGTAAAATTCCTGTGGCAAAGTTGCCTGAACTTCCTTGCCCAAGCCAAGCTTTCGAAGGTAAGCAGAGAGCGAAAGTCCGCATTTTTTAGCGGCAGTTTCCATCTTTCTTTTCTCTCCCTCAGTCACTCGGATATTGATTGCAGTTGTTCTTTGTCTCATATATTTTCATTCCTTTCTCCTAAAAATCGGGGTTACAGGGGCGGCAAGTCCCTTTCGGCAATTTGCCGCCGGTTTTGTGGGTTTCAAAGGCAACACAAAACCTATGCTCGCTATCCTTACGGATTGGCATTACCTGTATAGCCTTATATCCACTTTCTCAAAAAGTGACGATAGTGACGGCTGTGACGGCTTTTTCCTATATAGCGGATTCATTGTCATCGCCGTCATTGCCGTCATTCTTTTTTTAAGTAAATCAGTCGGCTCGTGCCGGTGCGTTTTGTTTTGTATTCGATGCCTTGTGGCTGAAAAACTTCCGAAGAAAATCGGGCAAGTATTTTGGTCACGACATTCGGTGTAACCTCGGTTTCGTTCACCTGCGTTATAAGTTGCGTTGCCGTGCCTCGCCATTCTTTTACTTCCGAAATATAATCAACCAGCCGGAAAACAAACTTTGGAATTTCTTCACGATGAATATCCTCCATATCTTTTCGCTCGACTAATTCCCACAAGTGACTGCGGTTGTCAAACTTCAAGGTCAGCTCCTGATATGCAATATCTCGACCGGTGGCAAGCAGCGTTCCGGTTTCGTTAGCACGGCTGCGCTTCAAAACAAAATTCGTATCTGCCGCACCTGTGATACCGGTGGAGCCTGACACCTCGTTGAATGGGTCGCTGATATCCTTCAGCTTCCTGACGTGATGAACAACCATAACAGCGATGCCGTACTTGTCCGAAATATTTTTCAGCGCCGAAACATCGTCATAGTCGCCTGCATACATTCCGCTTTTTCCGCCGGTGCTTTTTGAATCTCGTACCTTTTGAAAGGTGTCGATAATGACAAGCTTTGTTTTCGGAAAGTCGGAAAGATACTGTTCGATTTGCTGTTCCAAGCCGTTGCCGATTTGTAAACTTGTTGTGGTAATGTGAAGTTCGGGCGGTGCTTCGTCTGTGATTTGATACAGGCGGCTTTGTATTCTTGCGTAAGTATCTTCCAAGCAAAGATAAAGCACCTCGCTCTTGTGGGTTTCAAATTCCCACACAGGCTGTCCTCTCGCCACTTGAACGCCGAGCCAAAGCATAAGCCAGCTCTTGCCGATTTTACTTGAACCCGAAAGCACACTGAGTCCTTGCGGTATCAAGCCGTCAACCACAAATAGGGTTTTTCTCATTGGCGTTGACAGCAGCGTGTCCGCATCAATCGTTTTCAGCTTCTCAACTTGCATTCTTCACACCTTCTTCCATAACATAATTGATGACATTGACCTTCGGAATCTTAAAAGCGTTTCCGATTTTAACGCCGGAGATATATCCGTTGTTAATCAAGTCGTATGCCAAGTGTCGGCTTACACCGAGCATTTGTTGAAGCTGAGCTACTGTAACAATGTCCGGATAGTCCGGGAACATCATCTTGTAAAGCTCTTTCAATTCTGTTTTTCTCATCTTCTTAACCTCCTTTGTGAGAAAAAAGCTGCACAGTCTGTACAGCTATGTAAGAGGCAACAGTCGAAAGGAGGACTCTTTCTGTTGCCTTTTCGCCGTTTTACCCAAAAGTCGTTTTTGTTATCCCTGCCCCCATCTCAGCGGCGTTGCCCTGCTCGTATCATCGCAAAGTCATATCCCATTCGGACGGTCATTCAATTTTAGAAAATCAAATACTGCGCAATCTTGATTTACAAATTTATTATAGCGGTGTATTGACACGAAGGCAATACTTTTGTATAATGTTGTTTGTAGTGATATGGATTTGCTAATTATTCAAAAATTCTCATTTTCTAAAATGGAGGTCTTAGCAATGAGCGAAAACCTACTCCAAACAGAAGATAAATACAGTGCCGTGTCCTTTGGATTTGCTCCAAACAGATGGCACGTAACGAACGACGAAAAATCTTGCGTATTTTCCGTAAACGACGAGTACAACTATTCAAAACTTCTTGAGCTGTATAACGCTATCGAAGTCGATAACCGAGAAGCGATTACTTTGGCTGTTACCGGCAAAAAAGAATTTGTTTTGTCGGACGGTGAACTTGCTCAAATTAAGCAGGATACTGCCGATACGCTCTCTTGTTTGCGAGCCGTTACGCAAAAAATAAACTCTGCATTTGACTTTCTTCCTATGGGCGACAGCAGAACTTATATCTCACCGATGAACACCGCTTCTGTCTTTTTTTCACCGGGCGAAGGAATTTTGAATTTTCTCTATGCTGATTTTGATTCGGCGTATAATGAATGCCTGAATCGCACAAATAAAGACTTGCCTGATGAGACAAGTCTTGATATTTCTTTACTGACCGAAAAAGAACAGAAATTTTATTATTATTTGGCTTTAACCGAAACGCAAAAACGCTTTAAGCCATTGATAGAAGCTTCGCTATTTACAGCGGAATTTCCGCCGATTCTGCTTCATTGCTCAAAGCAGGAGTTGACAGACTATTACCACTACCTTAAAGAAATACAAAACAATCTATTGCATTTAATCGAGGCGACATTTGACGAGAATTTTTGCGACGGATTTTTCAATAGCCTAACTCACAAAACGAGATTTGCAGGCTACTGCCGTAACCACGGATTGCCGACAGAGCAAAAGCGAACGATTGTGTATAGCATCAGCATCGTTGACGCAGAACATCAGGTGGAAAATGTACTTGAGGGCTGTGTAGAAAGTGATTCTGATTTGGATATAAAAATGGCTGCCGCTTCTGAAGTTTCACCGAGCGTTCAAAAGAATTTGGATAAACTCGGCTTTACTATGCCGGAAATGATTTCCCTGTCTGCAATGCAAGCCGACGAGTACGAAACCTGTATTTGTGAAAGCATTGAACAGCAAATTGAGTTTGAACTGATACAGTTGTTGAAGTCCGATATCGGAATGCGTAAATGCAAACGCTGTGGTAAGTATTTTATTATGAAAGGCAACTATGACACCAACTACTGCGACCGCATTGCCGAGGGCGAAACCCGCAACTGCCAGGACTTAGCCGCACAAGAAAACTATAAAAAGAAAATAGCGGACAATGCCGCCATTCCGTTATATCAAAAGTATTATAAGCGCTATGCCGCCCGTGTTCGTGTAAGGCAGATTAAAGAGCCTGATTTCAAAAAGTGGAAGTATCAGGCAATGACAAAGCGTGATGAATGCTCCGACGGCAAAATCACCCTTGCGGAGTTTGAAGAATGGCTTGAGGGCAGCTTTCCGAATAGGAAGAAGAAAGAATAACCATTCTTTGTCAATAAACAACCGATTTACCAAAGCGGAACTGTAACAGAAGCAGTTCCGCTTTTATAATATTTTCTTGCCTTTTCCTTATAAATCCGCAACAATCCTTGATTTTATGGCTAAAATATGATATACTAAAATTGTATAAATATATCTACCCGAAAGTGAGGATAATTTAATGAATTCCAACATCGAACGCTGGTACTCAATGAAAGAAATTTGCGAATACCTCGGCGTAAGCCGTGACACCGTACTCGCTTGGATAGAAAAAAGAAATATGCCCGCCGCAAAAATTGGTCGCCTTTGGAAATTCAAGGTCAGCGAAGTAGACGCTTGGATGAAATCCGGTATTGCGGCGGATAAGTAAGTTTCGGAGATGTACAATATGGGTTTTATTGAATCGTATAAACATCTTGAAAGATTATGCGGCGAAGTATTAAATGACGATAGGCGTATATCCGCTTATATTGATGAAATGATAAATACTCCCCGTGGTTCTTATCTTGTAAGAGGTTGGGATGACGACTTAAAACAACTGAAACACTACCGTTGGGTTAGAAACCAAATAGCACATGAACCTGATTGCACCGAGCAAAATATGTGCGAACCGAGTGATACTGAGTGGCTTGACGATTTTTATTCGCGCATAATGAATCAAACCGATCCTCTCGCTTTGTATTCAAAAGCCACCAAACCTCGCCCGGCTCAAAAACTAGTACAAAATCATAAGCCGGAATCCCCTACATACACATATTCTCAGCCGACTGCTAATCATAAGAAATCATCCCCAAAGGTTGCCGGTTGTATGACATTTTTAGTAGGTATTCTAATTATTGTAGTTGTAATCGTTTTAATGTCAAAAATACTATAATTGATTTTGGAGGTGCGCTATGGCACTTGAAAATAAATTAGGGCTGACAAGCTCTGCCGACCTTGCCCGTGAAGAAGAGCGCATCAGCAAGAAAAAGGCTGCTGAACTTTTTGAAAAATGTATTTTAGATAATCTTCCTGCCGGCAAGTTTTCTACATTGCAAGCAATCCATAAATATCTCTTTGAAGATATTTACAACTTCGCAGGCGAACTCAGAACCGTCAATATTGCAAAGGGCAATTTCCGTTTTGCGCCTTTAATGTACTTGCAAGCGGCACTTGAGAACATCGATAAAATGCCGCAGTCAAACTTTGACGAGATCGTTGAAAAGTATGTTGAGATGAACATTGCCCACCCGTTCCGTGAGGGTAACGGTCGCAGCACCCGCATTTGGCTTGACCATATCTTAAAGAACGAAATCGGCAAGGTTGTCGATTGGAGCAAGGTTGACAAAGAAGATTATCTCCTTGCAATGGAGCGTAGCCCGATTAAAGATGTGGAAATCAAAGTCTTACTAAAATGTGCGCTTACAGACGAAATAAACAGCCGTGAGGTCTATATGAAAGGCATCGACCACAGCTACTACTATGAGGGTTATACAACCTTTAAGACGGAAGAATTGTAAAATCCCAAAGTGCCGCTATACAGTCCCAAAGTGCCAAATTGGCACTTTGGAATAACTTGCTGTATTAGATTTAATAAAATAGGACCTGTGTGTTAAGCAAACTGAGGTTGCATAACATACAGGAAAGTCCGTCAGAAGTATTAAGCGAATTATTAGCTCTCTGAAAGAGTAACAATATGTCCGCAGAGTAGACGGCAAATGGGAAGTGTTAGTGTAATATAGCTGCGAAGTAAATATAATGCATCGACCACAGCTACTACATGGGTTATATAACTTTTAAGACGAAAGAATTAAAATAGGAGATATGTTTATTATGCGCTTTATTGGCGGAAAGAGCTTAATGCTAAATCAAATTGACAGCGTTATATGCGAAAATATAGATGATGATATTTCTATTGTTGGTGATTTATTTTGCGGTTCTGGTGTAGTATCTCAGCATTTTAAAAAACAAGGGAAAAAAGTAATTTCTAACGATATCATGTATATGAGCTATGCTCTTGTTAGAGGGATGACTGAGTTAAATACAGCTCCAAATTTTGATGGTTTAGCCGGAATTGATGTCTTTGAATATCTAAACAACATTTCAACCGAAATAGATAAAAGTACGGCTTTTATTTACAAAAATTATACACCTAATGATTCATGTAATAGAATGTATTTTCAGCAAAACAACGCTTTAAAAATAGATGCTGTTAGGCAGCAAATTGAAGAATGGTTGCAAAACAAAAAAATAACTGAAAGCGAATATTATTATTTGCTTGCCTGCCTAATTTCTGCTGTTCCATATGTTGCAAATATAACAGGTGTGTATGCTGCCTATTTGAAACATTGGGATAAAAGAACTTATAATCAGCTTAAAATAAATCCCATAGAAATAATCAATAGTAACAAAACTTGTGAATCTTACAATATGGATGCAATAGAACTATGCAAATCTCAAAAGTTTGATTTGGTATATATTGATACCCCATATAATCAAAGGGAATATTCTGCAAACTATCATATTCTTGAGACAATAGCAAAATATGATATGCCAGCTATTAATGGTGTAACAGGAATGCGACCGTATAAAAAATCAGCATTCTGCTCAAAGTCTTCCGTAAAACAAGCTTTTGAGTCTTTATTTCACAATCTTCAATCAAAATATGCGATAGTCAGTTACAATAATGAAGGGTTACTAGGCACAAAAGAAATGATATCTCTTTTTAATCATTTTGGAACTGTAAAACTGTATGAATATCCATACAGAAGATATAAAAGTAAAATTCCTAACAATAAAATCGGGCTAAAGGAACAAATCTATTTTATAAATTTGGAGGGGTAGTAATATGGCTTATTTGAAAAGTCCGATGAACTACATAGGTAACAAATACCGATTACTGGATCAAATAATTCCACTTTTGCCCAAGTCGAATTGTTTTGTGGATTTGTTTTCTGGTGGACTTGATGTTGCTATTAATTATAGCCCAACAAACTGTAATACAGTTTACTGCAACGATGTAAACTATCATCTAATTGACATATATAAATCTTTTCAAAAAATTGACTACGACTTGCTGATAACTATACTTGACTCAAAAATTTTGAAGTTTGGATTAAGCAAAACAAATTTAGAAGGCTATTTAAATTTCAGAGATTATTACAACAATTCTGATAAAGATCCTCTCGACTTATACCTTCTTATGAACTATAGCTTTAACTATCAATTGAGATTCAATTCAAGCCACGAATTCAATAACCCTTTTGGAAAGAATAGAAGTAGCTTTAACGATTCAATAAGAAAAAGGCTATCTTCGTTTATGGAAACAATTAATAATTATAATTTTTCCAGTGTGGACTTTAGGAATTTTGATTACTCAATACTACAAAAAGGAGATTTAGTGTATTGTGACCCTCCTTACAGTATAAGCACTGGTTCGTACAATGATGGAAAAAGAGGCTTTAACGGGTGGTGTTTTCAGGATGATATTGATTTAATCAATTTATTAGATGATTTGTCTGCTAAGGGAATTAAATTTGCTATGTCAAATGTATTAATACATAAAGGTAAAACAAATGTTATACTGACAGAATGGTCAAAAAAGTATACCGTTCATAATTTAGATTGTAATTATAATAACAGTAGTTATCATTTAATAAACACAAAATCAGAAACAAGAGAGGTGTTGATTACAAATGAGTAGAACTTTTGGTTGGATTCAAGATGGAGGATCTTTTGATAATTTAAAGAGTGTTATACTTTCGATTGTTCCAGAATCAAGATTGAATCAAAGATTGCGAGAAGAACTTATTCCCAATTTTGTCCCGGATAGATTTAACAAATATGAACTCATAGATGCTATTACCGGAGAAAACTGCAATAGTGTGCCATATGATTTGTTCAAAGGGTTTGGTAGCGGAAAACAACTAACAGTGGAAGAAAATGTCAACATGTTTGGATACAGTATTGACCAAGCAAGAGAGATTGTTTCAAAAGGCGGTCGCGGAAATGCCGCTTGTTCGGGAATTGCACAAATAGCAACTCCGGCACAGAAAAGATTGCCAAATGGACAAAACAAACCTTATCAAGGAGATTGGCAAGCAGAATGCTTTATTCGATGGGCGGTCTCTCTTGGCTTTATAGAGTACAACTCTGAAAGTGACACATGCAAAGTTTCTGATTTAGGTCAACGATTTGCAGAATCAGATAATGGAAGTGATGAGGAAAAAAGTTTATTTGGCGAAGCCATGTTGTCTTATCCCCCTGCATGTCGAATTCTTCAATTACTTTCCGAACAAGGCCATTTAACAAAGTTTGAAATAGGAAGACAATTAGGCTTTATCGGTGAAGCTGGATTTACATCAGTTTCACAATCACTATATGTTGGAGGAATTGACACTGCAACAACTCCCACAGAAAGAACTGAAATAAGACAGAACTTTGAGGGTAGCAGTGATAAATATGCGCGTATGATTGCCGGGTGGCTATGTCAAATTGGCTGGGTTGCAAAAGTGCCAAAAAAAGTAACAGAAAACTATTTGGGTGCTCCACATACAACTACAATTGGGCAAAGTTACATGATAACCCAAAGAGGACAATCATATCTCAATAGAGTTATGGGAAGGACAAGACACGGAAGATCAACAAAACGAGTCTTTTGGAATATGCTTGCAACAGCTGCTCCAGATGCCAATTATTTAAGAAATCGAAGATACTATATTATTCAATCGATAAAATCAACGCGAAGGACTATTGAAGAAATTAAGTCTTACTTATATCAAAATGGATATGAGTTAAATGAAGCAACGATAGCTGATGATATCAACAGCTTAATTTCAATCGGACTTCAAATAGATAGAACTGCAAACGGATTCTTAATTAAAGATGTAATTTCCAACTTAAGTATTCCGAATGATATTGATGCTGTCACACAAAGAACGGATATATCAGTCATAAAAGACGAAGTTAGGGAGCAACTTCGCAATGTTAATCATAGATATCTTGTTTTACTTGACTTGTCATATGATAACAGCTCTAATAGAGAATTTGAGTTGGAAACAATGTCTTTATTTACAGATGAACTGAATTATCAAGGTTTGCATCTTGGTGGAGCAAGGCGACCAGATGGTCTATTCTATAAAGATACTAACGGTGTAATTGTAGACACAAAGGCTTATTCCAACGGTTATAATCTTCCAATCACCCAAGCTGATGAGATGATTAGATATATTGAAGAAAATAAAAATAGAGGAGATTTAAACCCTAACCAGTGGTGGGAGCATTTTGGAGAAAATGTATCTTCATTTAGTTATCTTTTTATTTCATCTGAATTTAGAGGACATTATAGAGATAATATCCAATATATCAAAAATAGGACTGATTATGATGGCGGAGTTTTAAATTCGAAAAATCTTCTATTATTTGCCGAAAAGGTAAATAGTGGTGTTTTAAGTTATGAGGACTCTTTCCAAACGCTTAGATGCAATGATGAAATTACTATTAACATGTAACAATTATTTTTCTTGTGCAATGACTAATGCTTACAAACTGCATATTGTTCACTAAAACATGTCATAGTTCAAGCAAACACATTTAAGTACACAAAAATTTTGAAGAGTAATCATAATATGAATATTCTAATGCTTGAAATGAATTAATCGTGTTTAAAACTATTCATAAGAAAATTTGTTGGAAGGCATTCATAAACAATTCAAAACGATGATGAAAGGCAGAAAGAATATGGCAGGAAAAGCACTTGACCCACATTTGTGGAATTTAGAAAACCTATTTAAATGTATGTACGATGTTCCAGTTTATCAACGTCCTTATTCTTGGGATAAGGAACAAGTTGAAGTTTTGTTGAATGATATTATAGAAGCTTATCAATCCGATAGCAAGGACGAGGGATATTATACTGGCAATATTATTGTCTATGACAAAAATGATAAGATTAACGGATTAATTACAAAATACGATATAATTGATGGTCAACAAAGAATTACAACATTTACACTTATATTAATGGCATTGTACACATTGTCATTAACTATGGGGGTTAGTGAAACAGATAAGACTCTTAACAACATTAAAGAGGCTCTTTGGAAATATGTCAATAGAACATATCACAAAGAATATACAGCAGTCACTCTCAATAGCATCGAGAAAAAATGTTTTTCCGATTTGTACAACCATTGTTTTGATAACCCAAAAACCGTAATTAATTTTTGTGATAATTATCATTGTGCTTCTACTTTTGAAGAACGTGTAATTTCTAATTATAAGCATATATATAATACTCTCCAAAAAGAAATATCTGCAGATGACCAAGGGAAAATACTTGACTTTGCTGACTATATTTTGCAGTATATTCAGTTTATTGTGATTGAAGCCAACTGCAAAGCAAACAAGGTTTTCTCGATGTTTGAATCTATCAACAGTAAAGGTAAAAAACTCGAAGAAATCGACCTAATAAAGACTTATATTTTTTCAAAATTAGATGAAGCTTCATACGGCACTTATCTTGATAAGTGGGGTCAGTTAATCATTAAAACTGAAGATAATCTTTACGATTATCTGTATAACTATATCAAAGCATTTTTATGTTTTTACAGGCAAAATATAAACATCAATAATTTTAAGTCAATTTGCCAAAGCAGATTGTTACAATACTTTAATGAAACTAATGAAGCTGAAGCTCTTAAAAAGCTTTTGGATGATATGTACGATAAGGTTGACTTTTACAAAATGCTATCATCTGCTGAACAAGCAAATAATTTAGTTAAGAACAATAAATTCAGGTTTTATTATAAGATTTTTACGGAAATCTCATATAAACATCCTAAAGCCCTCTTCTTGCGCACATTGGTTGAATACAAACAAGGAAATATAAATAAAGAAGCAGTAGTAGATATCGTTTCCGAAACAATAAGTTTTATGATGAAATTTCTCACTATCAGCAGTCGTGATAGTAAAGATGCAATTACATTATTTTCTAGTATTATGAACGACATATATACTACTAACAAAGTTTCAAAGGATTTAATTATCAATACTATTGCTGCTGAACTTGTGAAACAAGGTGTCACAGCGGATAAACTGAAATCTGATTTAACATCGATGGACGCTTATGAGCAAAATAAAAAACTTACAATTTCATTGCTTGCACTATATGATTCAACGTCAAAAGACGAATCCGGTAAAACAAAAATATCATATGACCAAGCATATACATTGTTAAATTCGTTTAGTTCCGCATTTAGTCTTGATCATTTACTCGTTCAAACCCCGGATAAAGATTCTAATGAATTCAAATATTATAAAGATGCATCTGATTCCTTAGTATTAAAAGATGGCAACGATTTCCCAAGCGAGATCATTACGGGTATGGATTATGATACTTTCACACGCAAAATCTTAAATCAGATAGGTAACTTAAGGATCTATTACAAAGATAAAAACTCCGGTAGACAAAACACGGCTATTGATTTACCGGAATATGATGATTTTAATACATACAATAACATCGTCGAAAGAGGCAAAAATTTAATAAATACTATCGTTGACGATTGTTTACCAACACCAGATATAGATATTTCACAGATAAAAACTAACAACAAAAAACTTGAAGCTTCCTTACCTAAAATGGACAAGTTAATTGAGTTTGGGCTTATTAAAAAAGGTGATAAGATTTATCTGACCCTAAAACCGGACGAATCCGTTGCAACATTAATTGATGAAAAATACGTTGATTTCAATGGCGAAAAAATCACTCTTAATGAATGGGGATGCCGAGTAACCGGTTGGCAATCCATAAGAATTTATGCGTATGTTGCCAAAGTTGGAGAAATTGAAACATTACATCAAAAACGACTTGCATTTATCCAGGAGCATAATGAACCGGTTTGCTAATTGTTAGACTATAAAAAGTAGGTTATCAAATGATAAAAGTCGATGAAGCTATTATTGATACGGATAAAGTAATATGTCGAAACATTTCTGTGTTTGATGCCTCCGAGCGAGGTTTATTATCGCAGAATTTTTTGAAGACAATGTTTTTGTCGAGAAAAGTGAAGTGAATT
Organism: Ruminococcus bromii; assembly: GCF_928721825.1. Lineage (NCBI taxonomy): Bacteria > Bacillati > Bacillota > Clostridia > Eubacteriales > Oscillospiraceae > Ruminococcus > Ruminococcus bromii. The sequence goes on from NZ_CAKMVP010000003.1 coordinate 522,617, forward strand.
CGGTGAAACAGATAATTATATAATAGTCAATTTATTACCTATAAGGAGGTATACTTGTGATTTCTCAGGAACAATTAATTAGAAATTTCTCTGTAATGGAAAACGGAGAAGTTGACTTTTTTCTAGGGGCAGGTGCATCCGTTAACTCCGGTATACCAACCGGAGGAGATTTAATATGGTTTTTCAAAAGAGAAATTTACTGTATTGAGAATCACGTTTCCACCGAAAAATTCAAAGATTTAAAACTACCATCCACACAAAAATTTCTGCAAGATTATTTTGATAAAAAAGGCGGTTATCCTCCTAAATACGCATCAAATGAATACTCATTTTATTTTCAGGAATGCTATAACTCTTGCATTGCACGAAAGCGTTTTATTGAGTCAAAAGTTACAAGACATAATCCTTCCTTAGGATATTTATGTTTGGCAGATATGATGATTAAAAATAAAGTTAAAAGAGTTTGGACTACCAATTTTGACGCATTGACGGAGACGGCCGTTAATATCATAAATCCCCAGCAAGAGCTCTTAGTATGTAGCTCAACAAACTCGAATAGCATCAAAAATTTCAACCCTACATATCCTGGCGTATGCAAATTACATGGTGATTTTCGCTATGATAATCTGCAAAATACAGAAGATGAATTACAAAAATTAGAAAGCACTTTGCAGGAGCACTGGCTTCACTGTCTTACAAATCGAGGTATGATAGTTATAGGTTATTCTGGCAACGATGAATCCATTATGTCGTTTTTTGAAAAACATATAGCTGAGCCAAATTTTATTTCTAAGGGATTATATTGGACAACCTTAAAAGGCGTTCCAGTATCTAAACGAGTTTCTGCGCTTATCGAAAGTGCTAAATCAGGTGGTAAAATCGCTGATATTGTTGAAATTAGCAAGTTTGATAGTCTTTTATATTCAATTTATAAATCGTTAGGATTTTCAAATCAGCTTATTGAAGAAAAAAGTGCCGATATTGAAGCAAGTTCTGAACTTTTATTTTCTGGCAATCGTATAAAAGAATTCATCAAGTTAAATGCATTTAAAGCCGATTCAATTCCTCAGTGCAATTGTTTTAAAACTGATATTATTAGTTGGTCAGAACTGAAATCAATTATTAATCCGCATAAGTGTATAGCGTCATTGTATAATGGACAAATATACTCTTTTGAGTCTTCTGAGAGACTAATTTCAACTTTTGGCAACCATATCAAATCGGATATCACATTAACATTTCCAGAAGAGCGACTATTGAAAAAATCGGATTCTGTTTACACGGGTATGTTATACGATCTTATAAAAAGCAGTATGCTTAATCGAGGTTTCCAATGTTGTAAGCGTAATAAATACTACGACGCGAAAACGAAAAAGACCGATAGTGGTTATGCGGTTTTTGATGCTATCGAAATGGCAATCGAATATTCAGCTGGAGAATTTTATCTGTTTCTCTTGCCATCTATACATATACTGAAAGAAAACGGTAAACAAGTTTCTAACGATGAATATAAAATTCAATCCAATAGGATATTATCAAGAATTTATAATAAACAGTATAATGAAAAACTTCGTATATGGCAGAGTACATTATCCAATAAAAGAACTATTTCGTTTACAAATGGTCTTTTTGAATTAAAGTTTACATTTATTCCTTTAAGCTCAGGCGGCGAAAACCGAGAAAAAGAATGGATTAAACTAAACGCATATCAATATAACGAGCCAATTATGTGTTTTTCAGACACTGATATGTCTCATACATCAACCAATCAGTTGATTGGTCTTTCACAATATGGTCCTTTAGATTGTTCGTACATTAATGATTCTCGCCTTCAAAGACCAATACAATTAGCTTTATTTTCACCTAAGGAGCATCTTAATAAAATAATCGGACATTTAAATAAATTAAATAATTCATCTAAATCAAACGGCAAAGATAAGTTTTTACCAGACTACGCCGGATTTGAAAAGATATATCAAAGGCCGCTTCTAATTCCGAGCAGTGCGGACCCGAATCTTTGTATAACCTATCCAACTAAAGCAACCGAACAACTCACAATTCAAGATTTCGCAGCTTTTATTAAGAGGGGGATTGACCGTGCAGCAAAAAACGCAATGGATTTCGATGTTATGGTCATTTTTGTACCAACATCTTTTGCGCGATTTAGAGAATCTCCGGATAGTTCAGACGATTACAATTTGCACGATGCAATTAAACTTTACGCCGCTGATAAAGGAATTAGTGTTCAATTTATCGAAGAACGCTCAACTAATGCTTATGATACTTGTAAAGTTCTTTGGGGCCTCTCAACAAGCCTTTATGCTAAATCACAAGGTATACTATGGCACCCTAGATCAATTTCAGATGACACGGCATATATAGGTATTGGATATGCAAAGTCCGAAAAGCAGGGTATCTGCATTGGCTGTAGTCAACTATTTGATTCTACTGGAACTGGTATTAGAATGATTTTAAGAAAAATTAAAAACCCTTGCTTTTTTGAAAAATCAAATCCTTATATGGACAGAAATGAAGCTCGTGAAATGATGATAGAGTTACGAGAAAGCTATTATCATTGCTGTCCTACGGCTAAGCTCAATCGTGTGGTAATTCACAAAACAACACCTTTTATGAAAGAAGAGATAATCGGAATAACACAGGCTTTCGAAGGTGTGGATGTTGAATTGTTGCAGATTCAAGAGCATTCTCCGTGGCGAGCTATCCGCTTTGGTATGCAAGCAACTCAACAGGCAGAAAATTTTGCTATTAAACGAGGCACTGTAATACCAACCAATAAAGATAGTTTTTTAATTTGGACGCACGGTTCTCTTAATATACCTGAATGGACTGGTTCATATAATTATTTCAAAGGTGGACGAGGCATTCCAGCACCACTGGTTGTCAAACGCTTTTGGGGGCAATCGGAAGGTGGAATTTTAGCAGAAGAAATTCTAATGTTGACTAAAATGAACTGGAACAGCGGAGATAGTTTGTATAAATCATTACCTGTTACCCTAGATTTTGCCAAAGTTCTTTCGAGAATGTCCAAACAAAATGAAGTCCTTTTTGATAAATCCTATGATTTTAGGTACTTTATGTAAATTGAACTTCTGCCACCTTCTATAATTAATCGCATAACAAAATATTTTCTTTAGTTTTCAATTCATCGAATTGAAAAGTTGTTTCAAAAGTGGTATAATTTAATAAGCGTGCAACAAGATTTTGTGCTTGTGTTTCGCAAGCGTTGACTAAAATGGCAGGGAGTTTGCCTCTTTATCGCTTTTTAGATCATCATATATTGATGTTATATGCTATTTGCGTAATGAGTTGTTGCACGCTTATTTCTTTTTCGAGGTAAAAAGAATGAAGTTTAATGAAATACAATCACGTAACCAACTGGCGGACTTTTTAGGAATACAGAGAAAAACATTGACATATGTTCTCTTTGAAGCAAGAGTAGAGTCTTTCTACTCTTCTTTTGATATACCCAAAAAAGATGGAACTTTGCGTAATATTTATGCTCCCTCGGGTGCACTAAAGATTATACAACGCAAATTAACAAATGCCCTATACGAATATCAGACACTACTTCGAAAAGAAAACGGCATTAAGGCTAATATTTCTCATGCTTTTGAAAAAAATAAAAGTATTGTTTCTAATGCTAGAATCCACAAAAATAAGCGGTTTATTTTTTGCGTTGATTTAAACAACTTTTTTAATTCATTTCACTTTGGTAGGGTTTTTGGATATTTTTTATCAAATCGTTACTTCAACTTGCCTAAAGAAGTTGCAGTAACTATCGCTCAAATTGCATGTTATAAGGGTATTTTGCCACAAGGTGCACCTTCATCTCCTATAATTACTAATTTAATTTGTCAAGCGCTTGATATTCATGTGTTAAAAATTGCAAAAAAATATAAATTAGATTATACAAGATACGCAGATGATCTAACTTTTTCAACCAATAATAAGGATTTTTTAGATAAAAAAGATGAATTTTTTGAAGCTCTAAAAAAAGAAATCGAAAAATCCGGATTTTCAATAAATGAAGAAAAAACTAGACTTATATATCGTGATTCACGCCAAATGGTAACAGGACTAGTTGTCAATCAGAAAATAAATATTCCACGTGATTTTTATAGAGCAACACGAGCCATGTTGCACACTTTGTATACGACAGGGGAATTTAAGGTAGATGGCGAAAATGGGACGATTGCACAACTTGAAGGTAGGTTGTCGTTCATAGATCAAATAGAGTTTTACTGTAATAAGCATGATATTAGCGGTGCAAAACATAATTATCGCTCACTATCCGGGAAAGAAACTGATTATAGGAATTTTCTTTTCTATAAATATTTCGTTGCAAACAAACAAATGCTTTTAATTACAGAAGGAAAAACTGACGTGCTATATATAAAAGCTGCACTCAAAAGTTTATATAAAGAATATCCCAAATTAATTACAAAAGATTCAAATGGAAAATTTCGCTATCATTTATCTTTCTTTTCACGATCAAGGCATTGGAGTTATTTCTTCGGGATGGGATTAGATGGTGCTGATGCGATGAAATCCTTATATAACTATTTTGTTGGTAAAAATGGATTAGATAATCTCTGCAATTATTTTCTAAAATATAAAACTGAGTTCTCGCCGCACCCGACCATTATGCTGTTTGATAACGAAAAGAATACCAAACGCCCGCTGAATAAGTTTATCGGCTATACCGAATTGTGTGAGCTAAAAAAAGAGCAACTTGAAAAAGAAAATTATGTGCTATTAGAACCAAACTGCAAGTTAAATTTGGTATCCGTTCCATTACCTTTGGGTAAAAGCGAGTGTGAATTGGAAGACCTTTTTTCTGAAGAAACTTTAAATATTGAAATTGGAGGCAGAAAGTTTTCTAGGAAGGACGAAAATCCACAAAAGTATTATAACAAAGATATATTTTCCAAATACATATTTCAAAATTACGAAAAAATTGATTTTACTGGCTTTAAGCCCCTACTTAATATTTTGAATATGCTGAATGAATCAAACGGGTAGATAACTTTTAAATATTTTGCGTTTGATTTCTAAAAGTTATCTTTATACTGTTTATGTTATCGCCTATAAAGCTGAGAAACTACAAAAAGTTGAGGTTAAGTAGGAAAATGAAAGAATTAGATGTCGTAAGATTGACTGCAAATTATAACGATTTGCCAGTTGTAACTGAAGGCACTATCGTTTTAGAATACGATGGCACTAATTTTGAGGTTGAATTTTTTTGATTCAAATGGTGCTACCATAGGTGTATTTTCAACTACAATTGATGTGTTGGAACTTGTAACAGCGGTATAACAATATTGGCATAAAATAATATAATAACTTTGACCATCAGTAAATATGTTAAAAGCGACAGCAGGTCTCCCAGTTGTCGCTTTTCTATATATTAGATACCTATTCAAACACCACCTCTTCGTTGATAATCTCAGCCGCTCTGCTACGGATATTGTTCATTTGCCGCACCCAAGCCATTGGGTCGGCGGATTTGAGTTGTTCGGTTACGCCTTCTTTTTCGGCGTATTCTTTTACCAGCCGGAGAAAAAGTTGTTGTGCCTGCTCTTCGGTATCGGCGAGGTGGGAATGGAGCTTGCCGGATGTGAGTAAATTATAGTACAGCACCTTATGATGTTGTTTCAAATATCGTTTGTGCCTTAATGCCCACACGCCGATATTACCCGTTTCTTTTTCCGCCGGTAAAGCTAGGTTCGGCAGTAGATAATCGCCTTGTTGCGTGTATGCACCGCCGAGTTGTTCAAATAATGTGTCAGTCATAGTAAAAACCTCCTTTGATACTTAAATTGTATCAAAAGAGGTTCTCTTTTTCGAATGTGCGATTTATGAATTTGTAAATTTTGCCTGTGCCAAAAATTACAGTGAACATTTCCAAATCTGTGCCACTTTTTACAGCGAATAATCACTCTTTTGTTTTAAATCCTCGTATAACTTGCCAACGAGGGAATTCTTGAAGCGCCCGGATATGCCAATCAGATTTTCGGGTGATAGTGCGAAAGTATATTGAACAGCAGAATTCTATCAAGTAGACTTTCGGAATGTGATTCATATTGTTTCTTTTGAATGCTTTAAGATGTCCTTTCTTGCACCAATTATTGATTGACGTTGTGCCGTAGCCGATTACTTTTGAAATTTCGCTCGCGGTCAGCACATCGGGATATTGTGCAAAAAGCTCCGTGTAATACAGCTTCATATTTTCAAGAGTCTGTTCGGGTACTTCGGCGCTCATTTTGACGGCATAATTCCCCTTGTACCAACCTGCCGGTGCGGAATAGGATTCGGGAAATACTTTTCTCTTTTCAAGATATGTAATAACATCCGCCTTTTTGATTTTGTAACAGCGAGTTTTCTTGCCCGTGTATTCGCACGGTATCTTTCCGCTTCGCAGCAGATACAAAGCCGTTGATTTACTGATGTGGCAGATTTGATAGAGTTGGTCTTTGGTAATAATATCGGGAATCGAATCCCAGTTGATTGCGGTTTCATTCATAGCAATACACCTCGAAAATATTTTTGTCGGTGTGGGTTTTTCCCGTGTATTGCCGTTGTTGGTATGTTTATTCTGTTCTTTCCGCAGTTCTTTCCAAAATAGTGCCTGTTCTTTCCAAAAACAGCGAAACTGCCGTTATTCGAACTTTCCTTATTTCTCGGGATTTCTGCGGTGCAACCGCCAAAAAAGCCTTTAATATCAAGCATTTTCGGCAAATACAAAGTCGCCCGAAACCACCTTCAAAAATCACTAAACAACCATTGACCTATAAAACTCGAAATCATGATGCCCCTTGAGGGACGAGGGTTCGAATCCCTCCGTCTCCGCCATAAAAAACACCGTAGTTCTGTTAGAATTACGGTGTTTTTTTGCTCAATATCAATAGTCGGGGGGAAATCCAAAAAATTCGAGTATATGATATTTACAAGTGGCTAATTATTTTCACGCCCTGTATTTATTGATAAGTATAATCTAAAAATCCTGTTATGATTGCAGTCCCACTTCTTTTTGATATTCATTGCATTCTAACTTGGTAATATTCTGATTTGTAATAAATCCTAAACACGGTGGAAAGTTCTCTGAAGTCTTAACGGCAGAAGAATGGCGGAAATTCACGCACGCTATGTCAACAGGACTTGATTCGGGATTAAGAATAAATGATAACTCAATTCTTGTTGAGTGTGAAGAAAACTCAAAGTATCAATACAAATTAGTCATCTACGACAATACTTTTGACGATAATCCTTTAGAAAAGGTTTATGCAATCGGAAATATAGATTATAATAAAACCGATGGCAACAAAATCGCAAATTTTATAATTAAATTAGAGGAAAACAATTATGATAGCAAGAAAGTATTTAGACAAAAAAGAACCCAGAATATTTTTAAGAAGTCAGGGTACCAATTACCCAGCCGACTTAAAAATTCGGGTCCTGATATCATTATACGCACTATTGATGATAGTGTCAATAAAAAATCAATAATATTACTCAAAGCATACAATTTATCTGATGGTTCGGTGATTGGCAAAATAGCCCTGCAAAAGCAAGTAAAGCGGTAGACAGCAACAGCTAATCTGAATAAATGTTGTAGTTGGCATCTCAAAAGATTATCGAACACCGTCTGAGTTGCTACTATAAAACAGAATTTTCTGTCTGTGTGAATAACACATTTATCGCAAGCTTTTTCTTTGTAACAACAAGTTATTTTATGCATAAAATATCATTGAATAAAATAACGGTTGGTGAAAAAAGGTGGCATTGAGTACAAGAGAATTGCTTGCAAGGCTTTTAAAATGTGAGGCAGGTGGGGAAGGTGAAAACGGAATGCGTGCCGTTGCATCAGTAATTGTAAACCGAACCCGTGTTCCAAACGGGGAATTTGCAAGAGTCAGCAAGGGCGGAGATTTCCGTGCCATAATGGAACAACCAAATCAATTTACCTGTCTTAAAACAACTGTCGGAGGACAATATAATCCTCAGAATGTTTACAATATACGCCCTGACGAAATTCACTATAACATTGCCGATTGGGCATTGGCGGGCAATACCGATTCATCTGTCGGAAATTCAATTTTCTATTTTAATCCATTTTCAGATACCTGCCCAACATTTTTTCCGTCAAACAACGGAGTAATTTACAACAGGGTAGGGGATCATTGCTTTTATTCGCCTACCGAGGCTTATTCCAAAACATAAAGGAGCATAGCTTAATGGATAATTCTTCAAATATGGCAGTTAATACAACTCCTACGGCAAATCAGATTAATCCCGAACATCATTACGGACTTGACAAAAACAAAGCCTGCCTCAACAATTCATGTCCGTCAAACACAGCGGATATCGGATGTTATATTCCTGCGATTGACGAAATTATGCGACATAATCCGGGTGCACCGTCTGTTGCACACCCCGATAAGACAGAAAAAGTTCAAAAATCAAATGACAATCCCTCGCTTGAACAGGCAGAAATAGCATATGAAGAGGGCGGAAGTACATCAGAAGAACAACCTGAAAATATAAATAAATACAGCGGAAGTCTTCAAAATATACCGTTCATTAAGGACTTAAAAAAAATAGATGCATCTATACCTGTTTTGCCTGTAACCCCTGCTACAACGGCGAGCCCCGGTGCCACCGTTGCAACGCCGATAAGGCAGAATATTGGAATGTCGATGAGTGATTATCAATATCCGTTTCCTGTAACAGCCGAAAATCTGAGATATCACAACGGTTTTATGCGAACACAAATCGGAAGAAGAATCACCGTTGATTTTCTCATGGGAGCAAACACAATTGTTCAGAAAACAGGCTATCTTTTAGGTGTTGCCCAGGATTATATCCTTATAAATGAGATTGACACCAACGACATCACAACCTGTGATTACTACAATATAAAATTTATAAGGTATTATTACTAAACCACAGCGGCAAAAACTAAAGTTTATAGTTTTTGCCGCTGTTTTATTGTCATTATTTGCGAACTGTACATCATTTCATTATTTTAACATATAATTTTCTATAGTGTAAAAAATTAAAAAATTGTAAGAAACATTGAATTATTGCTGTAATTTGTGATATAATGTGAGCGTTGATGTTATCACTTCTCAATAAACAAACAACAGGTAGCTATAAGACCTGTTACATATTATTTTATCTTGGAGGAATCACAATGAAATTCTGTAAATATTGCGGAGCACAGCTTGAAGACAATGCTGTTTGCAACTGCGAAAAGTCAAGAGCCGCTCAAGCACAGGCTCAGCAGGCAAATGCACAGGCACAGCCTCAGTACCAGCAGCCTGTTCAACCACAACAGCCACAGTATCAGAACCCTGTTCAGCAACAGTATGCACAGCCGCAAAGCCCACAGACACAGCAGTCGCCTTATGCCGTAAATAACACAGCACCCATTGGGGAAAATGCTTTTGTTAAGGCTTTAAAGAACATTCCTGTTGTGTTCACTTCATTCTTTAAGGATTCCAAAACTGTTATCAAAACAGCAAAGTCTGAAAAAGACATCGTTCTCGGCGCTCTTTTCTTGGCAATTTTCTTTATTGCACTCATTCTTGGCAATATGTTTCTTATGCTTTCTATGAGCGGACTTGATTTTCCGAAAACACTTCTTGTAAGTCTTGTTACTGCTGTCCTTATCGGCGGCTTCTATTCTGTTATTCTCTTTGCATATGTAAAGAAATACAAAACCGAAGAAAACACAGCCAAAGCATTTATTGATTCATTCATCACATTTTCAATTGAATCTATTCCGGCATCAATCGGTTGGATTTTGGCAGGTCTTTGCGCGTTAATCAGCGTATATATGTTCCTGTTCTTCTTCGTAATCGTTATGCTTTACCTTGTTATTTCACTTGTAAATCAGGTAAAAGATAATGTTCCCGAAGCAAAGAACTCTGCATTATTCACTTTAATTCTCACACTCATCGTTGCCGTTGCATTTATGATTGTATTCTTCATCGGCGCAGAACTTACTATGTGGTCATTTAACACAAGTACATTTGCAACAAGTGTTCTTACATCGCTCATCGGCGGCGGTTCATACTCTTCATTGTACTAATCTGACATACAAATTCATAACATAAAATTAACGCTCCGAATTTATTCTCGGAGCGTTTTTTATATCAGTTCACTGATTATTGAATTTGAAACAAGAAAACCTTTCGGTGTAAAGCTGATTGACTTATCCGTAACATTTGTATAGCCGTATTTTTCATACTCTTTAGCTTTTTTGATAATGTAAGAGGGGAGGGTGTATCCGAATTTTTCCTCAAATTCAGAATAATTAAGACCGCTTTTCAGCCTGAGCGAGAGCATAATAAATTCCTCCTCATCTCCGCCCGTACCTTCAAAAGACAGCTTATTGTTATTAAAATCATCCATGCTTCTCGAATAAAAGAACCTTTTGCCCTCAAAAAATGAGTGTGCGGACGGACCTATGCCGATATATTCACCGCATCTCCAGTAATTGGTATTATGTCGGCTTTCATAACCCTGTTTTGCAAAATTAGAAATTTCATATTGCTTGTACCCGAGAGAATCAAGCATTTCAACAGCTTTCAGATACATTTCAGCCTGCATATCATCATCGGCAAGCTTAAGTTTATTTTGCACCTTATAAAACGGAGTATTCTCCTCGATTTTCAAAATGTATGATGAAATATGAGTAACTTTGCAATCGGCACAGAAACTGATTGATTTTTCAAGGCTTTCAATTGTCTGATTAGGGATTCCCATCATCAAATCAAGTGAAATATTATTAAATCCCGCACTTTTAGCCCTTTCAACAGAAGTCTTTGCATCATCAATGCTGTGAATTCTCCCAAGCAGCCTTAATTCATCTTCAACAGCAGTCTGCATTCCCATTGAAATGCGATTGAATCCGCAGGCATACATTTTTTCAAAATCAATAGTTTTGGCGGAGTCGGGATTGACTTCAACCGTAATCTCGGCATTATTTTGAATATTAAAATTAAACTTGATAAAATCAAGAATATCACAAAGTCTGTCTGCACCCAAAACACTCGGCGTACCGCCGCCGAAATATACGGTTGCAACATCTCTTTTGGCTTTTTCAGACCAGTATTTTATTTTATCTTTTAATTCAATCACATAATTATCGAAAGCATTTTCATCTGCATTGCCGCTGAAAAAATCGCAATACGGACATTTGTGCTTACAAAATGGTATGTGAATGTAAAGACCGATAGAATTACTCATAAAAAACCTCATAAATGATTTTGAGGCAGAAACACAAGTTTCTGCCTCGATTTGGAAGGTATATGAAAAAATAGGAAAAATCACATTAAGTCCTTCTGTACCAATATATTACAATATATTTACAAATTTGTCAAGTTTTTGTAGCAATTATTTTTCTCACATTTTCTTCATTCTTTATTGACATATACCATCCAAAAATAGTAAAATATAAAATTGTGGATATACTTAACCTCCGAAGGGAAGAAAGATATGAGTTCATTTAAAGAAGAAATCAGCAAGCGCAGAACCTTTGCGATTATTTCGCATCCTGATGCGGGTAAAACAACACTTACGGAAAAGCTCTTGCTCTACGGCGGAGCAATTAACCTTGCAGGTTCGGTAAAAGGCAAAAGAACCGCAAAGCATGCTGTGTCCGACTGGATGGAAATTGAAAAACAGCGTGGTATTTCTGTTACATCATCGGTTTTGCAGTTTAAATATAACGGTTATTGCATAAATATTCTTGACACACCGGGACATGAGGACTTCTCTGAAGATACCTACCGTACACTTATGGCGGCAGACTCTGCCGTAATGGTAATTGACGGTTCAAAGGGTGTTGAGAAACAGACTATCAAGCTTTTCAAGGTCTGTGTAATGCGTAATATTCCTATCATTACATTCATCAACAAGATGGACAGAGATGCCAAAAATTCTTTTGACCTTCTTGAAGACATTGAAAATGTTCTCGGAATTCACACCTATCCCGTAAACTGGCCAATCGGTTCAGGTAAGGAATTCAAGGGTGTGTATGACAGAAATTCTAAGAAAATCCTTGCTTTCACCGCTAATAACGGTCAGAAAGAAGTTGAAAAGAAAGAACTTACGCTTGACGATCCTGCCCTTGAAGATACAATAGGCTACTATCATAAGCAGGATTTGTTTGATGAAATAGAACTTCTTGACGGTGCAGGCGATGAATTTGACCTTGAAGCAGTCCGCAACGGTCAGCTTACTCCTGTATTTTTCGGTTCGGCTCTTACAAACTTTGGTGTTGAACCATTCCTTGAACAGTTCTTACAGCTCACAACTCCACCTCTGCCAAGAGAAACAGTTAATGAAAAGGTTGAGCCTATGTCAGACTTTTTCTCTGCATTTGTTTTCAAAATTCAGGCAAACATGAATAAGGCTCACCGTGACAGAGTTGCATTTATGCGCATCTGCAGCGGCAAGTTTGAAAAGAATATGGAAGTGTTCCATGTTCAGGGCAACAAAAAAATGCGTCTTTCACAGCCACAGCAGATTATGGCTCAGGAAAGAGAAATTGTTGACGAGGCATATGCGGGCGACATCATCGGTGTGTTTGATCCGGGCATTTTCTCAATCGGTGACACAATCTGTTCACCGGGACACAAGGTAAGGTTCAGGGGAATTCCTACATTTGCTCCCGAACACTTTGCACTTGTCCGTCAGAAAGACACAATGAAGCGCAAACAGTTCATCAAGGGTACAAGTCAGATTGCACAGGAAGGTGCAATTCAGATTTTCCAGGAGCTTGATGCAGGTATGGAGGAAGTTATCGTTGGCGTTGTAGGCGTACTTCAGTTTGATGTTCTTAAATATAGACTTCAAAACGAGTACAACTGTGATATCATTATGGAAACACTCCCATATGAATTTATCCGTTGGATTGTAAACGATGACATTGATCCGAAAACTCTCGACCTTGCGTCCGATACTAAGAAAATTCAGGATCTTAAAGGCAATCATCTTTTGCTCTTTACAAGCTACTGGAGCATAAACTGGGCGCTTGAACACAACAAGGGACTTGAACTCGCTGAGTTCGGTACAAACTAAATATTTAAAATATCGGAGGATATATGCTGTACGACAAGCTTAAAAATTATTCAAAAAGCGGCATATATCCTTTTCATATGCCCGGACACAAAAGAACGGACATTACAGAAGAGGGTATAATACCGTATAATATCGACATAACCGAAATTCATGATTTTGATAATCTCCATTCACCAAACGGAGTTATTGATGAAATTCAGAAAAAGGCTGCAAAACTTTACAATGCAAAAAATGCTTTCATTCTGATTAACGGTTCAACAGGCGGAATACTTTCAGCAATTCGCTCAATGACAAATCAAGGCGACAAGATCTTAATGGCTCGTAACTGCCACAAATCTGTATATAATTCAGCAGAATTGTTTAATCTCAATGTCGATTACATTTTTCCCGATACAGACAGCAGATACAATATTCTTACATCGGTTTCACCTTGCGATATAGAAGATAAACTTACAAAACACAATGATGAAATCAGACTTGTGATCATAACTTCGCCTACATATGAAGGAGTTGTTTCGGATATAAAGTCAATCTCCGAAATCTGTCACAAACACGGAGCAAAATTACTTGTTGACGAAGCTCACGGAGCGCATTTTCCGTTTTCGGACAGTTTTCCCGATGAAGCACTTAACTGCGGTGCAGACGCCGCAGTATTGAGTCTGCACAAAACTTTGCCGTCATTAACTCAAACTGCATTGCTCATAACAAATGACAGCGAGCTTTCTGAAATTCTTGCTGAAAATTTGGCTGTATTTGAAACAAGCAGTCCGTCATATATTTTAATGAGTTCAATCGAAAAATGTCTTGATTTCTGCGAAAACAGCAAAGATAAATTCAAGGAATATTGTTGCAATCTTAAAACGGTCAGAGAAAAACTTGAAAATCTAAAATATCTGAAAATTTATGATAAAAGCGATACTGATTTTGATTATGATATCGGCAAAATTGTAATTTCAACAGCGAACGCAAATATTTCGGGAACAAAGCTTGCCGAAATACTGCGAAATAACTATCAGATTGAAACCGAAATGGCATATTCGGACTATGTAATTGTCATGACATCTGTTTGTGACACCGAAAAAGCTTTTGATATGCTTTCAGACGCTCTGATTTCAATTGACAGCGAACTTTCAAAAGGAGCCGACACCGAGCGTGTTCCGTTAAAAAATCTCTATACAGGTAAAAATTTCAATGCCTGCGAGTTGTACAAATTCAACAAAGAAACTATTCCGTTTCAAAATTCGGAATTCAGAACTTCTGCCGAATATATCTGGGCATATCCACCCGGAATTCCCCTCATCGTACCCGGTGAAATTATAAGCAAGGAACTTATAAATTACATTGAATATCTTTCAGCCTGCAAGGTTGAGATTATGTCAACAAAAGGCGGTATGACGAACTACATAAGCGTAGTTAAAAAAGATTGACAAATCAATGACTGTGTGATAATATTAAACTAACAAAATCTAACAAGGAGTTTGATTTATTATGAAGAGAATTAAAACTATCGAAACTCGTGACCTTAAGAAGAGCGTTAAGACAGGCGGTTGCGGCGAGTGCCAGACTTCATGTCAGTCAGCTTGTAAGACATCTTGCGGCGTTGCTAACCAGCAGTGCGAAAAGTGCATGAGCGAGAAATAATTCTATTTTAATTTGATTATTAAGGATTATCGCCGTTTTCCCAAAGGGTTAACGGCTTTCCTTTTGTCTAACGGAGATATTATGATTCATCAGTATAAACTTAACGGATACAACATAGTTCTTGATGTTTACAGCGGCAGTGTACACGCAGTCGATGACCTTGCTTATGATGTTATTGCAATGTACAAAAACGCAACAAAAGAACAGATAATCGACGAAATGCTTTCAAAATATGCAGACAATCCTGAGATTACAAAAGAAGAAATCTCCGACTGCATTGAAGATGTAAAAGAGCTTGAGGAACAAGGAAAGCTCTTTACAGACGACAAGTACGAAAACCTTGCATTTGACTTTAAAAAGAGAAACACAGTAATCAAAGCGCTTTGTCTGCACATTGCTCACACCTGTAACCTTAACTGCGAATACTGTTTTGCAAGCCAGGGCAAATACCACGGCGAGAGAGCGCTGATGAGCTTTGAAGTGGGCAAGAGAGCAATTGACTTTCTCATTGAAAATTCAGGCAGCAGAGTAAACCTTGAGGTTGACTTCTTCGGCGGAGAACCTCTTATGAACTTTGATGTTGTAAAGCAGATTGTTGCCTATGCAAGAAGCATTGAAAAGGAACACAACAAAAACTTCCGTTTTACACTTACAACAAACGGTATGCTTGTTGATGACGATGTAATTGAATTTGCAAACAAAGAATGTCACAATGTAGTTCTCAGCCTTGACGGCAGAAAAGAAGTGCATGACCATCTTCGCAAAACTGTAAACGGCAAGGGCAGTTACGACATTATCGTTCCGAAATTTCAGGAATTTGTCAAAAAAAGAGGCAACAAGGGTTACTATGTAAGAGGCACTTATACACATAATAACACAGACTTCACAAACGATATTTTCCATATGGCGGATTTGGGATTTACAGAGCTTTCAATGGAGCCGGTTGTATGTGCTCCCGATGACCCGTATGCACTTACATATGACGATTTGCCTGTTCTTTTTGAGCAATACGAAATTCTTGCAAAGGAAATGCTCAAGCGTGAAAAAGAGGGCAGACCGCTCACCTTCTATCACTACATGATTGACCTTACAGGCGGCCCTTGCATTTATAAGAGAATCTCGGGTTGCGGTTCGGGTACAGAATATATGGCTGTAACACCTTGGGGCGACCTCTATCCCTGTCATCAATTTGTAGGCGATGAAAAGTACAAGCTCGGCGATATTTTTAACGGTGTTTCAAACACAAAAATTCAGGACGAATTTAAGCTTTGTAACGCATACGCCCGTCCTGACTGCAAAGACTGCTGGGCAAGACTTTATTGCAGCGGCGGTTGTGCCGCAAACGCTTATCATGCAACAGGCTCAATCACAGGTATTTACGAATACGGCTGTGAGCTTTTCAGAAAAAGAATGGAATGTGCCATTATGATGAAAGTTGCAGAAGCAGAAGAATAAAATTACAATAAAATTTTCAGGCAGATACATTTTTCTTGTATCTGCCTGTATTTTCGAGGTGCTGTATGAACGAAAAAATTATTATGCTCGGCACAGGAAGTGCGATGGTTACCGACTGTTATAATACCTGTTTCCTTCTGAAATCCGAAAACGACTGTCTTCTTGTTGACGCAGGTGGCGGAAACGGAATTTTATCCGCAATTAAGAAATCCGGAGTAGCTTGGAACAGCATAAAGACAATGTTTATTACTCATTCTCACACCGATCATATTTTAGGTGCCGTGTGGGTAATAAGGCAAATAAGCGCTCTTATGAATTCAGGCAAATATGACGGTAATTTTAATATTTACTGCCACGATGAATGTGTTGATTCAATCACGGCAATTTGCAACCACACACTTGCACCGAAATTTCTCAAAAATATCAATACTAAAATTTTCATCAATGAAGTAAAAGACGGTGAAAAACAAAATGCCGGCAGTATCCGACTCACTTTCTTTGATATATTTTCAGACAAAACAAAGCAATTCGGATTCAAGGCTGTTTTTCCGTCAGGAAAAGTTCTCGCCTGTCTCGGTGATGAACCGTTCAATGAAAAATGCAGAAATTTTGTTCAAAACTGTGATTATCTTATGTGTGAAGCTTTTTGTCTTTACAGTCAAAAAGATATTTTTAAGCCTTACGAAAAATTCCACAGCACAGCACTTGATGCCGGAAAACTTGCAGAGAGTCTTTTTGCAAAAAATCTTATCCTGTATCACACCGAGGACGAAACACTTCAAACACGCAAAAGAACATATACTTCAGAGGCAAGAACAGTTTTTAACGGAAATATATTTGTTCCCGATGATTTTGAAGTTATTGACTTAAAATAATCTCATAACACCTGCTGTAATCATACAAAGCACAATTCCCATTGCAGTAGGCAAAGCCATAGAAACAAGCGTCCATTTAAGGCTGCCTGTTTCTTTTTTTATTGTCAGACAGGTTGTTGAACACGGATAATGAAGAATGCAAAGAATAATCGTGCATACAGCCGTTGTAATTGTCCAGCCGTTCATACTGAGTAGCTGAAACAGCTGATCGTAGCTTGAATAATCAACAAGAGTACCGCTTGCCATATATGACATAATTATAATCGGAATAACGGTTTCATTCGCAGGAAATCCAAGTATAAATGCCATTATTATAACGCCGTCAACCCCGATAAATCTGCCGAACGGATCTAAAAAGTCAGTACAATATTTCAAGAGTGAAACATCACTTATATGCACATTTGCAAGAATCCAAATTATCGCACCTGCCGGAGCAGCAACCGCAACAGCCCTTCCTAAAACAAATAAAGTTCTGTCCAACAGCGAACGGACAATAGTTTTTAAAATCTGCGGTTTTCTGTACGGCGGAAGTTCAAGCACAAATCCGGACTGTTCGCCTTTCAATATTGTGACTGAAAGCACCTTAGATATAACAAGTGTTATAAAAACGCAGAAAACTATTATTCCAATCAACAATGCCGCTACCTCAATCGAACTGCTCAGCGTAAATGCCGTACCTGCAAAGAACATTAGCAGTAATGCAATAATTGTGGGAAACCGTCCGTTACACGGCATAAAATTATTTGTAAGAATTGCAATCAGCCGTTCCTTGGGCGACTCAATAATTCTGCATCCCGTAACTCCACAGGCATTACAGCCAAGACCCATTGCCATTGTAAGGCTCTGCTTTCCGTGAGCACCGCACTTTGAAAAATGCCTGTCAAGATTAAATGCAATTCTCGGCAGATATCCCGAATCCTCAACAAGCGAAAATAGCGGAAAGAATATAGCCATAGGCGGCAGCATTACAGATACCACCCATGACAGAGTTGTATAAACTCCGTCAATCAAAAGTCCCGTTACAACATCGGGGGCGTGTAAAAAATTAAAGAGAACATACAGTTTTTCTTTTATAAAACCGAACAAACTGCTTAACCATTCGCTCGGATAATTTGCACCGACAACCGTTATCCAGAACAATATGCCAAGCATTGCAAGCATAATCGGTATTCCTGCGGTTTTGCTTGTAAGTATTTTATCAAGCTTTCTTGTACAAGCATTTAACTCTGATTTTTCATATTTTACACAGTTATTTGAAATTTTGCTGCCGGTCTGCGAAAGCTTTTCAATATTCTGTTTGTAGTTTTTTTCGGATAGTATATCAACACCTTCAAAATTCCTTTTTACCCTAAAACATTTTGTCTTTCCGCTGCATACATTATAGATTGCTTCTTTTAATTCATCCAGACCTTTTTTGTCTGTTGCACAGGTTTTCACAACAGGTATTCCAAGGTTTAGCGATAACTCGTCGCAGTCGATTTTTATGCCGTTCTTTTCAGCCTCATCACAAAGATTAAGACAAAGAACAGCATTCTTTGTGACAGATAATACCTGCAATGCAAACGAAAGATTTCTTTCAATAACTCCGCAGTCAACTACTATTACAACACAGTCATTTTGATTTTGTATAAGACAATCCCTTGTTACCGCCTCTTCGCCCGAAAATGAAAGCAGGGAATAGCATCCCGGTAAGTCCGTAATACAAAATCTTGCGTCTTTGATTTTGCAACAGCCTTTTGCAAAATCAACTGTTTTGCCCGTCCAGTTTCCCGTGTGCTGTCTTAATCCTGTCAGCTCGTTAAAAATTGTACTCTTGCCGACATTAGGATTACCGGCAAGTGAAATTTTGTAATCGCAATCCGATACATCCTTTTTATTAAAAGATGATTTATCCGTAGAAAACAATAAAAAGCCTCCTTTTATTCAGGAGTAACAATGATATTTTTGCAATCGTTATTTCTCAGCGCCACAACGGCATTTTTAACAAGATACGCAGACGGATCACCGAACGGACTTGTAAATAAGGGAATAACAGGACTGTTCTCCATAATACCAAAATCAAATATTCTGTTTTTGATATTTTCATTACAGTTCACACGATAGACAATCCCCGTAACTCCAAGCGGTAACTTGTCAAGCGAACATTTTTCTTTCATCTGATTCACCAATTTCAACTTTTTATTAACAGGATATTCAATTCATACAACTGAGTTACACAAAAAGCCGGCCATAAACTAAACTTATATCGTACCTGAATAAACTCTGATATCAGAAAAATTTTAAGGAATTGACACGACTATAAACAGGTGTTATAATTAAATGCAGATTTAAAATGTATATAACTTAATATGGGTTTACGGTTCAAAATGCATCTTGCAGAGTAGATAACAGAGAATTCGGTGAGAATCCGAAGCAACAGTCATTACTGTATTTGGCATTGCCATAAGTCAGGTCGCTGTCCGTATGCCTCGGATTTTGCAAATCTTGGACAGGGAAGAGGTGCAGCCGACCATATCTATACAGACTTTTGGCCTGTATGGTTTTGTTTGTTGTGCCTTCCAAAACGGAAGGCTTTTTATTTTGCCTTTCGATATACACAATACAATATGGAGGAAAACATTATGAACAAATCTTTTAAAAAAATCCTCTCAATTGTACTTTCTGTAATGATGATTTCGTCACTTATGACGGTTTCACTTTCAGTAAGCGCAGTTGAAGACGGAAAAGTAAGAGTAATTGTCAGAAATGATACATACTCAGTAGAAAACGGCGCTCCGTGGGACGGCGTTCTCGTTGACGAGTGGGTAAGCATTGATAATGACTCTACTATGATGTCAGCGGTTGTTGACGCACTCAACAATCACGGCTACACACAGGAGGGTGCTGAGAGTAATTACTTCTCATCAATAAACGGTCTTGCTGCATCTGACGGCGGTGCAATGAGCGGTTGGATGGGAACACTCAACGATTGGTTTACAAACTACGGTTTCGCTGATATTACCGTTGCAAGCGGCAACCTTGAGAGCGGTGACGAAATCGCTATTATGTATACTTCAAACGGTTACGGCGAGGATATCGGTGGTACATGGGCAAATAACGATACAACTGTTAAATCGGTTGAAATCACAGGTGCCGAGCTTACAGGCAAATTTGATCCGTCTGTAACAGACTATACACTTACAATCGGCACACCGTCAGCTGATGTAAATGTAGTTCCTACTGCAACTAACAAAAACTTCCAGACAAGAAAATATAAGAATGAATATCTTCCTTCTGACGACAGTGTGTTTTACAAGAGAAGTCAGACGGTTAATGTTTCTGACGGTGACAAAATTATCATAGGTTGCGGTGATACTGCATGGCCGTCAATGAACACAAGTGAAGGTGGTACTGTATATACATTCACAGTGAAATATGCTCCTTCCGCAGCTGACACAGTTTCAAATAAAATTGACGAGGTTGCAAAATATCTCGCATCACAGGATGCCCCCACAGTTTCTTCAGTAGGCGGCGAGTGGACAGTCCTCGGTCTTGCAAGAGCAGGTAAAATCACAGACGAAATTGCAGACAGTTACTATCAGAATGCAGTTAAGTATGTTGAAGAAAAGGGTTCTGCAAAGCTTCACAATACTAAATCAACAGACAATTCAAGAGTAATCCTTGCACTTACGGCAATCGGTAAGGATGTTACGGATGTTGCATCATATAACCTTCTTGAACCGCTTGCAGATATGGATTATGTTAAGAAGCAGGGTATCAACGGTCCTGTCTTTGCACTCATCGCACTTGATACGGGCGATTATGAAATTCCGCAGACTGACGCCGCAAATCCCACAACAAGAGAAAAACTGGTACAGACAATTCTTGATGCACAGGTAGCAAACGGTGGCTGGACATTCTTCGGTACAACTGCAGATCCTGATATGACAGGTATGGCAATTCAGGCACTTGCTCCTTACTACTCAACAAACAGCGATGTTAAAGAAGCAATTGATAAAGCACTCGCAGTAATGTCAAACGCACAGAATGAAAACGGTGGATTTGCATCATGGGGCTCTGTAAACAGCGAAAGCTGTGCACAGGTACTCGTTGCACTTACAAGCCTTGGAATTGATCCTACAAATGATGAAAGATTCATCAAAAACGGCAACACACTCATTGACGCTATGATGAATTTCTCCGCTGAAAACGGATTCGGTCATACAGATACAACATACAATCAGATGGCAACTGAACAGGGTTTCTATGCTTTTGTTTCATTTGACCGTCTTGTAAACGGCAAAACTTCACTCTATGATATGACAGACCGACTTGCAGAAAATTATACCGTAGGCGATGTTAACCTTGACGGTACAGTTTCGGTTGTTGATGCAACACTTGTTCAGAAGGCAGTTCTCAGTCTGGAGATACTTTCAAAGGTTTCTAACATAAAAGCTGATGTAAACGGTGACGGCGTTATCAATATAGTTGACGCAACACTTATTCAGAAAATTGTTGTAAATGCTTGATTAGCTTAATTGTAAATATGGAAAAGTTGAAAAAATTTGTTAAGAAAAATCAAGTACTCTTAATTGCTGTTTGCGTTTGTATTGCCGCACTTACTGCAACATTTTTTGCAGGCGGCAACCTTTCTGACAGTAAAGTTCAAACAGCGTCAACAGCTTCCTCAATATCGACAACAAGTGCAGACACAGAAAAAACTTCTGTGTCTGCAACAGAGAAAATCACTCAAAGCCCCACCGATTCTACAAAATCTAACAAAGACAACAAAGATAAAAAGGACGAAAAAGACAATAAAAATTCCGAAGACAAAAAGAACAGCAAGGTCAGTTCGCAGAACAGCAGCAGTTCTTCTGTTGAAAAAAGTGAAAAAACCGAGCAGGTTTCAGGCAACAGTACTTCGGATAAGAAAAAGCCGTCTTCTTCATCAAACAGTTCTTCAAAGCCAAACAAAAAGAATGATGTTCAGCCTACGACACAGGATAAGTACAAAACCGATCCCGTGCCGTCGGGAAAACCAAAGCCGGTTGAGCCGCAGGAGCAGGAAACAAAGGATACAAACCTTTATTGCACCTTTACAATAACCTGTTCAACAATTCTTAACAATATGGATGACCTTGATCCCGAAAAAATTGAACTCGTTCCAAAGGACGGTATAATCTTCAAAAAACAGAAGATTCAATTCAAAGAGGGCGAATCAGTTTTTGATGTTCTCAAAAGGGTTTGTATGGATAACAATATTCATATGGAATCAAGCTGGACTCCTATGTATAATTCCGCTTATATTGAAGGAATTAACAACCTCTACGAATTTGACTGTGGTTCTCTTTCGGGCTGGATGTACAAAGTCAATGAATGGTTTCCAAATTACGGCTGTTCACGATATGAGCTAAAAAACGGCGATGATGTAGTCTGGTGTTATACATGTGATTTGGGTTATGATGTCGGCGGAGGATACGCAACAGGAGAATAATGATGAAGGATACTTTTTCAAATATGCACCCCTTTATCAATTTTATATTTTTTGCACTTACAATAGGGTTCACGATGTTTATCATGAACCCTGTTTGTCTTGCTGTAAGTTTTTTATGTGCGCTTGTAACCGCTTTATACCTTAACGGCAAAAAAGCTGTGAGATTGTCACTTGTTTTTCTTTTGCCTATGATACTCTTGATAGTTCTCATAAATCCTGTTTTTAATCATGAAGGAATGACTATACTCACATATTTTCCGTGGGATAACCCACTAACCCTAGAATCAATCGTTTACGGTATTGCAAGTGCATTTTTGCTTTCGTCAACAGTTTTGTGGTTTTCTTCATTCAATGCAGTAATCACTTCCGACAAGGTAGTTTTCCTGTTTGGCAGAATAATGCCGTCATTGAGTCTGGTGATTTCAATGGCATTGCGTTTTGTTCCAAGGTTTTCGGCACAAATGAAGCTTGTGCGTAATGCACAACACACAATAGGCAGAGATATAAACGAGGGAACATTGTTTCAAAGAATAAGAAATGCGGTAAAAATCCTTTCGATTATGATAACATGGTCACTTGAAAACGCAATTGAAACAGCCGATTCAATGAAAAGCAGAGGTCACGGTCTTAAAGGCAGAACATCCTATTCACTTTATAAATTTGACAAAAGAGACGCATTTATGCTTTGCACAATCCTTTTTACCGGATTGGTACTTATGATTTTGCTTTTTACAAACGCAATAAAATTCAGATACTATCCGTCAATCAAGGGCGATTTGTTTACGGTGCAAAGTGTTATTTTTTATATATTCTACACATTTTTAATGCTGATTCCGTTATCTGTAAATGTTGGGGAGGGGTTAAAATGGAAACATATGCAATCAAAAATCTGAGCTTTCGATACCCCGAAACCGGTGTTGATGTACTTAAAGATATTACTTTCAGCGTAAACGAAGGCGAGTTTATCACAGTCTGCGGTCCGTCAGGCTGCGGAAAAAGCACACTTCTCAGACATCTGAAACCCGATCTTTCACCGCACGGTGTTCTTTCGGGAGAAATATTCTTTGAAGAAAAACCTATATCAGACCTTTCTCACAGGGAGCAAAGCAGTAAAATCGGCTTTGTTATGCAATCACCTGAAAATCAGATTGTTACCGATAAGGTATGGCACGAACTTGCTTTCGGACTTGAAAGTCTTGGTTATGACAACAATACAATCCGAAAAAGAGTTGCCGAAACAGCTTCATTTTTCGGAATCCAAAATTATTTTGAAAAAAGTGTTCTTGAGCTTTCGGGCGGACAAAAGCAAATTTTAAACCTTGCTTCAATTATGGCAATGCAACCGTCCGTTCTCATTTTGGATGAACCGACAAGCCAACTCGATCCGATTGCGGCAAGCGAATTTTTGCACTGCGTTTCACGCATAAATCACGAACTGGGGACAACGGTAATAATAACGGAACACAGACTTGATGAGGTGCTTCCGCTTTCAGACAGGGTGCTTGTCATCGAAAACAACGGAATTTCAGCTTTTGACTCTCCTCAAAAGGTCGGGAAAATTCTTAAAGAAAAAGACAGTAAAACATTTCTTTCTATGCCTGCTCCGATGCAGATATGGCAGGCTGTTACAGAAAATGACAATACCGACTGTCCCGTAACTGTTCCAAGCGGCAAAAAGTGGCTTTCGGAATATGCCCAAAATCATAAAATGTATGAGCTCACGCCCGAAAACATTCAGAAACATTCTGATAAAGAAGCAGTAAGTCTTAATGATATTTGGTTCAGGTACGAAAAGTCGGGTGCAGATGTACTAAAAGGTCTTTCGCTAAAAATATATCAGGGGGAATTTGCGGCTATACTCGGCGGTAACGGAATGGGAAAATCAACCGCTTTGTCAATTATCTGTTCACTTAACAAGCCATACAGAGGCAAAGTTGAAATCTCTCCGCTTAACAAAAATTCTTTTGACACGCTCGTAGCAGTATTACCGCAAAATCCTCAGACACTGTTTTTGAAAAAAACTGTACTTGAAGATTTGTACGAAGTATTTGACGGCAGAAAAATCAGCAAGGAGGAAAAAGAAAGACGGGTTACCTCAGCGGTAAAGCTGTGCAGACTTGAAAGTCTCTGCAATCGCCATCCTTATGATTTATCCGGCGGTGAACAGCAGAGAGCGGCTCTTGCAAAAATTCTTCTCATAAGACCCCAAATTCTTTTGCTTGATGAACCTACAAAGGGACTTGATGCCGAATTCAAGATTGAGTTTGCTCAGATTATATACGACCTCAATAAAGCCGGCATAACCGTTCTCATGGTAAGTCACGATGTAGAGTTCTGCGCTGTATATCCAAGCCGCTGTCTGATGTTTTTTAACGGTGAAGTTGTGTCGGAAGGTACACCGAGAAACTTCTTTTCGTCAAACAGCTTTTATTCCACCTCTGCAAGCCGAATGTCAAAAGGCATAATAGATAGCGCAGTATCATCAAATGATGTCATATATGCCTGCACAGGTAAAAACAGAGATGTTCAAATTAACAGAAACACACCCGATATTGACCTTTTTAAAAATGACACGGAAAATATTCCTCGCCAAAAAAACAAAGCTGAAAATAAAAAGCTTTCTTTTTTAAAAAAAATCTGCGGATTTTTTGGTGCAGTACTGTTCATACTCGGTCTGATTGTAAATCTGGAATATATTCCGAGTTTTTCAGCAAAAACTTTGCCTACCTGGTTCAACTGGGGAATAATCGGAGTATCTGTTGCGTTGCTTATGATTGCTTTCGGAACAAAATCAAAACGACCGATTGACCTGCCGAGAAAAAGTTCAAAACTGAGTAAAAGAACTGTCAGTATGGCAATTATGGTTTTGCTTGCAATTCCAGTTACAATTTTTGTAGGAATGACATATCTTCAGGATCAGAAATATCTTTTTATTTCACTTCTTGTTATGATTGAATGTATGGTTCCGTTTTTTCTTGTTTTTGAAGGCAGGCACCCAAAAGCGAGAGAGCTTGTCATAATTTCCGTTCTATGTGCAATAGCAGTTGCAGGGCGGCTTGCATTTACAATGTTGCCTCAGTTCAAGCCCGTTGTGGCAATTGTGATAATTTCGGGAGTAGCATTCGGCGGTGAATCGGGATTTCTTGTCGGTGCTGTAAGTATGCTTGTTTCAAATCTTATGTTCGGTCAAGGACCTTGGACGCCGTGGCAAATGTTTGCGGCAGGGATAATAGGCTTCATTGGCGGTATTCTCTTTAAGAAAGGTCTTTTGGGCAGAACAAGGACTTCGCTCTGCATCTACGGTTTCATTGCCACAATGGTCATTTACGGCGGACTTATGAACCTTTATTCGGCACTCACATCACATTCCGCATTTAATCTAAATATGCTCATAACTTTTTATGTTCAGGGCTTTCCGATGGATATTGTTCACGCAGTTTCGACTGTTATATTTCTGTTTTTCGGAGCAGAACCTATGCTTGAAAAGCTTGACAGAATTAAAGTTAAGTACGGACTTATCGAATAAACCTAAACAGCAGATAAAATTTCTGCTGTTTTTTTTGTGCTGTAATTCAAAAATTTTCGACAAAAGTATAGACATAATCCGAAAATAATATTATAATTTTGATGTGTCTGATTTTAATCAAACAGTATTTACAATCTAAAACGGCAAACTGTAAATACTTTTAATTCAGAATTAAAAAGGTTAAAGGAGAAAAAACATGGGCGGATTTATGGGTGTTGCAGCAAAACAGGACTGCGTATTCGACTTATACTTTGGAATTGACTATCATTCACACCTTGGTACAAGAAGAGGCGGTATGGTTGTTTATGACAAAGAAAAAGGATTTGACAGATCAATCCACAATATTGAAAATGCACCTTTCAGAACTAAATTTGATAAAGATATGCAGAATATGAAAGGCAAATTCGGTATCGGCTGTATTTCCGACTACGAACCGCAGCCTCTTATTGTTCGTTCACATCACGGTACATATGCAATTACCACCGTAAGCAAAATCAATAATACAGATGAACTTGTTGAAGAAATTTTTGAAAAAGGCGGTTCACATTTTCTTGAAATGAGCGGCGGTGAAATCAACGCAACCGAGCTTATTGCAACTCTAATCAATCAAAAAGAAAACCTTGTTGACGGCATAAGCTATGCTCTTGAAAAAGTTGACGGCTCTGTTTCGCTCCTGTTGATGAATAAAAACGGCATCTATTGCGCAAGAGATAAGTACGGCAGAACTCCTGTTGTAATCGGCAAAAAAGAAGACGCATTTTGTGTGGCGTTTGAATGTTTCTCATACAAAAACCTCGGCTACAATGATTATAAAGAACTCGGACCGGGTGAGATTACGGTAATTACAGACCAAAACTGCATTACACTCAAAAAGCCCGGTGATAAAATGAAAATCTGTACTTTTCTGTGGGTTTACTACGGCTATCCTGCAAGCTCATATGAGGGTACAAGTGTTGAGCAAATGCGTTACAACTGCGGTGCAAAAATGGCTGAAAGAGATTCCGTAAAGCCCGATATCGTTGCAGGTGTACCCGATTCAGGCATTGCTCACGCAGTAGGCTATGCAAATGCATCGGGAATTCCGTTCTCAAGACCGTTTATTAAATATACACCTACTTGGCCGAGATCATTTATGCCGACAATTCAGAGTCAGCGTAATCTTATTGCAAAAATGAAGCTTCTCGCAGTTGAGGATTTAATCAGAGGAAAGAGTCTTCTTCTTATTGACGACTCAATTGTAAGAGGCACACAGCTTCGTGAAACAACGGAATATCTTTTTGAAAGCGGTGCAAAAGAGGTTCACATCAGACCTGCGTGTCCTCCGCTTGTATACGGCTGTAAGTATCTTAACTTCTCAAGATCATCTTCTGAAATGGATCTCATCACAAGACGGGTTATCGAAAGACTTGAGAACGGCAATGTTACAGACGAAATTCTTCAGGAATACACAAATCCCGATTCTGAAAAATACGAGCAGATGGTTGATGAAATCTGTAAAGAACTCAAGTTCACATCCTTGCGTTTTAACAGGCTTGACGATATGCTTGATTCCTGCGGAATTGACAAATGCAAACTCTGTACTTATTGTTGGGACGGCAAGGAATAATTAAATTTTATTTATAAAAATAAGGCATTTGCAATGAGAGTTCTCAAAGCAAATGCCTTTTGTTTTTACTTAGTATGCAATAATTTCGTAGCCGTCCTCAGTTACAAGAACCTGAATTTCCCACTGTGCAGACATTGAGTTATCTTCTGTATAGATAGTCCAGCCGTTATCCTCATCAACGAAAATATCAGGTTTTCCTGCGTTCACCATAGGTTCAATGGTAAAAATCATACCGGGTACCATAAGCATTTCCGTGCCTTTTTTAGAAATGTAACTTACCCATGGATCTTCGTGGAATTCAAGACCGATTCCATGGCCTCCTACTTCACGAACAACAGAGTAACCTTTACTCTTTACATAATCATTGACAGCTTGACCCATATCTCCGAGAAAGCCCCAAGGCTTAACCTGTTTGAGTCCTTCATAAACTGCATTTTTTGTTTCTTCAACAAGCTTTCTGTTTTCTTCGCTTACATTACCGATACAAAACATTCTTGAAGAATCGGAAAAATATCCGTTCAAATTAGTTGAAACATCAACATTGATTATATCGCCGTCTTTGATTATTACATCCTCCGACGGAATACCGTGACAAACTTCGTTGTTTATTGAAGTACATACGCTCTTGGGAAATCCCTCAAAATTAAGGGGAGCAGGGACACCGCCCATTTTGGTTGTGATATCATACACCCACTTATCAATTTCAGCCGTGCTGATACCTGCCTTAATATGCTCTGCAACATAATCAAGAACTGCAATATTGATCTTTGCACTCTCCTTGATTTTTTCAATCTGCTCAGCATTTTTCAAGATTTCATGGGAGGGAACAATGTGACCCGCAACCTCAAATTCCTCAATTTTTTCATCAAAATCTATATGACATTTTTTATACTTTTTTCCGCTGCCACACCAGCAAGGATCATTTCTGCCAGGTTTTTCCATTTTACTAACTTCCTTTCATTTTTCCAATTCATAATCCTTGATAATTATACCACCAAACAAATTTTATTACAACATCTTTGTCATATGCAAAAATCCAAAAGAAAAATCTTGTCAGAAAAAGTTTTGTAGTATATACTGAATAAGTAATATATAATCTCACACTCGGCATATTTTTATGCAGAGGTGTTTGTATGAATAAAAAAATCCCGACATTTTATGCTCTCTGCTTTATACTGTTTGCAATATTCTGCATTATTATGGTATCTGTTTTTTTCAGACTTAATCCGACAAAATCTGTTATAACCGAAAACAAAACAGAGCCGCTAATTATAATTGACGCAGGTCACGGCGGCGAAGACGGTGGAGCAGTAAGCGAAAGCGGTGTGCTTGAAAAGGACATCAATCTTTCTATATCAAATAATTCAGCTGATTTATTAAAAATTTTCGGATATAAGGTTGTTCAAACAAGAACAGATGATGTATCTCTTGATAACGGAGAAGATTCGGTTCATTCAAGGAAAGTTGCCGATTTAAAAAAACGGCTCGAAATTTTCAATTCAGACAAAAACAATATTGTAATCAGTATTCACCAAAACAAATTTTCTCAAAGCAAATATTACGGAACTCAAATTTTTTATTCCCCGAATAACAGTCAAAGTCAAAATCTTGCGGAATGCATTAGAAACTCCGTAAAAAAATGCTTACAGCCTGATAACGAACGGCAATGCAAAAAGGCAGACGGCTCAATCTATCTTTTAAAAAAGGCTGAAAACCCGTCCGTTATTGTGGAATGCGGATTTATTTCAAATCCGGATGAACTTGCTAAGCTGCAAAGTGACGAATATCAAAAAGAAATGGCAACAGCAATCATAACAGGATTTTTAGATTATACTCATCAATAAATACAGGAAGTGAAATAAATGGCTTCAAAAATCAAAAGTGTTTACATATGTTCGGAATGTGGATACGAATCGCCCAAATGGTACGGAAAATGCCCGTCATGCGGCGAATGGAACACAATGAACGAAGAAATTAAAGATACATCAAAACAGTCAGCAACTGCAAAAACACGCTCTTTTGCAACCTACTCAAAACCATACGCCATATCGGATATTTCAACCGAGGATGAGCACAGATATGACACAGGCTGCGGAGAACTCAACCGTGTACTCGGCGGAGGAATTGTAAAGGGCAGTCTTATACTTCTGGGCGGTGATCCGGGCATAGGCAAATCGACCGTTCTTATGCAGATTTGTCAGTACCTCGGCGATACTCTGAAAATTCTCTACATATCGGGAGAGGAGTCAAAAAGACAGCTCAAACTCCGAGCAATAAGGCTGGGTGTAACTTCGCCGAATCTGTATGTAATGACCGAAACCGATGTTGAGGTTATTTGCGAACAGATAAAAAATCTCAAGCCCGACCTTGTTATGATTGACTCAATTCAGACGATGAATCTTTCAGAATTAAGCTCGTCCCCCGGCAGCATTACACAGGTACGAGAATCTGCCAATATGCTGATGAGAACTGCAAAAGGACTTGATATTCCTATGTTTATCGTAGGTCATGTCAATAAAGAGGGTTCAATTGCAGGTCCAAAGGTACTTGAACATATTGTTGACACCGTACTGCATTTTGAAGGTGACAAACAGATGAGCTGCCGTATTCTTCGTGCCGTAAAAAACAGGTACGGCTCAACAAACGAAATCGGCGTTTTTGAAATGACTGATAAAGGGCTTAACGAAGTTGCAAATCCGTCTGTTATGTTGCTATCAGGGCGTCCGAAAAATGTTTCGGGAACTTGCGTCACCTGTACAATTGAAGGTTCAAGACCTATCCTTGCCGAAACACAGGGACTTGCCACACAAAGCGGATACGGCAACGCTCGCAGAATGGTTACAGGATATGACTATAACAGACTGTCAATGGTACTTGCCGTTCTTGAAAAAAGAGCAGGATACTATTTTTCAAACTGCGACACCTACATAAATATCGTAGGCGGATTGCGAGTTGACGAACCTGCGATTGACCTTTCAATTGCCATGGCTCTTATAAGCAGTCTGAAAGATACTCCGATTGACGAAAACGCTGTTGTATTCGGTGAAATCGGTCTTGCAGGCGAAATTCGCGCTGTATCAAACGCTCAGATTAGAATTAACGAGGCGGTAAGACTCGGCTTTACAAAAATCATTCTGCCGTATCATAATCTAAAAGGTGTTTCATGTGATGACGCTGAATTGATCGGAGTAAAAAACATTCGTCAGGCATTTGAAGCGGTAGGACAATGAGCAGTTTTGTAATATCAAACAAATACCCATGTTTTGCCGATGAGCTTTCAAAAATGGGGCATAATGTTATATTTTCGGACACTGTCAAAGCATTTCCGCAACCCGAACAAGCTCATGCCGATATGCAGATTTTGACGATAAATAATACTGTTTTTGTACTTCAAGAGTGCGAAAAGCTAAAAACTTTGCCATATAAAGAAAATTTGATTATATGTAAAAATAAAGCAGGGAAGAAGTATCCCGAAAATATATTGCTGAATTTTCTTTTCTTTAATAATAAGCTTTACGGTAAAGTATCTGCAATAGATCCGACTCTTTACAAATATTGCGTAAAAAACGATATTGAAATCGTAAACATAAACCAAGGATATGCAAGATGTTCAACTCTAATACTCAATAATCGCACTGCCGTAACAGCTGATATTTCCATAAAAAATGCCCTTGAAAAAGATGGGGCAGAGGTGTTATTGATATCCTCGGGTGATATAAAACTTGAAGGATATGATTACGGATTTATAGGCGGTGCAAGCGGAAAAATCTCTGATAATACCATAGTGTTTTTCGGAAACGCTGAAATGCATCCCTGCTATTCTTCTATAAGAGAATTATGTTTAAAAAATAAAATTGAAATTAAAATATTATGCAAAAATATGCCACTCACAGATGTGGGCGGCATAGTAAGAATTCTTTAAACTTTTTTCTTAGGTTTTATTTTTGCAAGCGGATTTGAGTCAGCGGCATTTTTCATTTGTTCGGAACTCAAATGTGTATAAATCTCAGTCGTACCGAGGTTTTCGTGTCCGAGAACCTCTTTAAGCACTCTGACATCAACTCCGCCTTGCTGATACATAAGCGTTGCAGCGGTATGCCTAAGCTTATGACAGGAATATCCCTGAGAATCAAGTCCGATTTTCTCAAGATATTTATATACCATAGCCTGAATTGTTTTCACAGACATTCTGCGGTGATTACGGCTAATAAACAACGCTTTTTTATCCTTAACTTCATCAATCGGACGCACCTTCATATACTCATTATAAGCGTCAATGCAAGCAGAGTTTAGATAAACAATGCGTTCTTTATTGCCTTTACCGACAACACGCATTGTACCGTCACTATGAATATCATTATAGTTAAGACCTGCCATTTCAGATACACGCAGTCCGCAATTGAGGAAGAGAGTCAATATACAATAATCACGCTGTTTGTTATTTCCGTCAACTGCATTAAGAAGCTCAATGCTTTGTTCAAGAGTAAGATACTTTGGCAAAGCTTTTTTATTTTTTGGTGATTCAAGCTGTTCAACGGGATTTGTATCAAGCAAATGTTTATTATTTGTTATGTACTTAAAAAAGCCTTTCAGACTGGAACATTTTCTTGCACGGGACGCACTCTTATTGTTGCGGTCACGATAAAGAAAATTCATATAATCATATGCAAGTTCAAGATTAACGGTTTTAATTAAATCAAGGTCAACATCGTCAATTTTAATTTCATCAAACTCAGTACCGTCAGGCACAAGACCACGCATTACTTTTAAAAATCTAAAAAAAGTTCTGAGATCAATAAAATATTCGTCAACGGTTTTCTTCGACATATTTTTGATTGTCTGCTTGTAAATTAAATAGTCCTTTAAAATTGCAGGAGCTTCATCACGAAAATCAACTGCCATAAACACACCACCGTAAATTTATTTCTTATAATGGATAACTCAGAAAAGTTGAACTAAAATCTGTATTAAAAGAATTACAATGCTATTATAACGCAAAAAAGGGCGGTGTATATTCCAATTGAGAAAATTATACAAAATGATTATTTTGTATAATTCGGGGAATTGGCAAAATTAAATAAGCTAAAAACACCTTGCTATGATTGCTTCTGCATAATATACTGTAACTTACAGTCACAGTAAAGCTAATAAGACAACAAAATTCAAAAAATCAAAACCACCCGTCCAACGGGTGGTTTGCTCTAGGGCTATAAGCCCATGCTACCGGCCAGCGTCTCAAGACGCTGGCTTTCACTTGGTTCAAGCCTATTGCCTTTGCCTCTTTCGCCACCCCTTAAAGGGTGTTTGTATTACTCGCCACCCTTAAAAGGGTCTTCATATTCTCGTACACTTAATTTATCTAGTGCTATATCATGCTTTTCTTGGTCTTCTATGTATTTCCTTATGGTTGCTTCATTTAGACCTACTGTACTCACATAATATCCTTCTGCCCAAAAGTGCCTATTTCCAAACTTATACTTCAGATTTGCGTGTTTCTCAAACATCATTAACGCACTTTTTCCTTTTAAATATCCCATAAAACTTGACACACTCATCTTCGGTGGTATACTTAAGAGCAAGTGTACATGATCTATCATCATATGCCCCTCTAGTATCTCCACTCCTTTGTACTGACATAACAATCTTATTATGTCTTGCAAACTCTGTCGATACTGTGCATATATTATTTTTCTTCTATACTTTGGCACAAACACTACATGGTATTTGCACATCCATTTTGTGTGGGATAAACTATTTGTTTTATTTGCCATTAAAATCACCTTTCTTTTTTTACAATAGACTTGAACATTCTTATTGTAATACGATTGGTGATTTTTTTGTATAACTTTTTATGCACACCCGCATAGCGGGTGGTTGTTTGTGCCACGCAAGCGTGGCACTGGGTAAACCCATTAATCACAACAGCCGTACAGACTCAAGCGATTCTGTACGGCTGTAAATTTTAAAGGAATTAAACTTTTAAATTAGCAAACGCCCTGCTGAATCATTGAATCAGCAACCTTCTCAAAGCCTGCAATGTTAGCACCTACTACATAGTCACCTTCATGACCATACTTCTTAGCTGCAGCAGAAATGTTCTTATAGATGTTAACCATAATGTTCTTGAGCTTAGCGTCAACTTCTTCAAATGTCCATGAAAGACGCTGTGAGTTCTGGCTCATCTCAAGAGCTGATGTAGCAACGCCGCCTGCATTAGCAGCCTTACCCGGTGCAAAGAGAATGCCGGATTTCTGGAGAAGCTTTGTAGCCTCAAGAGTTGTAGGCATGTTAGCACCTTCGGCAACAGCATAACAACCGTTAGCGATAAGTCTTTTAGCGTCTTCTTCGTTAAGCTCATTCTGTGTAGCACATGGAAGTGCAACATCACACTTAACTGACCAATCGAATTTGCCTTCGTGGTACTCTGAGTTAGGACGATAGTTCTTGTATTCTGTAAGACGCTGTCTTTTAACTTCCTTGATTTCCTTAATAGCATCAAGGTCAATACCTTCAGCATCATAAATCCAACCTGTTGAATCAGCCATTGTAACTACCTTAGCACCAAGCTCTGTAGCCTTTTCTGTAGCGTAGATAGCAACATTACCTGCACCTGATACGCAAACAGTAGCACCCTTGATGTCCTTGCCGTTATCCTTAAGCATAGCCTCTGTAAGATAAAGAAGACCATAACCTGTAGCCTCAGTTCTTGCGAGTGAACCGCCCCAGTTGAGACCCTTACCTGTAAGAACGCCTTCATATACATTTCTGATTCTCTTATACTGACCGAACATATAACCGATCTCACGAGCACCTGTACCGATATCACCGGCAGGAACATCTGTGTCAGCACCAATGTGCTTGCAAAGCTCTGTCATAAAGCTCTGGCAGAATGCCATAACTTCTCTGTCACTCTTGCCCTTAGGGTCAAAGTCAGAGCCGCCCTTACCGCCGCCGATAGGAAGACCTGTAAGTGAGTTCTTAAAAATCTGCTCAAAACCAAGGAACTTAATAACACCGAGGTTTACTGACGGATGAAGTCTTAAACCACCCTTGTAAGGTCCGATAGCACTGTTGAACTGAACACGGAAACCGCGGTTTACCTGAACCTTGCCGTTGTCATCAACCCAAGGTACTCTGAACATAATAACTCTTTCAGGCTCTGTAATTCTCTCAAGAATGCCATTCTCCTCATACTTTGGGTTCTGTTCGAAAACAGGCTCAAGTGAAGTAAGAACTTCGGTAGCAGCCTGAATAAATTCAGGCTCGTTTGCATTTTTTGCTTTCAGCTTTTCAAGCTGTTCACTTACATATGACATAAGTAAGTCCTCCTTAATAAAATTCGCATAAATTATACGGAAATTAGTTCCGATTATGCTGTAGCACAGTAAAGTGCTACAATCAACATACTAATAATACTATACTTTGAACGAATTTGCAATATCTTTTGTGAGATTCCTGCAAATTTTTTTAAAAATATTAAAAAAACAGCCAATTTTATTCCTTTTCTGCAATTTATTTTAAAAATCTCCCAAGGATGTTTCCATTATCAATGTAATTGTAATACTATCTGTCGCCTATTTGAACTAATTTTGAAGCTGTATTCACCTTGTAATTCTGATAGCTGTAATTCACTTTGGTAGATTTGAGAGTAATTTTATGAAATGATACTGAATGATAAAAGCAGAAATAAGCAATGCAAAAAACAATAACACGATTGCAATAACGATTGTAATTTTGATTCGTTTTTATTTTTTAGTCGCATCTTTTTTCATAACTATTGCCTCCTGTCCTTCTAATACAATGAACATAAGCGTTATAAAAGCAATACTTATTAAAATTTTTTCTTTTTCACCTCATCCAAACCGATAAAATACATACCTTTTCTTTTAGATTTTTCAAGATGAATTTTTACGGAATTCACAAGCAAATCTGTGTATGGACTATTATCAGTTTCAATAAAACAGAATATTCTGAATTTGCCGAAAGTTACGGTTTTGTCGGCTTTATGTGCAGAATTGGAATATGCGAGAATATCTGTTTCACGATTTGGTACTGCCACAAAAAGAACCTGTTCTCCTGTCTTTTTATTTTTCAGTGTACAAGTTCTGATAAAAGCGTAATCATATTCAGCATCATCAGAAAATTCTATATGTTCAAATAATATATATTCGGTATCCCTGTTAATTATAGAAATTTTATCTTTTCGTTTTGTATAAACTGCAGGAGAGATTATTTTTGAATTTTTGTCAAGCACTAGAACAAATTTGCTATTTGCTAAATCTAATAAAGTACCATAGACATAATGATTTCTAACAAACTTATTGTTTTGAGAATAAAATGTTTCTTCACCAATGTTATTAAAATACAGGAATTTTTCTTTGTTTTCAAATATATGTTTAATCACAAAATAAATTGGAGTAAATACTACTAATAAAGCTAAAACAATTATTTTAAGAGAAGAATCTAATGTTACTGTATTTTCAGATATCTTTCCGGAATTTCTATTAACCAAAGTTATGATAAGCATTATCAAATCAAAAATGCCTACAACTATCATAGTAAGAACAGCATATTTCTTTTTATTCATCTAATCACCTTACGCATTTTTAATTTCTATGTCATTTCAGCTTGTTGCCGTTAAGCTTTTTCAAATTAAACTTGCTGTAATCTATCATAATAAATATCTCATCTCACCCTATGTACATATCAAATTCAATTTCAGCCGATAATTGTGCCATTGCTTTAATAACATCCGATGAAAAATATATAATCGGTTTTTCGGGTAAATCTACAACAACACAAAATTTAGCATGCAGTTTATATTGGTTTATTACGCTGATAATATTTTTCAAATTTGGTTTGAGCATATCAATCATCTTGGGCATTGCATGCTCAACCTCAACTGTTTTTATGTAGTCAGTTGAATACAATAAACTTGATTCTTCATTAATTTTTTCTATATTTTTATTCGGACCTATATATCTTATCTCGCCAATTCTCTTTTTTTCAATTGGTTGGATACCAATATAATGACTAATTTTATCAATATCGGTTTTGGGATTATCTGTCCAAAGAATGAACTCAACCATTATTCCTTCCATAGTCTGAACCTCAATTCTATAAATACTTACTTAAGTATAAATATAACAATCTGCAAAAGCAATATAGGTTATTGTCTTGTCATTATTTTCGGAAAATATGACAAATATTTCGGCTTGTTTTTAGCAGTATTCACCCATGATTATGTAAAGTAAATAAAAGTATTGTTTGAACAAAAATGTCTTTCAAAAAATGCTGTGCTTGTCGGAGATTCTGTGTATGACAAAAACGGTGCAGAAATTGCCAGAGTTGATTTTCTTGGCGTCATCTACGGTTTTGGTATCAAAAAAGGCGGCAAAACCAATTCAAGATTTGACACCGTAGACTCATCCGTTGAACTGTCTGAATATTTTAAAATCAAATGAGAAAAAGCCATCAGAAAACGATGGCTTTTTCTATGCTTAAATTTCACTATATTATGTTCGGAATAAACAACAGATACGGTACATTGCACAATGAAACAATGTGAAGTAATTTGCTTTTCTGTTTTTCGTGAACATTCAGATTTTTATATACAACGGTCTGATTAAATAGATATAAATGCGATATCTTACCATATTTTTTCAAATAACAAATTATTCATTTTTCCATATCACTTGTTCATTAAGCTTGAAAGTAATTTTTCATACTTTGCATTGATTGTAATTTGCGTTGCGGTATTGAATACAAACGAAGTTACTCCGTCATCACAACCGTAATCATCTATCTGTCTGACGGTGCAAATTCCGTTTTCCAGCGACAACGGTAATCCCGTGATATTCTCATTACCGCTGTGCAGCAATTCTATACTTACTATGAAGTTTTTAATGATTGCGGATTTTATTGCAGAATCAAATACAGCGTTACCGTCAATTTCAACGCTGTCTTCAAAAGTATCAGTTTCAATCAGTTTCTCCATTTTTTGATTATATTTTGAATCATACTCGATTCTGAAGAAATCAGATACCATTTTTACAATTACACCGTCACAAGTTCCGTCTGTATTGTACATTTGAATTGCAACCTCATCCTCGTTAAGTGCAATAATTTTGCCGTAAATAAACTTGTCACATTCATCATCTGTATAAAAACTGCAATTTTTATTGCTTTGAAAAGCTTTTAATAATTCCGAATACATCGTATCACCTCATGTGTTTTTCAGCTTTGTTTGATTTATCTTTATATTGTCTTTCATTTTATCCGTTTCAATTTTCAGTACATTGACATTGTCAGATAAAATTGCATTTTTAAGATTTTTAAAATATAATACGTCTGTTTCATATTCCCTGATTCTGTCATAATTGACCGGTGCGGAATTTTTTAAATCATTCATATCGTCATTTAGCATTTTCAGATACTTTTCAATTTCATTTTCTGCCGAGTTATATTCTTTCAAATACAAATAAATATAAATGAAGTCAAATCCCAAAAAATCATTAGTTTCTTCTATCTTTTCCTTACCTGAGCAGATTAATTTGTCATACATCAGATATTTGTCAAGATATTCGGAAACTGATTTTGCACTAAAAAACGACTCATATAATTCACTGTATTTTGAAAACATTCTGCTAATACAATTTGTAACATCTGATTTATCGGTTGCATCGGCAATATATTCCTCACCTGACAAACGGCTTAATGAAAAATCATCTTCCCCGTCATAGATACACTTTGTACCAATTTCAAATATTAACGGAGTAAAACTATGAATGACATCAAATTGCAGTTCGTCATAATTTTTATCATAATGATAGAACAGATACACTCTCGCAAAGATATCATTATAAAGTTTACTGAAACAATTTATATTTTGCTTATAACCGTGTTCTGCCATAAACGAATCAAATTGTTGCACAAATAAATTTTTAAGGCAATCTCCCATAGTATACTTCCTATCTGATTTCGATATTTTAAATACAAAGTAATATTATCACCAATGAAATGCAGTACAACAACATCAGCAGTATATGCATTACAATTAGTTTGCATTTATAATTTTGTATTGACGTTACTTTTATGTTTTGATTTTCCGATTTTATAAAATCAGAAATATTGTATGCCGTATGATACACTATACCTATACCTAAACACACATAAATAAAACAAATGAGGAATGCAGACTTGACACCAAAATATATTAGAAAACTACAGGTAATCGGCGGAATAATTGCATAAACAGTCGGCAAAATCAAAGGCTTTTTCAAGGTATGGTAATATTCCTTTTTATTTTTCTTTTCTGCATATGCAACAGCCTTCATAGGGTTATCATATTTCCTATCCATAAATTTTGCATACTTTGAAATTTGAATAAAAAAGAGAATTCCGCAGAAAATGGAGCAAGCAATTCCGAACCATACGCACAAAAGAAGTTCGTTTGCTTTTTCTTCATATGTGAGATTATTTACAGATTGACCGATTAAATCGGAATCAAGCAAAATAGGTATAATTGAGCCGATTAGCAAGCACCAAATTGCCGTTATACCGCTTGCAAGCCACTTTTTCATGTTATCCGATGAATACATTTTAAACAGCCAAAACAACATAATTAAAGTTACAGCTATTAAAACAATTGAAACTGAAATTTCAAAAGGGTTATGACTTACAACAAACCTTGACACAAACTGAATCGGCAAACACAGACTTGTCAAAAAGATGTTTTCGGTACAACTCATCAAGTTTACAATAAAATTAATTATCGTAGACATTATAATGAATAACAACAAAAGTAAATGAATTTTTTCTACCGACTTAATATTTTTGTAATTGAAATTTTTCATAGTTAACACCATCATTTTAAAGAATCGTAAATGCAATTGAAATTTGCAATTTCTTTCTCATTATACGGTGAATCGGGGTTGTATTCATACATTGACAAAATCCACTCAATCAGCGTGATATCATTGCCGCTTTTAACAAGGCAATTGTCGAGCAAATATCTAATTACTGTTTCACGATTGTAGAAAAATGTACCTGAATATACTAGATAATTACACAAGAGAATTGTATGTTTGGGTGTATTCTCATTTGAAACCACATAAAGAAGATAACAGAACATATCTCGGTTATCAACCGATGAAAATTCTTTTTCAATGTTCTCAAGTGTATATTCAAAGTCGGATTTTTTAAGTTCGTCATATACAAACTGAAAATCTCCGTGTTTGATTTTATTTTTTAATTCTTTAAAATTCGGCATAATATCACCTCGTATATTGATAATTCTTGCTAAATATCTTCAAGAACAATACATATAATTTTTACAATTTAATTATAACTATAAAAAATACAATATGCAACAAATTATGCGGCTTTGTCGGCGAATTTGGAACATATAACAAAGAAGCGTGAATAATTTTAGCA
Organism: Ruminococcus bromii; assembly: GCF_928721825.1. NCBI lineage: Bacteria > Bacillati > Bacillota > Clostridia > Eubacteriales > Oscillospiraceae > Ruminococcus > Ruminococcus bromii. The sequence goes on from NZ_CAKMVP010000003.1 coordinate 562,738, forward strand.
GTAATGACCGTTAAAAATCATCATGCTTTCAAAGCGTTCTTTAGCGTCTGTAAATTTACCTTTGGTAACTATAAAGAAAGCTAAATTAATAATCAAAATAAATACAATTGAAATGATCATTGCAAGGCACAAATTTGCAAGACTAAAGTATGTAATCAAACCAAATAATACTCCAGCCAAAGAAAATAAAACAGTCAAAAAGTAATATATTTTGTTTGATTGCAAAGTCAAATTTACTTTAAGGTTTTCGTCAAGCTGTTTTGTTTGAATTTTTATTAATGGAGCTAATATGCCCTCACGGGAAAGTAGTGATGTAGATGTAACTTTTAAATCAGTAATATTTTTAGGGTTATCACAGTAAAATTCATATCCATTATCGTATGAAGAAGAACTGCAATTAAAAGCAGTATGCTTTTTGAGTTTATCGTAAAATTCAGTTTCGGAAATCTTAATAATATATTCAAATGATTTTTTCATACTTCTCCCTCATTTCCAATCAAAGACATTTTTTGACAACACAAGTTCTGAGTTATCTGTAACTTCTTTCAATACAGACAGAATTTTATTGTAGTCCTCTGCGTATATAAAAAGTTCGGAATGGCAGGTCGGTTGCAAAATGACCTTACTGTTCGGAAGATACAAATCTATACAAGCAAGATACCTAAAGTTATTTTCTACGATACAGTCTATAATCAAATCATCTTCGGAACATTTGAGTGCGTAGCTTTTATTCTTTTTTATATAACTTCTGAGATTGTTATAGCAATCATAGCTTTTCTTATCCGACCAACTTTCAAAAAGACATTCTTTTTGCGAAAAATTATTACCGATTACGATATAATCATTTAAAGCGGAAACTATCTTTTTAATTGCATCACTGAATAAATTTGCGACACGGTAAAAATCCGCCTTATCTGATAACGAGGCGTCATTATCAAAACCACCGTCCCAGTATTTTTTATATGTAATGTAATAAATTTCTTTCTGTTTGTAAATTTTTCTTTTAAATTTAATTTTATCATCGCTGATTTTTATCATTTTACAATATCCTTCCGAACAATAGCGCTTACATAGGAAATATAAACTTACTTTACCTCTTTGCAGTTTTATTATACTATTTTAAAACAATATTTGTCAAGATTTGTATTAGTAATTATAATACAGTTTGCTTAAAATTCTGAATAAAATAAATATTCGCTACATCTTTGCTTTTGTATGGATGTTGTGCTATAATTTATGTGAACAGAAATTTGAACTGATTTAAGCTCAAATTGCGCTGTATTATGAATTTATCAGCAAAAGCAGGTGATTTTATGGCTTTCGATACATTTGACGAGGGTATAAACCTTGGTGGAATGAGAAGCAAAAATGAAATTAAAACTTTGATATGTTATTTATATAATTCTGTAAAAGAAAATATGGACAAAGGAATCGTCATACAGGCAATTCTTAAGCAAGGACTTGCCAATTATTTTGAAACAAGCTCTGCGTTTGACGATCTTGTGATGAACGGAAATCTCATTCCTGCCGATGATGAGCACAAAACATATTCTCTTACAAAAAACGGTGCTGAAATTGCGAAACAGCTTGACAGTACTGTTGCCTATACAATTAAAGAAAAAGCGTATGCGTGTGCGGTTAAGCTGCTTGCGGAAAAGAAAAAAGAAATTGAAAACAAAGTTAATATTACGAAGAATGACAACGGTTTTACTGTTGAATGTTCCGTATCCGGCGGAGATATGGAACTTATGAAGCTGGATATCTACGCTCCCGAAATGGAACAAGCGCTTATTTTAAAGAAGAATTTTCTTGACAATCCGAAAAAAGCGTACAAAATTATGCTTGCGCTCCTGACCAAAGACAAAGAAACCGTCGGTGAGGCTCTTGAGGAACTTTACGGCATTGTATAAAATTTCATACAAACAATTAAGGGGCTGTCGATGTGACCGCCCCTTCTGTGATTATTCAGAAAAAAAGATTAAGACCGAGCATTAGTGTCACTCCCGGTATTCCGCCTATTGCAGAAACTAAAAGCGACAGAGCGCTTATCGGCAAAGTTACACCTGTAAATGTCCCTGTCAGATTTACGGCAAAGAGGGTAAGCGTCCCAATTGCCATTGAAAGTGCCGAACGCTTGAACGGATGCTTGCTTTTCCCAATATAATGCAGGACTGCAAAAATCAGAAAGGTTGAAAAAATAATCAGACATATTCCCCACCACGGCATTTTAAACAACTCCACATAAAAAATAAAACCGTCGGACTATCCGACGGTTAATTTTATGCTGATTGTTAGGTTTATATGCTTACAGCACACCGAATTTTGAAAGCACATTAAGTGCAATTACAAAAATAACAAATACAGCAGCAAATACTTTTGTCCAGCGTGAGAGGAACGCATCAATTGAACGAGCCTTATTCTTTGAGAAATAAGAGTCAGCAACACCTGTTACGGCACCGATACCCTGCTGATTACCCTCCTGAAGGATAATCACAACGATAATGGCAACAGATACGATTGCGAGCAATACGCCTAAAATAATGCCCCAAATGCTCATTTTTATCTTCCTTTCATTTTAATAAATACGAATAAAACAAATTCTGCTTTAATAACTGTTTTATAATACCACATAAACACAGCTTTTTCAAGAGATATTACAAGATTTTTATTTATTTTTTTAAGCTTAAATCAGGGAAAGCTGTTCGTTTTTTGAATCATCGCTCACAGGCAACGCACCTCTTGCAGGAAGCGAGGCTGTTCTGTACCGCTTTGGATTTGTAAAAGTACCCTCTTTATAGCGTTCTACGCTGAAAAGTCTGTGACCTTTTTTTGGTTTGAGAACGGCAACACCCTGTGTTGAACGGGTGGTTTTAAGGGCAAGTAGGCCCGTGTGAACGAGGAGCATATTTCCTGATGACGCCTTGAAGAGTACCTCTTCATCCTCAGGCATATATAGAAGTCCGACAAGCGGAGATTTGTCGGAATATGCGCCCGTGAGCTTTTTACGGTTAGTTTTTGTTGCGTAGGATTCAAGCGGAACTTTTGCGGCCTTGCCGTTTTCAAAAGCAAAGAGCAGCATACCCTTGTAATCTTTTGTAACAACCATTTTCACAGCATTTTCGCCTTCGTCAAAACCAAGCTTTGCGGCAACATAATCACCGAGGACGCTTGCCTTTGTCTGTGCAAAATCGTCAGCCTTTGCCTTATACACCTGACACTTATCTGTAAAGAACAAAAGGTCGCAGTTGTTTGTGAACTCAAGCTCCTGAATGATTTCGTCACCGTCTTTGAGCTTTTGTTCACCGCTCATTCTGAGCGACTGCGGAGTAATCTTTTTGAAATATCCCTCTTTTGTAAAGAAAAGATTAACAGGATAATCGGGAATCTCAACTGCTTCTTCCTCATACCTTGCAACATCGTCATAGATTATGATACTCTTTCTCGGCTGACCGTATTTTTCGGCGATTGATTTGAGTTCTTTGACAATGATTGTCTTGATTCTTGCCTTGCTTTTTAAAATTTCGTCAAGCTCGGCAATCTCATTTTCAAGGTCTTCAAGGTCTTTTGTACGCTTTAAAATGTATTCACGGTTAAGGTGACGAAGTTTTATTTCTGCAACATATTCAGCCTGTATTTCGTCAATTCCGAATCCTATCATAAGGTTTGGCACAACCTCGGATTCTTCATCGGTTTCACGGACAATCTTTACTGCCTTGTCAATATCGAGAAGAATTTTTTCAAGACCTCTTAAAAGATGAAGCTTGTCAGCTTTTTTGTTGCGGTCAAAATATGTTCTTCTTCTGACGCACTCAATTCTGAAAGCAATCCATTCTTCAAGCAACGCCTTTACACCGAGAACTCTCGGAACACCTGCGATAAGCACATTGAAATTGCAGGCATAGGAATCTTCGAGTGTTGTAAAGCGGTAAAGCTTTGTCATAAGCTTGTCGGCATCAATGCCACGCTTGAGGTCAATTGTAATTTTAAGTCCGTCAATACCTGTTTCATCACGAATATCGGAAATTTCCTTGACTTTACCCTGCTTTACAAGGTCGATTACCTTTTCAATGATAACCTCACAAGTTGTTGTAGCCGGGATTGAAAGTATATCTATACAGTTTGCAGACTTGTCATAGACATACTTTGCACGGAGTTTGATACTTCCTCTGCCTGTTTCATAGACTTGATTGATGACATTTTCATCATAGATAATCTGACAACCGCCTGTAAAATCAGGGGCCGGCAGAGTTGACTTTATATCATGGTCGGGATCACGGATAAGTGCCGCTGTTGTTTCGCAGATTTCACGCAGATTGAATGAACAGATATTTGACGCCATACCAACGGCAATACCTGTGTTTGCGTTTACAAGTACAGACGGAAAAGCAACCGGCAAAAGTGACGGTTCTTTCATTGTATTATCGTAGTTATCTACAAAATCTACGGTATCTTTGTCTATATCACGAAACAGCTCATTGCAGATTGCGTCAAGCTTTGCCTCAGTATAACGGGATGCCGCCCACGCCATGTCACGGCTGTAGAATTTACCGAAGTTACCCTTTGAGTCTACATACGGATGCAAAAGCGCCTCATAGCCCCTTGAAAGACGAACCATTGTGTCATAAATTGCATAGTCGCCGTGAGGATTGAGCTTCATTGTTGCACCGACAATGTTTGCCGATTTTGTTCTTCCGCCGTTCAGAAGTCCCATTTTGTACATCATATACAGGAGCTTTCTGTGCGACGGCTTGAATCCGTCAATTTCCGGAATTGCACGGGAGAGAATTACGCTCATTGCATACGGCATATAGTTCTCTCTGATAGTGGAAACGATTGGCTGTTCCACTACTTCACCCGCACCGTTGATTACACCGTGAGTTTTTGACGGTGAAGTTCTACGGGGAGTCTTTGAAGATTTTTTCGCCATTTATTTCCACCTCCAATCAGCTTACATCAAGCTGGTCAATATATTCGTTGCCGTGTTCTACTATATAATCTTTTCTTCCCTGAAGATTGTCACCGAGAAGAACATCAAAAATTTCCGCTGTCTGTTCTGCATCGGCAGGAAGAACCTTGATAAGTCTGCGTGACTCGGGATTCATTGTGGTAAGGTTCATCATATCGGGTTCGTTTTCGCCGAGACCTTTTGAACGCTGAATTGTGAATTTTTCCTTGCCGAGCTGTTCAATGAACTTATCCTTTTCAACCTCATCGTATGCAAAATAAACATCGTTTTTGGATGTAATTTCATAAAGAGGCGATTCGGCAATAAACACCTTGCCTTCTTCAATGAGTGTAGGTGTAAGTCTGTAAAGCATGGTAAGTAAAAGAGTTCTGATCTGGAAGCCGTCAACATCGGCATCGGTGCAGAGAATAATTTTGCTCCAACGAAGTGCGTTCATATCAAAGCTTGAAAGATTCTTGTTTGCTTTTGACTTAACCTCAACACCGCAGCCGAGAACCTTGAGCAAATCGGTAATGATTTCGCTCTTAAAAATCTTATCGTAGTCGGCTTTAAGGCAGTTAAGTATTTTACCTCTGATTGGCATAATTGCCTGAAAATCGGGGTTTCTTGCCTGTTTACAGGCACCGAGAGCAGAATCACCCTCTACTATGAACAGTTCACGCTGTTCCGTGTCTTTACTTCTGCAATCGACAAATTTTGCAACACGGTTTGTTATGTCGAGATTGCCCGAAAGCTTCTTCTTTATATTAAGTCGTGTTTTCTCAGCATTTTCACGGCTGCGCTTATTGATAAGCACCTGTTCGCAGATTTTTTCTGCCTCAAGCGGATTTTCAATAAAATAGACTTCAAGACTCTGACGGAGAAATGCAGTCATAGCGTCCTGAATACCCTTGTTTGTAACCGCCTTTTTGGTCTGGTTTTCATATGATGAAACACTTGAAAAAGACGAAATAACGCACACAAGGCTGTCCTCAACATCGTCATACTTGATTTTGCTTTCGGTTTTGTTATATTTATTATTCTGTTTTAAGTAGCTGTCAATCTGGTAAACAAAGGCATTCCGCACCGCCTTATCGGGAGCGCCGCCGTGTTCAAGCCAGCTTGAGTTGTGGTAATATTCGGTGAGATGCACTTTATTTGAAAATGCAACCGAGATATCCATTTTACATTTATATTCGGGCTTATCGTCACGGTCACGGGTTTTAACCTCGGTTTCCCAATGCTGAATTGAGCTGAGTCCGTTTTCACCAACTACCTCGGCAACATGGTCAACAATACCGTTTACATAGTTATAGCTTGTTGTATCAAAGCTTTTGCCGTTCTGATTGCGGAAAACAAATTCAATTCCTGCGTTGACAATAGCCTGTCTTTTCATTATGTCAAGAAAATATTCGGGCTGAATGTCGATATCCGTAAAGACTTCGAGGTCGGGTTTCCAATGAATTTTTGTACCCGTATCCTTTTTGCTGTACGGCTCTTTTTTGAGTTTGCCGACAATCTCGCCTTTTTCAAAGCGGAGAGTGTATCGGTAGCCGTCACGGCGGATATCAACATCCATATACTCGGAGCTGTACTGGGTTGAACAAAGACCGAGACCGTTCATACCAAGGGAAAATTCGTAGCTTTCACCCTCGTTGTTATTATACTTACCGCCGGCATAGAGTTCGCAGAAAACCAGTTCCCAGTTGTAGCGCTTTTCGTTTTCGTTGTAGTCAACGGGAATTCCTCTGCCGTGATCTTCAACCTCAATTGAGCCGTCGGAATAGCGTGTAACTGTGATTTTTTTACCGTAACCCTCTCTCGCCTCGTCTATTGAGTTTGAAAGAATCTCAAACACGGAGTGCTGACAGCCGTCAATACCGTCTGAGCCGAAAATTACGGCAGGACGCTTACGGACACGGTCGGCACCCTTTAGCGTTGTGATACTGGTATTATCATAATCGGTGGTTTTCTTTCTTGGCATTTTACTCTTCCTTTATCATTTTTCACCACGCAGTTTTTTGATTTTGTCACGCAGATATGCGGCGTGTTCAAATTCAAGCAACTTTGCGGCAGCTTTCATTTCCTTTGTCAGTTTTTCTATCAACTGTTGTTTTTGTGCCTTTGAAAGCTTTTTTGTATTTTTAAATTCACTGTCATCGTGAGTAGAAATTTCAAGTATATCGCTGACCTTTTTGACAATAGTCTTTGGAACGATGCCGTGCTCAACATTATATTTATTCTGAATTTCACGGCGGCGCTGTGTTTCGGTTATTGCAACCTTCATTGACGGTGTTACGCTGTCGGCATACATAATAACCGTACCCTCGCTGTTTCGTGCGGCTCTGCCAGCAATCTGAATAAGCGAACGGGTTGAACGGAGAAATCCCTCTTTGTCGGCATCAAGTACGGCAACAAGAGAAACCTCGGGAATATCAAGTCCTTCACGCAGAAGGTTGATTCCGACAAGAACATCAAATTCTCCGAGTCTTAAATCACGGACAATCTCCATTCTTTCAACGGTGTCAATGTCATGGTGCATATAACGAACCCTGATACCCAGCTTTTCAAGATATGCGGTAAGGTCTTCCGCCATTTTCTTGGTAAGGGTTGTGACAAGGGTTCTTTGATTTTTGGCTGTACGGATATTGATTTCTGACACAAGGTCGTCAAGCTGACCTTCGGTAGGTCTTACCGAAATTTCAGGATCAAGAAGTCCTGTAGGTCTGATAATCTGCTCTGCAACAACAGCCGATTTTTCAAGCTCAAAATCGCCCGGCGTTGCGCTTACATAAACAGCCTGATTTATTTTTGAATAGAATTCGTCAAAGTTGAGCGGACGGTTATCAAGTGCAGACGGAAGTCTGAAGCCGTAGTCAATAAGGCTCTTTTTTCTTGCATAGTCACCTGCAAACATTCCCCGTACCTGTGGAAGCGTTACATGGGACTCATCGACAAAGAGCAGAAAATCATCGGGGAAATAGCTTAAAAGCGTGTACGGCGATGAGCCCGGCGCTCTGCCCGACATTATTCTTGAATAGTTCTCGATACCCGTACAAAATCCGATTTCCTGCAACATTTCCATATCGTACCTTGTACGCTGTTCAAGTCGTTGTGCCTCAAGGAGCTTTCCGTTTTCACGGAAATATGCAAGTCTTTCCTCAAGCTCCCTGTCAATTTCCGCAAGAGCCTTTTTCATCTTATCTCCCGACACAATGTAGTGTGACGCAGGATAGATTGCGGCATGTTTCAGAACAGCTTTGAGTTCGCCCGTAAGCGGATTGATTTCGGAAATTCTGTCAATTTCATCTCCGAAAAATTCGACACGAATTATAGAATCGTTTGATGCGGCAGGGAAAATTTCAACCACATCACCACGAACCCTGAATTTATTACGGGTAAAGCTTACATCATTGCGTTCATACTGCAGTTCAACAAGCTTTTTTACAAGCTCATCACGGGACTTTTCCATTCCGGGACGAAGTGAGATTACCATATTACGGTAGTCAATAGGATCGCCCAGGCTGTATATGCAAGAAACCGAGGCAACAATAATTACATCTCGTCTTTCGGAAAGTGCAAGCGTTGCGCTGTGGCGGAGTTTATCAATCTCGTCATTGATTGAACTGTCTTTTTCAATATAAGTATCCGTCTGTGCAACATATGCCTCAGGCTGATAATAATCGTAGTATGACACAAAATATTCAACCGCATTGTCGGGAAAGAACTCTTTGAACTCACTGCAAAGCTGAGCCGCAAGAGTTTTGTTGTGTGCAAGCACAAGTGTCGGTCTTTGAACCTTCTGAATAACATTTGCCATTGTAAAAGTTTTACCCGAACCCGTTACACCGAGGAGCGTCTGTTCACGGTTGCCTGCATTTATACTGTTTACAAGCTTTTCGATTGTCTGCGGCTGGTCGCCTGTCGGCTGATATTTTGAATGAAGTTTAAATTCCATAATACACATCACATTCCAAATACGGATTTTTTATTATGTTTCCTGTTACAAGGCTCTTTATTACAAAAGTCCTGTAACAGAAAACATATCCGAACAAAATTTCGATTTTAATTATAGAACAGATGTTTTAAATTGTCAAATGTTTCTTTTAAAGAACATTATTACTTTTCATAATAGAAGATGTTCCCCGCAAGCCTGCTTTCACGGAGAGAAACATAATCATCATCGGTTATTATGAAATGGTCGATAAGCTCAACTCCGACAGTTGCAAGCGTACTCTTCAAAACTATTGTTGTGTCAAGGTCACTTCCCGAAGGCAGAGCCGTCCCGCTGGGATGATTATGTGCTATAAAAGCAGTTTTGGCATTGTGACGAAGTGACAAATCAACAATTTTTCTGACGGGCATATCGGATGAATTGAGCGAACCTTTTGAAATTATATCAAAATAAATCATCTTGCCCTTTGCATCACCGAGCATGAGAGCGACACATTCGTTTGTTCGACCGATAAATTTTGCTTTAAATATTTTACCGAGATTTTCATAGTCGATGATATTATCATGTGACATCTTTGATTCGGTATAAAGTCTTGCCATTTCGGGCAACATTTTGAGCAATGCAGCGGCATTTTCAGACAGACCGAACTCCTTCATAAGCTCGTCAATCGGAGCGTCACACACTCCGCCAACAGTGATATAACGGTCAAGCAGACGGTGTGCAAGAGGATTTGTGTCCTTTCTCGGAATAGCATAGTAAAGGAACATTTCAAGAGCCTCGTGAGTTTCAAACACATCAAATCCGTTTTCTATGAACTTTTTACGCATTCTTTCACGATGACCGCTGTGTTCATTGTCAGTTGTCCGTGCCATATTATCCCCACCGCAAAATAAGTTTTTTCAAACTTTGGGGGCGGATAAAACCGCCCCGACTGATTAATATTAATAATTAAAAGCTGTTATTCCTTTACGCCGTACTGCTCATAATAAGCGTCAATAGCGGCTTTGAGCTTGTCATCAATAACAACCTTGCCCTTATATTCTTTGTTGTAAAGGTGTTCAACAACCTCAGCCATTGTTACGATTGCGGTCGTTTTAAGACCGTACTTCTCTTCAATCTCGGAAAGTGCGCTCTTTGTACCCTTACCACGCTCCATACGGTCAACGGAAACAACAAGACCGATTGGTTTTACATCGCCCTGAGCCTTGATAATCGGGAGAGTTTCTTCAATTGATGTGCCTGCTGTTGTAACATCTTCGATGATAACAACCTTGTCACCGTCATTGATAGGACTGCCGAGAAGAATACCCTTGTCACCGTGATCCTTAACTTCTTTTCTGTTTGAGCAATAACGGATATCCTGACCGTATTTTTCGCTGATTGCGATAGTTGCGGCAACAGAAAGCGGAATGCCCTTGTATGCAGGTCCGAAAAGAACATCAAAACCAAGACCGAACTTGTTGTTGATAGCTTCTGCATAATACTGACCAAGACGGCGGAGCTGAGCGCCTGTTCTGTAGAAACCTGTGTTTACGAAGAAAGGAGTTTTTCTTCCGCTCTTTGTAACAAAATCGCCAAATTTGAGAACCTGACAATCAACCATAAATTCAATGAATTCCTTTTTGTAAGCTTCCATCAATAAAACCTCCGATACAAAATAGCTTTCGGACAAACATCTGTAATATCCGACAGTTTTACATAATTCAACATTATAAATTCTACCACAATATCTTGTTTTTGTAAATGACAGTTACACAGCTGTAATCAATATGTAGTGCGTAGCCTTGCAAATCAAAAAATTTTTACATTTTTCTTTTTCGTTTTTGACTACCGTTTTAACTATTTACGCTTGACTTTATAGAACAAGTGTTCTATAATTAAGTAAAAACAAATGTTCGAGGTGATGCGTTGTGAATATTAATTGTGCCGTTGACAAAAGCAAATATAAAAAAGACAGGGTTATTCTTCACAGCGACTGCAACGGATTTTATGCGAGCGTTGAGTGTCTGCATCACCCTGAAATCAGGAACAAACCTGTTGCCGTGAGCGGTGATGCGGAAAATCGACACGGAATTATTCTCGCTAAAAATGAGATTGCGAAGAAGTACAATATAAAAACAGGCGAGGCAATCTGGCAGGCAAAGCAGAAATGTCCCGATCTTGTAACCGTTCCGCCTCACTTTGATTTATACAAGCGATTTTCAAAAATGGCGAGGAGAATTTACAGTGAATACACCGACAAAATCGAGCCGTTCGGACTTGACGAGGCATGGCTTGATGTTACCGACAATAAGGATATGAGCGGTAAAGAAGTTGCAGCTGATATCAACCGCCGCATAAAGCAGGAACTCGGAATAACCGTAAGCATCGGAGTCAGCTTTAATAAAATTTTTGCCAAATTCGGAAGTGACTATAAAAAGCCTGACGCTATAACGGAAATCACACGGGAAAATTACAGAGATATTGTGTGGAACTGTCCTGCAAAAGACCTTTTGTATGTTGGCAGAGCAACGGGCAGAAAGCTTGAATCTATCGGCATTTATACGATTGGAGATATTGCAACTGCCGATGTTACGCTGTTGCGGTCATATCTTGGAAAATGGGGCGACCTGATTTACGGCTTTGCAAACGGATATGACTCTTCCCCTGTTGCTCATATGAACGAAAACAGCGAGGTAAAGTCAATCGGTAACTCAACCACAACTCCGAAAGATATGGTAACCTTTAACGATGTAAAACAGGTTATATTCGTTTTGTGTGACAGTGTTTGCAGAAGAATGCGTGAACAGGGATTTATGGCAAAAACGGTTTGTATTTATATTCGTGACAATGAACTGACGACATTAAAAAGACAGCATACAATGGAGGCACACACGAATCTTACAAAGAAAATTACAAAAGCCGCAACGGAACTTTTTATAAAAAGTTATAAAATGGAAAAGCCGCTGAGAAGTATCGGCGTAAGCGTTACGGATTTTATTCACGATGATCAGCCTCATCAAATAAGTTTTTTAGTTGATGAAAAGCGACTCATTCAGAATGAGCGGCTTGACAAAACACTTGATATGTTGAAAAAGCGATTCGGCAATTATGCTGTGCGCCCTGCGGTTCTGCTTAATGACAAGGAACTTTCAGATTTTAATCCAAAAGAGGATCACACAATTCATCCTGTCGGATATTTATAATCAAATCGTGAGCGTTGCTCAAATTTGAAAAGAGGTAACAAGCTATGAAAAAGTATGTTAAAGTTACTGCCACATTTGATTGTGACGGAGATCTTATTCCCGAATATATTGTGTGGGATGACGGAAGAAGATACCGCATTGACAGGATTTCCGATGTGCGGTATGCGGCATCTCTCAAAGCAGGCGGTGCCGGAATACGCTACACCTGCCATATCCTCGGCAAAGAACGATATCTGTTTTTGGAGGAAAACAGGTGGTTTGTCGATGCCAAACAATAAGCGGAGGATTATATGCATAAGGTCAAAGCAAAAGGAATTTTGTCTGCCGCAAATGGCATGAACATTTACAGAGGATGTCAGCACGGATGCATTTACTGTGATGCACGCAGTAAATGCTATCAGATGAATCACCGATTTGAAGATATTGAGGTGAAAGAAAATGCCCCGGAATTGCTCGAAAACGCTTTAAAAAGAAAACGCAGAAAATGTATGATTGGAACGGGTGCGATGAGCGATCCGTACATTCCTCTTGAAAAAGAACTGAAACTGACACGAAGATGTCTTGAAATAATCGACCGCTACGGATTCGGTGTAACCGTACATACAAAATCGGCATCTGTTATGAGGAATATTGACCTGCTTAAGAGCATAAACGATAAAAGCAAGGCTGTGTTGCAGATGACGCTTACAACGGCAGACGAAAGCCTTTGCAGAATAATTGAACCGAATGTTTCCGTTACTAAAGAAAGATTTGAAACGCTCAAGGTATTTCACGAAAACGGTATTCCGAGTGTTGTGTGGTTTTCTCCGTTTTTGCCGTTTATAAATGATACGAAAGAAAATATCGACGGACTTTTAAAGTATTGCATTGACGCAAAGGTTCGTGGAATAATATGCTTTGGAATAGGGCTTACTCTGCGTGACGGTGACAGAGAATATTTTTACAGCCGGCTTGACAGACACTTTCCGAATATGAAGGAACGATACATTTATACATACGGAAATTCATATCAGCTTACGAGCAGTAACAATAATGTTCTGATGAACAGAATTTCAGAAGTTTGCAGAAAACACGGGATTATGTTCGGAGTTGAAAATGTGTTTTCATATTTGCATAAGTTTGAAAGCAAAACCGAACAGCTAAGTCTGTTTGACAGAATATAGGCAAAACAAAAAGATATACGGCAGAAATTTTACCGTATATCTTTTTTTGCTTTTAAGATATTTACTGTTTTACAAATGTGATTTCGTAGTCGTTATATTTAAGCACAACAGCAGTGATTTTACCGTTGCTTTGCTTGAGTGCGGCTGTAGTATTTGTTCCGTTGTCAAATGACAAATTAACTTTGTCCGAAGCTGACACGGAATATTTTCCGCTGTGAGTCCCGTCATCGGGACTTCCCGGCGAAAGCCATAAAGTAAAAGTGCCGTCATCGGAAAATGACATAGAACCCTGATAAGCGCTGTAATTTGTGTTGTAAACCTCACTCATTTCAACCTCATCACCACTCGCATTCTTAGCACCTTCGGGAATCCATGCAGATGAGGTAAGCTCGGCGGTTACTGACGGTGAAAGCACATTAACGGCAACGATTGCCGCAATGATAAATATGCAGGCGGCAATAACCGATGTAACAATTGCTGTTGCTTTCTTTTTCCCGATTTTCTTTTTGACCGCCCTGTTAGCTTCAAGCTTTGCGTAATCAGGCTTTTTTACAGATTTTCTGCTCATATTATCACCGATAATTACTTGAACGATACAGTAATACCACCAAAGTTTACTGTAAATTCTTTAGGAACATTACCGTTCCACTCTGTTACGGCGGCAATTACATTCTTATCGTTTGAATATGTAATTATTATGTTATTGCCCTCAACAATATACGCACCCGAATTTGCCGAGGTATTTGTAATACCGTCAATGAAAGTTCCGTCCTCGTTAAAAGTGAAGCCGCCGCCTGAATATGCCGAACCGAAAAGATCCCTCAAAGATACCTCTTCGGATGAATTTTCATCTTTTGCATAATACGGAACGAGGGTGGCGCTGAACTTTGGCTTTTGCTCTTCACCGTTTATAGTAGGAACAACAATTTCACTGTCATTATCAGAAGATTCTGAAGTAAATCCCTGTTCTGTCGGCTCTTGAGAAGTCACACCTGATTCGGCTGCAGGCTGTGTGGGTTCGGACGCAGAACCAGAAATATTCTGTGTTGAGTCTGTATTAACAGCGGTTGTGGAAATAGCCGATGTCGGTACTGTTGTTGCAGAATTATCATTCTTACCTGAAAAATTCATAAACAGGGTGACTGCACCGGCTATCAATGCAACAAGTACAACAGCACAAATAACTATTATCAACGGTTTTTTTGAACTATTAGCAGCGTGTCTTCCGCTCATTTTAAATTCTTCCTTTCTTCAGCTTCTTTTTTAAGTTTTATCAGATAGCTTCTTTTCATCATTTTTCCGTGATAGAAAATAAATTCATCACCGTCAGCAGATTCGTCTATTTCAAGATCCGAATAATCTTCTGCAACAGGTTCTTCTTCGTCATCACAAAATTGACCTTTGCGTCTGTTCTCCATTTTCTTATCAATTGTTTTGCTTTTTGAATCCCTATCAACAATCATTGAATACATATTCTTATAAACAGCTGAATTAATTATAAAAGACAAAATTGACGGAACAATGAACAATGCAAGAACAATTGTTAAAATGATGAGCAGTACCGGAGTAAAGCTGCACATAAGCACGGTTGCGCAAACAAGGAACAGAATCAAAATTCCAAATACTGCAAACAGATTATGTTTAAGCTCGCCGAATGTCATAAGTGCGCTGTTTTTATAAATATCTTTCATTGAAATGTCAAATGTGACCGTCATAGGAGATACATAAAAAAACATAAACAAAAAGAAAACAGCAATCAGAATACATAAAGCAAGAGGAACATAAAACATTCCGTTTTTTGAACCGAGTCCGAGATAAAGGACGATTGAATAATAGCTGATAAACACAGCGGCATACATAACGATTCCGTGAACAAGAAATCTGAGCCAGTTTTCTTTTATTCCGCCAATAAAATTCGGCAAAATATCAACATTTTCCTCTCCCCTTACCATATGGGAAGTAACCTGAGTAACGCCGGCATAAAACGGAAAAAGCGGAATCACCGTGAGAAAATAGATGAACATTGAGTTCAATCCGGTTACGATGTTTATTAAATAGAAAATTCCGAATATAACTGCAAAAGGAACTGCAAAAAGCAGATTTGTGAACAAAAGTTTTGGTAAATTGTGAAACAATGACGAGAAAAATCCTGTCAAAGCTACAGCGTTCTTCTCTGATGCCATAGCGCCCTCCAAAATCAGAAATTAAATGTTCCGGAAAACAAACACCATAATGCCGTGTCAAGCAAAGCTGAACAAAAAGTCATTATAAGTGCCGAAACAGATTTGGAACAATAATCAATCACCTCATTTTTCAAAGAATTAACTTGATGAGAGTGACCGATTAAGCTAAAGAACATCTGCTTTGAAATCACAAAAGCAGATGCAGACAGCTTTACGAGTGCAAGGCTGAACAAAAATGTTCCGGGAAGCACCACGAGCAGATAAAAGCCCGCACCCTTAAATGAATATGTAACCATAAGATAAGCCGCTGTCAGTCCGGTTCCAAAGCCTTTAAACGCCGAAACAAACGGTAAAAATGGGATTCCCCACGGTGCAAGTCCCAAAAGGAACACAACACTCAAAAACATAAAATCAGACGCAAAGCAGGCACAAAAAGTGCCGACGGCATTCTGTGCAAGTCTTGCATCAAGATTGGTTGTAAAAAGAAAATCAAGTGAATTAAGCATCTGAAAGTCGGCTTTTGAAGCATAAATCGAACCGAAAACAAGCCCTGCAAGAAATGCCGAAACAAAGATAAGCTCAACTGCATACCGTCTTATAAAATATCGAACATCTGACGGTGAAATCCCCTTTGGTCTGCGAAAAAAATAACGCTTTTTAAAAGAAAATACAATGCTTTTCATAAAACACATTCCTCTCGTTGGTTGTCCGTTAAAATATATGAGGAACATATCCGTTTTATGTTATTGGCAGGGATTATTTACCAAGCTCCTCTGCCATCTTTGTACAAGCGTCCATACCATCAAGAACAGCCTCATAAAAGCCGTGTTCTTTAAGCTTATCCATTGCGGCAATTGTAGTGCCGCCTTTTGAACAAACTCTGTCAATAAGAGTTTCAACAGGTTCGCCGCTCTCACGAAGCATTGCTGCCGAGCCCTCAAGTGTTGCGCAAACAAGATTCATAGCCTTGTTATAGTCGATTCCGCAATTCGCTGCGTAGTCAGCCATAGCCTTGGCAAAAAGATAAATATATGCCGGACTGCTGCCGTTTACCGCAATGATTTCATTCATATGACTTTCGTCGATATATTCGCAAATGCCACTGCCTGCAAACATATTATAAACAATCTTTTTGTCATCTTCACTTATATTGTCAGACGGACAAAGTGCTGTAGCACCCTTTTTGAGCAAGAGAGGCGTATTAGGCATAACCCTTACAACAGGGCAGTCACATCCAAGACCTTTTCTTACATATGCAATAGATATGCCTGCGGCAATTGATACTACGGTTTTGGCTGTTGTAATGCTGTTTTTGAGGGACTCAAGAACCTCGGGATAATTCTGCGGCTTGACTGCAAGAACAACAATTGAACTGTTCTTTGCTATTTCATCGGCAGATGTCATTACATTTGTACCCATATTTTTCATAGCGGCACACTTTTCTTCGCTTACATCAAAAACATTGATAAAATCAGCCTTGCCGTCATTTTGTGCCATAAGACCTTTTATAATGGCTGTTGCCATATTGCCTGCACCTATGAAACCTATTTTTTTCATTTTAAGACCTTCTTTGCAAAAAATTAATATCAGATACCGAAACTCGGGTTTGAGTAACATGAGAAATGGAATTTGTGATAATTGTGCTGACCGTCACGGTCATAATCGCCGTAGAGGAATGTTTCCACCTCGTCAACTCTTCTGTACAAAAGTCCCCAATAACAGGAGCCTGCCGCATGATGATACTGTAAAAGTGCGTTGACGAGCTTCTGCTTGTTCACATTATTCAAATTCCTTGAACCGCCGGACACAGTAACATAGTCTTTGTGTATATATCCTTTTTTCCCATTAGAGAGCTTAACCTTATACCAGTTTTTATTATGAAGCTTGCCGTCAACAAAGGTAAGCTTTGTTCCGTTGTTCATACGGGTAACAACAGAATAATTTGTTCCGGCACCGCTTCTGAGGTTTACATCGGACGCGCTTACACTTCCCGACGCACCAGCTTTTATTGTTCCGCTTGAACCTGTGTTAAGAAGAACAGCCCGAAGCTCCGAGTCGTTATAGAACACTCCGCTGCCAACATTATAAGCAAAGCAAACGAGTGCGTCAAACTGCTGTTGATTGAATTTTACGCCGTTATTTATAAGAAAAGAATTTGTTGTTGTAGTATATCCGCCCTTGTTTACGGTTTGACAAAGATAAGCGTAAGCCTGATTTGTTGTAATGTTATTGTAGAACTGCTCTCCAGAGATTACAACCTTGCCGTAACCGAGTGTAGGATCGGTTGTGATGCTGTCTGCCGTAACCTTTGACAAAAATCCCTCATAGTTTGCAATAAGCTTAATTACTTCGTCACTGGCTCTGCGTTCGCCGCAAGCGGCTGTTGTTTTATTGGTTGTTGAGGTTACAAACACCTCACCCGCACCGCCGCCTTTTGTGGTGTAATATTTCGATTCGGTTTTAAACTTTGAGTATGCCTTTACAGACCATTTACCTGACTTTGAAAGCTTTTGAGTACCTGTCCATATGTAGGAATTACCGTCCTTAACCTTGTTTTTTGCGGTAACTTTATATGATGTAGAGCCGTTTGTAACAACAAAATACACGCCTACCCTGTCTGTGTCGGTAATAGCCTTAAAGCTAACGGTTGAATTAAGCGGAGCGGAGTTTGGTGACGCATAGCAGAAACGCACGCTTTCCCTCGGCATAACATGGATAAGACAGGTTGCCGCACCGTATGATGTTGAGGCTGTGATTGTTACATAACCCTTCCCCACAGTATCAACAACACCGTTCTTAACTTTGGCAATTTTAGTATTAGAGCTTGACCATGTTACACCGCCTGTACTTGATTTTAAAAGCATTGACTTCTGCCACGGAAGATTTACATTGCTGTTTGAAATATTAACCTTTGAACCTGACTTGACTGTAATTTTGCAGACCGCAGAATGTGAACCGCACTTAGCTGTGATTGTTGCAGAACCTGCTTTCTTGGCTGTTACAATACCACGAGAGTCAACGGTTGCAACGCCTTTATTTGAGCTTGACCAAGAAACCTTTCCCGACGCTGTTGCAGTAATTGCAAATCTGTTGCCTGTGAAAATTGATTTGCTTGATACGGAAAGTTTAACAGACGAACCTGTTGACGGTTTTGCGGTTGTAGGCTGAGTCGTTGTAGGATGTGTCGTTGTAGGATGTGTCTGACCGTCCATCTTAACATAGTCTTTTTTTACATAACCTGTTTTTGAATTTGAAGTAAGCCTGATATTATACCAATCTTTGTTATAAAGCTTTGTGCTTACATAGGTAAATTTAGTGTTTGCTCTCATACACTCAACAACCGAATACCCTGTTCCGGCACCGCTTCTTAGATTTACATAATCACCTGTTACATGACCTTTTACGCTTGATGAAGATGTTGTAGGTTGAGCAGTCGGCACGGTAGCTTTTTCAGTCGGCTGTGTCTGACTGACCTTCTTTACATAATCTTTCTTTATGTAACCTGTCTTAGAGGTTGAAGTTACTTTAATTTTATACCAGCTCGAGTTGTATAGCGATGTGCTTAGAAATGTAAATTTTGTGTTTTTTCTCAGGCAACTGACAACAGAATAATTTGTGCCTGCTCCGCTTCTCAGATTAACATAATCGTCGGAAACATAGCCTGTTACGCTTGATGCCGTTGTCGAAGAACTTACGGCAACATATTCCTTTGTAACATAGCCTGTCTTTGAATTTGAGGTAAGCTTGATTTTGTACCACTTTGAGTTATAGAGCTTTCCGTCAACAAAAGTAAATTTTGTGTTCTTTGCCATACATGTGACAACCGAATATTTTGTGCCTGCACCGCTTCTCAGATTTACATACGACGCATTTATATAGCCTGATGCGCCTGCTGATACGCTTGCGGAAACCTCCTCGGTTGATTGAGCCGCATTAGCCGAAAATGCAGTTATTGCAACAACACCTACCGATACTGCCATAAGAACCACAAGGACTATGCAGACTATGCGTACAAACAGTTTTTGTTTTTTCATTTGAGTCCACCTTCTCAAAACTTCTCTGATTTATAATTACTTATGAAAATTTCCGAATATTTTTCCTCTTAATCTGCGCACATACTGTGTAACAAAAACAGAAATTGCGTAATCATAGAGCAAAAAGAAAATATTTCCTGCAATCAAAAATATCCACGGAACATAGAAACCGAAAATTGTAAATTCATCGCTCGGAATTGATAACAGCCATGTTGCTGCAAAGAACGAGCCGATAGCTGCAGCGTTGAAAACTGCAAATTTTAATATATATTGAATGACCTTGTTTTTGATTTTAAATTCAAAAGCGCCCTTAAGAATAGGATAGTAACCAAAAAGTGCAGCAAAATAGACGACAGCCTCTTTATCGCCTGCAAGAAGCGTTGAAAGCACGGCAGTTACACAAAACACACCGATTGCCCATCCGTAGCCGTATTCAACAACTATACAGGAAATAAGGATTCCTGCAAGGCAGGGTAAGGCATAAGTTCCTATCGGAATAAGTGATGTCATCATCATAAAAACAAGTGAAAGCGCCGCAACAATTCCACAAACCGCAATACGCATCGTACCCTTTTTGATGCCGTTGTTCTTCATACTAACATCCCATCCTGCAACAGTCACACAAACAGTTTGCACACATCATACCTGCACACACATCGCAGAAGGACGAGCCTGTTGCATTAGGGTTTGTCTGTGTGTAACCGCCGTAGTTATATGCTCTTTGGTTTTGCATATTGTTAAGAGCGGCTTGATATTCTTTATTATCCCGATCCATATTGCAGGCAGTTGTAAAGTATGAAAATGCCTGCTCCGACCAACCTCTTCGGTACGCAATCATTCCTTTAAGATAGTACCATTCGGCTGTTCTCATTGACTGAGCCGTGTTTTCAAGAATCTGATCAGCCTGATCAAGAAGTCCGCGCTGAATGTAAATTCTTACATTGTAAAACTGTGAGCTTGAAGAATTTGCGTTATATGACGAACTGCCTGTTGAGCCTGTACCCTTACCATTCTGACGCATCTGATTGATCATATCGTATGCCTCATTAATTTCCTTCATTTTCTGCTCTGCAACATCCGCAAGAGGGCTGTCGGTGTAGTTATCGGGATGATATTTTTTAGCAAGGTTTCTGTATGCTGCTTTTACTTCTTCATCGGTAGCTGTTTCAGACACACCGAGAACCTCATATGGATTATTCATTATTGACCTCCGTATCAAGTTTGCTTGTTACTCTGTTTTGTGATGCAGGAAATCCCAAAAGCATCATATTATCTAAAATTCCTTTAAAATCGGTAAAATTCATAAGATTGTAGGCATCATATGCCCTCGCAAGCGATTGATTAAGCACCGCAGCAATAAAATCCGCCGATTTTACCTCCCCTGTTTTCTTATTTACAAACGGATTGAACCCATTAGATTCAATATCTTTTTTTAAATCGTCTGCTGCATCCACAAGATAAATCCATCTGCCAAGCTGATAGCCAAATTCATAAAGGACTCTTTTTTGAATTTCATCGTGAGCCTCAGCCGAAAACAGAGTTGCAAGCATTAAGGCGGTTGGATGAGCCGACATATCAACAGATGGGTTTTCCGAATGTTCCGCATCATACTGCATATTCATCATATCAGAAACCGCTTTGTCCATATCTGGATACTTATCTGCTGCCTTTTTCCTCTGATGAGAAAAGAAAGGCTTTACGATTCTGCACAAAAGCTTTTTAAAAAATCCGCCGTCCTGAATATCATCAATGATTTTGTAATAAACCGATATCATTGAAAATGCGGCAGCTTTGCCGTATGCGTCGCCTTCGTCTGTGGCAAATTTACATTTTTTCAGCGGATTGCATGTGCATCTGCCGTCTTTGAAGCCTTTGCAGGAGCGGTTAAGCGACATTAAGAACATTGCATAAAATGTACAGTCATAGCTTAGCGTAAATCTTGTAAGCCCGGAGTAATCCTTACCCATTTGCCTGCAAAGCCCGCAATACACGGCCTTATAAGCCTCGGCTTCACGGACAAGCAGTTCACTTTTTTGAATCTGCAAATAACCAAACACAGATTTTCTCCTTTATACAATGATACATAATGTATTATACAACAAAACAGCGTTAAAAGCAACAGAATGAGGATATATTCTTTAAATAAGTCTATGGATGCTGTAAATCGTATTCAATTTCTACCGCATTTCCTTCATACTCGAGAAATATTCCGTCGTTGGTGTGCTTCTCTTCGTTTTCTTTTGCTTTTCTTCCCTTTCAATGAAATCAAGAACCTCGTCAATGCTCAGTTTGACATTCTCGTTATCAGATGTTATCATTTCGTTGGAGGCAAGTTTGTCAGTAGTTTTCGCACCTTCGTGGTGTGGTTCTACGGTTGGGGGCAAACTTGCCTCCTTTATTACTTGCACTGCTTTTTCAAAGCTGTACTTGACTGCACCCTGATTCTGTGATTTAATAATTTCAGAGAATCCATACTTGAAACTAGGCAGAGGCAATTGGAGCCCATTACCCGTTAGCCAAGTATGGGTTCTCTTTTCATTTAGTTCAACATACATGCCTGATTGACCGATTCGTTTATCCTTGCCCACGCTCATTCCGTGTTCGGCAATTTTTTTATTGACTTATAAATTTGAAGGTGTTATTATTCAGTTGTAAGATAAAAAATGTGGTTTGAATCAAAGAAAAACTGTTTGAATACTCCGAAGATTTAATTGGCAATGCAAAATATACTGCTCCGGATTTTTCGGAGATAAAATAAAAACACGCCTGATTTCCAGCGTGTTGGGAATATTATTTATATTGAATTTTGAATGGCAGTAACTTTGATTTGCTTTTATTGTAAATGTGATATGATTGACAGCACAACAACCTATGCTGAAGATTTAGGCAACTGCGTTGTCATTATTCGCAATGTTACTTGTTCAAGCAGGCTGCAACACCGAGAACGAGAAAATTACGGAATAACCGAACAATCAAAAGATAGCATAATTTCGTGTTGGATTTCGTGTTGGATTTTAAATCAAAAATCTAATTTTAACGCAAAAAAATGTTTTTAAAAAAACAGGCAAACAGCCGATAAACACTAAACATCGGCTTGTTTGCTCAGTTTTATATATGGCGGAGAGAAGGGGATTCGAACCCCTGATACGGTGTTCACCGTATACATGATTTCCAATCATGCTCCTTCGGCCAGCTCGGACATCTCTCCAAACGACCTGTTTATTATATCAAATGGAATCAGAAAAATCAAGTGAGATTTTGAAATATTTTAATTTTATGTGGCAAACTATGAAAAAACTATTTTCTATTACTTTAATTTTGATAGCTGTATTGCAAATATCTTTAACAAGTGCATTTGCGACTGAAAGCGTAAGTTTTGAAATGCAAAACGCGGATATTAAACCTAACAGACTGTTCAGTGTTGCACTTTCCGCAAAGTCTGTCAATCGACTTTCTGCCGCAACATTTGAATTTACATATGACCCCGATTATATTGAATTTAGAAAGGTTAAAACAGTAAATAATGGCTCAAAAATTCAGGTCAATAAGAAAAGCGGCAAGGTTAAAGTTGTTTTTCTCAATTCCGACGGTCAGAATATATCTGACGGAAGTGAAATTTTGTCTTTCACCTTTAAAACGCTTAAAACAGGAACAACATATATTGATTACACGGTTGAACAGTGTGTTAATTCAGATGTGAATTTTATAGATGTCGGAAGCTGCACAGCATCATGCGTCAGAATATATAAGAACGCTTCAGGTACCGTTGGCGGAGCTTCGATTTCATCAAATAATAATAAAAACAGTACACGGAGTACTATCGGAAAGGGCGGTAAAAGTAAACACCCGACCGAGCCTACAACCGTTAATGCCTCCGATGACAAATATATTGATTACAATCCAATTAAAGATAAGCAAATAAAATTCTTCCTTGCCGGCATGGGCATAACTGCGGGATGCTTGGCTGTTTTGGCTGTTGCGTATGCAATCGGTAAAAAAACGGCTCAGAAAAAAGCTGAAAAAGAGAAAAATCACAATGATAAAACTATTGAAAACAAGACTTCCGATGATTGATTCGGGAGTCTTTTACTTTGCTTTTCTTCCCTGTGTTATATCACGCTTTGTAAATTCACAGTTAATTGAATTTAAAACACGCTTTTTGTCGGCACTCCACATTGGTGCAACGAGCAGCTTTTTGTCGCCGTCGCCTGTTAAACGGTGAATTACAACATTTTCAGGCAACAGCTCTATGCAATCACAGAGAATATCAATATAATCCTCCATTGAAAGCACATCGAATTTTCCGTTTTCATAGTCATCACACAAATCTGTATTTTTTAAAATATGCAACAATTGCAGTTTGATTCCGTCCGTTTTATTGCCAACATATTTAACGGAATCAAGCATCATCTCTTTTGATTCATTCGGAAGTCCCGAAATAAGGTGTGTAATTACATTTACTCCGATTTTGTGAAGATTTTCTACAGCTGAATCATAAACAGAGAGCGGATACATTCGTCTTATATAATCTGCCGATTTTTCGTGAATTGTCTGCAATCCGAGTTCTACCCAGACAGGTTTTATCTTATTCAGCTTTTCAAGAAGACCTAACACATTATTTCCCAGGCAATCGGGACGGGTTGCGATTGAAAGAGCAACAATGTCGGGCTCTGAAATTGCCTCTGTAAAAATTTTTTCAAGATATTCGGTAGGTGCATAGGTATTTGTGAACGGCTGAAAGTATGCAATATACTTTTTGCAGTCTGATTTTTTTCTGATACGCTGTTTTGCCTGCTGAATTTGTTCATGAATTGAAAGAAGTGCGTCGGCGGCAAATTCTCCGGAACCTCCCCTGCTGCAAAATATACATCCTTTTGTTCCGAGAGTTCCGTCACGGTTTGGACAGGTCATATTGCCGTTAAGCGAAATTTTATACACTTTCTCGGCAAAGGTATTGTTTAAATATTTGTTTAAAGAGTAATAATTCATAACATCACCCGTAATTAAAAAGGCCGGCTGAAAAGCCGACCTTTGTGTCTTTCGACATATTAGAGAGGAAATCTATGAAAAGTTCTTGTAAGCTGATTACTTTATGATAAAGTGACTTGTTTTTGTCATTTCTTTATCTTACAAACATATAATAACTGCCTTATGTGACAGAAAATTGAACATTATTGTAAAGTAATGTGAAAGTTACTAATAAAATTAAGAAAACTTTCTGATGTATTCAAGAAATTTTTCATAGAGCTTGTCCTCAAGCTCTTCAAGTGTATTGTCTATACCGCCGTTAAAAAACATTTTGTTGTGCTTAGAAAGCGAAAGGTATGCACCAATCATACTCTTTCTGACCTCATCCTGCAAATCCTCTCCGAGTTCATTACCGCAGGAAAGACCGAGATAAATATTGCCATCAACAAGCTGTGACGCAACAGCGGCGTTTTTCAGTTCAAAGGAATTAAATCTGTGTAGTCCCGATGAAAACTCACGCAATGAGAACTCCTCTTCGCCTTTTTTATATTTCTTCTGTTTTTCAAGAAGCTCGTTTTCACATACTTCAAGCAAAAACTTATCTCCTGTGATGTATTCATGCATATAATCGGGATTGATAGCAAGAATATTGTAAAGCCTCATTGAATTAACAGCTGACTCAAGACACGAAAAAGACGCAAACTGCATATTGCTGTCATTCAGCTTGATGAAGCTGTACATATTTTGAAAAACTGACTTATTGACAACAAGCAAAACCAGTCTTTCACTCTCACGCATATCTGACAAAAGAGGGCTTGTCAGGTACGACATAGTGAATTTATACGACTTATTTACATAGTCACTCAATAAATTTAAAAATCCGTTTAAAAAATCGTTTTCTCTTATTGTAAATTCAAACATATATTCACCTATCTAAATAATTCCATATCTGCGTTGTAGAGGTCATTTCTTGTGATGTCGGTATCACAGGAAACCAAAAAACGGTTTTCAAAAGCCGATATAAGCAGATTCGGGTTTACATTGTCGGAACTGCCTGCCGACAAAACAACATCAAGTTCTGTAAAGTCGAACTTATCGGTTACTGCAAAGCTCTTTATACCCTGTTTTATGTCAACGGTTTTGATGCCTTTTTTAGATTTCTTTTCAACTTCAATACTTTCGCTTGTCAGCAGTTCTTTGAGTTGTTCGCATAATGTACGGGAGTTTTCACCGTCACAGGAAATCTTGATTGTAAATGATGCAAAAGCAATCTTTCCGGCTTTCATAACGGGTTCCGTTACATCAAACACACGAAGTCCTCTGGGCAGACAGCCGTTAAGCCTTGAGATGATTTCTTCAAACGGAAAGCTTTCATCCTCAAGCTTGACATCCATACATTCGTTTACACCTCTGAAACCAAGCGAAAGCGGCAACGGGAAAGTTGCAAACGGATGCGGGTTAAATCCCTCTGTATGCCAGATAGGGATTTTGCTCTTG
Source organism: Ruminococcus bromii (assembly GCF_928721825.1). Taxonomy (NCBI): domain Bacteria; kingdom Bacillati; phylum Bacillota; class Clostridia; order Eubacteriales; family Oscillospiraceae; genus Ruminococcus; species Ruminococcus bromii. Next base: position 588,668 of record NZ_CAKMVP010000003.1, read on the forward strand.
TGCAATGCACGGAGCATACATCGATTGAGATCAAGGTGCGAAATATAGCGACATTCAAAATCTTTTTTAAACCATATTCTTACGCTTTTCAAAACACACACCCTTTCCGTATTTAGCCGCACCGCAGTTATTGCATTTCAGTCTGCAATGCGGTGTTGTTGTATCTGCGTACGCTTTTTTACATTCTCTGATAAGGAAATCCTTAGTTACACCGTAGTCAATATGATCCCACGGAAGAATTTCGTCAAAACTTCTGCGTCTGTTTGCATAAAATGACGGATCAACACCGCATTCATCAAAGAGTTCAAGCCACTTTTCAAGGCTGAAACAATCATTCCAGCCGTCAAAATGAAAACCTCTTTCACATGCAAGCTCCATAACCTTACAGAGTTTTCTGTCACCCCTTGCAAATACTGCTTCAAGATAGCTTGTATCGGCATCGTGATAGTTAAACTGAATTTTTCTTGTTGTAATACTGTCCTTGATGTGCTGTTGCTTTTCATGAAGAACGGGAATTGTATCCTGCGGCTCCCATTGGAACGGTGTGAACGGTTTTGGTACAAAAGAGGATGCAGACACGGTTACACGCACCGACTTGCCCTTTGGCTTTTCGGGACATTTGTAATACGCATCAACTACAGACTGACCAAGGCCGGCAATTGCGGCGACATCGTCCATTGTTTCGGTAGGCAGACCAATCATAAAATAGAGTTTTACCGTAGTCCAGCCGCCTGCAAATGCAGTTGTGCAAGTCTGCAAAAGTTCATCTTCACGAACATTTTTATTGATAACATCACGCATACGCTGACTGCCTGCCTCCGGAGCAAAGGTAAGTCCGCTCTTGCGTACAGTTTTAATCTTATTCATAATGTCATCTGTAAAGCCGTCAACACGCAGTGACGGAAGTGAAATGCTGACTTTTTCGTCTTTGCTCCACTCATTTAGCTTGTCAAGCAACGGTACAATCTGACTGTAGTCACTTGAACTGAGTGAAGATAGCGAAACTTCATCGTAACCCGTGTTATCACATAATGCTCTGCATTGTTTATTTATAGTTTCGGGAGATTTTTCACGGACGGGACGGTAAATCATACCTGCCTGACAGAAACGACAGCCTCTTATACAGCCACGGAAAATTTCCTGAACCGCTCTGTCATGAACTATCTCAACGAGCGGAACTACAAAATTATCAGGATAGAACGACTTGTCCATATCAAGCATAATACGCTTGTGAATTTTAGCGGGAGCATCTCCTTTTGGAGTGAATGACTTGATTGTGCCGTCCTCGTTATATGTTACATCATAGAGTGCAGGAACATATACACCCTCAATTTTAGATGAGAGTTCTAGAAACTCCTGCTTTGATTTACCCTCAGCTCTGCATCTTCTGAAAAGTTTAATAACCTCAAGGTCAACCTCTTCTCCCTCACCGATGAAGAAAATATCGACAAAATCTGCAATCGGCTCGGGGTTGCAGGCACACGGTCCGCCTGCAACTACTATGTTTTTAAGTTCTTTTCTGTCACAGCTTTTAATCGGCACACTCGAAAGCCTGAGCATATTGAGCATATTTGTAAAGCTGAGTTCATACTGGAGAGTGAAACCGATAAAGTCAAAATCGGACACGGGATCTCCGCTTTCAAGCGCATAAAGCGGGATATTGTGTTTTATCATCTCTTCTTCCATATCAACCCATGGGGCAAAAACTCTTTCGCACCAAATGTACGGCACAGCGTTCATAAGGCTGTAAAGAATTTTCATTCCGAGATGGGACATACCTACCTCATAGGTATCGGGAAAGCAAAAGGCAAATCTGCAATCTACTTTCTTTTTATCCTTGATTACTTCGTTGAGTTCACCGCCGACATATCTGCCGGGTTTTTGAACCTTCAGAAGTAATTTTTCAACTTCTTTGCTGACCATAGAAATCCTCCGTCAGTAGTAGCCGTTGTTTCTGAACAAAAGTGACGCAATGAGATATATACACACAAACAACAGCGAAAAATTATATTTTGAATTTAGCAAGACCGTAAAGCCGAGTACCGTCAGCGGAAAAAGAATTATAAGAGCAGTTATATTTATGATTTTTTCAGCTGATTTTTCCGAGAATTTTCCGCACAGAATAACATACATAAGCTGTCCGCCGTCAAGCGACATAACCGGCAGCATATTAAAAAGCCCTGTGCAGAGATTCGCCATGGCAATCGGCAATAAAAATTCACTATTATATAAGTATAACAGATAAAACAGAATAAAACAAATGAAATTGACTAAAGGTCCGAAAAAAATTATAAAAATGTTCTGACGGGTTGTGTTTAACTGCCTTGAAGAGTTGATAATCTTGATTTCAAACAGCGAAATTTTGATTTTACCAGGCGGAGATTTACAAATGAGCATTGCAAAAAGATGACCGCATTCATGAATAATCACAGCCATAATGCAACATAGAAATCCTAAAAATATATTCAGTATCACACATATTGCTCCAAGACAAACGAGTGAATACGAAACCGTAAAATCAATGTTCAGCAGACGAAACTTCATCGCTTGTTGCAGTAAACAGGTTTGATAAATCTATTTTATTATCGCCCGTATCAAAAACAACGGATTTTTCAAGGTTTGAATAGTACCATTCCCGTGTTGCGGCATAGACCTCACCGCCAAATAAATTAAGCAAAAAAGCCGCAAGAGCTATAATAATACAACACACAAGTTGAATCGTTATCACAAGCTGTTTCGGAGAATTTTTCTTTTCATCACTATTTTCAGCCGATAAAGAGTTCACATCCTCCTCATCTAAATCAAGCTCATCCGATACCTTCGGGTATTCCGAATATGAAACAGATTTCCAGTCATCGTCATATGTAATGGTATTTCTGCTATCATTATTTTCTGTCAAAAAAATCACCTCAATGCAATATATGCAATGAGGTGAACAAATTTAACTGCGTCATTCAATCTTTTGGTCAAGGCTCTTGAAATCGCCTTTTGTAAGGTTGACAAAAAATGCAATTGCAAGCATTAACGAGAAAAATTCCGCAATCGGGAAAGCATACCATACGGCTGTATAATCAAACACCATAGAAAGCACCCACGCAATCGGAAGAATGAGTACAAGCTGACGGCAGAATGACATAATAAGACTGCGCAGTCCCTTTCCGACCGCCTGAAAAAGTGTTGTAAAGATAATGCCGGCAGCAGCAGGAATAAAGCAAAGGCTTATGATTCTGAATGCAGGGACACCGATATCCATAATATCCTGTGTGCCACCAAACATAGCAATAAGCTGTTCGGGGATTGTCCACATAAGAATTGTGCCGACCGCCATAATAATTACGCCAATGATGATGCCGCGCTTTAAAGCGGAATACATTCTCTTTTTCTTTCTTGCACCGTAGTTATAACCGATAATCGGCATTACGCCCTGATTGAGTCCGAAACAAGGCATGAATACAAAGCTCTGTAATTTATAATATATACCGAGAACAGTAACGGCAGCCTCCGAAACAGCAAGAATTGCATTGAGTCCGATAATCATAACGGAACCTATTGACTGCATAATTACAGACGGAAAGCCTACAACATAAATAGATTTCAATGTGGAACCATTCAATTTGAAATGTTTGAACGAAACTTTAACTTCGTTATTCTTAAAGAAAAGAATGCAAAGGCAGAAAACCATACCGCAGAATTGACCGAATACAGTAGCAATTGCCGCACCGAGAACGCCCATTTCAGGGAAAATTCCTATACCGAAAATCAGGAGCGGGTCAAAAATAATATTTACAATTGCACCGAAAAGCTGGGATAACATCGGGAATATCATATTGCCTGTTGCCTGAAGCGTTTTTTCAACCATAATCTGTACAATTGAAAAGAACGAGAAGCAAAGTACAACCGTCAGATACTGGATTCCGTAATTTACAATAGCCTCATTCTGCGTGTACATTGCCATAAACGGGCGAACCGCAAAAAGTCCGAGCAATAAAAATATTACATAATTAAAAATACAGGTTACAAAACCGTGAGTTGCTCCGTCGTTTGCCTGAACAAAATTTTTCTCACCTAATTTTCTTGAAACAAACGAGTTTACACCGACTGCCGTACCGGCTGCAAACGCAATCAAAAGCATTTGCAGAGGATACGCAAGCGAAGTTGCGGTCAGTCCGTCTGCGTCATAGTTGCCGATAAAAATACTGTCAACAACATTATACATTGCCTGAATTGTCATTGAAAAAATTGCAGGCAGACTCATTGTCAGAATTAGCCTTGTCATTGGCATAGTTCCCATTTTGTTTTCATGGGGCTTTACTGAATTTTCCATATTTCCCATACTGATTCCTTTCTTATTCGCATACATATAGTTAGTTGATCTTTCGTATCTTCCTGTAAATCCAAAATGCAACAAGCATTACAGCCGTACCAAGCAACACACCGAAAAAGTCAATCCACATATCGCTCACCTGTCCCGATCTTCCCTCAATCCCAAGCTGAATTGTTTCATCAACAAAACAGGTAAACAGTCCGATAGAAACGGTGTAGGGTACAAATTTTATCGGCTTGATTCGGTCAAATGAATAGGCACATGAACAGAGCAATGCTCCCAGAACGGTATATTCCGTAAAATGAGCAATCTTTCTGATTATGTGGTCCGAAAGATTCGGATCGATTCCGAAAAATTTCAAAATTACTGTGACAAAATCAAGGACGCTTTCACTCTCTTGTGCCGACTCAACTGACGGCATTGAAGAATGAATAAACGCAAATGCAATCACTGACGCGGTCAAAACAAACATAATTATTCTGAATCGCATTGAACAGGAATTCGTTTTCATCAAATCACTCCAAGATATATTTTACTGATTATCCCGTCAATGTCAACTTTAGAATAATTATTTATCATAATGTATAAATAAATCAAATTTTAAGGCTTTATTATGGAAGATTTTATCTTGCTCAAATATTGAAAAAAACTTTTAAATCTGTTATACTTATCAGGTATTGGCAAAATATAATTTCTAAGGAGCAAATATGTGGTATTTAATAGTATTTTTTATTTCAATGGTTCCGATAGTAGAAATCAGAGGTGCTGTGCCTGTTGCGGTTGCAAATGACTTAAATCTTTTTTGGACATATGTAATCTGCATTTTAGGCAATATGCTCCCGGTTCCGATTATCTACCTCTTTGCAAGAAAGGTTCTTGTTTGGGGTTCTGACAAGAAGTTTATCGGCAGATTCTTTTCTTTCTGTCTTGAAAAAGGCGAAAAAGGCGGCAGAAAACTTGAGGCAAAAGCAGGCAACGGAATGTTTGTTGCACTTATGCTTTTCGTAGGCATCCCTCTTCCCGGCACAGGCGCATGGACAGGAACACTTGCGGCAAGTATTCTTGACCTCGGATTTAAGAAAAGCGTTATAGCCGTTATGTGCGGTGTTGTTATCGCAGGCATTATAATGGGTATCGGTTCGGTACTTGTAGCAAACGGAATCAACTTTATTTTTGCTCCGTAAATAATTTTGGGCAGCACATCGCTGCCCTTATTTTTTGGTGAATTTATAAAATGGAAAAGAAACATATATATGACGCAATTATAATCGGCGGCGGTGCATCGGGACTTCTGTGTGCAATCACAGCAAAGAAACATGACCGTTCAAAGAAAATTGCAATAATCGAAAAAAATGACAGATTAGGCAAAAAGCTGATGTCAACAGGCAACGGCAGATGCAACCTGACAAATCACTGTATATCCCCCGATAAATATGTCGGTTCATTCAAAAAGCAAAGCGAGAAGATTTTTGAAAGATTCAGCGGTGATGAGATGGCGAATATTTTTAAAGATTTAGGTCTTTTAAGCTTTCACGATAACGAGGGCAGATACTACCCGATAAGCAAACACGCCGCATCTGTTCTGGATGTTCTGCGCTTACAGGTTGAAACACTCGGAATAGATGTTTTCACGGAACAGAATGTCAATTCTATAAAAAAATTTTCAAACGGTTTTAAAATTTCATCTGATGACAGCGAGAAAAAGTACGATTTCATATGTAACAAGCTTGTGATTGCAAACGGTTCAAAAGCCGCTCCTAAGCTTGGCGGAAATGCAAGTGCAATTGATTATCTTAAAAATTTCGGTCACAAGGTTGTTTCGTTCTCCCCTGCTTTATGCCCTGTTAAGGTTAAAAGCGATGTTCTGAAAATATTAAAAGGTCTGAGAGTTACGGGCAAGGCGCAGTTATACGGTGAACATGGTCGATTAATCAAGGAAGAAACAGGCGAAATTCAATTTACCGAGAATTCGCTGTCGGGAATTTGCGTGTTCAATCTTTCATTGTTTGCTAAACAAAACGACAAAATAGTGCTTGATTTATTGCCCGATTATTCGGAAAATGAGCTGATTAAAATAATCAGACAACATATATCATTGTTTTCTGATTTGCCGTGTGAACAGCTTTTGACAGGAATTTTTCAGAAGAGAATCGGACAGGCAATTCTGAAAATCAGCCGAGTTGATTTGTCAAAGATTTGTTCCAAGCTTTCAAAAGACGAAGTATCAGGAATTTGCAAAACAATAAAATCAATGTCATTTACAGTAAGCGGAAAAGAAGATTTTTCACACGCACAATGTGCTTTGGGCGGTGTTTTGGGCAAAGAGATTGACGAAAACACTATGATGAGTAAAATTGTAAAAAATCTTTTTGTATGCGGTGAGGCGATTGACCTTTGCGGTGAATGCGGAGGATTTAATCTTCATTTTGCATTTGCCGGCGGAATTATTGCAGGAGAAAATTTATGATCAGAGTAAGCAATATACATTTAAGCCTTGACTACGATGATAAATCGGTTCGCAAGGCAGTGGCTAAACAACTGAGAATTGAAGAAAAAGCCATAAAAAGCGTTAAGATTTTTCGCAGATCGGTTGACGCAAGAAAAAAGGATAATATCTACTTTCTTACAACCGTTGACGCTGAACTTAATATCAACGAGGAAAAGGTATGTAAAAAATGCGGTAACGCTCAAATTGCGAGAAAGTATGAATATAATCAGATGAAATTTGGCAATGCGCCCTCCCCTGTTATTGTCGGGGCTGGTCCGGCAGGATTGTTTGCGGCACTTATTCTGGCAAGAAGCGGTGCAAATCCAATTCTTATTGAAAGAGGTCGTGATGTTGACAGGCGAACTGCCGATGTGAACAGGTTCTGGACAAGCGGTCTGCTTGACACAACTTCAAATGTTCAGTTCGGCGAAGGCGGTGCGGGAACATTTTCTGACGGCAAACTAAATTCAGGTACAAAAGATATAAGACAACGCAAGGTGCTTGAAGAATTTGTAAGCCACGGCGCACCCGATGAAATTCTCTATAACGCAAAGCCACATATCGGAACGGATATGCTAAAAGGCACAATAAAAAATATCCGCAACGAGATTATTGAACTCGGCGGAAGGGTTATGTTTGAAACGAAGCTTGTTTCAATGGCTTTTAGTGATAACAAGCTTAAAGCTATAACTGTTGAAACCGAAAACGGCAATGAAATTATAGAAACAGACAATGTTATTCTTGCAATCGGTCACAGTGCAAGGGATACTTTTGAGATGCTTTATGATTTAAAGTTGCCGATTGAGGCAAAGCCTTTCTCGGTAGGAGCAAGAATTGAACATCTTCGTCAAAAAGTTGATAAGGCACAATACGGCAGGTTTGCGGGCAATAAAAAACTCGGCTCGGCAAATTATAAGCTGAGTACACACCTTGATAACGGACGGGGTGTGTATACGTTTTGTATGTGTCCGGGAGGCAAGGTTGTCAATGCATCAAGCGAAGAAAACAGACTTTGCACCAATGGTATGAGTGAATTTGCACGAAATGCCGAAAATTCAAATTCAGCGTTGCTTGTAGGAATAAACCCGGATGATTATGAATCCGACCATCCGCTTGCCGGAATGTATTTGCAGAGAAAGCTTGAATCAAAAGCATTCGTTGCCGGCGGTGAAAATTATAATGCACCCATACAAAGAGTTGACGATTTTCTTAATAACAGAAAATCCACACATCTCGGTGATGTAAAGCCAAGTATCGGTCCGAATTATGAATTTTCAAATCTGAACGAGATTTTGCCTGAATATGTCTGCACTTCTATGGCTCAGGGCATTGTGAAAATGGGCAGAATGTTACACGGATTTGATGACGGTGACGCTGTTTTGACCGGCGTTGAGAGCAGAAGCTCTTCCCCTGTCAGAATAATGAGAAAAACAGATACACTTGAAAGTGTACTTATTGAAGGATTGTATCCGTGCGGCGAGGGCGCAGGCTATGCAGGCGGAATTATCTCTGCAGCAGTTGACGGCATTAAATGTGCCGAAAAAATCATTGAAAAATCGAATAGATAAATAAACCGGCAGAAACTAATCGGATTGTTTACTGCCGGTTTATTTTGTATTGTGATTTCACCAAGAAATAATGCCGCCCCAATATAATGAAAAATCAAAAAGGCAAAAAGCACTTAATCAATGGGGCGGCTCTTATATAATCTTATTAAATTTTATTCAGAGTATTTACTCCACTGTCCGTTTGAGTAAATCATATTCACATCGGGGATTTTTAAATCACCTGTCTGTGTTGAACCGTCATTGAATATAGCGTAATCTACGCCGTCAGGAAGTTCAAATCTGTATGTATTGTTACCAATACTTTCCATAGCCTCACCCGGCCAGCTCATATAATTAGAATCTGTTGAACTCCATACATAAATATTCACTGTTGACCAGTTATCTGTATTATTGAAATAAACATAATTCTTTGTCTGAATTGAAGTCGGTTCGGTCGTTGGCTCTGTCACGGTTGTTGCAGGCTGAGTAGGTTCAATATTGCCTGTGTAAGTACCGCAGTATGAGTCTTCAACAGTAAGTTTAACAACATAAGCCTGAATTGAAGTTGCATCTTTAATCGAAATAACAGAATCTTTGTTTACATCAGCCGCAATGAGAGCATCATCACTTAAAGTCGATATGTGAGAAATATATCTTTGTGCTTCTGTTGAATCGCTGATTGTAATTGTTCCGTTTAAATCAACATCACCGATAAGAATCCTGTTTGAAGGTTCAGTTACCGGCTGAGTCGTGGCAGGCTGTGTTGTAACAGGCTGAGTCGTAACAGGCTGAGTTGTAGCAGGCTGTGTTGCGGTTGTTGGCTGAACAGTTGTGGTTGGAGCTGTTGTCGGCTGAGTAGGTTTTACAGTCGAATAGTTCTGCCAAGAACCGTTGCTGTAAATTTTATTACCGTCCGCAATCCTGAGGTCATCTGTCTGACTGTTGCCATTGTTGAAAATTACATATTCTGCACCATCAGGCACTTCAATATCAAAAATATCATTACCCTTGTCGGTCATTTTCTTGCCCGGCCATGATGTCATTTCTTTATTGTCATCACTCCAGAAATATGCATTGACCTTTGACCACTTTGTTGATGAGTTATCATAAGCAACAACCTTTACGGCATTCGGGTCTATTTTTGTATATGTATATGTTTCCGGATCGGATGTTGTCTTGCCGTCACTTGCCTTTACTGTTACTGTGGTTACTGTATCGTATGGAAGGTTTGTGCCGATTGTAATCTGCTGACCGTTTGTATAGTTTACAAATTCACCGTTATCTATTGAATACTGAGCATTTTTTGCGTCCTTGAAATTGAGTGTAAGTGTGAGCTCATCAGTATTGTAGTTTGTTGAACCCGGAGTTACCGACGCTGAAGGTTCTTCGGGTTCTGCTTCATAGACAACAGCTATACCTGATGAACCTATTGTACCTGAAATGGTGCTTGATGTAATTGTAAATGTGTTGCCTGAAACAGCGTCTGTGTATGTGCCGGGTTTAGCGTAACCGCCGCCGTTTTCTACCGATACTTCGCCGCTTCCGCTGCCTTTTACAATAACAGCACCGCCGTCTTTACGGGTAATTACAGAACAACCGTCTGATACAGTGTAGTAATCGGCTTTGCCGTCCATTGCATTATGGAACTTATTGATTTGGGCAACCTCACTGCTGGTGAAATGAGTTGAGCCTTTTTCTCCCATTTTGATACTTTCTTTGTTTGTTGAAGAAGGACGGGAAAAATAAAGAGCAGTAACCTTATTACGGCTTGCAGCAACCGCATAGGCACGGTCAATAACATTCTGACTCATTTCATTTGAAAAGCCCCAGTCTTTGTTGTTTGACCATGTATCATGGCTTTCACCCCAATAAAGAAGCTTATCGTTTGAAATGCCTTTTTCACTCCAGTTTCCGCTTGAATTAGGAGCTTTGCCCGAATTAAACGAATCACGGAGTTCTTTGCCGTAATTACTGTCTGTGACAGAAATATAATCGGTATACTCTTTCATAATGTCTTCATTGCCTGTCGAACGGTCATCGGGACCACCGAGAATTTCGCCGTAGTTATAAAGACCGTACTGTGTTACCGATTTCCAGAAATCGTCGCCCTCGCTCGGAACGCCAATGTGTTTTGCAGCGTCCCAACGAAGTCCGTCAACACCTACCGACTTGAGTTCCTGAACATAGTTGCAGACTTTTTGCTGAACATATGGATTTTCGGTTGCAATGTCCGGCATGCCAATCGAGCCGTGTGTTACCTGCCAACGGTTTTTCCAGTCAATACCTCCGCCGAAGGTATGCCAATACTCGGATGGCTTTAAATCGTCATCTATGTTGTTGTGATCGCCTCTCAAATGGTTAGCGACAACATCGACAATAATCTTGATTCCGTACTTTTCTGCCTCATCACAAAGCGACTGAAGTTCAGCCTTTGTGCCGACACCATTTGTTCCGATACTGAATGAAATTGGCTGATATAACCAATACCAAGTACCTGTTCCGTTTGGCTGTGCCGGAGAAGTCTGTATACTTGTAAATCCTGCTTTTGCAATTTTAGGCAATTCAGCCTTAATATCGTTATAAGTCCAGTCGAAACAATGTAAAATTACACCGTCCTGAATATTATCTTTGAGTCTGTACTTATTAGCCGATACGGTTGGCGAGCTTTCTGCCGCCTGAACACCGAGTGAACCGGATACAAAGGCAGATAGACTTGCCGACAGGATGCTCACGCTCAATATTGCGCTGAGTATTTTTGATTTTGTTTTCAAATTTTTACACACCTTTCAAATTAATTTCAAAACTCTACAATGTGTCGAATCAATCGACCGAAACCAATAAATTAAATCAATTTCAATAGGTTTCAGGCATAAAGTACGGTAAAGAGCAACACAAATGCAACGCTTTAAAACAGCAGGTTGCAAAAGCACATAATTTTTATACAAATTACCAAGATTCGACAATAATATTAAAGCACCCATAAAAGGTGCCTTAATATGCGACTGTGTCTATAAGCCGGGTTTTGTCGTGAACAGCCATCTATCTTGGCAGACCGTTACCGAATCTGCTCGATGCCACCTCCTAAGGACACGCCGAGCAAGCGCATAATGTCCTACCACGGTGTTGCTTCAAATAGGGTTTACACGGCAGAGCAGTTTCCTGCCCTCCGGTGAGCTCTTACCTCACCTTTCCATCCTTACCATATAATGGCGGTAATTTTCTGTTGCACTATCCCTGGAGTCGCCTCCGGCGGCCGTTAGCCGTTATTATTGCTCTGTGAAGCCCGGACTTTCCTCGCACAGTACCTTTCGGCAGCTGCTCGCAGCTGTTCAACACACTCACACATTTATTTTATACCTTTTTTGTACAAAAGTCAAATGAATTTTGTGATTTTTACTTGATATAACGGCTTTTTAGGGGTATAATGAGAGGGAATTTATTATAAGGAGTTACCGATATGGATATCAGAAAAGAATCACTCAAAAAACACTATGAGTGGAACGGTAAGATTGAAGTTGTTTCAAGAGTTCCGATTAACTCGGCTGAAGACCTCTCTCTTGCCTATACTCCGGGTGTTGCAGAACCGTGTCTTGAAATTCAGAAGGACTATGACAAGTCTTTTGAACTCACAAGAAGAAACAACCTTGTTGCCGTTGTAACCGACGGTACAGCTGTTCTCGGTCTTGGTGACATAGGTCCTGAGGCAGGTATGCCTGTTATGGAGGGCAAATGTGCGCTTTTTAAGGAATTCGGCGATGTTGACGCGTTCCCTATTTGCGTAAGGAGCAAGGATGTTGACGAAATTGTAAACGCAATTTACCTTATCAGCGGTTCATTCGGCGGAATCAATCTTGAGGATATTGCCGCTCCGAGATGCTTTGAAATTGAAAAGAAACTCAAAGAGAAGTGCGATATTCCGATTTTCCACGACGACCAGCACGGTACTGCTGTTATTGTTGCCGCAGGTCTTATCAACTCACTCAAGCTTGTTCACAAGAAGCTTGACGAAATCAAGGTTGTTATGAACGGTGCAGGTGCGGCAGGTATTGCAATTGCAAAGCACCTTCTCAATATGGGTGTAAAGGACATTACGCTTTGCGACAGTAAGGGTATTATCTGCAAGGGTGATCCAAGACTTAACGCTGTTAAACAGGAAATGGCTGAAATTACTAACCTTTCTCACCTTGAGGGCTCGCTTGCAGATGCAATGAAGGGTGCTGATGTATTCCTCGGAATTTCTGCCGCAGGTTGCGTAAGCGAAGAAATGGTTAAGTCAATGGCTAAGGATCCTATTCTTTTTGCTATGGCTAATCCGACTCCTGAGATTATGCCTGACATTGCTAAAAAGGCAGGTGCGGCTGTTGTAGGTACAGGCAGAAGCGACTTCCCTAACCAGATTAACAATGTACTTGCTTTTCCGGGTATTTTCAGAGGTGCTCTCGACTGCCGTGCAAGCGATATTAACGAAGAAATGAAGGTTGCCGCATCTTTTGCAATTGCTTCACTCGTAAGCGATGAAGAGCTTAATGCAGATTATATTCTTCCCGAGGCATTTGACAAGAGAATCGGCAAAACTGTTGCTGAGGCTGTTAAGAAGGCTGCAATTGAATCAGGCGTTGCAAGAATCTGATAAAGATTTGCAAATAAATATTTTAAGAGAAAGAAAAAGAGGAAAACAATGAAAAAGACAGTTACTTTATTGGTACTGATTTCAATGCTGTTCTCTACTGTTTTTCTGTTCACGGGATGCGGTGATTCATCGGTTAAGGAAATTAAAACCGCCGATGATATCAAGGGAGCATCCGTAGGTGTTCAGAATGGTACAACAGGCGATACTTTTGTATCTGACTATGAGGCTGACGGCACCAAGGTTATGCGTTACAGCAAGGGTGCCGACGCTATCGTAGCTCTTACACAGAATAAAATCGACTGTGTTGTAATTGACAGTGAACCGGCAAAGGAATTTGTAAAAGCAAATACAGGACTAAAAATTCTTGATGAACCTTTTGCGGAAGAGCAGTATGCAATCTGCATTTCAAAGGAAAATCATGAACTCACCGAAAAAATCGACAAAGCTCTTGCAGAGCTTAAAGACGAGGGCGTTCTGGACAAAATCAAAAGCTATTACATAGAGGGTAATACTGATACCGTACCCTATGAATCACCTAAGGATATCAAGTATGACGGTGAACTTCATATGGCTACGAACGCTGCTTTTCCACCGTATGAATATGTTGAAGGCGGTAAAATTGTCGGTCTTGATCCGATGATGGCTACAGCAATCTGTGACAAGCTCGGTAAAAAACTTGTTATTGATGATATGGAATTTGATTCTGTTATCACTGCTGTTCAGACAGGCAAAGACGATTTCGGTATGGCAGGTATGACCGACACACCGGAGAGAAGAAAAAATATCGACTTTTCAACTTCATATGCAAACACAACTCAGGTTATTATCGTAAACGACAGTGCGTCGGGCAGTTTGTTCGGCAATCTCGGCGAAAGCTTTAAAAACACATTCATCACAGATAACAGATGGCAGCAGCTTTTAAGCGGTTTGCTTGTAACCCTTGAAATTACATTGTTTGCAGGTATTATCGGTGTTATTATCGGTTTTGTCATTGCTCTTGTAAGAGCTACTCACGATATTCAGCTTGGAAAGAGAAAATGCAGGAGCTTTGGTGATTGCGTTCTGAAATTCTTTAATGTGATTTGCAACATCTACATTACTGTTATCAGAGGCACACCTGTTGTAGTTCAGTTGATGATTATGTATTACATTATTCTTGCATCTGTAAGAAACGGTATCTTTGCCGCAATCATTGCATTTGGTATGAACTCTGCCGCTTATGTTGCAGAAATTGTTCGTTCGGGCATTATGGCTGTTGACATCGGTCAGACTGAGGCAAGCCGTTCACTCGGTTTTAACAACAGACAGACAATGACAATGGTCGTTCTTCCGCAGGCAATTAAAAATGTTCTTCCTGCACTCGGCAATGAAATTATTACGCTTCTCAAAGAAACTTCGGTTGCAGGTTATGTTGCGCTTGCAGATATCACATATATTGGTAATATGATTCGTTCAAGAACTTACGAGGCATTCTTCCCGCTTATTACGGTTGCATTGATTTACCTTGTAATTGTACTTGTGCTTTCGTACATCCTTAGAAGATTTGAAAGGAGATTGAAAAAGAGTGAAAGATAACGCATTGATCTCCGTAAGAGGACTTGAAAAATCATTCGGTAAGGATATTCAGGTTCTTAAAGGTATTGATATTGACATTTTTAAAGGCGATGTAGTTGTTGTTCTCGGTCCGTCAGGCTCGGGTAAATCAACTTTTCTCCGTTGCCTTAACAGACTTGAAGAACCGACAGGCGGTCACATTTTCTTTGAGGGTACCGATATTACGGATCCAAAGGTTAATATAAATGTTCACCGTCAAAAAATGGGAATGGTGTTCCAGCAGTTTAACCTTTTCCCCCACAAGACTGTTATTGACAACCTTACAATGGCTCCCGTCAAGCTTCTTGGCAAAAGCAAAAATGAGGCTAAAAAAGACGCTATGGATCTTTTGGAGCGTGTAGGACTTGCCGAAAAGGCAAACGCATATCCGAATCAGCTTTCAGGCGGTCAGAAACAGCGTATTGCAATTGTAAGAGCACTTGCTATGAATCCCGATGTTCTCCTCTTTGACGAGCCGACATCTGCGCTTGACCCCGAAATGGTCGGCGAAGTTCTTGATGTTATGAAAGAGCTTGCCAAGGCAGGTATGACAATGGTTGTTGTTACTCACGAAATCGGCTTTGCAAAAGAAGTTGCAACCGATGTTGTATTTATTGACGACGGTGTTATCAAAGAAAAGAACAATCCGCAGGAGTTCTTCAATAATCCGCAGGACGACCGTTTAAAGGAATTTTTATCAAAGGTTCTTTAATTTTAAACAAAAATCAGAGGATTTCAGTTTTCGCTGAAATCCTCTTTTTTTAATTACTTATTTATTTGATTACCGTAAATATATTCTTTGGCTTTTGATATGAGAATTGATTTTTTGTTTGGAACATTTGCATCTACCACAAGCATTAGCAGATAATCGAGAATATTTCCAACATCTCTTCCCTCTTTTACGCCAAGGTTTAAAACATCTTTGCCGTTGATATCAAGCTGACTCAGCTTAAAACATTCGTTATCTTTGATTATTTCATTAAGATGTGTTTTAGCCGTTTCAAGATATCCGAGTTTTTCTTCTCGCTGATATTCAGACTGGGCAGATATATCGGCGTATTCGACCTCTAACAACTGCTTTGTAAGTTCTGTACCGAGTACATTCATAACCTTTTTCATAAGCTTTTTACTGCCGTTAAAGCGGACATCATGATATTCAATTAGCAGAAGAGTTTTGTTAATAAAATCAGACGGTAATCTTAGTCTGTGCAGAATTTTGTCTGCAATTTTTTTACTTTCAAGCTGATGTCCCTGAAAATGCGATTGACCGCTGTTGTCGGTGGTTTTAACAGGAGGCTTGCCGATGTCATGCAGGAGCATTGTCATACGAAATATGGGATTCGGTTCAATTGTACCGAGTGCAGTCAGGGTATGTTGCCACAAATCATACGAATGATGAATGTTGTTCTGATTGAAATTGAACATAACGGTAATTTCAGGGATAATAACAGCAATAGTTTCTCGGTAAGCGTCAAGAATTTTTACGGCATCCTTACCGCAGATGAGCTTTAGAAATTCCGAAGTCACACGCTCTGTTGCAATGTTTTTTAGCAAGTCTGCATTTTTAAATATAGACTTTGATGTGTTCTCTTCAATTGAAAATCCGTAAACAGAGGCAAAGCGTAATGCCCGCAAGATTCGCAGAGCATCCTCGTTAAAGCGTGTATCGGGATTTCCGACACAACGGATAACTTTATCTTTAAGGTCATTTTTACCGCCGTATGGATCGACAAGACCGTATTCAGCGTTATATGCCATTGCATTTACCGTAAAGTCACGGCGTTGCAAATCTTCGTTTATGTTTCGTGTAAAGCTTACGCTGTCCGGATGACGGTTATCGGAATAATCACCGTCAATACGGTAGGTTGTGATTTCATAGACTTCACCGCCGCATACAACGGAAATTGTGCCGTGTTTGATACCTGTATCAAACGTACGATAAGCCTCAAAGCATTTTTTTGTCTGCTCGGGCAAAGCGTTTGTACAAATATCTGTATCATGCGGAGTCAATCCGAGAAGATAATCACGAACACAACCGCCTACTATAAAAGCCTCATAGCCTTGATTATTCAGTTGTCTGATTAATTTTTCAGCGTTTTTGTTTATTTGCATTTCTTTTTGCAGTCAGTTTAAGATGACTTTCCTTTTTGAATTTTTCTATATAGTGCTGTGCTATATTGTAGAATATATTAAATACAACAAATGTGCCTACAGCAAAGATTACAAGCAATATGATGTTTTCAAATGTAAGCGGTGCAAGTGAGAACAATCCGCCGAAGAAGATTGAACCGATTATTATTCCTGCGGAACATCCGATGACCATAACGGCTCTGAGCGGATTGAACGGGATTGATAATCTGATTACAAGCAACATACATGAAAATGCAGTAAGATATACGCAGAGAGTTGAAAACTGTGCCTGTGGCATATCTGTCATATACTTTAAAATTGCGAGTAATATTGTATCTGCCGAAATACAAAAAGCTGTTGGGAGTGATCTTGCTATTATATTTACGGTGAAATTACCTTTTACTATATCTTTATTCGGTTGAAGTGCGAGAACAAATGATGGCAATCCAACCGTTAATGCACCGACAAGCGTAAGCTGTATCGGTTCAAAGGGATATCCTGTGCGGAAGAATATGAAGAAAATTGAGAGTATAACCGAATAAATCGTCTTTACAAGATAGAGTGCAGAGCTTCGTTCAAGGTTATTGATTGTTCGTCTGCCCTCTGCCACAACGCTCGGCATTGCGCCAAAGTCATTATTGACAAGTACAAGCTGTGACACATTTCGTGCGGCATCACTGCCTGACGCCATAGCTACGGAGCAATCCGCCTCTTTGAGTGCGAGAACATCATTTACTCCGTCACCTGTCATAGCAACCGAATGTCCGTGCTTTTTAAGGGCAACCACAAGCTTTTTCTTTTGAGCCGGAGTTACTCTGCCAAACACATTACAACGCTCTGCCGCATCTTCAAGCTCTTTATCTGTTGTCACGGTTGACATATCGATTGCATTTTCTGCACCCTCAATTCCTGTGTCAAGCGCAATATTTTTAACAGTTTTAACGCTGTCGCCTGAAATAACCTTTAAGGTGACACCCTGTTCCTTAAAATATTTTACCGTTTCATTTACATTATCACGAAGTTTATCCTTGATAAGAATGAGTGCAAGCGGTTTTAAATCATCAGGCAATGAGTCTTTGTCCGGTTCACTATCGCTTTCGGCAAGAACAAGGATTCTGACGGTTTGATTTATCTTTTCAATCTCAGAATACACCTCGGAATACTTTTCTCTGCTTTTTAAAATACATTCAGTCGCACCGACTATGTAGGTTTTGCCGTTTTCAAATGTACCTCCCGACCATTTTGTTTCGGACGAAAAATCGCAGAATTTACTGCACTCATACGGTGAAACGGAATCCGAATAGTCACGCAGTGCATACAAAGTTGCATTTAGTTCATCGGACGCTTTTACAATTGAAGAAAGTGCTTTCTTGATTTTATTGTCATCAGCCCCAAATGGAATAACGCCTGTTACTGTCATTTCGTCTGTTGTAAGCGTTCCCGTTTTATCAAGACATAGCACATCAACTCTTGCAAGTGTTTCAATGCAATACATTTCTTGTACAAGCACCTTTTTGGATGAAAGCCTGATAATTGATACTGCAAGAACAGAACTTGTAAGAAGAATCATTCCCTTTGGAATCATACCGACAAGCGACGCAACAGTGCTGATTACAGCAGACTGCAATGTTGCATCGGGCAGGGTGAATTGTCGAATAAAAAATGCAATGCCAATCGGGAAAAGTACAAATGTACAGATTTTGATAATGAAATTGAATGACTCCATAATCTGAGAATTTACTTTTTTAATATATTTGGCTTCGTTATTTATCTTAGCGGCATAGCAATCGGCTCCGACCTTTACAGCCTGAGCATAGCATTTTCCTGCCGCAATAAAACTGCCTGAAAGAAGTTCATCTCCGACATTTTTTTCAATGAGATTTGATTCGCCTGTAAGCAAACTTTCGTTGACTCTGCAGCTACCGTCGCATACAATGCAGTCGGCAGGAATCTGGCTTCCTCTTGAAAGCACAAGAATATCATCAAGAACAATCTCATCTTTACTTATTTCTGCAATTTTACCGTTTCTGAGAACATTGATTTTTTTCTCAGACAAAATAGTCAGCTTGTCAACG
This sequence comes from Ruminococcus bromii, assembly GCF_928721825.1. NCBI lineage: Bacteria > Bacillati > Bacillota > Clostridia > Eubacteriales > Oscillospiraceae > Ruminococcus > Ruminococcus bromii. Next base: position 607,455 of record NZ_CAKMVP010000003.1, read on the forward strand.
CTTATTTTGGAACGAATCTCCTGAACTATACCTATAATTATATTTGCTATAACAACACCGATAAAAAGCATATTCTTGTGTGAACCCACAAAAATCAATGCCGCAAGCAAAATTACATTTATCAGATTGAAAAGCGTAAAAATGTTATCACAAAATATTCTTTTGATTGATTTGGTTTTAATATTAGTTGAAATATTTACCTTTCCTTCATCTATACGCTTTTGAACTTCGGAATCGGTAAGACCGACAAGGTTAGAATTTATGTTTTCCATATATACCTCATAATAAGAAAATGATATAATTTCAGAAAATAATTTACAATGCACGGCTGTTTATCGCCTTTTTAGAAAATCCTCTGCCAGTAACATTTTTAATATTTTCATCAACGCACTAATCTATATTATAAATGCAAATCATAATAAAGGCAACGGAAAGAAGGTGAATTTTTTGCGAAAATTTAAAGAAATTATATCAGTTGCCCTGATTTTCACATTATTATTTACTGTTTCGACTTTTTCGCCTTATGCCGCTGATGATAAAAATGAGGTTTACATCGGCGGTGAGGCTTTCGGAGTTAAATTTTATGCTAACGGAGCAATGATAATCAAGCTTGAAAGCTACTATGACGGTGAAAAATATGTTTGCCCCGCAAAAGACGGCGGACTTAAAGTAAACGATATTATAAAGAAAGTAAATAATACAAAAATCAGCACAAATGAAGAATTAAAATCTGAAATTGAAAAATCAAACGGCAATGAAATTACTGTCGAAATTGATAGAAACGGCAAAACCGAAAATAAAACCGTTTTGCCGATTAAAAATACCGTGGGAGTATATCTCCTCGGTGCGTGGGTTCGTGACAGCTGTGCAGGTATCGGAACTATGACCTATTATGATGACAGCCATAATTATTTTGCCGCACTCGGTCACGGAATATGCGACTGTGACACGGCTGCTTTGTTACCGTTAAAATCAGGTGAAACAGTTCAGGCTCAAATCAGCGGAATTGATAAAAGCGTCTGCGGTAAAGCCGGCAGCTTCTGCGGATATTTTACAGATGTTCGGCTTGGTAATTTGAGCGTAAACTCTCCTTTAGGAATTTTCGGAGATTTAACGAGTGAAAATTATAAAAGAAACAAGAAATATCTGATTGCGAATGACGATGAAGTTAAAACAGGAAAGGCTGTTATGGTAACAACGCTTGTAGGAAATACACCGCAGGAATATGAAATTGAAATCAAAAGAATTTGCAACCGTGATATGACATCAAATGAAAATTTTGTCATAAAAATAACCGACAGCAGATTACTCGAAAATTGCGGCGGTATTGTTCAGGGTATGAGCGGCAGTCCGATAGTCCAAAACGACAAAATTGTGGGTGCCGTTACTCATGTTTTTCTCAACAATCCGAGAGAAGGCTACGGCGTTTTCGCACAATATATGGCAGAATGTTACAATAATCAGCACTAAATGTATGATTACTTGTTTGTTTCATATTGTATAGGGCAAGATTAAAAAAGAATTTCCCAATTTTTTAAAAAAGTTTTGTGGAAGGTATTGCCAACTTTACCATTTTGTGGTAATATTAGTACAACAAAAATTACTGGGGGAAATCACAATGAACAACAAAATAAAACTAATCGTAACCGATGACGCTTCCGAATTTACGCAGGAAAATCTTAATATCTTACAGAGTAAGAATATTTCCGTTATTTTCTGCGCAAAAGACGGAGAAGAATTGTGCGATAAAATTAAAAGAGAAAACCCTGATGTTGTGCTGATGGATTCATTTATGACAAGGCTTGACGCAATCGGAGTAATGAGGAGCGTCACAAGGCAGAACACAAAAGTACCTGTTTTTATGGTATATTCCTCTTTTCACAGCCCTGTTCTGGAGCGTGAAATTATGAATTCGGGTGCATCATATTTTGTGTTGAAGCCGTATAACATTTCCGAATTAAGCAGCATTATCAGCGATTTGTCGGATTTGAGCAAGAAAAATAATTTTGGCAGAGGAAGAATTATTGACGCTTTCGGAATTGAAATGAAAGTGACCGATATTCTCCATGAAATAGGAGTTCCGGCTCACATCAAAGGCTATCACTATCTGCGTGATTCAATCATTATGTCTGTTGAGCATCCTGAAATTATCAATGCCGTGACAAAACAGCTCTATCCGTCGGTTGCCAAAAAGTACGAAACAACTTCTTCACGGGTTGAAAGAGCTATAAGACACGCAATTGAGGTTGCATGGGATCGAGGCGACATTGATGTTCTGAACTCATATTTCGGATATACAATCCACAACGACAGAGGAAAGCCCACAAACAGCGAATTTATTGCCATGATTTCAGACAAATTAAGACTGCAGATTAAAAATGCAGGCTAAAAAAAGAGCCGCTCGTTAAGAGTGGCTCTTAATATATTATTTAGTTTTGCCGATATCGTGTCTGTAATGAGCGCCTTCAAAGGAAATTTTTTCTACTGCGGCATATGCCTTTTCGAGTGCCTCATCAAGTGTATCCGCTGTTGCAGTAACACCGAGAACTCGACCGCCGTTTGTATAGAACTTTCCGTTTTCGTACTTTGTGCCGGCATGATAAACAATTGCGCCATCGACACCGCCGTTATCATTAAGACCGAACATCTCTATACCCTTTTTGTATGAAACAGGATATCCGCCGCTTGCCATAACAACACAAGCTGCAGCACCGTTGTCCCATTCAATGTCAAGGTCGGAAAGCTTTTCGTCAATAACAGCCTCACAGATATCTACAAGGTCAGTTTTAAGTCTTGGAAGAACAACCTGAGCCTCAGGATCGCCGAAACGGGCATTGTATTCAATAACCTTTGGACCGTTCGGTGTAATCATAAGTCCAAAGTACAGACAACCCTTAAAAGGTCTGCCCTCTTTATTCATCGCCTCAATTGTAGGGATAAAGATTGTATCCATACATTCCTTGGCAATCTCGTCTGTATAATACGGGTTCGGGCTGATTGTGCCCATACCGCCTGTGTTAAGACCTTCGTCATTATCAAAAGCACGCTTGTGGTCTTTTGAGCTGACCATAGGTTTTACGCACTTACCATCTGTAAATGCAAGAACAGAAACCTCGGGACCTGTAAGAAACTCTTCGATAACGATATTGTTACCTGAGTCGCCAAACTTCTTGTCCTCCATAATTTCTTTGACTGCTTCAATTGCCTCATCAACAGATTGAGCAATAATTACACCCTTGCCGAGTGCAAGACCGTCAGCCTTTACAACAACGGGAGCGGTATTTTCGTTCTTTATATAGTCAATTGCTTTCTGAGCGTCATTGAATACTTCATACTTTGCAGTAGGTATGCCGTATTTCTTCATAAGATTTTTTGAGAAAACCTTTGACGCCTCAATAATAGCGGCATTTGCATTAGGACCGAATGCTCTGATTCCAGCCTCCTGCATAGCGTCAACCATACCGTCAGCAAGCGGATCATCAGGAGCTACAAAAACGAGGTCAATTGCATTGTCCTTTGCAAACTTAACCATATTTTCTTTATCCATAACTCCGATATTAACAAGCTCGGCATCTCTTGAAATACCGCCGTTGCCGGGAGCGCAATAAAGCTTTGTGCATTTAGGACTTTCAAGAAGCTTTTTAATTAAAGCGTGCTCTCTGCCGCCCGAACCAATCATTAAAATTTTCATAACCGCACCTCTATCAGTGATGGAAAAGACGAATACCCGTAAATGACATTGTCATATTGTACTTATTGCAGGTTTCAATAACATTATCATCACGAATTGAACCGCCGGGCTGTGCAACAAATTTAACACCTGAACGCTTTGCTCTTTCAATGTTGTCACCGAATGGGAAGAATGCGTCAGAACCGAGTGAAACACCGTCAAATGTTGCAAGCCAAGCCTTTTTCTCTTCCTTTGTAAGAGGTTCGGGCTTAGTTTTGAAGAACTGCTGCCATATACCGTCGGCAAGCACATCCTCATAATCATCAGAGATGTAAACATCAATAGTGTTATCTCTGTCGGGACGACGGATGTTGTCAACAAACGGAAGGTTCATAACCTTCGGATGCTGTCTGAGATACCAGATATCAGCCTTATTGCCTGCAAGTCTTGTGCAGTGAATTCTTGACTGCTGACCTGCGCCTACACCGATTGCCTGACCGCCCTTTGCGTAGCAAACAGAATTAGACTGAGTATATTTAAGAGTGATAAGAGCAACAAGAAGGTCACGCTTAGCATCCTCTGTAAAATTCTTATTATCTGTTACAATGTTCTGAAGGAGCATTTCTTCGTCAATTTTGAGTTCATTTCTGCCCTGTTCAAATGTAATACCGAAAACATCCTTATGCTCAATAGGAGCAGGAACATAGTTCGGGTCGATTTTTACGACATTATAGTTGCCTTTCTTTTTTGACTTGAGAATTTCAAGAGCCTCGGGAGTATAGTCAGGAGCAATAATACCGTCAGAAACCTCTCTCTTGAGGAGGATTGCAGTCTGAACATCGCAAGTATCGGAAAGAGCCACCCAGTCACCGTATGACGACATTCTGTCTGCACCTCTTGCCATTGCATATGCGCTTGCAATCGGAGAAAGTTCAAGGTCATCTACAAAGTAGATTTTCTTGAGTGTGTCAGAAAGCTCGGTTGCAACTGCCGCACCGGCAGGACTTACATGCTTGAATGACGCAGCTGCAGGAAGACCTGTTGCCGCTTTGAGTTCCTTTACGAGCTGCCATGAGTTAAATGCATCAAGAAAGTTGATATAACCGGGTTTGCCATTGAGAACCTCAACAGGAAGATCTTTGCCATCCTGCATGAAAATTCTCGAAGGCTTCTGATTCGGGTTACAGCCGTATTTTAAAGCAAGTTCGTTCATTGGATTCATCCTTTCCGAAAAATAAATTAGTTGTTTTTATTGATAATTCTTGACTCTGCCTTATTTGAAGCAATGTCAATATAGCGTACAAAAAGTGAAACCTTGTTATCCTCATTGAGAGAATTCCAGATTTTCTCGGCAAATGTGTCAATATCATCGTTACCGATTTCTACGAGTGTAGGTTCACCCTCAAAGCTCGGAAGCGGATTGCCGTCACTCATATATGTGTGAATGAATCTGCCAAGACCATTTATCGGCTTGTCATATGTAAATGTGTATCTTTCGCAACAATCGGGATTGCCGTCTGCACTTTTGAGAATTGACATTGCATAGTTCATCTTGCCGTTTTCACACTCAACGATACCAGAAATTCGAGGAGTGTAGTTAGGACCGTCAGGCTCAAACTCTCTTGTTGTGAGTGACTGTTCAAATGTCTGACCTTCATTCATAAGGTCATAAACAGTATCTGTCTGGTCACCGTTAGTAACGATAGTTTTGTTGCCGAGAACTCTTACTGGAGAATAGATGATAAGTGACGGATCAACAAGCTTTGACGGATCAAAAGCCTGAGTTTTGATGCCGTCCTCGGTTTCTGCAAACACTCTGTTTCTGCTGTTTTCGCTTCTGCCCATAATGAAGTATGCAATAACAGCCTTTGAGCCGTCTGCACTTTTGCCGATTACAATGCCTCTGCCCGGATATGAAGTTGAAGCAATGTCATTGTAAAGTGATACAGGTTTCATATTTTTCCTCCGTTAATCAAGAATTTCGGTTTTATTGCCTTTTACTATAATTTTATCTTCGCAGAAAAGCGAAACCGCCCTTGGAAGAATCTTCCATTCAGCCTGTTCCATAACTCTTTTCTGAAGAATTTCGGGTGTGTCACCGTTCTGAATTTCAACGGCTTTCTGAATGATAATGGGACCGCCGTCGCACACTTCGTTTACAAAATGTGCGGTAGCACCCGTTACCTTGACGCCTCTGTTAAGAGCCTCCTCATGAACTCTGAGTCCGTAATAGCCCTCGCCGCAGAATGACGGAATAAGCGACGGATGGATATTGATTATTCTGTTTTCAAAAGCAGAAATAAACTGCTTTCCGAGAATAGTCATAAATCCCGCAAGAACAACAAGGTCAACATCCTTGGATGTCAAAAGCTCGGTTACAGCAGAATCATACTCATCAAATTCGTCATAGTCTTTTCTTCTGATAACCTCAGTTGCAATCGAATTGTTTTTTGCTCTTTCAAGTGCATAAGCGTTTGGATTTGAGGACATAACAAGAGAGATTTTTCCGTTTTTAATCTCTCCCCTGTTCTGAGCGTCAATAAGTGCCTGAAGATTTGTGCCGCCGCCCGACACAAGAACTGCGATATTTTTCATTATTCAAACACTACTCCGTCATTACCGCTGATTACTTCACCGAGTACAACAGCGTCTTCACCGTTAGCCGCAAGAACCTCAAGAGCCTTGTCTGCATCTTCCTTGGCAACGGCGATTATCATACCTACACCCATATTGAATGTGTTGAACATATCGTGCTCGGGGATGTTACCTACTCTCTGCATAAGCTTGAAAATAGGAAGAACAGGAATATTGTCCTTTTTGATTTTGGCAGAAAGACCGTCTGTAAGCATACGGGGAATGTTTTCATAGAAACCGCCGCCCGTAATGTGTGAAACAGCCTTTACATCAACCTTATCCATAAGAGCGAGAAGAGGTTTTACATAAATTTTTGTTGGAGTGAGCAATGTTTCACCGAGAGTTTTGTCAAGCTCAGGATACTCGGCGTTGATTGTTTCCTCGTTGATATCAAAGATTTTTCTGACAAGCGAAAAACCGTTTGAGTGAACACCCGAAGAACGGAGTCCTAAAAGTACATCACCCTCACAAAGCTTTGAACCGTCAATCATCTTCGGCTTGTCTGCAATACCAACGCTGAAACCTGCAACATCATATTCGTCAACAGGCATAAGACCCGGATGCTCTGCAGTTTCACCGCCGATAAGAGCACAACCGGACTGAACACAGCCTTCTGCAATGCCTGATACAATTTCAGCTACCTTTTCGGGATAGTTCTTGCCGATTGCGATATAATCGAGGAAGAAAAGAGGTTTTGCTCCACAGCAAATTACATCGTTTACGCACATTGCAACTGCGTCAATACCGATTGTGTCATGCTTGTCAAGAAGAAAAGCAAGCTTGATTTTTGTGCCTACACCGTCGGTACCGCTGACAAGTACAGGCTCTTCCATATCTTTGAAATCAGGGGCAAAAAGTCCGCCGAAACCGCCGATGCCTGAAATAACACCGTCAATTTTTGTGCGTGCCACATGCTTTTTCATAAGCTCTACAGACTTATAGCCTGCTGTTACATCAACACCTGCCGCTTTGTAGCTTTCGGAAAAGCTGTTGTTCATTGTAATCACTCCGTCACTTTCTGTTAATTTTTTTAGCGTATTTATCTACAAAGATTGTTCTCGGAATTTCAGCGTCATAGCTGCCCGTGAAACAACCGTCACAGAATTCTATATTTGCACCCTCAGCAATTTTTCTGAGACTGTTTATACTGAGATAACCAAGTGAATCTGCACCGATATATTCACAGATTTCACTTGTTGTCAACTTGTTTGCAATAAGGCTTTCCTTATCGTGAATGTCCACACCAAAGTAGCACGGACATACAAACGGCGGTGAGCTGATGAGCATATGCACCTCGGCAGCTCCTGCCTCACGCATAAGACGAACAATATGCTTTGAGGTTTCACCTCTGACGATTGAGTCATCAATAATAACAACTCTCTTGCCTTTAACATTAGCCTTCAAAGCGGTAAGTCTTGTTCTGAGAAGTCTTTTCTTTTTATCTTTACCCGAGCCTACTGTTCTGCCGATATATTTGTTCTTGACAAAACCTGTGCTGAACGGGATACCCGAAGCCTTTGCATAACCCTGTGCGGCAATAAGTCCCGAATCGGGAACACCGCACACCATATCCGCCTCAATCGGGAACTCGTCATAAAGAAGTTCACCGGCTCTGAATCTTGCATTATGTACGCAGACACCGTTGATTACGCTGTCCGGTCTTGCGATATATACATATTCAAAAAGGCAGAAAGATGTTTTATCGGGCAAAAGCTTTAATTTGTAGCTGTGAAAGCCTTCTTCGTCAACTACTACCATTTCGCCCGGCTCAACATCACGGACAAATTCACCGCCGAGACTGTCGATAACACAGCTTTCTGAAGTGAAAATCCAGCTGTTTTTGAGTTTGCCGATACAGAGCGGACGGAACCCGTGCATATCACGAAAGCCGATAAGACGGCTCGGTGCGCAAATTACAGTTGAATAAGCGCCCTTGAGCTTTCTCATTGAAGAAAGAACAGCATCTTCAAGCGTGTCTGTTACACATCTTTCGGTTGCAATAACATAAGCCATAATTTCAGCATTAGAATTGGACTGAAAAACAGCGCCGCCTGTTTCAAGCTCCTGCCTTATTTCATTGAAGTTTGTAATTGAGCCGTTGCTTGCAATACCGATTGAACCCTGAATATATCGCATAACAAGCGGCTGGTTAGATGCACGGTCGAGTGATTCCGATGAAGTATAACGGACATGACCGACTGCAATCTTACCGTTCGGAAGTTTTTCAAGTGCTTTGGGTGTAAAAATCTCGGACACCATGCCGAGTTCCTTGACAGTTGTAAATTCACCGTCTTTATTCACGGTGATACCTGCGCTCTGCTGTCCCCTGTGCTGAAGGCTGTAGAGTGCGTCATTTGCGGCGGCAACAACATCTATATCGTCATCATTACGGTAAATACCGAACACACCGCACTCGTCATTTACTTTGTCAAGTTTTGTGTCAATATCTACATAGTTCTTAATCAAAGCTCTGCCACCTTAGCCTGCATTGCCTTGTCTTTTTCGGCAACGCCTTTTTCCATATCAGCTTTCATATTTTCAAGCTTCTCTGCAAGAGAATCGTCGGAAAGTGCGAGCATTTCAACGGCAAGAATTGCAGCGTTAGCCGCACCGTCAACTGCTACTGTTGCAACCGGAATTCCTGTAGGCATCATAACTGTTGCGAGAAGAGCATCCATACCGTCAAGCTGAGCCGACTTACATGGGATTCCTATTACAGGGAGGGTTGTTTTTGCCGCAAGAACACCTGCGAGATGTGCCGCCATACCTGCTGCGGCAATGATTACACCAAAACCGTTCTTTTTAGCCTCTGCCGAAAACTTAATTGCCGCATCGGGAGTACGGTGTGCGCTCATTACATGAACCTCATACTCTACGCCAAATTCTTTGAGTTTACTGACAGCCTTTGATACTACGGGAAAATCACTGTCGGAGCCCATAATAATTGCAACCTTTTTCATAATTACTCATAGCCTTTCCGCCCACTTGATAAATTGCCGCAAAAACCGTGCCGTGGGCAGACAAAGTCAGGACAAATATGCCAATTTATGCTTTGAATCGACATAAATAAAGCATTACTAATTAATTATATAAAAAAATCGGTTAAAATTCAATAGTCAGGCGAAATTATTTTTAAAATACCGCCAAAAAGCAAAAAGTGACTGTGCAAAGCATAGCCACTTCAAGATATCAATCAATCTTGGAAACATCTTTTCCTTGTTCGATTTTTGTGCCTTTATCGGGATCTGTAGCATTAAGATACGGTCTTTCATTGGAAATTACGCCCTCGGTTGTAACTCCCGCCTCTGCAGCCTTTTTCATACCCGGAAAAAGGAATTCCATCTTTTCGTTATCGAATTTTTCATCGAGATATTCTTCAAAGCTGTTTGACGCAGGCACTCCCTCTGTTCTCTGAGTCCATCTTGCCGTAGCTGTTACGGACATAAAGCCGTTGAATGCCATAAATACAATCAGAAATGTTGTAATAATTGCACCTGCTCTTTTAGGGATTTTTTCAATAAGCTTTGCTGTCCACGGATACAGATAACGCACCCAGACAAGACCGAGAAATCCCCAAATAAGGGCATACATAAGATTGGTTCTGCCGTCAAGGTTAAACGGAGTGTCACTGTAGTCCCATGAAACCGTGCCGAACATCTGCTCCTGCAACCACGAACAGAAATACTCAAAACCTGCTCCGACAAAAGCACTTATAACAAAAACAAGCGTATCATTAAGCTTGTAAAGCTTATACAAAGCGGCTGTCAGAAAACACGCACCGCCGCCGTAAACAGGAATAAACGGACCGTAAACCATGCCGACACGCATTTCAAAATGTCCGTCAACGCAGAACGCCCATATTGTTTCGAGAATCGTGCCGATGAAAGAACCGATCACAAACAGATAAAAAAGCTTCGTAAAACAGAATCCGTAAGCAAACGGCTTATCCTCTTTGCTTTCAAAGGTTTGTGTATATTCTTTCATATTATCCTGCTTAATCTCCTCGATTTTTGCATTAATTTGCTTTACATAAGCCATATGAGTGAGATCGGGATAAGCGTGTGCAAGTCTTTTTCTTAAAATATTTTCTGTAAAAAGTCGGTTATAGTTTTCTTCAAGTTCCTGAATTTCAACCTCTGTTGCGCCTTTATCCATAAGCTCGGAAGAATTTTTAAGCTTTGCAATTCTTCTGAGCAGACGAACTGTTGTTATCATTGAAAAAACATAATCAATTACAATAATTCCGCAGAAGCAAAGAGCAAGAATAAGACTTACCCAGAAAGGAATTGCTTCAACGGCTGTGCGAAGCACCGGAATTATCAATCCGACAAGCAGCATACCGAGCAATCCGAGAAAAAGTGCATAAGGAAAAGTTATATAATTGCCTATGCTGAATTTCGAGGAAGAAAAATCCCATGGCTTGAATTTGAGAGTTTTTTCTACAAGCACACCGACCACAACCATAAGTGCAGATAATATCAGAGTTGAACCGATGAATAAAATCAGCTTGCTGTTTTCAAACGGTTTTAGTGCCGTATAACAAATAACCGCCGAAAATCCGTACATAGGGCAAAACGGTGATGTCAAAAAACCGTTGTTACTGAATTTTTTCTCAAGAAGAAGCGAACGAAAACTGCTCGCCACCCAGCCAAAAAACGAGAAAATTACGAAGTACCACAACAGGTCGAGTAAAAATTGCATTTCCTATCCCCCACAATTTTATGCAACAAATCGGACACAGAATTCTGTGCCCGAAAAATTGCCGTAAATTTCACATTCTTTATGCCTTTGGCACATCATCTTTCCAGAGTTCTTTAATTGCGGTAACATTGCCCGCAAGTTTCTGAATATCTGAAGGAATGATAATCTTTGTAGCCTTGCCGTCAGCGGCTTTACCGAATGCCTCAAGCGATTTAAGCTGAATAATTCTATCGGTAGGAGAAGCCTCATTGAGCATTTTAAGTGCATCGGCATTAGCTTTCTGGACTGTGAGAATAGCCTCAGCTTCACCCTGTGCCTCACGGATTTTCTGCTCCTTAACAGCGTCGGCTTTAAGAATTGCAGATTCCTTCATACCCTCTGCAACGAGAATCTGACTGCGTTTTTCACCCTCTGCATCAAGAATTCTTGCACGGCGCTCACGCTCTGCCTTCATCTGCTTTTCCATCGCATCCTGAATTTCACGGGGCGGAAGAATGTTTTTAAGCTCGACACGGATTACCTTAATGCCCCATGCGTCGGTTGCCTCGTCAAGAATCACTCTGATTTTACCGTTGATTGTATCACGGGATGTGAGTGTGTTATCAAGCTCAAGATCACCGATGATATTACGCAATGTTGTTGCAGTAAGATTTTCAATAGCGCTGAGCGGTCTTTCAACACCGTAAGTATAAAGCTTTGGATCGGTAATTTCAAAATACACAACCGTGTCAATTTGCATGGTGACATTATCTCTTGTGATCACGGGCTGCGGCGGGAAATCAATTACTTGCTCTTTTAATGAAACCTTTTTTGAAATTTTGTCGATAAACGGAATTTTTACATGCAAACCAGTTGACCAAGTTACATGATATGTTCCGAGTCTTTCAATTACATATGCGTGTGCCTGTGGCACTACCTTGACATTGCTTACGATTACTATAAGCAGGATTAAAAGGATAATTCCTAAAATAATAAGTCCTAACATTATTTACCTCTCATTCTGTTACGGGTTCTACTATGAGCTTTACACCCTCAATTGCAAGAACCTTAACTTTTGTTCCTTTTAAAAGCGGTGCTTTGTCGGACTTTACAGTCCAAGTTTCCGCACCGACCTTTGCCTGTGCTGTTTTGTCAATATCGGTTAAATCTGTGAGCATAAACCCGACTTGACCGATGTGGCGGTCTGCGTTTGTTCCAGTTGTTTTATTACGCTTTTTAAAGCGTTTTACAAGCGGTCGTGTCACAATCAGCGAAACAAGTGACACAACAAGGAACACCGCCGACTGGATTGTGATGTCACTTGTGAATATAGTTGTTATTGCGGCACAAACCGAGCCGAGAACGAACCATATTGATACAAGCTGTGTTGTAAAGCCTTCGCAAAGCAACATAAATACTGCAAAGCCTATCCACACTATCGGCATATATTGCTCCATAGGGCTGTCACCCCCCCTTTTCGCATAATTCTAACACAATATTATATATTAGTCAAACTATTTTATGCATTCTTTGTTAGATAAATTCATTTGGCTAATCTCCAAAAATGTGCAATAAAATCGCCTCCTATGATAATAAGCAAATTACCATAAGGTGGTTTTTGTTAATAATCTTACAATCCGCATACTCGTAATCGGAACTAAATACAAGGACATCATCACTCGCGGACAGTCCTGACCTATGTAGTTCTGCCGAAATCATTATGCTTGATTTGTTACACTGGCATTTCATTTTTATAATAACCATATACAAACGCAGGCTAAATTACAATATCAGATTAGCTTACGATGAAATAACATTTTACTTTCTATCTGATAAAAAAGATATTTAGAAAGAAACTTTTCCTTTAAAAGCAATTACCGTTGACAATAAACAGCCTATGCGGTTATATTATGCCGAAAGAGAATTTTGGCTTGAAGTTCCCCTACGCTTCATACACAAAGGCGAAATTTCAAAAATAAACATAAATCTCTCATCTTTAAAATGTTAAAACTAATTCAGGCACGAGAAAGAGGCATACCGCACGGTATGCCTCTTATTTCGATGACTTTGTTTTTGAAAACCTTAAATAAAAGAAAAGATTTTTTTGTCTTATGCCTATTATTATCTCAACTAATTCTACAATCTACTTTTCAAATTTGTATGGGTTCCTAACAAAAGAAATATATTCTTTAGAAATCGCACCATATTTTTGATAGTTGTGTATCGCATCAAAGAGGCTAATAGAATTAGCTCCACCTGAATAATTCGGATTATCATTTTGTATTGGATCATATTCCCAAAAACAAACAGGACATATTTCATACATAGAATTGTTCTCTGTATTTAGTGTTTTACAACCACAACAAGGACATTTTCTTTTCAAAAAAAGCACCACACTATTTATATTTTTTAACTTGAGATCTCCAATATGTAAATCCTTTTGTTTCGTGAGATTGATTATAAATTGTTCAATTTATTTTTATATGTATTTATTTCCTCATGTGAAAAAGGTGAATCTGGATGGTTATCATAAACAGATATTATCCATTTTAAAATTGATATATCAAATGGATGTAATATTAAGGATTGCTGTAAAAACATATAAATAACAGGGTGAATGTCAAAAAAGAAAGTATCCGTATACAAGAGAGTATCACATAAAAGAATTACATTTTGTGGTGTGTTTTCCTTAGACAGCAAATAAATCAAATAAGAATATTTGTCCTTGGATTTTATTGAGGAAAAATCTTTCTCTAAATTATCCAATGTATAATCATAATTCTTTAATTTTAAAGTTTCGTAAACATAATTATAATTTCCATTTTTCCACTGCTTAATGATTTTCTTCAATGATATCACTCCTTAAGTTAAGGTTTTCCTTTACCATTCCAAACCCATGCATCACCAATTCTAAAAATCTTATCAACGACTTTTCCTGTAATAACAATTATTTTACCTTTATATTTATATAATATTTTCACTGAACCATCAGAGAGTAAATTCCATGAACCTTTACGAATTCCTTGGTTGATAATAGTTTGGATCTGTGTTGGGGTTACTTTTTTTATCACTTTTCCCCAAAGATGTTTTGATACATTTATATGACCCATTTTTTTAGATGTAATTTTCCCAATACTTTTAAATGTTCCTTTTAGTAAGCCTGACAGTTTAGCACACCAAGCTGACCATGCTTTAGCAACATACGGACCAATAAAATATCCTATTACAGCCGCAGCGGCTCCGATAACAGCAGATAATCCCCATACGAAAACATTTCTTTTCCATCCATGCAGATTCAATTTATCCGCTAACCAATTAGTCAAGAAATATCCACCAACAGCTCCTACTATTCCACCTATAACTGCACCGATAACATTAGCGGCAATGTATCCACCTTCATCAGCATTGCTTATAGGATTATTCTCACAATAAGCAAACATATTAGTGCTTAATGGAGTGCTTGTACCAGTATCACAATAAATATCCGCATTCAAAAATCTGCCTGTGAATGGATCGTAGTAGCGGCTTTGGAGATAATAGAGTGAAGTTTCAGTATCATAAACATAGCCACGGTAGCGAATCGGGTTTATTTCTCGAATTGTCGGCTCGCCTTTGGTATCTTTTATGTTACCCCAAGCGTCATAAACATAGCTTGCGACTTCTGTGCCTGCGAGGTCGATTATTCTGACTACATCGCCCTGCAAGTTCTTCACATAAAAGTACATTGTACCGTTATATGAAAATGATGTTGCGTTTCCGTCTGAATCGTAGTAGAACAGCAGAGTATCATTACCCTTTACAAGGGCAATAAGGTTTTTGTTGCTGTCATAGTAATAGTTGGTCTTAACTCCGTCAACAGACTTCTGTGTTCTCATACCGTTTGAGTCATAGCTCATTTGAACGGCTTTATCGGAAGTGTTTATATTCTTAAGGATTCTTCCGTTCTCCCATTCAAAGCTCATTCCGTCACGGTATGAAAGCGGATTGCCGTTTGCATCGTATGAAATATTACTGCCGTTAACCTTTGTCAGCTTATCCTTCCAGCTTGTATCGGTGTACTCATAAGTATTGCCGTTCTGCGTTCCTGTCGGATAACCGTAGGTCGGATCAAGAACCTGTTCATATTTATTTTGCAGGTTTCCTGCTCCGTCATAAGAATAGTTAATGTAAAATTTATTTACATAGTCGTATTCTTCTTTAAGCTCGTTAAGACTGTCATAAGTGTACTTGTTTATGAGTTTGCCGTTTTGCTTAATCTCGGTAATATTACCGTTTGCATCATAAGAATAATCATATGACAAAACGCTGTCACTGCCGTATGACTGACTGAACTTACTGATGAGATTAGTTGTTGAATTTTCAGCCTTGCCGTTTGTGTACTCATAGTCTGTATTAAATACAAGAGTACCGTCACTGCGAACAGTTCTGACCTGTGTAGTTCTGCCGAAATCATCGGTTGAGGTTTCGTTAGTTACGCCGTCATTGCTTACAAATGACTTTCCGTCTTTATCAGTACCCGTAGTGATAGTTTTAGTCTGACCGTTTACAGATGTCTTTTCAACTGTATTACCGTTAGAATCGGTAATGATGTAGTGAGTAAGACTGCCGTCTGATGATGTACGATATTCGCTTTCAAGCGAACCGTCAAATGTGTAGTAGTAATATGAGATTTCGCCGCTTGAATAGTCAACCGCCTTTGTAACAAGACCTTGCTTGTTGTAAATCATCTCGGCAATTTTGCCTGTTTCGCCTGTGATTAAAGAAATATTACCGTAATCATCGTAGGTGTATTCAAAATAATCACCGTTTGCGTAGGTTGTTTTTGCGAGATTGCCGTTACTGTCATAGGTATTGCTTGTAATTGCAACATTGCCTATTTTTGTTGAAACAAGGTTATAGAATACATCATAATTAAATGAATAACTAAAACCGTTATGAGTAATTTTTGATACAGAGCCTGAACCTGTATAGGAATAATCATTTCCGGAAGTACCGTTCTTTATTGACAATACATTTCCGTTCGTATCATAGGTGTAATTAGTTACATTGCCGTTTCCGTCTGTAACAGCAGTTTTGTTGCCGTTTGCATCATAAGAATACTTTGTTGTACTTCCCTGCTCATTTGTTTCGGAAGTTACATAGTTGCCTGTGCTGTCATATTCAGAGCTTGTCTGCATATACGGCTTTGACTTATCAATACTTTCAGATAAGACTTCTTCGTCAACAGCCTCTTTTTCAGAAGTTTCATTCTTAGAATCTTCGGAGCTTTGAATTAACGGTGAAATGTTTACTTCCGCATTATCAACCGTCATTTTATTCTCATTATAACCGTAAACGAAAGCAAATGCAATATAATTTACAATTTCATTTGTTTTTTCAGGAGTTACAGAAAGTGATACCTGCTGGTATCCGTCCGTGTTTGCACTAAAGTTCTGATAATGGAACTCAGGTGTACTGCTGTTATTGTAATAAATATTAAGTGCAATACCGAATGTTCTGTTTTCGTTTGAAAGCGGAACTGAATTCGACTTTGCTGTACCGTTAATTTTGAACGATACTCCCGCTCTGCCTACTTTTACATTCTGATAGATATATTTGTTACCTAATGAGTTATCATCAGAAGAAGTATCCGAATCGTCATTATCGGCTGAATTATCAGAATCACTCGGACTTGTAACTTCTTCCGTTGTTTCACTTTCTTCAACCTCATAGGTTTTCTTTACAGTTCTTGTAACATATCCCTGTTCGGTTTTAACTGCATTGCCGTAATCATCATATGTGGTGATGCTGTCATTAGGTTCGGTTTCTGTAACTGTTTTGGTGTATGTTGACGGCTGTGTTTCGTCTGTTGAGTCATCGCTTGATGAATCGGCATTTTCAGCATCATCAAATGCACCTGCTGTACCGCCTATTGTTACAGTACCGTTATTGGCTGTAATGCTCTTGTTTTCTTCCGTAAGCCAGCTATCATTTGAGCTGAAATCGCTGTTTTGAAGAGCGTTGAAGTTGTTGGCACAATTACCCTCTTCAAACTGGATACAGTCAAACCATGCTGTACCGGATGCGTATCTAATCAAGCCATATACACGGATTGACGCTGTTGTGCTCGGCACATTTGCTGTTACGCTGATTCTCTGCCAATCAAGTGTGCCTGTGAGTCCGATACTGTTGATTTCTTTTACAGTCTTGCCTGATGAATCAAGACACTTAACTTTAAGGATTGCTCCGACTGAGCCGCCACTGTAAATCTGCTTTACATTTTTTGTCTTTACATATGCGGAGAAAGTTACATCCTTGCCGTTGAAGGTTGTTTCTTTGAACTGATGAGCAAAGCCTGTAAAGAATGCGGAGTTATTCTCACTTGTCGGATTTTCAACCTTGAGTGAAGTTGTTCCGAGGTACTGATAGTAACCGTCCTCTTCTGTTGCGGCAGAATTATCGACTGTTACTTTACCGCCTTTACTTGCGGTACTGCCCTTTGTGCCGTTTGACACGAAGTAATATTTGCCTCCGCCAACTTCTGTCTGCTGTGAGGACTCTGTAATGTAGTTTTTAGTGTATGCGTTTGCACTGTTGTTAATTACAAGTCCTGTATTTTCAGACGAAGTTGCATAACCGTTTGAATTGAGGACAGAAACAGTTGAACCGCTGTTATCAAAAATATGGGTTTCACTGTGTCCCTGCTTGTCTGTAAACACGGTTGTATTGTCGGCATTGTAGCTTATGTTAAGGCGATTGCCCTCTGTGCCGTCAGTACCGTATTCTGTGATGTTTGTTACTTTGCCGTTTGTGTAGGCAAACTTATGTGTCGGCAGGGATTTCATATAGCTGTCGGACACACCCGAAATTGAAATCAGGTTATAATTATCGTCATATTCAAATCGTGAAATGTGACCGTCATTGAATGAAATTGAAGTAACCTTGTCCCTTGCAGTTGTGTAGCCAATATCAATTTTTGTGCCGTCGGGCTTTGTAATTCTTGATACAACTTTTTTGCCGTTAGTACTGCTCTTGTATTTTAACTGAACTTCTCTGCCCGAACCGTCCGTGATTTTGGTTAAGTCACCGTCGGTATAGGTATATGTAATAGTATTCTTGTGTTTGTCTTTTTCAGAGAGAAGTTTACCGCCGTTTGCGGTTGAATCGTAAGTTTGTGTTGTTGAACCGTTATCAATGAAGATGTTGTTTTCATCTTTGGTAAGTGTAAGACCTAAGCCGTCTTCATCTTCCCATTTAGCAGTTTCACCCTGAGCAAGTTTAAGGTAATGGTCTGTACCGTCAGCATCGGTATAGATATAGTTGTAGCCTGCTTTGGTAAGGTTTTTGTCAGTCACTTCTCTTACATACTGATTAAATGAGAACTGCCAACCGTAACCGCTTGCAGAACCGTTCTCAAAAGCTGTGTCTTTGTTAATGCTGTTGTATGTTGCAGTAATGCTCAACGGCATTCTTGAGCCTGTTCCCTCATACAAAGTTTGGTTAATCACAAGGTTGCCGAGGTAATTCGATACAGCCGCCTGTGCGTTAGTGCCGACATTGATTGTGTGGTATGAAAGATTACTCTCCGTGCCTGTAAAATCTTTGTAGATAAGCGTTAAGGCAGGTTTTGTAGATGTTTTTGTATAAGACTTAAATACGACTTTTTTTGAACCGACTGTATCAAGTGCCTCCATAACAAAACCTTTGGTATTGGTATCGCTATACCAGCCTTTGAAGGTGCTTGTAAGGTCAAATGTCAAATACCGATTATCTTCATATGTAAGAGAATCATAATCAAGCACTTTTGAATCGTATTTTACATTCCCATTTGAAGCAAATGTAAGCTTATGAGCATTCACAATGATAGGGTTTTCGCCCTCATCAGCAAACAAATTACTGCCGTTTTCTGTTTCAAAACTATATTTGGCACTTATAACCTCTTCTCCGTTTTCAAGTTTCGGAAGACTATTTACAGTACAAATAGCATATGAATTTTTAGATGTATAGTACGGTCCGTAACTATTTACTGAGCCGTTAGCATTCTCATAAAATGTAAGCTCACTTTTGAGAGTAGTTGTAATCTCAGGATCAATCGTAACAGGGAATGCTCTGCCGATTGTATGAATGAAAGCATAGTCGGCGGTCAGCTTAACCTGAAGATTTGAGCCTTTTTGCTTTACAATCTCAATTTTCATCTGTGTGCTTGAACTGCCGTTTGCATCATACATATACGGTGCTGAGATTGTGTATATTTCTTTTCCGTCCTTATTTGAAAGTGTGATTGTTTTATCATCTTTTTGCTTTGCGGTAAGGTTCGGAATTTTGTAATTCAATGTAAATTCATTTTGAGCCTTTGCACTTTTGAGAATTATGTTTTCTTTAATGCCGGTTGTAGTAACAAAATACTGCAAGTCAACATCGCTGAAAACATCCTTATACAAAGTTTCTGTTGTTATATTTTTAAGCGTAGTAAATTTATCATTACCGCTTGTTTTTTCGTTATTTTTCTTTACATCAGCTTTGCTCTTGCCTGCATTGTCATAACCCCAACTGATTTTATATCCGTTTGATTGCAGTGAAATCATATTTTTTGACTTAGCTTTATTTGAAAGATTGACCGAAATATCACTGCTTTTGTTTGTATATGAAGAATCGCCCGCTTCATCGGGAGATGAAGTCTTATCCTCAGATAAAGTGTTGTTATATTCAACCCACTTACCCTTGCTGTCTTTGTAGTGGACAGGCTCATTGTACTGAGCAATCATCTTTGTTCCGTCTTCAAGCAAAAATTCTTTTGAATTTTCCGTTCTTTCGTCCGTAAGTTCTTTGACAATTTTGCTCTCTTCGGGATTTTCTCCGACAACATTGTTAAATGATGAGTAGTTATTCTCTTTTTCCGGTAGAGTTGAAGCATATACTTCAACCGGTAGCGATAACCCAATTGTTGCACACAAAGTTATTGATACTACCGAAAATAGTTTTTTCATTGTTTGATTCATAGTTTTCCTCCTAAAATATGGTTTTAAATTAAATTTTAATGTTTTCCACCTTCTTTTCAACCATAGTCATTACTCCTTTCGTGTATTTTGCAAGCTATTAACATATATAATCAAATATTTTAGATTAAGAATAGCAGCGATTGTTATTATATATCACTTTTATTAGTAAGTAAATAACCTGATAAATATTTTTATGTACATTTTTTCTGCTTTGTACACAAAAAGACTCGCTACAAGTCTTTCAACTCATAGCAACTCTAAAATCATACTACTAAACTTTTTGTATAAAAGGGCAGTACATATAATTTGATGAGTCTTGCCTATCCTCCCATAATAAAATTCACAACAACCTTTAAGAATAATAAAAAGAGTCATCACATAAGAGTGATTTTTAGGTTTGGTGTATAATGATCAAATGCAGTAAATCTTAATACTCTAAACTTTCATCTGCAATTTTCAATATTTCATCCGATAAATCTTGTTGTATGTTCTCAAACTCAATATTGTTAAGTGATAGAAAAACAAACATCGCATGCGTAACTATGCGTTTGTTTCAATCAACTCAGGCTTGATTTTTTATAAGATCGTAAGCAAGTCGAACTACTTTTTGTTGAATTGATGCAACACGAAAAAACAAGTTCACAGGAATTTTAGGCATAAAAAAAGAGCCCAATGGCTCAAATGTTAAAAATATTAAATAAGTAATTGTTATTGATTATCTTCAATTCTGCGATAGTTCCATGTTAATAAGATTTATAAATTGTTTACAAATTTATTATACCACATAAGGCACATAACCGAAGTGATAACGGTTATGTGCCTTCTTGTTTTTTGTTAGGCTGTTTTTTTACAAACTCTTTTTCATAGCACAAAAAGTGCCATTCGATTTCTTCTATGACACTTTAACAGATTGCTATTGCAAACCGGTTAAAAAGTCGATTGCTTCATAGACAGTAGAAAAGGTTAGACATTTCTGGCAAAGCCAGCAGTTTCGTTCGTCTGTATCCTCCATGCCAGGCAATCCTTGCTGAAGTAATTTAGAAACCGTCTGCCGCGCATTGCTAACTGCCGTCGGATAATTCTGTGCGATTTTCGCTGTTACATCGGCATCACCCTTCTGGTAATTCGGTTCTTTAGCAAGCAAGCGATCCATCACCCGCTGCTTTTCGGCAACGGTTTGAATTGATGGCACATACATGTCGTAGTGCAACATCAGCCAATACTCAATACAGCCGGTCGTCATCAAAAGTCGAACCTTAATTCCGGGCTTTTTTCGCAGTGAGCGAAGCCGTTTGATAATTTTCATCCGGGCATCCCACAGTCCAACATCTGCTGTTTCCACATCAAAAAAGAACCATACCTCATCAGTTACTTCAGCATTATCACGATACTTCTTGTCCTTTTTAAATTTATTATCAGCCTCATCAAAAAGTCCGGTAGAGGCTGGGCGCTTGATTGACGCAACATCTTTAAATTCTTTTCTCAGAAAGTCCGTGTAGACCTGTTCGCTTTTCCCTTCGCAGAACACCACGATATAAGGTTTGCTTCTTTTGGTAGGACGTGGCATTTACTCCACCTCCTCGATTTCAACATCCGGCGTTGCGCCATATTTGCCAACAAGGTATCCTTTACGGATATTTTCAGTCGTGCGGGTAGAAAATTCACTAATCGTATACAACTCAGAAGCACCGTCTTTATCACGCTTATCGACAAAATACAGCTGATCCTTTCGCAGTAGTTCCAGATTCATCAGCTCCGTATTGTGTGTAGTAAAAACGATCTGTGCACCATTTGGATTTGCGGTTTTGCTCTGGAACTTTGCAATGATATAGTTCACCAGTATAGGGTGAAGCTCACGCTCCAGTTCATCCACCAGTAAGATGCCACCGGTGCGCAACGCAGATTCGATTGCAGGAGCCAGTGCCATCAGTTTTCTGGTACCGTCCGACTCGTCGGAAAGCTCCAGCGAATAGGTTGCTTTCTGTCCATCACGGTTTTCGCCTTGGTGACTGGCTTTTGCAGAAACCTCGCCCATTTTCAGGCGTGTCTCTCCATTGTTGGAGGTCTCAGCGAGGGTATGCATAAACTGCATCAGTGCAGCCTTTATGCCATCCGGAATGTTATCAGGCAGACTTTCGTCATCTTGAATCTCATTGCTGTTAAACTCAAATTGCATATCCAAAATACCCAAGTCTGCTACCTTTGCATAGTCTGAAATTACCTTTAGCATATTCTTATCTTCCGAATACTCAATCAACTGCCGGGGAATATCAGAATAATCACGTGAAAAGAACACTTGATTCCGAAACCACCGCATAGCAGAAACGCAAGACGCATCGTTCATAGTGCATGCCACCGAGAAAAATAGCTGGTTTTCAGCGACCATTTCGCCGATCAACAGTCGCTTTGATTTATCCTCTGTGAAATCGAAGTGCTGCCCGGTACGCTTGAACACTAAAGCTTTCTGTCCTTTTGGTGCATGGTAGAGACACTCTGCGTAAATCTTCTCGCGTGTAGCGGCGAAGCTATACCAATACTTTATGCCACCCGAAGTATACTCGAATGCAAACTCCGTAGGTTCATCCTTTGAATAGTCGTTCAGCGCAAACGGATTTACAGGAATAGCAGCATGCTCGTGCTGCGTTCTCTGTGCGTTTCGGATAAACTGCACAGCCAACCAAAAAGCACGAATCACATTACTTTTTCCGCCGCCGTTTTTACCGTAAATCGCAATTGCAGGAAGCAACTTTACTGTGGATGTCAGTGGAATTAAGCAGCTTTTAAAAGAACTCAGCCCGGTTGCTTCCATAGAAAGCACCGCATCGTCTCGAAAAGAACGATAGTTTTTGAAGCGAAATTCAATCATCATCAAAATCACCTCCGTATATTTCATCTATAGTATACCACCAATTTTAAAGAAATACAACAGATAAAATCAAAAAGTTTGATTTTATCTTTCAAATTTAAGTTATATACGCACAATCTTCTTCACAAGACGTTCTGCCGTTTTCACCGTGCCGACCAAAATGAGCATATTGAAAATCAGCTCACCAAATGAACAGGTCGCTGATAAACATTACCACTCACAAGGGTGTAGACTCAAAGAATCTGCAGTAATACACCACTGCGACATTCTCCTGCGACAACACAATTGTCTGCGGCGTTCCAAACCCGGCGAAGTCATACTCGTACCGACAACACCTTGGATAATTTTCGAAATCTCCATCATCAGTTACATACCATGGTTAATCAAACCCTTTGCAATCGCAATATGAACAAACAGCTTTACAGCGTACTCGGACTTTTTCAGTTCTGTAAGGAAACTGTAGGTTCTCACAACTCCCACTACGAAAAAAACAAAATCAACAACACATAGTCCATGACTTGCAGTGCATTTTCCAAGTTCCGCACAATCCAGTTATCCGACATTCATTACACATCTATTCGGTACTGCTAAGAAATGAAGTTTAAAACTTCGTTCTTAGCAGTTCCTCTGATTTTTTGCGGAATAATAATGTAATTGTTAAAGAAGGCATACTTCCCCTGCATAATGTTGAAAGCGAGCTTTTGTTTTACTCTACTCGGATTAGTCCCAACTTCTCTCACTCTGTCTATTCTAGCGTTTTCGACACCCATTCTTGTAACACGAAAAATGAGTTTACAAGAATTTTAGGCATAAAAAAAGAGCCCAATGGCTCAGATGTTAAAAATATTAAATAAGTAACTGTTATTGATTATTCTCAATTTCTCGATATACTCTTGCTTTTTAAGATTTAGAAGAAGGTATCGTTTTATTCACTCCATGCTGTGGAGGGAAGTCGATTACCTGCTCTTTTAATGAAACTTTCTTTGAAATTTTGTCGATAAACGGAATTTTTACATGAAGTCCTGTTGACCATGTTACATGATATGTTCCGAGTCTTTCAATTACATATGCGTGTGCCTGCGGTACTACCTTGACATTGCTTACGATTACTATAAGCAGGATTAAAAGGATGATACCTAAAATAATAAGTCCTAACATTATTTACCTCTCATTCTGTTACGGGTTCTACTATGAGCTTTACGCCCTCTATTGCAAGAACCTTAACTTTTGTTCCTTTTAAAAGCGGTGCTTTGTCGGACTTTACCGTCCAAGTTTCCGCACCAACTTTTTCCTGTGCTGTTTTGTCAATATCGGTTAAATCCGTGAGCATAAACCCGACTTGACCAATGTGGCGGTCTGCGTTTGTTCCCGTTGTTTTATTACGCTTTTTAAAACGTTTTACAAGCGGTCGTGTCACGATAAGCGAAACAAGTGACACAACAAGGAACACCGCCGACTGGATTGTGATGTCACTTGTGAATATAGTTGTTATTGCGGCACAAACCGAGCCGAGAACGAACCATATTGATACAAGCTGTGTTGTAAAGCCTTCGCAAAGCAACATAAATATTGCAAAGCCTATCCACACTATCGGCATATACTGCTCCATAGGGCTGTCACCCCCCTTTTCGCATAATTTTAACACAATATTGTATAATAGTCAAACTATTTTATTGCTATTTTATGTGTTTTCTATCGGACATTTTCATCATTCAAAGCAGTCCGTCTTATATTATGTTTTGAGGTTTACTTGTATTCTATTCAAGCATTAAAAAGGAGGCTCTTTCGAGCCTCCTTACAGCAAATGTTCTACCCTTACAATTTCACTATTTAATTGGTTAACAAATCAATCAACTATTCGTTATAAACAATTTTTTCAATGAATACGACTAATATATCTAATTAAAAAAAATCAGAATGAAATTGTGGATTAAGATTATTAAATCCTGAAAGCACATCTGCCAAGCTTATATCTATATTCATGCAAAACAAATTATAAACAGCTACGCCTATTCCACCCAGCAACAAAAAAATGCTAAAATATTTAAAATATCGCACAAAATATTGACTGTAATTTTTAGTTCTACTTAAAGAATTGCTTTTTATTGCAAAATCCATATTTTTATTCTTTAAGATTGAAGACAAATACAATAAACTTTTTGATGTAAAAGAAAATAAGAATAGCGTGCCAATGCTATTTTGAATGCCAAAACTATTAGCAAAACCTAGGAAAGGTAAATTATAAAAAGTATAAAACACTATAAAAAAAGCAAATGTACCAACAGCGTTTGTAATTTTAACACCTTTTATTTTTAAGGAAAAAAGTTCGGATAATAGCACAGCACAAAGAGAGATAATCAAAATAGTAATTGATAATGGAGATATTTCTGTTATTTTAAATATACACAATAAAAAAACTGCTAACATTCCGCAAAAAAGCGTAATAATATCAACAAAAAGAATTTTTTTCATCACTATCCCCATATTTCACAAAATCTATTATATATATAATCCAAATTCCAACCAAAACCTATAGTCGCACCAACACCAACATAATCTCCCTTTGAAAAGCCAATTTTATGAGATGAACCAAAATTCTCATACTCATTGCCAGATCCATTTTCATAGAATTTAGTATCCTGTACTCCAAACAAGTCCCAACCGCACACACCTGCAGAAACTTCCACACTATCTGTCTTGCCAAATGAAAAGCCCTGTTCATCAAAATGGACACTTATAAGTGTATGTTTTCCCATAGCCTTTATGGAAAATATATCAGTTACATCAAAACCAAATCCAAAGCCGGCATCAAAATCGACTTCTAAACTACAAAATATAGCTCCAAAAGAATCTGCCACCTTATTCCAAGTGTTGTAGTCTTGTTTTTTTGTAGAAGGTGTCGTATAAGAACTAATAACGAAACTGTGTGAGGTATTCGAGGGAGCATTTGATCCGTAACCCTTACAAACATTACAAAAACCCGGGACACCCGGAACTGATTCTTTAATCTTCCAAGTATGTCCAATGTATGTCCCTGCCGATGTGTAATTAGGAACTTTGCAGGCGCCTAATGGATCAACATTGAGAACTGGATTATTACCACAATAAGCAAATGTATTAGCATCCAAAATAGAGGTTCCTGATTGGAAATAACCGTCGGCATTTATAAAGCGGTGGGTTATTGGGTCGTAGTAACGGCTCATAAGGTAGTAAAGACCTGTTTCTGTGTCCTGATAATAACCTCTGTAACGGAACGGATTCAAATTACCGATATGGTTCGGGTTTGTAATTGCATTTCCGTTATTATCGGTTATAGAAATCACATTGTCCCAAGCATCATATTCATAGTGCGCTTTGAGTTCACCCACTCCGTTATAAATTCCGACAATATCGCCACGGGAATTATGGGTGTAGTAATATGAATACTCGGTATCGCCGTCAGTCAAAGTGTATCTGACATTATACAAAATTCCGTTTGCATCGTATGAATAGTAGAATTTTGCATCGCCACGGGTTTCATATAATAGCTGACCGTTAAGGTACGCATATGTGTATTTTACTCCGTTTACGGTTTTAGTTGTACGAACACTGTCACTGTCATAACCATAGCTTATGCTTGTATCACCATTTGTGAGTGTTGCAAGCTGTCTGCCGTTTTTCCATGTCATTGACATTCCGTCACGATATGTAAGCGGATTGCCGATTTCATCGTAGGTTATATTCTGACCGTTATATGATGTGAGAACATCTCCCCAATTTGAATTGTTGTATTCATACGCATTGCTTGTTATACCGTTTGAATCGGTAACAGTTTCGGATATAAGGTTACCGCCTGCATCATAAGTATAGTTATAAACTTTACCGTTCAGCTTATCATCTACGCTAACAAGCTGATTCATCATATCGTAACCATAATGATACTGTAAAACTCCGTCTTTGGTAACATCGGTAATATTACTGTGTGCATCATACATTTTGTGTCAAAGGAGGCTCTTTCGAGCCTCCTTACCGCAAACGTTCTACCCAATATCAAAAATCAAGCGAACAACAACGTTATACAATATGTGCAAAATATCAAAAAAACTAATTTCAATTGCAGAAAAATAGATATTTTAAAATTCTTTCTTACAATTATTTCGACACCTCTATATTTTACAATCTGGCGATATTTTATTAAAGTTGCAAGCAGAAGGCATAAACTAAAAAGCACACAGAAAATAAAAATCCAAAAGCTAATTGCATAACTGTCGATAAAAACATACCTAATATATATAATTGATAAGACTCCTATACAGGAAAATATATAATTAGGAACGGTGTAACAAAAAATAGTTTTTTCAGTAAAATACTTTTCAAAAGGTGGAACGATTGAAATATTGGTTGCGTCATATGCTTCTCTAGAATCATACAATCGTTTTAAGCCTATAATGAGTTGATATATTCCAAAAATAATTATTGAGTTCATGTACTGTAACTCTTCACTTTCATAAAATTCGGCGACAGACAAATAAATATAATTTTGAAAATGTGAATCAACCAGTATCCACGAAGACAATATTTGAGTTATAAAAAACCACAAGAGTAAGCTCGTATAACACAACGGTCTTTTGCTTTGATCATATTTTAACACATCATATTTTACGGTAAAAAATATGAGCAGAAAACTAATCAAAAACAACAATATTGTTAAAACGATACCAAACACATCTGTTGTTTTAATAGATTTATAGCATGGCAACATAAAGCTTAAAGTACTAAAAATGTATAAATGAAAACTACCAGTAATAATATTAACAATCATATTAACAACTGTAGTCAAATAAGAAATCAAAAAAAGCAAAAGAGAAAGTAGATATACTTTCTTTTTTTTACACACCACACCACTTTCTTTCATTTTCACTACTCCATACATTACTCAAATATGTCGATACGGAAATTGTTACTAAAGAAGCTGCCACTGAACATACCATACTTTCTCGCATAATTTTAACACAATATTATATATTAGTCAAACTATTTTATTGCTATTTTATGCATTCTCTGTCAGATAAATTGTATGTGTCAAGTTTAGTTACTGCTTGTCGGTGTTTTTATGTTTATGAAGTTTTAATTCTGTCAAATTTAAAAGCACGGTTATAATACTAATCAAAAATATTATTGTCAGCCACAGTGACGCTGTAAATGTTCTTGAGAACAGATTTACAAGCATTTGATTTCCTGTTAGGCTTTGTGAGTTTAGTGTTTGTGCATTATCGACAAGCACATTCAGGTAATTTGAAAGGTCAAAAATGTTATCATTCGGTATATATTTTGAGGGGATAAAAATGCTGAAATCACAAATATTAAACACAATCAAAAGCACGGCAGGTATTCCTGCAAAAACAAGCACAAGTGCAACATATTTTAGCGGAATATTTTTTAGCGATTTCAGAAAGTAGTTTAATTTGAGATTTTCTTTTATCTCCTCAAAAAATTTTCTACTGAACCTATACCACAACTTCAATGCAATAATGCTAAATCCGATAAATATTGCAAGGTATAAAATATGTTCAAATGACGAGAGCGTTTGGTTTTTATCATTTAGATTAACCGAATAATACTGCGGCAAATCCATTTGCTCAACAATTGCTCCCGTATATACCGAGTTATCGTAAACAATCATATCAACCGTTCTGTCACCATAATTTTCGGATGTTGTATATGGAACATACACTCTCTGTTTGTCATCAGCAGAAAACTTATTTATTAAACTTTCGTTTTCACATATCACACCGCAAATTGTATATTGATTTCCGTCAATGCAAATCTTTTTACCGACTGCATCTGTTATAAAAAACAGTTTGAGAGCAAGAGAACTTCCGATTATTGCAACCTTATCTCTGTTATCTATGTTATTGGACGAAATATTTTCGCCGTTAATTTCGGTCTTATAATCCGAAAACCAGTTTTCATTCACAAGTACCGTAGTTACGGTTTCTTCCTTAACTTTTGTTTCTTTACCCTCGGAACAAAAAGCTATGCCTTTGTCAGTAATCCGTTCAAACAGCTTTTCAAGTTCAGAAACCGTTTTTGGAGCAGTTTCGGAATTTTTATCATAAGTTAATTGAGTAACATCAGGTAATTGCCCTTTTGCATTTTCAATAATTATAATATTCGCAAAAAAAACGCTCACAGTCAGCAACAACAGTAACAGAAACGAAACAATTTTTCTTTTGCTCACACTGTTTCCTCCTCAATATAAACACTTGAACCGTTTTCTATACTCTTGGTTGTTTTATATACAACTTGACTGTCGCCAAAAAGTGAGTCCGATGTCACCTCGCAATACAGCTCGTCACTGTTACATATATCCACCGAAACCTCTTCAACTGTTGCATCACCGTTTTCGGTTTTATTTATAACAAATACTATTCCCGTATTGCCTGCCCCATCCACCGATGAAACAGGCAAAAGATAATGTGTTTTCATATCATTTGAACCTGCGGTATCGTCAATTACACCTGTTTGAACCGAAACCACTTTGACCTTTGGAAGAAGCATATTATTGATTGTTTTTGAAAAATATGTAAGTAATGCAATCACAATAAAAAATACAATTGAAAATTTCAACACTACGCTCTTTAGCTTATCTTTTTTCATAAAAACCTCTCTCCTATCCCTTATCAGTTCCGACAAACGGCGAATCAATATCCCTGTGTCCGTAAAGATAAATAAGCAATGCAGGAATCATAAATATAACTCCGCAGGCAAATATTATGCCGTAATCCGAACTTCCGACATCAGTAAGCGTTACGGAAAGCGGATACATACCCTCATTATCAAAATAAATCAGCGGTTGTTCAACTACATTCCAATTATCAATAAAGCAGAGCAACGCAAGTGTTATCAGTCCGCCCTTAATCTGCGGAAGAATAATATTAGTAAATATCTTCAAATATGACGCACCGTCAACTCTTGCCGCCTCAATTGCGGAATCGGGAATGTATTTTATACTTTGCCTCAAAAGACAAATTCCGAATGCAGAAAAGGTTCCGGGTAAAATTACCGCAAGAAAATTATTCAGCAAATTCATATTTTCAAGAATCATATAATCAGGCACAAGAGTTACCTGCAACGGCAGAATGAGCAAAATTATGTATATGAAAAACAGCTTGTCCCTGAACGGGAATTTCAATTTTGCAAAAGCAAAAGCCGCCAATGATGATACTGCAACCTGACCGATTACTGTCGGAAAAGTACAAACAACCGAATTCCAGAACTTCAACAAATATTCGGGTTTTCTGAAAAGAGTCTGATAAAACTGCTCCAAAGTTGCCATATTCGGAATCATATTGAGTTCTTTATATTTTCCGTCAGAAAAATTAAGCATTTCACTTACCTGTGAACCTGTCATAAATGAACAAGCAAGCATATAAATGACAGGAAACAAAAACAGCACAGTTACAGCAATCAGCAAAATATATTTTAGTATTTTCATAACCGTATCTTTCATAACAAACCTCTCAAGAATAGCTGTGTTTCCTTTCAAAGCAGAAGAAAATAAACAGCACTATAATTATAAACAGCGATAAGACAATTGATGCCGCCGACAATCTTGGATAGTTAAGATTGTAATAATTGTTGTTGATGAAGTTCTGCAAAAAATACACATTGGTGTTTGGATAATCACCAAACAAAGCAAATACCTCACGGAAAATTTTAAATGAATAAATAAGCTCCATCAGAAAAACAAAAAATGTAGTTGGCGCAATCATAGGTATAGTAATTTTAGTTACAAGCTGATGAGCTTTTGCACCGTCAAGCCTTGCGCTTTCGTAGAGAGATTGCGAAACATTGGCAATGCCTGCCGTAAAAAGAATCACACAAAATCCGCAGTACTTCCACACATAAATAAAAACGATCATCACCATAGACCATTCCGAATTAAAAAATTCAACAGTATTAAATCCAAGTGAATTAAGTAATCCGTTGATTGCACCGTAATCATCAAAAACCAATTGCCACACGCAAATCAGAGATGCAATCGGAACTACAACAGGAATAAGCAATGCACTTCTGAAAAAGGAAGATATTTTATTAAAAGAATTAAGAAACAACGCTATCAAAAACGAAATCACCATTAACAACGGTATCGCCGTAACTGTAAATATACCCGTGTTTTTAAGTGCAAGCAAAAATGTATTATTTTGAAAAAGCTGTATGTAATTTTCTATGCCCACAAAAGTGTCGCCGACATACAGGCTTTTGGTAAAACAAATTATGTACGGCACAATATAGAACACCGCTATGCCTAAAAAAGACGGTAATATAAACAGATATGCCGCTATATGTTCCTTTTGTTTTCTTGTTAATTTAGATTTTCTCATAATTTATTCCTACTCAGTCAAATAAATTTCCGTTGCCGATGTAAGCTGACGAATAAATTTATCTTTTGATATACCTTTATTTATATAATTGTCAACAATCTCACCGATAACATTGTCATTATAATATGAATGTGACACATCTCGATACAAGGTGCAAGCGTTTACATTATCGGCAATGTCAATGTATGCTTTCATAAAATCGTTGTCAATCCCGATAATTTTATTGTTATCATCCGTTCTTGAGCCGGCAACAAGCTTAGCATTATCGTAAACAGATATATTCACAGGAAAGCTCAAACTTCCTGATGCTGTTGCACCAATTTCTTGAATTTCATCACTAAGAGTATATTTTATAAACGCAAGTGCTTGCTCCTTTAGTTGTGTATTATTATTAATTGCATATCCAACCTGTATGTGTGCGGAATTAACATCTTTGTTTTTTGTCAATCCACGAAAGACTACAGGTGTTTCATTTATAGATTGATAATAAGAATAACTTCCTGCCATCAACGGAAATGACCGATTTATATACAATCCGTCAAACAATTCATTTGTATTGCTTTTTTGAGAAATCGTCAACATCTGCATCATTACATCTAAATTATCTTTAAATTCATCGGTATCAAAATACACAGCTTTATTTTCAAAATCAACATAGCTGTTTAAAAATCCGCAAAAGAGTTGCATTGGATAATCAAACCACAAAAAATCCGACAACTCATTAGATACAAATGAATAGCCTTCATCATTTAAAAAATAATTTTCAAATACATCCGAAAAATTACTGTATGTCAAAGAAAAGCCGTTATTTTCTTTGATATCGAAATTTTTCAATCTTTCTTCTGTAGATACCAATACATCAACTCCATAAAACAGCGGTACAATATATAAACCGTTATCATAAACTCCTGCGTTGAGTATGTTAACGTTATAATCATCAAGATTTATTGCATTTGAAGAATTATCATCTTTTAACAAATCATAAATATTCATTAATGAACGGCTTTCAATTAATTTTTCAAAAGGCAATTTTTGACTAAGTGAAATAATATCAGGTCCACTTCCTGCCATAATTTCAGTTGATATCTGCGTTGACATTTCTTGTTCAGAATCAAATTTAACTATCTCAACTTGGAAAGACGGATTATTACTGTTTATGCAGTATTTATTGTATTTTTCTATAATCCAAGAAAGAGAGTCTTCATCATTTAATGTGTAATAAACAAGATGATTTTGTTCGCTGTTATTTTTTATTGCACAACTTGAAAATGAAGTAATTATTATAACACTTAAAAGTATAGCTATTATGGCTTTAATAGATTCATGTGGTTTAAATAAAAAGCGTGTGAACATAATTACATTTTATCCTTATCCGTGTATACTTCCATCAGGCCAATCATAGTACTGACCATTTGACATTTTTGAGTTTTTAGCTGATGAGTAAGCTTTGCTTAAATGCTTTGAATAACTTGAACATTTACCTGAAACTGATGCAACATAATATGTACCATTTTTAAGGCAACGACCAATGGTAATGCGCGAACATCCTCCATTTATTTCTTTTCATACTACCCTCTTATATCTCTCATACACAAGAAAATTTCTGTAAGTTTTCTATTACATATAATAAAATTTTAACATAATCTATTCCTTCAAATAAATCTCAGTTGCTGCTGTAAGTTGACGAATGAACTTTTCATTTGAAATATCCCCGTTTAAATATTTATCAACTATATCACTGATTACTGAAGAATTAAAATAAGTATCCGATAAATAATTAAAGCTATATAAGTTACATTTTGTTATGTTGTTTATAATATATTTATAATCTCTTATCGCCGCACTTTCAGTAGTTTCAACAATAGCTTTTTCTTTATCACTAACAATTAAATCTTCAAAATCTATTACTTCATCTATTGAATCAATGCATTTTTCCATAGCATCGCTGTTTACAGGCAAATACATACGTTCTTCACTCATATTTTTTTGCACATCACAGGACAAACAGTACTTAATGAAAGGCAGTAATTTTTCTTTATTTTTACAATTATCATTAACGGCAATACCAACATCTATAGAGGCAGAAATTGAATCATCATCCATATTGTAATTATTTACAAACACAGGAGTTGATCCTAAATATTTTAAATACGAATATGTCCTTACTATACTACTAAAAGCAGGCATTTCCTTATATAAAATAGAAGCACCATTAATTATATTATCATATAAAAAATAATAAACATTTTCGTCGGTAGTGTCATTCTTAATCAAGCTATAGATAGAATCCAAATCTTCCGAAAACTTATCGCTGTTAAATTCTGTATTTCCGCTGTTAAAATCTATATATTGATCTAAAAACGAATAAAAAAAGGCAATATTATCATCGGCACTTCCAAAAAGAGAATATTCTTTTTTATTTTTTGAAAGTTTCTCAGATAATGCTTTAAAAGAAAATTCAGATGATGTTAAATTGTACTTATTAAGTGTTTCCTCTGTAGTTATAAAAACATCAGGTGAATAGAACAAAGGTATAAAATATCTTTTACCGTCAATCACTCCTGCATCCATAATTTTTGAATCGCAGTTATCTATTCCTATATCATAACTAAATTCACTTATAAGCTCGTTTACATCTGCAATAGTTTTGCTATCTGTTAATTTCTCAAATGGAAGCTTTTGACTCAAAGAAAAAATATCAGGTCCTTCACCTGCCATAATTTCTGTTGACATTTTTAATTTCATTTCTTCCTGAGATTCAAATTCCACGATTTCAATTTGATAGGACTCATCGTAATGCTTTGTACAATATTTATTGTACCTTTTAATAATATCGCAAATAGCATCCTCATAGTATGCACAATATGTAAGCTTTGAGGAATTGCTTGAAGCTGTGCTTTCACCACATCCGCTGAAAGCAAACACAGTAATAATAAATTGTAATGTTAAAATTATCGCAATTTTATTTTTCATAATGATTCACCTTGTGATTATATATCTTAACATAATTCTAAATTATTAATCTGTAGTCTATCTGAATTTTTATTATTTAAATCAACAATAACGCTCTACTTGTTAATTCATACGGATAAGTAGCGAAATTAATATGCACTGAGTTAAATTCACTTCATTAACAATTGAAAGTAACATAGTTATATATCAGATATGATTTTTAACACTCGAATATAATTTTCTTTATTATCTGTTTCACTTCCTATATATAATTTAGCTTTTTCCATATATTTTTCAAATGCTGCCACATTAACCTGTATATCATTTGTTTCAATTTTCATTTGCTGTTTGTTACTCAAAACAAATTTTATAAATTCATATGCAAATTGTTTGTTATTAGAATTATTATTAATATGCAGCTTAATATTTTCATCGCTAAACCTTTATTTTCTTAAATTATATTTCGAGAAAACATCTTATAAACATCGTTTTACTTTTCAAAAATATTTACTCTTCAAGATAAATTTCAGTTTTTGATTTGAGCTCTTTAATAAATTTATTTTCATCTATTTCATCGGATAAAAATTTATCTACAATATCACCTATAACCTCTGTGTTATAATAATCATACAATCCATAAAGTCTATAGCTTTTTATGTTATCAACGTAATCCTTTGCATACATAAAATTAGCTTCTGAAATATTTGCAGTGTTATTAATATACTTTACCTCTTTTGCTTTATCAAATAATTTACTGTAAGATTCATTGTTGACGGGATATTCCCAGCCACTTCCGTAAGAGGTTGTCGGTAGATATTCCTCTATATTCGCTCCGCAAAAATCACTCTGCACCTTTTCCGATAACGCATACTCAATAAACTCAAGAGCTTTTTCTTTGTTGTCGGAATTATTGCTAATAAAAATTGCATCGGTTATAACACCCGTGGACTCACCGTCTTTATTCGGTGTATTCAAAATTATAGGCTCGTCATTATCATTTTCAATGTCTGCAATTTCATCATATAACGCAAATAATTCAATCTGACCGTTTGATGATAACATTGACACTATGTTATCTTCATTTTTCTCATTACTGCTGTATAGTTCTTTTAGTGAGGTGACAGACTTTCTAAAGTCGTCGCTGTCGAAATCATATTCCTGAGAATATAGGTCAACATTTTCATTTATTAAATTCAGAAAAACATTTTTATAATCCTCAACGCTGGAAAACAGAGCTTGATTATTATCATCATTATTAATACTTCCGCTCAATTCTTTGATGTTATCGTATGTTAAATTCGGTTGTTCGTTGTCTAAATATTTTGATAATTTGCTTGATGAGGAGAGTAAAATCTGAGGCTCAAATGTTACAGGAATAAAATATCTTTTTCCATCGTAAATACCCGCATCAAGAATATTAGAATTATAATCGGATAATTTCAATTTATCCTTGTCTTCGCTATTAGAAATAATATCGTCAATATTTGCAAATACACCCTGTTTAATAAGTTTTTCTGTTGATGATGATAATAGAGATAATTCACCAGATGTAATAATATCAGGACCTTTCCCTGCCATAAGCTCAGTTGTAAGTTGACTTGTCATTTTTTCAATATTATCAAACTCAACAATATTGATTCTATTTTGAACATTCTCACATTTTTCATTATATTGATATATTAAAATAGAAACTGGTGATACATACGGCTCATAATGATAATAAGTAATTGTATTCTCCTCTTTTTTGTCTGCTTCACATCCGACGCAGGTTAAAACAGAAAATATTAATACGACTGCTAATAAAATACTTACAAATTTTTTCATCAGCTTACTCCTCTGTATAATAATAATTTACTTTAAACAAAAGTTTATTGATACAACTATGTCAAAATTTACGGATAACATGTTAAAAGTATATAGTAAATGATGTTGCTATTTAATTATTATCCAAGAAATACAACACTTGAATTTCCTGTAACCTGATATTTTCCGGGGCCGTATTTATGACTATTTGCGTATGCTATTGCGGCCTTTGTGTGCGCACTTACTTTATCACACTTATAAGTATAAGACTTTTTATAGAACCCATAATTGTTACAACCAAGTACCAAAATGCAACCGCCATTTATATCTTCTGTACTTACTGGTTTAATAAAATTTGAAGTTTTGACATATTCATTTAGATTTATTTTTTTCATTGAAATTTCTCCTTTCACAATCATTCCTATATACTTTAACATACTTTCTAAAACAAAAAAATGTTTGAAACATTGCATAAGAACTCATTTATCGGTACAGAACACATATTTGTAAAATTGCCTTCATAAAATGAAACATATTTTTCATTAATATCAACTAGTAGTGCATAATGATATCCATTCGCTTTTGCTTTATTTAATAAGCATATTGCTGGTAAATTAACTTCCGTGATTTCAGATATGCTTTCAATTTGATATGACTCATCGTAATGCTTTGTACAATATTTATTGTACTTTTCAATAATATCGCAAATAGCATCCTCATAGTATGCACAATATGTAAGCTTTGAGGAATTGCTTGAAGCTGTACTTTCACCACATCCGCTGAAAGCAAACACAGTAATAATAAATTGTAATGTTAAAATTATCGCAATTTTATTTTTCATAATGCTTCACCTTGTGATTATATATATATCTTAACATAATTCTAAATTATTAATCTGTAGTCTATCTGAATTTTTATTATTTAAATCAACAATAATGCCCTACTTGTTAATTCATACGGATAAGTAGCGAAATTAATATGCACTGAGTTAAATTCACTTCATTAATAATGGAAAGTAACATATGAACCCTTTGCAGCATTAATAGCCTGATTCTTATGGGTGTTGTAACTGCCACATTTATTTTTTCATGATTTTACCTCCGTAATCGGAATAAATTCTAATTTAACCTCAAACAACCAGTCATAGCATTTTTATTTTAAACAACAAACTGCTCTTACCACCTTTTTCTAAGTTCACAGGGATTTTAGGCATAAAAAAGACTAGAAAAAAATAACGCCCACATTTTCTGTGAGCGTTACTGTTGCAATATTGATTTCAGATACAAAATGCGGCATAGAGAGGAACGATTTTTTTATTGTCCTCAAAGCCGAAGTTTTTGGCAGAGAGCTTGATGGCATAAGCGGGCTTGTAGGTGTCCATATAGACCTTCAAGCTCTTGGCTCTGGTGTTGTCGGCAGACTTGACCTCAATAGGAATGAGCTGACCGTCACGCTGAATGATAAAATCAATTTCAGCTCCACGCTCGGACTCCCAATAGTAGGTGTGGTAGCCGTTAATGGAAGCTGCACATTGACATAGTTCTCAGCCATACCGCCCTTGAAGTCGTTGATTTCCTCGACCATATAGAGAATGTCATTGGCGGCTAAATCTTTCTTGGCGCAAAGCAGTCCTAAGTCGGACACATAAATCTTGAACGCATCAATATCACGGTAGTTTTCAAGCGGCTTTTTGATTTGCTCCACCTTGTAGACCTGTGACACGATACCAGACAGGCAAAGCCATTCGATTGCATTTTCAAATTCGGAAGCCCGTCCGCCTTTCTTAATCAGCTTATATTGGAAACGGGTATTCTTCTTTGAAAGCTGAACGGTAATGTTATCATAGGCAAGTCTGGTTTTCTTGATTTCATTCAAGTTGTTATACTTGCTCATATCATTGAGATAGCTTGCAAGTATCGTATCCTGCGTATGGCGGACAAGGATATAATCCTTTGTTTCGGCAAACTGCATCACGCACTCTGGCATACCGCCGACCACAAGATACTGACGGTAAAGCTGCATTGCGGCATCGTGCAAGGCAGACGGCAGCGGCGTATCGGTTTGGAAGCACTTTTTAATCTGCTCTACCAAATCGTCCTCACCGAGAGCCAACATAAATTCCTCCATATCCATAGGATAAAGCGTTTTCATATCGACCTTTCCTACGGGAAAAGAGAATTTCGCTCTGTTGACCGCAACGCCGAGCAAGCTGCCTGCGACGATGATGTGATAATCTGGAGCGTTCTCGCAAAAGTATTTGAGCGAAGTCAACGCCCTTTCGCAGAGCTGCACCTCATCAAAGACTATCAGCGTTTTTTCCTTTACGATGGTCTGACCTGCGATATGGGATAAAATCGGTATCAGATAATCGGGGCTGATGTTTTCCTCAAAGGTTTCGTTCAGCTTTGGATTGGTTTCAAAGTTGAAGTATGCCACATTTTCATAGTGGGTACGCCCAAACTCCAGAATGGAATAGGTCTTTCCGACCTGTCTTGCGCCCTGTAAAATAAGGGGCTTGCGGTGTTCGCTTTCTTTCCACGCTTCCAAGAAGCCCATAATCTTTCTATACATAAGCAGTCCTCCTTAAAGGTACTGACCATAGTATAGCAGATATTCGTGTAAAAATCAATGATATTTCCTTGAATTTTCACACTAATCAACATGATTATTTTCGCAACCTCTCACAATACGACACGAACACCGCAATTTCTGCATTTTACACCTCTCCGAACTTGGTCGTCATCAGCTTGTAAAGCTCGGTATTGCGTGGGAACTTGTTGACAAACGGCACAAGGGAGCTGCCGACCTTGAGAAGCCCCTGTCCTGCGCCGACATTCGTGATATAGCTGAGCTGAAGGTCGGAGATATTGAGGAACTTGATTGAGCATGAAGTTTGCGAAGTCCACCGTTTTTGTCACCCATTCTTGTAACACGAGAAAAATAAGATTACAGGAATTTTAGGCATAAAAAAAGAGCCCTATGGCTCAGATGTTAAAAATATTAAATAAGTAACTGTTATTGATTATTCTTAATTTCTCGATATACTCTTACTTTTTAAGATTTAAAAGAAGGTATCGTTTTATTCACTCCATGCTGTGGAGGGAAGTCGATCACTTGCTCTTTTAGTGAAACTTTCTTTGAAATTTTGTCGATGAACGGAATTTTTACATGCAAGCCTGTTGACCAAGTTACATGATATGTTCAGAGTCTTTCAATTACATATGCGTGTGCCTGCGGCACTACCTTGACATTGCTTACAATTACTATAAGCAAAATTAAAAGGACGATACCTAAAATAATAAGTGCTGCCATTATTTACCTCTCATTCTGATATTGGCTCTACAATGAGCTTTACACCCTCAATTGCAAGAACCTTAATTTTTGTTCCTTTTAAAAGCGGTGCTTTGTCGGACTTTACCGTCCAAGTTTCCGCACCGACCTTTGCCTGTGCTGTTTCGTCAATATCGGTTAAATCAGTCAGCATAAACCCGACTTGACCGATGTGGCGGTCTGCGTTTGTTCCCGTTGTTTTATTACGCTTTTTAAAGCGTTTTACAAGCGGTCGTGTCACAATAAGCGAAACAAGTGACACAACAAGGAACACCACCGACTGGATTGTGATGTCGCTTGTGAATATAGTTGTAATGGCGGCACAAACCGAGCCGAGAACAAACCATATTGATACAAGCTGTGTTGTAAAGCCTTCGCAAAGTAGCATAAATATTGCAAAGCCTATCCACACTATCGGCATATATTGCTCCATAGGGCTGTCACCCCCTTTTTCGCATAATTTTAACACAATATTATATATTAGTCAAACTATTTTATTGCTATTTTATGCGTTAACTGATTATTTTGTATCTGTATTCCGCTTTATCCTTACAATTTCATGTAAAAAGGGCATAAAAATACCGACAAGTATTAGCATAGAACACCATTACTTGTCGGTAATAATTTTAATATCACATTCCTTGTTCAAAAATATAGAGGTACAAATCTTCAAGGGTTGGGTTTGCAATTGTTATTTTATGATTTTCAGGGGGATTATCTGTTACTAATCTTACTACGATTTTATCATCATTATGATAGAGATTTGAAACTCGATAATTATCCTGAAAATATTTTAATTCCTCTTTTTCAATTTCCACCTCAACTACCTTATTTGCAATTTCATTTACAAGATTTTGGCAGGTATCATGTGACACAAGTTTTCCCTGCTTTAAAAGTATAATCTCTTTAGCAATGAACTCGATATCGGACACAACATGAGTAGAAATGAGCACGATTTTATCTTCTGCAATTTCACTTATAAAATTGCGGATACGAATTCTCTCTTTTGGGTCAAGGCCCGCAGTCGGTTCATCAAGAATCAAAATTTTCGGGTCATTCAAAAGTGCCTGAGCAATCAAGGCTCTTTGTTTCATACCTCCCGAAAATCCGCCGAGTTTTTTATGTGCCGCATTAGTGAGATTTACCGTATCAAGAAGTGAGGTTATTTTTTCCTTAGCCTCCTTCTTTTTTAATCCCTTTAATGCCGCCATATACCACAAAAATCGGTTAAGAGTAAAATCATCATACAAACCTTGTTGCTGTGGCATATAACCGAGAACGCTCCGATAATTTTTACCTAATTTTTTAATATTTTCTCCGTCATACAACACTTCACCTTTATCTGAATTCAGATTATCGGTAATGATATTCATAAGTGTTGATTTACCTGCACCGTTAGGACCAAGAAGTCCATACACACCCGGAGTAAGCGTAACGGTAAAATCATCAAGTGCTTTTACCGCTCCTTTTTTATAGACTTTTGTAATACCTTTAACCTCAAGCTTTGGCATTTATTCGCCTCCATATTCTTGTTTCGGTAAATTTTAATTTAGAAATTTCAAGTGTGACAATTGCAATTAAGATACTCAGCAAGCAAGTCATAACGATAGCTATAATATGGGAATTTACAACCCAATAACCTATTCTTACATTTTCAATCGAATACAAAGCAAGCAATGGTAATATAACTAAAACAGTTGAAACCACCATTGTAAACATACTGCTACGGGTAAAAATTGAAACTGCTGTAATAACAAATGTTACTGCTGTTGCAAGCAAAAAGTAGCATACGAGATTGAGAACTACCGCATTTATCACACTAAAAGATGTTTCTTGAACATTTTCAAAAATACATACTAAGGGTGTATTCAAACTGTTCGCACCGTATGTATTTATAAATCTTACAAAATACGGCACATACAGAACTGTAAATGCTATTAACAAATATATACACTCCACTACTATTTTTCCAAAAAACAGTTTTGTTTTACCGTTTTCAGTAGTACGAATAAGGTTGATCATACCATTTTTATACTCGGGTGAAAATACATAAGGAACACCTATCACAATAACAAGACAAAGCAAAGAAAAATCGTTCCATTCCCTTGTTTTACTTGAAACAAAACTTTTATAGATGTTTTCATCAATAAATTTTGCATCTATGCCCTTTTTATCTAGTTCAAGGAGTCGATTATATTGTTCGATTACTCTTTCAAATGCAATCCCTTTGCTGTTTAAAATATTTTCAATCGACTTGGACATAGCCTGTTTTGCATTTTCAGAAAGCTCACTATTTTCAGCAATTTCGCCCATGCGTTGTTGCAAGTTGTTAAAATAATTTTGCTGTTCCAAAATATAGTTTTCCTTTTCCGAAGTTATGTCACCCTCAAGATATTCCATATACGCTTTGTAGTCAGCATCCGAATTTTCCGAATAAGGGTAACGAACCGTTCCGAACGATGAAATAATTGCAAAAAGCACAAGCAAAACAATCATAACAGCCATTTTATTTTGAATAGTGAATTTAAAAACTTCGCCTTTAAAAATGCCGGTACTGCCGTTTAATGTAAAAAATCTTGATTTAAACTTTTCAAACAGTCTTGAAAAAATGCCGGCAGTTTTCTGTTGATTGCGTTTACAAAATAATATACAGGAAAAC
The DNA here is from genome assembly GCF_928721825.1 of Ruminococcus bromii. Classification (NCBI taxonomy): domain Bacteria; kingdom Bacillati; phylum Bacillota; class Clostridia; order Eubacteriales; family Oscillospiraceae; genus Ruminococcus; species Ruminococcus bromii. The sequence continues at coordinate 649,393 of NZ_CAKMVP010000003.1, forward strand.
ACCGTACACAAAAGAAATACTGTACAAAAAACGGCAAATGCAATCGGAATCGAAGCTACTGCATTTGAAAAAATATTAAGATTCAGATAACTTCCAAAAAATTCCCCGCCGTCAAGAATATAGAAAATATTAATGTACTTTAAAAGGTTCAAAAAAGAGTTCTGTACAATCAAGGTATAGAGCAAATACTCTGCACCAATTATTACGAGCCCTGTAAGATACATCGTTGCAGAACTTGAAAAGATAATAAATACAAGAGCCAAAAACGATGAAATAACAAAAGTCCCCATTATTTTTGCAAATGCAAACAAAATCAAAAATTGACCTGCTGTAACTGTAAGGGTACAGTTGCGAAACTCGGAAATTGATTGAATATTTACGCTTAAATCGGTACTGCCATACAGGAAAGTGTTTATGATAAAATTGCAAAAAATGAATAATATCGACACAACAGCTGACAGTACAAAAAGCAACATGAATTTTGAAATTATAGTTTTGAATCTGCCGAATTTTGTACATCGTACCAACGAATACAGTCCTTTTTCACGCTCATATTGAAAAAGATAAACGCAAAGCAAAAACACAATGGCGATTATAAAAATATCGGTTAAACTGTATTCTGTTGTTGCAACAAAAGCATCAGAATTTACAAGGCTTAGCTTGGTGTTTTTTAACCCTGAATAATCGTTGGATGTTTTGTAAAGATTTTTATATGAAAAAGAATTTTTATCGCCAAAAATTGAAGAGGACGACTGCGCCTTTGCCCTGTCATACATTTTGTCAATAAAATCCGGATAGGAATTTATATACTCAATCTGCTGCGAAATATCATAGAGAAAACTGTTTTTCCAAAAGTTATCTCCGCCTTTTTCACTCATTTCAACAGCCTTTTGATACGCATCCGGATTACTCTTTCGATACTCATCAAGTTCATATGTGTAATTTTCAATAAGTTCCTCGTTATCAGTCTGTGCAAGATTTTCAAGTCTGCTAAAAATTTCATATGCAAGCAGTTCATTGTCAATCTGCTTTTCAGCGTCATTCAAAGACATTGAAGAATAACTATTGAGCATTTTAGCATACTCATTGGAATAAGTGATTCTAATGCTGTTTTCTTCGGTATTTTGCGATGAATATAATAAAAAGCCGTTGATTGCAAGGCAGAGCAATAAAAAAACAAAAAATATTTTTTTATTAAGTATCTTTTTCAGTTCATAAATAAAGAGTTTCATAAATTCATCTGTTACTCAAAAGTATAAATTTCATCGGCATTTTCTGTGTTATTTTTATCAATATAATAAAGTGTTTTTTCTTCTTCGTTGTAATCAATAAAACAACTGCTGTCAAAACCTATTTCGGCAGTAAATTCAAACGGCATTTTCTTTAAAGTTGCCTTATAGCTTTTATCACAGAAAATCAACTTATCAGCCTCATTATCATCATTAGCAGCTGAAATTATCAGATTTTCACCGTCATTTGTAAAAGGAGTGTAGTATTGATAACCTGCAATCAAATCAGAACAATCAAGAATTTTCTTTTGATTTTCTCCGTTAAAACCGCACTCATACACCTTACTTCCGTTTGCGAAAATAAGCTTATCATTGAAAATTGTAAACATTGAATTTATATTTACTTCCAACTTTTCACTGAGATTTTCCCATTTATCGGTCTGTAAATCATAGTTTATCAAGTAGCTGTTTTCCTTGGTACCGTCAAGCTTTGTTATCCATAAAAAAAGATGATTGCCGTAGAATCTGGTGTCACATACACTCATACCATTAAGTATATCGTATTTATAGTACGGCAGTAACTCATCTGTGTTTCCTTTACCATCGGCAGAAACCTTGTAAAGTGCCATATTACTGCCTTCTGCCGCTCCTTCGTTATCTTTTTTACTTCCGTCAAAATAAATATATCCTCTGTGAATTTTAAAGTCCCAAATTGTATAATCCCTTGTCGAATATAAAACCTCACGATTTGTTCCGTCAGTTGAAATTTTGCAAATTTCATTTAATTCATAAGTTACACCGTCTTTGTCGGTTTTATCCTCGACCGATTGAAAATAAATGCAGTCATTGTAGTAAACAAGACTTCTGAAATATGTATTTAAAAATGCTGTACACTCTTTCTTTTTCTCAAACGAGGTTTCTTTGTCATGCATACAATCACTTCGATTACACAAAGGTTGACAACTATGCGTTTCCTTATCAATCACATACAAAAATCCGTTATCTGAATTTAAAAAGTAAATACCCGTATGAGTATCTGCAAAATAGAGCTGACTGCCGTACCTTATAAAATTCTCCTGACTGTCCTGATTAGGAACATATGTATCAGAACTGTCAATACTTATTTTTTGATTACATCCGCACAAAAAAACAAATGAAATCAGAAACAAAAATGCAGTGTATTTTTTTATCATATTTTTCATATAAACACCTCAGAGCCCACCCGCTACATTCGGGTGGGCTCTCAAACTTATGCTGTTTTGCCGACTGTAGCAGATACAGTTGTTGCACTATTAAATTGAGAAATACATTTTGAGCCTACTAAAGTATAATAACCGTTTGTAGTAACCGTAAGACTCTTGTTATTATCAACGCTATTATACGAATTGCACGATAACTTCACATAACTACCGGATTTGTAATAGCCATACACCCAAACTTTTATTGAACACGATCCGCCATTAGTAACACTTCCTTTTCCGCTGGTTGTGTTACCGGAATATGATGCCGTTGATGATACTGTATAACCATTACTCATTTCTGCATATCTAGTACTGGAAGCTGTACCGGCACTTATAGCTGCAACTGATGAAAAAACACATATTGTAGCTAACATTATAATTATATTCACTAGTCATTTATTTATCTTATAAGATATTTTAACATATTAAGAATATAAACACAATGATTTTTAGATATTATTTGTTGCAAATTTTATTATGCATTTTTTGTGCAATATGACAAATTTTATTTAAAATAATGCTAATTAATATCGGTACAAACAGACCAAATATAAGATATACAAAAGCCCACTGTTGCAAACCGTTTGGGAGATAGTAGTACCATATACTTGATTTAAATGATGCAACATTAAAGTCACCAAACAATGAGCCTGAAGTAATGCGGCTTAATCCGTAGAATACAAATTTTAGGCACATAAAACCTACAAGCTGATTTACCATAATTCCGTATGTGTTGTCAGCTATAAGCCTTACAAGCTTGCTGTTTCCTATGGCAGGTACAAGCAATCTTGAAACTCTCAGCCAAAATGCAATTGCTGTGATTGACGAGATATACGGAATTATAAAACCGTTGTTGAATTTAGTAAATGACGACGGAGTGTACTCCAAATCTTTGCAAAAAGTTAAAAGTGTCAGCTGTACAGCAAATATAATTGCAAAGTACGCAACATTATTGAGAGTGTCTTTCTTTTCAAGCACAGCTTTATAAAAGCGACCGAATTCATAACACGGCAGGAAAAACATTGTTCTGACAAAAAGTTTCACTATACCGTTAATTGCAGTCGGATTTTCTATTGCAGTGTTAATTCCTATCATTCCGATTGCTAGATACACTATCAAAACTATAAATTCATTGTCAAGATGAATCAGTTTCAAAAATTTTCTGAACAGCACATTTATTATACAAACCAAAAACAGCGGGTACACAAACCATGAACCGAGGTTATATTGAAAAGCCTCACCGTCAACAAACGGCATAACAAAAAGATTGTATAAATCAGGCTTTGCACCTATAGTAAATCCAAACAAACCGAGAAATGCAACCATACCACCGTAAAATATATTCCACAGATACGCAGGAATAAGAAGCCGCTTTGTTCGTTTCCATATGTATTTTCCGACATTTTCTTCATAATCGGTTTTGTAAAAATAACCCGATATAAATACAAACAGTGCCAAATTATACGAATACGGCGGAAACCAGTTATAAGCAAGTTCCATTCCGCCATGATAACAATGTCCGGAAACTATAATGATAATTCCGATTGCCGACAAAAGTTTGAATTGCAAATTCACCCCTCCGTCAGTATTAACGCTACGCAAATTTCTACCCTTTTTCAAAATTCAACTCTCCTTAATTTTTGATTTATATTAAATATTACGGCTTGCTTTTCCCTTTTACTTTGTTAAATCATATCTCAAAACAGCACTGTAAACTTCAATTGTGCAAAAACTGTAAAAAAATCGACAAAAATTGTACTCTATAATTCTTATTTACGGAAGCAGCTTCAAACCTTATTAGCTTTAAACCTTATTTAAATTTTTTGATAATAAAAGTTTCAAATTCCTGCAACACAAGGCCAAAGTATAATAACGGAATTAACGCAAATACGGCTAAACATAAAATTCAATACAAAACAAAAATGCTATCCTTTTTCGTATAATTCTAACACAATATTGTATATTAGTCAAACTATTTTATTGCTATTTTATGCGTTAACTGATTATTTTGTATCTGCATTCCGCTTTCTTGGCATAACGCCTTAAAGAAAGGATAGCATTTTTTAGAATATTTGATTTTAATCAGGTAAAAATAGTGGGTTTTTGGTAAAAATTCGGTTATCTAAAATTACCGTAACTGTAAATTCATTATTCTTCTCCGAAATAACTACATCTCCCCCATACTTTTTGGCAATACTTTTTACTATAGAAATTCCCTTGCCGTGATTTTTCTTATCTGCCTTATCAGTATGCAACAAAGGATTTTCAGACAATACAGAATCAATAATTTTATTTTTGCATTTGAAAAATGCAGTTTGTAAGAACAGCCGTGCAAGAGGAATGTTCCGGATTTACGGTGCAAACAGAACAGGGTGATTTTCAGGCAGAATTGCACATAACCGCTAAAACAGAATATTTTTAAGACGGTGTAATACTGTAAAACATGAAACATCCTCATAGATTAAAAATCAAGGACCACCCAAGAAATAGGCGGTCCTTGATTTTAGAGAGATTTTATTTTTAAAAGGAGTTAGAAATTAGCTTATTTTATTTGTTTATACCAAAAATATATTTCGTAGTTTGTGTATAGTTTTCGTTTGCTTTTAATATTGTCGTAGGAAAAGTCTTGTGATTTACAGCATCGGGAAAGCCTTGGGTTTCAAGACAAAACGCTGGATTTTCTCCGTATGTTGCTGAATCCTTTCCCATATTGGACAAAACATCGACATAATTTGCTGTATATACATGGACACCTTTTTGAGAAGTATAGCATTTTAATGTTATTCCGCTATCAATACCCTCAGCTTCGGCTGCAAGCACAAATTCTTCATCAGAATGATTCAGCACAAACATATGATCAATACCGTTTGCAAAACCAATCTGCTCGTTTTTTCTGTCAATACCATTTCCAATTAACTTGGGTTCGGTAAAATCAAACGATGTATTCTTAACGGGAGTTATCTCTCCTGTGGGATTGAGGTTTGAATTTATCGGTATGAAGAAATTTGCATTTATTTTCAGCTTGTGATTTTCTGTAACTTTACCGCTTTTATGTCCGTTAAGATTGAAATATGAATGATTGGTCAGATTACATATTGTGTCTTTGTCGGAAACTGCCGACCATTTTATCGTAAGTACATTTTCATCATCAAAAGTGTAGCGTACAAAGACCTTCATATTTCCGGGATAGCCCTCATCACCGTCGGGAATATCAAGCATAAATAGAACTGTATTTGGAACTTTATCATCAACTACCGCAAGCCACACTTTGCGGCTAAAGCTGTTAAATCCGCCGTGTAGATGGTTACTCCCATTGTTTACAGGGAGCTGATAATCTTCTCCGTTAAGAGTAAACTTGCCGTATGCAATTCTTCCGCAACATCTTCCGACAGTAGCACCGAAGTATGTTCCGTCAAATTCATAACCGTCAATGTGCTCATAGCCGAGAACTACATCTCTAATACTACCGTTTTTGTCGGGAACTTTTATCGAAACGACACTTGCGCCTAAATCACATAATGTCACGCTTGCTCCGCTGTTATTTTCTATTGTATAAAGATGAGTGTTTTCACCTTTGGATGTAGGTTCAAAATTCACTACCCTTACCTTTGACATTTTAGCACTTCCTTTACTACAGCGTCTTTATAAATTTATCAAAAGCCTTTTGTCCTTCAGGAGTTCTTTTGAATACACCTGCATCCAAAAGAACATTAAGAAACACCTTTCCTATCTCATTTTGAATTATTGAATCAATATTATTTTCATTGATTTCATCATACTGCGAAACAAATTCATTTACCCACTCGGAATGTTTGCTGATTTTCGGAATTTCACTTACATCCTTGTGATTAAGAATAGCATCCTTTAAAATAGCCATTTCATCTTTAAGCCTTGAGGGCAATACTGCAAGTCCCATAACTTCAATAAGGCCGATATTTTCTTTTTTAATATGATGCAAATTCGCATGAGGATGAAATACTCCCAGAGGATGCTCTTCACTTGTAATATTATTTCTGAGAACGAGGTCAATAACAAATTTTCCATCCTTTGTAAAAGCAATCGGAGTGATAGTGTTGTGAATTTCACCGTCTGTTTCGGCAAAAATGCCAACATCTGCGTCCGTGTACGCTCTCCAACTCTTTAGAATATGAGAAGATAATGAAATAATGCTGTCCTTGTTTTTACCTGTCAATCTTACAACTGACATAGGCCACTTTACAATTCCGCACTCCACATCATCAAAGCCGTTAACAATAAACTTTCTTTCAACCTCTGCCCTATTAAGTGCAAAGCTGTATCTGCCACCCTGAAAATGTTCATGTGTAAGTATTGAACCGCCTACAATCGGCAAATCAGCATTCGAACCGATTATATAATGCGGAAACTGTGAAATAAAATCAAACAGTTTTCTGAATGTGGAATCATTGATTACCATTGGTGTATGCTCACCGTTAAATACAATACAATGTTCATTGTAATAAACATACGGAGAATATTGCATAAACCAGTTATCTCCGTCAATGGTGAGCGGAATAATTCTGTGATTATCTCTTGCAGGATGATTTACTCTTCCGGCATATCCTTCATTTTCCTTACAAAGCAAACATTTCGGATAGCCCGACTGTTTTTGAAGTTTTGCCGCTGCAATAGCTTTCGGATCTTTTTCAGGCTTTGAAAGATTTACAGTGATATCAATATCACCGTATTCGGTTGATGTTTTCCACTTTAAGTCTTTCTTAATACGATATCTTCTTATATAATCGGTATCGCAGCTGAATTTATAGTAACTATCGGTTGCAAGTTTAGGGGAACAGCTATAATTCTGCCAAAATTCTCTTATTACTTCTGAAGGTCGCTTAACAAGTGAAGCCATAAGTTTCACATCAAATAAGTCGCGATATGTTACTGTATTTTCGGGAATGATTCCTTTTTCGTATGCATAATCAAGAAGTCCCGACAAAATTTCTTCAAGAGTATCCTCGTTATCTGCTGTAAGGCAAGTACAACTGTCATCGGGTTCATCCATATGGAACAACGATAAAAGCCTATTTTGCGTGTAGATTATATCCTCTTTTTCAATAAGCCCCGTATTGATTCCGTATGAAACAAGTCTTAATATTAAACCGTAAACGCTGTTCTTCATAAATACCGCCTCACTTACTATAGCCGTTGGTATGTGTTGAATGCCATTTCCACGCTGTTTTAATAATTGTTCCCAGATCATCATACTCAGGTTTCCAACCAAGTACAGTTTTCGCCTTATCGCTTGATGCAATCAATACAGCAGGATCGCCGCTTCTTCTGCTTTCTTCAACAACCTTAATGTCTTTCTGTGTAACCTCTTTTGCTTTTTCAATTACCTCACGAACAGAAAAACCTACACCGTTGCCAAGATTGAATATATCACTTTTACCGCCCTTCATAAGATATTCAACTGCAAGAATATGAGCCTGTGCAAGGTCAGTGACATGGATATAATCACGAATACAAGTTCCGTCAGATGTGGGATAATCAGTACCAAAAATACTTATGTGGTCACGGGTACCCTGTGCTGCTTGAAGAATAATCGGAATAAGGTGGGTTTCAGGATTATGTGCCTCACCGATTTTTCCGCTGATATGTGCTCCGCATGCATTGAAATATCTGAGAGAAACATATCTTAAACCATGTGCTTTTTCAACCCAATAGAACATTCTCTCCATGGATTTTTTTGTTTCTCCGTAGCAGTTTGTCGGATTTGTCGGATCGGTTTCAAGAATAGGAGTTCTCTCAGGCTCACCGTATGTTGCCGCTGTTGATGAAAATACAATCTTATCAATTCCGTGAGCAACCATTGACTGAAGCAAAACCTTTGTGCCGTTGAGGTTATTATCATAATATTTGAGAGGGTTAGTCATACTTTCACCGACAAGTGAATTGGCTGCAAAATGAATTACAGCATCAATACCTTTTTCTTTATCAAAAACGCTGTCAATTTCACTTCTGTTTCTGAGATCACCTTTATAAAATTTTGCTTTGGGATGAACCGCCTCGATATGACCTGTTTCAAGGTTATCGAATACAACAACCTCATTACCGCTTTCAATAAGTCTGTAAACTGTATGCGAACCGATATATCCGGCACCGCCTAAAACAAGAATTTTCATTTTCTCCTCCTTAATAAAAAACAAAACCTACATAATTACATTACTTTTATTCCGCCGTATTTTCTCACTTTGAGAACATGGCATGAGTTTTCTCCGAAAATTTTATTTATAAATTCTTTGTAATTACTTACAAAATCATTTTTGACAAACGCCTGAATTGTACCTGCAAATCCACCGCCGTGAACACGGCACACGCCGTAATTGCGAAGAAGGCTTTCGCTGAGTGCAAGGGCTACCGAGATGTTCTGATGTTGAATATCTCTTGTTGTATATACATTCTGAAGATACTTAAACGATGAATTACCGGATTTTCTGATTGCATCAAGGAATTCAACAAACTTACCGTTTTCAAGTGATGAAACGGCATTTTTAACATTATGCTCCTCATTAAAGAAATGAATCGCACGAAGTACCGGTCTGTCGCCAACAGCCTCACGAATTTCGTCAAGGCGAATATAAAATTCGTTTGAATCACAATCTCTCAGATAATCTTCTCCGAGAAAATTTGCAACCTTTTTCATTTCCGAGGGAATCATAGCATAATCATCTGTAAGATCAACATGATCACCCTTTGTGTCAACAATACAAAGACTGTAATCATATTTTTCAAATTCGGTAGGTACTTTCTTAACAATTGGCTTTGTCGGATCTTTAAAGTCAATGTTAACCATTCCTCCGACTGAACAAGCCATTTGATCCATAAGTCCGCACGGCTTTTTGAAAAATACATTTTCAGCATACTGAGAAATCTGAGCAATCTCAACTGAATTTATTTTCATATCATTATATAAACCGGAAATAATAGTTCCGACAACTACTTCAAAAGCTGCTGACGATGAAAGTCCTGCACCAACAAGTACATCACTTGTTGCATAAGCATTGAATCCACCAATTTTGTATCCATGATCCTTAAGTCCACGAAGAACACCTCTGATGAGGCTGACTGTTGTGCCTGCCTCATCATTATTAACTTCGAGGTCATTTATATTGAGAGTAATCATATCATAACCGTCAGAAACAAATCTTACAACATCATTGTTATTCTTAGCCGACACAGCAATAGTATCAAGATTAATGGATGTTGCAAGCACCATTCCATGCTGGTGATCTGTATGATTACCGCAAACCTCACTTCTGCCGGGAGCACTGAATATTGCTACTTTATCAGGGCAAAAAATTGTTTCATACTGCTCAATTGCATGAACATATCTTTTTTTCTGATAATCAATCATTGATGAATCTATATATATATCAGTGAAAAGATTATCAAATTCGCCGTTTGTAATTTTTTCAATTGCTGTTTTAGTATCAATCATTTTATTTACCTGCCTTTTCCGCAACTGTAGGAAGGAACATAGAAGGCTCTGTGTTACCGCTTTCATCAAGCTGTTGTGTCATATCAATCTTGCCTTCTCTTCTTGCACCGATTGTGTTTATAACCTTCTTCATCATACCGTCATTGAGTTTATATTTCTTTCTGTAAACAACATAAGCAATAAGCATACAAACCGCAGGAACAATGCACATAAGTGTACTGATTGACGCTACTGTTGCAAATGACTGTTCCTGACCCGGAATATACTGTGTGCTTCCAAGTGCCGCACCAATACCAAGTGCTGTAAGAGCCGCTGTAAATTTTACGATAAGCGTCTGGAGTGAGAATACAACGCCTTCATTTCTTGTTCCAAGCTTAAATTCACCGTAATCAACAACATCTGCAAGGAATACTGTTGCACAACCAAGTTCAAGACCTGTGCCAAGTTTTACAATAACACCAGAGATTGATGTGAGCACAACATTGTGCGGAGCAAAAATACCTACGAACAAAAGCATTACAAGACCAAATGCAGGTAAAAGACATGCAAGAAGGAACGAAGTTTTTCTTGAAAGAAATTTTGTAACCTTAGGGAATACAATAAGACCTACAACCTCTGCGATTGATGCGCTGATCATAAATGATGACATCATTCCTGCGTTGCCGCAAACATATTTGAAATAATATGTTGCAACACCCATAATGCACTGAATGCCGATGTTGTAAAGGAAGATAAGAGTTACCGCCCAACGAAGTTGATCATTCTTGCCGATGATTGAGAAAATATCTTTAAACTTAACTTTCTTTTCCGGAACAGAATCATCTCTCTTTTTCGGAAGATTGATTACTGTAATACCGATTGTAAGAATAAATACAATTGCAATTATGATTGCAAATCTGTGATAACCTGCCTGATTTGTTGTGCCGCCGCTGAGAGCCTCAATAATCTGAACACCAAAGCCTGCAATAACAAGTGACTGACCGATACTTGCAAAGATTCTCGGAAGTACCGAAACTTTTTCTCTCTCCTCAGGATTTGAAGTGAGATTAGGAATAATTGACCAATAAGGAATATCCATAATTGTGTAAGTCATACCCCAGAGTATGTAAGCTGCTGTTGCAAATACGCAAAGTCCAACGCCATCGAGGTGGAAGTCTGTGAATAAAACAACAAATACAATTGAATTAACCAGCGTACCTATTACAAGCCATGGAATAAATTTACCCCATCTGCTGCGTGTGTTATCAACAATCATACCCATAAACAAATCATTAAAGGCATCCCATAACTTTGCAACAAAGAACATTACGCCGATAAATACCGGGTTGACCTTGATGATGTCTGTGAAATAAATCATTGAAAATGTGGCAATCATACCATAAATCATATCTTTGCCGAGGGCACCTAAAGCAAAGGTGTATTTGATTCTACCCGGGATTTTGCCATCAAGTCTTGGTTGTGATGATGTCTGTTTCATAATTTTTCCTCCTTTTAATTTTAAATGAAACGCCGTGACAACCTGCACAAAAGATTTCGTTATTATTTAATAATAATGTTTCTTTTGTTTTTGTGTTAAGTAAATTATATGTTTTGTTTCGTAAACTGTCAATAGTTTTTGGTAAACATTTTTGCTTTCTCCGTTTTTCACTAAACACGACTTGATTTTTTAGTAATATTTCACTATAATGGTAGTGAGGTGATTCAATTGGCTACAATCAGAGATGTTGCCAAAAAGGCAAATGTATCAGTAGCTACTGTTTCAAGAGTGCTTAATAACGACACTACCCTCAGCACCTCGCTTGAAACGAAGCAAAAAATATTTGCAGCAGCTAAAGAACTTAATTATGTAAAGAAAAAAAGGGTTACATCAGCACCTTCATGTCGCATTGGAATTCTACAATGGTTCTCTTCCAAACAGGAAATTGAAGATAATTATTACTTTTTGATGAGACAGGGTATCGAGGACTACTGTTCAAAAAATAATATAAGTATTGTACGAACATTTAAAACAGACAATGACTATCAGAATGTACTTTGCGATGTTGATGGCATAATCTGCCTCGGGAAGTTTAGTAAACAAGAAATAAAATTACTGCATTCTTTGAATAATAAAATTGTTTTTCTTGATATGACCGTTGAGAATATTGAAATCACATCCGTATCACTTGACTTTCGTCAGGCAGTGTCCGATGCAATTAAATATCTATATGATTTAGGTCATAGAACAGTTGGCTTTATCGGAGGCATTGAACAGCTTGAGGACGGAACGATATTTCCTGATAAACGACTCAACACTTTCACAGACATTTGCGATGAACTAAACATTAAATATGATGGGTTTATTATGCAGGACAAATTTTCAACATCATCCGGTTATAAAATGATGTCAGAAATGATCAGCAAAGGGAATCTCCCCACAGCTATTTTTGCGGCAAGTGATCATATTGCAATCGGTGCAATGAGAGCTCTGCAAGAAAACGGTTACAAAATTCCTGAGGATATTTCTGTTATGGGATTTGATAACACGGAGCTTTCGGGATATACAAACCCTCCGCTTACTACGGTAAACGCACCTGTATATGCAATGGGTATTTACGGCATTAGATTTATTTTGAATCTGATGAAACCTAAAAGCACCGATTATTATTCTCCTATGCGTGTCTATCTACCTTGTCCAATAAAAGTTCGCAACTCATGTGCAAAACCTAAAAAATTATAATTATCGTCGTTATTAAACGATTGTATGCTATAATAAATTATAATTATAACTCCACAAATGATAGATTAAGAAGGATTTTGAAAAGTTCTTTGAAGATGTGCCTTCCGACTCCTTGTCAGCAGTCATCGCGGTAGCGATGGACATGAACGCATCTTACAACAAGCTTGTAACAAAGCATTTGCCCAAAGCACAGATTGTATATGATCGGTTTCATATGCAGTCGCAATTTGGCAGAGATGTTCTCGGCGTTATTCGTCTGGATGAAGCTCGTAGGCATAAAGCCAAAGAAAAAAATCCTTGCCGATATCTCGGATGATACCGACAAGGAAACTATAAAATCTCTTAAACAAGAAGCTAAAGCCGAAAAGCAGGAATACAGCCAACTCAAGAAGCTGCGTTAGTCATTGCTCATTAACTCAGATAAACTCTCCGACAGCAAAACCGAGCAATTACACTCTATTCTGCAAGATCATCACGACCTTGCTGTTTGTTACGCCATGAAAGAGGAAATGTGCAGACTTTATGAACTGACAGATTACCAACAATCAGTCACCGGATGGACAAAATGGTTTCAGGCTGCGAAAGAAAGTGAGATTCCCACATTGGTACGGTTTGCAGTTCGAAAAGAAAAACGGCTCCCCGGCTTAGCTGCCCATGCCATCCACCCAATCAGCACCGGCAAGCTCGAAGGCTTCAACAACAAGATCAAGGTCGCTAAACGAATCGGCTACGGTTACCGTGACGACGACTTTTTCTTCACCTTGATTCGCTATCTTTCTATTCCTTCTGTCCGTTCACCATCCCACAAAAAATCGTGATGAACCAATTTTTTTCATAACAAAATATCCTATGGTAGGTTTTATTCTATCATAGGATGTCTTTTTATTGTTCACTTTTTATGTTGCACATTTCATATCAAATCCGTTATCTGCATCTGTCATCAGGTAGATGCGTAACAACTCGATTACAGAAACAAAATATCTTAACATAGAGAGATACCAATACTGAGCAATTGATATAAGGTCAATAATTTCGCCAATCATACTCATCCGTCAAAACATTAAGTTCGATATTATTTATGACAATAACATCTTGAGATTTCCAATACCAAGAAACATCTTCTTGATGATAATTCCAGTATATATTTCGACTTTTATTCGTTTTTAAATCAACTACTTCACACCTTACTGAAAAGTCTGTCGTTGCATTCCCCGAACAAAGGTAAGCGTTTACTACATATTCATTATTAGGAGATGCTGTAGTATCAATTAACTCGCCATGGGGCAAGTATTCCAAACTACACGCTGTAAATAAAATCATAACCACAAAAAAGCAATTAAGCGTAAAAAACTTCTTTACCATTGAAACACCTTCCGATTATAAAGTAATCTCCAATACTTTCTGCCCAACAATATGCAACGAGTATCTCTGGGATCGTCAAAAAAACTATACCAATAACTCCAAGATGATGTTCCACTTAATATTTGATAAATACCTGCTCCCGTGCATAATGTTATTGCTTTGAAAACAACTGAGCCAACAAACCCAAAATGTATATTACCAACATCTTGTGAAGCTATTATACATCCATGAAATTTAAAATGGTTTGCAAATTGAAAGGAACAGATTGTTAAAATATTAAATTTCAGATTACAAAAATTACTTTCTGTTGTTTCTGTTAAAGCCGCCTCTGCGGTCGTTGTGAGGTCTGCGCGGACGAGCTGATCTTTCTGCGTCAATGTCGTTTTCGGGAACAAGACCGTCAACATCAATGAGAACCTGACGGCGAGAGAGATTAAGTCTGCCTTTGTCATCAATTTCCATTACCTTAACACGGATAATATCGCCTACATTGACAACATCCGTTACATTCTCTGTGCGCTTAACATCAAGCTGAGAAATGTGAACAAGGCCTTCCTTGCCCGGAGCGATTTCAACGAAAGCACCGAAGTCCATAATACGAGTAACCTTGCCGAGGTACATTGCACCCGGCTCAGGATCAACGGCGATAGTGTTGATAATTTCGATTGCACGCTTACACTTGTCGGAATCAATACCCGAAACAAATACCTGTCCGAGTTCGCCGTCTTCCTCAATGTCAACCTTAACTCCGCATTCAGCCTGAATTTCCTTGATAACCTTACCGCTCTTACCGATAACCTCGCTGATTTTGTCGGCAGGAATTGTTGTTGTAAACATCTTGGGAGCATATTTTGAAAGCTCTTCTCTCGGCTCTGCAATAGTCTTGAGCATTACTTCGTCAAGGATGTAGTTACGAGCCTTGTGAGTCTTGGCAAGAGCCTCCTTAACCATTTCGGGAGTAAGGCCGCTGATTTTGAGGTCCATCTGAATAGCAGTGATACCGTCGTGTGTACCTGCTACCTTAAAGTCCATATCACCGAAGAAGTCCTCAAGACCCTGAATATCAACCATTGTCATCCAACGGTCGCCCTCTGTGATAAGACCGCATGAGATACCTGCAACAGGAGCCTTAATCGGAACACCTGCGTCCATAAGAGCAAGAGTTGAACCGCAGATTGAACCCTGTGAAGTTGAACCGTTTGAAGAAAGAACTTCCGAAACAAGGCGAAGTGCATACGGGAATTCTTCTACAGAAGGAATTACAGGAACGAGAGCTCTTTCTGCAAGAGCACCGTGACCGATTTCTCTTCTGCCCGGACCACGGCTTGGCTTTGTTTCGCCGACTGAGTAGCTTGGGAAGTTGTAGTGGTGGATATATCTCTTTTCTGTTTCGCCGTCAATGCCGTCAAGAAGCTGTTTGTCAGAAACAGGACCGAGTGTAGCGATTGTGAGAACCTGAGTCTGTCCTCTTGTGAACATACCCGAACCGTGAACTCTCGGAATTACGCCAACCTCTGATGCGAGAGGACGGATATCGTCCATTCCTCTGCCGTCAACACGCTTCTGCTCATCGAGTAACCAACGGCGAACAATGAACTTCTGTGTCTTATAGAGGCACTCGTCAATGAGGGCTTCGCTTTCGGGATAAATCTCGTCAAACTTTGCGTGAACTGCCTCATAAATAGGCTTAAGTCTTTCGTCACGAATTCTCTTATCATCTGTATCAAGAGCAACCTTAACATCTTCTTCTGCAAATGCCTTGATTGCCTCAAACATATCATGGTCGGGTTCAAGACTTGCGAACTCAAACTTTGGCTTGCCGATTTCAGCCTTAATTTCCTCAATAAAGCTGATAATCTTCTGGTTAGCCTCATGACCTGCCATAATTGCGTTGTACATATCGTCATCAGATACGCAATCTGCACCTGCCTCAATCATAGCGATTCTTGAGCTTGTTGAGGCAACTGTTGTTGCCATCTTAGAAACCTTTCTCTGCTCCTCTGTCGGGTTGATGATGTACTCGCCGTCAACCATACCTACGGAACAACCCGAGATAGGTCCGTTCCACGGAACATCAGAAATTGAAATTGCGATTGAAGCACCGATCATGGCAACAATTTCAGGCTGACAGTCGGGATCAACACTCATAACCGTACAAACGATTGAAACATCGTTTCTCATACTCTTATCAAAAAGAGGACGGATAGGACGGTCGATTACACGGCTTGTGAGGATAGCCTTTTCCGAAGGTCTGCCCTCTCTCTTGAGGTAAGAACCGGGGATTTTGCCTACTGCGTACATCTTTTCTTCATAGTCAACCGAAAGCGGGAAGAAATCAACGCCCTCTCTTGGCTTTTCTGATGCTGTAACAGCAACATGAACTGTTGTGTCACCGTAGTGAACAAGACACGCACCGTTTGCAAGCTGTGTCATCTTGCCTGTTTCAACCTTTAAAGGTCTGCCGGCAAATTCTGTTTCAAATACTCTGTATTTGTCGAAAGTCATAAGTCGATTCATTTTAGTAAAATCCTTTCCGAAACATAAGTTTCACATTTTAAATAAAGTTCAAATTTATTCAAACGGGATTTTACGCCGATTTAGCAATAAAACCATTAAACAAAGCTGATAAACACATATTAGCATAGGTTATTTAATCGTTTTACCGCTAAAAAACAGCAAATAAAAATCCCGCAGAAAATCGAATTTAGGGCAAGCTTTCGCTTGCCCTTGTGTACTTAAAAAATTACTTACGGATACCGAGTCTTGCAATGATAGAACGATATCTTTCAATGTCTACCTTTGTGAGGTAAGCGAGAAGGCTTCTTCTCTGACCAACCATCTTGAGAAGACCTCTTCTGCTGTGGTGATCCTTCTTGTGAACCTTGAGGTGCTCGGTAAGGTCATTGATTCTCTTTGTAAGAAGAGCAATCTGAACCTCCGGAGAACCTGTGTCGCCTTCGTGAGTTGCGTACTCAGCCATGATAGCCTGCTTTTCTTCTTTAAGCATTTAAAATTCCACCTTTCAAAAATAGTCGCCAAAATCTCAGGGCAGGGCTGTGAAAATCCGACAAACGGCATACTCCCTGTTCCGAGACACGGTCATCTGTTTTATATTATCACAATCGAGGTCAAAAGTAAAGTGTTTTTTACAAAATCTTCTTTGTTTTTTCATTGTAGAGCATATCTATATATTCACAAATCTTTTTCTGATCTTCTTTTGACATAGACCGAAATCTTGTAATGATTGCTCTTTCGGCAAGAGTAAGGACATTTAGCGTCATATCAGAGTCTGCAACTCTTCTTTCAAAATAATCTCTGTTATCAAGAATTGCGTTATAATCTATACCGAACATCTTTACAATTTTTCCCAGAAGCTCATGACTCGGTTCGGAAACACCTGTTTCATATTTAGTGTATGTTGTACGGTTTATATTGAGAGCGTCAGCAACCTGCTGTTGAGTCAGTCCGCACTGGATTCTGTAATAACGCATTCTTAGTCCGACCGACGCATCAATATTACTGCACTTTCTTTTTGGCATCTGCTGCACATCCTATCACAAAGCATTTCCGCTGTAGTATCTATTGTGTAACAATTATAGTACTTTTAATTTTATTATTCTACAAATGTGATAACACTTCACCAGACAAAAATTACCACTTTTTTTGTGCATAATTTTGTATTTATAATAACAAAAGTATAAATTTATTTAATTCACCGTTATGTTTTCTTCTCCTTAAATTATGATGACAGACGAAAAATTAAACTAAATTTTCTTTTTTTACTTGCTTTTTTACTTTTTTCTATTGAAATATCGGGACAATCGGTGTATAATACCAAGGTGAAGTTTTCATTACGCACGAAGTCTGCCGAAACACATTAGCGTTTAACGTTAGTTAAGCATTATAAATATTAGCATAATATGTGAAAATATTTATATTTTCCGCACTGCACATCGTGTTCAGTAATCCTTGTTAAAATTTAAAATAATATGCTGGAGTAGCGCAGTTGGTAGCGCAACTGATTCGTAATCAGTAGGTCGAGGGTTCAAGTCCCTTCTTCAGCTCCATAACAAAAACCGCATCAGAAAGCCGTTTTCAGGCTCTTTGGTGCGGTTTTTATTTGCTTATTTTTACCGTAAAATATTGCGAAATATCGCATAATATTGCTTAAATATTAGTCAAATGTTAGTCAAAAAGCAGTCAGCTAAAACCGAAGATTACAGACTTTTTCGGGTTATCCTAAATATAAATATTGAGCCGCATACCGCACATATCAATTATTCAGCAAAACAAGCGACAGTTTAATTCTCTGCCGCTTGTAATTCTCATATATTCCGTTTTCTCGGTTTACCCCAACTATTGACATTGAGCCTATATATTCTACTTTTCGGTTTGCCCTAACTATTGACTTTGAACTGAAATTAAATAATTTTATTTTTAGTCCCATAGCAGTCCCACAGGATAAAAAAGAACCCCCGAAAAGCTCGATAAGCACTGACTTTTCGGAGGTTTTTATATTTTTTGTTGTTATTGTACAAACCCCTCTACTCTCTTTGGGGTAATTTTTGTTATCCTCTGTCTGTACTGTTTAAACTCCGAATAAAATTGGAGTTTTATTGCCAAATTCTCGATAAACACTGGGTTTTTGGGCATAGAAAAAGCGACCTAAAAGATTGCTCTTCAAGGTCGCTCAAGGATATTAAAATTTACACATTACAGGATAATGGGTGTTGCACAATAACATTACGATTTATTCCCACTCGCTCCCTGTAAATCAATCTTAAACGCATTTGTTTATGAAATTTATCAGAGAGTATTTATATTACTTGAATTATCGGTAAAGCATACGCTATCCGATTTTTTGTTGCCATTTCGTTGCCAAAGTACATATCATTAAAGTACAACTGTGAACAAGACCAAATTATGTTTCGTATCTTTGCTTGATTTCATCAATAATGCTTGCTGCGTAAAGAGTTGTTTTTGTTGTTTTGGCTTTTTTAGGATTAAGCCTTCTTGTATATGCATAAGTATTGTTCTCTTTTAAAGAAGACATTATTTCATTGAACTTTTTACCCTGCTTGAAGTTCGGGATATCAGCTCTGCATTTTTTGCATATATCACTGTATGTAAATGGATAGAGTTTAACTATTTCATCATCTGAAAGTTTTATTTTTTGTGCATTAGGATCATCTGATAATTGAACTTTATTAATTTTTGCAAAATTTGCATCTGCTGCATCTTGTGAAGTAATCGCAATAAGTAAATCGCTATTTTTCATTCGTTTAACATTTTCTAAATATATATCAAATCCAACAACAATGGTATCCTCAATGCCTTCATCATTCAAATCGGTAATAACTTTAACCATTGAGGATATAAACTCTTTTGATTCTTTAGAAGAAATGTAATTAGCTGCCCTTTTGGTCAGAAAATCTTCTGGCTTGAACGGTAATTTGAACCCTAATGGTAAAATAAACAAACCTTCATTTGCCATTATATCCTTTGAAAAGTACTTTTTAAGAAAATCCACATAGTTTAGTGCCGCCTTAGCTGTCAGCATAAAAATATATGGTTCTAATTGTTCATTGTAATAATGCACAATATTATTCCTGTACTCTTCAATAAGACATAAATTTTCTTTTATTTCTATAAACGCTTTTGGCTCCTGCTTGTTAATATACTCGTCTGTATAATCAATTGCTTTATCAATGGAAATTGTATGCCCGTCTTTTTTGTATATAGACTTGCTCTTAATGTACTTTTTCACAAAGCATTTTAAAATCAATTCCCAAGCATTCATAATCAATAATGTTACTGTTTCGTAACGATACGAAAAATTGGGCTTATTATGTATTTCAATTGCTGCAAAATATGCTGAAATTGAATTTTTAAGTAAATTATTTTGAACCATTTTTCTTTTGGGCATATCTATCACCTGCCATATACTTATTGTATGTAGACTTTTTGTGTTCATTTTTATTATACTATAAATTTAGGAGGATTGCAACTATGGATATTATAAAAGTATTTGGTGACAACCTAAAAAAATATCGTACAGCTATGGGAATATCTCAAGAAGCATTCGCCGAAAAGTGCGGTATGCACCGTACCTACATAAGTGCTATCGAGTGTTACCGCCGCAGCATTTCGCTTGAAAATATACAGCGTATAGCTGATGCGCTCGGAATTGAAACCTATAAATTGTTTTTGGAGGAAGACAAAAATGCCAAAAAAGAAAACAAAAATCGAATTATTTGAGGAATTGGCCGGAATAGATGAGAACGGTTTCAGCAGATGGGTATCTGTTGATGAATTTGTGGGAGAATACCAAGGTCTCCAACTCTTAAATGGTGCTGGATGGTCAAGAGATGACGGACCATTTGGAAGAAAATACATTGTTGAAAGAGATAAAACTCGTACTCCGGGAAACAGAACCGATGCAATAAGAACTGTAGGGTTCAATAATGGTGATTATTCACAACATATTAGAGCAGATATAAAAAGGCAAATCCAAAGTCAGCGTTGTGTAATATTAGGGACGTCAAATCCAGAGGTAGACCATAAAAATGGCATGAAAAATGAAGATCGTGTTATGCGAAATGAAGATCAAAAATTATCTGATTTTCAGCCATTAAGCAAAGCCGCAAATGATGCAAAACGCCAATTTTGTAAAGAATGCATTAGAACAGGCATAAGATATGACGCTAAGAAATTAGGTTATCCCATGTCATATTACAAAGGTGACGCTCGTCACAATGGCGAAGAAAATGCCTGCGAGGGCTGTTTTTGGTATGACCCATTAGAATTTAGAAAACATTTGAAGGAAAAATAATATGAATACACACGTTTTTATTGTAAATGGACAAACATTTAAATACCACTTAGAATATATGTTCGCAGGTACTGGTGCAAGCGAAAAAAAATCACCTTTTTTGAATAATCCTACTATTCAATATAACGCAACTGCAGAGCGCAACTTAATGGGAATGATAGCCGACATTTCTCGCATTCAGATTGGCGACAATATTATTTTTTACTTACAAGCGACCAATGGTAATCAAGGACAGTTCTTTGGAATATTCAGAGCAAAATCTAGAGCATTTTTCGATGAAAATGATACTGATAATTACTTAAAAATTAAACTTGGGAAAGGATTGTCATACCGCATACTCATTGAGGCATCTGATTATGGCGTATACCCAATAGGCATAACAGAACACGAATATTTAGATTCCTTAGAAGGTAAAAATTATCCTTATGAATTATGTTGGAGTTTAATATATAGAAAATTAAAAGGTAATCGCGGATGCACTATGATTACTGATTTTGAATTCAACGACTTATTATCAAAATTACAAAATAAAAGCAAATGCCTAACAGTATCTGATAACTATACATATGATTTTTCATCAAACAAAATATCAGAATATAATAATGTCGCAATTTATGGCGGTAGACAAAATTCGCTATCTATAAAAGAAAGATTGCTATATAAAGCAAACAGACAAAATGCGTTTGAAACACATTTACAAGCTTTTATTTTACAAAATTTACGCTCGCTAAATTTACTTGAATTTCCAGAAAAGGATTTTTTGGTAGGCAATGAGGTTTCTTGCGGAGTAGGTATGCAGCGAATAGATATATTGATAATGCAAGAAAGCAACAATAATATTCACTTTAAAATAATTGAATTAAAAGACGAACAGCCTACAGCGAATATTGTGGATTATCAACTTAACTGGTATATAAAATGGCTATTTGATTATATTATTCCGAACTATGATAGAAAAGCAGTAGAAATAACCCCTTGCATTGTTGCTGCTAAAACAAATGATATGGGATTGATAAAATATATTGCTGAAAAAAAGTTTAACAATCCGTATTCATATGCATCTATTCATAAGACCGAGTATTATGCTTTTAATATAAGCAAAGATGATATTGACTTTGAGAAAATTGTATAATCGATTCGTTATAGGTAAAGTGATTTTAATCACTTTACCTTTTTAAATACAAAAATATATTCGTGTTTGAATATGTAGAAATCGCTGGCTAAGGCACGATATCGCCATATGCCTTGTTTATTTGATTTACCTTTTGTTTCACCAAAGTTTTTAACTAAAATGGCTTTTAAAAGCAAACCTTTTTCCATTATCAAATTCATGCAGTAGAACCCAAGGGGAATTACCTGACTGTTGGCATATTTATCGCCAATAACAACTGCACAATATCTATTTTTCTCCAAAACACTTAACGAGTTATCGATTACTTTGCTAAAAGAATCCAAAAACTCATTAATGCTGTCGCAATTTGACAAATCATTGGGATTTTCAGAAAACTTCACAATATCCCAATATGGAGGATGCATTATTACAAACTGTACTTTATTTATGCCTTCTGATAGTAATATCTTATTCATATCACATGTTTGACTATCAGCAACCACAACCTTTGTTCTTACAACATCATTTTTTTCAGTGTATATTCTGTCATAAGCTTCTTTCGCAACATCATGTTGAATTTCTATTCCAATTGAATTTCTACCCATGCGTTGTGCTTCTATTAATGATGTTCCGCTTCCCATAAATGGGTCTAAAATCCAATTTCCTTTTTTGGTATACCTAGAAAATAACTGGTGCGGAATTTGTGGAACAAAATTTCCATGATAATGTCCACTATGCGCACCGCTATTATCTCTTTTGTCGATTATCCATAAAGAATCCGTTTCGATGTCCGTGTATTCTCTCCATTGAGATAAGTCTAAATCATTATATTTTCCCATTTCATTCCTCTTTTATTAAACAATGCAAATACTCAGTCGTTTCTTTTCCTGAAATATTTCTGTTTTTGTCTTTATCTGCCTTAAATCGCCTATAAGATTGAGTGAAACATCTATATGTTCCGTATCTCGACATTATATTTTTTATTGCATCTACATTCATTAAACCTTCATTATTATAGCTTAAAAAGATGTATCTAAAATTCGCATTAGCAATCAAATTTTCAAATTCACTTTCCAATGTTCTCTTAGAACAATACTTGCTTTTCTGTCCATTGGGCTCTCTCAAACCGGTTTTGCCTTTCAACTCAGGATAATCATATCGTGCAATAGTTTCAAGGACGTGATAATTTGAGCAATATTGTCTAGCATTATATGGCGGATCAAGATATAAAACATCCCCGTGAATTCTCGTTATCAGTTTATTAACATCCTCATTATAAGCTTCTCCTTTTGGTCCCTGAATTCTTGGCAGTAACTCTAACTTAAATTGTTTTTGAGCCGATTTTTTTATGTGCTTAAGAAAGGCTCCGTATACCGATGCCGTATTTGCGTACTTATCTATCGAATTCACAAGACCTGCCAAAAGCCCGAAATATGTTTCTTCAGATATCAAATTTTGACTAAAAAGTCTTTCGATCTCTATCCTTATAGCATCACATTTTTTACCATTGCTATCTGTAAAATAGTTTCTACCACTACCTGAACCTGCACAATAGTTTTCAAATATGAAGCCATCAACATCATCCAATAAATCTAAACTGCTTATCAATGATTCGTCTATATTTTCTGATCCCTCAATTAAATATTTATTAATTACATAGCTATAGTATTGAATGTCGTTTGAAATGACCTTACAGCCTTCTTTTCTATAACTCGCTCCTACAACCCCGGTTCCCGCAAACAAATCTGCAAAAATATAATCATCACCTGACTTGTAACCGGTAACATCCGATATTGTTCTATGAATAAAATCAAGAAGCGAATATTTGGATCCTATATAATTCATTGCTTTTCAACCTCGTCAATATGTTCAATAATATCGGAAACATCGCATGAAAAATGAGAACACAATCTATCTAATATTTCCATTGACACTTTCTCGTTTCTTCCCATTTTATCCATTGTGGATTTTGATATGTTGGTTTCTTCCATCAGTTGTTTTTTGGTCATTTCCTTATCAATTAACAACTTCCATAATGGCTTATATGTAAAAGACAAATCCATCACTCCTTTATATGTTGTGATTATATCATAAAAGTACTGCAAACGCAATACTTTTATATTTATAACTAAACAAATCAGAAATAGCATCAAAAAATCGGCAGGGATTGCTCCCTGCCGTCGTTATGTTTATACCTTGTAAATTATATCCGCATTTACAATTTCCGTTGCACGGTTACGGATATTGTTCATTTTTAGAACCCATAGCATTTGGTCAGTTGCTTTTAAGTTTTCGGTTACATTTTCTTTTTCGGCTAAGTCTTTTACAAGCCGAGAAAAAAGGTCTTGAGCCTGCTGTTCAATATCTACAAGATATGAATTGAGCTTACCGCTTGTCAGCAAATTGTAGTAAAGCACTTTGTGATTTTGCTTCAAATATCGTTTATGCCTCATTCCCCAAACGCCGATATTCGCTTCCTTTTCTTCTTCCGCCGGTAATAAATCGGGTAACATATAGTCGCCCACCTGTGTATAAGTACCACCTGTTTGTTCAAAAATTGTGTTTGCCATTTTGTTTTACCTCCAAAAATTTATTTATCTTGAGCGTGGATTTTCACGCTTGCGACCTTTGATATTTCTTGCCTGTTCAAGCAACTCATCAATCTGTTTATGCCCGAAAACTTTGCGCAAAAGTTTGTAATCTTTGACTTCCGAACGCAAATTTTCGTTTTCACTTTTCAGCTTGCTGTTTATTTTCGATAACATTTCGTTCTCACGATAGAGGTTGCCGTTCGTGATATTTAATCTATGGTAACTGTCCCAACCCTCAAAGCAACGAGCCAATGCCGTCTTGATTAACGCTTTTAATTTTTGAATAAGCGGCTCTGCAATTTTTGCTTTATATGCTTTTGCGGACATAAAACTTTGCGGCTCGGAGAGCTGATATTCGGGTGCATTATCAAGCATTTCTTCCACATTTCTTAAGTTTTCCAAACCATCATCATAGTTTAACACTCGCTCGGATAACACATTAAATTCTGCTTGTTTTACTTCGATTTTAGCCCCTAATTCTTCAAGTTCCGTCGCTCGTTCTTGCTTTTTGTAATCAAGAACAGACAAATGTGTTTCGTGCATTCCTTTATGTTTCCACTCAATTCCGTGGCGTTCCATAACAAACGCTAAGGCGGATTTTTCTGCGCTTACCCATTGATTCCACTCGGTATCTCCACGGGTTCCGCCCTTAAATCCTTGTGCGGCAAGCGCCTGCTTGAGTGATACTCTTGTATCAAGTCCACGGTTGCTGCCAGTTGTGAACGGAACAAAATCAATATGCAAATGGGGCGTTGCCTCGTCCATATGCAGATGAGCAGAGAACACTTTTAGGTTGGGATTTCGCTCTTGAAATCCCCGATAATACTCATCTAAAACCTGCCGTGCAAGCTGTCCGTTTTCGCTTTCGGCGCTCATATTTTCCTTATCGCCAATCTGTAAAATCAGTTCGTGAAACGGCTTTTCTTGCTTTGAGTTTCTGATTTTCTCATAGTAGTTTTCTATTCTGCGGTCGGCTCTTGTCTGCTTTTCATTGTATCTTTTTAGCGCTTCGTCAAACAATTCGTGATAGATTTTCTTTATCGGCTCGTTACAGTAATCAATGTTCAAATGCGTTCTGCTACCGTCAACATTTTCCGCCTTGAACTTGCGGCTGTTATGATTGACCGAGCCTTTACCTACCATTGCACTTATCGTTCTTTGCATTATATACACCTCCAATCTCATAAACTTGCTCGTCCTCGGTTCTGTTACTCTTGTCAAGAGTAACGCAAAAGCACTTTTGACAGGCGAGCCCATCAAAAATGCAACCTGCAAGCAGGTTTTGCGCTCTCTGAGGGGCAAAGAGCCGCCTTTGAAAAGGCACTCTCTGCACACTCTGCTAAACTTTTGCTGTGACAAACCGTGACGATGGTGACAATGTTTTAGACCACATCACCGTTCTCGGAGAGTTTGTCACGGTCGTCACACATTGACACGCTTTCTTTCCAAAGGGATATTTTTCGTCCGCTGTGCGTGCGACTCGCTTTGTAATGAATGTCGTAATCTTTAAGCAACCGCCCGGCGTTGATACTAAGTCTTAGCGACAGAACATTAGACTTAATATCCAATCCAATAAGTTTGCTCAATTCAGAAGCCGTCCCGTCCCATCGGCTACTGTCCGAAGAAAGAACAGTCGATACCTTTTCAAGCAGCGGGTCAGGCGGCTCTGTCCAAACTTCTGTTTCGCTTTTTTCAAATTCCCATATAAGTTTTTGCGGATTGCGAACAAGGTGTATTCGCTGATCCTGCTGATCTCTGCCGGTGACGTCAAGCGTTGCGGCATTGGTTGTTCGTTTCTCTTTGCTGAGAACAAAGGCGCCGTCTGCCGCACCGAGCAATCCGTTTGTGCCGGAGATTGTATCAAATTTATCGTCTGCCTGCTGTTTGCGTGTGTGATGGACGATAAGCATTGTTACCTTGTAGCTGTCGGCAAGCGCTTTCAGCTTTGCGACTACATCGTAATCACTGCCGTAGCTGTAATCCGCACCACCTGTCTCTCGAACACGCTTTAGCGTATCTATGATAATCAGTCCGGTGTCAGGGTGTTCCTGAATAAAACCTCTTATTTGGTCTTCCAAACCGCCGTTTACGGTTTTGCTTTCTGTTGCAAAATACAAGTTGTCCGTTCCGTCAGCGCCGAACATATGATAGAGTCTGCGCTGTAAGCGAGGGTAATCATCTTCAAGGGCAAAATAAAGAACGGTTGCATTGCGGACTCTGTAATTCCAAAGCGGAGTTCCAGTGCTGATATGGTAAGCGAGCTGTGCCATCATAAAACTCTTTCCTACTTTCGGAGAACCCACGAACAAGTAAGTTCCCTGATAAAGCAGACCGTCTATAAGTGCGGTTTGTGTTTCGAAATCGGTATCATACAGAGCCGACATTGAAACGGTTTTCAAATATGACGGATCCATTTGCCTCAGCATTTCTCTTTGCATTTCACGAAAACTTTCGTCCAAATCCTTGATATTTTCATCGTTATCGTTTATACTAATGTCAGTAAATTTTTGGATTGACTGCTCCGTATCTGCGCCAACAGATACATTCGGGGCGGTCATTTCTTTTTTATTCTCCATTGTTATCCTCTCCTTTCAATCCGCCGAGAATATCGGCAATCATTTCTATTACATCAAGCAACTCATCATTTACCTCCCCGCCGGCTTCTATTCGCTGTAATTCCGACAGCACATCGGCAAGCTGGTTTCGCAAAGCCTTGAATACTCTCGGATTGCCTTGCACAACTATATCCCTGTGCGTGAGTCGCCTTGTTATATAATCCTGCTTAGTTAGTCCTGAAAGCCGTACATAAGTTTCAATTTGTTTGTCCTCCTCCGGCGATACACGAAACGCTACGGTTTTGTTTCTCCAGCGGTTATGCTCATCTCTATTTTTAAGTGACATTTTACTCGCCCCTTTCCATATCTAACTTATCCGCCATTTCAGCCTGCTTTGATGGGAACAAATGTGCATAGTTGTAAGTTATATCAATGCTTTCATGTCCCACACGGTCTGCAATAGCCGTCGCAGAGAATCCCATATCAATCAGCAAACTAACGTGGCTGTGGCGGATATCGTGAATACGGATTCTTTTTACGCCTGCTTCTTTTGCGCCTCTGTCCATTTCTCTGTGCAGATAGCTTTTTGTAATTGTAAACACTCTGTCCTCCAACCCCACATCGTAAAGCATTTTCAGATAATCCTGCATTTCATCACAAAGGAACTTTGGCAACTGAATTGTGCGGTTACTTTTCTCTGTTTTCGGTGAAGTGATTATATCTCTGCCGTTTAAGTGCTGAAACGATTTATTAATTGTTACCGTTCGCTTTTCAAAATCGAAATCAGCAGAAGTAAGAGCTAACAGCTCGCCCTCACGAATACCCGTCCAATAGAGCATTTCAAACGCATAGTATGACATCGGCTTATCCATCATTGCATCAGCAAACTTCAAATATTCCTCTTTAGTCCAGAAAAGCATTTCACGATTTTTCTTTTTACCCATACTGCCCGCCTTTTGACAAGGGTTTTCTTTCAGGTTGTAGTACCTGACAGCATGGTTGAATATCGCAGACAGCTGATTGTGTATTGTTTTCAAATATACGGGAGAATACGGTTTGCCGTTATCGTCCTTATGATTGATAAGCTCATTTTGCCAAGTAATTATTTGTTGTGCGGTTATGTTGCACATTTTCAGCTTACCGAAATATGGAATAAGCTTTTTATCAATAATATGTTTCTTGGTTTCCCAAGTGTTTTCTTTAAGTCGAGTCTGCATATCTTCGGAGTAATGTTCAACAAAACTCTTGAAATTCATATCCAAATCTCCGCCAAGCTTATTAAGTTGTTCTCTTTCCCACGCCTGAGCCTCACGTTTTGTTTTGAATCCTCGTTTTTGTGATTGCTTTCGTTCGCCATTCCAATCGGTATAGCGATAGATAACACGCCAAGTATTTGTTTTTTCTTCCTTATAAACAGCCATTGATATCACATCCTTTCTTTTTCGGCTGTACCATAACAAACTCTTTCTAAAAAATACTGTTTGTTTACTCGTCCTGAAATTGTTATAAAGCCTTGTGCTTTTAACTCTTCGTTAAGCTGCTGCACGATTTTATAGGCATAAGATTTTGAAATACCTAATTCGTCGGCAACATCTTGTACTTTCATAAATGTTGTACTCATAATGAAACCTCCTTTCAATTCTTGTTAGTTTGTTTATTTAGTGTCGGAGAACTTTCTGACCGCATTCCGATTTGCCCGAGCGGATACACCATTACCGTGATGTATGACGGTTATTCAATTTTCGCAAACAGCTTAACGCTATTTGCTTAATGATTATACTAAACATATTCCGTTATGTCAAGTGGTTTTCGTAAAAATATTAAACTTTTTTGTTTTATGTTGCTTGACATATACTAAACATATATGATATACTGATTGCACATTACATAAGTAAGGAGCGTATTTTATGGCAATCGGAGAGAGAATAAGATTCTTTCGTAATCTTTGCGGAATGACACAGAAATATTTAGGACAGGTGGTCGGATTTCCTGAAAAGACTGCTGACATTCGTATGGCACAGTATGAATCCGGCTCAAGAACACCTAAAGCTGATTTAACAAATAAACTTGCAGAGATTTTTGACATATCTCCGCAGGCTCTTTCTGTTCCCGACATTGACAGCTACATAGGGTTAATGCACACTTTGTTTACATTAGAGGACAGATACGGATTGACAATAATAAAGACGGAAAACGGTGTTTCAATGTATGCAGACTCTCGCAAGGGGACGGATGCCGCCGAGCTTTCGGAAATGCTTAATGCGTGGGCTGAACAATCGGAGAAATATCACAACGGCGATATTAACCGTGACGAATATGATAAGTGGCGCTACAATTATCCGAAATATGATGAAACTTCCGGTTTTGTAAAAGTACCGTCACAGGAAGTAAACGAAGCAATGATTGAAGCCTTTAAAAATAAAATAAAAGATTAAACAAAGGGTGGGGTATATGAGCAAGTTTTTCACTTGGCTATTTACTTACGAACACATATTCACTTTATTAACCGTGCTTTTATCTGGACTAATTTCGTGGATAATTTCCGCTATCTATTTCAGAAAAAGCAATCGCAACGCATTAAGATTAAATGTTTTATTTCCAATGAGGCGAATAATTTCAGAACCTCGTTCTTGGAAAAACTACAAGCTCCTCGAAGACACTTCTAAAGAACACGATTCCAAATATCTTACTAAAAAAGAACGAACTGCATTAACAACTTTTTTATCATCATATAAGAGTGTATGTTCATATAGTTATTCTTCAGTAAGCGCAGAAAGTCTATTTTCTTATTTCTGTTATAAACTTGAGAAAAACGGAATTAATACAAAGCCTGTTCCTATTGAAATCGATGATGAAATAGTTGATTATGATACACCGTCAGAACTGATGTATTTACGAGATGATCTATCTAAAATCATTGAAGAGCGTCCCTATGAAATTGATGAAGATGGTAGTACCACCGATATAATAAAGACCTTGTTTGAAGCCTATTGCAAAGAATATTTTAGTAATAAGAGGATTGACTACTTTGACGACTTTTCATTAGAAGAAGTCCTCAAAAAATCTCGTGTTCGCAATGAATGGGATCAAAAGCTTTCTGCATATAAACTTGCAGAAAAAACTTTTCTTGGGCTAAAAGTTTTTGAAACCAACTAATCAAATATAAAAAGAGCTATCAGACTTTCAAAAAATCTGATAGCTCTTTACTTTTACAATAATTCAAATTATGTTGCCATTTTGTTGCCACAGAGGGCTTTCAAACGGCGAAAAGCCTTATTTTACGGGTTTTTTCACGGGTGTGAAATTATTCCCACTCGTTGCCGAAAAGCTAAACTTAACACATTTTGTTTATAAAATGTATCGTGTAGTCTTCGCAGTATTTTGATAATCCATATTATTATACCTGTATGACGAGAATTTATCATTTTCTTATCAGGTGCGATAAAACCGATGGTTGCAAGAAAAGAATAATCGCAACCGGATTGGTTTTACAATTTATATTATACTTGATTTCTTTTTGTTTTGCAAGATGTATTTTAATTTTACGCACACATTTCAAAAAATGTGCTTAAATTTTAATTGATTTTTTTAGTTGTCTCAGGTATAATAAAATCAGAACACAATTACGTATTCGCTGTGCGTGAATTTTATTTAAGAAAGAGGGTGAATGAGTGAATCTTCAAGAGCGAGCAAAAGAAGTGGTTGTAGACAATAATGGCATTGCAAAATCTGCCGACTTTGTTGCTGCCGGAATCAGAGCTGTTGATGTCGTAAACCTGTGTAACGCAGGCTTTCTTAATCGTGTACGACACGGATACTATCAGCTTGCCGAACAAGGGGTTTCTTCAGAAGAGCAATTGCTTGCAACACTCATCCCAAAAGGAATAGTTTGTGTTGAATCTGCATTGTTTCACTATGGTTACAGCGACTTTGCACCACGAAAATGGTCAATAGCTGTGCCTCGTTCAATGTCAAGAACAAAGCTAAAAGTTGATTCGCTTGCTATTCAACCTTATTATATGCAACCTGAGTTGTACGAACTTGGAAAAATCACTGATAACTTCAACGGGGTTAAGCTGCCTGTATATGACCGTGAGCGAACAATATGTGATTGTTTCAAATATCGTTCAAGATTAGATAACGAAATTTTCAACAAGGCTATTAACGCTTATGTAAAAGACGACAAAAAGAATCTGAATAATCTTTCTGCTTATTCCCAAAAATTGCGTGTGTATAAAAAAGTCACCGAACTGATGGAGGTGTTGCTGAATGGCTGATATTGCAGCGTCTGTGCTTACACGATTAAAGAATAAGGCTCAGGCAAGTGGAAGAAGTTATCAACTTTGCTTGCAGCTCTTTTGTCAGGAAGAGTTTTTGCGCAGACTTGAAAAATCAAAATACGCAGAAAATTTTGTTCTCAAAGGCGGATTGTTTATCTATTCGCTTACCGAATTTGACAGCAGAGTTACAGTCGATGTTGATTTTTTGCTTCGACAAATGCCGAACACTCCTGAACAACTGCGGGCTGTGCTTGAAGAAATTATCACAGCACCTACAGAAAATGAATTTGTTACATTTGAAATAACAGATGTTGCTCCCATTGCTGTTACAAAGAAATATGCCGGTATCGGTGCATCGCTTGTTGCGCATATCAAGAATACAAGAACACCTTTTAGTATTGATTTCGGCGTTGGCGATGTAATTGTCCCAAAACAGGAAAAGCGAAAAATTCCTACACAGCTTGACGATTTCGCTTCTCCGACGGTAAATACATATTCGCTGGAAACGACAATTGCCGAAAAGCTTGATGCAATTCTCGATTTAATGGAATTTTCAAGCCGAATGAAAGATTATTATGATATTTATTATCTTGCCAACAAGTTCGATTTTGACGGTGGAACGCTGACGAAAGCACTTAAAAAGACTTTTGAAAATCGTGGACACGCCTTTACGATAGAACAATTTGAGCAAGTTATGGCTTTTGCCGAAAATGATGCAATGCAAAAGAAATGGAAAGCATTTTGCAGAAAGATAGATACTAAAACCGATGATTTTAACACAGTGCTGAAAACCATTAAAGAGTTTTTGATAGAGCCGTTTATGGCAGTAATGTCTGAAAAAGGCTTTGCGAAAAAGTGGTCTGGAAGAAACAATATATGGAGGGAGAACTAATGGCTGGAAATAAAAGTTTGAAAGCTGCAGTGCGTGCAAAAGAAGATGAATTTTACACCCAACTTACGGATATTGAAAAAGAAATGAGATATTATAAAAAGCATTTTAAAGACAAGGTTGTATTTTGTAATTGCGATGATCCATTTGAAAGCAACTTTTTCAAATATTTTGTTCTGAATTTTAATCGTCTTGGGTTGAAAAAGTTGATTGCTACTTGCTATGTTTCTTCTCCGATAGCAAATACTCAACTTTCTTTGTTTGACATCACAGGAACAGAAGAAGATAAGCAAAACAAAGCATATAAAGCCGTTATAACAAAGGTCTATGATAAGTCCGGTGATGGTGGAATTGATATGTTCGACGTAGCAGAGCTTTTTAAGTCCGGCGAAAACGAACTTACAGAACTTGACGGTGATGGGGATTTTCGCAGTGCTGAATGTTTAGCACTACTTGATGAATCAGATGTTGTTGTAACAAATCCACCGTTTTCGTTATTTCGAGAATATGTGTCAACGCTCCTTGAACACAACAAACATTTCATAATAATAGGAAGTCAAAATGCAATAACTTACAAAGAATTTTTCCCTTTGCTTATGCAGAATAAAGTGTGGTTAGGGTACGGGAATGGCGATATGTCATTTAAAGTTCCTGAATATTTCGAACCACGTGAAACGAGATTTTGGGTGGATGATGACGGACAAAAGTGGAGGTCGCTCGGCAACATTGCTTGGTTTACCAACTTGGATATTCGTAAACGTCACGAGGAAATGATTCTTGTAAAGCGCTACGATTCTTCCAAGTATCCAAATTATGATAATTATGAGGCTATTGAAGTCTCAAAAACTGCTGATATTCCTTGTGATTTTCCAGGTGTTATGGGTGTTCCGATAACATTTATGTATAAATATAACCCAGAACAGTTTGATATTATTGGTTTAGTAAATGGAAAAGACTATTTGGCAGGAATAAAAACAACCAGGAATTATAAAGACTTCCAAGAAACAAGGCAGAACGGAACCAAAACAGGCTCCGGCGGTGGTAAGATTAACGGAAATCCCGTTCTAAAAGGAAAGCCTAAAAGTGGAAATTATTTTGTGCTTAATGACGAGGTTGTGCACTCAACTTATGCGAGAATATTTATTCGCAATAAGCATCCCGAGGAGGTAAAGAAATGATCATTGAAGAAAGAAAAATAACAGTCGGCGAAGTTTGTAAAGGCTATTTTAATGATGCCGAGGAAGGCGTTGTTGGTTATGATGAACAACTTGATATTCGCCCTAAATATCAGCGTGAATTCGTTTATAAAGACGAGCAACGAAATGAAGTAATCCGCACCGTAATGAAAGGTTTGCCGTTAAATGTTATGTATTGGGTAGACCGTGGAGAAGAATTTGAAGATGACCCAGACACTCCGAGATATGAGGTGATGGATGGGCAGCAGCGTACAATTTCGCTTTGCGAGTATGTAGATGGCAATTTTTCAGTTGATGATATGCTTTTTGTTAACTTGCCAAAAGATAAACAAGATAAAATTCTTGATTATGAGTTATTCATTTATATTTGCAATGGCTCGGAGTCAGAAAAGCTTGACTGGTTTCGTATTATCAATATCGCCGGCGAACAACTCACCGATCAAGAGCTTAGAAATGCTGTATATGCCGGAAGCTGGACATCAGATGCAAAGCGATATTTTTCAAAATCAGGTTGTGCGGCGAGCGTTCTTGCAGGCGATTATTTAAAGGGGTCAAGCATTCGCCAAGAATATCTTGAAACGGCTATTTTATGGGCAGCTTCTGATGAAGGAAAGACCATTGAGGGTTATATGTCGGAACATCAGCACGATCCAAGTGCCGTAACTCTTTGGAATTATTTTCGTTCGGTTATAGACTGGGTACAAGCAATATTCCCCAAAAAACGCAAAGAAATGAAGGGCTTGCCTTGGGGACTGTATTACAATAAACACGGCAAGCGTACCGACCTTGATCCTGAAGCACTTGAATTAGAAATTCAACGTCTTATGGGTGATGAAGATGTAACGAAAAAATCCGGCATTTACGAGTATTTGCTGACAGGTGAAGAAAAGAAACTCTCTATTCGTGCTTTTGACCGACGTGATGCTCTTGCTGTCTATGAAAAGCAAAATCATAAATGTGCAATCTGTGGCAAAGAATTTGAGTTCGAGCAAATGCACGCCGACCATATCACACCTTGGTCTAAAGGTGGTAAAACTACACCAGAAAATTGCCAAATGCTCTGTCGTGATTGTAATCTTAAAAAAGGCAATTTATAATGCTGGCAAAGTCTAAAAAATCTAAGCAATTGAAATAAAGGAGATTAAACTATGCGACTAACTAAAGCGAGAATACAAGGCTATCGTAGCATAATTGATACAGGATATTTTGATGTAGAAAATGACAAAACAATATTTGTTGGACCCAACGAAGCGGGTAAGACAGCTATTTTGCAAGCGTTACAAAAACTTAATGCGCCCGAAGGCACAGCATCTTTCGACCCTTTGAGAGACTATCCTCGTTCTAAATACGATGAAGATATAAAAAATGGAAAGGTCGATCCAAGCAAATTTACTGTTGTTGAAGGGCACTTTATATTAGAGGATGAAGATAAGGAAGATATTCCTGAAGATTATCAAAATGCTTTGTATATTTTTGGTCGCCGATTGGATAATACAGCGTGGCATAGACTTGATAATGCACCAGAACAACTATCTTTTTCTGATATTGAAAAAGATTTATTGAAGTTATGCCAGCATTATAAAAACACAAGCCAAGCAAAGTCAGAATCAGAGACAAAACAAACTGCTATACAAAACAGTTATGATTCGGTAATAATTGGACTTCAAAGAACAAGTGTTATTACCGCTGAAAAAGCAAAAAAGATTACAGATTGGGTAAAAAACAATGTGTCATATCTCGCTGACGATAACCCCACAGAAGAAAAACGATATGACAAACTTATTGAATTGTTAGAAAAGCCTGTTCAGAGATGCGAAGTTCTTGAAACATTAAGAAAAAGGTTACCCACATTCATACTGTTTAGTAATTATTTTAGGATTCGTCCTGTGCTTCATTTAAGAAACCTTGCTGAGCGTATTGATAGAAAAATGCTTGATGATGAACAGTACGATTATGGTAATATTTGCTTGCTTAAATTTTTGGGATTTACACCTCAAGAGCTTGCTGATGCAGGAGATACATCAAGGTTCAATTTGAGCGATCCTGCACAATATGAACAATATCGTGCTCAACTCGATAAAAGAGATTACCAATTAAACGCAGCTACAATACGATTAACAAAAGCAATCTGTGAGATATGGAACCCTCAAAATAATGGTCGTGATGCAAATAAATTGAGAATTAAAGTTGATGGTCAATATCTCAAAGTTGTTGTTGAAGATGACTTAGGCGTTGAGGTAGAACTCGATCAGCGTTCAGAAGGTTTCCAGTGGATGGTTTCTTTTTATGCAGTGTTTTTTGCGGAAGCTTCCGACAAACACAAAAACGCAATTTTATTGCTGGATGAACCCGGTCAAAGTTTGCATGCACTGAAACAGGCCGAATTCATCGAGACTTTAACAAAATTAAGTGAAAGCAATCAGACTTTATATACAACACACTCTCCTTTCCTCGTTGGTTCAAATGAGTTGGATAAGGTTCGTGTTGTAGAAATGCCTGATAGAACCGTTGGTACAAAAGTTAATGTTTCGTTGACTGCTAGTGACAGTGGCGCAATGTTGCCGCTTCAAGAGGCATTAGGCTATGATTTGGCACAAAGCCTATTCTTCCACAAAAAGAATCTTGTACTAGAAGGCTTAACAGATATGTGGTATTTAGAAAACTTATCCGATTTATTAGAGGCCGATGGAAAAACAGGTATCAACGATCAGATCGCTTTGATCCCAGCTAATAGCGCAAGTAAAGTTGTCTATTTCGCAACAATACTACATGCTCAAAATCTTAAACTTGCAGCACTTTTAGATTCAGATGCCGAAGGCGATACAGCGGCAAAACAAGATACTTTAGTTAACGCCGTAGGTGCTAAAAGAATTTTAAGAACAAAAGATGCATACTCTGGTCAAGTACCGAATCCGGAAATTGAAGATATTCTTCGTGAGACACTTTTAGATATCGCTAAGAATGAATGTGGTTGGGATGCAATTGCGGTTGCTCAAGCTCAACCTAAACGCCCTGTTGTCGATGTTATAAAGAGTGTGGCAAAAACTGATTTTTCAAAGTATAAATTAGCAAAAGCGTTTATACGTTGGTCAAGAGATCATAGTATGACTGATTTGAAAACGGACGAAATAGCACAAGCAGAAAAACTTATTGAAAAAATCAACAAAGCACTTCAATAAAAAACGAGCAGGCACGAGAGACTAACTCTCGTGTCTGCTTGTTATTTAGCGTATTTGATTTTGAATTTGGATCATATATCGTTGTACTTGCCAAGAGATATGAGTTTGTTGCGGTAATTTGCAAAGGATAGAATGGCAAAATGATGTTCATTATTGGTTAAATATAGTGTTTTTTCCAAATGCGTAAACTAATTCTGCATTTACAATTTCCGTTGCACGATTACGGATATTATTCATCTTCTGCACCCAAAGCATTTGGTTTTCTGCTTTGAGTTTTTCGTTAACATTTTCTCTTTTGGCAAGTTCTTTTACCAGCCGGAGAAAAAGGTCTTGAGCCTGCTGTTCAATATCTGCAAGATATGAATTTAGCTTACCGCTTGTCAGCAAATTGTAATAACGCACTTTATGATTTTGTTTCAAATATCGTTTATGCCTCATTGCCCAAACGCCGATATTCGCTTCCTTTTCTTTTTCCGCCGGTAATAAATCGGGCAACATATAGTCGCCCACCTGTGTGTAAGTACCGCCTGCTTTTTCAAAAATTGTCTTTGCCATTTGTTTTACCTCCAAAAATTTATTTATCTTGAGCGTGGATTTTCACGCTTACGACCTTTAATATTTCTTGCCTGTTCAAGCAACTCATCAATCTGTTTATGTCCGAAAACTTTACGCAAAAGCTTGTAATCCTTGACCTCTGAACGCAGATTTTCGTTTTCGCTTTTTAGTTTGCTGTTGATTTTCGACAACATTTCGTTCTCCCGATATAGGTTGCCGTTTGTGATGTTTAACCTATGATAACCGTCCCAACCCTCAAAGCAACGAGCCAATGCCGTCTTGACTAACGCTTTTAATTTTTGAATAAGCGGCTCTGCAATTTTAGTTTTATACGCTTTTGCGGACATAAAGCCTTGCGGCTCAGAGAGCTGATATTCGGGGGCATTATCGAGCATTTCTTCCACATTCCTTAATTTTTCCAAACCATCATCATAGTTTAACACTCGCTCGGATAACACATTAAATTCGGCTTGCTTTTCTTCGACTTTAGCACCCAATTGTTCAAGTTCTGCTGTTCTTTCTTGCTTTTTATAATCAAGAACAGACAAATGTTTTTCGTGCGTTCCTTTGTGTTCCCACTCAATTCCGTGTCGTTCCATAACGAATGCGAGTGCGGATTTTTCTGCGCTTACCCACTGATTCCACTCGGTATCTCCACGAGTTCCGCCTTTGAAACCTTGTGTGGCTAACGCTTGTTTCAGGCTTACTCTCGTATCAAGTCCACGCTTGCTGCCGATTGTGAACGGAACAAAATCAATGTGCAAATGAGGCGTTGTCTCGTCCATATGCAGATGAGCAGAGAACACTTTCAAGTTAGAATTTCTCTCTTGAAACCCACGGTAATACTCATCTAAAATCTGTCTTGCAAGCTGTCCGTTCTCGCTTTCGGCACTCATATTTTCTTTGCCACCAATCTGCAAAATCAACTCGTGAAACGGTTTTTCCTGCTTGGAATTTCTGATTTTTTCATAGTAGTTTTCTATTCTGCGGTCGGCTCTTGTCTGCTTTTCATTGTATCTTTTTAGCGCTTCGTCAAACAATTCGTGATAGATTTTCTTTATCGGCTCGTTACAGTAATCAATGTTCAAATGCGTTCTGCTACCGTCAACATTTTCCGCCTTGAACTTGCGGCTGTTATGATTGACCGAGCCTTTACCTACCATTGCACTTATCGTTCTTTGCATTATATACACCTCCAATCTCATAAACTTGCTCGTCCTCGGTTCTGTTACTCTTGTCAAGAGTAACGCAAAAGCACTTTTGACAGGCGAGCCCATCAAAAATGCAACCTGCAAGCAGGTTTTGCGCTCCCTGAGAGGCAAAGAGCCGCCTTTGAAAAGGCACTCTCTGCACACTCCGCTAAACTATATTGCGTGACAAACCGTGACGATGGTGACAATGTTTTATGCCTATGCACGCTACTAAAATGTTTGTCACGGTCGTCACACATTGACACGCCTATTTCATAAGAGATAGTTTTCGTCCGTTATGCGTTCGACTTGCTTTGTAGTGAATGCCATAATCTTTAAGCAGGCGGTTTGCATTTATACTTAACCTCAGCGAAAGAACATTTGGTTTAACATTTTCTCCGAGAATTTCGCAGAGTTCGGAAGCTGTGCCTTCCCACACTTTACTTTCCGACAAAAGAGTTGATGCAATTTTTTCGAGCAACGGCTCAGGCGGCTCTTTCCACAATTCTGTTTCGGCTTCTTCAAAATTCCAAACCAAACGCTTTGTATCTCTGACGAGTTTAATTTTCATATCCGGCTGATCCCTGCCTACAATATCGAGCGTGGCATTGTTAGAAGTGCGTTTTTCTTTTGTGAGCGCAAACGCTCCGTCCGCTGCACCAAGCAATCCGTTTGTGCCGGAAATCATATCAAATATATCTTCAGCCTTTTCTTTTCTGGTGTGGTGAACAATTAGCATTGCGACCTTGTAGCTATCGGCTAATGCTTTCAGCCTTGCAACAATATCGTAGTCACTGCTGTAACTGTAATCAGCCCCGCCCGTTTCTCTCACACGCTTGAGCGTATCAATAATAATGAGTCCCGTGTCTGGGTGTTCACACATAAATCCTTTGATTTGTTCGTCCAATCCGCCGTTTACGGTTTTGCATTCCGTCGCAAAATACAAATCGTCTGTACCATCTGCGCCGAACATCTGAAACAGTCTTCGCTGTAAGCGTTGATAGTTATCTTCCAAAGCGAAGTACAACACCGGAGTTTTCTTCACCTTGTAATTCCATAGCGGTGTACCCGTGCTGATATGATAGGCAAGCTGTGCCATCATAAAACTTTTGCCGACCTTTGGAGAGCCTATGAATAAGTAGGCTCCCCGATAAAGCAGACCGTCAATCAATGCTTCCGTTGGCTCAAAGTCTGTATCATATAGTGCAGAAAGAGATACCGTTTTAAGATAGGACGGATCCATTTGCCTTAACATTTCTCTCTGCATTTCACGAAGACTTTTCTCTAAGTCCTTGAAATTTTCGACACTATCGGTTATACTATCATTACATACATTTAGTGACTGCTCCGTATCTGCGCCAACAGATACAATCGGAGTGGTCATTTTTTTACTTTCCATTGTTACCATCTCCTTTCAATCCGTTCATTGTGGTAGCGATAAGGTCAATAGTATCAAGAAGTTCCGGCTCAATGCTCCCGCCGACATCAATTCGTTGCAATTCATTAAGGATGAATTCCATTTGAGTTTTAAGAGCCTTGTAAACTCTCGGATTTGGCTGAACCACCACCTCACGCTCCATACATTTGCGATAACAATATTCCTGCTTGGGCAATCCCGAAAGAGCAATGGCTCTGTTCAACTCTTTTTGTTCTTCGGGCGACACTCTGAAAGCTACGGTAATACTGCGAAAACGATTATACTTATCAACATTTTTGGCTGACATAATATCACACTCCTTTATTCATAAAATCAAGTTTAACTGCCATTTCCTTTTGCTTTGACGGAAACAGATGCGCATAGCGATAAGTAATTTCTATACTCTCGTGTCCCACTCGGTCTGCAATGGCTACTGCCGAAAATCCCATATCAATTAAAAGGCTGATATGACTGTGCCTTAAATCGTGAATACGAATACGCTTTACACCTGCAGCTTTGGAGCCTCTGTCCATTTCGTGATGAAGATAGCTTTTCGTTATGTTGAAAATACGGTCTTTCCTTTTCAGCCCGTACTGCATATCAAAGAACTCCTGCATTTCAGTACAAAGAAAATCCGGCATTTGTACTGTTCGATTACTTTTCTTTGTTTTCGGTGAAGTAATCATATCTTCACCTTTTATTCTTTGATATGTTTTGCTGATTTTTACCGTTCCCTTTTCAAAATCAAAATCAGCAGGGGTAAGAGCAAGCAATTCTCCCTCACGGATACCTGTCCAATAAAGCATTTGGAATGCATAGTAAGAAATCGGTTTATCCATCATTACTTCGGAGAACTTTTGATATTCTTCCTTTGTCCAAAACAGCATTTCTTTGCGTTCTTCACTACCCATATTTCCGGCTTTTGCGGCGGGATTGCTACGCAAATCATAAAATCTTACCGCATAATTAAATATGGCGGAAAGTTGATTGTGCAGCGTTTTCAGGTAGGATGATGAATAGGGCTTATTCTCCTCATTACGATATGCAAGCATTTCATTTTGCCATGCTCGTACATCTTTGGTTGTAATCTCATTGATTTTGTAATTTTCAAAATACGGCAGAATTTTCTGCTGAATAATATTTTCTTTTGTTTGCCAAGTGCTTTCCTTTAATCGTGGCTTTTGCTCTCGGCAATAAATTTCAACAAAGGCAGAAAAGGGCATATCCAAATCTCCCGAATTTTGTTGTCGGAAAGTATGTTCCCACTCCTGCGCCTCTCGTTTGGTATCAAATCCTCGCTTACACTTTGGCTTGCGTTCGCCTTTCCAATTTGTGTATTGAGTCATCACATACCAAGTTCCGTTATCTTTGTTTTTGTAAGCCGGCATTATACCTCTCTCCTTTCTGCTCCATAAACTCTTTCATTAAAATACTGTCGGCTGATGCGTCCTGCAACTGTGATATATCCTTTTGCACTCAACTCATCATTGAGCTGCTTTATAACCTTATATGCATAAGATTTCGATACATCCAATTCCTCTGCAACCTCATCGGCTCTGATAAAAGACTTTTCTGTCATAAAAAACACCTCCTTTATAATTGTTTTGGTTATTTAGTGTCGGATACTTTCTGACCGCATTCCGATTTGCCCGAGCGGATACACCATTACCGTGATGTATGACGGCTATTCAGTTGTTTACAAATAACTTAACGCTATTTGTTTAATGATTATACTGAACATATTCCGTTATGTCAAGTGGTTTTCATGAAAATATTAAACTTTTTTGTTTTATGTCACTTGACATATACTAAACATATATGATATACTGATTGCACATTACATAAGTAAGGAGTGCAATTTTATGGCAATCGGAGAGAGAATAAGATTCTTTCGTAATCTTTGCGGAATGACACAGAAATATTTAGGGCAGGTGGTCGGCTTCCCTGAAAAGACTGCGGACATTCGTATGGCACAGTATGAATCCGGCTCAAGAACACCAAAAACAGACTTAACAAATAAACTTGCAGAGATTTTTGATATATCGCCACAGGCTCTTTCTGTTCCCGACATTGACAGCTACATAGGGTTAATGCACACCTTGTTTACATTAGAGGACAGATACGGATTGACAATAGTCAAGACCGAAAACGGTGTTTCAATGTATGCAGACCCTCGCAAGGGAACGGACGCTGCCGAGCTTTCGGAAATGCTTAATGCGTGGGCTGAACAATCCGAGAAATATCATAACGGCGACATTAACCGTGACAAATATGACAAGTGGCGTTACAATTATCCGAAGTATGATGAAACTTCCGGCTTTGTGAAAGTACCGTCACAGCAGCTCAGCGATGCTATGGTAGAAGCGTTTAAGGATAAATTAAAATAATGCAAACGACAAAACCCCGTACTGACTTTAATCCGTCAGTACGGGGTTTAATGTTAATATGGTGTTTTTGCGAGCCACAAGATATTACTTTTTACTCACAAACCACTCGATACACACAATAAAGTGTGCCGAGCAGAATCTTATCAAAATCTTATCAACGGGCTCTTTGAAAACCTTGAAACCTTTGATATTACTGGGCTTTCAGACTTTTTCAATTTATTCCCACTCTACTGTTCCGGGGGGTTTACTTGTTATATCATAGACTACTCTGTTGACATGTTCTACTTCGTTGATGATGCGGTTGGAGACTCTGCCTAGGATTTCGTAGGGGATTTTTGCCCAGTCGGCTGTCATAAAATCATCGGTTGTAACGGCACGGAGAGCGATGAGTTCGTCATATGTTCTTGCGTCACCCATAACGCCTACGGTTTTCACGCCTGGGAGAACTGCGAAGAACTGGCTCATTTTATCTGCGTAACCGCACTTATCCATTTCATCACGAAGAATTGCATCGGCTTCCTGAAGAATACGAACCTTTTCGGCTGTAACTTCACCGATTACACGCACACCGAGTCCCGGACCCGGGAACGGCTGACGCCATACGAGGTCGTGCGGAAGTCCAAGCTTCTCACCTACTACTCTTACCTCATCCTTGAAGAGGTCTTTAAGCGGCTCAATTACACCTGCAAAGTCGATATCTTCGGGGATACCAACCTGATTGTGATGTGTTTTGATTTTTGCGGCATCGCCTTTACCGCTTTCGATACGGTCGGGATAAATTGTACCCTGTGCAAAATAACCCTCGCCGTAGCTTTCACGGATTTTGTTCCAGAACACCTTATAAAATTCTGTACCTATAATGTGGCGCTTTTCTTCGGGTTCTTCAACACCTTTAAGCTTTGCAAGAAACTCCTCCTGACAATTGATGCGGACAAAGTTCATATCAAAAAGCTTTGTAAAGGTCTGCTCTACAAAGTCGCCCTCGTCTTTTCTCATAAGTCCCTGATCAACGAAAACGCAGGTAAGCTGTTTACCGACTGCCTTACTGAGAAGTGCTGCGGCAACAGATGAATCTACACCGCCCGAAAGTCCGAGAACTACACCCTTGTTGCCAATCTGCTCTTTAAGCTGTGCAACAGTTGTGTCGATGAAGCTTTCCATTTTCCACTCACCCTTACATTCGCAAACATCATAAAGGAATGAACGGAGCATATCTTTACCGTTATCTGTATGGTTAACTTCAGGATGGAACTGAACACCGTAAAACTTTTTTTCAGGACATGACATTGCGGCTACGGGACATGCATCCGTTGTAGCTGTAATGCTGAATCCTTCGGGAGCTTCATTGATATAGTCACGGTGACTCATCCATGAAATTCCTTCACTCTTTACGGATTTAAAGAGGATATCATTGTTATTATATCTTGTAACTGTCTTGCCGTACTCACTTGATGAATTGTCTGTAGCCGAAACAACATTGCCTCCGAGCGTGTATGCCATAAGCTGACAACCGTAGCAAATGCCGAGAATCGGGATTCCGAGTTCAAAAATTTCAGGAGTATAGTGCGGTGATGACTCGTCATAAACGCTGTTAGGACCGCCTGTGAAGATAATACCTTTTGGGTTAATGTCTTTAATTTTCTGAA
The DNA here is from genome assembly GCF_928721825.1 of Ruminococcus bromii. NCBI lineage: Bacteria > Bacillati > Bacillota > Clostridia > Eubacteriales > Oscillospiraceae > Ruminococcus > Ruminococcus bromii. The sequence continues at coordinate 693,234 of NZ_CAKMVP010000003.1, forward strand.
TATCAACGGTATAAGGAAGAATTTCGCAATACACATTGCACTCACGAACTCTTCTTGCAATCAGCTGATTGTACTGACCGCCGAAATCAAGAACAATGACAGTTTCTTTTGTAGCATTGCTCATAGTAAAATTCCTTTCAAATTTAAAGAATACCGCACAGAGTTTGTGCGGTATTCAATTAATATTTTAATTATCTGTAAATAATATCGTTTCTGGAAGGACCGTTTGAAACCATTGTAATCGGCACACCGATAGCCTTTTCGGCAAATTCAATGTATTCACGGCATTCCTTAGGAAGCTTGTCATATTCTGTAATACCTGAAATTGAACACTTCCAGCCCTTGAGCTTTTTGAGGATAGGTTTGCATCTTTTAAGCTTTGTTGTTGACGGGAAGTAGTCAATTTCCTTGCCGTCAAGCTCATAACCTACACAAACAGGGATTTCATCAAGATATCCGAGAACATCAAGAACCGTGAAAGCAACCTGTGTTGCACCCTGAACCATACAACCGTAGCGTGTTGCAACGAGGTCAAGCCAACCCATTCTTCTCGGTCTGCCTGTTGTTGCACCAAATTCTCCGCCGTCACCGCCTCTTCTGCGAAGTTCGTCAGCCTCATCGCCGAAGATTTCAGAAACAAATTCACCTGCGCCTACTGCACTTGAATAAGCCTTGACAACTGTGATGATTTCTTTGATTTCATACGGAGGAATACCTGCGCCTACAGCACCGTAACCTGCGATTGTGTTGGATGAAGTAACCATAGGATAAATGCCGAAGTCAGTGTCCTTGAGTGAACCGAGCTGTCCCTCAAGAAGAATATTCTTTCCGTCTTTGAGCGCATTATGAACAAAAGTGAATGCGTCACCGACATAAGGAGCAAGAAGTTCCTTATATTCCATCAGCTTGTCAAAAATTTCCTGTTCTGTGATTTCGGGCTTGTTGTAGAGGTTTTTCAGAGTTGCATTCTTAATTTCAAGAGCGTGTCTGATTTTCTCTCTGAGTGAATCGGGATCGTCATAAAGTTCATTGATCTGGAAACCGATTTTTGAATACTTATCAGAATAGAACGGAGCGATACCGCTCTTAGTTGAACCGAAAGAATTTTTGCCGAGACGCTCTTCCTCATAGCAGTCAAATGCCACATGGTAAGGCATAACAATTTGTGCTCTGTCAGAAATAATAATGTTTGGCTCGGGAACTCCGCGATCTTTGAGGTGAGCCATTTCCTTAACGAAGTTTTCAACGCTGAAAGCAACACCGTTGCCGATAATATTGGTGATATTCTGATGAAAAACACCCGAAGGAAGCTGGTGAAGAGCAAATTTTCCGTAATCGTTGACTATTGTATGTCCTGCGTTTGCACCGCCTTGAAAACGAATTACGATGTCGCTGTCGTTTGCGAGAACATCGGTAATTTTACCCTTGCCCTCGTCGCCCCAGTTGGCACCTACAATTGCTTTTACCATTTTACAAAACTCCTTTTTGCAGACTCACGGTCTGCTATAAATAAAATATATACTTGAACCAAAGGTTCGATTAAATCAGTTTAATTAAACATTGATTTCAGGCTTGTCAGACTCAACATCTGCGTACTTTTCAAGAACAGGCTTGATGCACTCGTTAAGGAAGTCCTCTGTCTGCTCTTTTGCTCTGCCTGTGTAGTTTTCAGGCTTGAGAATTTTTTCAAGCTCTTCAAGAGTAACACCGAATGCCTCATCTGCGGCAATTCTTTCGAGAAGATCATTTTCGCCGCCTTCAACCTTAACTACTCTTGACGCAGCCATTGAATGCTCACGGATTCTCTCGTGAAGCTGCTGTCTGTCAGCACCACGCTTTTTAACTGCATCCATCATAATATTCTCTGTTGCCATAAACGGAAGTTCTTTTCTGAGTCTTTGTTCAATTACCTTTGGATAAACAACAAGACCGTCTGCAACATTTGCATAGAGAGAAAGGATGCCGTCAACTGCGAGGAATGCCTCCGGAACGCTGAGACGCTTGTTGGCGGAGTCATCAAGTGTTCTTTCAAACCACTGTGTGGCAGTTGTAAAGTAACCGTTGAGAACATCAACCATAACATATCTTGAAAGTGAACCGATACGCTCGCTTCTCATTGGGTTACGCTTATAGGCCATAGCCGATGAACCGATCTGATTCTTTTCAAACGGCTCTTCAACCTCTTTGAGGTGCTGAAGAAGTCTGATATCATTTGAGAATTTAGCGGCTGACTGAGCAATTCCCGCAAGAACATTGAGGAACTGTGAATCAAGCTTTCTTGAATATGTCTGACCTGATACAGGGAAACAAGCCTTGTAGCCCATTTTTTCTGCAATCTTACGGTCAAGCATTTTGCACTTTTCGTGATCTCCGTCAAAGAGTTCAAGGAAACTTGCCTGTGTACCTGTTGTACCCTTTGAACCGAGAAGCTTAGCCTTTGAAAGCTGATACTCAACATCTTCAAGATCCATAAGGAGCTCCTGAAGCCAGAGAGTCGCTCTCTTACCTACTGTTGTAGGCTGTGCAGGCTGAAAATGAGTGAATGCAAGGGTTGGAAGAGCCTTGTATTCATCGGCAAACTTTGAAAGGTTGCGGATAACGGTGATAAGCTTATTTCTGATAAGCTTGAGTCCTTCTGTCATAATGATGATATCTGTGTTATCACCGACATAGCAGGAGGTTGCTCCGAGATGAATAATGCCCTTTGCGTTCGGACACTGAACACCGTAAGCATATACATGTGACATTACATCGTGACGAACAATTTTCTCTCTTTCCTGTGCAACTTCATAGTTGATGTCTTCGGCATGAGCCTTGAGTTCGTCAATCTGCTCCTGTGTAATTGGGAGTCCGAGTTCTTTTTCCGATTCTGCAAGAGCAATCCAGAGTTTTCTCCATGTTCTGAATTTTTTATCCGGCGAGAAAATGTATTTCATTTCCTTGCTTGCATAACGGGCTGACAAGGGTGATTCATAAGTATCTTTTACCATTATTTACATCCTTTCAATTAGTTGTCCTTTTTATTGTTTTCATCGAAGTTCATTCCGCCGCGCTCCTTGCCCTTAAAGGTTTCTTTTGTGATAGGAGCGGGGTAATTACCCGTAAAGCAACCGTCACAAAAGCCTACGGGAGCGTTGTGAATCATCTCACGAAGTGACTCAACAGGGAGGTATCCGAGGGAATCAGCCTTGCTGAGCTTTGTGATTTCTTCGATTGTATGGTTGCAGGCAATAAGTTCTCCTCTTGACGGAATGTCAGTACCGTAATAACACGGCCACATAAACGGAGGTGAACTGATACGCATATGTACCTCTTTTGCGCCTGCCTCTTTGAGCATTGTAACAATTCGGTCAACAGTTGTACCACGCACAATGCTGTCATCAATAATAACAACTCTCTTGCCTTTGATTTTGTCGGCAATCGGGTTGAGTTTAATTTTTACGCTTTTCATTCGTTCCTTCTGACTTGGCTTTATGAAGGTTCTGCCGATGTAGCTGTTCTTCACAATAGCCTTTTCATAAGGAATTCCGGATTCTTCGCTGTAACCGATTGCGGCATCAATTCCCGATTCGGGAACACCGACAACCATATCAGCCTCAACAGGGTATTTTCTTGCAAGGATTCGTCCTGCCTGCTTTCTTGCCTCATAAACGCTTACTCCGTCAATAAAGGAGTCTGAACGGGCAAAGTAAATATACTCAAAAATGCAGAGTGCCTTTTTCTTATCGCCAAAGTCGGGTTTCATACTGCGGACACCGTTCTGGTCTACAATTACGATTTCACCCGGTTCAACATCACGGACAAATTCTGCACCGCAGGCATCAAGAGCCGCACTTTCACTTGCAAAAACATAGGAATCGTTGTACTTGCCCATACAAAGCGGTCTGAAACCGTGAGGATCACGAACCGCAATAAGCTTTCTCGGGCTCATAACAAGGAGCGAATAAGCGCCCTCAATAACCTGCATTGTTCTTGCGACGGCATCTTCAACAGAATGACATTTAAGTCTTTCACGGGCAATTACATAGCAGATAACCTCGCTGTCGATTGTTGTCTGAAAGATTGCACCGCGCTGCTCAAGACTTCTGCGGATTTCAAGCGCATTGGTAAGGTTGCCGTTATGGGCAATTGAAAGCGTACCCTTTACATAACGCATAACAAGCGGTTGTGCATTTTCCAGCACAGAACCGCCTGCAGTTGAGTAACGGACATGCGAAACCGCCATTTGTCCGTTGAGAGAATCAAGAATTTTGTTGTTAAAGACCTCAGTAACAAGGCCCATATCTTTGTGATAATCAATTACACCTTCGTCAGATACAGCGATGCCGCAGCTCTCCTGTCCTCTGTGTTGGAGAGCAAGCAAGCCGTTATAACAAGCGTATGCAGGGTTAATTGTGCCGTCGCTGAATATGCCGAATACTCCGCACTCTTCGTGCAGACCTTCTTTTGCAAAATTATCGAAAGAAAATTCCAAGGTGCCACCATCCGATTAATCAAAATAACTATCCAAAGTTTAATTCACATATCTTAATTCAAAAATTCACAATGTAGTTATTATGCAAGACCTACACGCTTCATCATTTCGGCATAAGCCTCTTCAACACCGCCCATATCACGACGGAAACGGTCCTTGTCGAGTTTCTCCTGTGTGTCCATATCCCAGAAACGGCATGTATCGGGAGAGATTTCGTCAGCAAGGAGAATTTTGCCCTTATATCTGCCGAACTCAATCTTGAAGTCGATAAGATCAACCTTGCACTGCTTGAAGAATTCAATCATAATCTCATTAATCTTGAAAGCCATTTCTGTGATTGTGTCAATTTCTTCCTTTGTAGCAAAGCCTGCTGCGAGGATGTGATATTCATTTACCATAGGATCGCCGAGTTCATCGTTCTTATAGCAGAATTCAAGAACAGGAGTCTTCATCGGAGTGCCTTCGGGAAGACCGAGACGCTTTGAAAGACTTCCGGCAGCTTTATTTCTTAAAATTACCTCGAGAGGAACAATTTCAACCTTCTTGAGGACTGTATCTCTGTCGTTAAGCTCTTCAACAAAGTCTGTTGCAATGCCGTGCTTTTCGAGAAGCTTGAACATAAAGTTTGACATACGGTTGTTTACAACACCCTTGCCAACGATTGTGCCTTTTTTCTCACCGTTGAATGCAGTTGCGTCATCCTTGTAGGAAACGATGCAGAGATCGGGATCTTCCGTAGAAAATACCTTTTTAGCTTTTCCTTCGTAAAGTAATTCTTTCTTTTCCATAATCAAATCCTCCATAAAGATGCGGCTTTGAGCCGTAATTAAAAAACAATACAAGATACATTATAATATATAAATCAAAAATAAGCAACCGTATGAGAATTAAAAATAAAAAAATTGACGAATTTTTCAAAAAAATTGCCTGTGTCAAAAAATTATGAAACAAAAATAATCTTAAACAGGGCATTTTTGCAAAAGAAAAAGGAACAATACTGCGTGTATTGCTCCTTTGAAATTATAACCTGACTGTATTCTGCTTATTTCTGAATACGAAAAGTATTATCGGTCTAAAAAGTCCGAAGGTAAGGACATTTACTACTGTGAGAACATCCGAATATCTGATGTTAAGATTTTTGAATATTTTATCCGAAATAATTACATCTATCACAAATGAGGCAATGACACAAGCTAACAGGGCAATCAAGCCGATGATACCGATTTCCAGTTCAAAACAGAAAAACAGAACGGCAACGGTTGCGATTGAAAGGTTCAGCACACCTTCAATTATGCCTAAAGCCTTATTCCCTGCAATTTTACCGAGCAGATATTTATTATAAAACGGAATCCAAGCTGTACCGCTGTGCTTATAGTACAAGCTCTTGCACATACCCATTGCCGCAATGCTCTCAAAAACATAGCTTACTGCAAAATAAATAATCAGCACGGCAATTACTGCTATAAAGAACACATACATAGCCGAAAGCATTCCTATTAAAAGCATAACGCTTATTCCGCCCATAATTATCGCCCTCCGAAATATACTAAAAAAGGACACTAACCCTATGAGTTAATGTCCTTTTGGTGCCGGTGACCGGACTTGAACCGGTACGGTATCGCTACCGGCGGATTTTGAGTCCGCTACGTCTGCCAATTCCATCACACCGGCAAATGCAATTTGTATTATACAATACAAATCGTAAAAAATCAAGTTAAATTTTTAAAAATTTTTCATCTGATAGAATTAAAGTTACTTTGGAAATTAACGATGATAAAACTAATACCGGAATTGGCAAAATTGTTTTATTCTTTATTCCCATTTTTCTTTTAAGTATATATAAACACAGAAAATTTTGATAAAATAGAAAAAATTGCAGAAAGCTGTGTTATTTATGTTTGACAAAAATTTGATTGATTTATCGGTTATGTCTACCGAGCAGATTGACAAAATTATCAGAAAAGCTAAAAAGATTATGCAGAGTCCTGCCGACTACCGACATGCCTGTGACGGCAAGATTCTTGCTACTTTATTTTATGAACCGAGTACAAGAACACAGATGTCATTCCAGACAGCCATGCTCAAACTCGGCGGAAGAACAATCGGTTTTGACAACCCGATGAATTCTTCTGTTTCAAAGGGTGAAAGCCTTAAAGATACAATTACAATTGTGGGCGAATATGCCGATATTATTGCAATTCGTCACCCTGTTGAGGGTACTGCCGCTGCGGCATCTCTCTATGCAGGTGTTCCCGTTATCAACTGCGGTGACGGCGGTCACCTTCATCCAACTCAGACGCTTGCCGACATTATCACTCTCAGCTGTGAAAAAGGCAGACTTGATAACCTCAGAGTAGGTGTATGCGGTGACCTTCTCAACGGCAGAACAGTTCATTCGCTTATCAAGACACTTGCAAAATATCCGAACAACAGTTTTGTACTTATCTCAACAAAGGAACTCAGCGTTCCGCTTTATGTTATTGACATTCTTGAAAAGAACGGCTGTAAGTATGAAATTTCACATAGCCTTGCAGATGCAATTACCGACCTTGATGTTCTTTATATGACAAGGATTCAGCGTGAGAGATTTGCAAGCGAAGAAGATTATCAGGCGCAGAAAAATGTTTTTGTTCTCGACAAAGAAAAGCTTGACAAAGCAAGAGAAGATATGATTATTCTTCATCCGTTGCCGAGAGTAAACGAAATTACGGTTGACATTGACGATGACCCGAGAGCGTTGTATTTCAAACAGGCTCAGTACGGTATGTACGGCAGAATGGCACTTATTCTTCTGCTTTTGCAGGATGATGAGTTTTTTGTTGAAAACAGACCGTTTGTCGTGTCGAACCATCACTGCAACAATCCGAAATGTATCACACAGCAGGAGCCTTATCTTCCAAATCTCAGCTACGAAAAGCTCGGTATGGTGATGTGCGGTTACTGCGACAAGAGAATGGACTGAGGAGTATTAAATGAGTGAACATAAGAAAAAGAAAAATCCAGCGGCTACTATGATGATGACCTCTCTCGCCTATATCGTACTCGGCATTGTGACGGTTGTCTTTCCGCAAAAGGTGCTTGATGTATTGTGCTATGCACTCGGCGGTGCGATGACTGTTTATGGACTGTTCAACATAATTTCTTTCTTTGTTGACAGAGAAGGCGGAATGTACTTTGAACTTGTAATAGGCGTTATTTCAACCGGGTTCGGTATTTTTGCTTTGTTTTCACCCACTTCAATTGCGGCAATAATCAATATTCCGATTGGCATTATCATTATTGTTGACAGCATTATGGATATGAAACATTCGCTCACGCTGAGATCGCTCGGTATGAGAAAATGGTGGATTCCGTTTATTATAGCAATTGTAATGATTATGTTCAGTCTTACAACAATTTTCTTTACAAACATTTTCGGCGCATTGCTTATGATTGCACTCGGAATTGCGCTTATTTATGAAGGTGTTTCGGGATTTTCACTTATTATTCTGCTCAGCCGTTATCACAAAGAATACGACCGCAATCAAAGAATGATTGATGCAGAAGCAACCGATATAAACTGAATATGATTAAACCGTCCGCAGATTTTACGGACGGTTTTCTTTTTTGTTATAAGGTAATATATGAGCCGAGGTGAATACTGCAAAGAATACATTCTTTGACGGTAAGTTCTTCGGACTGTTCCATCGCCGATTTGTACAAATCAAGTTGCTTCTTGTAAAGTCCTGCAAGTTTTGTTATATCTTTTACCCTGTCGGTTTTGTAATCGACAATAACAAGCTTTCCGTCCTCAACAAACGCAAGGTCAACCGCGCCCTGAATTATTACTGTTGCATCGGTTTTTACACCTTTATATTCATCAAATACTTCCGAGGGCTTAAGCCTTGCTGTAAAGCGTTTTTCACGCATTACAAACTGTGATGCAATTATACGGTCAATTAGTTTGGTTGACAGAAATTCAGTAAGCGTTTTTCTGTCAATCATTTCAGCCTGTTCCTGTGTAAGTTTTCCGTCATTTAAAAGACGGTCAATTTCAGTATCAAGACTTGCTCTTGCCTGTTCAAAATTGCAGTATTGCAAAAACTTATGATGAGCGGTACCTCTTGCAACGGGAGCGGAATTTTTTTCGGCAATAAATAACGGTTTTGAAAGAATCTTTTCAAAGTAATCGCTGTTCTGACTGTGTGCAATATCGGACGCGCTGACCTTTTGCGGAAGCGAAAGAATATCCCTGTTTCTGTATTTGAAATCAAGATTCTTTTTCAAAAGCTTTGCATAATCAAAAGATTCATCGCTCACGCCGACAGCCTGAAGCAATCCGACAGAGGTTATGTCATCCTCAAAAACATTCTCGTTGTCAGAAGACTGTTCCCGTTTTACAATCTGCAATTTCCAATCTGATTCTCCGTTGTACGGAATAATCTTTGCTCCCGACATAATATCGTTACGCAAATTGTTAAGTGACGGATGAACCAATGCACAAAGGCAAATCCAGTCGCAGTAGCTTTGACAGCTTGTAATGGCATAGGGTTCAATTATGCTTTCAAAAACAAGCTTTGAATACAGCCTTTCAAGGTAATCGTAACACTTCTTAACCGCACCGACACAAATCAGTTTTTCCTTTGCCCGTGTGAGAGCAACATAAAGCACACGCATTTCCTCGGCAATAAGGTTTTCTTCGATTTTAAGCCCTGTTGCAAGACGCGGAAAAGTATTATAAACAACACCGTTGCGCTGAACCTTGATTCCTATTCCTGCCTTACTGTCAAGAAGAATATCGTTTTTGAGATCGTTCTTATTGAATTGGTGTGTTATATCTGCTAAAAAGCATACCGGAAATTCAAGTCCTTTTGAAGCATGAATACTGAGAACTCTTACAGCGTTTGTTGTGTCACCGTCATTTTGTGAAAAAGCGTCAAGATTTGTCTTGTTGGCAATCAGCTTGTCAGTATATGAAATAAAATCCGAAAGCGTTTTGTAGCCGTTTTTCTCAAAGCTTCTTGCGTATTCTCGCAGCAGTTCAAGGTTTCTAAGCGCCGAGTCGTTACCGCTGACGGCAAGTGAAATTGACATAAAGCCGGTAATTTCACACGCTTTGGAGATGAGGCTGTCAACGGAATTTGTGCAGGCACAGTCACGCAGAATTTTAAGTTCATCAACAAATTTTTTCGCTTTGTCGTTTGTATCGGCATACTTGCAAACAGAAGCATACAGCGAAATTTTTCTGCTGTCACAACGCATTTCTGCAAGTTCGTCGGGAGTGAACGCATACATAGGACTGCACAAAACCGACAGAAGCGGAATATCAATTCCCGGATTGTCGATTACACGCAAAAAATTGAGCATAATTTTGATTTCAACAGCCTCAAAAAAATTTGATTTTTTCTCGCTGTAGGCAGGAATACCGCTGTTAATGAGCGTATTGACATAAGTTGTGGCCTTTCCGCTCGGACTGCGAAGAATTATCGCAAAATCGCCGTAGCGTGCCTCTCGCATTACATCTCCGTCTTTAACCCTGAATCCCGAGTTTATCATTTTGTGGATTTTGTCAGCTATGTACTTCGCCTCAATTTCTTCTTTATCGGAATCGGAATTTTCGGCTTCAAGCAATGAAATTTCAAAATTGCAATTATTCGAATCAGGAAATTCAGCGCCGTTTACAAGCCTTTCGTCGGAATTGTATTCCATTTTGGCGGTTTCTTTAGTCATTATTCTTTCAAAAATGAAGTTGACTGCATCACATACTTCAAAACGGCTGCGAAAATTCCTGTCGAGAATTATAGTTGCGGGATATTCGGTGTTATTCTCATTAAATCGCCTATATTCATTTTTCCGTTCAATAAAGATTTCAGGCTTTGCCTGACGGAACCCGTAGATGCTCTGCTTTACATCGCCGACCACAAAGAGATTGCTTTCATCCTTACTGACAGATTTAAATATAAGATCCTGAACATCGTTTACATCCTGAAATTCATCAACCATAACGGCGTCAAACCTGTTTGAAATTTCCTGAGCCTGAACGGTTTTTGCGTAGCCGTTTTCATCATCAGGCTTTGCAAGAAGTTTTACGGTAAGCGATTCAATATCGGCAAATGAGAGGATATTTTTCTTTACTTTTAGTTCGGACAGCTTTTTGTCATACTCACGAGTAAGAACAAACAATGCCGTTATAAATTTATGAAGCTGAGATAATTCTTTTCTTATACTTTCCTCTTTCATTGCAAATACCGATTGAAGTTTTTTCACGGTATTTTTTACTTCATCTCTGTTTGATGAAACGAAAACCTTGATAGGATTATCCTTGTAGCCTTTTGGAGCTGTCATTCTGCCGACTTCAAAAGAACTTACCGCACGAACAATTTCGTCCCATGACGATTTGGCAAACTTTTTCTGAACAAGCGTAAAATATGCTTTGTCACCCTCAAACAACGGCGAGAGCTTCTCATAAAGCTTTGCGTCCTCGCTGAGTCTTTTTAATGAATTTTCCGTCAGATTGATTGCGTGGAGTACAGCATTTCGGGCATAATCAATTATAATGTTTCCCCACACGGATTTTGAAATTTGTGTTTCGGAATATTTTTCCGACATATCATCAAGCCATTTATCGGGAAACGGCTGAGTGGTGAGGAACTCGGAAATTTTAAGGACTGTTTCACGCAATTTTTGATCGCCCTGTTTTCCCGCAAAAACATCGAGCAAGCAAAGAAATCCTTTATCCTCAATATCATAAAAATGCTCAAAAACAATGTTGAGTGCCTCCTGTCGGAGAATTTCAAGTTCTCCCTCATCGGCAATACGAAAATCTCTTGCAACATCGAGCGTATGAAAATATTCACGGACAATATCTCCGCAAAAGCTATCTATTGTAGATATGTTCGCACTGTACAAAAGCTGTCGCTGCGCAAGCAAATGAGCATTATACGGATCATCTTCAAGAAGTTTGTTGACTGCCGCCTGTATTCTTTCACGCATTTCGGCAGCCGCCGCTCTTGTGAAGGTTACGATAAGGAGGCGGTCAACATCAAGGGGATTTTTCTCCCGTGTAATAAGCTGAATTACCCGTTCTACAAGCACGGCAGTTTTGCCTGAACCTGCGGCAGCCGATACAAGCACTGAGCCGTCTGTCGCATAGATTGCATTTTTCTGTTGCAAAGTCCAATTTCTTGACATTACTCTTCCTCCTTTCCGTTAATTTCATTTGTAATTTCTTCGATAACGGTCTTGTTATCAACTGAAAAGCAGTTTATCGGATTACTTCGTCTGTAGGCACATACGCTGTCGTAAGGGCAGTATTCACACGAATCGTGACCGCCCTTCAGCGGTCTTGCCTCAATATTGCCGTTATAGATGTTTTTGCCCATTTCAGCAATAAGCATATCAACCTTTTGGAAAATTTTTCCAAACTCTTCAAGTGTTGCAAGGCTTGTTGACGAAACCGGTTCACCGGCTTTTATTTTTACAGGAATATATGTTGCTGCGTCGGTCTTATCCATTCCGTGAATTATTTCTGTGTCCTTGAGCAAAAGTCCGTTCATCTTGAGCTTTTTATTAAGCTCGTCAGGAAGCTTGTCAATTGATTTCAGACTGTCTGACGAAATATACGGAACGGTTGCAGGCATATACAAAATCCCGGCAGGAATAATATCCCCGTATCTGTCACTGCCCGACACCTCAATTGAATGAAGATACAATAGCATCTGAAGATTGATTCCGTAAAGAACATCCGAGAGCTTAAACTCCTTTGATCCTGTTTTATAGTCAATCACACGCAAGTAAGTTGTGCCGTTTTTCTGCATAATATCCACTCGGTCAACACTTCCGCAGACTGCGATTTTGTGGCCGTCGGGAAGTACAACCGTGTAGGACGGAACATCCTCGCCGATTTTAAGTTCGCAATCGGTAACAAAAAATTCGCTTTGAGTAAGCTCATCAATTGTGTGCTTCACAAGGCGGAGCACATTTTCGAGAATTAGTTTTATACGGTACATAAATGAATTTTGTTTTGTTTGCACCTCTCCAAAATGTGCAGCAGCGTATTCAGAAATATATGTACTGAAAATTTTTGAAAGTTCATCCTCATCCATCACGGAATACTGTTCCTTAGAATACTCTCTGAAAAAGCGTTCAAGTATATAATGAACGATCGTTCCGTACTGCATGGGGTTGATCTCTGCCTTTAGTCTTTCCCGAACATTCAAGCCGTAGTTACAGAAATATGAAAACCTGCAAAGATTAAATTTTTCAAGCTGTGACGCTGAAATACTAAGATTGCCGCCAAAAAGCCTTTCGGCATTTTGACTCTCATTTATTTTAAAAGGAACCTTATCCCTTGCATTTTTAAGCGAATCCATTTTTGCCGAATATTCAGTAATTTTAGAAAAGACTTCAAGCAAAGATTCGGGAACTTTTTCGCCCCTGCCAAGCATCTCGGCAACAGCGTCAAAAGCAGGACGAAGTGCGTACATACTCTCTTTTTTGGCGTCAAAGTCGAACCTGTCGTATGCAACGATGTTTTTGAATACCTTTTTGCACTGAAGTACGATTTCGGACGGCTGATAGCTTGCACCCGATATATCCGTCAAATAAAAGGATACCGACAAATACTCGCTCGCAGAAGTCATACAGGAATATGCCATAAATGTTTCAAGGTTGTTGAGTGCGGCAAAATCGTCACCGATTTCAACCTTGTTCATTGCAAGCATTTTCAGCTCAAAAGGCGAAAATATTCCGGCGGTGTGCGGTATTGCAGGGAAAATGCCGTCAACACAGCCTATGAGGAATGACGCTTTCTGCTTAGAAATTCGTACCCTTTGAGCGGTTGTTATCGTTACGCAGTCAACTGTTCTGGGAATATCCGACAACTGCATTGCTGAAATTTGCAGGCTCAAAAGCTCGTAATAACGCTTTACAGTCATTGCTTTTGTGCCGATTACTGCGGCGGTTTTATCGAGAACAGACATAAGCATATTCCAGATTCTTATCTGTTCCGCACCGACTGCTTTATCGTCGGAGCTCTCAAAATCGGCATACATTCTTCGTAATGCATCGGGGACTTTAAGTTCTTCAAGGAGTGCATAGAACAGCTTTGAAATTTCAAGTCCGTTTTTATCCTTTGCATTTTCTTTGAATAGAAGTAACGGTTCAATAACTGATTCACGCAGATTTTCAACCTTTACAAGAACCTCTCTGTCATAATCCGAAAACCTGTCAGAATAGCCCTTTGGATTCTGAATAAATTCATTCTTGAATGCCGAACCTGAAACATTCCATACAAAAAGGTAGTTTTCAAAAAGACTTATTTCTTCAACAGAAAATTCGGTTAAACCCGACTTCAAAAGAGCAAGCACATCTTCTCTCTCAAAATCAAAAACAATACATCTGAAAATTGAGTTTACAAGCCTTATTACCGGTTTTACATCAATATCGGCGTGTTCATCGCTGAAATAAGGAATTTCATATTTTTCAAGAATTTCTGATAAAATACCCTTGTACGGGTCGATATCGTGGCAGATAACGGAAATATCCGAATAAAGATAACCCTTTTCAATAACAAGACCCTTGATTTTTCTTGCGACATACTCACATTCATCATACATATCAACAGCATTGTAAACGCAGATATTTTCAGGAGAAATCTCAAGCGGTTCAAGGTGTGTTCTGAAAATGTTTTGTTCAAGCAAAGTCAATTCGTTATTTTTAAACCGATGTAAATCAGTCAGTTTTATCGGAGCTTTAATATCAACTCCGTCACGCTTTGCATATTCCTTGAGAATTTTATATGTCTGCTGTGAGGTTGCAAAAACCTCTTCCGAACCGTCTGTCAGAGGATCAAGCGTGAGCGTAAAATATGTAGCGGCACAATCGCGCATAAGGCTTCTTACCACCTTGAGCTGCTGCATTGTAAAGCCTGAAAATCCGTCAAAGATTATCGTATAATCTCTGAGGACATTATTCTTTAAAAGAATATCATTAAGCCTTGTCAGGTCATCCATAGGGTCAATATAGCTTTGGCTGACAAGAGCGTCGAATGTATCGCTTATGAGGGCGGTTTCGTTAAGTTTTGTCTTTAAGGTTTCATCGTCAACAAGCCTTGACGCACTTCTGAGTTCATCGCTTGTAACCGAGCTTTTCTTCAAATCGGAAACAGTCTGCAGCATAACATCAACAAGGCTTTTGCTGCCTTTTGAAGAAAGCAGACGGAGTTTTTCGGTAAGTTCTTCAAGCGCAAGGCTCATTACAACGGCTCTTGTACCCTCGTCAATAACATTATCGGCTGAGTTTCCCGTCAACTCAAAAACATATTTGCAAAGTCTTGAAAATCCGAATACAAGAACTTTCTCGGCTTTTTTTGCCCCGAACACATCGAGCAGAGTTTTTTCACATTCAAATGTGCTCTGGTCAGGCACAATCAGCATTACAGGAAGATTGCTGTCGGCAAGTTCGCCTGCAATCTTCAAAGTCTCGGTACTTTTCCCGCTGCCGCTTTTCCCGAGAATAAATCTCAACATTTCATCACTTCCATAAATTTAATTTACAACAAAGTAATTTTATTTTAAACATCTGTACAAATAATAACATATTCTGTGGGTTATTAAAAGGACTTTGCCGATATCAACCAAAAATCCTCTGAAAAAGTTCTACCATAAAAAATTTGTATTCCACCTTTTCATCCGTTACAACGCTGTATTCATCGTCAGAAAGAGCGTTCTTCGCCCTGCTTTTTCCCTCATCAACCGTTGAAATGCAGATTGACGGATACATAACGCACCACCAATTATGCCCTTCTGCATTGCCGATTGTTATGCGAAGTGCGTCGTACATTCCTGCGGGCAGTGTATAGCTTTCGTAACAGCGTGTATCAAAGTGCATATTGACAATTTCAGCTTTTACAGGATAGTTATAGCCGTTTTTGTACACCTCATTCTGTGCGATTTCTTCTATAGCATCAAGGTTTGCTTTTACATATTCTTCGGCATCCGATTTTGAATTTGCCGTATCAAAAAGTATTTTCGTCTTTTCAAGAACCTTGTCACGCACCTTGAGTTTCAGAGTCTGATCTTCTTCCGTGTCTGAATTTGCAAGTATGTGAAAACGGAAAACATCGTTCGGAATTTCAGTGCATACAGCCTGAAACGGAATTACCGAATAGAGTGTTGTAAGTATGAATGCGATTACAGCGGATTTGATTAAAAGTATTGATTTGTTTGTTTTCATAAAAATAACCCGTCCTCTCTTAAAATGAGTATGGACAGGTTACTGTAATTTTAATCAGAATTATTAAATTTTATCAAAGCACCTTGCAACCGTCTGAAACGGGCTTGCAGAGAAAAACTTCTTTGTAGCTTTCACAAAGCTTGTCATAGCATTTCTTGGCTCTTCGTGATGAAGTAAAAACACCGAACACGGCTGAACCCGAACCGCTCATACCTGCTCCCCTTGCCTTTGACTTGAGCATAATACCCTTGATTTCATTAACTTCCGGAATTTGCAGAGCAAGTTCAAAGTCATTGAAGATTGTTGTTGAAATCATAAACATATCTCTGCTGAACAGAGCCTTTACCATTTCATCCGTGTAGCAGGCGTGAGGATTGAGTGCGTCAACCTTTTTGTACGCATCGGCAGTAGACACGCTGACTGTGTCGGGTTTGCAGATTACAATGCTGTCGCAACGAAAAGAGGCAACTTTTTTGATTGCAGTGCCTATTCCCGTGCAAAGCTTTGTTCCGCCCTCAAGGCAGAAAGGTACATCCGCGCCTACCTTTTCACCGATTTCTCTCATCTCGGCAGGCTTGAGCATTGTTCCGAACATATTGTTCAAGCCTAAAATAACAGCCGCACCGTCACTGCTTCCTCCGGCAAGACCTGCCTGTGTGGGAATTTTCTTGTCAATGTCGATATGAACGCCCTTAACATCCGTTTTGCAATAGTCAAAAAACTTGTAAGCCGCCTTTGCACAGATATTTGAATCGTCGCACGGCACGCCCTCACAGTTACATGAAATTGTCACCGTGCCGCTTTCATTGTCTGTAATTGTGATTGTATCATACAAATCAACGGCTTGCATAACGGTTGAAATATTGTGATAACCGTCTGCTCTCTTTGAAAGAACATCGAGAGAAAGATTTATTTTTGCAGGAGCAAGAACTTTTACTTCCATATTTTAACCCTTTTTCAGCTCATCAAGAAACTCTTTGATTCTTTCAAGCGCAATTTTAAGATGCTTGATAGAATATGAATATGACACACGGACAAAGCCTTCGCCCGATTCACCGAACGCAGTACCCGGAACAACGGCAACATGCTTGTCCACAATAAGTCTTGTACAGAATTCCTCACTTGTAAGACCTGTGCTTTTGATACACGGGAACACATAGAATGCACCCAAAGGTTCAAAGCAGGTGAGTCCCATTGCGTTAAAGCTGTCCACAACAAGCCTTCTCCTCATATCATACTCGCCGCGCATCATTTCTACATCCCTATCACCGTTGCGCAGAGCCTCAATTGCTGCATACTGTGCGGTTGTAGGAGCAGACATAATTCCGTACTGGTGGAGCTTTGTCATCTGAGCAATAACAGGAACAGGACCGAGTGCATAACCAAGCCTCCAGCCTGTCATGGCATATGATTTTGAAAAGCCGTTTACAACGATTGTACGCTCGTACATACCGTCAATTTCAGCGATTGAAACATGGTTCTTATTACCGTATGTAAGCTCGCAATAGATTTCGTCGGAAAGTACAAACAGATTGTGTTCCCTGATAACCTCTGCAATTTCTTCAAGGTCTTTTCTCTCCATAATTGCACCCGTCGGATTGTTCGGGAACGGAAGTACAAGAAGTTTTGTCTTTGGAGTAATTGCTGCACGAAGGTCTGACGCTTTAAGTCTGAAATTATCTTCGTTTTTTGTGTTGATAATAACAGGCACGCCGTCTGCCATCACTGTAAGCGGTTCGTAACAAACAAATGAAGGTTCGGGAATGATAACCTCATCACCCGGATCAAGCAATGTCCTGAAAACAAGGTCAATTGCTTCACTGCCGCCGACAGTTACAAGAGTCTGCTTTTTGGCGTCGTACTCAATACCGAATCTTCTCTTGTAGTAAGCTGCAATTTCCTCACGAAGCTCGGCAAAGCCTCTGTTCGGAGAATACCATGTCTTACCTTTTTTCAGGCTGTTAATGCCCTCTTCACGGATGTGCCACGGCGTCTGAAAATCGGGTTCGCCGATACTCAGGGAAATGACATCGTCCATTTCGTTAGCTATATCAAAAAACTTACGGATACCCGAAGGTTTTACCGTTGAAATCTTTTTGTTAATAAAATTATTGTAATCTATCACAGAATCAAATGCCTCCCGTCACGCTTCTCTTCATCGCTGAAAAGGCATGCCCCTCTGTCCTTGTAGCGGCGCATAATAAAGTGTGTACCCGTTGAAAGCACACCGTCAATTGTAGAAAGCTTTTTGGCAACAAACATTGCGATGTCCTGCATTGACTCGCCTCTTACAATGAGAGCAAAGTCATATGTGCCTGCCATAAGATAGAGAGATTCCACCTCTTCAAAGCCCATGCAGAGTTCTGCCATTTCGTCAAAGCCTGTTTCTTTTTTGGGAGTTACCTGAAGTTCAATTAAAGCCTCAACATAGCTGTCGTCAACCATATCCCAGTTTACAACTGCCTGATAACCCTTGATTACCCCCGAATTTTCGTATTCCTTAATCTGCGCCTTAATGTAATCCTCAGGCTCGCCGAGCATTGCCGCTATTTCCGCTGTTGTAAAACCGGAATTTTCACTTAAAAGCTTTAATAATTTGTCCATATTTATTCCTCCCTGAGAATATATTAAACGCAAAATTTTGCGTTGCAGGCTGAATTTGCAAAAAGCGACATCAAAGGATGTCGCTTTGACAATTTCAATTTTTAATATTTATCTGCGATGTTTGCACTGTTATTTGCTTGCTCTGTGGCAGTTCACATAGCTTTAGCGGTGGGAACTGTCTGCACATAGATTATACAACCTGTACCTCTCGCTTGTCAACTGTATTTATCATATTGACGCATAAGGCGGTCATTAAACATATCAATTCGTTTTGCGCATCGGCAATTTCAAGTTCGCACCCTAAAGGGTGCTTGATGTGGTTGCATATCTGTGCGTTGTCAACATCAACAATGCTGAAATTTTTTGAAATTACATCACCGAGAATTCTCCAATTATTGCCGTAGAATCTGCATTGAACCATATTGTTGGTCATAAGCACCACGAGGGTTGCCGCTGTTTTGTCTGTTTTTAGAGTAAATGAATTTACTCCTGCAACGGGTAACTGTCGAAGTCTTGCAACAAGGTTTTTATTCTCATCAAGAATATTAAGCCTTACAATGTTGTTGACAACACCACGCATACTTCTCTTTCTGCGTTTCATAACAGCAGTATATTTATCCCTGCCCAATTCATCACGAATCAAAAAACAAACATCGGACGGAGATACATCTCGTGTAATAAACAATTTCATAAAATCACCGTCAAAATTTTATTTCTTAATCTTCTTCAAGATTTTCAAGCCAAAGGTTTACACACGCATCACTCGGCATTCTCCAGTCTGAACGAGGCGAAAGTGTTACAGAACCAACCTTCGGTCCGTCAGGCAGACATGAACGCTTGAACTGCTGAGTAAAAAATCTTCTGACAAAGGTTGTGAGCCACTTTTTGATTGTGGCATTATCGTATTTTCCCGCAAATGATTTCTTTGCAAGGTAGTATATTTTATTCGGCTCGAAACCAAATCTTACCAAATAATATAAGAAAAAGTCGTGGAGTTCATAAGGACCAACCACATCTTCGGTTTTCTGTGCAATTTCGCCGTTTTTATCTGGCGGAAGAAGTTCGGGACTTACAGGTGTGTCGAGAACATCAAGAAGAACGGTTTTTAGAACTCCTTCGCTGTGCTGTGCCTCATAGGCAGTGAGATAGCGGACAAGGGTTTTCGGAATTGACACATTTACGGCATACATACTCATATGGTCACCGTTGTAGGTTGCCCAGCCGAGAGCAAGCTCAGATAGGTCGCCTGTGCCGATAACAAGACCGTTATATTTGTTTGAAAGGTCCATAAGAATCTGTGTTCTCTCTCTCGCCTGTGAGTTTTCGTAGGTTATATTTGTAACGCTTTCATCGTGGTTGATATCCGCAAAATGCTGACGAACAGCCTTTGTAATGTTAATATCTTCAAAAGACACTCCGTATGCCTCAGCCAGAAGCTGAGCATTTGACTTTGTACGCTTTGTTGTACCGAAACACGGCATTGTTACAGTATGAATATTCTTTCTGTCAATACCGAGCATATCAAAAGCATGAACGCAGACGATGAGAGCAAGCGTACTGTCAAGACCGCCCGAAAGTCCTAAAACCGCATTTTGAATTCCCGTGTGAGCAAGTCTTGTTGCAAGACCTGTTGCCTGCATTGTTATAATCTCCTCACAACGGGCGTCAAGGTCTGATTTGTTTGACGGAATGAACGGAGTCCGAGAGAACTCTCTTGAAAGCTTTGTCTGTTTTATAGGCATATCAAAATATACCGAGGTAAAGTTATTGTCATCACTTTTTGTGAAAGTATTTGTTTTTCTGCGTTCTGCCGAAAGCTTTTGAACATCAATGTCTGCATAGATAATGCCTGTTGTAAAACGCTTGCTTTCTGCAAGCAGAGATGCGTTTTCGGAGATTATGTTCTGTCCCGAAAATACCATATCCGTTGTGCTTTCGCCAAAGCCCGAATCGCTGTAAATGTATGCACAGCAAAGCTTACCGCTCTGCATTTTTACAAGGTCACGGCGATACTGTGCCTTGCCTATTACATCATCCGATGTTGACGGGTTGCAGATTATAGTTGCACCGTGTTTTGCGTGTTCAACAGACGGAGATGCGGCAACCCACAAATCCTCGCAAACTTCAACACCGAAGATGAAATCACGCATTTTGTCACAACAGAAAACAAGGTTATCCGAAATTACGGTTTCTGCGCCTGCATATGAAATTTCATCATAGAGGTTCTTACCGCTTGTGTAGTGACGAACCTCGTAAAATTCGCTGTAGTTAGGGATGTTGACCTTAGGTACAATGCCGAGGATATCTCCCTTATAAATTACTGCGGCACAATTATAGAGTGCCGATTCAATTGCGACGGGAACACCAACAATTGAGATTATGTCAAGGTCTGCTGTTTCTTTAAGAATTTTCTCAACTGATTTTTCAGCCGCATTGAGCAAAACACGCTGATAAAACAAATCCGAACAGGTGTAGCCTGTTACACAAAGCTCGGGAAACACAACCAGTGACGCACCGTTTTTGTGTGCCTCTTTAATCTGTTCAATAATATTTATTGTGTTGGTTTTACAGTCTGCAACCCTGATTTTCGGTGTTGCGGATGCAACCTTGATAAAACCGTATTTCATAAAACTATACCTCACCAAAAAATAACCGCAGAAGCAAAACGCTCCTACGGTTATTATACATCAAATTTTCCGATTATACAAGCATCAGAGCATTGTTCTCGTAATGCGTTTGAGCCTTTTTCCGTGAAAAAGGCACTGACTTTCAAGCGTCGGTTCAAACTTTGTGATGTAGCAACTCATATAGCCCATAATCAGCCAGAACCATACCACCATAAATGATATGTCATAGAGCAATGCCTTTTCAAAGCAGGCAAAAAACAAATATGCGAAAAGAAAAGCAAACAGACAGGGGTAAACATCGTCACGGTATGTTTTTTTCTGAAGAAATAAATGCTGTGCGGAGTGTTTTGCAAACCGAAAACCGAAAATTCCGAAAAGAACAAAACCGATTATGCCTGTTGAAACCAAAATTGTAAGGAAACCGTTGTGCAAATCACTTTTGTGATAGGAATACTCCAAAGCACCGTTTGAATATTCGGCGCTGTAGAGAACGATATTTCCGTTTGAGATTCCGACAATCGGCGACAGCTTAAAAAGATTGATTGATTCAAGCCAAAGCTTCTTTCTTCCGCTGTCAATGTTTTTGTTTTCGTGTGAAAAGGTTATTTTATCCTTTTCAAGCTGTTCTCTCTGTTCGGGAGTCAGGTCTTCCTGCACAAGTTCGCTTTCGGTTTTGCCTAAAAGCAAATCGACAACAGAGGTTGTCTTTGATACAACAACGGAAAAGCCTTCCTGACAAATCGTTCTGAACATTAAGGCAGAGCCTGTAAGGAAAACTCCCACAAGAAACAGCGCTGTAATTTTCAAAATAATTTTTGACGGTGAAAGTCCCGCCTTGTCGGCAAAGAACATATAAACTATATAAACAATTGCATATCCGAGAGCAAGCACAAGCGATGCGTTTGAGTCACACAAAATAAGTGAAAAAATATTTGTTGCAAGACAGGCTACAATCCATATCTTACTGATGCCGGGTTCAGGAATTTTTTCGGCAATCCTGCGCATAAAATGTCCCTTTGAGAGCATATGACAGCAAAAAATCGACACCACTGCTATGAAACCGAGCAGATTCGGATTGACATAACAACCCGTGAATCTGTTTTCGTAAACGGTGAACTTAATCCAGTACCACTCAAATTTTATGCCGAACATAAGGCAGCTTATGCCGATTATGTTCATTACCGTTGTGATGTAAGTGATAAATTTAGCAATGTGATACAGCTCAATTCTGTAATCAAAATCAGGCTCTGTGTGCATTCCGTAAAAAAGGAAGAAACACATTACTGAATGCAGCAGCATAACAAGGCTGTAAAGAATTGTCTGTGAAAAGTTGAGAAGTATTGAAAATACAGTCACGGCAAGGAATGCGCCTATCCATATTCCGAAACGCAGTTTAAAGAATGTGTTGTTCCGCCTTTGGTTGTACACCACAAGGCAGACGCCCCATATAAAGAGAAAAACAAGAAGCACATAAGCAGGAATCTGGAGAAAAGCAATATTGGTAAAAAACAAATCTATAATATAGATTCTCCTGAAAAGCGATGAATCGGAAAAAAATCTTCTTAGCTTTTGTTTAAAATCGGTCATCTGAATACTCCAATCAAAACGAATCAGTTGAAAACCTCTTTAATGGTTTTGAGCATCAGCTTAATGTCAGATCCAAAGCTGAAATTTTTGACATATGAAAGGTTAAACTTCATCTTTTCGGGAAGAATTTTCTCAACATAAACTCTGTCAACATTCATCTCCCCTTTTAACAGCTTTTCCTCATCCTTATACATAATTGATGCAAGAGAGGTTATTCCTGCAGGCATAAGCAGAGTTGCAAAATATTTCGGCTCATACATATCAACATAATGCTGAACCTCAGGTCGGGTTCCGACAATTGACATACTGCCTGAAAGAACATTAAAAATCTGAGGAAGCTCATCAAGACGATACTTGCGGAGAAACCTGCCTATATCGGTGACTCTTGAATCGCAGTCAGTTGTGACAAGTGAGCCGAGTTTGTCAGCTCCTGTTATCATAGTACGAAACTTAAGAATCTTAAATTTCTTTCCATATGTTGTAACTCGTTGCTGCTTATAAAACACGGAACCCTTTGAATCAATTTTAATAATAACGGCAATTACTGCTATTGGTATAATCAGAAACACAAGCAAAATGACAGACGCAAAAATATCAAGAACACGCTTTAAAATAAAACTGCCTTGCTTTTTGCAAAGAATGTCATAGTATTCTTTTACCTCAGCACACTGAAACTGCGGCGGAAGCTTTTGAAATGATTTCATTAAATAAAAAACTCCATTCTGTGTGTTTATTGAGCATATGGAAAACAGACCTATGCGAGAATCGGAGATTATACCGCATTTTTACGCACTAATCCATTATCAAAAGCATTATATATCTTTTAAAATCAATTTTCAAGGCTATTTCTCTTACAAAAAGTTTACAATTTGATAAAAGCATTTTAATACAACGTAAAAACCGACGGTATGCAGCCGTCGGTTTTTAGGTAATTTTATGGAGTAATCAAGCACATAGAAAGGAAGTTGTTAGTAATTTAAAGACAATATATTATTTATCTTGTTTATACTATATCATGCTTTTTGGTGATTGTCAACACTTTTTTTAAAACTTTTTTATTTTTTTAATATCTTTTATTTTCAACCAAAAGTCTTAAATGCCTTGACTAAACGGTCAAAAAAATGTAAAATGGATATGAAAGAAAGCAAAACAAAATTTATAATAAACGGAGGCTATAAAATGGCTAACGAATATACACTGGATCTCATTACCCTTATCGGCGATAACGGTGAAGAGATTGAGTTTGAAATTCTTGACATAATTGAAAATGACGAGGGCAAATTTTATGTGCTCTATCCTTTCTTTGAAAATCCGGAGGACGCGGTAAATGATCCCGGTGAGTATTATATTTTTGAAGTTAGTGAAATTGACGGCGAAGAAGAGCTTGCCGAAATTGAAGATGATGAAAAGCTCGACAGAATTGCCGCTGTTTTTGAAAAGCGTTATAATGAAGAATTTTATGACGAAGACGACTGATAATAGCTTTTTCTGCATATAATAGTATTGCAGGTAAGTGAGTTTAAATTCCTGCCCGATACGCGAATGATTTTAAAATAACCCTACAACATTTAAATCGGGAGCTTCGCTCCTTTGAACCGTGTGCAGACCTCCCGTTTTCTCGGAAGAAGGGAGCCTGAAGTTCAAGGGCTGGCACCCACCTGTCACTCAAGTAGGCAGGTTATTCCAAAAATCATACGGTCGGGCGGGTTTTTTATTGTTATTAAAGCTATATAAAATATCAATAATATATAAACAGGAGAAGTAATAATATGAATATTTCCGTTTTAGGTTGCGGTCGCTGGGGCAGCTGCATTGCCTGGTATCTCGACAAAATCGGTCATAATGTTTTGAGCTGCGGGCTTGCCGACGCTCCCGAGTTCATACAGCTTAAAGAAACATATAAAAACGATTACCTCACATTTCCAAAATCTATAGAGGTATCATCAAACCTTGAGCATGCAATTGAAAGAGCCGAAGTTATTATAATTTCGATTTCATCTCAGTATCTGCGTTCATATTTTGCAGACATTTCAAAATATAATCTTGACGGCAAGACAATTGTCCTCTGCATGAAGGGTGTTGAGGCAACTACGGGCAAAAGGCTCAGCGAGGTTGTCGGTGAGTTTGTTGATGAAAGCAAAACTCCTGTTGCAGTGTGGGTCGGTCCCGGACATCCGCAGGATTATGTAAGGGGAATTCCAAACTGTATGGTTATCGACAGCAATAATCACGAGGTTAAGGAAAAGCTCGTAAATGAATTTACAAGCGACCTTATCAGATTCTACCTTGGAACAGACCTTATCGGCAGTGAAATCGGCGCCGCTGCTAAGAATGTTATCGGCATTGCGGCAGGTATGCTTGACGGTCTTAACTACACCTCTCTTAAAGGTGCGTTGATGGCAAGAGGCACACGGGAAATTGCACGACTCATTAAGGCGCTCGGCGGCAATGAAATGAGTGCTTACGGTCTTTGTCATCTCGGCGACTATGAGGCTACCCTGTTTTCAAAATGGAGTCACAACAGGATGTACGGTGAAAGCTTTGCAAAGGGAGACAGATTTACAAAGCTTGCCGAGGGTGTTATGACATCAAAAGCGTTATACAAGCTCGGTCAGGAATATGGTGTTGACCTTCCGATTGTTGAGTCTGTATACAATGTTTTATTTGACGGTACAGATATTAAAGAGGCGCTCGGTACTCTGTTTATGCGTTCTGTCAAGAAAGAATTTTAATTGGGCAGGTACATAATATGAGTAATACTAAAGCTAAAAACAATTCAAAAAATTCAAAAAAATCTAAGCAGACTGCAAAAACGGTTACATCCGTACAAAAGCAGAGTATGATTGAATATGTAGCGGTGAACATTCTTTGCCTTTTCGTGTTCATAGCATTTGCATACATCGCAATTATGAGCTTTGTGCAGACAAGCGTATTTGATTCGGCAAATTACGGCAGTGAAGTAATTTTGTATCAAACGGATAATATTGCACTTAACATTCTGTTCACTGTTCTGTTTACTGTTTTCATATTTAAAATGAAAAAGCACTATGACTTTTTTACAAAGGTAAATCTGAAATATATGCAAATCTGTCTTGCGGCTTTTGTTATGATTGTGGGACTTGTGTGGATATTCTCGGTAACCTCTGTCCCTGCGGCTGACAGCTACAACATCTATGAAACAGCGTCGCAGGCGGCAAAGGGCAACTATTCGTCATTTCAAAACAACAGCGGTTTTTACAACAGCGACTTTTACAGCGGATATGCCTACTACAACTTTTATCCGTTTCAGCTTGGCTTTGTGTTTATAAGTGAAATTTTTTACAGAATTTTCGGCACAGAAAGCACAATGTCCATTCAGGTGTTCAATGTAATGTGTACGGCGGCGGCTTATCTGGGAATTGCAAACATTACAAAACTGCTTTTCAAAAAGCGTTCGATTGAATTTATTTCAATTCTTTTGCTTGCCGGATGCTTCCAGCCTGTTCTCTTCTGTACCTTCGTTTATGGTAATATTATAGGAATGTGTTTTGCAATTTGGGCATCATACTTCCTCATCAAGTATTTTCAGACAAACAAGTACCTGCTCCTCATTCCGTGTGCTGTACTTCTCGTTATTTCAACACTTGCAAAATACAACAATCTGATTTATCTTGTTGCGTTTGTTATTATGCTGATTATTCACACAATTAAGGCTAAAAAGTGGCAGAGCATTGCGTTTGCACTTGCAATCTGCATTGCTGTTGTCGGAACAAGCAACCTTGTTATTATGAGCTATGAGAACCGTTCGGGCGTTAAGCTTTCAAACGGTGTTACACAGGTTATGTATCTTGATATGGGTATCAACGACTCCTATATGGCTCCCGGTTGGTACAACGGTATTGCACTTGACGATTACAGAAATGCGGGGCTTGATGCCAAAGCAGGAAATGCACAGGCTTGGAGCAATATCAAATCAAGAATGAATTATTTCGGCAAGAACAGTAATTATATGATTGACTTCTTCTCGAAGAAAATCACCAGCCAATGGAACGAAACAACCTACGAAAGCATCTGGGTAAGCAAGGTTAAAAATCATACAAACGAGCTTAATTGGATCGGCAAAGGAATGTACGACGGCAGTATCGGACAGTTCTTTGAACTGTATTTTAACTTATATATGCAAATTCTTTTCATAGCATTTGCGGTGGGAATTTACTTCCTGTTCCTCAACAAAAAGACAAACATAGAAACAGTATTGCTTCCCCTTGTTCTGTTGGGTGCATTCGGTTATCATCTGCTGTTTGAGGGCAAATCACAATATGTGCTTACTTACATAATTCTTATGATTCCTACAGCGTCGTTCGCATTTGAGTGTATTCTCAACGGCAAATATACAAAAATCAAAGAATTTGTCGGAAAGCTTAAAGAAATTCCCGAAAAGAAAGAAAACGAAAAAGCCTGATAAAATGATTGAAGCGGACAGTTAATTATGTCCGCTTTTTCTTTACTCTTTTTTGACAAATGCAATACCCGTGCTGCCCTCTCCTATATGACTGCCGACAACACAACCTACGCTGACGATACCGCCCTCATCAAATACAACTCCTTTTGAAATTATCAGCTTTGAAAAATACAATGCAAGGTTTCTTGAATTGGTGTGCATTATATAAAGCGGATAATTTGAGTCTATTTCGTATTTTTTCAATGACATCAGCATATGATTCATACCGTGGCGCATTCCGATTGTCTTCGCCTCAAAAGCTACACTGCCCGACTCGGCAATACTGATTACAGGCTTTATTCTCCCTGTTGAGCCGAGTAATGCAGCGGCATTTGTATGTCTGCCGCCGCCATACAGATACTTCATATCATCTATGCAGGCATAAACTATAATTCTTTTTCTGAATTTTAAAAGAGAATCCGCAATTTCTTCAGCCGTAAACCCATTGTCACGAAGCCGCAGAGCTTCTTTCACAACAAGTTTTTGTCCGGCTGAGGCAGATTTGCTGTCAACAACATAACAATTTTCATATCCGAGCAAATCTCTTGCAAGAACTGCACTCTGATATGAACCGCTTAATGCAGAGGAAACAGTTATAATAACAACCGAGTCACCGTTATCTCTCGCCTTTTTTAAGACACATTCGTAAACATACGGTGACGGTTGAGAGGTTTTCGGCAAAGTTTTCGACAGCTTTGCAAGCCTGTAAAAGCGTTCCTTTGAATGAAGAAAATCATCCTTATATTCCTTTCCGTCAATAAACACAGCCAGAGGTACCGTTGAAATGCCGAGTCTTTCGCTTTCGGAATGTTCAAAATCAGCGGCTGAATCGGTAATAATTCTGATCATATATGGGTATCACCTCAAAATAATATCTTGTAATATTATTTTCAAATTTACCTTAATTATGCAAAAAAACCGACAGCAAAAACTGTCGGGAGGTTGATTTGCATATTCAATTTCCGAAATTATTTATCCCAATACCGTCAAAACCCATTTCATCCAAAAGGGACTTGTACAATTTTACATCTTCATCCGTGTATGACATACGGTTTTTGATACCCGATTTAAAATTGATATCTCTGTCTACAAAAAGCCTTTTTCCCCACATATGACACCATGAAATCGGTAAAAGGAACGGTGTTTTTTTTACATATGGATACTTATACTGCATTTCGGATTTTGGTGGAAATATAGAGGACACAAGATATGAGAACTTTGATTTGTTATTCTCGGTAATTGTCTTGTGGGAATTTATCATCGTGCCAACATCTACCCTGCCGAGTGTACCGCTGAGCAGAATATATTCTTCGATATCATCAAATTTAAGTTCAGCCTGTGGCTTTGCAAACCAGTTGAACGCAATCTCACGAACACGCTTTTCATACTTTGCAATACCGATCTTTTCAAGCATCACATTAAGATAGTCATAATCAAGCTCAGATTGATGATTTTTCAAGAAAACATAGCTGTCAAGCACCATTCTTGCTCCCATTCCGCCGATTCTGAAATGATTCGAGTTATGAACAAGCATATAAATATAAAAGTCCTCATGGCTCATTTCATATGAATAGCTGTAGCCGTCACGCTTTATTGAACGGTCAAGCTGATTAACAAGCAACGGATAGGATTCCTCGTTTTCATGGACAAGAGTTGCATGCATTTCAATGTTCATCATCGGTTTTTTTTCAAAATGATACTGGTTGTCATCTTCATTCAGAAAAGTGTATCCGAGTTTGGAAAATACTTTTTTGACCGAATCAATCTGCTTTCTGTCAAACAGAATATCAACATCAGACACGGAACGGAAATCGGAACGAGGATATTCCTTTTTCATAAAATAGCCCTTTAAGGGAATATTCTTAATTTTGTTTTCATCAAAAGCCTTGAGAATCTTTTCGGTTTCATATGAGAGATTTCCGTCAATCAGCATTTCAGCCGATAACTCCTGCTTGAATTTTGCATATACTTCGGGGGAAACATATTTTTTGTCAAGCGTCAAAACCGCATTGGCAACAAGAGCTTCCACACTGCAATACTTTGCAAGCATCTTTATCGACTGCCATTTTATCCCCTCGTAAGGAATCGGAGGTGCTGTGCCGTTTACAGACGAAGAAACAAGTTCAAGCAGATATTTGAATTCAATTTTTTCATTATCATTAAGATGTTTCTTCATTTTTATTTCCTTTTTTCGGTTTTAATTTACCAAATGTATTTTTGGTTCTTACAACAATTGAAACTATAACCCGTCTTATGGGCTTTGAATAGAACATAAATTCAAGATAGGCTCTGTACTTCAGCGAATTAACTTTATAAGGCTTGCCTTTTCTGTAAAAAGCCGTTACGACCCCTACTATGTCCTCATCGGTAATGCCCTTTTCAACCTCAAACTGATTATCGCCGCACATCGTGTAACTGCCGTCACCGCCAAAGTTTACAACTCTGTGAAGCACATATGAGCCGTCTTTTCTCCTGTATAAGGGCAAATCAAAAAGATGGAGCCTTCCCTTCGGTTTTGATAAAACTACCGTATCGTCACCGTCACGGAGCATCGGAAGCATACTTGTCCCCCTTGGATTGAATGTGACCGTGCCGCCCGCGTCAAGCTTTTCGGCAATAATCTGCATCACATCATCAAGATTTACATCTTTATTCAAGGACATCAGCCTCTTCCAGCTTTTTGATAAAGGAATCAATATCGGCACTCGCTTTTTGTTCGCTCACTTCATACTCATCAAGCATTGCACTGAGTAAATCAGCCTTTTCGCAATCGTTTTGGAGCTTTTCAAAAAGGAATGCACCTGTTTCGTTAAGGTTAATAATTCCGTTAAAATCAAGCGTCAGCTTATTTACGGGAACTACAACATACGAATCTGCAACCTTTCGCAGAACAAAATCTTCTTTTATCTTCATAAAATCACCTGTTTTCCGTGTGAATTTTTTATCCATATTTAAATTATAATATACCTTTCGACAAAAAGCAAGAAAAAGGATTTGAGCATAAAATTACCGCAGACCTTTTGAGTCTGCGGTAAAATTTATCTATAATATTATAAGCTTACGGGATTAGTACATTCCGCCCATATCAGGTGCTGCGGGAGCTGCCGGAGCTGCAGGCTCTTTGATGTCTGTAACAAGTGATTCTGTTGTAAGAACCATTGCTGCAACAGAGCTTGCGTTCTGGAGAGCTGAACGAGTAACCTTTGTCGGGTCAACGATACCTGCCGAAACCATATCTGTGTATTCCTCTGTAAGAGCGTTGAAGCCATAGCCAACCTTGTTAGCCTTCTTAACATTCTCGCAGATTACGCTGCCCTCAAGACCTGCGTTAGCAACAATCTGACGAAGTGGTTCTTCAAGTGCTTTAAGAACAATCTTAGCACCTGTCTTAGCGTCACCCTCGAGAGTGTCAACGAACTCAGCAACAGCCGGAATAGCGTTCATGCAAGCGATACCGCCGCCTGCTACGATACCCTCTTCAACAGCAGCCTTTGTAGCGGCAAGAGCATCCTCAATACGGAGCTTCTTTTCTTTCATTTCAACTTCTGTTGCAGCACCAACCTTGATAACTGCTACGCCGCCTGCGAGCTTTGCAAGACGCTCCTGAAGCTTTTCACGGTCAAAGTCAGATGTTGTTGTTTCAATCTGCTGTCTGATCTGAGCAACTCTGCCCTTGATAGCTTCTTTATCGCCTGCACCGTCAACAATGATTGTGTTTTCCTTTTCAATCTTAACCTGACGGGCAGTACCGAGCTGGTCAACTGTTGTATCCTTGAGTTCAAGACCGAGGTCGGACGTGATTACAGTACCGCCTGTGAGAGTTGCAATATCCTGAAGCATTTCTTTTCTTCTGTCGCCAAAGCCCGGAGCCTTTACTGCAACACAAGTGAATGTGCCTCTGAGTTTGTTAAGTACGAGAGTTGTAAGAGCCTCGCCCTCAACATCTTCGGCAATGATAAGGAGCTTCTTGCCCATCTGAACAATCTGCTCAAGAAGCGGTAAAATTTCCTGTGTAGTTGAAATCTTCTTGTCTGTAATGAGGATAAGCGGATTGTCAAGCTCTGCAACCATCTTATCTGTATCAGTAACCATATAAGGAGCGATGTAACCTCTGTCGAACATCATACCCTCAACAACCTCACTGTATGTTTCGGCTGTCTTTGACTCCTCAACTGTGATAACACCGTCTGTTGTAACCTTTTCCATAGCCTCTGCAATGAGCTTACCGATAAATTCATCCTGTGATGAAACTGTGGCAACTCTTGCGATATCGTCTGTACCCGATACCTGCTTGCTGTTTTTCTTTACAGCCTCAACTGCAACATTTACAGCGTCTGCAATACCCTTTTTAAGTACCATTGGGTTAGCGCCTGCAGTTACATTCTTCATACCCTCTCTGATAAGAGCCTGAGCAAGAAGTGTAGCTGTTGTAGTGCCGTCGCCTGCGATATCGTTAGTCTTGATAGAAACTTCCTTTACAAGCTGAGCACCCATATTTTCAAAAGGATCTTCAAGCTCAATTTCCTTTGCAATTGTTACACCGTCATTTGTGATGAGCGGAGCACCGAACTTTTTGTCAAGAACAACATTTCTGCCCTTAGGACCGAGTGTGATTTTTACGGTATCTGCGAGCTGGTCGATACCTTTCATTAAAGCCTTTCTTGCCTCTTCGCCGTATGCGATTTGTTTAGCCATTGTAAATTACCTCCGTATATTTAACAGTTAATTATTCAAGAGTTGCGAGTATGTCTGACTGGTTCACGATTGTGTACTCTTCGCCGTCAATCTTTACCTGTGTGCCTGCATATTTGCTTGCGATTACCTTATCGCCAACGCTGACATACATTTTTACTTCCTTGCCGTCAACGACACCGCCGGGGCCAACAGCAACAACGGATGCGAACTGTGGCTTTTCCTGAGCAGCAGATGAAAGAATGATGCCGCTCTTTGTTTTCTCCTCAGCTTCTTCAACTTTTAAAACGACTCTGTCGAGTAATGGTTTGATTGTCATAAATACAGCCTCCTGTAAAAATTTATAAATTGCATTTCAATTGGTTAGCACTCTTGTTTCCTGAGTGCTAATTATATTTTATACCATTTTCAAAAAATGTCAAGAGAAATTTGACTATTTTTGACCTTTATTTTGTGACAGTTTTCTGAAAATTTTTATAATGTGATTTTTATCGGGCATATTACGATATTTAATAATAATTCTCGTTTTATCAAAAAAAATAAGACGAACCGAAAAAGTCCGTCTTAAAAGCTATGTTGTTTAGTTAATCAGTTTGATGATTGCGTATTTGTCTGTTCTTTGCCTTTGCTGACAATGAGAATTACAGTTGAACCGTATTCAAGAGTATCACCCTCAACATGTTCCTTATAGCGGATAACTCTGCCCTCGGCAACCTTGTCACTGTACTCATACTCTGCAGTTGCAAGAAGTCCCTGAGCGGCAATGTCCGACGCTACGGAATCAAGCTTTTCGCCCTCAACCTTTGGGAGAGTTCTCATCTGTGAACCCTTGCTTACGCAGATACTTACTACAACCGAATCTTCCTGCGTAATTTTTGAGCCTGCGGCAGGTGACTGCGACATAATCTTACCCTCTGCATAGTCATCACTGTATTCGTCGTTAAGCGTTCTGTAAATTGTGATATTACTGTTGCCTTCGGCACTCTTTACGGCATCTTCATATGTCATTCCCACATAGTTCGGAATTGTTGCACCTGTCCACTCGGTACTCTGAGTAGAGCTTACGCTTGCGTCGGTATTGTTAGCAAACATTCCGGCAAGAGGGTTCTGCATCAGCCAAAATACGCCTGCGATACCGAGAACAAGGACTGTTACAGCGGCAGCAATAATAATTATTGACGCGTGCGACATACCGTTAGAGGTTTTGCGCTTACGCTCGTTCTTTGAGAGATTCATACTTGCGGTTCTTGAGATTTCATCCTGAATTGCCTTTGCTGTATGGGCAACGGAAAGCTGAGAACGAAGCTCGTCAAAATCTGTGATACGGTTTTCTCTTTCAACCTGCAAGCCGTTTGCAAGAGCCGAAACAACATGCGGTGGGAGCCGCTTTACGGTTGTTGTGCTCATAAGAAGTCTGCTGTCCTTACGGCGCTCAACGGCACTCTTTGGCATATGACCTGTAAGCGCATAGAAAAGCGTTGCACAAAAGCCGTAAATATCGGTAATATCGTCAAGCGGAAAATTGTCATCGTACTGTTCGGGAGCAGCACTTCCCGAGAAAAGCTGTGATTTAAGAGGCGTACCTCTTTTGCGTTCATTTTCAGATGCAAATCCGGAAATCTTAACCTTACCCGTTGCCGTTATATACATATTTTTAGGCGCGATTGCATAGTGACCGACGCCTCTCTTATGAAGAGCTTCAAGAGCGGAAATTACAGGCATAAAAAGCGGTCGTGCAATATCCCACTCAAGATGACCGTTACTGCGTTCAACATACTCTTCAAAAGGAATGAGATCCTCGTTTTCCTCAACAACATAAACCGTGTTGTTCTCTTCAAAAATGTTGTGAACATTCATAAGAGCAGACAATTCACGAAGCTCGGAAAGAATTTTATAATAGTTGAGAAAATCATCTTTGAGCTTATTATAAACCAGACGATTTTCATAGTTAATTTTAACCTCTGCAGTTCCCTCGTCACGGGAAAAAAGTCCGATGGGAAGAAATTCACAGATGATTACGATGTCACCTGTCTGTTTGTCGTGGCTAATATAGCGCGTGCTTTCACCGTTGGTATCAATTCCTGCACCGACAATATAGCGGTTTTGAAGAATAGTTCCGTACGGTAAAAAAGGAGCCTGCTGTTTTTCTGTTGTATCAAATCCGCAGGACGGGCAAATCTTATTGTCACCTATTTCCTGCATGCATCCCATACACAATGACATATTATTACTCAACTCCAAATAAGTTTCAATTTCAAATTTTGTCTAAAAAGAATTATACCATAAAAACATATTTCTTTTCAAGTCTTCAAAGTGTTAATATAATTACAATTTTGTTATTGCAAATCCGAAAAAATAATAATTCTTTGCAAATATTGTTATGACATAAATTGGTGGAGATAACGGGGCTCGAACCCGTGACCTTCTGACTGCCAGTCAGACACTCTCCCAGCTGAGCTATACCCCCATATAATGTTGACATTACACACGGTATGTACAAGATACATTTTAATGCAATATCAAATAACAAAATCAACATTCTTTCAAATTGATTATAAGTATTGCATTTCCGTCATATATATCAATTGTTGCCATATCAGAAGTAAATATATTGGAAACACCCAAAGTAACGCTGCTTGAAATACAGTATTTATCAAGCGGATATTTTGTATCGGAGTAGCTGACGCAAACGCTTGGACAGCCGAAAGGAAACAATGAAAAAGTTTTTCCTTTCATATTTTTATATTCATAATGACCGACAGAAAGAAATTCAATTTTCTCGTTTTCAGAGAGAAGAACACCCTTACTTCCGTGTTCGTGAATATAAGAAAGAACTGCCACATTTGCAAAGCTATGGTCAAATCTTCCTCCCAATGCACCGAGAATCACTATCGTATCAAAATTCTTTTCAAGCGCCAAGCCGACAGAATGCATAGTGTCGGTGTCATCCTTTTCGGGAATAAGACGAACAGTTTTGGTATTCGGGAACAAGACATTTGGCTCTGAATCAAAATCGCCCACAACAAGATTCGGAGTAATCCCTGCCTGTTTTGCAAAATCGCAGCCCCTGTCGGCACATATCACATAATCATCAGGTTTTATGACCTCGGACAAAAAATCCGAATTTGTGTCAGGCGAGCCTGAAATAATCACACAACGCATAATTACTCCTTTATCTGCCATAATTTGATATCTTTAACCTCGTTGTACATCTGGGTATAACTGCGGTGACGGGTTTCTTCAATTTCACCGTCAGAAAGTGCTTCAAGTATTCTGCAACCCTTTTCGCAGGTGTGGGAACATGAAGTAAACATACACTCACCGATGTATTTTTCAAACTCAGGAAAGCAATACTGCAACTGAGTTTTGTCAATCATTTCGTATCTTTGAAGGTCGACCGTTGAAAATCCGGGTGTATCGGCTACAAAACAGCCGTCCAGCTCAAACAGCTCAACAACTCTTGTTGTGTGTCTGCCTCGGCCAAGCTTTTTACTTGTCTGTCCCGTTTCGAGTGAAAGCGATGGAAACAGCCTGTTGAGCAAAGTAGACTTGCCCACACCGCTGTTGCCGATAAATGCCGAAACCTTACCGTGAAGATAGCTTTTAAGCTCTTCCGTTTGAGAAGAAGAATCATCGGAACAAAGAAAAACACGAAAACCTGCGTGTCTGTAAATATCGGCAATCCTGTCACCGTTTTCAAGGTCGTTTTTTGTAACGACAATCACAGGTTCCATATTGTTATTTACTGCCGCCGCAGTCATTTTGTCTATAACAGTAAAATTCGGCAGCGGCTCAACAGTTGAACACACAAGAACGAGAATATCAAGGTTTGCAAGGGCAGGTCTGCGGAGCTTGTTTTTGCGTGGGAGAATTTCTTCTATCGCACAAAAACCGTCATTCGGAACGGAAATCTTCACCTTATCGCCTGCCACGGGAGAGTTTCCGTTTTTGCGAAAACTCCCCCTTGCCTTACATTCGTAATCTGCGTCATCGGCACGAACATAATAGAACCCGCCGATTGACTTCATTAAAATTCCACTTTTAGTATCCATACTTCACCGATTAAAGTTCAGGATCATCCGTAACCGGCTGAACGGTTGTGTCAGGCTCAACATACGGATCTGTGTAATACTGTGTCGTCGGTTCTGTTTCAGGCGGAGCGGTTGTCGGAACAACATAATCATGTGACGCAGTTGTTGTAACCGTTGTAGTTGCAAAATCTACAGAATACTCTCTGTAAGCCTGACCGTCAAGCTGAATTACCACACTTGAGGTGCCTGAACCCTTAAGCTCAAGAGTATAGGTCTTATTATACTTTGGCACAAGCGTTTTTGAATTTTGTGAATCAACAGCACCGTCAACAATTACCGTCATATCAACCGAATCCTCAACATCCGACGGCAGATCGACAAAGATGTTCACCGTGTTTATATCGCCAAGACCTGAGCTTACCGTAAGCGTTATAACAGAGCCTGCGTCAACCTTGCCGTACTGGAGAGGTGTCATACCGAGAACTGTATCCTTTGGTTCTTTACTGTCATCATCGGTTACAGTTTCAACCGTAAGTCCAAGATCAACAAGTGTCTTTTTGGCTTCTGAAAGTGTAAGTCCGTCTACCGAAGGAAGTGTAACCTTATCTGTTCGCTTACCGCCGGCTACATACACATAAACGGTAGAACCGATTGTAGTCTTAACTCCTGCCTTTGGGAAGCTTTCAATCGTGTAGCCCTTGGGAGTTTTGGTGTTTTCAACATATATAATTTCCGGAATCAGGTTTTTATCCTTAAGAGCCTGAGTCGCTTCACTTTCGCTGTAGTTTGTTATGAAAGGAACAGAAACCTCTGTATCCTTACCGTTTACAGTGACCGTGATAGTCGAGCCGGACTTTACTTTCATGGAACCGCCTTTTGGCTCCTGATCGAGAATAACACCCATTTCTTTGGATTCATCGTATTCGCTTTTTACCTCGAACTGGAAATCATTCGGATTATTTTCTTTTACAGAAACAAAGGCTTTGCCGACATAGTCCGGAACTTCAACATCCTTTGCCTGAGAGGTTGAACAGCCTCTCAGCATTGCAAGTGCAAAGAAAATTGCGCAAACCGCTACAGCGGCAATTACAATACCTTTAATTGCGTAGTATGACGGCTTGTGTTCCTTAACAAAATCCTCGTCAGCAAACTTATCTTCCTTAACAACAACATTATCTTCCGGCATATCAACAACCTTTGTTGCATCACCTGCAACCTTTTTGTCTACACCGCTGTCACGCAATGAATGAACAAACTTTGTAGGCTGGTCATCAACGAATGATTTATTACCGTAGTCAAACACAATTGAGGGATTAAGTCTGAATCTTTCAATATCTGAAAGCATCTCGGCGGCAGAGGTGTAACGATTTGACGGAAGCTTTTCCATGGCCTTCATTGTAATCTGTTCAAGACCGATTGGAATACCCGGGTTAATCTCACGGGGACGCTTTGGTGTTGACTGCAACTGCATAAGTGCAATTGTTACGGCACTGTCGCCATCAAACGGAAGCTTGCCTGTGAGCATCTCATAGAGCATTACACCGACAGAGTAAATATCCGTCTTGCCGTCTGTTGCATTTCCTCTTGCCTGTTCGGGTGCAATGTAATGAACAGAACCGATTGCCTGCTCGGTCATTGTGCGTGTTGATTTATCTGAAAATCTCGCAATGCCAAAGTCAGTAACCTTGATTGTACCGTCCTGCAAAAGCATAATATTCTGCGGCTTGATGTCACGGTGCACAATTCCGCACTCATGAGCATGCTGCAAAGCCTTTAAAATCTGTGTTGTAAGGTGAATTACATCCTTCCACTCAATTATGCCCTGCTGATCAATATATTCCTTGAGTGTAATGCCGTCGATGTATTCCATTACAATATACTGAATCATATCGCCAAAGCTTACATCATACACCTTTACAATATTCGGATGTGAAAGCATCGCAATGGCCTTTGATTCGTTTTTAAAGCGGCGGATAAACTCCTCGTTATTAAGATATTCGTCCTTAAGAATCTTTACGGCAACTTCACGGTCATCTACAGTATCGGTACAACGGTAAACATTTGCCATACCGCCGACACCGATAAGCTCATGGATTTCATATCTTCCGTCAAGTCTTTTGCCCAAATATTTGTCCAAAACAGTCAACTCCTATCCTTAGTAAATCACGGTAACTGTAATGTTATCAGAACCGCCACCGTCTTTGGCCTTGTCAACAAGCTTTGTGATAAGACCCTCACCACGGTTTTCATGACATATTTTTACCATATCTCCTGTTGTGACGCAATTGGAAAGTCCGTCGGTACAAATGAGAAGGACATCACCGTAAATAAAGTTGGCTTCAATATAGTCAAGACGCACCGACGGCTTGATGCCGAGCGCTCTTGTTATAAAGTTCTTGTTAGGATGATTTTGTGCCTGCTCATATGTAAGCTCGCCTCTGCGAACCATTTCCTGAACAACGGAATGATCCTCTGTAAGCTGTTTGATTTTGCCGCCTCTGATTGCGTATGTGCGGCTGTCACCGACATGAACAACATGAACGGTCGTATCCTTTACAAAGACAAATTCGCAGGTTGTTCCCATACCCGTGAGCTCCGGGTCTTTCATTGACATTTCAAAAACCTTCATATTGGCATTGACAACAATTTCTGCCATAAGCTCGCCAATCTGCTCTTTGGTCATATCGTCTTTGTACAAATCGGTAATTTTGGTGCTGATATACTCAACGGCTGTTGCACTGGCAATATTACCGCCGTTTGCACCGCCCATTCCGTCGCACACAACTGCCCAGACACAGCTGGGAGAAATAACTCCGAAGCGACAGTCATCCTGATTCTGATTACGAACAAGTCCTATATCACTTTTGCTGAATACTTCCAAGTTATTTACCTCCTTCTTCAATATGCTTTCTTTTGAGCTGACCGCACGATGCGTTTATGTCGCTTCCGAGTGTTCTGCGCACGGTTGCTCCGATATTTTTGGCAGCAAGAATCTTTATGAATGCCTGCTGTCTTTTAATATTGCTTTTTAAGTAGCCTGTTCCCTCAACTGTGTTGACGGGAATCAAATTAACATGGCTTTGTGTACCCTCAAGTCGTTTTGCAAGCTCTCTTGCGTTTTCATCACTGTCATTAACTCCGCTTATCATAGAGTATTCAAATGTAACTCTGCGGCCCGTTGTTTTGAAATAATCCGAACAAGCCTTTAATAATTCTTCAATAGAATACTTTCTTGCAATGGGCATTGTTCGCTGTCTTATCTCATCGTTCGGCGCGTGTAATGAAACGGAAAGCGTTATTCCGAGATGAAGTTTTGCAAGTTCATAAATTTTTGGAACTATACCGCAGGTTGAGAGCGTTATATGCCGCATTCCTATGTTAAGACCGTTGTCGGACGAAACCAGTCGAAGAAATTTTACAACATTGTCAAAATTATCAAGCGGCTCACCCATTCCCATAAGAACAATGTTAGAAATTCTTATGTTAAGATCACGCTGTGCCGTTTCAATCTGTCCGAGCATTTCTGACGGTGCAAGGCTTCGTGAAAAACCGCTTTTGCCTGTTGCACAAAATGTGCAGCCCATTTTGCACCCAACCTGTGTTGAGATACAAATTGAATATCCGTGCTTGTAACTCATTACAACAGACTCTACGCATTCGCCGTCATTAAACGAAAAAAGGTACTTGACTGTTTTATCATACCTTGAAACAAGTTTTTTTTCAATATTTGCAACAGAAATGTAACAACTTGATTTTAAAAAAGTCTTTAAATCAG
This sequence comes from Ruminococcus bromii, assembly GCF_928721825.1. Classification (NCBI taxonomy): domain Bacteria; kingdom Bacillati; phylum Bacillota; class Clostridia; order Eubacteriales; family Oscillospiraceae; genus Ruminococcus; species Ruminococcus bromii. The sequence goes on from NZ_CAKMVP010000003.1 coordinate 732,718, forward strand.
CGGAAATGTTACGCATATCGTCAAAATCGGTCACATTTTTGTACAACCAATCATAAATCTGCTTTGCTCTGAACTTTGGAAACCCGTTTTCTGTAACAAAATCAGTCAGCTCATCAAGCGTCATTGACTTGATATCCGTTAAATTATTCAATTTGACGCCTTCTTTCCGAATAAGCTGATGTAAAATCCGTCTGTTCCGCAGGTGTGCGGCATAAGTGTTATTTCGTATGGTTCTTCATCAAATGCACGGGTAATTCCGTTTGGAAGTTTTAACGGTACTCCGTAAAAATCGGGATGTTCCTTAAGAAAACGCTTTGTGTTTTTATTGTTTTCTTCAGGATTCAATGTACAGGTAGAATAGATAAGCTTACCGCCTACTGCAAGATTTTTCGCACTTGCACAGAGAATCCCGTACTGCAAATCGGGCAAATCGTTGGATATAAGGTCGTCCTTGTATCTGATTTCAGGCTTTCTTGACATAATTCCAAGACCGCTGCAAGGAACATCGCATAGAATCCTGTCTGCCACAGGAAGTGCCGTGTCATTGGTTAAAGCATCACGCAGAAGCGTTGAAATGCAAGTGATGCCGAGTCTTTTAGCACCTGCTGAAATCAGTTTCGATTTATGGTCGAACATATCACAGGAGAAAATTCTGCCGCGATTGTTCATATACTGAGCAGCCGTAAATGATTTTCCACCGGGTGCGGAACACACATCAAGCATAATATTGCGAGGCTTTGCGTCAAGAAAATTCACACAAAGCTGGCTTGACGCATCCTGAATATGAAAAAGTCCCGACTTGTACGCTCTGAGTCTTTCGACCGAGCCTGTATTTTCAAGATAGAGTGCGTTGTCGATAAACGGGATTTTTTCCGCAACAACGCCCTCATCGGATAATTTCTTAATTAATGTGTCTGCATCTGTTCTGAGGGTATTAACACGACAACAGATTTTGGCTCTGCCGTTAAGAGATGCCAAAAGCTGTTCGGCGTTATTTTCTCCGTAAGAATTAACCCACAATTTAACGATACTTTCGGGAACGGAATATTTTACCGAAAGATATCGAACCCTGTCCTTTTCATCGGGTAATGTATATTTAACCTCTGCCCTTGTGATATTGCGAAGGATTCCGTTTATGAAGCCCGAAGACTTTTGAAGCTTGTGCTTTTTGGCAAGATTAACGCTTTCGTTGACTGCCGCACTGTCGGGAACTTTGTCCATAAACAAAAGCTGAAGTATTCCAAGGCGGAGAATATTTTTCGTTTTTGTTTCAATTTTCCTTAACGGAATTTTAGAATAGGCTCTGATAATATAATCAAGCGTGATTCTTCTTTCCAGAACACCGTAAACGAGTGCTGACACAAAAGAGCTGTCAACACCCGAAAGACGGTTTTCCTTTATGGCATTATTCAAAGCAATATTTGAATATGCTCCCTCATTTTCAATTTTAAGCAGCACATTCAGTGCAATATTGCGTGTATTTGCCATTTTAATCTCCAAAATAAATTATCTTCTGCGATTGTTCGCAATTACAATCAATCTTAAAAGCTGCATAATTGCAGTAAGAGCCGCTGCAACATATGTCATTGCGGCTGCCTGAAGCACTCTCTTTGCTCCTGTGTATTCTTCACCGTAAAGAAGATCGCCGTTTCTGATTGTTTCAAGTGCTCTTTTTGACGCATTGAACTCTACGGGAAGTGTTGCGATTGTAAAGAGTACGGAAAGCGCAAACAGGATTATACCTATATAAAGAAATACAAACCCTACTCTCTGTGTAAAACAAAGACCGACTATAATAAAAATCCAACTGAGGCTTGAACCGAGTCTTGCAACAGGAAGAATAAACGAACGGATTCTGTTAGGCAGATAATTTTCTGCGTGCTGAACCGCATGACCTGCCTCATGACAGGCAACGCCTACAGCCGCAACGGAGGTGCTGTTAAAAACCGTGTCGGAAAGTCTGATTACATTTGTTCTCGGGTCAAAATGGTCTGTCATACTGCCTGCAACATGCTCAATTCTGACGCCTGTTACACCGTGCTGACGAAGAACATATTCAGCCGCCTGAGCGCCTGTCATATTTCTTGAATTTCTTATCTGTGAATATTTGGAAAAAGTTGTTTTAACTTTGACCTGACAAATCAGCGTTATTATGATACAAGGAACAATAAACACAAGATAGGTCATATCAAATCCGTAAAAGAAGCCCATAAATCAAACACCTTTCTGTCTGCATATTGCAGACGGGAATTTTTAACCGATTACATCGCCGACAGAAAGCCTGTGGCCGGCAAGAAATGCCTCGGCGGTCATTTTCTTTTTGCCCTCAGGCTGAATTTCACAAAGCTCAACCGACTTTTCACCGCAGGCAACAATCAGCGGTTTTGTGCTGATTACAGTTCCCGCTTTTCCGCTCTTTTCACAGAGCAAAGAAGAATGAACCTTTATCTTTTTACCGTTAATTTCGGTTGTGGCAATCGGCCACGGATTAAGTCCTCTGATTTTATTATGCACCTCAAAGGCCGGTTTTGCAAAATCAATAGGACAAAGTGATTTGTCAATTTTTGAAGTGTGCGTTGCAAGGCTTTCATCCTGCTTAATCGGAGTGATTTCGCCCTTTTCAAGACCAGAAAGCGTGTCAAGAATAAGCTCTCCGCCCATAAGAGAAAGACGGTCATAAAGCTCTCCCGAGGTTTCGTTCACACCGATTTCCGTTTTAACGACCTTCAGAATATCGCCCGTGTCAAGTCCGACATCCATTTGCATAGCAGTTACACCGGTTTCCCTGTCACCGTTTAATACGCTCTGCTGAATAGGAGATGCACCTCTGTATTTAGGCAAAAGCGAGCCGTGAAGATTGATGCAGCCGTACTTTGCAGAGTCAAGAACCGACTTGGGAAGAATTTTTCCGTAAGCCGCAACAACAATGACATCGGGATTATATTTATTGATAATTTCAAGAGGTTTGCCGTCCTTAAAGGTTTCGGGCTGATACACGGGAATGTTCAGCTTTTCTGCGCACACCTTGACATCGGGAGGAGTCATTATCATCTTTCTTCCCCTCGGCTTGTCGGGTTGTGTAAACACGGCACAAACCTTATGCTCCGAATTTGCAAGAGCCTTGAGTGCAGGTACGGCAAAATCCGGAGTACCCATATAAATTATTTTCATATCTTCACCTGTTTATCAGCTATTCATTTCTTCAATTTCGGCAGGAGTCAACATTCTTGTTGCAACCTGAGTAAAGAGAATTCCCTCAAGATGGTCGAGTTCGTGACAAAAAGCCTTTGCAAGCAAATCCTTGCCGTCAATAACAAATTCGTCACCGTGTCTGTCCTGAGCCTTAACCTTTACATAATCGGGCCTTACTGTGTAACCCCACTTGCCGGGGATTGAAAGACAGCCTTCAAGAGTTTCCTGCTTGCCGCTGTAAGCGATAATTTTCGGATTTACAAGTTCAATCGGACCTTCGCCGACATCAATAACTACAACTCTTCTTAAAATTCCGACCTGAGGAGCGGCAAGTCCCACTCCCTCAGCCTTGTGCAAGGTTTCGATCATATCGTCAATAAGTTCCGCAAGGCGGTCATCAAACTTTACGACAGGTCTGCATTTTTTGGTGAGAACGCTGTCGCCCTCTTTTACAATTTGTCTTAAAGCCATAAATTATATTCCTTTCACTAACAGGTCAGAGCGTTCATATCCGCATATGTGCTGACCCTTCCAAATTCCTTGTTCTTTGCAAATTCTATCATAACCGCTGAGAGAAGTGTTCTGAAATCACGGTTATTCTTACATTTTATTATAAGTTTATATCTGAATTTATTGCTCACCTTAACAACGCTTGCAGGTGACGGACCGAGTATTCTCAAAGGAATGGCAGGATATTCGCTTTTTGCGTGACTGACAAAGCATTGCAAAAAGCTGTTGGCGGCTTTCATTGTAAGCTGCTGTTTTTCCCCCGAAAAGCCGATTACGCAAATATCTGCAAAAGGCGGATAAAGCATTGCTTTTCTGACCTGAATTTCGGTGCTGTAAAAGGCAAGATAATCCTGCCTTGCCGCCATAGAGATTATGAGGTTGTCGGGAGTGTAGGATTGAATAACAGCCATACCCTTTGACGCCCCTCTGCCGCTTCTGCCGACTACCTGAGTTAAAAGAGAAAATGTTCTTTCGTAGCTTCTGTAATCATCGGCATACAGCATATAGTCAGTGTTGAGAACACCCACAAGCGTCACATTGGGAAAATTGAGTCCCTTTGCAACCATTTGTGTTCCCACAAGAATATCGTACTTACCGTCTGCAAATGCCGTTATCATCCTTTCATAGGATGATTTTGAAGATGTTGCGTCGGTATCCATACGCAAAATCCTTGCATCGGGAAAAAGCTCTGAAATTTCACTTTCAGCCTTTTGAGTGCCTGTTCCTCCAAATCTTAAAGATTTGCTGTGACAGGACGGACATTCATCCGTGTAAGGTGCGGAATATCCGCAGTAGTGACACATCAATCTGCGGTTTGCGCTGTGATATGTGAGCGATATTGAACAGTTGGGACACACAACAGGTTCGCCGCACATTCGGCAGGTTACAAATGTATTGTGCCCTCTTCTGTTTAAAAGCAGAATTGACTGCTTGTTATTTTCAAGATTATAGTGCAGATTTTCAAGCAGGGTTTCGGAAAATCCCGTTACATTGCCGTTTTGCTGTTCAACATTCATGTCTGCGACAACAACCTTCGGCAAAACCGCATCGCCGTACCTCTCGGTGAGCGTGTTAAGCGAATATCTTCCGTTTTCTGCGTAGTAATATGATTCAACCGACGGGGTTGCCGAGCTTAGAACAAGCAGGGCATTATCATAGCTGCATCTGAATTTTGCGATTTCTCTTGCGTGATATCTGGGGGAGCTTTCCGACTTATAGCTGTACTCCTGTTCCTCGTCCATTATGATAAGACCGACTTTTTCAAACGGAGCAAACACGGCACTTCGTGTTCCTATAACGATTTTTGCAAGACCTTTTTTAACGCGTTTATATTCGTCAAGCCTTTCACCGAGTGAAAGTGCGCTGTGAAATACGGCAATCTGCTCGCCGAAACGCTTTGAAAAGGTTGAAACAAACTGCGGTGTAAGCGAAATTTCAGGCACCATAACGATGATTCCCTTGTTATCGTTTATTACACGCTCAATCAGTTTCATAAAAACGCTTGTTTTTCCCGAACCTGTAACACCGAACAAAAGGCTTGTATGCGGTTTTGAATCGGCATATTCTGCATAGAGATTATCGCAGGCTGTCTGCTGTTGTTCTGACAATGCAACAGGGGCAAGGCTTTCATCCTTTGTTCTGTCCTCAATGCGGAACACTTCTTCGTCATAATAGTAGATAAGACCTTTTTTATAAAGTGCGTCCGTAACGCCCGTTGTAACACCCGTGAAGTAACAAACCTCTTTAACGGAAGTTCCGCCTGTCATTTTGATAAGGTCGAGAACGGCTTTCTGCTTTTCGGTAAGCTTGATATTGTCGCTGTCGGCAAGTTCCGTAGGCGCAGCCATTTTCATAACCGCATCCGAAACCTTTCTGAAAGCCTCATCGGATTTGTAAAGATAGCCAGACTTTACCATATCTTCAAGAATAACCGTGTTATCTAATCCGAAATCGTCAAGAATTTTATCGGACTTTACGGCTTTTCTTTTTGAATGAAGGTAAGCAAAAATTCTTTGCTGTTCTTCGGAAAGCTCTTCTTCATCTACACCCTCACGAACACCATAAAGCGTTGTGATTTTGTAATTTATACCCGCAGGAAGCATTGTTTTTACCGCATCATAATAGGTACAGAAATAATGCTCTTTCATAAACTCGGCAAGCTTCAAAAGCTCCTCTGACAAGACAGGCTCGTCATCAAGAACAGAACAAACGCTTTTGAGCTTTTCAGCCGAAATGTCATCGCTAACGGCGGAAAGCTCAAAAATCACTCCCTGTTTCTTTTTGTTGCCTCTTCCGAACGGAACGAGAACCCTTTTGCCGACCTGAACCAAATCGGTAAAGGCAGACGGTACAAGGTAGTCAAATAATTTGTCGAAAACATATGTTGTGTTTTCAACGGCAACTTTGACCGTTAAATCAGAGTTCATCTTCGTCAGGCTCAAGAATGTTGATTTCATGACCTTCGATTTCCTTGATTGCGATAAGAACAGGCTTATCCTCTGTTACAATCTGTTCCTCTTCAAAAGTCTGAGTAATTTCTCTTGCTCTTTTTGCAACACCTACAACAAGTGCGTACTTACTCTGCTTACCCTGTAATAATGAATCCACATCAACTTTATGCATAATAATTCTCCTCTTAAAATATTTTATGTTAATTTTCTTTGTATATTATTTAATAAGGTTTTCATCCTCTTTATGAAGAATATCGAGGACCTCATTTATTGCTGTTTCAAGGTCGCCGTTTACCACATTGTACTTATATCTGTCCTTGTAGCTAATTTCCTCAGCAGCCTGTGCAAGCCTTTTCCGAATAGTTTCTTCATCCTCTGTACCTCTTCTGCGAAGCCGTCTTTCAAGCGACTCCATTGAAGGCGGAAGAATGAAAATACTAAGAATGTCGGGATATTTGTCAAGAATCTGAAGTCCGCCCTTGACCTCAATCTCAAGCAGAACATCATAACCCTGATTGAGCATATCTTCAACCTGCTTTTTAGGAGTGCCGTAGAGATTACCGCAAAACTCAGCGTGTTCAAGATAACCGTCTTTTTTCAGAACATCGTTGAACTGTTCTCTTGTCAAAAAGTTATAATGAACCCCGTCAATCTCTCCCTCTCTCGGTTCTCTTGTTGTGTTTGAAACCGAAAGACGGATATTTTTGTCACGGTCAAGAAGTTCCTTGATTATTGTACCCTTGCCTACACCCGATGAACCGGTAAACAAAATAAGATTTCCTTTTCTGTTAATGCTCATCCTTGTTTTCCTCACTTTCGTCCGTTCTGTTCTGAATTGCCTCACATGAAATTGCCGAGAGAATAACATGATTATTCTCGGCAACAATCACCGATTTGCATTTTCGTCCGCAGGTTGCGTCAATAAGCAGACTGTTCTGTTTTGCGTCCTGAACAATTCGCTTTACGGGAGCAGAGTCCGGAGCAACTACTGCAACAATCTTGTCAGAGCTGACAAGATTACCAAAACCGATATTAATAAGCTTCATCTGTTCACCTTATTCGATATTCTGAACCTGTTCACGGATTTTTTCAATCTCACTCTTGATGTCAACAACCTTATGTGCAAGAATTGCATCCTGAACCTTTGAACCGATTGTATTTGACTCACGGTTCATTTCCTGAATGATAAAGTCAATTTTTCTGCCGACAGGCTCGTCATATTCAAGGAACTTTGAAAGCTGGTCAAAGTGGCTGCGAAGTCTTACGGTTTCCTCCGCAACGGCTACCTTATCCGCAAATACGGCAACCTCTGTGAGAACCCTCTGCTCGTCAACCTTGACATCATTTTCAGCAAGCGTCTGCTTGATGCGTTCCATAAGTCTTTGTTCATACTCGGCAACAGTCTGCGGAGAACGCTCCTCAATTTCACCAACAACAGAAAGAATTGTGTTGGCTCTTGAAAGAATGTCCTCTTTCATCTTCTCGCCCTCAGTTTCACGCATTGCAACAAAAGCGTCAACTGCAATCTTTGCGGCTGAAAGAACATCGGCAGTAATTTGATCCTCGTCCTCAGGTGCTTTGTGAACCGTGAAAACATCCGGAAAGCGTGAGAGCGAAACTGCGGAAACATCATTTGGAATACCGTACTTTTCGCTGATTTCCTTAAAAGCGTTGATATAACCCGAAACAAGCTGATGATTAACCGTTACATCACAGGGTTCTTCATCGGAAGCACCGATTGATACAAGCATATCAATCTTGCCTCGTGAAACCCTTGAATTTACATAGTTTTTAAGTTTGTCATCAAGGAATCCGTAACTTCTTGGTGTTCTGCAGGAAAATTCAAAATAGCGGTGGTTCACACTTTTAATTTCAACGGTAATCTCCCGACCGTTGATAACGGTTTCACATCTTCCGAAACCGGTCATTGATCTGATCATTTCAAAAACTCCCTTCGTAAAATTATATTTTCGGCATTTAAGCTTTATTTTTTATATTTACATCAAATTTATCGACTTTTGTTTTCTACAACATAGATTATAGCACCACAGGCGATATTTGACAATGGAGTTATTACAAAACTGTAATAACTTTTTTTGTTTACATCACAAAGGTGTGTGTGATATACTTAATAAGATAATTATACTTTATTGACAAAGGAATGATATTTATGTCAGGACATAACAAATGGAGTACAATCAAGCAGAAAAAGGGCAAAAACGATGCAGCAAGAGCTAAGGTATTTACAAAAATCGGCAGAGAGCTTATTGTTGCCATCAAAGAGGGCGGCAGTGCCGATCCTTCCGTTAACTCAAAGCTCAAGGATTGTATTGCAAAAGCAAAGGCTGCAAATGTACCTAATGACAACATTGAAAGAATCATCAAGAAAGCGTCAAGCGATGCCGACGCTACAAACTATGAGGCTGTTACATATGAGGGCTATGGTCCAAGCGGCGTTGCCGTAATTGTTGAGGCACTTACAGACAACAGAAACAGAACAGCAGGCGAGGTAAGACATTACTTTGATAAGTTTGGCGGCAATATGGGTACACAGGGTTGTGTAAGCTTTATGTTCTCGAAGAAGGGTGTTCTCGTTATTGAGCGTGAAGACCTTGAAAAGGATGAAGACACCGTGATGAGCGACGCTCTTGAGTGCGGTGCATCAGACTTTGAGGCTGACGATGATGTATTTACAATTTACACAGAAACAGATGATTTCGGCGCTGTAAGAGATGAGCTTGAAAATCTCGGCTACACATTCGTTTCTGCTGAAATTGAAATGGTTCCAAGCACATACACAAAGCTTGAGGACGAAGAAACTGCAACAAAGATGCAGAAGATGCTTGATATGTTCGAGGATAACGACGATATCCAGAATGTATGGCACAACTGGGAAATGGACTGATAAAGTTTATTTCTGACAAAATGAATTAAACCGCTCCGATTGGGGCGGTTTTTGTTTTGTCAATTCTTTTGCCTTGAAATTAAGACAAGGTCACGGTTATCTGCTTCGCCGTCAAGGTTAAAATCGGCGGCTTTGAGATATGCACCATCTAATTCGGCATTATCACAGAGGTGTTTTTGCAAAAGCGTGACATCCCTTGAATTTACATTGCCCTCGCCCGTCACATCTCCGCAAACTGCAATGACATAAATCTTTGAGTTTATAACGGTTGTAAAACCTGTTTTCAGCTTTCCGCTCTTTGCAATCGTACCGTCCGCCTTATATACATTTTCAGCAGAAGTTTTGTTTTTGAAATCGGCAACGGTTTCTCCGCTGTAAATTCCGTAAATCATACCGTCTGAAATTATATAATCGGAATTTACCGCCTGATTATCTGTTTTGGAGGAATCGTGGCGATTATTATCATTATTATTATTGTTGTTGCTGTTACTGTTGTTGTTATTGTTGTTGATAATTTTCTTTTCCTGAAAATCAGACGGTTCGTATACACAAACAGTTCCGTTATCAAGCAAAATACCGCAACGATTTTTATAAGCTACAACCGCTTTTGCAGCTTTCGGAATTGACACGCTTTGGGTTTTATCGGAAGCTTTGCGGCTGAGGCGGTAATTCACCGCAATAAACACTTTGCCGTCAGATGCAGAAACCTTGCCAAATTCCGCATTCGACACATATTCTCTTGAATTGTCTGATAAAGAAACAATAAACCCGTCTTGATTGATAACCTTATTTATTCCTGCGTTAGCAATATTTCTAAATTCACCCGTATTTGCAACACAGGCAGAGGATGCTTGTGAAAGTCTGCAAACTGAGCCGTCATACAGCCTCACATAAGATTTTCCGTTATTATTAAATATTTCGTTTGCATTCTGACTAAAGTTTATTTTTGTTTTCCTGCCGGTTGATAAATCAACACACGCAACATAAGCATATGTGCTGTCGGTTTTTATGTAGTACACACAGTTATCGCTTACAGAAAAAGAATCGGTTCTGAAATTTTTATCGTTAAAAGAAGTTTTACGGACATTGCCATTGTCGGTATCAAGAGAATAAACAGAATATTTATTAGTAAATGCGTCATCAAACACAAGTGCATTTGTATATTTGCCGCTCTGCGACACTCCCCTTATGTGACCGCTTACAGTAAAATTGTAAGCAGAAAAATCGGGTACAAGCCTTGCCGAAAACACAGTATTCCCTGAAAAAGCACACACATATCCGCCCTTGCTGTTACTGTCGCTCTTTATGTCAGAACAGCTGATAATACCCGACAGATTGTATTCTTCATAGGCACGGCTCTTGCTGACGCTGACGCAAGCAATCATAATTACAGCCGATAAAAGTGAAATCAGTCTTTTCATAAGCTTATACCCGATTTATTTTTTAACAAAAGGGCACCCTTTCGGGTGCCCACAAAAGCTCTGATTATTCAGCGGCTTCTTCATTAGACTCTGCAGGAGCCTGCTCATTTTCAGGAAGAAGTGCACGCATTGAAAGGCTTACACGCTTCTTGTCAAAGTCGATTGCAGTAATCTTGGCTTCAACAACATCGCCAACCTTAAGTACATCAGCGGGCTTCTCAATTCTCTTGTTAGCAATCTGAGAAATGTGGATAAGACCATCAATACCCGGGATGATGTTTGCAAAAGCACCGAATGTTGTAAGACCGACGATTGTAGCCTTAACAACTGTTCCCTCGGGATAGTTGTTCTTGAGGATTTCCCACGGATTGTCTTCGGCATTCTTGAAGCCGAGAGAAATCTTCTTTGTTTCTTCGTTGATGTCCTTTATGTAAACATCAACTGTATCGCCTACATTAACAACCTCGCTCGGATGCTTAATGTGCGTCCATGAAAGCTCTGAAATGTGAATCATACCAAATGCACCGCCAAGGTCAACAAATGCGCCGTAGCTTGTAAGTGACTTAACAACACCCTTGTAACGCTTGCCAACCTCGCAAGTCTTCCAGAACTCTTCACGCTGAGCGGCTCTCTGCTCCTTAAGCACGCTGCGAATTGAGCCGATAGCTCTTCTGCGTCTGCCGTTCTGTGAAACTTCGATAAGTCTGAAATCAACATTCTGACCAACGAGGTCTTCAAGACTCTCTTCACGGGTTGCTGTTGCCTGTGATGCAGGGATAAAGATTCTTGAGCCGTTGTAGAGAACGATTACGCCGCCCTTAACAGCCTCAGTAACCTTGCCGGAGAGAACCTCCTGTGACTCTGCCTTTTCTTTGAGCTCTTCCCAACCCTTCTGTGCATCTACTCTGCGCTTTGAAAGCATGATAGTGCCTTCCTGATCATTGGTCTTCATAATAAGAAGCTCAATAACATCGCCGACTTTAACTACATCCTCGGGTCTTGCGTTGGGATCGTTTGAAAGCTCGGAAGCAGGAATAAAGCCTGTCTGCTTTCTGCCGACATCAACCTGAACTTCGTTGGGAGCTATGCTCAGAACTGTGCCCATTACCCTCTCGTTTGTATTAAAGTTTTTGAGGGACTCCTCAAGCATCTCCTCAAAAGATGGTTCCAAATTTGTTTCACCGGATTTTACTTCACTCATTGTATCCAGTACCTCCTTTATTATCCTTGCAGGCGTTGAAGCACCCGCAGTTACGCCGATTGTTTCGGCATCCGAAACCTTGTTCAAATCAAGCTCGGCAGCTGTTTCAATGAGAACTGTGTTCTCACACTGCCTTTTGCATATATCAAAAAGCTTTCCTGTATTAGAGCTGTGCCTGTCGCCGATTACAACCATAAAGTCGGACTCGGCAGCAATTTGAGAAGCTTCGGTTTGCCTAACTTGCGTAGCATTACATATTGTATCAAATATTTTCGCATTTGTACATAGCTTTTTTATCTTTTTTACACATTTTTTCCATTCTTGTGTGTCAAATGTTGTCTGTGCGACAATTTTAACCTGTTTATTATTCTTTTTCAGAATATTTGGCAATAAATCATCAAGCTCTGCTTCATTGTTAAAGGTGTAACAGTCGCTTGCACAATGACCGATTATGCCGCAAACCTCAGGATGATTTTTATTTCCTGCAATCAAAACAACATCATTATCGGGACTTGTGCTTGATACAATCTTGTGGATTTTTTTAACAAAGGGACAGGTTGCGTCCTCATAGTTAATACCTCTTTCTTCAAGGGCATCAATCACACTCTTTCCGACTCCGTGCGAACGGATTACAAGCGTTGTACCATTTGAAAGCTCGTCAACGGACTCAACGGGAGTGCATCCCTTCTCTTCAAGCTCATGAACCATTTCCATATTGTGAATAATCGGTCCGAGGGTTGCAACCTTTATTCCTTTTTTGAGCAGTTCGTTTACAATATTGATTGCTCGGTTGACACCGAAGCAAAAACCTGCCGAATCAGCCTTTTTTATACTCAATTAAATCCTGCTCCCTCATTCTTTTGATTTCGTCCATAATCATGGTTGTTGCACCCTTAAGCTCTCTTCTTCCGCTGTCCGGAGTAAGTCCGAGCTTTTCGGGTGTGAGGGGCTTTCCAAAGTGAATAACCCTTTTTGCAAATGTATGCTTTTTGTTGCCTACAATTGTAATGCAGGCAGGAACAACAGGCACCTGCATTTGCTGTGCAACAAGAGCGCATCCGCTGCGGGGACGCATAAGCTCTCCTGTTTTGGAACGGCCGCCCTCAATAAAGATTGTCATAATCTCGCCGTCACGGATAAGGTCTTCGCCTGTCTTGATAGCCTTGCCGTCACCTGCACCCCTTTCAACAGGGAATGCACCGAGCGCACGGATTAACGCACCGAAGAATTTATTTTTAAAAAGTTCAATTTTTGCCATAAAAAACAGTCTGCGCTTTTTCTGCGACAAACCGAGAAGAACCGGATCTGAGTTTGAAATATGGTTGCTTGCAATAATCAAGCCTCCCTCAAGCGGAAGCGGCTGTTCAATTACGGTTATATATCTGTACAAAAGTTTGAAAATAGGCTTGCAGACAACTTTGCCGACTGCGTAAAGTGCCTTTGACTGTCCCATCAGATATTCTCCTTTATAACGGAAATTATTTTTTCGACCGACTGCTCAAAATCAAGCTCTGTTGTGTCTATCATAACACAGCCCTCGGCAGGCTTGAGCGGAGCAGTTTTGCGGTGAGTATCGTTGTAGTCACGGGTTATCACATCGTTTAAAATGTCGTCGTACTTTACATCCATACCCTTTTCAACAAGCTCCTTATATCTTCTTTCGGCTCTTGCCTCGGGAGAAGCTGTGAGGAAAATTTTAACCTGAGCGTCAGGCAGAACAACTGTGCCGATATCTCTGCCGTCCATAATCACATTATGAGTTTTTGCCATATTTCTCTGCAAATCAAGAAGATATGCTCTTACAATCGGTACGGCAGAAATTTTTGACGCCATCATTGATGCCTCCGGAGTTCTGATGAGTCCGGACACATCTTCGCTGTCAAGCAGAACAATCTGCTCGCCCTTTTCATTGAATGTTAGGTCAACTGTGATTTTTGAAAGCAAATTCTTTACCGCATTTTCATCTTCGGGAGCAACGGAGTTTCTTGTTGCCGAAAGTCCGATTGTACGGTAAAGCGCTCCTGTATCAACATAAATATAGTCAAGTGCCTTTGCAACTCTTTTTGCAATTGAGGATTTTCCTGCGCCTGCAGGACCGTCCAAAGCGATTGCTATTGACATAAATTACATCCTTTCAATCAAAATTATTATGTATAATCAAATCAGATATATGCACTGTTTTCTCCTGCAAGCCGTCCGGTACTCCATGCAATTTGGAGGTTAAAACCGCCTGTGTAGGCATCGCAGTCAATTACTTCGCCTGCAAAATACAGACCGCTTACAAGCTTGCTTTCCATGGTTTTCGGGTTGATTTCGGAAGTTTTTACACCGCCTGAGGTTATGATTGCCTCCTCAATCGGTCTGAACCCGCTGATGTCAACCGTAAAGCATTTTAGAATTTCACAAAGAGCGTGCCGCTCCTCTTTTGTAATTGAATTACACTTTTTATCAAAGGGAACTCCCCAGCGTTTAAGAACGGGAACTATGATTTTTCTCGGCAAAAGCTTTGAAAATGCATTTGAAACATCACGGTTTGAATTCTCTTTGAAATCGTTCTGAATACGCCTGTCGAGATGTTCAAAATCAAGTGCCGGCTTGAGGTCAATTTCCGCAATGTAGCGGTCGGGGTGAATAACGCGGAGGTGTGAGCTTGCCGACAAAATCATCGGACCGCTCATTCCGAAATGTGTAAACAGCATTTCGCCAAAGTCGCTGTAAACAGTTTTTTTACTGTTCTTATCAACTATTCTGAGCGCAACATTTTTAAGTGCAAGCCCCTGCATATCCTTGCATTGTTTATCGTTGGAAGTAAACGGTACAAGGGACGGTTTTAACGGAACAATTGTGTGTCCTGCCTGCTTTGCAAGGGTATATCCGTCACCTGTCGAGCCTGTGAGCGGATAACTTTTTCCGCCGCAGCAGATAATTACGCTGTCGGCATAGTAGGTGTTTTCTTCGCATTTAACGCCTATAACTGCACCGTCCTCAAGAATAAGAGCGTTTGCCGTATCACACACGATTTTACAACCCGATTCAACGGCATAATCATGCATTGTATCAACAACATCTACAGATCTGTCGGATGCCGGAAACACACGGTTTCCTCTTTCGGTTTTTGTTTTAAGTCCTTTGGATTCAAAAAATTCGATTGTATCCTCGGGAGTAAATGCGTTGATTGCTGAGTAGAGAAATCTTCCGTTTACGGGAACATTATTGATAAAAGTCTGTACATCGCAGTTGTTGGCAAGGTTACATCTTCCCTTGCCCGTTATCATAATTTTTCTGCCGACACGCTTGTTCTTTTCAATTATTGTAACTGACGCACCGTAGAGTGCCGCAGTTGCACCGGCCATAAGACCTGCCGCACCTGCCCCGATTACCACAACTTTTTTACTTGTCATCATCTTCTATATTACCCACTATCTCCCTTTCACGGTTGGTATAAACTCCGTCACGGTTCCACACAAGCTCAAGTCTGCGGAATGTGTCGGAAACCTCATCCTTCTTTTTAAGCACGGTTGCAACGATGAGAGCGTTGATAAGACTTAACGGCGCTACGAGTGAATCGACAATTGAAGCCATATCGCTTCTTGCAATAAGTACGGAATCGGCACTTTGAACAAGCGGAGAAACCATACTGTCGGTAATTGCAATTGCGTGAGCACCTCTTGAACGGGCAAAGTCCATTGCCTCAACCGACATTGAACTGTAACGGGGAAATGAAATACCAATCATAACATCTTTGTCGGTGATTCTGAAAATCTGTTCAAAGGTTTCGGTTTGACTGCCGCTCGTTATAACACGCACATTGTCAAAAATCATTTCAAAATAATATGCGAGGAAGTTTGCAATTGCGGCTGTTGAACGCACACCGAGTATGTAAATACGCTCTGCCTTGCAGATTTCGTCAACTGCACGGGCAAAATCTTCATGGGAAGTTTCTTCAATGGTTCTGCGGATTTTGTCGATATCCTGATTAAGAACGCTGTCAAGCACATTGTCATTGCCGATACGGTTTGAGGTAACTTCGATTCGCTGAACAGATGTGAGCTTGTTGCGAATCATCTCCTGCATTGCTTTTTGAAGCTTAGGGTAGCCGTCATAGCCGAGCTCGGTGGCAAACCGTACAACAGTACTTTCGCTGACTCCGACAGTTTCGCCGAGCTTTGATGCGGTCATAAATGCCGCCTTATCGTAATGCTCTTCGATAAAAAGAGCAATTCGTTTTTGTCCCTTTGAGAGGGAATTCATCATTAAATCTATTCTTGTAAGCAAATGAGTAATCATTTTTCTCAATATCTCCCATTTTAAATAGTGAAAACAGATACACTGTCTTAACCAATTCATTTTAGCACAAGAACTTGCAATTTACAATAAGATATAAATTAAATTATTGTAAATTTTACGGAATTATGAAATATGCGTCGGTTTATGTTGCAATAATAAAGGTTGTATGGTAAAATTGTTTAACAGAAAGCAAATGACGGAGTTGATAAAAATGATATCGGTTATTGATTACGGCGCAGGCAACATTCGCAGTGTTTACAAGGCGTTAAAGCACATCGGCTGCGACTGCGTGATTACAAGAGATAAAAACGAAATTTTAAATGCAGACGGTGCTGTTTTGCCGGGTGTCGGTTCGTTTGGCGATACAATGGATACAATGAAGTCCTATGGCATTAAAGACACTGTTATTGAGTACATAAACAGCGGGAAACCGTTTTTAGGCATTTGTCTTGGACTTCAGCTCCTCTTTCCTGAAAGTGAAGAGAGTCCGAATGTAAAAGGTCTTTCGGTTTTTGACGGTACAATCACAAAGATTCCGTCAGGCGAAGGCTTAAAGATTCCGCACATCGGTTGGAACAGCCTTAAAATCAATGAAAAGAGCAGACTTTTCAAAGGCATCGAACAGAATGCATATGTTTATTTTGTTCACTCATATTTTTTGAACGCAAGCGACAGGAGCATTGTTTCGGCTCAGACAGAATACGGTGTTACAATTGATGCCGCTGTTGAAAAAGGCAATGTTTTTGCAACTCAGTTTCATCCGGAAAAAAGCGGTGAAACCGGACTTAAAATTCTCAGAAATTTTGCCGACATTGTAAAAGGCAGGGAGGAATAATTATGTACGCAAAAAGAATAATCCCCTGCCTTGATGTAAAAAACGGCAGAGTTGTTAAAGGTATGAGTTTTGTAAATCTTGTTGACGCAGGCGATCCCGTTGAATCTGCAATGCAGTATGACAAACAGGGTGCTGACGAGCTTGTATTTCTCGACATTACCGCGTCAAGCGATTCAAGAAACATCACCATTGACATGGTTGAAAAGGTTGCAAATTCAATCTTCATTCCGTTCACAGTCGGCGGCGGTATCAGAAGCGTTGACGATTTTAATGTTCTGCTCAGAGCCGGCGCAGACAAGGTGTCCGTAAATTCAGCCGCTGTTCATCGTCCCGAGCTCATCAGCGAGGCGGCTTATAAATTCGGCAGTCAGTGCGTTGTTGCCGCTATAGATGCCAAGAGAAGCGGAAACAGCTGGGAAGTTTATGTGAACGGCGGAAGAACTCCTGTAGGTATGGATGCAATCGAATGGGCTGCTAAGTGTGAAGAACTCGGTGCAGGCGAAATTTTGCTCACAAGTATGGACGAGGACGGTCAGAAAAAAGGCTATGACATTGCACTTACAAGGGCAGTTTCAGAAAAGGTGAACATTCCTGTTATTGCAAGCGGCGGTGCGGGCGCTCTTGAGCATTTTTATGATGCGTTTACCGAGGGCAAGGCTGACGCAGTTCTTGCGGCATCTCTCTTCCACTTTGGCGAAATTCCGATCCCCAAGCTAAAAAAATATCTCAACGAAAAAGGAATTTCGGTCAGACTTTAATAAAGCAAACAAAGTTTATGGTTGTGCGAATGCACAGCCATTTTTGTTGCATAAAAAGGCGGTCATACTGCTAAGTACAACCGCCAAATGTTAATTAGATTGTTTAATTATTAAACAAGAAGTCCGGAAACTATTTTCTGAATCAAAGTTGAATCAACAACATTAGCCTCTCCGTCACCATTTATATCAGCAACCTTAAGTGTTTCGCTGTCAAATTCTACAAGGCTTACAACATACTTCTGTACAAGTGTTGCGTCAACAACAGTTACTCTGCCGTCACGGTTAACATCGCCCTTGAGAGTTTCATCGGGCGAAGAAGAACCTACAACAAATGTTTTTGTTGACTCTGCTTTGTTGCCGTTTGCATCAACTGCAACCACACCGATTGAATATGTGCCGTCGGCTGTCGGAATCCATACATATGAATCTGCTGTTGAGCTTTGAACGGTTTCGCCGTTCACCGTAAATGTGTAAGTAACATCTCCTGTTGCATGATAGCTTTCTGCGGAAAGTGTGATAGGTGTGCCTGCATTCTGTCCAGAATTGAGGTTTGCACCAAAGTTCACTTCAAGCGGAGCTTCGTTTATTTCTGTGTCGGGAAGAAGTGCGCCGATTCTTGCAAGCGGAACTGTGATGTTGTCGATATCCTCTTTCTCGTGTGAGGTTGAAGGATCGTAGCTGTACTCAAGATTTGCCTGATCAAGCATTGAAGGATCATGCGGAAGTGTGTCCATGCCCGATGTGCCGTATGTGAGAATCTGCATTGCACCGATACCCTGTGTTTCAATGTAGCTGCGGTCAATACCTAAAGTATTGAGCGGAACTGCAATTTCGTAAACATAGCCGTATGAGTTCTTGTAACCTTCATCGAAGAAGTCAACCCAGTTTGAGTTCATATCGAGGTTATCGCCCATTACTCTTGAACCCTTTGGAGCGTTGATACCGAAGATGGAAGTGCTTTTTGTGCCGTTAGCGTATTTGATTTTAAATCCGTTTTTATTATCCTGAGCCTGAAAACTTGTTACACCGATTGGAATTCTTGTGTCATAGTTGAACATATATGTTCCGTCTGTGTCCTGAGTATCCGCCTTGAAGATTGAAGCGCCGCCGTTTGAGTTGTTGGAGTCAAATGCAACAAGTGTGTCTATATGAGTTGTAAAGCCTGTGCCTCCGTCTTTTGCAGTGCCGTTTGTGCAACCCCATGCGAACGGATTGGTATACACAGAACCGTCCTTGTTTGTACCTACTGCCTTGCCTGTTGCCTGCTTTGCAGGGTCAATTGACAAAGCAAGATACATAGGAATACTGTTTCTCCAAGGACGGGCCTCATTTGATGCGGCAAAGTTGTCCTCGGGAGAAGTTATGTATGTTGTGTTAGCCATTTCAAGCAGGAAATAAAGATTATCGTCGTCCCATGCACTGTAAAGAGCATAAGCATCCCACGGCTGTTCATGCATTGAAGAAGGCATATAAACTCGGGGATCATCGTTTGCAACACCCTGAGCAATAATCATTGAGCTGTCCCAGTCGCTTAAATCACCGTCAACAGAGATTGTCTTATGCTTGCCGAGCTGCATTTCAGGGTTTGTGCCGTAATAGCCGCCCTCTGCCTCTGTTGTGTGACCGTCTGATTTAGCGGAAAAGGTTGTCTTTGACGCTGTGAAAGTCTTTTTGAAGGTATATGTCTGCTCTGTTTCAACTCCGTCTGCACCTGTTGCATAGAGTGTAAGCGAAATTCTTGAGTTACCGATTTTACCCTCGCCGACTTTTACCGAATCACCGTTTACAAATTCCTTCTTAGCTGAACCGTCAACGGAATAATAGCCCTTATCGGCATTCTTAAGTGCAAGCTTTACATCAAGAGATTCTGTTGAAAAAGCCGTATTATTGGCTGTAAGAATGTAGCCGTAAGCGTGACCGTCGGGTTTGCCGTAGTCAATCCACTGCTTTTCGGCTGTGAGCATTTTACATTCGCCAGCTTTGAGTGAAAGACCTGCTGCCTCAGGATACTGCTCCTTACCCTTGCCTTTTTCAAGACCGTTGTTGAAGATAATTTTTTCCGATTTAAAAGAAGACGCAAAGCTTGCCTTATAAAGACCGCTGTCCTCTTTTGTCATAAGCTCGCCGGGCCACTCGGAATTTTCCTTTGTGCCGTATGCGTAAACATAAACATCCTTCCATCCGAACTTTGAGTTGTCAAAGTACACCTCTGAGCCTGACGATGTTGCTGCCGAAACACCCCCTGCCGACACAATAAGTGTTGAAAGCACCATAAGTGCGGCAAGAACAATGCTCGTGAATTTTCTTGTCCTTTTCATTTTATTGATTCCTCCTTATTTTTAATCATTGGCAATATGATTGATTTTATTATAGCATTTTGCACTTGTTTTTTCAATTCATTATCACATTTTTGTTTCTTTGTACAAGTTATTGTGCAAAGTTTTGTAGGCTTAATTAAACAAAGTTTATTTTGACTATATCACAACATATTTTGACCATGAAAATCCGCTGACAGTTTATGTCAGCGGATTTAATGTTTTTCAAAAACAATATATGAATAATCAGTTTTCTTTTCTGTAGAAAGGTTCAACACCCTTTACTGCATTTTTTGCAAAATCCATTGAATACGGCATCATTGAAAGCTGGATTTCATCGTCAAGGAACGGATTTGCAACCTTGCTGATTGCATCGAATGTGCTTTCTATATCACCGAAGAAATCAACCACAATGAAATAGCTCTTCTGACCGTTCTGCTCAATCAAGCGAAGATATGCAGCATTTACGGTCGGCTCTGTGCTGAAGTGATTTATCAGGGCAGCCATAAGATCAATAGGATATTCTTTTGGTTCTCCGAGGCTTATCGGCGCACCGGGTTCAATAGTCTGCTTTTTAAGATTCATATAATCCTTCTGCTGTTTAAAGGAATGAACCATCTGTTTAGGGAATGTTACGCTTTTTCCGAAAGGATTGATTACAAAGCCTACTACATCAGCCTGCGGGTCCATTACCATCTGTGCTATACTGTCAAAGTCAGTAACAACCTTCTGTGACTCCTGTGTGTCCTTCCACTTGAAAAGCTCATCGGTATCTGTGAATACGCCAAAGAATTTTTCTTTGTTGCCGTTTTCAAGAAGTCTGAACTGAACCTGAGTTGACTGCTGCATAACAGTCTGACCGTTGGTTGTTTTAGCCTCTGTCTTTGGTGTTACCTTTGCGGGGAGAATGAATTTTGCTTTCATAACCTCATCAATCATCTTATTGATATTTTCGGTTGTGTTGTCCTCCTGCATCTTTTCAATTGCGGCAACGAGATCGGGATTCTTAATCTGCTCTGCCGGCACTTTGCTTCCTTCCATTTTTGCGCCTTTAAGTTTGCTCATGCTTTGTTACCTCCGTTATTCTTATGTATAATTTTTGTCCGGCACCACGGCAATGGTCTGATTCCGATAACATTGCCGGATGTCGGATGCGTCACCGTCACTGAAAATATTATACGGTGAAGTAAAATTTTTATTGTGATGAAAAACTGTAAATTTCATTATATATAGGTAAATTCAAGTCTTTCGTAAGTTTTGACGCCTTCGGCATTTTCTGCACGAAGCTCAAGCTTTGAAACATCACTGTCCCCGTGCTTGATTGTTACTTTGTCGCCGTCTTTGTACGAAACAGCCTTTCCGCCGTCAAGGGAATATGTTGCGTTGTCGGTGTTTGAACAGGTGAGAGTTACCTCGTATGTGTCATCACTGTAGGTAAATTCTGTTTTTGAGTCAACACCCACGCTTGCAGGTCTTGCATATTCGGTGTAGCCCTCATTGTAGAGAACTACAACTGAATTTTCAGGAATATCAGTATCACAGGTAATTTTACCGTTTTTAACCTTATATTCGGTCTTGCGGTCAACGCGGTCAACATATGTTCCGTCAGCAAGATTTGTTTCAAAATCAACCTTGAGAGCATCATTTGTGTTGACGATGACAGCTCCCTTTGTACCTCTTTCAATCATAAGAGCAGTTGAGTCAAGGTTAGGATTAACGAGATTTTCGTCTTCGCCCTTCATTGCAGTTCTGAAGAAGTTCACCGCAGAAACACGGTTGTCCTTGTACATATCATCGCCCTGTGTGCCGATTCGGTTCATACCCCATGAATTGTCAATTGAGCTGTTGTACGGACGGTCAAAGAAGAGCGGTGTTCCGTCTTTTCTTGCCGTGATTATTGCCCAGCCGAGGATAACCTGTTCGCTGTCGATATTATTGTATGTACAGTCGTTGATGTAGTTATCGTGGGATTCAACCCATGTTACGATATTCGGGTCTGCATTGCCAATCCAGTAATCAGACACAACTGCCGTGTCGATATTGCCACTTGCAATTCCCGAACGAATTTTACTGCCGTAGGTGCTTGATGTGGTTCTGCCGATTTCTTTGATATAATCTGCAAGTCTGTCATTGTCGCCCTGAAGCACTTCACCGTAGATAAAAAGATTTTCTGCATTATCTACTTCTTTGGTTGCTTTTTCCCAGAAGTTGTTTTTAAAGCCGTCATCTTCCTTTGGGTCATCGGAAAGTCCGATATGCTTTGCGGTGTCATATCTAAAACCGTCAGCACCGCAGGCAATACAATCGTTAATGTAATTAAAGAAATACTTTTGGAACGAAGGTCTTTCCGTGTTGATGTCGGGAAGTCCGCCCATCTCATGCGTTGTACAGGCAAGTCTGTCGCCGAAATCATTAAGGGGCGTTCTGCCCTCCTTGTGATAAAGGGTTTCAAGACTTCCGCCGCCTGCCTTGATAAGGTCTTCACTGACCTCATCGGTTGATGGCGTAGTATGGTTTGCGATTACATCGACAATTACCTTTATGCCGTACTTGTGAGCTTCATCGCACATGGCCTTAAATTCATCACGGGTACCGAGCTGATAATTGCCGATTTTGAAATCAGTAGGTTGATAGTGGTAATACCATTTTCCGTCACCGTAAAGATCCATACCGCCGTTTTCGCCCTCAAGACACTCGTTAATCGGAGATGTCTGCACAGCCGAATAGCCTGCTGCGGCAATATCCCCCATTGACTCCTTTATTGTGTTGAAGTTCCAGCAAAAAGCTTGAAGAATTGCACCGTCAGCCACCTTGTCAGCTGTTTTGTAGTCAATTGACGCCGGTTGAGATTGCGAGCAGCCGGTACCGGATACTGCAACGGCAGTAACCATAAGAGCCGAAAGAATACCTGCTGATAATTTTTTAAACATAATTCACCGTCTTTCTGTTTTTTAATCTGCTCAATACAGTATAACATAAATGATATGATTTTTAAATAGTTTTTGGCATTTTTGCCATATTTTTTTATTAAAACGCCAATAATGACACAAACTACGTTTTTGAGCAAAAAATCGTTACGATGTTTACAATAGAAAAAAATTGAATATTGTCACAAAAGAAAAATTGTTGTATACTAAAAGCATAAAAAAGAAAGGAACAACCGTATGAGTCACGCAGTAATTATTCCTATTTATTGTGAAAATAAGAATACAATCAACCTTTGCAATGAGCTTCAGGAGCTTGGTGCCGAACATATTGTTGTTGTCAATGACGGTCTTGACTCTAACTCGGAATATTTTAACGAACTGACAAGCATCGGCTGTCATCTTGTTCACCTAAAAAATAATAACGGCAAGGGTGCAAGCCTTAAAGCAGGAATACGGTATGCCCACGACAACCTTTATAACATTACAGGTTATATTACCTGTGACGCCGACGGTCAGCACACTGCAAATGATGTTATGAAAATCAGCCGTATGCTTGACCTTAGAAACGGCTGTCTTATTCTTGGAAAAAGAGATTATAAAAAATCCAAAATGCCGCTTAACATACGGATAGGCAACCGCCTTTCTTCTGCATATTTTAAGGTTATAACCGGCAAAAGCTGCAGCGATACTCAAACAGGACTGCGAGGCATTCCCGCATTTTTGTACGACACGGTTATGAAAACAAAAGGAAACCGCTTTGACTTTGAGATGAATTTCCTCACAAAATGTGCGGATATGAGAGTTCCGTTTTACTTTGTAACCATAGTTGCCGATTGCACAAACTGCAGCAGTAATTTTCGACTTGTTAAGGACACCTATCTTATATACAGAACTCCGCTGAGATTTGCGACGGCGTCAATCGGCTGTACGATAATCGACCTTGTTTTGTTCACGGTTTTTGCGTATATTCTGCCGTCACATATGTTCTTTAACATTATGCTGGCAACTCTTATGGCACGAGTCGTTTCGGGCGGAATTAATTTTCTCATCAACAGAAAAGTCATCTTCGGCAATACGGATAACGGAGCAAAACAGGCACTCAGGTTTTTCATTTTGTTTTTCTGCATAATGTGTGCGAGTTCGCTTATTGTATCTGCACTTTGGTTCTTACCTGTCCCTGTAACTCTTACAAAAGCTATTGTTGACCTGTTGCTTTGGACAGTCAACTACAAAATGCAGAGAATATGGGTTTTTAAAGATGATAAAAGACTTAAGAGAGTGCAGAAAAGAAAACAAAATAATTGATATTACCAATAGGGGCTGTAGAAAAACAGCCTAACAAAAACAAGTCAGGCTGTGAAGAACGAAGTATTAAGCTTCATTTCTTCACAGCCTCATTATTTCATATTAAGTTTATTTATCCTTGCTTAAAAGCATACGGTCATTTTCGATCTTTGAACCGCTTGCCTTCTCAAACATTTCGAGGAGGTGTTCAACCGTAAGATTTTTCTTTTCTTCACCTGAGATATCGAGGATAATTTTGCCGTCACTCATCATAATAAGACGGTTGCCGTGAGTAATTGCGTCATGCATATTATGAGTTACCATAAGTGCCGTAAGGTTGTTTTCGGCAATGATTTTGTCGGAAAGCTCAAGCACCTTAGCGGCTGTTTTCGGGTCAAGAGCGGCTGTATGTTCGTCAAGCAGGAGAAGCTTCGGCTTTTTGATTGTTGCCATAAGAAGTGTTATTGCCTGACGCTGACCGCCCGAGAGAAGTCCTACTTTTGATGACATTCTGTCCTCAAGTCCGAGGTCAAACTCTGCAAGCATCTGACGGTAACGGAATCTTTCATCAGCCTTTACGCCCCACGAAAGTCCTCTTTTTTTGCCTCGTCTTGCGGCAATTGCGAGGTTTTCTATAATTTCCATATCGGCTACCGTGCCTGTCATCGGGTCCTGAAATACTCTGCCGAGGTAGGGTGCTCTTTTATGCTCGGGCAATGCCGAAATATCCTTGCCGTCAATAAGAATCTGACCGCAGTCAACAGGCCACACGCCTGCAATTGCGTTGAGTGTTGTTGACTTGCCTGCACCGTTGCCGCCGATTACCGTACAAAAATCGCCGTCATTGAGGGTGAGATTAACTCCGCAGAGTGCCTGCTTTTCATTTACTGTGCCTTTATTAAAGGTTTTCCATACATTCTTGATTTCAAGCATTCTTAACCCTCCTTCTGTGCGTTTTTAGCATTCATTTTTGCAACTTTCTTGAATGAAGTCTTTCTCTTTTTCTGGAGATACGGAACTGCAAGGAAGATTGCAACGATAATTGCCGTAAAGAGCTTTGTATCGTCTGTCGGCATCTTGAGCCAGAGTACGATACCCATTGCGATATAATAGAGAATACCGCCGACAATTACAAAGAGCATTCTTATGATAAAATTCATGTGCTTGCGGAAAATTGCCTCACCGAGAACTTCGCCGATGATTACAGCCGCAAGACCGATTACGATTGCACCTCTACCCATATTGATATCAGCAAAGCCCTGATACTGAGCAAAAAGTGAACCCGAAAGTGCAACGAGTCCGTTTGAAAGTGCAAGGGCAATTACCTTTGTAAAATTGATGTTAATGCCCTGTGCCTTGCTCATTGCAGGGTTTGAACCTGTTGAACGGATTGTTGAGCCCTGTTCTGTGCCGAAATACCAATACATTGCGGCAACTACAACAGCACAAATTCCAAGACCTACGAGAATTGCCATATTTATATTACTTGCAGAAACAACAAGCGTGTAGTTTCTGTAACTGATTGGGAGGTTTGATTTTCCCATAATATTCAGGTTAATTGAATAAAGAGCAATCTGTGTGAGGATACCTGCGAGAATGTCGGGAATTCCGAGAAGCGTGTGAAGAAGTCCCGTTACAAGACCTGCCGCAAGACCTGCAAGGATTGCTACGATGATTGTTGCCCAAACAGGACAGCCGTTGATGAGCATAACTGCGGTTACCGCACCGCCTGTTGCAAATGAACCGTCAACGCTGAGGTCGGCAAAGTTCAACAGCTTAAAGGTGAGAAATACACCGAGTCCCATGAGTCCCCAGATTATACCCTGAGCGATATTACCCGGAAGTGCGGATAAAAAGCTCATAGGATTAAGAGAACTGAAGTAGTTTGCTAAAAAATCCATAAAAACCACCTATACATAAAATATCGGGGTGTCGCTTTCACGGCACCCCTGCCAATATTATTTTTCCGAATATGAATTATTCTGCTTTGATTTCTGTGTAACCGTCGGGAACCTTGATTCCGTATGTGTCACAACGGTCTTTGATATATTCTTTTGTTACATTCGGAGCGGCCTCAACCTTCATCTTTGTGATATCCTCGCCCTTTACAAGAATGTTGTAAGCCATTTCGCCTGTTTTTCTGCCGAGTTCGTCATAGCTGATTGAAAGTGTTGCAACACCGCAGCCCTTACAGATGCCTTCTTCGCCTGCAACGATAGGAGTTTTTGCAGCTGTGGCTACATTGTCGATGATGCCTGTGTTAGATGCTGCTGTGTTATCTGTCGGGATGTAAAGAACATCGCTCTCGTCACAGGCAGTCTTTGCAACTGCGGCAACATCGTTTGAATCTGCAAATGAATATGATTTTACAGTATAGCCTGCATCCTTGAAATAAGGAGTGATCGTATCGCTCTGATACTTTGAGTTAGCCTCAGCCGAGCAGTAGAGAATTCCGACATTCTTTGCGTTGGGGAAAAGCTCCTTGAGCATTGCCGCCTGCTGGTCAAGCGGAGCAAGGTCTGTTGTACCCGAAACATTCATACCCGAAACACCGTTCCAATCAGACTTGTCAAGTGCTGTGCCGTAGTCTGTGATTGAAGTACCGAGAATCGGAATATTCGGTGTTGCTGTGTATGCTGCCTGAAGTGCGGCAGTACCGTTGCCGAGAATAAGGTCATAATTTGAAGAAACAAACTGGTTGCAGATTGTAGCACAGGTTGCGGAATCGCCCTGAGCGTTCTGCTCGTCAAACTTTACATTATCTGCACCGAGCTTCTCTGTGAGATAATCCTTAAAACCTTTTGTTGCGGCGTCAAGAGCCTCGTGCTGAACAAGCTGACAGATACCGATGTTGTAAACCTTACCGTCCGTGCTTGAATTATCTGCCTTTGAGCTTTCTGCAGAACCGCCGCATCCTGCAAATGCGAGTGACATAGAAGCCGCCGCAAGAGCAACTGCGGCAATCTTTTTAGCTTTTTTCATTTTAATTTCCTCCTAAGCTTTCAGCACTTTTGTGCTGTAAAGCATCATATACTTCTGCACTTTTATGCAATAAAGTGTTTTAACAACATAAATTATAATACATAAAAACGATTTTTTCAATAGCATTTACTGATTTTTATTACAAATCACAGAATTAGAAGTTAGTTTTTATTCATTTTGCTACCACATTCTCATCACCAAGCTGGTATTTTAGTTCTTTAATCATAACAGGGTTAATATCTACCCACATTGATGAAGGGGCTTTCACCTTTCTTTTGGTGTCTGTAAGATAAAAAATAACAGGCGTTCTGCCGTCAAAAATATCAAGCACGCGCTTTGCACGGTTGTATTTATCGGTATTGAGGTCATCAATACGCAAATACAGTGCAGAAGGCTTTTGTGTATCAGTTTTCACGGCTTGCATCTGATAATTTTGCGGAAAATGTTCTGTGTTTTTTATTGCAACAGGGTTATTTTTGCAATCCTCGTTTGTACGGGCAGACGCTACGGAATCACAGATGATTTTCGGTTCTTCGTTTTCCTTGAGATTAACAGCTCCGCGGAACAGCAACGCACCGCCTGTGCCGAGAAGGGCAGAATATTTTTCATAAACATTCGGAAAAATCACAATTTCAAGCATACCGTTTCTGTCCTCTGCATTCACAAAAGCCATAAGCTTGTTATTTTTTGTAAGCTGGGTTTTCAGCTTTGCAACTATGCAGACAAGGCTGACTTTTTTTCCGTCAAAATACATACCGCTGTCATTATTGATTATATCGCCTGTTTTATCGGCATGGATTGCTTTTGAAAAAGTTGTGTATTCATCGAGCGGATGACCGCTGAGATACATTCCCGCAATTTCGTTTTCCATATGCAAAAGTTCGGAAGCAGAAAATTCAGACAAATCGGGAATTTTCGGTCTTGTTGATTCTTCTGCCGCTTCAGAATCACTAAAAAACGACATCTGACCGTTCATATTGCGCCTGCTCTCATATTCAACATTGTCAAGCGCAGTTTTATAAATTGCAAGAAGCTGTCGGCGATTTGCTCCTAAACCGTCAAATGCTCCGCATTTTATCAGACTTTCAATTGCCCTGCTGTTCATATTGCGGCCGTAAAGCCTTTTACAAAAATCAAAAAAGTCTTTGTAGGGCGAATTTATCCGTTCGGCAATTATTTCATCAATAAAATTCCTGCCGAGATTTTTAACGGCAAGAAGTCCGTAACGGATATCGTTGCCGCTTACAGTAAAATGGAGATTGCTTTCGTTCACATTAGGCGGTAATACACGGATTCCGAGCCGTTTACATTCAGTGATATATGACGCAAGCTTGTTTTGATTGTCAAGCACGCTTGAAAGCAGAGCCGCCATATATTCACGGGGGTAGTGACATTTGAGCCATGCAGTTTTGTAGGAAATGTTGGCATAAGCCGCCGCATGGGATTTGTTGAAAGCGTAGTGAGCAAAGCTTTCCATTTCATCATAAACGGAAATTGCTGTTTTTTCGTCAACTCCACGGCGAATACATCCTTCAACTATGATATTCCCGTCATTATCCGTAAGACCGTGAATGAATATTTCACGCTCCGACTCCATTACGGCAAGCTTTTTTTTGCTCATTGCTCGGCGAACTATATCTGCTCGTCCGAGACTGTAGCCTGCAAGCGTTCTGAAAATCTGCATAACCTGTTCCTGATAGATTATACAACCGCTTGTAACGCCGAGAATATCCTTTAGAAGCGGATGCTTGTAGCGGATATGTGACGGATTGTGGCGGCAGTCGATATAGGTCGGAATACTGTCCATAGGTCCGGGGCGGTACAGCGCCGTAACTGCTATGAGGTCCTCAATTCGCTCCGGCTTTAGTTGAGTGAGAACATTTTTCATACCCTGACTTTCAAACTGAAACACACCCTCTGTGTGACCTTTTGAAAACATTTCAAAGACTTTTTTATCGTTTTCATCAACCGTATCGGGATTGTATTCGGGATTATTATGCTTTATCTGCTTTTCGGCGTCATTGATTACGGTTAAGTTTCTGAGTCCGAGAAAGTCCATTTTTAAAAGACCGAGTTCTTCAAGTGCAGTCATTGTGAACTGTGTTACAACATTATCGTCATTTTTTGACAGCGGAACATAGTCGCTGACGGGCTTATCGGTGATTACAACACCTGCGGCGTGCATTGTTGCGTGACGGGGCATTCCCTCAATGCTCATTGCAACATCGAGCAGTTTTTTTGTCTGCGGTTCATTTTTATAGCGACTTCTCAGGTCGGAATTAAGTCTTAGAGCATCCTCAATTGTCATATCGTGTTCCATTGGAACGAGTTTAGCAATCGAATCAACTGCCGCATACGGAATTTCAAGCACCCTTCCTACATCTCGGATTGCACCTCTTGCCGCCATTGTACCGAACGAAATTATCTGTGCAACATGATCTTCGCCGTATTTACGCACAACATAGTCGATAACCTCTCCCCTGCGTTTCTTACAAAAATCGACATCAAAATCCGGCATACTTACTCTTTCGGGGTTTAAAAATCGCTCAAAAAGAAGATTGTACTTTATAGGGTCAATTGCGGTTATACCTATGCAGTAGGCACAAAGCGAGCCTGCGCCCGAGCCTCTTCCCGGACCGACGGGGATTCCGCAGGATTTTGCGTAGCTTACAAAGTCATTTACGATAAGGTAGTAATCTACAAAGCCCATTTGCGACACGGTGCTGATTTCATATTCGAGTCGGTCAATCAAAGCCTTGTCGGGATTTTCACCATAGTGTTTATAAAGCCCCTCATAGCATTTTCTTCTGAAATAATGCAGATGGTCTTCATTATTGGGAACATCAAATCTCGGAAGCTTGCGCACGCCAAATTCAAAATCTACATTGCACATATCGGCAATTTTCTGTGTATTGTCGATTGCTTCGGGGTAATTTGCAAATACCTCACGCATTTCATCTTCTGTTTTAAGATAAAATTCGGATGTTTTGAACTCCATTCTGTCGCTGTCATTGACTGTTCTGTTGGTCTGAATACAGAGAAGAATACTGTGAACTGTGCTGTCCTGCTTTTCAATATAGTGGCAATCGTTTGTTGCAACAATATCAACACCGATTTCACGGGCTATTTTTACAAGGCTTGGAATTATTCTCTTCTGTTCCTCAATTCCGTGGTCTTGAAGCTCTATAAAAAAGTTCTCTTTTCCGAACATATCACGGTAAAATTCAGCCTTTGACTTTGCACCTGCGTAATCGCCGTCAAGGAGCTTTTGCGGAATTTCACCTGCCAGACAGGCAGAGAGACAGACTAAGCCCTCGTGATACTCGGCAAGGAGTTCATCGTCAATTCTCGGTTTTGTGTAGAATCCCTCGGTAAAGCCTTTTGACACAAGCTTGATAAGGTTCTGATAGCCTGTATGATTTTTGCAGAGCAAAACCATATGATAGTATTTTCCGTAGGATGAAGTCTTGTCAAAGCGGCTATGCGGTGCAACATACACTTCACAGCCGATTATCGGCTTTATACCCTGCTTTTTGCACTCCTTATAAAAATCGACCGCACCGTACATTACACCGTGGTCGGTGATTGCGAGTGCAGTCATTCCCTTTTCTTTTGCGGCTTTTGCAAGTCTGCTCAGACGGCAGGCACCGTCAAGCAGACTGTATTCTGTATGAAGATGTAAATGTGTAAATGCCATTTTACTCACCTGTTGCTTTTGCCTTTATTTCACCGTCTGAAAAACGGAGAGTAAATTCATCGCCGCTTTTAAGTGTTTTGGCGGAATTTACCACCCTGCCGTCTTTTTCGGCAATTGAATAACCTCTTGAAAGAATTTTAACGGGGTTGAGTCCTTCAAGTTTTGCGGCTGTCTTTGTGATGTCGGCAGTCTTTTTATTTATTGTTTCCTGAACAAAATGCTGTATTTTCGTTTTGCAAAGTTCAAGAGATTTTTCATATTCAAAAATTCTCTGTTGTGGTGATACAACGGACAGTTTTGTTTTTAATTCTGTAAGAGCATTATATTCCTGTCTTAATTTCAATGTTGCCATTGACGAAACATACTGCTTTTGCGATTTATAGTAATCAACAAGCTCCGCAGTATCGGGAACTGCAAGCTCTGCCGCCGCAGACGGAGTCGGCGCTCTGAGATCGGATACAAAGTCACAGATTGTAAAATCGGTTTCATGACCGACAGCGGAAATTACCGGAATTTTACAGTTGTAGATTGCATAAGCAAGGTTTTCATCATTGAATGCCCACAAATCTTCAATTGAACCGCCGCCCCTGCCGATTATGATAACATCACAGGCGTTGTATTTATCAAGTTTCTGTACGGCGTCAATAAGTTGAGCGGGAGCATTCTCTCCCTGAACAAGTACGGGACACATAATTATGTCGGCAGACGGAAATCTTCTTGAAAGGATGTTGCGGATATCCTGAACTGCCGCACCTGTGGGAGAAGTAATTACACCGATTGAATTAGGAAACGGCGGAATTTTCTTCTTATGTTCGGGAGCAAAAAGTCCTTTTTCGGCAAGCGACTTTTTAAGTTGTTCATAAGCAAGCGAAAGCGCACCTATGCCGTCAGGCTGCATATCTTCAATATAAAGCTGATACTGACCTGTGGGTTCATAGACTGCAACTCTGCCACGGCAGATTACTTTCATTCCGTCGGTCGGTCTGAACTTTAAATTACGGGCATTGCCGGCAAACATTACGGCTCTTATAACGGATTTTTCGTCTTTGATTGAAAGGTAGATGTGTCCGCTTCTGTAATGGTCGGTAAGGTTTGAAATTTCACCCGTAACAAAGACAAAATTCAGCCTTGCGTCATTTTCAATAATTGACTTTATATAGAAATTCAGTTGCGAAACACTTAAAACTCGTGGTTTGTTAAACTCGGGTGTGTACATCGTTATACTTCCTGTATCCTAAATATGCAATTCCTGCCGAGTTATCTGCCGAAAACTGCGGCGGTGCAAATATTGCATTGTATTTTTCTTCAAAAGAATTTTTGATTATCTGATTTGACATTACTCCGCCTGCAAAGAGTAATGGATGTTTTCCGTATTTTTCAAGCAACCGTTTTGTCATTTCGGACAAGGTCTGCTCAATATATTTAAGGCAAAATGCCGAAACATATTCGGGGGATTTGCCCTCGTCAATCAGTTTTTTGGATAGATTTTCAACTCCGCTGAGGCAACAATCACAACCTTTGAGGGTTGGTTTCACCCTGATTTTTTCTGTATTTTTAAGGGCAAGCTGTTCAAGCTGTGGACCGCACGGAAATTTCAGTCCGAGCATAAGTCCTGTGCGGTCAATCGCCTGCCCTGCATTGAGGTCAAGAGTGTGTGCCGCAAGTTCAACGGAAAAGCCTGTGCCGAAGCCCTTGGCAAATACTGCCTCGGTTGTTCCTCCGCTGACATGGAAAGCGATAAACTGCTTATCAAACAGATCTGTCCTCTGCGAGCCGAACAGTGCCGCCGAGATGTGTCCCTCCTGATGCGAAAAGGTGTAGAGAGGGATTTTCATTGCGGAAGATAAAATTTTTGCCGTGTTCTCTCCAACGGTGAAACACGGCATATATGAGCCGTCAACAGGTCTTGGACGGCTTGACGCCGCAATTGCGGCTATTTTGCTTGTGTCAACATCTTTCAAAAGTTCTTCAATAAGCGTGTGCAGCTGTGCTGTGTGGTGAAACACAGCATCGCTCTGACGGAGTCCGAGCTGTCCTTCTTTTACGGGCAGAAGTTTTTTCTGCTGAACCATTTCGCCGGTTTTGCTGTCATAAAGAGCGGTTGATGTTGTGTAATTTGAAGTGTCAATTCCGAGAAAAAAGCTCATATCACTTCTCCGACTTTCCCGAAATTTCACGAGAATATGTTCCGAGAATACCGTTTACAAACTTGCTCTCGTCAATTGTGTATTTCTTTGCAAGTTCAACAGCCTCGTTGATTGAAACGCTCTGCGGAACATTGTCAAGATACTTCATTTCATAGACTGCAAGGCGAAGAATTGCAAGTGACGGCTTTGAAATTCTTGAAAGAGTCCAGCCTTTTTTTAGGTGACTTGCAATGATTTCGTCAATCTCTTCGAGCTTGTCCTCAATGCCTGAAACTACTGCCTGAGCATAAGCACAAACACCGCCTACAAACATTTCCGAATTATCGTCTATTGTTTCTTCAAGAGGTTCGTCGTCAAAAGACTTTGAAAACAAAAGCATAAAAGCCTGCTCTCTCGACTCACTTCTTGTGAGATTAACCTCTTCTTCAAAAATGTCACTTGTTTCAGCGTCATTTACTTCAATTTCATTTATTTCGTTGTTCATTTCGTTATTCATAATAAGCCCAACTTTTCGTTAAATTATAATATCACTAAATATAAAATCGGAACAGATTCCGCCCTGCTTGCAGGAAAAGCAAGTAACTCCATAGAATTTTACGGAAGCTTTATATCACGGCGTACTTCTAAAACACACCTCAGTCATTCCGAGAAAAAACACTATCAATAGGATTATACCATAACCGAAAATGGATGTAAACAATAATTGATAAAGATGTCCGCAACAAATCTTCGCATCATAAACAGCTGCTTTGCGATTTATATAATCGGTTTATGCCATTTTAACGCACGCATTTCAGAATTTTACAAAGTGTCTTTGTAAATATAACCGGCATATTCACCAAGGTCAATCTGCTTGATATCATGACTTACATGTCTTTCGCTGACAGGAATCATCTCCATATAATCACCGTAAAGGTATTTCAGGTACTTATCATATTCCTTCGGAATAGGCAGTTTTGCATTTTCAAAATCGACCCATATAGCTTCATCAAGCCATTCGGCAGGAAAAGCTCCTCTTGAAACATTTCTTCCCATACTGTCAAAAAGATATTTAGGGTTTTTCATATTCTTATGAAGTGAAATAAGCTTGTTCTGAACCTTTTGCAAAAAGCCGAGCGGGAATATCTTTCTCAGAATATTCGCACACAAAGAAGAAAATCTGCTGTTTGCGTTTACCGAGGTGCCTCTCCACTTATCAAGCACAAGCCACCTTGAGCTTGCGGTTGCTTTCATATGAATTTTGCGTAGGAAAGCATTGTTTGAGGTATAATCCTGTGCAAGCACATCAAGAAAAATTCCATTATGGATATTCGGAAATCTTGAAGTAAATTCAGTTGAAAGCAGAGTATTGTTTATTCTCAGCTTTGTAAACGGAAAGTGGCTGTCTTTTTCATTTTCCTGAGTCTGTGCAAAAAGATAATTCGGGAGTTCACTCGGCAATACCGAAAGGAATCTGTCGTAATCTTTTCTCAGCATCATAACATCCGCATCATCGTCCCATGGAATAAAGCCTTTGTGTCGTACAGCACCCAAAAGACTTCCGCCACCGAGAAAATACTTTATATTATGTTTTTTGCATATTCTGTCAACCTCAAGCAAAAAACCGAGAAGAATTTGCTGAATGTCATTTAGCTTGCCGTCATATGAATCGGAAAACATAAACACACTGTTGTCATTCATCATCTCGTGTCCCGAAATAAGAAGTGCGTCTTTGTAATTGACCGTTGATGACCAGCCGAGTTTTTTCAATCTTGTACAGTCAACTGCACAACCGTCTGCGGAACATCCTTCGGAGGTTATGTTTACCTCGCAGTTTTCAAACGCATCAGAAAGTGCAAGTGCAAATTCAGCCGAATTGACTGTCGAATCATCCGAACAAGCGTTGTACGCCTGACACTCTGCCCCATTACAAGCAACAAACAGAACAGCAGAAATCAAGTCGTTGGCACTTATATACGATACCTTGGATGATCTATTTTTAATATTCAGAATTTTGCCGCCAACAGCCGATTTGAGCGTGTTTGCAACAAATTCAGAATTTGAATTTGCAGATATAATCTTACCGCATCTTATGACTTTAATTGAAAAGCCGTACATATGAGCGGCTGAAAAATAAAGATTTTCAACCGATTGAATCAACATTGATTTCAGTGAGTCAGAGGAAAAATCAGAATGTGTTTTTTCTTTTTCAGAAATAACAAGTTCTTTTTCAAGTTTTCCGTAAACCGAAGCATCGGATAAAACAACAAATTCTTTTATTTTCAATACCTTGATAACTGAAATAATATTTTCGGCTCTGCTGATATTACTTTTAAATACATCCGTGCTTTCAACCTTATCAGAAAGCAAGAATCCTGTTTCGATGAGTATATCTCCGCTTTTATTTATTGAATCAGGCGAGGAGTATTTTACAATTGCGAAATCCGATGAATTGATAAAATCAAACCGTCTGTCATATCTTTCGTAATCCGAAACAAGCAAAAAAACAGCTATGTCCGCTTGCTTTTTTGAATTAACCGTAAGAAGGGACGATACAAGTGAAAAAGCCGGTTCTCCGCCTCCTGCTATAAAAACAGATTTTCCGAATAACTTACGGATATTCAGATTTTTATAACGCAAAGCTGCAAGGGCTCTGTCCTGTTCAAATTGGTTAAGTAACAACTCAGACATAACTGTATTCCTAATTTCTATTGTTAAATTTTAATCTTCTTCAAGAATGCCGACAGCCCTTCTTATTCCTTCTTTAAGGTCAACAAAAGGCTTCCAGCCGAGGGCACGAAGTCTTGAACTGTCAAGAATTTCGGGAGTTTTTGCAAGAGCGGAAGCGTCAATCTCAGGCTCTTTTGCATCCTCGGGATTGGCAAAAGCCAAAGTCATATTTCTCTCAGGGAAAACCTCACAAGCTGTCTTTGCAAAATTTCTTATTGTTGTATCTGATTTTTCATAAGAAATGTTATACGGTGTAACATTTTCTCCGTTGAGCATAATGTATATGAGAGCGGAAACCGTGTCTGTAACATAGCAGAACGAACGGTTAGCCGCACCGTTGCTCTTGAGAAGAATGTTTTCGTGACGGACAACATTTGCAATGAACTGCGCCCAAACACGGTCGTCTGTAAGACTGCTTGCACCGTAAATGTAGCTCGGTCTTGCAATCTTTATATCAAGTCCGAACTGCTTGCAATAGCTTGCGGCAAGAGTTTCAGACGCTCTCTTACCCACTGCATAACAATTTTTATAGGAAGTAAAATCAATATAACCGATATCATCTTCGGAAATACTGTTTTTACCATTGTGCAAAGCACCGTAAACTTTAAGGCTTGAAACAACAAGTACAGACTCACTTTTGCTTTCAAGAGCAAAATCGAGAATGTTTGATGTACCACTGAGATTTGCGTTAATTGTGCCGACCGGGTCGGTTTCAAACTGGATATTACTTGCCTGACTTGCGGCATGAATGACAAAATCCGCTCTTTCACATTCAAGTCTGTTTGTAACATCGGCAACAACAAGCTCAATGTCATCTCTTTCAAGAAGAACACCGAACTTTTTCTCTGCTCTCTCTCTGTTTCTTACTAACGCAAGAACTTTGATATTATTGCTGTAAAGGTCATTTCTCGCAAGAAATGTGAGAACAAGATAATAACCGATAAATCCGCCTGCACCTGTTATAAGAACAGTTTTGCCGTCAAATCTGTTCCAGTCAACATTTGTATTTGTAATTTCTTCAACATCAGAAAAAACTGTCTTTTTTATATTACTCTGAACATTATAATCCATATTTAAGTTCTTCCTTTGCAAACTGCTTGTAGTTTTCATAATAGAACTGTGAACGCAATGTTGTAAGATCTTCAGGTGTAGTTACTTTAATATTGAATCTCTCACCGAGGAAAAGGTGAACCTTTTCGCCAAGTTCAATAAAGAGTTCACTTGAAGAAACAGGGTTTGTAATGCCCCTTTTATATGCTTCTTCGTGCGCCCAGAGAATTTTTTCCATTGTGTAACCCTGCGGAGCCTGAGTGATGTACATTGTGCTTCTCTGATAGCTCTTACCGCAGGTTTCTCCGTCCTCGCTATAAAGAAGTGAATCTATACTCGGGGTAACAGGAACAGCAGTTTTGTATTTCTTTGTATCTTTAATACAGTTAGTGATGAGTTCCTCGCTGAGCATAGGACGAACGCCGTCACAGATGAGAATGATATCCTCAGGATCTTTTGAAAATTCGGCAGTAGCCATCACACCGTTGTGAATAGAATCAAAACCGCTTGCACCGCCCGGAACAACGGTCTTTACCTTAGGGACATTGAAAGCGGCAATAAGCTCATTGAGATAACCGATCCAGTCAGCCTTGCATGCAACAACGATTGCGTCAACCTTTGGATGACGGGCAAAATGCTCCATTGTATGAATAATAATCGGCTTTCCGCCAACCTCGAGAAACTGTTTAGGCATATCGGAATACTTCATTCTTGCACCGATACCGCCGGCGAATAACATAGCTGTAACCATAGTAAGACAATCCTTTCAAAACATAAATAAGATTTTACTTTACAAGCTGTAATAAATATAATATTTTACCGACAGCACAAATACGCAACAAAAAACGCGTCTGCACCTTGATATAACTACTTGTATGATACCACATTGATGTATTTTTTGTCAATAATAATACTTTATGCGGAGGTTTACTCCCTTGAAAATAATATATCTCTATGTTAGAATAGCTTTAAGGGTGTGATAATTTGATAAACAATCAGTTTTCGGGTAATAATATGCCGTTTTACGGCGATAATCTTAATTATAACCGTAATTTCAAAAAAGATATGCAGTATGATAATCTCAAGCAAAAGTCAAGCGGATTGGGCTTCTTCGTATTTGCGTATTCGCTGACAATGACAGCCTGTGCTGTGATTATCGCCGAAGTTTTCAAGGCTTTTGGTTCGGCAAAATATATTTATTCTGACAATTATTCAATACTGACTTACTTTATGGATATATTTATTTCCGTATTTGCCGTTGTTGTTCCTGCATTTTTTTATATAAAGCTTTCAAGAAACAGTTTAAATGATATTATCAGCACAAAATATGTAAAACAAAAAAGTATGATACCCATTCTGTTTCTCGGAATGGGGGGTGCAATGATTGCAAATGTTGCAACGAGCATTGTAGTTGACAATTTCTCGCTTTTCGGAATTGAAAACACATCTTCGGGACTGTCAAGCGGAGATTCGAGTATTTTGAGTATTGTTTTGAATATTGTTTCAACCGCAATTGTTCCTGCGTTTGCAGAGGAATTTGCATTCAGAGGAATTGTTATGGGTTCTCTGAGAAAATACGGTGACACTGTTGCAATTATCGGTTCTGCTGTCTTATTCGGAGCAATGCATCAGAATATATCACAAATTCCGTTTGCATTCATTTTAGGTCTTATTTTTGCATACATTGACTGCAAGTTCAATTCGATTTTTCCGTCAATTGCAATCCATTTTCTTAATAACCTATATGCTGTTACCATGAGCATTTTAAGAGATGCAAGCATCCTTTCCGATTATGTGACAACAATAATAAGCTACAGCCTGATTATTTTCTTCTGTATTGCAGGATTTGTTTCATACATTGTTCTTGCAAAAAGGAATGAAAATATTTTTAAAATGTCCGATAAGAAAAACGAAATTGTTAGCGAACTTAACTTAAAAGAGAAAATGACTGCATTTCTTGTAAATCCCGGCATCATACTTTCACTTGTACTTTTTCTATTGACTACAATTACAAATTTAGGTTTGATAAGCAATGGATAAAAACTTATATTATATGCAAAAAGCAATTGAACAGGCTGAAATTGCCGCTGCAGAAAACGAAGTTCCCGTCGGTGCGGTAATTGTCAGAAATGATGAAATAATCGCCGTGGGCAAAAATCGGCGTGAGCAAGAAAAGAACGCTCTTCTTCATGCCGAAACAGATGCAATCTACAATGCCTGTCAAAAGCTTGGCGGTTGGAGATTGTGGAACTGTGAAATTTATGTAACGCTTGAGCCTTGCCCTATGTGTGCAGGTGCAATAATCAATGCTCATATTCCAAAGGTATATTTCGGTGCATACGACTTAAAAAACGGCGCTTGCGGTACAATTACGAATCTGTTCCAAATGCCGTTCAATTTCAAGCCTGAATCAGTCGGCGGCATTATGCAAGAGGAGTGTTCAAAACTTCTCACCGACTTTTTTAAAAACTTACGCAATAAAAAATCATAGCAAAAATCCCGCTTTTTTAAGCGGGATTTTTTATTTGCTGTTATAATTGAAGAAACAGGATTATATTATTTTTCATCTCTTAAAATCTTACTTGCCGCAAGCATTACACCGAGCTTACCGCTGTGGAAGTTAAGACTTCCCTGCATCCATACTGCATACGGTTCACGCAACGGTGCGTCTGCAGAAAGTTCAATAGATGAACCGAGAGTAAATGCACCTGCCGCCATAACTACCTGACTTTCGTAGCCGGGCATATCAGACGGAATCGGAGAAACAAAGCTGTCAACAGCCGAACCACTCTGAACCCCCTCGCAAAAGCGGCATACCTTTTCGGCATTACCGAGCATGATAAGCTGAATGATATCTCCTCTTGCATCATTGTACTTAGGACTGGTTTCATAACCGAGAATTTCAAAAAGTGCCGATGCAAATACTGCAGTTTTAAGTGCTTCACCTGTAACATGCGGAGCATGATATGCACCCATAAAAAGTTCACGGTTAGCGTTAAGAGTGGCACCGATTTCTTTGCCTGTACCCGGAGTGGTAAGTCTGTAGGCACACATCTCTACAAGTTCTTTCTTACCTGCAATATATCCGCCTGTAGGAGCAATACCGCCGCCGGGGTTCTTGATAAGAGAGCCTGCCATCATATCTACACCAACCGACAAAGGTTCAACCTTGTCAATAAATTCACCGTAACAGTTATCGAGCATAATAATACTTTCGGGCGAATTGGCTTTTGAAATTTCACAAAGCTTTTTGATTTCTCTCCATGTGAGCGTAGGTCTTGTGCTGTAACCTCTTGAACGCTGTATGTAAACCATTTTAGGCTTTTTCTCTGCAATGTCACTTGCGATTTTGTCATAATCAAGCGTTCCGTCAGGTTTAAGCTCGGTCATTTCAAATTTTATTGAAAAGTCTTTGAGTGAACCGGGATAGTCACCCTCAATGCCTATGGCAGAACGTATTGTATCATACGGCATTCCTGTTACGGAAAGCATTGTGTCCCCCGGCCTTAAAACGCCGAAAAGTGCAACTGTGAGGGCATGTGTACCGCTGACAAAATTATGACGAACAAGTGCGTCTTCTGCATCAAAAACATAGGCATAGACCTTGTCAAGAGCCTCTCTGCCTGCATCATCATATCCGTAGCCTGTAGAACCCCAAAGGTGACTTTCACGAACATCTGCAAGCTGAAAAGCCTTTATCATCTTCTGCTGGTTGTATTCCTGAATATCGTCAATCTCCGCAAGCTTGTCCTTGCAAAGCTCCATTGCCTTTTCGGATGCTTTTATAACTCTTTCATCTATATCAAAAAAACTCAAATATATCACCTTTCAAAATAGTATTCGCACCATATTCCGCACTGTTCAAAACCGAGATTATTATAAAACGACTGATTTGCATTCTTGGCTCTGTGAAGATATACGGTCTTGTTCTCGGCAACCAGTCTGTTGGATATGTACTTTACAACAGTTGAACCGTAGCCGTGCTTTCTGTAGTCGGGATGACACGACACCGCACCCAACACGGCACCGTTACTGCTTTCGGCAACGGTCATAGCCATTGCAACAAGTTTTGTACCGTCATAAACTCCGTACATTCTAGTTGCATTATGACGAAGCTTGTGATTCACATCAACATAAAAATCATCAAACGGCGGCGGAACAAAATTTTCATCGGCACAGCTTACGATGAGATTATAAACCTCTTTAATATCGGGAACATCAAAATTTATACTTTCGTCAACATTTTCAAACGGTTCTGATTTTTTCAGAATAACGCCCGAAACGGATTTACTGCCGTATAAATTAAGGTTGAAATCTCCGCTGCATATTGCACTTGAAGCACCTGCAACACGCATAAATGACGAAACCTCTTCAAGATTTGTTTTATCTGTAAGAAATAAAATAAAGCTTGTTCCGCATCGGGAAATTGCACCTGTGCACTCATCTGTTTTATCGTCAATTATTGTCCAGTAGTCAACGAAAGCAAGCGATGAATCGTAACTGTTGTACTGAGAAATTATTCTGCACGCAAACGGATCTTCCGCTGACAGATTCATAATTACATTTATATAATTTTCATTGGCGGTTACAATCATTCAGACCGTCTTTCCTTTCGCTAAATTTCCGCCCGCAATATAATCGGACAATACTTTTGCAAGTTTTAAAACGCTTTCGCAATCATCGAGATTTGCCGCAGTTGAAGGAGCATGAATATACCTTGACGGAAGTGATACCGCCAGAGTTCTCACTCCGCCTCTGCTCTGATGAATTGCACCCGAATCATTACCGCCTGCAACTGCTCTCTTATACTGAACATTTATGTTATTCTTCTCGGCAAGTTCAAAAGCGGCACTTATCATTTCTTTATCATAAACTGTCGCCCTATCCATTACGGTAACCGTTGCGCCTTTTGTCAAATTGCATACCTGATGAGATGCATCAACCTCTGCAACATCAGCGGCAGTTGTGCTTTCGATAACAAGAGCAAAATCAGGATTGACCGTAAAAGCCGCTGGTCTTGCACCGCGGAGTCCCACCTCTTCCTGAACAACAAATGTGAAATACATATCATACTCGGGTTCGGATTTTATAAGGTTGATAAGCACATAGCAGCCGAAACGGTCATCAAGTGCCTTTGTAACAACAGTTCTTCCGTTAATCTTAAAATCACCCTCAAAATTAACACTGTCACCGTAGCTTACATATTTAAGCGCATCTTCCCTGCTTTCGGCGCCGATATCAATGTACATATCACTCATTTTCGGAACAGCAGTTTTTTCATCACCGTTTGTAAGATGAATCGGCTTTACACCGATAACACCGTTAAGACCGTTTCTGCCAACACATACACGCTTGCCCGGAAGAACCCTTCTGTCAATTCCGCCGACCTCGTCAAATTTAAGATAGCCTTCAGATGTTATATCCGTTACCATAAGACCTACTTCGTCCATATGTGCCGACACCATAAGCTTGCTTTTTGCAGACTTTTTTCCCTTTTTAAACACAATAAGGTTGCCGAGATTATCTATTTTAATATCATCGGCACAGTCTTTAATCTCGTTAATTATCAGATTGCGAACATTAACCTCATCACCCGAAATACCGTTGCAAAGGCAAAGCTGTTCAAGCAATTTTATGTCAATCATTGAAAGCACCTCCGCATTTAATGTATTCG
This sequence comes from Ruminococcus bromii, assembly GCF_928721825.1. Lineage (NCBI taxonomy): Bacteria > Bacillati > Bacillota > Clostridia > Eubacteriales > Oscillospiraceae > Ruminococcus > Ruminococcus bromii. Next base: position 775,062 of record NZ_CAKMVP010000003.1, read on the forward strand.
GCAATAAGCTTTGCCGTATTGTCAACATCAGCTACAGAAATAACTTCATTCTGTGTATGCATATATCGCTGTGGGATTGATACAACAGCAGTTTTTACACCTTTTCCGCTGATTGTAATATGGTCGGCATTCGTACCGGTTCTGCCTGCTATCGGTTCAAGCTGATACGGTATATTTTTATTCTTTGCAACGCTTTCAAGCGATTTGCTCATTTCTTTGTTGAGAATTGAAGAAATGCAAATCATAGGACCTTTGTCAAGCTCAATTGAAGAATAAAATCCCAAAACATCCGGCTGAGATGCAAAGCTTACATCAACAACAATTGACTCGTCTGCTTCAACTGTAAAAGCACCTGTTTTAGCACCTGTGCCAAATGTTTCTTCCTGAGAGCTTAAAAGGATAATTACTTTATAATCTGTTTCATTGTCTTTCAATAACTCTGCACACTTAACAAGTGACGCAACACCACATCTGTTATCAAGGCAAGGCGCAACAATTCTGCCGTCCAAAAGATTTGCCGGCTTTGAGGCAAATGTCAGCATATCACCGAATGAAATGAGTTTATTAACTTCATCATACGGCAGACCGAAATCAACCCAGATTTTGTCGGTTGGCATAGCCTTGTCCTCTTTTCCGTCGGAAAGATGAGGAGGCATACAGCATACAACACCTGTTACATCAGGATTGTTTTGCAGACAAATCAGAGTATCGGCAAGAGTTCTTGCGTCAATTCCTCCGCACGGAGAAGCTTTTACAAATCCGTTTTCATTTATTTCGGTAACCATAAATCCTATGCGGTCAATGTGAGCGTCCAGTAATATGGTTTTATCTGAATTTTTGTTACCGCAAACAGCCATAAGACTGCCGTTTGATATCTTTATGTCATCCGTGTAATCCGATAAAAACTTTTCGGCAACAGACAAAGCGGGTTCTTCCCTGCCCGACACACCCATTGCACAACAGAGTTCAAAAATAAGTTCTTTTGTGTTCATTGTATATCTTACTTCAAAGCGTTGACAATTGACTTGAAGTGATTACCTCTTTCTTCAAAATTCTTGTAAAGTCCGAAGCTTGCACTTGCGGGTGAAAGCGAAACAATATCTCCCTTTGTTGAACGCTCACGGGCAACAGCTACAGCCTCTTCCATATTTGTTACATTGACGATTTCAATTTCATCTGCGTCATAGTTTGAAGCCTCTTTAACGGCTTTTTCAATTTTCGGGGCAGTATCACCGAGAAGAATAAGGAGTTTTACTTTATCGTTGATTACGGGTCCGAGCGGCTCATACGGAATATGCTTATCATATCCGCCTGCAATAATGCAGATTTTCTGCTTGTAAAGTGAAAGTGTGCCGAGTGCGGTTCTTGTAGGACTTGACGCAATTGAATCGTTGTAATACTTAACACCGTCAACCTCTCTTACAAACTCTGCACGGTGAGCAACACCGCCAAAGGTTTTTGCAACAGCTGCCATTGTTTCAACATCTACAAGTCCCCATACGGCAGAAATAGCGGCAAGATAATTTTCTACATTATGCATACCCGGAATTTTGATGTCGTGAATGTTCATAATGCGGGTAATTTTTCCGTAGTCATTATAGCAGATTGTATCGCCGTCAAGAAAAGCACCGTTTGAAACATTTTGTTTTACAGAGAACTTTGCAAGCTGACCTCTTACGCTGTCGGAAAAGCCGTTTGTGATTTCATTGTCAAGATTAAGGACAGCCTTTGAAAAAGCGTTTTGATGAAGAATGATATTTTTCTTTGAATCAATATACTCCTGCATATCCTTATGTATGTCAAGGTGATTTGGAGCAAGGTTTGTTACCACAGCGATGTCCGGACTTTTTCTCATAGAGATAAGCTGAAAGCTCGACAGCTCAACTACCGCAAAATCATCATCATTCACACTTTCAATATCCGGAAGAAGCGGCTTGCCGATATTGCCTCCGAGGTGAACATTAAGACCTGCCGCCTTTAAAAATTCCGAAATAATTGTAGTTGTGGTTGTTTTGCCGTCAGAACCTGTCACAGCAATAATTTTGCACGGGCAAAGGTCAAAAAACACTTCCATTTCAGATGTAAGAACAACGCCCTTGTTACGAAGTGCGACAAGCTCATTCTTATAAAAAGGAGTACCGGGACTTCTGAAAACGATGTCGGCGTCAATCTCGGAAAGATAGTTTTCGCCGAGCAAAAGCTCCGCACCGTACTCCTTTGCCTTTATGCCGTTCTGTCCCAAATCTTCAAAATTCTTCTTATCGCAAGCCGTTACTTTTGCACCTTTTTCGATAAAAAGCTTTATAAGCGGAAGATTGCTTGTACCGATTCCGATAAAAGTAACTTTTTTTCCTTTTATGCTGTCAAAAAATTTATCAGCCATAGCGTTCATTGTAAAATCCCCTCTACAATTAGTATTTTATGCCATTTTAGTATTTTATACCGTATCGGCAGGATTATGCCATACCTTTCAATTATACATTTTTAAAGTTACAATTTCAACCGTATACACCAATATTGCAATAATATTTTTAAAATGTTAAAATATAAGAGGTGATGTTATGCTGTACGATTTTATAATTATCAATAAAAAAGATAAAACTCCGCTTTACAGGCAGATTTATATGTCTGTCAGAAAGTCAATTGAAACGGGCAGTCTTAAAAAAGGAACAAAGCTTCCGTCAATAAGGCGATTGAGTGCCGACCTTGATGTTTCAAAAACTACTGTCAACGGTGCATATGAACAGCTTTGCGCCGAGGGATATATTTCAAACAAGCCCCAGAGCGGCTACTATGTTGAGGCGCAGTTCAGCGATACACCCTCAAAAGCAGATAAAGCTTCATCTGCCGCAAACAAGTCAAAAAAGTATTATGAATATGATTTCAGCAGTAAAAGTATTGATGACGGTATAATCAATATAAACGAATGGAAAAAGTATGTAAAAGAAGTTTTAAATCAAAATTATCTGCTCACCTCATACGGTGAAGAACAGGGTGAAGAAATTTTGAGAAATGCGTTGCAAAAATACAGCTTAGGCACACGAAGCGTAAACACCTCCTACGAAAATATTATAGTCGGTGCAGGTACTCAGACTCTTTTGCACATACTCTGTTCACTTCTCGGTAATAATAAAAAAATCGCACTTGCGGATTACAGCTACATTCAGAGCGAATATGTGTTCAACAGTCACGGTTATGACATCAAATATTTTCGATGCGATAAATACGGAGCCTGTATTGATTCACTTGAAGAAATCAATCCCGATATAATTCTTTTAAATCCTAATTTTACCGTAAACAGCAACATTACAATGCCTGTTACACGCAGACTTGAGATAATTAAATGGGCAAAGGAAAACAATGCTTTGATTATCGAGGACGATTACAACGGTGAGCTTAGATACAGCACGCATCCTATGCCGTGCGTGCAGAATTATGATACCGAAAACACGGTTTATCTCGGCTCTTTCTCAAAGATACTTCTTCCCTCTGTCAGAATCAGTTATATGGTTCTTCCGCAAAAATTAACCGATGAATACAACAAAATCAAAAAATACACCAATCAGACAGCGTCAAAAACGGAACAAATTGCCCTTGCAAAGTACATTAACAACGGCAAGCTTGATGTTCATCTGAGAAAAGCAAGAAGAATTTATCTTGAAAAAAGTAAGCTTATGCTTTCAAGCATAAAAAAATATTTCGGGACCTCCGTTAAAATTGTGTTCAACGAAACCTCTCTTTATGTTTCTCTGTTTTTCAAGGATAAAATAATCGGCGAAGCTGTTACAAAAAAAATTGATGACGCATCAATTAAAATTATGCAGTTCAACAAAGCCGAAAATATGATTGTGCTAAGTTTTTCGGGAATTAAGGACAAAAAAATTGAAAGCGGAATAAAATTACTTTATGAAACAATTGCAAATTAACATAACAAAACGGGACTGAACTCAGCCCCGTTTTCTCTGTGCAATCAGTTTTCACAACCGCATTTGTAAGAAGATGTATGAGAGGAGTCACAATCACCCTGATGTATTGTGCTCGGCGGAAAGAATGAATCTGTCGGGAAATCAATTTTACTGAAAACTTCACATGGGTCATCAGGTGTTGACGGACATTCCTTGCGGGGAACACAAAAATCATAGGACGGAATCATAATCTGAACATCTCTTTCAAGCCTTGTGATTGTAAAAATACCGATTGTGGCAAGCACTCGCTGTGTTTCAGGCTGTGCAGGCTCTCCGTCAAGATAATCAATAACGCAATTTGGAAATGTTCTGCAAACAGCAGACGGATTTGCATTGTTGTAATCCTGAAGCTTTGCGGACAATGCCATTGGGTTTGAAACCTGAACCGTTGCTCTCGGCAGACAGCAGGGATATTTGCACAGACAATCCGAATCCGATGTATCGCAAACAACATCTTCGTCGCTGGAGAATGACTTTACGCAGCCCTCTCCGCCGTAAAGTACAACCCTTTTGCCGTACATTGCAATACCTGTAACGGTTTCGGGAATTGCACCTGCGGCTGTGTAGGCTTCTACGGTGACAGCGAAATAGTACATTATATCAACCGAATAAAAGCCACGGTGGAACGCAACAGGCTCAACCTCAACGGTAGATGTAATTATGCGCACATTGCTTATCTTTACGGAACAAGCCCCATCAATAATTTTCTGGTTTGCTTCGGTAAACATAACAGGCAGATTTGAAAGGCAGTCTTTTGCTCCGCAGCTGTCATAAATTCGTGAAACATTGATACAAACAGGTTCGCAGCCGTTGGTTTGCCCATTACCTTCGGCACATACATTTTCCGAGGAACAGAAAGGTACATCTGACATAAAAATAACCTCCGTAAAAGTATTGACAGTTCAATAAATGCACTGTAACAATACATTTTATGGAGGTTTTTGTTTTTGGTGATTAACAGCCGAAATTTATCCGTAAAACGGAGCAAGCGTTTTCTGAATGTTATTAAACAGAGCAATCGGACTGCTGTTTGAATAGTTTGAAAGTGCTATATAAATTTGATTTCCGTCTTTGGTGAAAACAAGAGCGGCATTATATTTGTCGATTTTTCCTGTGTGAGAAACCGCATTACTTTCTTCTGATACAACAAAACCGTAACCGTAATTGTCCTTGTAAGGTGTTGTCATTTCTTTAAAAGTTTCTTCCGAAACAAGCTTGTTTGTACAAAGAGCGTCAACCCATTTGAGTAAATCGGGAACATTGGAAATTAAACCAGTTGCAGAATATCCTACACCGGGATATAAAGTCCACGCGTTATCGTATATATCCTGATATCCGACTGCAAGTTTATCTGTGCTCTCAAAGCCTGTGTTCATCATTCCCGACGGTTTGAGAATTTTCTCTTCAACATATTTTTCGTATGAAGTCTTGCTGACCTGTTCAATAATATCACCGAGAAGAAAATATGCGCTGTTTGAATACATATATTTTTCATCAGGTTCAAAATTGAGTTTCTGATTAAAAATCCAGTCCATTACAGCCTTTTTATTTTCTTTTGCAGAATTTTTGGCTGAAACCTTATATTCAAGCTGAGATTCGTTATATGCATAAGTATTTGTATCGCCGTCTTTGTTGATGTAATCCTTTATGCCCGCTGTCATTGTAAGCAGGTTTTTAATGGTGATTTTTTTGCCGTATTTGTATGACGGAAAATATTTGTCGATTGTAGCATCAAGCGAAAGCTTTCCGTCCTCAACAAGCTGCATAACCGCAACTGCGGTAAACTGCTTTGTGAGCGAAGCTATTCTAAAGCATGTATCCGTAGAATTTTTTGTGTGCCTGTCCTTATCGGAAAATCCGTTAGTGCCGATATATTCAAGGGCATTTCCGATTTTCACATAAACCGTTCCGCGATACTTGTTGCTTGTAATTATATCATCAAGGGTGTTGCTGATATCAGCAGATTTTCTTTTAAGTTCGGAATAATTCCATGTTGGTTCTTGCTTCTGTTCATCGGAAGTTGCCGCCTTTGTTACAGGCTGTGAAGCAGCAACGGCGGTTGTTTTCTCGGTAGCGGATACAGAAGACTGCGTGTCTTTTCCGCAGCCTGTAAAGCACACAGAAAAAGCTGTCAACGCAGAAATTGCAAGGCACAGAATTTTTTTTGATGATATAAGCACTTTAATCACCTCAGATTTTTTTCATATTACTGCAATAGTTCGCCATAAGAGTTTTTGTGCCGGCTTTGTCAAAGGCAATTTCAAGCATTGTATCATTGCCCATTTTCTCGGCTTTCATTACCATACCCTTGCCGAATACCTTGTGCTGAACACAATCTCCGACATTGAACACTGCACCGCTCTTAACGGGAGGCTTTGTAAATCCGAACGATTTATTTGGTGAATACGAGCTACCCGAAGATTTGCCGACGGAAACTTTTTCACCTGTTCCCGATGCAAAGCCGGAAGATGCCTGTGTGAACATCTGCTTTCTTCCGCCGCTGTATTCAAGAAGATTATCGGGAATCTCGTTTAAGAATCTTGAACCCTTGTTGTAGCTTGTTGAACCGAAGAGCATTCTCGAATTTGTTTTTGTGAAATAGAGAATTTCCTTTGCTCTTGTAATTCCGACATAAGCAAGTCGCCTTTCCTCGTTGAGTTCATCGGGATTCATCATCGTCGCAACAGACGGGAACATTCCTTCTTCCATACCTGCAATGAATACAACAGGAAATTCAAGTCCCTTTGCCGAATGTAATGTCATCATTACACATGTATCTGCGTCTGCGTCGTAGTTATCAATATCGGTCTGGAGAGAAATTTCTTCGAGAAATGCCGAGAGGTCTGCCTCATCGCCGTAGTCCTCTTCAAACTTGACGATATTTGAAGAAAGCTCTTCGATATTTTCAATACGAACCTCGGGGTTGTCCTTTTCGGTTTTAAGATACTGTTCGTATGATGTATGTTCAATCACAAGATTGTATAATTCCGCAAGAGAATAATCGCCGCTCTGCTCGGCTTCAATAAGTCCGTCAATAAGTGCAACAAAGCCCTTGAGCTTTGCAGAGGCACGAGAAAGCTGCGGATAGTTTTCCGCCTCCTTGATTACATCGTAAATGCTTTCGCCGAGTCCTGCGGCAATGTCTGCGGCATAGGAAACGGTTGTCGCACCTATTCCCCTCTTCGGAACATTGATAATTCTTGAAAGTCTGACATCATCATGAGGATTATTTATAACCTGAAGATAAGCAACCATATCACGGATTTCTTCACGGTCATAGAATCTGTGACCGCCGATTACACGGTGCGGAACACCGCTTCGTGACAAAGCCTGCTCAATTGCGTTTGACTGGGCATTCATTCTGTAAAGAATTGCATAGTCGGAATATTTTCTTCCGTCGGCTACACCGTCAAGAATAGTCTGAGCAATAAAATTCGCCTCGTCACGCTCATTTTCGGCTGTATGCACCTTAATTTTCTCGCCCTGACCGTTTTCGGTCCACAAGGTTTTACCCTTACGCATTGTGTTATTTGAGATAACCTCGTTAGCGGCATTGAGGATATTCTGTGTACTTCTGTAATTCTGTTCAAGGCGAATCATCTTTGCGTTCTTGAATGTATTTTCAAAAGAAAGAATATTTTCTATTGTAGCGCCGCGGAATTTGTAGATACTCTGGTCATCATCACCGACAACGCAGATGTTGCCGTATTTGCTTGCAAGCAGGCTTACAAACTTATACTGTACCTTATTTGTGTCCTGATACTCATCGACCATAATGTACTTAAACTGATTTCTGTAATAATCAAGAATATCGGGTGCTGTTTCAAAAAGCTTTACGGTATTACAAAGCATATCGTCAAAATCCATTGCGTCGGCTGTTTTAAGCTTTGTCTGATAGATTTCATAAACCTTTGCAATCTGTGCCTTACGGCTGTCAAATTCAGCCTCTTTACGCATTTCTTCGGGGGTGAGCATTTTATCCTTAGCCCTTGAAATTTCAGAAAGAATTGATTTTACAGGCAAGGTTTTCTCGGCGATATTAAGCTGTTTCAGGATATCCTTAACAAGCTTTTTCTGATCGTCTGTTCCGTAAACGGTGAAATGACTTGTATAACCGATTCTGTCACCGTATCTGCGCAGGATTCTTGCACAGGTTGAATGAAAGGTAGCCGCCCAGATGTCGGCACCGCCCTCGGGAACTGCCGCACAGATTCGTTCTTTAAGCTCTCCTGCCGCTTTATTGGTAAAGGTAATGGCAAGTATCTGCCACGGCTTGCAAAGCTCACACTGTAAAATATAGGCTATTCTGTTGACAAGAACTGTGGTCTTGCCCGAACCGGCTCCCGCAAGAATGAGCAACGGACCTTCCGTGCAGAAAACTGCCTGTTTCTGCATATCGTTCATATGTGAAAAGTTTTTCTGAATTTCAGTCTGTAACATTATTATCCTGCCTTAAATTATTCTGCAAAAGAAATGGGCGAACGATGTTCGCCCTATGTTTTGTTTAATCCGATTATTTAATGCTGTCATTAAACATTGTAAGCATATCGGATGCCTTTTCTCCGATAATCATTGTCACAAAGTTACCGTCTTTTGTAACCTTACAATTTTTCACCATATCAAGCTCTTCAGCTGAATAGGAAGCATTCTGCTGGAAGATTGAATTATAGCGGTTTGTAAGAGCAGTTTCAACTCTTGAAGCGGCATCCGAATCAGTTACCTCAACAAGAACGATTTCTGTATTCTTGCTGTCTGTATCAGACTTACCGACCTCAGCGGCAAACTGCTTGATGTCATCGGCATTTATGTTATAGTACTTGTACATATCTTCTTTTGTTTCATACTTGGTAGCATCTACACTGTATTCGGTATTCATCTTATCCAAAACATCGCCGAGATTAACATCCTTTGCCCCGCAACCGGCAAAGATTGAAAGACAAAGGATAAGAACAGCCGCAAATGAGATTACTTTTTTCATAAACCTACCTCCAAAATATTAAAAAAACAGCACCGAACTCCTAAGAGCTCGGTGCTGAATGGTCGAGGTGACAAGATTCGAACTTGCGACCCCATCGTCCCGAACGATGTGCGCTACCAAACTGCGCTACACCTCGTAGTAAAAAAGCCCCGAAAACTTTCGGGGCTATGGCTGTGGAATAGGGATTCGAACCCCAACAAACAGAGTCAGAGTCTGTCGTGCTACCGTTACACTATTCCACAAGATGTAATTGCTACCGAACTTGCAACGATATGAATTATAAGACATATCGGGTTAAAAGTCAATACCTTTTTGAAAATTTTTTCAAAAAATTTCCGAACCTGTTCTGCGGCTTTTAAAAAGTGCGGCAGCAATGGGATTTTTTACAAATAACAAGCTTAAAATTATCTTCGTATAGCTCGTATATCTTTTCCCTTAAAATTAAGTTGTTGAGCATTTCCGCAGATTCTTGAAACGAATCTTTGAGAATAATTATTTTCCAACTCCTTAACCGAGAGATTTGTATTTATGATTATAGGCTTGTTTGATAACATTCTTGAATTAAAAATATTGTAAAACTGTGACACGCCAAACTGAGAATGAAATTCCGTTCCGAGGTCGTCTATAATGAGAAGGTCGCAATCAACAAGTATACTAAATGCGGAGTCATCATCATTGTTTGAAAAATAATTTTTTTCAAGTTTAGAAACAAGCGACGGAGCAGAAGCGTAAATTACACCGTATCCCTTCTTAATTACTTCATTGGCAATTGCAAGAGACAGATGAGTTTTACCGAGTCCGGTTGCCCCCTTCATAAGTATGCTTTTTGAATGCTCATTAAATTTTTCGGCATAATTTTGACAGAAATTAAAAACTCGACTCATAAGGTCATAGTTAGACAGTTTAAGTTCAGGATCTACTGTTTTATCATAATAGTCAAGATTAAAGCTTTCAAATGTAGAAAGCGACAAGGGTGCATATCTGTTAAGTTCTGCACACGCACAAGAAATAAGTGCCGATTTCATACACGAACATCTTACAGTCTTGCCGTTAATGTCATAGTAGCCCTTATCTTCACACTTTTTACAAAAATATTTTGGTTCAAAATAATTAGCAGGATATCCGTTATCTGTAAGAATCCTCTTGACTTCCGCCTGCATTGCAAGATCTTTGTCACGAAGTTTCTCTACCTCAACTTTTACATCTCCGCCTGCAAGAACTGCACGGGCGGTTTTGATTCCGCTCATGGAAATCTGCTTTTCAAGCTCTTTCACACGGGGAAACCTTTCATACACCTCTTCTTTTCTTCTCTCTGCTGCCTTTTCGGCATTAAGCCTGCGTTCATGTAATATATCCGAAGCGGCCTTATAAACACTGTTGCTGTATCCCATACTAACCTCTTATTTAAAATCTTCCAGTAAATTAATTTTTTCAAATTCACTAATATCGTAAGACGACGCCTGCTTTTGCGACGGCTTATTTACTGACTTTTCATATTTATTAAGTTCATCAATTGTATGAACATTGCCTGCGTGCCAACGCTTAAGGATTCCGTCAATGTAGCGAAGATTCATTGTTCCCTTTGTATCAACGCATCTTTCATACGCCTCTCTGAGCATTTCCGGAGAAAACTTCCATTCGCTTATCCACTTGTCACCGTATTCAAGCTGTTTTTTTGTTGGCGATCCGACATTTTTGAGTCCGAACGCCTTTGAAACAACAGAAAAATTAGCTGTGGTTTTCTGAATCTGCTCAATCTTGTTATCAGCCGCCTCAAGCGAATAAACACCGTCATTTGCCCATTGAATACCGATATTTTCAATCGTTCTTATATTGCCCTTATCAATGCTTACGCAATAATGAATGAGCATAAAGATAACATCAAGCGGAAGTCCGCAGGTATCCTTGAGCATAAGCAGAGTTGCAATATCGGAATTTGAAAGAACTTTTCCGAGTGTTGTCTGTGTTTCGTCAACGAGCATTTTTAATTCTTCATCAACTGCAAGTCTTTGTGCCGTAAATACAAAATCAGGCTTTTGCGGTCTTGTAGCCGTAAAATGTTTTTGCGGTTCTTCTGCGTTTTCCTTTGGTGACTGTTCTGTTTCCTGTTTTACAGGCTCTCGAACCGCTTGAACAGGCTGTGGCACTGTCTGTTGTGGCTGTAAAACAGTCTGAACAGGTTGCGGTGTCTGTTCCGTTTGAGCGGAAGTCTGCGGTGCAGGAACAAATTCCTCGTTATTTTTTGCAGGAGTAAAGGTATTTTCAATTCGATTAAACACACCCATACTTACCCAATAGTCAAGCGCCTCGGGAATATCCGTTACATTGACGCCTGTGGCTTTTGATATTTCAGATTCATCAAAAGATGAGCCTGCATTACGAAGGACAAACAAAAGGACTTTAAGCTTTACGCCGTCAGAAAATTTTAATCCTTCATCGACTACTTTGGAGGGAACTGCAAAAATTGAGTTCCATACTCCCAAATCTATATTTATTGACATTATATCCTACTTTCTGTGATTTGCTTTTGTAAATGTCTGTTACAATATTTATAATAGTTTCATTCTCTTAAAGTAATGGAACATCTGCACTTGGATTTTAATCAGAACAACGCTCTGCTTTCATAACATGGAGCAAGGTTTGTAACAAAGTGCAATCTATATTTAAATTATAACATAGATTTTCAATTTTAAAAACAAAAAAATAAAATTATCTGGATTTTTTTCTGTTTCTGTGATAATATGATTTCAAATTATGAAAAGAGGTATTACAATGAAATATTCATATTTTCCTACGGGAGTTTGCTCCAGACAGATCAATCTTGAACTTGATGACAACGGTAAAATCACAAGCTGTGAGTTTGTTGGTGGCTGTTCAGGCAACACTCAGGGCATTTGTATGCTTGTTAAAGGTATGGACGCAAAAGACGCTATTGACAGATTAAAAGGCATTGACTGCCGTGGCAGAGGCACATCCTGCCCCGATCAGCTTTCAAAGGCTCTTGTTGAAGCATTAAAACTTATCTAAATCATTTTCTGCATATAAGTTTCTTTATTATTCTGATAAGGAATTTTACTGCATAAGAAAATACAATTACAAACAAGGTAATTATACTCATTATTGTTATGATAATGAACAAACACAACATAAAAACATCCTTGCAGATTTTTAATTACATTATATCTGCAAGGATGTTATTTTTTTGGTTAATTATGTAGTATAGAGCAAAAAATTATTTTGAAAGGAAATAGTTCATCATTGTGAAGCCTTTTTCAATATAATTGCCTGTCTTTTTAGCCTCTTCTTCGCAGAATTTGCTTACGCCGCTGTCAACTTCGTTTTTGCTGTCATAGATAAGATAAGGGACAGGGTTTGAAGTATGTGTGCGGATAGAAAGCGGTGTGGGATGATCGGGGCATACGAGTACGGCAAAATCATCAAATGTTCTGAGAAAATCAGTTACAGGCTTGAGAATATGCTCATCAATGAGTTCAATTGCCTTAACTTTGTTTTCTATCTCTCCCCTATGACCACATTCGTCAGGAGCTTCAACATGGATATAAACGAAATCTGCACCGTTTTTGAATTCATCAATGGCGGCTTTGCACTTTCCGTCAAAGTTTGTGTCAATATAGCCTGTTGCACCTTCAACATCAACGCTCTTCATGCCGGCACAAATTGCAATGCCTTTGAGAAGGTCAACAGCAGAAATCATACTGCCCTTTTTGCCGAACTTGCCGAAGAAGCTGTCAAGAGCGGGTTTTGTACCCTCGCCCCAGAGCCAAATTGAATTGGCAGGACGAAGTCCTTTTTCAACTCTTGCCTTGTTTACAGGATGATTCTTGAGCAAATCATAACTTTTCTTCATCAAATCATAGAGAGCGGCAGTATCGTCACCCTTTGGAATGTATTCTTTAATCACACGACCTGAGATATCGTGAGGAGGTGTGAGTTCGCCCGGATGAGGATTGCCGTTTTTCCATACAAGGCAATGGCGGTATGCAACACCCGAATAGAACTTAAAAATATCGTTGCCGAGCTTTTCATCAACATAGTTGATAAGCTCTCTTGCCTCTTCTGTTGAAATATCGCCTGCACAGTAGTCAACCATAGACTTGTCCTCGTAGTTTTCTTCATCGGACAGAGTTACAAGGTTACATCTTAATGTTACATCGGTGTCTTTAAGGTCAATACCGATACTTGCCGCCTCAAGCGGAGAGCGTCCGCTGTAATAAACAGCAGGTTCGTAACCGAGAACAGAGAGGTTTGCAACATCGCTGCCGGGCTTAAGTCCTTCGGCAACGGTTTTAACCATTCCGACCTCGCCCTTTGAGGCAAGGTAATCCATACAAGGCTTAACAGCCTTTGCCATAGGAGTTGAATTATCAAGCTGTGCGTTTGGCTCATCAGCCATACCGTCACAGAGCATTACTAAATACTTCATACCGATTCATAGCCTTTCCGTATAATATGAAATTTATTTCTGAAGTGTGCCAAGACTTGCACACTTTAAATATGCGTTGATAAAGCCGTCAAGATCGCCATCCATAACAGCCTGAATGTTACCTGTTTCAAAGCCGGTTCTGTGGTCCTTTACCATTGTATACGGCATAAACACATAGCTTCGGATCTGTGAACCCCAGGTAATTTCCTTTTGAACACCCTTGATGTCCTCAATCTTTTCAAGATGCTCACGCTCTTTGATTTCAACGAGCTTTGAGATAAGCATATTCATAGCAACATCACGGTTCTGATACTGGCTTCGCTCAACCTGACTGGCAACAACGATACCGGTAGGAATATGAGTAAGACGAACAGCTGATGATGTCTTATTTACTTTCTGACCGCCTGCACCGCTGGCACGGTAAACATCCATTTTAATGTCTTCGGGCGGAATGTGAACTTCTGTATCCTTTGCAATTTCAGGCATAACTTCAAGAGAAGAGAAGCTTGTGTGTCTTCTGCCTGCCGAGTCAAACGGAGATACACGGACAAGACGGTGAACGCCTGCCTCACTCTTTAAGTAACCGTAAGCATTTTCACCTTCAACAAGAAGCACAGCACTTTTAAGTCCTGCCTCATCGCCGTCAAGGTAGTCAACTTCTTTAACCTTAAAGCCGTGAGCCTCTGCCCAACGGGTGTACATTCTGTAAAGCATTTCAGCCCAGTCCTGAGCCTCAGTTCCACCCGAACCTGCGTGAAATGTAAGAATTGCGTTATTTTTATCATATTCGCCTGTGAGCAAGGTCTGCAAACGCTGTTTTTCAAGATTTTCCTTGACAGCCTCAACTTCGCTTTCCGCCTCTTCAAGGAGAGATTCGTCCTCTTCCTCATTTGCAAGCTCAATCAAAGCGTGTGTATCTTCATATTTGGCAACAAGGTTTTCATAAGCTTCAACCTTGCCCTTTAAAGAACCTGTACGCTGTAATACTTTTTGTGATTTTTCTACATCGTCCCAAAATCCCGGTTCGGTTGCCTTGAGTTCAAGCTGCTGAATCTCCGAGAGCATACCCTTCATACCGAGTGCGTCGGACAAATCGTCTATTTCAGGCTTGAGGGCCTGAAGCTTTAAAAGTAATTCCTCAAACTGTACCATAAACATGTACCTTTCTGAATTTAGTTTATTCTTTCACAATTAAACATTATAACAAAATTATCTTTAAAAGTAAAGAAAAACAGATATTTTGTTTGCAAGTGAACTTATATACAAAAACAAGTTGCATTTGTCGATACTATTTGTTATAATTATGTTGTGTAGGTACACCATATTATGTACCCCTTGGAGGTTAATAATGGAATTTACAGAATACAAATGTCCGGTGTGCGGTGAGCAATTTAAAAAGGGCGACGATATTGTTGTTTGTCCCGAATGCGGAGCACCGCATCACAGAGAATGTTACGAAAAAGAAGGCCGCTGTCATTTTGCAGACAAACACGGCGACGGCTTCTCTTTTGAAAAGGAACAGTCCGGAGCTGCCGATGATCAGGCTGAGCAGGATGACGAAAGCGGCACAGTGGTCTGCAAACGCTGCGGTACGGATAATCCTAAAGAAATGTTCTATTGCAGTAACTGCGGAGCGCCGCTTTACGATAATAAAGAGGAAACACAAAATCCTCGACAAAATCAAAATAACGGTCAGCCTAATCCTAATTTCGAACAAAATCAAGGAATGCCGCCGTTTGGCTTTCCTTTCGGTCAGACAAATCCGCAGATGGCTGCCGCTTTTGACCCTATGGCAGGCATGAAGAGCGATGAACCGCTTATTGATGACATTACGGCAGGTGAGGCCGCCAAGTTTATCGGCAAGAATACTCCTTACCATTTGAGAGTTTTCAGCTTTATCAAAAAGTACAAAAAGAGCAGATTTAACTTTACGGCATTTATTCTGTCGGGTATATATTTCCTTTACAGAAAAATGTATGCTTTGGGAATACTTTTCTCCGTGCTGACATTCGGTTCTACAATTGCTTCGGGTTATATAAAAACTCTTCCTGCTTGGCAAAATATATACAATAACATACTTCAGGCACAGGGTTCGGGTCAGGTTGTTTCGCTCTCAAATAATTTTGGACTTTCAGCCGAAGATTTTTGGCTGTTTTTATCACCCTTGATTGCAAATATAATTTCCATGGCGGTGATGTTGATATGCGGCTTAACAGCAAACAAATGCTTTTTTAACCATTCAGTTAAAAAGATTAAAAAAATCAAAAGCACAACAGATAAAGAACATCTTACAGAAGTTCTTGAAACCAAAGGCGGCGTCAACCTTCCGCTTGCAATCTCAGTTGCAGCCGCACTGATTGTTGCAAATTATCTACCGATATTTTTTATTTAAATAAAACTCTAAAACAAAGCAGAAAGAAGGAACACTATGCACATTACAAAAGCAGTTATTCCGGCGGCAGGTCTTGGAACACGAGTTCTTCCCGCCACAAAAAATATGCCAAAGGAAATGTACCCTATTGTTGACAAGCCTACTATACAGTTTATTGTTGAAGAGGCTGTTGCGGCAGGAATTACAGATATTCTCATCATCACAAACCGTGGTAAAGGACTTATGGAGGATCATTTTGATGCTTCTCCCGAACTTGAAAGTCTGCTTGAAAAGAGCGGCAAAACAGAACTTCTTGAAACAGTCAGAAATATTTCAAACCTTGCAAACATTTCTTTTATCAGACAGAAAGAAATGAAAGGTCTTGGACATGCCGTTCTCAAGGCAAAATCCTTTGTGGGCAACGAACCGTTTGCCGTTATGTACGGTGACGGCGTTATTACAGGCAAGGTTCCTGCAATCAAACAGCTCATTGACTGTTACGGTGAATACGGTGAAGGCGTTGTAGGCGTTAAAAAGGTTGACGCCAAAGACATTCATAAGTACGGCTCGCTCAAAGTTGAACATATGCACGACAATGTTTTTGCCTGCACCGATATGAAGGAAAAACCGCAGACTCCCGAAGAAGTTCTTTCTCTTTATTCAATTCTTGACAGATGCGTTCTTCCGGCAGAGATTTTCGAAATTCTGGAAAATACAAAGCCCGGAATCGGCGGAGAAATTCAGCTTACAGACGCAATGAGAGAGATTGCAATAACAAAAGGAATGACAGCCGTTGAGTTTGAGGGCAAGAGATACGATATGGGCAATAAGTTTGGAATCTTGCAGGCTCAGATAGAAATTGGGCTTGAACACCCTGAAACAAAGGATTTATTGAAGGATTACATAAAAAATCTTGCAAAAACTTTGTAAAAAGGTATTGCAATTTTCAGAAAAGTGCAGTATAATGTGCTGCAGTTAAATATTGGATTCAAAAAAACAAGGAGGATTTCACATCATATCAGTGCGAAATCCTCTTTTTGCTTTTAAGAACTATTTTAATTCTTTGTTATTCAATTGTTATTTCATAGGGGCAACAGTTTTCATATGTATAGTATGATTTGAATCCGGCTTTAAAAGCAAGCTCTATCCCCTTTTCAATATCTCTGCCGACATCATTTATATTGTGTGCGTCACTTCCAACGGTAATATATTTTCCGCCGAGATCGTGATAGCGTTTAATTTCATCAAATGCAGGGAGAGTTTCACCGAGTCCTTTGAACAGCCCCGAAACATTAATTTCAAGTGCCTTGTCATTTTTAATAAGCGTTTCATAGATAAGATCAATCTTATCTCTGTACGGTGAAAGACTCGGAATAACGCCCGTGTCACGCTTAATATATCTCAAAGGATATGTAAGATGGGCAAGCGTACAGAAATCGGAAAATGACGCGGTTTCGAGAAGCTCGTCAAAGTACATATTCAGTATTGCCTTAACATCTTCTTTTTTAAAATCCATATAATAAAAATCAGGTCTGTTTCTCAGGTTATGCACCGATGCGATTATTATGTCAAAATCACCAAAACAAAGTGCTTTTTTTGTACATTCGGCATTGTGAATCGGCTCACCGAGTTCAATGCCTTTAAGGATTTTGATTTTTCCCTTAAATCTATCCTGCATAACCGAAGTTTCATAATTCGATTTTGGAATTAACTTACTGAAATCTCCGTACTCACTTTCAGAGCCGAGCGGAATTTCGGGAGCTTCGCAGTGGTCGGTGATTGCAAGTGCAAAAAGTCCCTTGTTACAGGCACTGTTACACATTTCTTCAACTGTATTTTCAGCGTCAAAAGAGTTGCTTGAATGGGTATGAATATCACATATTTTCATTAGTAAAACACCTCACAAAAAAGATGATAACATATGAAAAAAATTTTTTCAATATTGCACTTTACTTTATTAAAAAATCGTTATATAATATGCACAAATAAAGAAAAGCAGTTTTATGCAGAATTCCAACGAAAATCTGCATAAGCAGGAGGTAAAAAATGAAGGCAGTTATCACAGTAATCGGTAAAGACAGCGTTGGAATCCTTGCAAAAGTTTCGGAAGCCTGCTCAAAGGCTGATGTAAACATCGTTGAAGTAACGCAGAGCGTTCTTCAGGATATGTTTGCAATGATTATGCTTGTTGAAATTGACAAATCCAACATTGGATTTGAACAGCTTCAGACAAATCTTAAGGCTGTCGGCAAATCAACAAACACAAAGGTTCATGTTATGCACGAGGACATCTTTAACAGCATGCACAGAATTTAAATCTGAGCTACCGAATTGAAAGGATATACATAATATGTTGGAGACAAGAGATATACTTGAAACTATAAATATGATAGATAATGAAAACCTTGATGTAAGAACAATTACGATGGGTATTTCATTGCTCGACTGCATTGACGAGGACATTGACAAAGCTTGTACAAAGGTTTACGACAAAATTTGCCGCAGTGCCAAAGACCTTGTTAAAACAGGTGAAGACATCCAGAAGGAATTTGGTATTCCTATTATTCATAAAAGAATTTCAGTTACCCCTATCGGTATGGTAGCAGCTCCGTGCCAGAGCAAGAATGTTGTCAAGTTTGCCCACACTCTTGACAAAGCCGCAAAGGAACTCGGCGTAAATTTCATCGGCGGTTATTCCGCTCTTGTACAGAAGGGTTTTGCAAGCGGTGACTATGCTCTTATCGAGAGTATTCCACAGGCCTTGAGCGAAACCGATTTTGTTTGTTCATCTGTAAATATCGGTTCTACTAAGGCCGGTATCAATATGGACGCAGTTAAGATGATGGGTAAGGTCGTTAAGCAGACTGCAGAAGTTACAGCCGACAGAAACTGCATCGGTGCGGCAAAGCTCGTTGTATTCTGTAACGCTCCCGAAGACAACCCGTTTATGGCGGGTGCTTTCCACGGTGTCGGTGAAGCCGATACCGTTATCAATGTCGGTGTATCGGGTCCCGGCGTTGTAAGAGCCGCTCTTGCAAAGGACGGTGCCGGAAAAGACATCACGGAAATTGCAGATATGGTTAAGAAAACTGCATTCAAAATCACCCGTATGGGACAGCTTGTTGCAAGAGAAGCAAGCAAGCGGCTTTGTGTTCCCTTTGGTATTGTTGACCTTTCACTTGCCCCGACACCTGCTGTCGGCGACAGTGTTGCATATATTCTTGAGGAGATGGGACTTGAAGTGTGCGGATGTCACGGCACAACCGCTGCTCTCGCACTTCTTAACGACGCTGTTAAAAAAGGCGGCGTTATGGCTTCTTCCCATGTCGGCGGTTTAAGCGGTGCTTTCATCCCTGTTTCTGAGGATGCAGGTATGATTCATGCTGCCAACGAAGGTTTCCTTGACATTACAAAGCTTGAATCAATGACAGCCGTTTGTTCGGTTGGACTTGATATGATTGTAGTGCCGGGGGACATTACTCCTGAGGTTATCTCGGCAATCATTGCCGACGAGGCTGCAATTGGTATGGTAAATACCAAAACAACGGCGGTAAGACTTATTCCGGCTATCGGAAAAAGTGCAGGCGAAGAACTTAATTTCGGCGGACTGCTCGGCAGAGGTCCCGTTATGCCTGTAAGGAAAGGTTCTCCGGAGGTATTCATTAAGCGCGGCGGAAGGATTCCGGCTCCGCTTCAGGCGCTTAAAAACTAATTTTTCACGGGGGTGGTATTGTGGAAAATATGATTAAAAAAATCGTTGATGCCGACAACGAAGCCAAAGCCATGGAAAAGGATACTCTTGAAGAAAAAGAGGAACTTTCCAAATCTATAGAAATCGAGACAAAGAAAATCTACGATGACTATATGGCAAAAGCTGAAGAGGTTGTGAAACGCAACGATATTCAGGAAGCAAAGAAAGCTGAGCAGCAATGGGAAAAAATTCAGGGCAAGCACAATTCAGTGCATATCAAGCTTGACTCTGATTTTAAGCTTAACTGCGACAAGTGGGTTGACGAAATCGTCAAAAGAACAGTCGCTCAATAACTTTCATTGACTGTTTACAAGGAGGTGTATGCGGATAATGTCAAAAACTTCATTCGCCGTTCTGACGAAAGCAAGATCCAAGTTTGGTAAAAGACTGACAGAAAAGGACTACCAGAGTTTGCTTGCGTGCCAGAGTGTCGGAGAAATTATGTCGTATCTCAAAAACAATACGCACTACTCCAAGGCTCTGACGGATGTCAGCGAGCGTGAAATTCACAGAGGAAGGCTTGAGGCTCTTTTGAGGCAAAATCTTTTCTATGAATTTGACTCTTTGTGCAGATACGATTCGAGTGTAAGCTCGGGGTTGTCATCGTACATTATCTCGACATTAGAGGTTGAGCAGATTGTAAGATTTCTTATCCTGCTCAGTTCAAACTCAACGGACAAGTTTATTTACCAGTTTCCGGGTTATATTTCAAAGCATACGGAAATTGATGTCAACAAGCTTGCCAATGCAACAAATTATGAAGAGTTTCTGAACGCCACACAGTCCTCCCAATTCTACGATATTCTCAAGCAATTTTCTCCCGATGAGAAAAATCGACTTCCGATATCGGACATTGAGAACAAGCTGTATGACTTAGTGTTCGGAAAGCTGACCAAACTGATTAAAGCAACAACCAAAGGACAGGAAAAGCGTGAGTTAATCAACTTTTTCTTCACGATTAACGACTATAATATTTTCTCAAGAATTTTGAGATTGAAAAAATATTATAAGCTTTCTCCCGATGACATCAAATCAAATCTTCTGCTTAATTACACTAATCTCAACGAAAGAACCATTGATATGATGTGTAAGGCAGAATCTTCCGGAGAGATATTTTCTATTATGCAGAATACGCATAACGGAAGACTGATTGATAAAATCGGATATGTCTATGCAAGCGATATTTCGCCAAGAGTAAAATACAGGCTTGCAAAGAAAAATATGCACTTTTCCAACAACCCTTCGGTTGTAATGATTTCATATATGTTTGTTGCCGAAACAGAGCTGATGAATATTATCACTTTGATTGAAGGCACAAGATATGAACTTGACAATAAACTTACGCAGTCATTGCTTATTAAATAAAAAATGTGATGACTGTTAAGAAGAGGTGATTAAAATTTGGCTGTTTCAACCATGCAGGCCGTAAGCATTATCGGGCTTACAAATGATATTGATAATGTAATATCGGTACTTGGTGAATCAGGTGTGTTCCATCCCGATGATGTTTCATCCTTTTACAGCAACACAAAGGATTTTACGCATCTGCAATCAAAAAACATCTATGCTGAACCTCTTAACACTCTTAAGGCAACATTAAGTCTTACAAAACGCAAGTTTAATCTTGTTGATGTAAGTGACTTTAATCCGACCTTTAAAGAAATTGAACTGTTTACAAATCAAATAAACAGCGACATTGAAGTTCTTGCAGATGACAGGCTGTTTGTTGAAGAACAGCTGATGCAGGCAAAGGAAAATCTTGTTGAAACCACACACTTTGTCGGACTTGGGGTTGAAATTGAAAAGGTTTTAACCTTAAAGTATATCAGTTCACGCTTTGGCAGACTGCCTAAGGAAAGCTTTGAAAAGCTTTCAGCCTATAAAGATAATCCTTATGTAGATTTTATTGTCTGTACCGAAGACAAATCACACTATTGGGGTGTTTATTTTGCTCCGATTGATAAAACCGAGGAAATTGACAGAATCTTTTCGGGATTATATTTTGAAAAATGCGATGTTCTCGGAGTTAATGACACACCGAGAATTCATCTGAAAAAACTTGAGAGTCTTATCCCCCACCTTGAGGAAAAGCTTAAAGAAGCTCAAAAACGGGTTGACGATTATGTTGACAAATATGAGGTTAGAATCTGTAAATACCTTTCTAAGCTTGAAGAGCTTAATCTTTATGCTAAAATCCGCACCAAAGCATTGCAGTACAGCAAGAGCTTTATCATTGTAGGTTGGGTTCCTACAGAGGATGCTAAGCCTCTCAGACGCAGACTCAAAAAAATTGCCAGCGTCAATGTAGATTTTTCAGACGGCAAGACGGAGATTGCAAAATCGCCGCCTGTCAAACTCAAAAACTGTTTCCTTGCAAAACCGTTTGAATTTTACACGGAGATGTACGGTGTTCCGAAATATAACGAAATTGACCCGTCGCTCTTTATCGCCATCACTTATGTCATTATATTCGGCATAATGTTTGCTGACCTCGGTCAGGGCATCTGTGTATCAATTGTCGGTGCGCTTATGTGGAAACTCAAGAAAATGAAAATCGGTAAAATTCTTATGCCGTGCGGAATTTCTTCTGCGATATTCGGCTGTGTGTTCGGAAGTGTGTTCGGATTTGAGCATGTACTCGATCCTCTTTACAAGGCACTTTTCGGACTTGATGAAAAACCGATTGAAGTAATGTCATCAAACTCAATTGTTATGATTCTTCTTGCGGCGGTTTCAATAGGTATTACGCTTGTTGTGGTTGCTATGGGACTTAATATTTACAGTTCCTTCAAGCAGGGAGATGTGGGAAGAGCCTTGTTCGGATCAAGCGGTTGTGCAGGTCTTGTATTCTACTGTTCAATTATTTTCGGTGTTGCAGGACAGCTTGTGCTCGGTCTTCAGGTATTCTCACTTGCATACATTCTTTGCCTTATCGTTCTCCCCTATCTGCTTATCTTCTTTGGCGAGCCTCTCGGACTTCTTATTGCAGGAGAAAAAGACTGGCAGCCCGAAAGCTGGGGCGGATATATTCTTGAACATGCCATCGAGTCAATCGAATTTTTGCTTGAATATGTTACAAACACGGTAAGCTTTTTGAGAGTCGGTGCATTCGTTCTTGTACACGCAGGTATGATGACAGTTGTTTTCGTGCTTGCCCAAACAGCTCCCGCCGTTGCATACTGGCCCGTAGTTGTTTTAGGTAATGTTTTTGTAATGGTTCTTGAGGCACTTCTTGTTGCAATTCAGGTTTTAAGACTTGAATATTACGAGATGTTCAGCCGTTTCTATTCCGGTGAAGGCAGACCTTACGAACCTGTTAAATTAAATATTGATTGATAATTTTTTGGAGGTATTATTATGTTATTCAATTTAATTATGTTAGCTGTTCCGGTAGTATTCCTTTGTGCATCTGCAATTCTTGCAGTAAAGGCTTTTGAACACGGCAAGAGCAGAAAGAAAACAGTTCTTACTCAGATTTGCTCATTCGCTGCTGTATTTGCATTCTGCATGGTATGCCCTATCGTAGCAAGCGCTGCTACAGGTGACGCCGCTGCCGCTACATCGGGTATGGCTGACGGTCTTGCATATATCGGTGCCGCTCTTGCAACAGGTCTTTCATGTATCGGCGGCGGTATTGCCGTTGGTAACGCTGCTCCTGCCGCTATCGGTGCTACAAGTGAAGATCCTAAGGCATTCGGTAAAGCAATCATCTTCGTTGTACTTGGTGAAGGTATCGCTATTTACGGTATGCTCGTTTCAATTCTTCTTATCTTTGCAAGATAATTTAAGCGATTTAAGTTTCGTTAAGGATTGATTATTATGAAATTTTTTCTTATAAGTGATAATGTCGATACCAAAATGGGTATGAGATTTGCAGGTATTGAAGGCGTAGTTGTTCATCAGGAGGATGAGGTACGCAGTGAGCTTGAAAAGGCTGTGAACAGGGATGATATTGCAGTTATTCTTATTACGGAAACACTTGTTTCGCTCTGTCCCGACCTTATTTATGACCTTAAGCTTAACCGCAAGCAGCCGCTTATTGTTGAAATTCCCGACCGTCACGGTAACGGAAGAACCAAGGACAGTATTACAAAATATGTTCAGGACGCAATCGGCGTAAAGCTGTAATTATCACATATCTGAATCTATTCAGGGAGGTTATTTTTAATGGAAAACTCCAAAAACAAAACAGATAACTTTCTGAAAGCCATTAAAAAATATGCTGATGAACAAAGAAGTGCCATGCAGACAGAGGTTGCTCAGCTTAAAGAAGAAAAGCTGAAAGAGGCAACCGAAAAAGGCAGACATGACAGCGAAAAATATATCAAGGACAAACTTGAAGAATCAAGAAACAGACAGACGGGTATTCTTGCAAAGAAAATTCAGGAAGGTCAGAAAAAACTGTTTCTTGAAAGAGCTGAAATGACGAAAAGCGTATTTAAAAAGGCTGAGGAAAAGCTTGTTGAATACACAAAAACATCAGAATATACAAACAGCCTTGTTAAAAGTGCAAAGGAAGTTGCTAAGCTTTTTGCAGACAACGACTGTGTTGTTTATGTCAACGAAAGAGATATGAAGAACTCAGACAAAATCAAGGCAGTTTTTGCAGGAAGCACCGAGGTTGTTGCCGACAAATCAATTAAAATCGGCGGAATCAAAGGCTTTTGCAAGGCAATGAATATTGTTGCCGATGAAACTCTTGACAGCAAGCTCTATGCACAGAAAGAATGGTTTATTGAAAATTCCGGACTGAGTGTGCTTTAATCTTGCTGACTGTTAATTTCTTTTGAAAGAGATGGTAATAATATGGAAAACAACAATGTTATATATGGAATAAACGGACCTGTTGTTACCGTAAAAAATACCGACAGCTTTGAGATGATGGAAATGGTTCATGTAGGCAAGCAAAAGCTTGTCGGTGAAATCATCGGTATTACAGACGACATCACAACTATTCAGGTTTATGAGGAAACAACAGGACTTAAACCGGGCGATCCCGTTGAGGGTACCGGTGCTCCTATGAATGTTCTTCTCGGCCCCGGTATTATTGATAACATCTTTGACGGTATCGAAAGACCGCTGAAGGCTATTGAAGAAGAAGCAGGTGCGTTTATTAACCGTGGTTCTTCGGTTTCTGCTCTTGATGACAAGAAGCTGTGGAATGTTACAATGAAGGTTAAAGTCGGTGACAAGCTTGAGGGCGGTCAGATTTACGCTACTCTCCCCGAAACTCCTATCATTGAACACAGACTTATGGTTCCGCCTGAGCTTTCGGGTGAAGTTGTAAAGGTTAATCCCAACGGCGACTACAAGCTCTTTGATACAGTTGTTGTAATCAAGGATGACGAAGGCGTTGAACACAACCTTACACTTTGTCAGCAGTGGCCAATCAGAACTTCCCGTCCTGTTAAGGAAAGACTTACATCATCTGTTCCGCTTATCACGGGTCAGAGAGTTATTGATACTCTCTTCCCTATCGCAAAGGGCGGTACAGCGGCTATTCCGGGCGGTTTCGGTACAGGTAAAACAATGACTCAGCACCAGCTTGCAAAATGGTGCGACGCCGATATCATCATCTATGTCGGTTGCGGTGAGCGTGGTAACGAGATGAGCCAGGTTCTTGAGGAATTCTCAGAGCTTATTGACCCAAAGTCACAGCGCCCTATGACCGACAGAACCGTACTTATCGCCAACACATCAAATATGCCTGTTGCGGCTCGTGAGGCTTCAATTTACACAGGTATTACTCTTGGCGAATACTACAGAGATATGGGCTACCATGTTGCCATGATGGCTGACTCAACATCCCGTTGGGCTGAGGCTCTCCGTGAGATTTCAGGCCGACTTGAAGAGATGCCTGCAGAAGAAGGTTTCCCTGCATATCTTCCTTCAAGACTTGCCGAGTTCTATGAGCGTGGCGGTCGTGCCGAGGTTCTCAGCGGCGGCGAAGGTTCTGTAACACTTATCGGTGCGGTTTCTCCGCAGGGTTCAGACTTCTCTGAGCCTGTAACACAGAACACAAAGCGTTTTACAAGATGTTTCTGGGCTCTTGATAAAGCTCTTGCTTATTCAAGACATTATCCTGCCATTAACTGGATGGACAGCTACAGCGAATATTTCAATGACCTTGACCCATGGTTTAAGGAAAATCTCGGTGAGGATTTCATCGAATACAGAAACAGAATAAGCGCACTTTTACAGGAAGAAAGTTCACTTATGGAAATCGTAAAGCTTATCGGTTCGGATGTACTCCCCGATGACCAAAAGCTTGTAATTGAAACAGCAAGAGTAATTCGTGTAGGTTTCTTACAGCAGAACGCTTTCCATGCCGATGATACTTATGTTCCGCTTGAAAAGCAAAAGCTTATGATGAAAACCATTCTTCATCTTCATGCCAAAGCTAAGGATATAGTTGCTCAGAATATTCCGCTTTCCAAGATTCTTAACCTTGGTCTGTTTGATAAGCTTACAAAGATGAAGTATGATATTCCTAACAGCAAGCCTGAAATGTTTGACGATTACATTAAGGAAATTGACGAAAAGCTTGCTGCAATTTCTTAATAAGGAGGGAACGCAATAATGATTATAGATTATGTAGGCGTTAAAGAAATTAACGGCTCTCTTATAGTTATGGACGGTGTTAAGGGCGTTTCCAACGAGGAAATTGTTGACATTCGTCTTGATAACGGTACAATGCGTCAGGGTCGTGTCGTTCAGATTGAGGGCGAAAGAATAGTTGTTCAGGTTTTTGAGGGTACAAGAAGAATCAGCCTTAAAAACACAAGAACAAGACTTACAGGTCATCCTATGGAGATGCCTCTTTCCCCTGAAATTATCGGCCGTGTACTTGACGGTGCGGGCAAACCTATTGACGGACTCGGAGATATTTTCCCTGTTAAAAAGGCTAATATCAACGGTACTCCTATCAACCCTGTTTCCCGTGTTTATCCTAAAAACTACATCAACACTGGTATTTCAACCATTGATACGCTTATGACTCTTATCAGAGGTCAGAAGCTGCCTATCTTCTCCGGCTCAGGTATGAAACATAATGACCTTGCCGTTCAGATTGTAAGACAGGCTAAAATCAGCGGCGCAAACAGCTCTAACTTCGGTGTTGTATTTGCCGCAATGGGTGTTCAGAAGGATGTTGCCGAATACTTCAAGAAGAGCTTTGAAGAAAGCGGCGTACTTTCAAGAGTTGTAATGCTTTTGAACCTTTCAAACGATCCTATCATTGAAAGAACTCTTACACCGAGATGTGCTCTTACAATTGCTGAATATCTTGCATTTGAGCTTGATATGCACATTCTCGTTATTATGACCGATATGACATCTTATGCCGAGGCTCTTCGTGAGTTCTCGTCATCAAAAGGTGAAATTCCGGGCAGAAAGGGTTACCCCGGTTATCTTTATTCTGACCTTGCATCACTTTATGAGCGTGCAGGTATGATTAAAGGTCACAACGGTTCTGTTACACAGATTCCGATTTTGACAATGCCTAACGACGATATTACTCATCCTATCCCTGACCTTACAGGTTACATTACAGAGGGACAGATTGTTCTTGACCGTTCACTTCAGGGACAGGGATTGTATCCGCCTGTTAATGTTCTTCCTTCCCTTTCCCGTCTTATGAAGGACGGTATCGGTGAGGGTTATACAAGAGCCGATCACCAGCCTCTTGCAAACCAGCTTTTTGCTTCTTATGCAAAGGTAATTGACGCAAGATCGCTTGCATCTGTTATCGGTGAAGAGGAGCTTTCTCCTACTGATAAGAAGTACATTGAGTTTGGCAGATTGTTTGAATCAAAGTTCGTTAATCAGGGCTTTAATGAAAACAGAAGTATTGAACAGAGTCTTGACCTTGGTTGGGAATTGCTTTCAACATTGCCGAGAGCAGAACTTGACCGTGTTGACGATGCTTTACTTGATCAGTACTATAAGGGTGACAAATAATCGTTTGAAGAAAGGAGTGTGAGCATTTATGGCAGTACAGACAGTACCTACCAAGGGTAATCTTATGAATACTAAGAAATCCCTTGCACTCGCCAAAAACGGCTATGAACTGTTGGACAGAAAGCGTAACATTCTCATCAGAGAAATGATGACGCTTATCGACCATGCAAACGCAATCCAGCAGAAAATTGATGACGCTTATGCAGAGGCTTACACAGCACTTCAAACGGCAAATGTTACCAACGGCTTTTGTGAAGATATTTCTAACGCTATTCCCTATGAGAACGGCTTGAAGCTTGATTCAAGAAGTGTTATGGGTGTTGAAATTCCGATTCTCACTATTGAGGAACGAGAGGACCATAACTACCTACACTACGGTCTGCGCACAACAAATTCGGCAATTGATAAGGTTTATACGAAATTTACCGAAGTTAAAAATCTTACAGTTGAGCTTGCCGAGATTGAGAACAGCATTTACCGCCTTGCCGATTCAATCAAGAAAACTCAGAAGAGAGCAAACGCTCTCAAGAACATTATGATTCCCCGTTTTGAGGAAACAGTTAAGTTCATTTCCGACGCACTTGACGAAAAGGATCGTGAGGAATTCAGCCGACTCAAGGTAATCAAAAAGAAAAAGCAAAAAGATGCTGCTTTGAAAAAAGCTAAAGAATTAAGTGCTGAAAGCGCATAAATTATCAGCCCGACCGTAATTTGGTCGGGCTGTTTTAATGTGTCAACATAATCAAAACCACCCGTCCAACGGGTGGTTTGCTCTAGGGCTATAAGCCCATGCTACCGGCCAGCGTCTCAAGACGCTGGCTTTCACTTGGTTCAAGCCTATTGCCTTTGCCTCTTTCGCCACCCCTTAAAGGGTGTTTGTATTACTCGCCACCCTTAAAAGGGTCTTCATATTCTCGTACACTTAATTTATCTAGTGCTATATCATGCTTTTCTTGGTCTTCTATGTATTTCCTTATGGTTGCTTCATTTAGACCTACTGTACTCACATAATATCCTTCTGCCCAAAAGTGCCTATTTCCAAACTTATACTTCAGATTTGCGTGTTTCTCAAACATCATTAACGCACTTTTTCCTTTTAAATATCCCATAAAACTTGACACACTCATCTTCGGTGGTATACTTAAGAGCAAGTGTACATGATCTATCATCATATGCCCCTCTAGTATCTCCACTCCTTTGTACTGACATAACAATCTTATTATGTCTTGCAAACTCTGTCGATACTGTGCATATATTATTTTTCTTCTATACTTTGGCACAAACACTACATGGTATTTGCACATCCATTTTGTGTGGGATAAACTATTTGTTTTATTTGCCATTAAAATCACCTTTCTTTTTTTACAATAGACTTGAACATTCTTATTGTAATACGATTGGTGATTTTTTTGTATAACTTTTTATGCACACCCGCATAGCGGGTGGTTGTTTGTGCCACGCAAGCGTGGCACTGGGTAAACCCATTAATAAAACGGATTGGCATTTTTATTGAGCCAATCCGTTTTGTTTTAGATGTTGTGAATAAGCTGTTGTTTCTTTTTTGTTCGGTATTTTATAAATACCGAAACAATACATTCTGCAAAAACAACTATTGCAATCCCTGAAATAAGGTAGGCAAACATACCAAATGATGCCTTTGCCATAACAATTCCAAGTATGTCCGTTCCCTGTTTTATTGGTACGCTTATGCTGTTAATTGATTGATACGCCCAACACCATGCGATAATACCGTTGATAATGTTGGATACAGCAAGCACAGTAATAACAGTACCGTATATTTTCATTTTCTTTATGTTGTGATGAAATATAAATACAAACAAAAGCTGTGCTAACAAGAGAATAAAAAATACCATCGAATTTCTTATAACAGGTATTTGGGTCAGTAAAGACGAAAGTGCCGAAAAAATAAAAAGAACAGTTAAAAATATTTCACTTGTTTTCATATTTCACTTCACTTTCTGTCAAGTTTTCTTCTGTGCATTTTCTCTTTTGTCTTTGTACCCTTTGCTTTGAAAATAATCAAATATCCTGCAAGAAGTGCGAGGAATGTTGTCTGAGTATAAAACAATGCGTAATCCTCGCTTGAAAAACCCTTGCCGTGCTTTACGGGCTTGTCCTCGGGCTTTTCTGTGGGAATAGGCTCAATGCCGTCATAATTGCCCGAAATCACCGCCTCATCGGGCGAAGACGCCGCAGATACACTTTGACAAAAGGCCGAAGAAAAACTCATCAGAGCAGCCATTAACAAGGTAATTACAAATTTAGTCTTTTTCATAATACTTCCCTTTGTAAAAATTAAGATTTAAGATAACTGAGTTTATTGTATCACAAGAGAAATATATATGCAACTGCTCTTTATTCTTCTGTCCAAACCTCTTTTGCCATATTGAAAGCTGCCCAAGCTTTTGACCATCCTGCATAGAATGCGGAATGAGTGATGATTTCTGCAATTTCTTCCTTTGTAATGCCGTTGTTTTTGGCTGACATAAGATGATACTTAAAAGAAGAATCTACAAGTCCCTGTGACATAAGTGCAACAACTGTAACAAGTGAACGGTCACGAAGTGAAAGCTTGTCTTCCCTACTCCACACTTCACCGAAAAGCACATCGTCATTAATTTCTGCAAATTTCGGTGCAAACTCACCGAGTTTATCTCTTCCTGCTGTCTGTTTTACCATTGATATCAACTCCTAAAATTCGTTTATAATAGTTATTTTTAAATTATTTAAATCAAAGCGACTGCATCTTCTGCAATCTGTTCGGGTGTGAGGCGGTTTTCTTTGAGGATATCGGCAGGATTATATCTGTCAAGGAATTCCTTTTTAAGACCGAAATTGATAACCTTAACATCTGACGGACCGTAGAAACGGGCAATCTTCTCACCAAATCCGCCGTCAAGCACTCCGTCTTCAAGTGTTACAACAACATCATGGTCTTTCTTGAGGCTTTCAAGAAGTTCTGTGTCAACGCCTGTAATGTAGTAAGGATTGATAAGAGTAGGTGCTGTACCTGTTTTTTCTTCAATAAGCTTTGCAGCCTGTTCACCCATTCCATAGAATGAACCGAGTGCGATTACGGCAATCTTACCGCCCTGCTGAGCAACTTCATATTTATTAAGTTCTGCAAAATTCTTTGTGCAAGGCTTGCCTGTTGAAAGAAGTTCTGCAACAGGAACACGAATTGCAACAGGGTAATCTGTCTGCTCAATGCTCCAGTCGAGGACTGCAAGGTAATCTTCCTTAGTTGTCGGAGCGATATAAACAAGGTTAGGAATGTTTGAAATCATGGGAATATCAAAAATTCCGAGATGCGTAACATCTGTCATACCGTTTACCGACGCAGTCTGAACAAGGATTGTTGCAGGGTTTGAGTCAATGCACAAGTCCTGTGAAAGCTGATCGTAGGTTCTCTGAATGAATGAGCTGTAAACATTGAATACGGGCTTGCCGCCGTTCTTTGCGATAGCAGATGCCATTGCAACGGCTGTCTGTTCTGCGATGCCTACATCAAGAAACTGTCTGCCGAATGCTTTTCTCTCATCAGGAGTAAAGCCGTAAAGTGCGGGAGTGCCGGCTGTAATCGCCACAACTGACTTGTCAGACTTCATCTTATTTCTGAGATATTCTGTTGTAATTGAGCTGTAGTCCTCCTCATCAGGAAAATTAACAGTAGTTTTGCCTGTTTCAATATCAAACGGCATACACCAATGCCAGCTTTCTTTGTCAGTTTCAGCAGGCTTATAACCTTTACCTTTAAGAGTGTTAATATGAACAACAACAGGATGATCAATGTCTTTTACAGACTTAAAAGCTTTGATAAGCTCTTCAATATTGTTGCCGTCCTTGACATATACATAATCAAGCCCCATTGACTTAAAAAGGTTACATTCAGCCTTGCCGTCTGTGTCACGAAGAAGTTTGAGATTTTTATAGAGTCCGCCGTGATTTTCTGCAATCGACATTTGGTTATCATTTGCTATAATAATCAGGTTTGAATCCATTTCACCGGCAACATTAAAACCTTCAAGAGCCTCACCGCCGCTGATTGAGCCGTCACCGATGAGTGCAATAACATTACCCTTGCCGTTTGTTACATCTCTGCCCCTTGCAAGTCCGCAGGCAAGGCTGACAGAGGTTGATGTATGACCGACAGTAAACATATCGTGTTCGCTCTCTATGGGGCTTGAATAGCCTGTTACATCATCGTAATGCTCCTGTGCAATATATGCCTCTTTTCTGCCTGTGAGGATTTTATGAGGATATGACTGGTGTGATACATCAAACACAAACTTGTCATGTGGTGAATCAAAAACATAATGAAGGGCAATTGTAGCCTCTACAATACCGAAATTCGGACCGAAGTGACCGCCGTGGACACTTGCACGGTGAAGTAAAGCGTCACGCATCTCCGATGCAAGAGCGTTAAGCTCATCAAGACTGAGCTTCTTAACATCCTGCGGTCCGTTTATTTTTTCAATATACATTGTAATCAGAGCTCCTTATCGCATAAATTTTAAATATAAATCAGAGAAGTTTCTCTTTGGCTTTATTATACAGCCTAAAGCTAACTTTAGGTCAAGAGTTTTTTTAACATCTTTTGCAAATTAGTGTCTGCCATTGATGCTTACAAAACCTGTACGAAAAATGTAACCCACCGAAAGACTGATACAACGGAAAAAGGCACTTACAAGATTATGCAAGCACCTCTTTATGGCTGAGCCGGCGGGATTCGAACCCACGGGTGACGGAGTCAAAGTCCGTTGCCTTACCGCTTGGCGACGGCTCAGTATATATTAAATTCTTCCGTTGTTAAAAAAACAAGCCGCTAAAGGAAAAACTTCAGCGGCCGTTGGTGACCCATCGGAGATTCGAACTCCGGACACCTTGATTAAAAGTCAAGTGCTCTGCCAACTGAGCTAATGAGTCAAATGGGGTGGAATGCCGGATTCGAACCGGCGGTCTCCAGTGCCACAAACTGGCGCGTTAACCAACTACGCTAATCCCACCATAAGTGGCGCGCCAAAAGGGACTCGAACCCCTGACCTACTGCTTAGAAGGCAGTTGCTCTATCCAGCTGAGCTATTGGCGCATTAAGTTGCTGACCTCATCAGTCAGCCTTTATATTATACCCATATTACGCTAATTTGTCAACACTTTTTTCAAAATTTTTCAAATTTATTTCACAAACTTATATGCCGAAAAAATTAAGGCTTTCCGTATTTCTGAGCAAGTGCAAGATTCCTGTAATTCGGCTCTGAGGTAACTTCTCTGACAAGCTTAACAAATGAAGGAAGCTGATACGGCTGATTTTCGCTGAGCAATTCAATTTCAATTGTAGCCCTGTCACTCCAGAACGGATAAACATCAAGTTCGTAGTATGTGTTGTTATCGACAATGCAATATCTGTCTTTACTGATGATGCCCGTAACATACTGTCTTTGCGCAAGGTATGAGTCGTATTGTTCTTTCGAAATATAATTTTCAATTTCGATCCGCTTAATATCCGATATCTTGATTTTTACGGTTTTGATATATACAGCCTTGTCACCCTCTCCCCTTCTGCGGATTCTGAAATATCCTTCATCGGGAGTGGTGAGGTACGCCTGTGTAATAGAAATTCTGCGACAGGTTTTTATGCTGTTCAAAAATTCAATATCAGGATATTCAATCAAAAATTTTCTTTCAATTTCAAGTGGTTTCGGAATTCCGAGAAAAGCGACAACCTCCTTTAAAAGTCTTTTCAGCTTTGTATCAAAGTCGGTTGAGTTGTCGATAACACGCAAATGCGGTGTGCCCGTCCACACAGCCATAACATCTATGTCAACTTCTCTTGCTTTTTCAAGGCTGTCTTCTCTGCGGAAAATATTGGTTTCTTTTCCGTAATACTCTTCTGCGCCGTCTGCGGAAGTCACAAGATGGAACACCGCATCGTATGAATTTCGTATCACATCTTCATTAAGATTGTGCAGTCCTGCATACTTTGCAAACTCATCTTCCGTAACATATGCTCTGCTGTCGAGCAAGCCTCTGTCAAAAAGCAACACCGCTTTTTCGCAATTCATTTCCTTTGCAAGCTGCGTTTTTTCATTCTCTTCGGCAAGCTGCATTTCAAACAGCTCTCTGTGAAATTCGTATGAACCCATATTTTCGGGAGTTTTGCCTGCGCTTAAAAGCCTGCTTGCAGACTCGCTGATTGTAATTGTCGGAATATTAAGCTTTTTAAGTTCTCCGCTGATATATTCCAATGCCGCAGTCTTGCCGCCGCAAGGTCCGCCGGTCAAAACAATTTTTACAACCTCAGCCATAATATCACCCCGATAAATTATTGAGTTTAGTATATATCCGCAAAGCGGGTTTTTTGTTCCAAAAAAGAATATAATATTATGTTTTTAATTTTCTGCATATAATATCCGCTAAATGAAAGTTGCGTATGCGTCAAAATTCATATTATGCTTTAAAAACAGCCTAAATAATAATAAAAACGGTGAAATATGCTGTTATAACATTGACAAGTTGCGTGTTAAAGTGCTAAAATATGTACATAACCAATGAGGTTTTTCTTAAATTGAAAGGAAGTATTTATGATGGAAAAGCAGAATATTGACTGGGCAAACATCGGCTTCGGTTATATGCCCATCGGTGAAAGATTCGTAGCTAATTATAAAGACGGTAAGTGGGACAACGGCAGTATGACAGCCGACACCACAATTACTATCAGCGAATGTGCAGGCGTTTTGCAGTACGCTCAGACTTGCTTTGAGGGTATGAAAGCGTACACTACCTGTGACGGCAGAATTGTTGTGTTCAGACCTGACCTTAACGGTCAGAGAATGGAAGACAGCTGTAAGCGTCTTGAGATGCCTGTATTCCCAAAAGAAAAGTTTGTTGAGGCTGTTTGCAATGTTGTTAAGGCAAATGCCGATTATGTTCCTCCGTACGGCACAGGCGCAACACTTTATATTCGCCCGTATATGTTCGGCAGCGGTCCTGTAATCGGTGTTAAGCCGTCGGCAGAATATCAGTTCAGAGTATTTACTACTCCTGTTGGTCCATACTTCAAGGGCGGTGCAAAGCCTATTACAATTAAGGTTTCAGACTTTGACAGAGCTGCTCCTCACGGCACAGGTCACATCAAGGCAGGACTTAACTATGCAATGAGCCTTCACGCTATTGTTACCGCTCATGCAGAGGGCTTTGACGAAAATATGTATCTTGACGCAGCTACAAGAACTAAGGTTGAAGAAACAGGCGGCGCTAACTTTATTTTTGTAACAAAGGACAACAAGGTTGTTACTCCAAAGTCTAACAGCATTCTCCCCTCAATTACCCGCCGTTCACTTATGTATGTTGCTGAGCATTATCTTGGTCTTGAGGTTGAAGAAAGAGAAGTTTACTTTGATGAAGTTAAGGACTTTGCAGAATGCGGTCTTTGCGGTACAGCTGCCGTAATCTCACCTGTCGGCAAAATTAACGACCACGGCAAGGAAATTTGTTTCCCGAGCGGTATGGATGAAATGGGTCCGATTACAAAGAAGCTTTACGATACACTTACAGGTATTCAGATGGGCAGAATCGAAGCTCCCGAAGGCTGGATTAAGGAAATCAAGTAATCAATTTTATACATATAACAAGACGGTCTGCGAGAACAGACCGTCTTTTATTTGCAGTTTTTAATTATATTGTTATAGGCAACATCAACGGCAGAATCATCTGTATTGCAATGCAGTACATAAAATTTTGTATGCCGAATAAGATTATCGAGATTTGAGAGCAAAGAGATTCCGTCTGACTTATTCACAAATTTGACAGTTGATTTGTAGAGCCTTTGTACAATCTCCTTTGTGTCGGGGACTGTAACAAAATTAGTATCTGATCGTTCAATGAATATTATAGCGCCTATGGGAACGATTTCGTTGTCAGCAATTCCGCTTCCGCCGTCAAACGGAGTTCCGCAGCATAGCGGGACTTCGTTTTTAATTTTCACAACAGGCTTATCGTCATTGAGAATATGAGCTTTTGAGCCGAATCTTTTCAGCCACATCTTTGTATGAGTAGATTTGCCGACGCCTGAATCGGCGGAAAACAAATACGCTTTTCCGTCAAAAACGAGTGCCGAGGAATGCACAAGCATAGCCCCCAGGTGAATTATTTTGCGGTTAAAAATTGACGCCGTTGCAAATTCTTCGGCTTCATCAATGGTTGAACCTTCAACCATACGGCTCAACAGGGAATTTAAGTATGAGGCTGACGGTATGGCAGAAAAATCTGCACTTCTCTCCCCTTCATACAAAAACGGTTCGCACAATTTTTTTAAGTAATCAAATTTCGGCTCAATTTCAACGATAAAATCAGCTATTAAGTATTTTGGCAAAGCGTCCTCCGAAATAAAACAGACTCACAAAAAGTGAGCCTGTTTTTTATTGGTTAGTTTAAATGAACGATAAACTTCTGAATTTGGGTTGCATCAACTACTGTGATGTTGCTGTCACTGTTATAATCGGCAAGATGTTTTTGTTCTGTCGAAAGTTCAACAATACCGACAACATACTTCTGCGCAAGGGTTGCGTCAGAAATATCAATATTACCGTCCATATTAACATCGCCAATTTTATAGTTAGAAATGCCGTTAAACGAAATATTGTTAGCCTTTGCGTATTCTTCTGCATAAGAACCGTAACTGCCCTTGATTGTTACATTCGGAGAGTTTCTGAAAGCGTTAGAAGCAATAGAAGTCACGGATGTAGGAATATACACCTCAGATAATGATTTACATTCAGCAAAAGCACTCTTACCAATCGCACTTGTACCGGCAGGTAAATATACCTTGTCTAAAGAAGTACAATTGTAGAACATCTGATCGGTAATTTTACTCGGCACACAGTTAAAGGTAACAGATTTTAAACTTGTGCAATTCTGAAATACGGCAGCCCCAAAATCTCTCACCCAGATAGGAATTGAAATTGATTCAAGCGAAGTACAACCGTAAAAAGAATCAGTACCGATTCTTCTAAGATATCTTGCTTCGTTAAGCCTGACCGATGTTATTGCGGTCTTTCCCACAAAGGCAAAATCAGAAATTTCAGATACCGACCAGCTTTGAAGCTTAAGCGGAAGAACAATATCGGTCTTATCACCTTTATATCCGGTTACGCTCGCGTTACCGTCGGAAACAGAATATACAAAGCCGTCGGTTTCATATGAAGCCGCAGAAATTTGAAATGTAGAAATAATAATCAAAAATACAGATAATAACAATCCGGAAAAGCGTTTTAGGGATTTTAAACAATATGTTTTTTTCATATCGTTACCCCCAATCGTCACCATCACTCTTAGTAGCCTCAGGAGTATCATCAAGACTACCGGTCAAAATTATATCCTCGAATTTAAATTTTACTAATTCAAATTCAGGAGAAGAATACTCTTTTTTCATAAATAACTCCTTCCTAAATTTTATGTGTGCAACAGTATTGTCTGTTGCACACAATAAATTTAAAATTAAACTGTTGCGTTCGCAATATCATAGAGTGTAAAGTAGATAGGATTACCAAGTTCAACAACAGTTTCATTTGATTCATTAACATACTTAATATAAGTGTAAACTCTATAAACACAATTTGCATTAGTTTCGGTATTATTGAAACGAGCATAATACTGAAGTCTGTTCTTGTTATCAAGTCTACCATTATTAATCTGTTTTGTGAGCGACTCGATACTTGATTCACCTGTCAAAATTATTTTTTTAGCTTCTTCAGCTGCTACAGGAAGATCATTGATGTACTTATTAGCGTAGTACTTCATATCAGTATTGTAACCTACACCAATGGAATCTTTTTCTAACTCTAACTTCTGCATCACAATACCCGTCTGAACCTTTTTGCTGTCAGGATCAAATACACTAAGCTGTTTGCCGTTATAGAAGAAGTTAAGTACAAAGTCAGCGTAAAGCTTGTCTTCACCGTTACCCTTAATGAAATCTTCAGCTGTATCAAGTGTAGTCATACTATCAGCGTCAAATCCGTTGAAGCTGTCAGCATTATCAGCTGTCCACTGGTTTCTTGTTACTTCCATAAACTGAGTTGAAGTAGAAACTTCCTTAACAGATGCAACCGGAGTTGAGCTTTCTCCATAAACAGGAACTATCCAACAGTTATCATACGCTACATAGCTGAAATGTCCTTCACTGTTGTACGCTTTAATAACAAGATTATTACATTCCGGATCGGAGTAGATTGCCCAATACATAAACTGAAGTTCTTTACCACTATCTTTATATGTTTTCGGAGCAGTGATATCATACTTATAAGTTCCGTCAGAATTTTGTTCATAGAACACTGAACCGTAAGGTAATTCAGATGAACCATTTTTTTCGTAAAGAGCAAAAGTACCAGCATTATTTATAAGCGGAGTAGGATTACCCTCACTGTCT
The DNA here is from genome assembly GCF_928721825.1 of Ruminococcus bromii. Classification (NCBI taxonomy): domain Bacteria; kingdom Bacillati; phylum Bacillota; class Clostridia; order Eubacteriales; family Oscillospiraceae; genus Ruminococcus; species Ruminococcus bromii. The sequence continues at coordinate 812,977 of NZ_CAKMVP010000003.1, forward strand.
TTATAAATATTAAGGTGGATTGTTCTGTCTGACTGAGTTGAATTAACAACAGCTGAAGCTATTGAGTTAGTAACTGATGAATCAAAAGCGGTATTACTAACAGGAGTCTCATTCCAAGTAAGATTCTTTGTAAAGTTTGACTCATACGGTGCAAGAGAAAGGATAAAGCTATTTGTAAGAGTTACCTTTACAGAATGTGATTCTACACCTTCAACATTAGTAGCATTCTCATCAAATGTGTATGATGAAGTGTTTTCGGGATCAACATAACCTGCCTTGTTGTAATACTTTTGATTACCCATTCTGTCAGTATAAGAGAACTGAACCTTATACGGTACTTTAATAGAAGTAATGTCAGAATAGAAATTATAATATACTGTTCCCGCATCAGCAGCAGTAAGAGTGCTTGCATACTTATTATAGTATTCATTAAACGAGAACGTATATTCTGATGTAGTTACAAGACCTTCTGTTCTGTCTCCGCTAACATTTGTTGTAAAACCAGTAGTAGGATTAAAAGCAGTTATATCTGTTGTGTTTTCAGCAGAATAGTAACCATTGAAATTATAAAGGTTCTTTGTTGTTGTGTAAAGAGTAACAGTTACAGTAAGACCTGTTTGCGCTGCTAATTCAGCAATCTTAGTCTTATCGATTGAAGCTGTGCCGGCAATCCTGCCTGAATCATAAAGAGATTTACCCTCGTTGTTTTTAACAACAACCTGAATTTCGGGAGTGGCTTTACCGCCGCCTGCATTTGTTCCGTTGTACAATGAATGGTGGAAGGTCATTGAACCGCCCGGGGTTTTGATATAACGAGCAACAAGCGTTACATCTGAATTTCGTGTAACTGCACCTGTCAAACTGCTCATATCAGAAGGATTGATTGCCTTGTAATCACCATCAATAAGACGGTACCAACCAACAAATGTGTATGCTGCAGTTGAAGTTGCATTAACTTCAAACTTATAATCCTGAGTATTATCAGCTTCAGTTTCAAGTTTTCTTACTCTATCCGCTGGATCGGTAAAGTATGCACTTGCTCCTGTTGTCGTACCGACAATTGATGAAGCATCTTCATCAGCAAATGTATCTTCATGGAAACCGCCTACTTTGTAGTCATCAAGTGTATTTGCATACTGAATCTTGATTTCACCGGTGATTTTCTGTTTACTCTGAGAATAGTACCAACGACCGTCAAGACGATTGCCATAATCGTCACCGCCTTTGATAGCTGCCTCAAAGTTAATCTGAGCATAAACACCTTTATAATCATTATATAAGCTTTTAAATGTTGCCCAATAAGAATCTCTATCTGTCTTGCCAGGGAGGAAGTCAGCAGGAGTTGATTCAGAACCAATGGCAGTTTCCATTTGCGCATCGGTCTTGCCAAGGGCATACAAGAGAGCTGATGAAGGAATAGTAGCCACTCTATCGCCAGCCTTGTTATAAATGCTCCAAGCAGTTGCATATTTACCGATGTAGTTATTCTGGTAACCGTCCGAAATAATTGACAGGTAATTATCCTTACTGGTTACACTCTGAGTGTCCTTATAGTCAAGCTTCTCTGTACCAATTTTATTGCCAAAAATATCTGTCGGATAATTCTGGTAGTCAAGGAATACTTCCCAACCGGCAGCATCAGCTTTAGAAGCAGCAAATGTATCAGCCGGTTCATTATTGAATTCATTATACTTAAAACGATAAATAATGTTATCAGCAGCAGCACCGCTCTCAGCTATCTTAACAAAATCATCGTAGTCGTATGTCTGTGCATTATCACTTTTTTGATTTTTACCGTTATAATCTCTATGAACATCGTCCCAAACATAGTTATTAAGCGTCATACCTGTAATTTTTTCTGTGGTATCACCATTGACTATAGATTTAGGAATCTGAGTAAAGATAGAACCGTTGTAGTCAACCATTGGTTGTCCGGGGTAATAGCCTAATGTTTCTAATGTTGTAGTACCACTACCATAATATACATAACATGAAGGAGTATTGCCCCAAATTTGTTTTGCAGAATCGTAGTTCTCAATGTAGAAATATACGCAGTTAGCTTCATCTTTAAGGAAATACACAGGAGTGATTTCAAGCTTTGAACCATAAATCTCTTGATTTACTTCAAAAGTATAAGTATATACATCACTACTATGATTTTTACCTTCAGTCTGTGAAAGAACTCCGCCAAAGATACCGTTTACGCTGAATCCCTTAACATAGTAATCACTGCCATTGTGACCTGCAAAGGTTGCGTTAGGGTCAATTGTGGTTGTAACGGTTACTGTTGAGCCATTAGGAACTCTCTTAGCAGTAACAGCACGATTTTTATCATCAATCTTGTATGAATCAGATGCAGTAATTTCTTTAGCATCAGGAGTTGTTATTGAAAGAGTTGTATCACCTAAAACAGCGGTAGTTGTTTTACCGTCAGTATTAGTAAAGCCTGCACGAATTGTACCGTCTTTTGCCGTGATTTCAACAGTATTAGCAGGAGCTACATCAAAAGTAGGCTCACAAGAATAAGTTACTTTCTTATTAGAAGAATCAATATCTGAAACAATAATTTTGAATCCAAGCAAATCAGCATTTTCGTTCCAAATTTTTGGAACCCTTGTATTACCTACACCACTAATATCACTATTGTTGCTTTCAAAATAAAATTTGTTTTGAGCGACTTTATTAATTGTTACATTGGTTTCTTCAGCTGTAACGCCACTTGTTGTATTACTTGTAGAGAATACAAAGTAACAATTTTCTTTCGTACCTATCTTGTCAGTTGCAACATCAAAATTTGCGTAATACTTACCATCATCCTTTAAATAAAGCTCTTTAGCTTCGTACTTGGAAAATGAAGCATTTTTTCCCCAAAGGATATAGTAGCCGGATGGTGTACCTGAATCTTCTACTTTAAAGTTAGCGACTACGGTTGTGTCTTTTTGGACTGTAATTGTATACGGATTAGTTGTTGAAGAAACTGATGCATCGTTTACAGTCCAACTGGAAAGAGCGTAGCCATCCTTTGGTTTTGCAGTGAATGTTACTGTATCGCCCTCGGTTACTGTTGCAGGGGAAGTGAGTGGAGTTGTTCCGTTCGTTGCAGAAACAGTACCGTATGTTTCGTCGCTTGAACTGAATGTTACTGTGTATGTTTCTGCGGTACGGAATTTTACATATACATTGGTATCTGCATTTACTGTTACCGTATAAGTCTTATTAGTTCCTGCAGATTCAATTTTTTTAGTACATTCAGCATCGCTGTACCAACCCTCTACTGCGAAGCCTTTGTTTGGGTTTGCTGTAAAGGTTACCTTTGTGCCACTATTTACAGTAGAACCTGAGCTAGATACGCCTGTGGCACTAAGAGTACCATTGACACCATTCACACCATAAGTTACAGTGTATTTTGTTGGGGCTATTGTAGAAACATCATAATTATTATCGCCCTTAACAGTAACCCAAAGATCACTATTGTATTGACCATCATATTTTTTTTCAGTACCATTATTAAAAATAATAAGGTTCCAGTTATTAATAGTGTTTATGAATGGATAATCATGCCATTCATGGTCATTAATAGTAAAAGTTTCCTTAGAATCCCAGTTATTATAGCCATATGCATTAGTATTATTTGGAGCTCCATATGCCCAAAGTGAAAAGCTATATGAACTAACATTGTCCGCAAGCTTAACATGGATAGCATACTTATCAGACGAATCAGAAGTAGCAGTAACCTTTACTGTATTCGTAACTGAACTATAATTCGCAGCAGAAGCGGTAACTTTAAATGTATAATCATCTGCTGTAGCAGGGGTGAATTTATAGGTGTTTCCATTAGGAGTACCTGTTACTGTTGCACCGCTTGTTTGCTCAAATTTATAAGTTACATCGGTATCATTTAAACCGGTTGCTCTATCATTTAAAGAAGCAGTAAGTGTAACTTCTGTACCTACTTGAACCGGTGAGGAACTTGCTGTAAGTGATACGCTTTGTGCTACAGGGGTCAGCGAAGATTCAGAGCCAGCTGTATAATACAACCGCATATCGTTATTAGTAGTATCAAGCCAAATAGTTACTTTGTCATTAGATGGATCAGAAGGATCACTAAATTTTATAAGTCTTTCTTCCGGCGTGCCTTCATTAGTAACAAGCGTTAAATAATTTTGACTATTCTTATTATTTTGAAAACTGTGACCTGCTTTATCGTCAGAAGTCAAATATTTACCATTACTAGAACGGATATAGAAGTACCTGTCATAATTACCATATATGCCTTCAGGTATCTGTCCGGAAAGTGAAGCAACCGTTTCTTCTGTATCATAATAATAAAGACCTTTCTGTTCAGATGACTCGGTAAACTTATATTCAGTGGTATCCGCATTCCATTTGGTTTTAAATCTACCTGCAATGTAGTAGTCGGTAGATGTCGAACCACCGCCTGAACCGCCTGAATAGGTTGTCCAAGTTCCTTCCATATTTCCATTATTAAGTGACCAACAGTTATGATTGCCCTTATCACTTATTGTTGTTGTAGCGCTTGAGTAAACAGTACTAGCAATCCAACTTTTAGTGGAGTCAAAAGTTTGACTATTAACCCTTGTAAATACAGCACGATCCCATTCTCCAGTCGGAACTGTACCGGAATATACTTTATCTTTAATTTGGCTAAGTTTTGACCAACTAAAATCATTATGACCCTGTTTATAAAATTTTATGTAAAACCCAGCATTATCCGCAGTAGCATCATAATTTGCATCTGAAATATCCAAATATAAAGTATCTCCAACTGTAAAATAATCAGCCGCATTAACACTTATAGTACCGATAAGCATTGTTGACAGGAGCATCATTACCGCAAGGACGACGGAAACAGTGCTTCTGCCTAAATGAGAAATTTTTGTTTTCATAATTATTACCTCCATAACCGAATATTTTGGTTTTGGTTAGGTTCGGGTTCGACCTTTACCGCCTGACCAACGGTGAAACATAATCGGCAAAGCCACGGGATTTTGAAGTTAATTTACAAAAAAGCAACGAGAATTCAGCCGAAAATTGTATCCTTTACCTGTTTCAGTCAAAATGTGAACACTAACCCATATTCTTTATAGTTGATTATACCATTTGACAGAGATTTTTTCAATAAAATTACAACATTTTTTTGTATTTGTTTAATGTGATAGTTTTATATTTATTTTTACATTCAGTTTTGCCGTTTTCACAACAGGGTTTTATGTTATGCACAAGTTACGGTATGTTTTTTGTAGATTTTGTCAATATATCGTGCATTTTCATTATTCTTAAAAAGCAATTATTTTGCGGTATATTTCAGGTATGCTGATGTTTTTTTGTTAAAAAATAAACCTCATATGGGTTTTGGATTAAGAAATAATTCAGCAACAATAAGGATAAATAAACCGCAAAAGGCACATAACCGTCACTGTTTTCGGTTATGTGCCTTTTTGTTTTTGCAGGGCTGTTTTTACAGCCCATTGAGGTTTGCAAGAGTTTTACCGCTCATAAGGTTATCAATAGCAAGCCAGTACTCGCTGCCACTTGTAATTCTCATATATTCTGTTTTTTCGGGTTACCCCAACTATTGACATTGAGCCTTTTTCAGTTGTTATCTATTTTGACAAAGCCTCTGCCCTTTATTGCACCTGCTGTTGTTACAATAATAAAGGCATTTGGGTCAACATTTTTGATTCCCGAAGTGATTTTGTAAACTTCCTGCGGACGGACTGCACACATAATAACCTTTTTTTCTTTTCCGCTGTATGCGCCCTCGCCGTCAAGATATGTGACACCTCGCTTGAGGTTCTTCATAATGTCCATACTGACTTCTTTGTAGTTGTCTGTTACAACAAACATCAATTTGCCGTTGCCTCTTGAAGTACCGTAGCTTACAGCATCAATTACCTTTATGCTGATAAAAATTACAAGCAAAGCATAAAGCACATTTTCAATGCTGTGATATACAAAGAATACCATTAAAAGAACGAGAATATCGGACACAAGAATTATTGTACCAGTTGAAATGAACGGAAAATGCTTGTGAAGATTGAGGGCGATGATGTCTGTTCCGCCCGTTGAACCGCCTCGGTAGAAGATAAGACCGAGTCCGAGTCCGTTCAGAACTCCGCCAAAGCCTGCCGCAAGGATTGTGTCACCTGTGTATGCGGGCAAAATCGGCGTAAGAACATCAATCATAACAGACACAAGTGCCGTTGCAACAAGGGTTCTTGTCAGAAAGCCTTTTCCGTTTTCGATAAATCCCCAGATGAAAAGCGGAATGTTCATTACAAAAATCATAATACCTATCGGCAACGAGAACATATAGTTGAGCATTGTTGCCACACCGGTAAGTCCACCGGGCGCAACATTGTTAGGTGATGTAAACATTGCTACCGATATGCCGTAAAGAACTGCTCCGGCGAAAATTACAAGATAATCAAAAAATAGTGTTCCTGCCTTTGCAAGACAGGAATTCGGTTTTAAATTCGTTTGCATAAAATCACTCCCCGAAACGAGTATGTATAATTATTTCAAAAAGCTCATTTATTCTGCTTTGGTCTTTGTTTATTTGCAGATAGCCGAAAAGCGCTTCAAGTCCCGTTGCACTGTGATAGTCGGCAACAGAGCCGTTTTTCGGGGTGCATTTAGGTGCGGCATTTCTGCCGCGCTTGTAAACGGCAAGCTCCTTTTCGGTTAGAGTCGGCATAAGAATTTTTGCAAATTCAGCCTGACTTTTGCAGTTTACAAGCGAAACTTTTATTTTGTTGAGTTCTCCGACACTGCGGTTAGCCTTGCGGACAAGGTATTCACGCACAAGCAGGTCATATACACCGTCACCCACAAAGGCAAGTGTGAGCGGAGAAATTTCATCGGCTAATGAATGAACAGATGTGTTTTCCATATTAACTCCGTATTATGCAATATCAATCCATAAAGTCAAATTCAAGCTCATAAATCGAAACAGTGTCGCCGTCGGAACAGCCCTTTTTGCGGAGTGCGTCAATTACACCGCCGTTTATGAGAACCTTTTGGAAGTAGTTAAGGCTTTCGTAATCGTCAAAATTGATGCCCTTCATAACCTGCAACAGCCAGTCAGCCTCAACGGTATAGATTCCGTTGACATTCTTAATTGTGACAGAATGGTCGTCAAAATCTTCAACGGTCACAATCGGAGCAGGCTCTGCCTCATAATGAGTGATTGGCGGAAGCTTTGAAAGCATTTCCTGAATCTTTTTGAGGAGCGGATCAACATCATAGCGGATTGCCGCCATAATCGGGAAGAAATCGTAGCCCTGATCTTCAACAAACTTCTTGAAGTCTGCAATTTGCTCATCGGTTGCCATATCGCACTTATTGCCTGCAACAACCATCGGACGCTCGGCAAGCTCGGGATTGAACTTTGCAAGCTCATTGTTGATTGTTATGAAATCCTCTTTCGGATCTCTGCCCTCACTGCCCGAAACATCGACAATGTGAACGAGCATACGGCAACGCTCAACATGGCGGAGGAACTGATGTCCAAGACCTGTACCCTGCCATGCGCCTTCGATAAGTCCGGGAATGTCAGCCATAACAAATGACGAACCCTCGCCCATTGACACAACTCCGAGAACGGGCGTTATCGTTGTGAAGTGATAGTTTGCGATTTCAGGCTTTGCCTGTGAAACCACGGAAACAAGGGTGCTTTTTCCGACATTTGGGAAACCTACAAGACCGACATCGGCAAGAAGCTTGAGTTCAAGAACAACATCAAACTCTTCACCCGGGAGTCCCGGTTTTGCAAAACGGGGAACCTGACGGACAGGAGTTGCAAAATGTGGATTACCCCAACCGCCTTTACCGCCTTTTGCAACAATGTAGGGTTCATCACCCGAAACATCGGCAAGGATTCTTCCGCTGTTCTCCTCTTTTACAACAGTTCCGACAGGAACACGGATGATGAGGTCTTCGGCATTTTTACCGCGGCATCTGCCGCCCCTGCCGTTTTCGCCTTTTTTTGCGGCATATTTTCTTTTGTAGCGGAAATCGGCAAGCGTTGAAAGGTTGGAATCGGCAACAAAAACAATGTTACCGCCTCTGCCGCCGTCACCGCCGTCGGGACCGCCTGCCGCTACATATTTTTCACGGTGAAACGAAACGGCACCGTCACCGCCGTCACCGGCTTTTATTTTAATTTTCGCTGTATCTACAAACATATTTTTCTCCGTAACAGTTTTGCTGTTCAAAATTATCAGTACAAATGTAAAGATTTTCAGACTTGTTTGTTATTAGTATAAACAAAAATGTAAAAAATAAGGGCGGATTTAAAATCCACCCTCATAAATTTTGAGATTACTGCTCAACAGGATAAACGCTTGCACGCTTTCTGTCTTTGCCGACACGCTCAAATCTTACAACACCGTCAATCTTTGCGAACAGTGTATCGTCAGAGCCTTTGCCTACATTTTCACCAGGGTGAATATGTGTGCCTCTCTGCTTTACAAGGATGTTGCCTGCGAGAACCTTCTGACCGTCTGCACGCTTAACGCCAAGACGCTTTGATTCACTGTCACGGCCGTTCTTTGTAGAACCCATACCTTTTTTATGAGCGAATAACTGAATGTTTATTTTAAGCATTACCTTACACCTCCGAAAATTTAACTTTAATATGATTTTTGTACTGCTCGGAAAGAGCAGTTAAGTGAAGCTTTAAGCCTGAGAGTATGTCACAAGCCTTTAAAGCATCATTCGGTGACATTCTTACTTTCATAAGTCCGTCATCCTCGGTAACCTGCGCATTGATATGCAAAACCTCGGTGATTGTGTTTGCAGTCATATATGCGGCAGAACTGATTGCCGCACATACAATATCGTTGCCCTCTTCGGCATAGTCGGAGTGACCCGATATTTCAAAACCGCAAATTATATCATCTGATTTAAAAAATGTTACCGTAGTCATTTTCAGGCTTCGATTGAAGTAATCTTAACCTGTGTGTAAGGCTGTCTGTGACCCTTTGCTCTCTTTTCGCCCTTCTTAGGCTTGTAAGTGCAAACTCTGATTTTTTTGCCTTTACCGTTCTTTACAACTTCACCTGTAACCTTAGCACCCTCAACGAGCGGTGTGCCAACCTTGATGCCGTTGTCTGTGCCGACTGCTACAACATCAAATGTTACTGTGTCGTTTGCTTCTGCGTCAAGCTTTTCGATGAAGATAACCTCATCGTTAGTTACCTTGTACTGCTTGCCGCCTGTCTGAATAACTGCGTACATTTTAGTACCATCCTTTACATTGGGCTCGCTATGTGCAGGTGGAACGAATCACTTAAAACCCACAATATGCGGCTTATATACTATATCACAAAGGAAACTCGATGTCAACAATTTTCCCGATATTTTTTAAATATTAAAGCTTGTTCTGAATTTTGCACGCCTTGAGAGTGTTTTTCATAAGAGTTGAAATTGTCATAGGACCTACACCGCCCGGTACGGGAGTGATAAACGAGCATTTTTCCTTGACATTTTCAAAGTCAACATCGCCGCAGAGCTTGCCGTTTTCATCCCTGTCCATACCGACATCAATCACAACCGCACCCTCTTTTACCATATCGGCAGTTACAAACTTCGGTCTGCCGACTGCGGCTACGAGTATATCTGCCTGTGAACAGATTTCAGCAAGATTCTTTGTTCTGCTGTGACAGATTGTTACCGTGCCGTTTTCGTGGAGCAAAAGCATTGCCATAGGCTTGCCGACTATGTTACTTCTGCCGATTACAACGCAGTTTTTACCGCTTACTTCAATGTTGTAGGAGTGGAGCATCTCCATTACGCCTGCAGGCGTGCATGGAAGAAAATCATACTCGCCGAGCATAATTTTGCCGACATTTACGGCATGGAATGCGTCAACATCTTTAAGCGGACTGATTGCCTCAATAACAGCCTTGTCATCAAGGTGTTTCGGCAACGGAAGCTGAACAAGAATACCGTTGATATCCTTCTTATTGTTGAGAGTTTCAACAAGGTTTAAAAGTTCTTCCTGTGTTGTTTCGGCAGGGAGTGCATACTCCTCAGACTTAAAGCCTACAAATTCACAAGCCTTTTTCTTGTTGTTTACATATACTCTTGACGCCGGATCGTCGCCTACGATTACTACCGCAAGACCCGGTGTTATTCCGTGGGTTTCTTTTAACTCAAGCGTCTGCTTTTTTACTTCTTCCTTTACCTGTGCCGATACCTTTTTTCCGTCGATAATCTGCATAGAAAGAATCCTCCTTTTTTCTGTTGATAATTAAGAATACAATACCTGTTATAAAAATTACTGCCGAAAGAACCTGTGACACCCTTATGTCTGCTCCGAAAACTTGGAACGGAAGATAAAGGCTGTCTGTTCTGAGTCCTTCAACAATGGTTCTTTCAAATCCGTACCACACAAGGTACATAAAGAAAATCTGTCCCGAATACTTTTGCTTGTATTTTCCGTAGAAATGAAGAAGTACAAATCCGAGCAGACACCACATTGATTCATAGAAGAAGCATGGGTGAACTCCTATGTTGTCTGTTCCCTCGCTCAGCATTCTCCACGGCAAATCCGTGGGAGCGCCGTATGCCTCCTGATTCATAAAATTGCCCCATCTGCCTATTCCCTGTCCGATAAGAAAACCGACCATTGCAATGTCAAGAACAGGCATAATCTCCATTTTTTGTATTTTGGCAACGGTCAAGCCGCCGAGCAACGCACCGATAATTCCGCCGTAAATGGCAAGTCCGCCGTTATTGATGTAGAGAATTTCAATCGGATTCTGTCCGTAATAGTCCCATTTGAAGAAACAAAAATAGAGTCTTGCACCGATAATTCCCGTTATTATTCCTGCGAAAATGCAGTTGATAAGCTTTGAACCGTCAACCTTGTAACGGGGAGCACTTTTCCACGCATAAAGTACGGCAAGCAGAAGTCCGCAGGCTATGATTATTCCGTACCAATAGACCTTGTAATCACCGATTGAAAATGCAATCGGGTTAATATCAAATTCCCAGCCAAATCCGGGAAACTGTACATGATAAGGCATAATTACACCTCTTCGGGCTGTTTTACAACAGACAAAGTACAGTTATTGACATCGAGCATCTCGGCAAGTCTTGCGTTGATATCCTCAAGCCTTGCGTTTGCAACCGCGTCAATATAAGTGAAAATTTCATTACCCTGCATTTCATAGTCGATGATTGAATTTGAAATTGCACTTACTGAGTTGAGAGATGAAACCGAATCGCCATAAACAGACTTCCTTGCAATTTCAAAGTCCTCTTTGTCAATACCGGTTTTCTTAATATCCGAGATATACTGCTTAATCATTTCAGCCGCCTGCTTCGGCGCTCTTGATTCACCGCCGAAGATTACCGAGCAGTAACCGGGACCTTCAAAAAGCTCGTAAGAAAAGCTTGAATTGATAAGATTTGAATCCATAAGCTTTCTGTAGAGTGTGCTTGTATTTGACGCAAGCGCAGAAAGCAGAATATCCGTGCAGGCAAGCTGATTTTCGTTAAGAGGCTTGTCCGCCTTTTCTTTGAAGCCAAGGTTGAACAAAGGCATAGAAACAGGAAAAGTCTGCTCAATATAAGGCTCTTTGATTTCATAAGGCTCTGTTTCAAAATAGTTTTTGATTTCCTTCTTCTCACAAGGCTTGAGCATTTTGTCGGCAACCTTAAGAACGCCGTCAACCGTTACATTACCTGCAACGCAGAGAACCATATTATTAAGGTTGTAGAAAACATTATAAACTTCATAAAGCTTTTCGGCTGTAATTTCCGCAATTGTTTCAACCGTACCTGCAATATCAATTTTTACAGGGTGATTGTGGTACATACCCTCAAGCATATTGAACATTACTCGCCAATCGGGAGAGTCGTCATACATTTTGATTTCCTGACCGATAATGCCCTGTTCCTTTGCAACTGTCTGAGCCGTAAAGTAGGGATCCTGAACAAAATCGAGAAGAATTTCAAGACTTTCGTCAAACTTGTCCGTACATGAGAAAAGATAGCAGGTTTTTTCAAAGCTTGTATATGCGTTTGCATTTGCGCCTGTTTTTGCGTATCTAACAAACGCATCACCCTCTTCACTCTCAAAAAGCTTGTGTTCAAGGTAATGGGCAATACCGTCGGGAACTGTGATTATGTCGCCGCCGTTTACGGAAAATTTTGTGTTAATACTTCCGTAGCGTGTGCCGAAAATTGCATATGAGGAAGTGTAACCCTCTTTTGGATAAACAAAAATTGTAAGACCCGACGGGTGTTCAACTTTATAATAGCTGTCGCCTGCAATTTCCGATTTAATTTCTGTAATATTCATTCTGTCCGCCTCCCTTACTTATTTTTGAGAACATAAACCGTATCAAGCAAGAGCTTGTTTGCGGCATTTACAATCTGTTCCTTGGTAACGGCATTTACCTCTGCGGAAACTTCTTCAACAGTTTCAAGGTCGCCGTTAAAGATTCTTCCTGTGTACCAGTTTTCAATACCGCTTACGCTGTCACTGCTTGACTTGAATGAATTAACAACAGCAAGCTTTGTTGCCTCAATTTCAAAATCCGTAATTTCGCCGTTTTTCATATCATCAATTTCTTTGAGAATAGCTTTTTCGGCTTTTTCAAGATTTTCGCCCTCAACGCCGCTGTTGATGTACATTATGCCCTTAATTGAATCGTAGGCAGATGAGCAGTAGTAGCAAAGGCTCTGTTTTTCACGAACATTGTTAAAGAGTTTTGAGCTTGCAGTACCGCCGAGAACAGCGCACATAAGTCTTTCGGCAACCGCCTCGTCATCTCCTGCGGAAATCTGTGTTCTGAATCCCATAACAAGCTTTGACTGTGAAAGCTCCATTTCCTCTGTAATATGTTTTTCTTTGGAAACATTCTTGACAACATCGGTAGATGAAGCCGCAACATTTCTTTCGATATTTGCAAATGCCTTTGTAAAAACTTCCTTTGCCTTGTCGGCAGGGCTGTCGCCTATATAGAGAATCTCAAATTTTGCGGTTTTGAGAAGATTCTGCCACGCCCTGTAGAGTGATTCGGCAGTTGCGGCCTTGATTTTTTCGGCAGTACCGTAACGCTTGGTTCCGAAAACCTCATCCTTGCACATATGTTTTATAAGCTGTTCCATTGCATAGATTCGCTTTTCGTTAAATTCAGAATCAATCACATCAAGAAGCTGTCTGCGTTCCTGTTCAAGTTCACTTTCGATAAAAGCGTTGTCCTTGACATTCGGCTCAAAAATCACACTGCACAAAAGCTCCGAAAGCTCTTTTGCAATGCTGACATCATCAAGAGAATATCTGTCATCAAGACCCGAAACGGAAATTTTAAGCACCTGACTTTCACCCAGTTTTGAAAGCGATGAAGTGAGATCCGCACCGTAAAGTGAACTGAGTTTTTTGCTGAGAACAGTAAAATCGGGATATTTTTTGCATGAACGAACAAGCAATCCGCCCACAAGCGCATTTTCCGACGCTGTTTCGATAGAAAGCGGAACAACAATGTTCACGCTGATTTTCATTGTTTTAAAACGGCTGTCTTTTATATTAGTAAAGAATACACCGTCTGCAATTTCATTTCTGTTGATGAAATTCATTTAATCAACTCCGTTTTCAGATTATCAGTCATATTGTATCACATTTTGATTTATTATAAAAGGGATATAAGAAAAAATAGCGAATATATTCATTTTATTCAAAAAGTATTTCCTCCGTGGTTTAAAATATTAAATCACGAGGCGCCCCTGCTATTGGCACAGAGCCTTAACAAAGCCTTATTTAAATACTTTTATCTTATAAAGCAGAGTCGGGAAAACAATGTTTTTGCATCAAACAAACTGTCTTCCCGACCGAAATTTCAATTTTAAATTTTTAATTTGTCAATCACACTTCCCTGTTCGGATCGGTGTTTTTCTGCTTAACAGGAGCTTTTGTAGCATCTTTGTCGGTAAATCTTGCAAAGATTGAAAGCGTTGTGAGAAAACAGATGAGAATGTACAAAAGAAGTGCAATTACAGAAGCAAGGCTGATTGTATAGCTTACCATTGTGAGAATTGAAAGCACACCGAGCAGACAGCAAATGATTGAAACGATATTCTTCATATTGCGTTCTTTGTCAAGAGCGCAGAAGAAAAATCCTGCAATCGGGATAATGAAGAAAATCGGCATAAAGAGCGAATACTTAAAAACCGCATCATTTGAACCGCTGAGTCCCCACACAGACATAATATCGAATACCGAATATGAATGAAGTACATTTTTTTCGTCAATGTACTGGAAATACGGCAACGCACAGAGTACGATTTCGACGAGATAAAGCACACAAAGTGTGATTCTTAATTTTTTTCTTGTTTTGTTTTCGGGCATTTTAAGCATTTTGTTCCTCCGAGATTTTTTAAAATCATTTTTAAATCATCAATATGTTACATTGTAACACAAATTATTCAGTTGCACAATAGAAATTTTAGTGTTATAATTATGACTAATGTACACAAAACACTGTATTCGTACATTGCTTTATTCTGTGCAAAAAGGAGATAATATAATGGGATACATAAATGAATCCGTAATTTACAATATTTATCCGCTCGGTTTTTGCGGAGCACCAAAGGAGAATGATTTTAAGCAGGAATACAGACTTGACAAAATTTACGGCTGGATTGACCATATGAAGTCAATGTCGGTAAATGCACTTGTTTTCAACCCTGTTTTTGAAAGTTCAAAACACGGCTATGATACTATTGATTATAAAAAAATCGACTGTCGGCTCGGTGACAACGAATCTTTCAAAAAAATTTGCAAAACACTTCACGATAACGGTATCAGAATTATGCTTGACGGCGTTTTTAATCATGTGGGAAGAGATTTCTTTGCTTTCAAAGATGTTCGGCAGAACCGTGAAAATTCAAGATATGCGTCTTGGTTTGAAAATTTAAACTTCCGGAACAACAGCCCGTATAATGACGGTTTCAGCTATGAGGGCTTGGCAGGTTACTACGACCTTGTAAAGCTTAATCTCCACAATGACGAAGTAGTAAACTATCTTCTTGACTGTGCAAGATTTTGGATTGATGAGTTTGATATTGACGGACTTCGCCTTGATGCGGCTGACTGCATTGACATTGAATTTTTCAAAAAATTAAAAAATGTTTGCAAAGAGAAAAAGTCCGATTTCTGGCTCTACGGTGAGATTACCCACGGCGATTACAATCATTGGGCAAATCCCGATGTGCTTGACTCGGTTACAAACTACGAATGCTACAAAGGCATTTATTCAAGCCATAATGACCACAACTATTTTGAAATTGCTCATTCTCTTAACAGACAGTTTGCTAACGGCGGTATTTACAGAAATATCTACACATATAATTTCGTTGATAACCACGATGTAAACCGTGTTGCAAGTATGCTTAAAGACAAAAATCATCTCAACAATGTTTACACAATGATGTATACAATGCCCGGAGTACCGTCAATTTACTACGGAAGTGAATTCGGCATTGAGGGTATGAGAACTGCCTACAGCGATTACGAGCTTCGTCCATGTCTTGACCTTGATTCCATCCCGAATCCGAACTATGAACTTCTTGAGCATATCAAAAAACTCGGTGTAGTAAGACTTGCACTCGAAGCTCTCAAGTACGGCGATTTTGAAAACATAAATATTCAGAATGAAAAGCTTGTATACAGAAGAAAAACCGACAATCAGACTGTTTTTGTTGCATTTAACCTTACAGACCGTGTTGAAAGAATCGGTTTTGACACAGGCTGCAACGCAAAGCTTACCGATGTTCTCAACGGCAACGAAGTTATAGATGTAAACGGCTACTATGAAATTGAAATGCAGCCGTATCAGTCGAGAATTCTTGTTGTGAATGACGGCAGTTTCAAGGTTGATTTCAATGCAGACAACAAAGAATGTAAGGCGGTTGAAGCTCCTGCAAATGAAGAAACTCCTGCCGAAACAGAAAACTGTTGTGAAAACAGCTCGGACAATGCCGAAAATACGACAAAAGAAATCAAACCGGGTATTTACCTACATTTCAAGGGCGGCGAATATGAGGTTATCAACTTTGCAACCCACAGCGAAACAGGTGAAAAACTTGTAATTTACAGAAATCTCCACAACACAAGTGAAGTGTGGGCAAGACCTGTCGAAATGTTTGCCGAAAAAGTTGATGTTGACGGCAAAGAAACAGACAGATTTACTTTTATAGGTTGACAATAAGCGTAAACAAATGATTAAAAAGACCGAATATATTTTTTATTCCGGTCTTTTTTTGTGTAAAAATACTACTTTTAATCGGCGATGACAAGATTTGACTATATTTTTGCAAATAGTGTGTTGAATAAATCACATAATATGATAAAATAGACATATAGACATATGTTGTGTTATGACTGAATTTTTGTTTTTTGAGAGGAACTTAGGGGGATTAAATGTTATGTTGAGGGATTTAAAGCCAACCGATAATGTAGGTGGTTTCGATGTCAGACCCGGAAACTTCCTTTTAAACGGTGCAACAACCGTTTCCGGCGGTGTAAACTTTACTATTCATTCGGTTTATGCCATTGAGTGTACATTGCTTTTATTCAGACCTTATGCAAAATTTCCGTATGCAAGGCTCAGATTTCCGGATTCTTACAAAATCGGCAACACCTATTCAATGCTCGTGTTCGGTCTTGATGAGGTTGATTTTGAGTATGCATATTCCTTTGACGGTCCGTATGTACCCGAAAAAGGCATTATTTTTGATAAAAAGAAATACATTCTTGACCCATACGCAAAGGCTGTAATCGGTCAGAGCGGCTGGGGTAAAAAACAGGAGCATGAGGGTGTTTATAAGGCAAGAGTTGTAAACAGCGACTATGACTGGGGCAACTGCACTCAGCCGAAGCTTCCGTTTGAAGAGCTTATTATTTATGAATTGCATGTAAGAGGCTTTACTCAGGACGGCTCCTCAGGCGTTAAAAACAAAGGCACATTCGCAGGTATCCGTGAAAAAATCCCCTATCTTAAAGAACTGGGCATCAATGCCGTTGAAATGATGCCTATTTTTGAGTTTGACGAAATGGGCTCATATCGTAATTATGACGGTCGTCAGCTCTACGATTACTGGGGCTATAACACCGTATGCTTCTTTGCTCCGAACACAAGCTATGAGAGCGACCACGAGCATCATCACGAAGGCAGAGAGCTTAAACAGCTTGTTCGTGAGCTTCACGAAAACGGAATTGAAGTTATCCTTGATGTTGTGTTCAACCATACAGCAGAGGGCAACGAAATGGGTCCATATTTCTCGTTCAAGGGCATTGACAACAACATTTACTATATGCTCACTCCGGACGGAAAGTATTACAATTTCAGCGGCTGCGGCAATGTTCTCAACTGCAATCAGCCGATTGTTCAGCAGTTTATACTCGACTGTCTGCGTTATTGGGTAACAGAATACCGCATTGACGGTTTCCGTTTTGACCTTGCGTCGATTTTGGGAAGAAACGAGGACGGTACTCCTATGGATAAGCCTCCGCTTCTCAAAAGCCTTGCGTTTGATCCGATTCTCGGCGGAGTAAAGCTTATTGCAGAGGCGTGGGACGCAGGCGGACTTTATCAGGTCGGCAGTTTCCCGTCATGGAACAGATGGGCTGAATGGAACGGAAGATACCGTGACGACCTCAGAAAATTTCTTAAAGGCGACAGCCATCTTGCATGGGATGCGGCTCAGAGAATTACCGGCTCAAGAGATTTGTATGACCCTACCTACAGAGGCTACAATGCGTCGGTAAACTTTCTTACCTGTCATGACGGATTTACGCTTTACGATATGTATTCATACAACGAAAAGCACAATCTCGAAAACGGCTGGAACAATACTGACGGCGCTAATGACAACAACAGCTGGAACTGCGGCGCCGAGGGTGATACAAACGATTACAATATCAACAAACTGCGTATCAAAATGGTAAAAAATGCTTTTGCAACCCTTATGTGCAGTCAGGGACCTGCTCTTTTCCTTGCAGGTGATGAATTTTGCAACACTCAGTTCGGCAACAACAATGCTTACTGTCAGGACAACATTATCTCATGGCTTGACTGGACAAGAAAAGAAAAGCATAAAGATGTATTTGAATTTTTCAAATATATGATTGCTTTCAGAAAGAGATTCCACATTATTACAGACAGCAGAGGCAAGGCAACATGCAGTTATCCGCCTGTCAGCATCCATTCAAATGTTGCGTGGAGTGCCAAGTATTACGATGATACAAGAATGATTGGCGTTATGTACGCCGGTGCAAGTCTTAAACAACAGGGACTTGACGAGTTTGTTTACTTTGGCGTCAATGCTTATTGGGATTATGTAAATGTTGAGCTTCCCGACCTTCCCGAAGGATACCACTGGAAGCTTTATGTAAACACAGGCAACGAGCCGCAGGATGTAATCCTTGAGGACAGAAATGTTATTCTCTATGACAAACGAATTAATATGGCAGGCAGAAGTGTCATTGTTGCTGTCGGAGAAAGATATTAATTATAAGGACAATTTCTTTGTTTAAGAAAACCGCCCCTACACGAAAATGTGTGGGGGCTTTATGTTTTTATAGGTTTCGGATTTTCTGCGTGTAACGGCTCTGATTCGTGCAATAAGTTCCTTTGCGACAAACGGCTTTGTAACATAATCGTCAGCACCGCTGTCGAGTCCGAAAACCCTGTCGTCAATTTCACTTTTTGCCGTAAGCATGATAACCGGCAGGTCAAGTCCCTCATGACGGATTCCTTTCAAAACTGAAATTCCGTCAAGCAACGGCATCATTATGTCGAGAATTGCGCAATCATAGTCACCGCCGAGAAGATAATCAAGCGCATCTTTTCCATTATAAACAGCGTCAACCGAGTATCCGTTATGCTTTAAAATTGCCGTGAGAGCCTTTGAAAGCTCTTTTTCATCCTCTGCAAGTAAAAGTCGCATTTGGTAACCTCCCGAATGTTTTCTTATTCTATTATATATTTCGAATCTTAAACAAGGCTTAAATGTTTCTGTCAATAAAAGTATACAAAGCTTTTTAATCCCTGTCAAATTGCATAAATAAAAAGTTTATTCCTTGAAATATCGGTGAAAAGTTTGTATAATTAAAGTGACAGTATTTTTAAGGAGAATATTTATGCAAAGAGAAAATTTTAAGTCGAGGACAGGTTTTCTCCTTGTAAGTGCAGGCTGTGCGATTGGCATAGGCAATGTCTGGCGTTTTCCGTATGTTACGGGCGAAAACGGCGGCGGATTGTTCGTGCTTTTTTATCTTGCATTTCTTGTGCTTATGGGAATTCCCGTTCTGACAATGGAGCTTGCAGTCGGCAGAGCAAGCAGAAAAAGTGCCGTATTAAGCTATAAAACACTTGAAAAGCCAAAGAGCAAATGGCACATTCACGGTTGGCTGTGTATGATAGGCTGTTACCTTTTGATGATGTTTTACACGCCTGTTTCGGCTTGGATGTTAGATTACTTCTATAAATTTGCAACGGGAACATTTAAAAGCGGAATGAACTCAGAACAGGTTTCGGGAGTGTTTAACGACCTTATGACATCGCCTGTTGAGATGATTATATGGCTTGCGATAATCGTTGTATTCGGATTTTTTGTATGCAGTCGAGGACTTCAAAAAGGCATTGAAAAGGTCAGCAAGGTTATGATGATTGCGTTGCTTGCGCTGATTATCATTCTTGCAATCAACAGTATGATGCTTTCAAATGCGGGAGAAGGCCTGAGTTTTTACCTTGTTCCCGATTTCGGAAAGGTTAAAAATGTAGGACTCGGCAAGGTAATCACATCTGCAATGAGTCAGGCGTTTTTCACACTCGGACTCGGAATCGCATCAATGGAAATTTTCGGCAGTTATATGAACAAAGACCGCACACTTTACGGTGAGGCTGTTCAGATTTGTGCATTGGACACTTTTGTTGCAATTGTTGCCGGACTTATCATCTTCCCTGCTTGCTTTTCATTTGGCGTTCAGCCCGACCAAGGACCTGCCCTTATTTTTGTGACGCTTCCGAATGTTTTCGTAAATATGACGGGCGGTCGGATTTGGGGTACGCTTTTCTTTCTGTTTATGACATTCGCAAGCTTTTCAACGGTTATTGCCGTGTTTGAAAACCTTGTTGCTTTTCTTACCGACACATTCGGCATGAGCAGAACAAAGGCGTCAATAATCAACGGAATTATTATGTTCTTTGCGTGTCTGCCGTGTATTTTCGGATTCAACATTTGGAGTGACTTCAACATTCTCGGCAAAGGTGTGCTTGACCTTGAGGACTTCGTTGTCAGCAACCTTCTTCTTCCGATTGGCGCAATGGTTTATCTCCTGTTCTGCACAACAAAATTCGGCTGGGGCTTTGACAATTACTTTGAAGAATGTAACACGGGTAAAGGTCTTAAACTTTCAAGAGTGCTGAAGCCGTACCTTAAATACGCACTCCCCGTGCTGATTGTTATTGTGTTCGTTCAAGGCTTTATCGGGTAGGATTAGCAATCCACTACGGCTCAAATTGTGCAAATTTGTACAATGTTACATTCCTATAAAATAACATATAAAACTAAAAACTGTACAACCATATTCGGCTGTACAGTTTTTTGTTATCTTGTGTTACCTTTTAGACGTGGATTTGTTTTTGTAACATAACCGTCAAACCAGTTGCTACACTTACGCTCGGGCATAGTATGCTTTTGATATTGCAAACTATCTGCACGAATCGGGAAAGCCGACAACCAACTCGGCTATTTACGGTTACAAGAAAGACCCGAACAACAAAAATCATTGGCTGATTGATGAGGAAGCGGCTACAGTCGTCCGCAGAATTTTCCATTTCACAATAGAAGGCTGCGGACCTTATGACATAGCCCGCACGCTGTTTGATGACAAGGTTGAAACCCCGGCTGTTTACTTTACAAAAAAGGAATTGGAATAAGGAAAAACAAAAAGGAGTTTACCCACCCGTTCAGTTGGAGCGGATATGTTGTCCGCAGTATTCTTGCAAAACAGGAATACTGCGGAGACACCGTAAATTTCCGTACGCACAAGGAATCATATAAGGACAAAAGCTCAGTGAAAAATCCGCAGGAGAACTGGCTGATATTCAATGACACGCACGAAGCAATCATTGACCGAGAAACTTGGGAGCTTGCTCAGAAACTGACAAAAACGCCGAGACGTGTTGACACCACCGGAGTGGCGAATCCGCTGACGGGTCTTGTTTATTGTGCCGATTGCGGTGCAAAGATGTATAACCACCGATTTTTCCGAGCTTACTACGCCGATGATAAATGAGTTTATCGACAAAATTTTAGTTCACGCTCCGTATTATATTGACGGAGAACGTATGCAGGAGGTTGAAATCTATCTCAATTTCATCGGCAAGTTTGAAATTCCTCAACCTCAGCTGAGCGAGGAAGAAATTAAGCGGCAGAAGCAGCTGAAACAGCCCGTCTAAAAAGCAGGGAATGCTATCAGTTGATAAAGGCGAGAAAACACAAGGTTGGCGAGCCGTTTTCACTTAGCTGCAAGGGCTGTGACAAGGTATTTGAATCCAAGCACAGCAATGCTTTGCTAAGATTGTGCAGGCTCAGTCAACAGATCACCACCAACCCTGCGTGAAAGGCTGATAATCATCAACTATCATATTCGACACACTCAAACCGGCAAGTGGAGCATAACGGATTATTCAAAGTCTGTAAAGGAAACTTTGGCGCGGTATAAAGCCGCCGTAAAGCAGATAAACGAAAAGAAAAATGAACGGAAGGGACTTCAAAATGAAAAGAAATCCACTTCCGTTTTTAATATCGCCGCACAGTGAGATTGACGGCAAACTGAATGATGAAATCAATGTGCAAGCTGCCCGTGAATATGCCCGCCGCCGTTGCAACCAAACTCAGACGAGAAATACAATGCGGCACGAACACAAGAGAAAAAACAATAGTTTACCGTTAAAAGGAAATTTAAATATTTTTTCAAGCTTGAACAAGAAACGGATTACGACACCTTGCTGTATTGCAGTTTTGCGTTAATCAGATTTTCGTCATGATTATACAACGAGGCAACTTTTCAATGTCCAAGTAATTCAGCACTAATTATGCTAAACCAACATTGTTATTTATTTGACCAATTTAAATATCTTGAATTTAATTAAATTTGACTTCTGACATTATTTTTTGAGGATATAAAGATGATACCAAATAATACGTTCTGTTTCTAATATCGGTGGAATCATAATTGAGAAATTGTTCAGAAGAGATAGGAACGGGTGCAATAAACGTTTTTTGTTCACCTTTTGAAAGTTTAATATACATTCCACAATCATTGTAATACATAACGAGCGGGTAATAAAATTGTAATGAAAAAGCACCTGATTCAATATGAAAAGCTGTTAAATCAACAGTTATTTCATCATCTGTTGTATTGGAAATTATAATTTTTATTAAGCCAAGATTCAAATCTTCACTTTTCAAATAGTCAGAATTTTCTTCCAAATATTCTGATAAATCATCATCATTCATAATGTCCATACGCTTAAGCATGTATGTATCTGTTATAGTGAATTTTGCATTTTGACAAACAAATGAATCGCCCATTTTATATACAACTTTTTCGTTTTGCGGATATTTTGAATTGATACTAAAAAACCTAATGACACCACATATACATAATACTGTTACAATAAGGAGCGTTACAATAACTTTTAAATTATTTTTCTTTCTCATAAAGACTATCTCTCCTGATGATTTTACCCTGCGCTAATTCTATAGTTTCGTCGCAAAGAGCGTTAATCTGATTTTTGTCATGACATGACAGCAACACAACTCTATCGGGAACTTTTGCGGACAAAATCATTTTTTTGACATTTTCACATGAAGCTTCATCCAACGCATTAAAAGGTTCATCTAAAACAAGTATTTGAGGGTCTTCCATCATCGCTGCTGCTATTCCAAGTTTTTGTTTCATACCAAGTGAATATTTTCGGAAACTCTTCTTTTCGTTTGGGTCAAGCCCTACCATTCTCATAGTATCCACTATTTTTTTATCGTCTATTTTCTTTTGTATTTGAGCGAGAATTTTCAAATTTTGAAAACCGGAGTACTCAGAAATGAACCCCGGATTTTCAATTAAAGCCCCAACACTATCAGGAAACGATATGTCTTTTCCTATGATTTTGTTATTTATTTTTACAAAACCACTGGTAGGTAAAATCAGTCCGCAAATTGCACGCATAAGCATAGTTTTCCCCGAACCGTTCTTACCTACAAAACCGTAAATTTTTCCTCCGGAAAGTGATAAATTTATATTTTCCAGTACAAGATTTTTTGATAACTTTTTTGTATAATTACAAATTTCTATATTCATAAATCTCTCCTACTTTAAATAATGTTTTTTCTTTTGATAATTGGCAAGCCTAAAAATAAACATATAACGATTATTAAAAAGGCAACCTCCAGTTCTGTATATATTGATATATTATTTATGGCGCAAAAATCAGTTCTTATCAACATTGAAAAGTTAAACGGCAAAAATTCGCTGCAATAAAACACAGATGTGGTCATAAGGCAGACTATCATCAAAAACGCGACAACAGGTCCAAATGTAATACTGATAATTGCATCAAATGTCATGTGACAAGTTGTAATCATCCAAGGTAACAGTACTGAGGAAATGAAAATTTCTGTCATACTTTTTCCATAAGTGCTTAGCTCCAAAAATTCTTCAGTTATTAAACTGTTTTGAGTTAATGAAAAATTACCGGAAAGCAATGTAAAAGCTGTCGAAATTACAAAAAACAGTAAATAGTACAAAGTTGAAGAAACAACACACCAAACTATTTTACTCAACCACCATAAATATCGGGATTTTACCCGCAAAATAAAGGTATCGGCACTTGTCTGCAAATCGTTTGTAATGTATAATCCCACAAACAAATAAGGAAGTACATTAAAAGAAAACCACGTTATGGGAATATCTACACCCTTATTTGCCTCCGGATCAAAAGGGTCACATCCGGCAAAAACATTCATAAAAAAATCCAGAACACCGCAGTCTACAACCGAATTATAATCACTAAAATATAAGCTAATATTATGCCAATACACGAAATCAATAAATATGAACAGCAACGCAGCAAAAATAAAAAATTTACGATTATGTATGATTCCCTCTGTTATATCATGCGAAAGCAAACGAAAAAAAAGACGAACTTTCAATTTAAAAAATCCTTTCTTTTCATGAACAATAAATTTAGTACGAATACTATAATTGTCCCAAAAATCAAGAGCCAAAAGTCAATATTCCAATCACCATCAAATGAAACTGCAATACATGTTGTGACCGTCACTAAGAACGGAAATACTTTGTTTATTATACAGCCAAAAGCACATATTAATTCAGAAAAAAATATTGTAGGAATTAAAAGACATACAAAAGTTTTCATCACTACTTTTGCAAAGCTTACATTGCTTATGCATCCTTCACACAGATAATAATAGCTTTCATATGAATTCCAATTAATTACTGTTCGTGAAAAAAATCTCGACATACCAAGAACTGCGACGAGGAATAAAATGCAAAAAGCCACAGAAAAAGCAAGAACTTTCAAACTATTTCTGACAACCAATGTATTTCTAAATCTAAAGCGAATATAGACATTTGTAAAGTTACTGTTTTTTTCGGAAAATATCGTTGAAAGTAATGCGGCGGTTGGTACAAAAAAGATAGTTGTCGTGTGACCCCCGGCGGCTTCCACAAAATCTGCCATACATATGTTGTCTGTTATATCCATCATATTTTTTTTTAAAAAAGCAAAAAAGTAAAACAATACAAAACTGCAGAGTAAACAGAAAACAACCAAATATTTAAAATATGTCATTGCAACAAAAGTTTTTCTACACGCTTTAAAAAACATCTTTTTTCGCTCCAATAAAATAATACGGAAAAAATGAAAGGCAAAAGAAAATCAAAAATAAAATTGTTACAGAAAAGGTAGTCCCACTTTCACTTGTAGTCGTGACAAGATTTCTGATACTGTAGGCATCAAATCCCAACATTTCAAGACAAAATGATGAAAAAATGTAAATGAAAAAAGGAAAAACAAAAGTCACAAATTTTCTGTTTAAAAAGAATGTAATAAACAATGACAAACTTGCTGTTACTCCCGAAAACAAAAATGTGATAAAAATATATATCGATGTATATAATAACGGTTGCACATAAAACAAATCAGCCCATTTATAAGCAGGATATATGTTAGTAAATGTATAAGATGCTTCAGGAAGCATTGTTGGTAAAAACATTGAAGAAATGAGAAAACTAAGAACCATTGGAATAGCAACCACGCAACCACCACTTACGAAA
This sequence comes from Ruminococcus bromii, assembly GCF_928721825.1. Taxonomy (NCBI): domain Bacteria; kingdom Bacillati; phylum Bacillota; class Clostridia; order Eubacteriales; family Oscillospiraceae; genus Ruminococcus; species Ruminococcus bromii. Next base: position 838,382 of record NZ_CAKMVP010000003.1, read on the forward strand.
ACAGCTATGTATTTTGCCACAAGATAATATTTTTTCTTGGCACGAACGCACACATTCCTTGCATATCCCCTGTTTATATCATCATAAAAGGAACTACCAAATGGCAAAGTGGCGAGAATTGGAATAGCCATATAAAAAATGTTTTGCTGAAGATAGATATTATGACTGCCAATCCAGTTTGTATATGAAATTTCAAAAAATCCCATTAAATTTTCATCATTTAAAAATTCAGAATTCAACTGCACACAGTATGGTATTCTTTCAATCGAATACCATGTTACCAATGCTAATGAAATTAGCAAAGAAATTAAAAACAGCCTGTTTTTAAAACTTCTTTTCAGTTCGAATTTAATCATTCTTTGCATTTTATCATTCTCCATTTATTATTTTTCGGATTTGATGACTTGCATAGTTCCTTCTCCTAAAGGATTGCCTGAGAGCACTGTCATCAAATAAAGTTGGTCTTTGTACTCATTAAGTTGTTTGTCCTCAGCAACATATGCTACATTAACATTCAATTTTTTACCGGGTTCAAGTTTTTCTACAAAATAATTTTTTGAAGTCTTTTTCTCACTTGAATTAAAACTTCGTGCTTCGTTATATCCACCGTCTGTACCAAAATGCAAAAGTAAGCTGTTCAATGATACCTCCACATTTTCATTTCCTTTATTCATCATTGTAATGTTAAGCACTACATATGAATATTCATTTGTAATATTTCCTTGGCTATCTTTAATTTCATCCCAGTCCTCAAATGTGTCAAATTCGGGAAGTTCTGCTTTGTTTTTTGAAATGCTTATATCATTTAATTTAACATAAATGCTTGTTCTATCGTCGTACATAGTATCGTATTCAGCACCTTCCTCAAGCAGAACACAACTTTTTGAGCCCAACGCTGAATTTTCTGTGGAAGAGATATTACTTCCATTTGCAACCTGTGTGTTTTTTGCATCAGCATTAGTGTATATATCGTTGATGTCAATAATATCATTTTTTATCAAGTATAAGATGGAAACTATTATAGATGAAGCACAGATGATAATCAAAATAATTACGGTTGTTATTTTTTTATTCAATATATAAACACCTCTATAAGCAACTCCCTACCGCAGTCTAAAAGTCATGCTCTGCGTGCATATATAAAGTCAAAACTTCATTAAAAGGCACAGAGCATAACTTACAAAGCCACAAATATTTTATATGCTGTCAGGACTCCATGCTATGTGGTAACTCACAGCTTCCTTATTCATAATGTAGCCCAAAGTAGCATATTTATAGCCGTCTTCTTTAACATAGTTAGGCAAATAATAATATGTACTCTTTGGTAAATTTTTCATATTCTTAGTTGCCCCATTATAGCTCCATGAACCGTAATATCTGTCTACAGTTTTTACGGAGAAAGTATTCTTATTATTTGTACGCTGAACCCAAGCACTCAGAGAACCTCCTGATGTGCTCTTGTTTTCGCACCAAACAGATGTATAATCTTTCTTCTCACGCCAAATAGATCTGCACGGAGTACCTCCGTTGTTACTTCTCGCACTAATGTTGATAATTGTATCTGAAACATTACCGGCAGAGAATACTGAAAAAGTAAGAGCAGACATCAAAGAAAGAACGACCATACCCAACACAATCATCTTTTTTAGTTTCTTCATCTTTTATCTCCTGTTAATAAAAAATTAAAAGTTTTCAAGATTTGAAATATTAAAACACCGGACTCACTTCATCTCCATTATAGAATATAGTGGTTCAGTTGTCAAGACAAAAATCTAATCATTTTATAATGAACTGAACCGATATAGTAGAAGTGGTCTTTCATAATATTTATTATCCTGTTTGATAGGTTTTGGAACAACTACAACCTGTTTACCTGTGATTGTTTCCACCACTTCAATAAAGCTATAACCTTTAACCTCAATTAGATAATTGAGAGCTGTTGTACCTCCAATCCCACGAGAAAACCACATCCATTTTCCGTTTGAAATTTTCAAGCTATCGTGTGTTCGTGTGGTGTAATTGTTCTTATCAAGTCTTACAAGTTCGTGTGGCTCAAAGTTTTTAAGAATGGTTAGCAAGTTCATTTTCTTTGCTTCAAGCACTACTTTAGGGTCTATATATGGCACTTATTCATACCTCCATTTCTGTTATTTTATCGCAAAAAGAAAAGCCAAGAAATTTTTATTTCTTGACTTAACTCTTTTGCGTATTATTAAATTGCTTTGTTATTGCGAATATCATTGATTATCTTTGCAATGTTACAAGTTACCTGTCCTGAGCATTGGTGGATATCTTCATTAATTTTGCATTCTTCAACGATTGCAAAATCAACTTGCTTAACCAGTTCTCCTATAGATTTATTTTTCTTTGGATTAATACCAAACACCTGAGTAAACAAATTTCTTATATATCTTTGATTTCCTACCTTTTCGTTAGAAATTATCTCCTTTTCATTTGGTTTAATATATTTCTCATAAGCATCTTTATAATGCAAAAGTAAAAACAATTCAAATGCAGGATTAGATATACCAAGTATATTATTATTTTCTCCAAATGCTACAACTTCATCAAAATCCTTAACTTTTTCTTCGAAAATATCTGCATCAAAAAACGATAATCATCCTATCCATTTCAGCATCAAAAGATATATCTGAGTTAAGTTTTTGCTCCTCGGCAAACTCTATAAGTCTTCTGGGGAAAGATATATTCTTATCTTGTTGAGTCTTTTCGAGAAAGCGAATATCAATATTAGGATTAATTCCCAATTCTTTTTTATAGTCAACCAGCTTTTCGAAATACCACGTTTCAGTATTTGCACCTTCACAAATAAAGAAATACTTTCTATAAGGCTCTATAGCCTCATTTGTGTCGCTCTTTCTTTGATTCCAATTATAATAACTTCTTACCGGTGCCATATATTTATTCCTCCGTCAAATCAAAATTAGAAAACACAGGAATTGCACCATAACGCCCCTCAAGATAAGCTTTGCTCAATGTTTTATCATATCTTTCTTTGAACTTATCCAACGAATAAACATTACTTGTGTTATTTCCATCTCTTTCAACAAACCATATTTCATCACGTCTAAAAAGCTTTTGCTCCATAATAGATGCTTCGTGGGTTGTAAACAACAACTGAGTTTTATGGCCTTTATGGAAATTCATAAAAAGCTCAAGAAAATGTTCTGTAAGTTTTGGATGAAGACTTCTTTCTAATTCATCAACAACATAAATAATGTCATCGTTTTTGTTAAGTAACATATCGAGTAAATCGAAAATTCTTCTTGTACCATCTGATTCTTCATCGAAATTAAAATCATAAAATGATTTTCCATGATAGAGTTTCAAAGTAGATACAATCGGTTCATCGTCATCCAAAGTAACAGTAAAAAAGCTTTTGTCAGTTCTCATGGTCATTCGTGCCGAAGAATATAATGACTTGTGAGCCATCTTGTTTCGTATGTCCTTCATAACTAAATCAAAAACCTTAGCCGGTAAAGCTTTTCTAAATTCCTCAAAATCAGTTTTTTCAACTCTAACTTTATCAATACCAGTATCAAAGGTTTTTATTAATTTATTGATTAACTCTAAGGATGTTTCATCATTATAATATTGAAAGTTATCAAAAGAAGTATTAGGCTTAACGATAATTATGTTTTGTGATAACCAACTATAAACCTCCTTGAAGAAAACCAGCTTGGAGTCTTCAGAATATTTTTTGTTTCTATTCATTTCCGTAAGAAACAAAATTGATTCATTACCATCAAAATCATCAGTATATGTTTTGAATTTTGCTTCATCAATTTTGTTTAATTTTACATCTTCGCCCAAGTGTGGAAATTTTTCTTCTTCATTTCTTTCAAATAAACATTTTGCATTACCATTTTGATAAAGCTCATATAACCACTCAGATGTGATTCTTCGTTGATTTAATAAAGCCGTAAAACCATAAGCATAGAATTTATCACCAATCGTGAACTGAATTTCAAACGAGCTATTCTTATTTATATTTTCTTCCTTACATTTACAAAACCATTTTGTAGCTACCATAGGAATTGTATCATTAAGCGTACTTTTCAAAAACCAAAAAAAATCAATAAGATTAGATTTACCTGCCGCATTAGCACCATAGATTACTGCGTATTTAAGTATATTCGTACTTTTAATTTTAACCCTATGATCAGTGCCTTTTTGAATTTTTGTAGAAGAAATCATAGTCATCTCTGTTGGTTCAGAAAACGATTTAAAATTCTCAACTGTCACTTTAATAAGCATTATCAATCTCTCCTTCTTATTTAATATTGTAAAGGAGAATTACAAAAAAGTCAATATGTATCCGTTTATTTGGAGAAATTTTCTCTAAATGACCTATTTATCTCGACAAACTTAACCATAGAGCGATTGTTTTTGATGAATTTTACATTTCATCTTGTTCGCTTTCTTTTCTTGTATCTTGTTTTCGATTCACCCTCATCAGGCTCACCTGTAACAATCTCATTTTCTTTTTACAACTATCACCTCTTCTTAATTTTTACTAAAAATTGTTTTTATCACCTCACTTTGGTTATACGGTGAATATGTTATTGGTTTAGCATATATTTTTTGCATAGTGTTATTATATATCACATTATGCAAAGTTGTAAATATAATTTTGAACGTTGTTTTATTTTTGTAAAATCTGGCAATATAAAATACTTATATTTATACAAATTACCTGTTAATAGACTTTTACGACCTAAATTTGGGTATAAAAAAAGAGCCTACTGGCTCGTAACATAACTATTTATAATTCGACATACTTCTTTATGTATAATTTGTTTTGACTCATACGATGGTACACTTTTAGTGAACTACTCACCTGTTTCTGGTTGGATGTTAGATTACTTCTATAAATTTGCAACGGGAACATTTAAAAGCGGAATGAACTCAGAACAGGTTTCGGGAGTGTTTAACGACCTTATGGCATCGCCTGTTGAGATGATTATATGGCTTGCGATAATCGTTGTATTCGGATTTTTTGTATGCAGTCGAGGACTTCAAAAAGGCATTGAAAAGGTCAGCAAGGTTATGATGGTTGCGTTGCTTGCGCTGATTGTCATTCTTGCAATCAACAGTATGATGCTTTCAAATGCGGGAGAAGGCCTGAGCTTTTACCTTGTTCCCGATTTTGGAAAGGTTAAAGATGTAGGACTCGGCAAGGTAATCACATCTGCAATGAGTCAGGCATTTTTCACACTCGGACTCGGAATCGCATCAATTGAAATTTTCGGCAGTTATATGAACAAAAACCGCACGCTTTACGGTGAGGCTGTTCAGATTTGTGCATTGGACACTTTTGTTGCAATTGTTGCCGGACTTATCATCTTCCCTGCTTGCTTTTCATTTGGCGTTCAGCCCGACCAAGGACCTGCCCTTATTTTTGTGACGCTTCCGAATGTTTTCGTAAATATGACGGGAGGTCGGATTTGGGGTACGCTTTTCTTTCTGTTTATGACATTTGCAAGCTTTTCAACGGTTATTGCCGTGTTTGAAAACCTTGTTGCTTTTCTTACCGACACATTCGGCATGAGCAGAACAAAGGCGTCAATAATCAACGGAATTATTATGTTCTTTGCGTGTCTGCCGTGTATTTTCGGATTCAACATTTGGAGCGACTTCAACATTCTCGGCAAGGGTGTGCTTGACCTTGAGGACTTCGTTGTCAGCAACCTTCTTCTTCCGATCGGTGCAATGGTTTACCTCCTGTTCTGCACAACAAAATTCGGCTGGGGCTTTGACAATTACTTTGAAGAATGTAACACGGGTAAAGGTCTTAAACTTTCAAGGGTGCTGAAACCGTACCTTAAATACGCACTCCCCGTGCTGATTGTTATTGTGTTCGTTCAAGGCTTTATCGGGTAGGATTAACAATCCCCCACGGCTCAAATTGTGCAAATTCACACAATGTTACATTCCGACAAAATAACATATAATCAAAACCACCCGTCCAACGGGTGGTTTGCTCTAGGGCTATAAGCCCATGCTACCGGCCAGCGTCTCAAGACGCTGGCTTTCACTTGGTTCAAGCCTATTGCCTTTGCCTCTTTCGCCACCCCTTAAAGGGTGTTTGTATTACTCGCCACCCTTAAAAGGGTCTTCATATTCTCGTACACTTAATTTATCTAGTGCTATATCATGCTTTTCTTGGTCTTCTATGTATTTCCTTATGGTTGCTTCATTTAGACCTACTGTACTCACATAATATCCTTCTGCCCAAAAGTGCCTATTTCCAAACTTATACTTCAGATTTGCGTGTTTCTCAAACATCATTAACGCACTTTTTCCTTTTAAATATCCCATAAAACTTGACACACTCATCTTCGGTGGTATACTTAAGAGCAAGTGTACATGATCTATCATCATATGCCCCTCTAGTATCTCCACTCCTTTGTACTGACATAACAATCTTATTATGTCTTGCAAACTCTGTCGATACTGTGCATATATTATTTTTCTTCTATACTTTGGCACAAACACTACATGGTATTTGCACATCCATTTTGTGTGGGATAAACTATTTGTTTTATTTGCCATTAAAATCACCTTTCTTTTTTTACAATAGACTTGAACATTCTTATTGTAATACGATTGGTGATTTTTTTGTATAACTTTTTATGCACACCCGCATAGCGGGTGGTTGTTTGTGCCACGCAAGCGTGGCACTGGGTAAACCCATTAAAACAAAAACTGTACAACCATAATCGGCTGTACAGTTTTTTTATATCTTGTATTACTTTTTAGACTTAGGATTTGTTTTTATAACTTCATTCAAGCCTATAAAGTGCATACCTTTTCTTTTTGTTTTTTCAAGATGAATTTTTTCGGAATCAGCAAGCAAATCAGTATAGGGACTGTTTTCAGATTCGACAAAACAGAATATTCTGAATTTTCCGAAAGTTACGGTTTTGTCGGCTTTATGTGCAGAATCGGAATATGCAAGAATATTCGTTTCTCTATTCGGAACTGCTGCGAAAAGAACCTGTTCACCTGTTTTCTTGTCTTTTACTTTGCAAGTTCTGATAAAGGTATATTCACCTGAATAAGTATCGTCCGAAAGTTCAATGTGTTCAAATGCAGTATATTCGGCATTTCGGTTAATCATAGAAATTCTGTTGCTTTGCTTTGTATAAACTGCAGGAGAAACTAAATTAGTTCCTTTGTCAAGCACAAGTACAAAACTACTACTTGGCAAATCCATTAAAGAATCATAAACAAAATGTTTAATTCTGTTTTTTCTTTTATTTGTAAAAGAAGTTTCCACCTCAACAGAATCAAAATTTCGATTATCTAATATATGTGAAACAATCAATCTTGATAATTGAAACAGAAGCAATAATATTAGAAAAACTATGCCAAACGGATTACCCTCTGAATAAAAATAAGCTGCAGTATAATTCAACATCATCCACCCATTCAAATTGTTGTTCATGTAATTATCAATCTGTTCGCCAATCGTATTTATCAGTTAAAACATTAAGTTCAACATCATTTATTACCACAACCTCATCAGATTTCCAGTATAAAGAAACATCTTCCTGATGATATTTCCAATAAATGTTACGGCATTTACTTGTTTCGGAATCCACTACCTCACATCTTACCGAAAAATCCGTAGTCGCATTTTCTGAACAAAGATAAGCATTAACCGTATATTTTCCATTTGGAGATACTGAGGAATCAATCAATTCGACTTGAGGCAAATTATCTAAGCCACACCCTGAAAGGAAAGCACATAGCATAATCATCAAAACGGCAAGAAAGTTTGTAATAATGCGTTTACTTTGCATTTTAATGTCCCTTAAAGCACCAACCTTTAATCGTATTATACACAATGCAACAAGTTATAGCAATACTCATATAACAAATTATTTGCTCAATATACAAAAACTGTACAACCGAAAAAGGCTGTACAGTTTTTTATTTTTGCGGTAGAACCGCATTACAGAAAGGCTTATTTAATTGAATCAATCCATTTTTGAATTTCAGACTTTGGTGTACGCAGAACCGATTCGTCAAAACGGATATTCATTCCCTGCTTTACATCGGCTGTACCGCAGGCATTTGCAAAATCTTTGAATGTGTGACCAATCCAACCGCCGTTGGTTGCAAACGGATAAACCGTCTTGCCCGAAAGGTCATTTTCCTTGAGAAATGTGTGCATTGCAGGGGCAAAAGTGTACCACCAAACAGGTGTTCCGAGAATTACCTCGTCATACTTGCTAAGGTCAATATTAAGCGGTTTTATTTTGGGACAATAGCCGCTGTTCACTTCATCCTGTCCTTGATTTACAACCGAGTTGTAGTCTCCGTCATACGGAACAACAGTTTCGATTCTTGCAATGTCAGCACCCGTGCTTTTCTGAATCATCTCGGCAATGCTTTTTGTGTTGCCACGATAGGAATAATAAACGATAACTTTTTTCATATTCAGAAACCGCCTTTCGATTAACCGAGTTTATTATATTCTTCATCGGTTACGGGTTCGCACCACTCGTTTGAACATTCTTCGCCCGGCATTTCGGTTGCGATGTGTGAGAACCAGCTGTCCTTTTTAGCACCGTGCCAATGCTTAACCTCGGCTGGAATTACGATTACCTTACCCGGTGTAAGGCTTACAGGCTCTTTGCCCTCTTCCTGATACCAACCCTCACCTGCTGTGCAGATGAGGAGCTGACCGCCGCCGCTCTTTGCGTGGTGAATGTGCCAGTTGTTACGACAACCAGGTTCAAATGTTACATTTAAAAGGTGAAGTCCGTCCTCGGGCTTTGTGAGTGGATTTAGGTATGACTCTCCGATAAAATACTTTGCATAGGCTGTGTTTGGAGTGCCTGTGCCGAATACATTCTGCTTTTCAAATTCATCCTTGTCTGCAATTTTCATAATATTATCTCCTTGTTTAATTAAAATTTTTTAATCCAATCATTAACAATGCCTTCTGCCTTATCGGCATCACTTCCGAACAAGGGAAGTCCGTTTGTTACGGTTGCACCTTTGGCAGTATTTTTAATATCATTGACTGTGTTTGAAAGTCCGCTTCCCTCGTGAGTGCAGAACGGATGAATTGTTTTGCCCGTAAAATCAAATGCTTCAAGGAAAGTATAAACCGCCATAGGCATTGTTCCGCAGTAGTTTGGATAGCCGAGATAAATTTCATCGTAATCGTCAAGATTCGGCAATGAAACAAGTTCGGGTCTTGCCTTTGATTTAAGGTCTTTAACCGACTGAGCAACACATTCCTTGTAGTTTGCAGAATACGGAACTTTCTGCTCAATTTTAAACATATCGGCTCCTGTGAGGTCTGAAATCATTTTTGCAACCTTTTCGGTGTTGCCGACTTTTACATAGCGGTACTGACCGCCGAAATAATTTTCATCTGCTCGTGAATAAAATGCAATTAACTTTGCCATTGTAAATCTCCTTTGTTTCAGAATTTTTACTATTTTTCAGTTTGTTTTTTACTTTACAGGAATATATTACACCCTGAAGTTGACTTTAAGTCAAGAGGCATTTTTGATTTTTTCGTATAATTTTTAATTAACTGCATAGGTTGCTTTCCGTACAACACTCTTAGCTTAAATATTCTGCTGTTACTTGTGGGCATCCGATGAACTCCTCTATTTAAAATTGCAAAAGCAATCGCTATACTTACGCTCGGGCATAGTATGTTTTTGATATTGCAAACTATCTGCACGAACGGAGAGTTGCGGTACACCGCAAAAAAATACTGTACAACCGAAAAAGGCTGTACAGTATCGGAATTATTCTTTATAAGAAACTATTTCTTTTCAGTAAGAAGTTTATTGAGTTCGTCCATAAAGGTGTTAATATCCTTGAACTGGCGATAAACTGACGCAAAACGGACATATGAAACCTCGTCAATATTCTTGAGCTGATCCATTGCAAGCTCACCGATTTGCTTTGAAGTAATTTCACGGTCAAGGCTTGACTGAAGCTGAGCCTCAATATCATTGACCATATTTTCAATCTGTTCAATTGAAACGGGACGCTTCTCGCAGGCACGGAGAATTCCGCCTGTAAGCTTGTTGCGGTCAAAAACCTCACGGGATTTGTCACGCTTAACAACAATTATCGGAACAGTTTCAATCACCTCATGTGTGGTAAAGCGTTTGCCGCATCTCAGGCACTCTCTTCTTCTACGGATTCTTTCGCCGTCATCGGCAGAACGAGAGTCGATAACCTTGCTTTCTTCATAACTGCAATATGGACACTTCATATGAAAACCTCCGAATAATTATTCCCTAAAATAATTATAACATACCGTTTTCAAATTTCAAGTATAGAAAATTTACAATTTAATTACACTTTTATTTCATCAGAGATTGCGGTAATGCTTGACATTTCTCTTCTTCTTTTTGCGTTTCGAGCTGATTTTTGAAATAATAAGGTAAATAATCAGGATAAGAACAATGAGTGCGATAACCACAATGAACCAGTATGATTGGAACACTGTGCCGATAACATTGAACACATAAAGGATTCCGCTGAGTTCTATTTTTTCGCCTGCAACAACATTAACCTCGGCAAGCTTTTGCTTTTTGCTGTTTTCGTCTGCCTTATAGTAAATTGTAGCCTTGCCGACTACCGTGCCTTTGTCGATTGGAGCGTCAATACTTTCAGGAACATCCTGTTCAATAATTATATTCTCATCTGTGCAGTCTTTAGGAACAATTGCGCTGAGGTCGGTTTCGGGATAAAGCAATGTACTGTTTTTACCCCAAGCAAGGTTAACCTTTACTTCGCAAAGCGGCTTTGACGATGTTGCTACCGTGTTCATTTCAAGACTTGTCAATGCCCATCGAAAAAGGTCAGCGGCATCGGTCATTGTTGCGTAATCCTCGGTCACACCCTCTTCATAAGGAGCGTGAAGAAGAATTGCCATATATGAATAGCCGTCAGCCGACGCTGTTGTTACAAGGCATCTGCCTGCCTCGTTGGTTGTACCTGTTTTGATGCCCTTTGCATACATATAATAATACTCGCCGCCTCGGTTAGCGTCAATGAGGTAGTTAGTGGTAACAAGGGGTGTATCGTCACCGTCACAAGTGTATGTGCAGGTGTTTGTGATTTCTTCAAAACGAGGGAGCGTGAGCGCATATGTAGTGATTTTGTACATATCACGGGCAGTTGTATAGTGGTTAGGGTCGTGAAGTCCATCAGGATTTGCAAAATGGGTATTTTTGCAGCCAAGCTCCTTTGCCTTTTCGTTCATCATCTCAACAAAATTGTCAACATTTCCGTCGCCGATATAATCGGCAAGAACCATTGCGGCATCGTTACCCGAGGGAACCATCATGCTGTAGAGCAGGTCGATTGCTGTCATACTCTTGCCGACATGATTTTCAACATTCGCAAGGGAACTGCCTGTGTTTTTGAGAACATCAAGAACCGACTGTTTAATCGGAATTTTTGTGTTGTCAAGGTCGGCAATGTTTTCAACCGCAATTATGTAGGTCATAATCTTTGTTGTGGATGCAGGATAACGCTTTGAATCTGCATCTTTTTCATACACGGTCTGACCTGAATCCATATTCACAAGCAATATTGAATCCGACTGTGTTTTTACATCATTGGGATAGGACGCAGCACCCGCTGTTGTAAAGGCGGAACAGATAATGATGCAAAGCATACAGAGAAGTGAAAGTGTTTTGATTGCTGTTTTTCTCATTTACTTAATTCTCCCATTTATAGTTTGTCAGTTTAAAGCATTTTGTCCGCCGCGATCAAACAGGCGGTCAATCTCTGCTTTTAAAAGTCGTATTTCATCGTTTCGGATATCACCGTAACGGTTCATTATATAATCTGCAATTTTTTGCGAAAGCTCAAGGCTTTTTGTGTCGGCAAAATCGGCAATTGACATCTGCGGCAGACCGTGCTGTCTGTGACCGAAAAAGTCGCCCGGACCTCTCATTTTCAAATCCTCATCGGCAATGACAAAGCCGTTGTTCGTTGAACACATAACCTCAAGCCGTTCTCTTGTTGTTCTGCTGCCTTTGTCACTGATGAGAATACAATAGGACTGCGAACTACCTCTGCCTACTCTTCCCCTCAGCTGATGAAGCTGTGAAAGTCCGAATCTTTCGGCGTTTTCAATCACAATAACCGTAGCATTAGGAACATCAACGCCGACTTCTATTACCGTTGTGGCAACGAGAACGGAATATTCATTCTCGGCAAACTTACGCATAACCTCGTCTTTTTCGTCGGGCTTCATCTGTCCGTGAACAATGCCGACTGCTATGTCAGGAAATTCCCTCAGCATCAAATCTGCGGCATATTCTTCGGCTGACGCAACATCGTCAAGCTCGCCTTCTTCAACAAGGGGACAGACTATGTACGCCTGTCTGCCGTGTTTTACCTCACTGCGGATAAAATCATACACTCCGCCGCGCATCGCAGAAGTTCGCAACACGGTTTTCACAGGTTTTCTTGACGGCGGAAGCTCATCAATTATTGAAATGTCGAGGTCGCCGAAAATAATAAGTCCGAGGGTTCTCGGAATCGGGGTGGCACTCATTACAAGCAGATGCGGATTGTTGCCCTTGCCGAGAAGCTTTGCTCTTTGTGCAACGCCGAATCTGTGCTGTTCGTCGGTTACGGCAAGTGCAAGATTTTTAAACTCGGTTTTATCGGTAATAAGAGCGTGTGTTCCTATTACCATATCAATTGAACCGTCTGCAAGCGATTTTCTGATTTGTTTTTTTTCGGACTCCTTGAGTGCGCCTGTCAGCAGACCAACCTTGATATCCGTATTTTCAAAAAGCCTTTGAAATGTTTTGTAATGCTGTCGGGCAAGGATTTCCGTAGGTGCCATAAACGCGGTCTGAAATCCGTTTTTGGCAACCGTGTAGCAGACCGAGGCGGCAACCGCCGTTTTACCCGAACCTACATCGCCCTGAACAAGTCGGTTCATTGGAGATGATTTGTTGATTATATCGTTTATGCAGTCCGACACCGCCCGTTTTTGGGCATTTGTCATTGTGAACGGCAAAAGCGATTCAAATTCTTCTGAATAATCCTTTGTAATTTTAAGCGAGGTTACTCCCCTGCTGTGGTCACGCAGATTTCTCATTCCGAGGTTCAGCACAACAAGCTCTTCGGTAACAAGCCTTTTTCGGGCTGTTTCAAGCTGTTGGCAATTTTTTGGAAAGTGAATATCAAACAATGCCTGTCTGAGCGGGCAAAGGTCAAATCTTTCTCTTACGGCATCCGGCAAAGGGTCATTGATTTTTGATGGCAGCATTGAAAGTGCCTGTCGCACGGCCGATTCAACCGATTTGCTCGGAAGTCCTGCTGTCTGCCTGTAAATCGGGCGGATTTGCGTTCCTTTAATTGCAGGCGCAAAGGTCGGAGACAGCATCTGCATTCCATAGCTGTCGGATGAAGTTTTTCCGTAAAAGAAATATTCTCCGCCCTGTCTGAGCATTGAGCTTATGTATTTATTGTTAAAAAACACAAGCTGGATTGAACCCGTGTCATCATAGACTGCGGTTTTTGAAATAATTCTTCCGCCGCTTATGCGTGTGTCATTTACCGAGGTTGCAACAATCGCCTTTATACAGGCGGTTTCACCGTATTCAAGTTCATTGATATGCTTGATATTGCTCCAGTCCTCGTATGTTCGAGGATAAAAATTTATCAAATCTCCAACGCTTTTTATTCCGAGTCTTGCAAAAAGTGCGGCACGCTTTTCACCTATTCCGTTCAGTCTTGAAACAGGAGTTTTATAAAGTGATGTCATTACCGCACCTCCGTTTTTATTTATTTCAGAACAGCCTATCCGTATTCGCAGGACAGCCTGTCATTACAAAATCGGGAGCATAACCGAAAAAATTATGCTCCCTGAAAAAACTGATTTAATGCTTATTCTACGCTTAAAATGAAATAGTAAACAGGCTGGTCGCCCTTGACAAGTGTAATATCGGTTTTTGAACCGAATTTTTCACGAAGCTCTTCATAAGCCTTTTCCGCCTCTTCTTCGGTAACATCCTCGCCGTATATGAGAGTGATAAATGAAGTGTCGCGGCTGACCATATTCTTTGCAAGCTTAACAAGAGCCTTAACGGTGCTCTTTTCCGTAATTGTCAGCTTGCCGTTTTCAAGAGCGATAATGTCGCCCTCTTTGATTTTCTTACCGCCAAATTCACTGCTTCTTGCGGCAAAGGTTACAAGACCTGTTCCCACCGATGCAAGTGCGTCAGTCATAAGCTGTGCGTTGCTTTCGGCAGAAATCTCGGGATCAAAGTTGAGCATTGCCGTCATACCCTGCGGAATTGTTCTTGTCGGAACAATAACGACATTTCTGTCTTTTACCATCGGGATTGTCTGTTCTGCGGCAAGAATTATATTTTTGTTATTCGGAAGAACAAGGACATTCTTGGCAGGCGTTGCCATAATTGCCTCATATATATCATCTGTACTGGGGTTCATACTCTGACCGCCCGAAACAACATTGTCACAACCGAGGTCTTTAAAAAGGTCTTTAAGACCGTTTCCTGCGGCAACTGCAACAAAGCCGAAATCGTTTTCAGGTTCTGCGGGAACAAACTTTTCCTTTTCAGCCTTTTTCTTTGTTGACTTGACATTCTTGTGCTGTTCCTTCATATTCTCAACCTTAACCGTGAGAAGCTGACCGAACTCAAGTCCTTTTGAAAGAGCGTTGCCCGGCTGTTCCGTATGAACATGAACCTTGATAATCTCATCATCATTTACAACAACTACGCAATCACCGATTGATTCAAGATAACTGCGAAGCTCGCCGATTTCGGTTTCAATCTCGGCATTTCTGCCAACGATAAACTCTGTGCAATATGTGAATCTGATGTCATCGTCAAATTCAGCGGCGGCACTTTCAAATGTGCTGACGGTTGCAGGAGCTGTGTCATCGTCAGCTTCAATCATAATGCCGTTCTTAATTACAGAGAGCATACCCTCAAAGATTACGCAAAGGCCCTTACCGCCTGCGTCAACAACGCCTGCCTTTTTAAGCACAGGCAAAAGCTGAGGAGTGATTGCAAGCGCCTCGTTAGCCTTGTCAACGATTGTCTGCCATACAGACACAACATCTCTGTCATACTTAGCGGCTTCGATACCTGCCTCATAAGCCATTCTTGCAACCGTGAGAATTGTTCCCTCTGTCGGTTTCATAACAGCCTTGTAAGCGGCGTCAACACCGATTCCGAGTGCTGCGGCAAGATTTTTGCCGTCAACTTCTTCAATGTCTTTAAGTCCCTGGGCAAAGCCACGGAATATCAGTGAAGTGATAACACCCGAATTGCCTCTTGCTCCACGGAGCATTGCAGAGGCTGTGATACCTGCGGCATCACCTGCACAGGAGCCGTCAAAATCTTCAAGCGCTGCAACAGCCGCATTGACTGTCATTGACATATTTGTACCTGTGTCTCCGTCGGGTACAGGGAAAATATTAAGATCATTTATACTGTTTTTTTGGTTTGAAATATTATTCGCACCCGAAATAACAGCCTGTTTGAGAATTTGTCCGTTTATCATTTAGGCACATCCTTTTAATGTACATTTCTTAATCAACTGCATAAGCCGATTTTGCACCGACAAACGCAGTTTTACAATAATTCACATTATAACATTATACATTATCAGCTTGTTTTTTGCAATAGTATAATACACTAATTATCTGCAAAAAAAGCCGACTTAATCGGGATTGTTTCATATTTTTTGACAATTGGAAACAATTTACTTTATGCTGATTTGTGTTATTCAATACGCATTGACTCGGCTGAAACGCACTTTCCGCTTTTGTCATCAACATCAAAAAGCGTACATTCCATTTTGCATTCTCCGCTTGCAAGGTCAAAACGCTGCGGAAGCTTATTTTTCAGCTTTGCAATTATAATTTCGCTCTTTACACCGAGAACGGAATGGATTGTACCCGTCATTCCCGTGTCGGTTATGTAGCCGGTTCCCTTCGGGAGAACCTGTGCGTCCGAGGTCTGAACATGGGTGTGTGTTCCGAACATTGCGGAAACTCTGCCGTCAAGGTAATAACCCATTGCCCTTTTTTCACCCGTTGCCTCTGCGTGAAAATCAACAATTATGATTTTGCTTTCAGCCTGTTTAATCATTTTATCTACACATTCAAAGGCGCAATTCAGGTTGTTATCCATATAGGAATTACCCATAATATTTATAATCGACACAATTCTTCGCCCTGTGTCAACATTAATTATACCTTTGCCGGGTGTTGAATTTTCGGGAAAATTGGCAGGTCTGACAACAAAGGGATTTGAGTCAAGATAGTCGTAGATTTCTTTTCTGCGAAACGAATGGTTTCCAAGAGTAATTGCGTCAACTCCGCTGTCAAAAAGGTGTTTTGCAGACACGGGAGTCAATCCGTTGCCATCAGCGGAATTTTCACCGTTGCAGATTACAAAATCAACGCCTTTTACCTTTTTGAGCGTGGGAAGATTACTGCGAAGAAATTCACATCCGATACTGCCTACGACATCACCTATACATAAAATTCTCATAGTTATCCCTCCGTTTGTGTCCGACTGCAAAATTTCAGCCGTTCAAAGCAAAACATACAAGTTGATTATAACACAACTTTTCTATTCTGTCACATCAAAATCAACCTGATCTGCAATATTTTCGTTAAAAATATAATCTGTTGTCACCCTGTAGCCGTCTTTATTTTCTTTAACGGAAATTTGTTTTGAAATAACTTCGCTTTTATTCTTTGTAAAAATCTCATAGAGAATACAATCAGCCTTTGCAATCTCCTCAGCCTTGTTTTTACTTACAGAGTTTTCGGTTGTTACAAGTTCACGGTCGGTTCTGATTTTAAGTCCTACCGGCAGAACAACATCATTTATAAACAGATTTTCTCCGTGAACTGTGCTTACAAAATTGTCGTAGTTTTCAAAGGCAAGGTTACAGGGAAAATCAAGCCATAAAAATCTGAAATTTTTCCTGTCAACATAATTATCGGTAACGGTACTGTAAGTTATTTTTTTAGGAAGTGAAAGCGTTCTCTGCTCTGAAACATCGGCAAAGACCTTTGCGTTTGCTCTCAAGTAACGCATATCGCCCTGCTTGGTTTCGTCAAGACCGCTGACAAGAAGCTGACCGTTCACAACTCCGCTTCCCTTCGTGACAACGGGTCTGCCGTTATATGCCTGAATCCGTGTTATGACGCCGTCCTTAACGGCTTTTACATTGCAAGGATTTTTTGAGGTGTCAAGCTTCGGCTTTTTGTAGGTTTCTTTAATTTCAACCGTAACAAGACTGCCCGTTATGTTTATGCTCATCCAGCGGATATCGTCACATTTCAGCTGAATATTGCGTTCTATCTGGTCAACATCGGAATTGTTTTTCCACATACCTACAGAAATTCCGTTATCTTCAAGCAACGATTCAAGATATGTATTGCTGATTTCCTCTGTTCCTGAAATTTTGACCGACCAGATAAAATTTGAAAGAAAAATGCAGAGAATAATTCCACATACCGCACCTGCAAAAAGTCCTGTCCTTGCCTTATAGCGGTTAATAATAAACGGCAGTCCGTGTTTTGCGGTTACTCTTGTTTTAACCCTTGATTTGCGTGCAAGAATTCGGATTTTTTTGTAGTCGGAAAGATACATTGAGGCTGATATTGCGTTCTTTTTCGGTATGGGATTCCAGAGATTTACACCGTTTTTTGAGGTTATGTTCATAAATCTTTCGGGAAATTTTCCGCTTGCGGTAAAGTCAACATTTCCTCTGAGAAAGCGTATTATTTTAAGGAGCATAGTTTCACCTCACGAGAGAAAGTTGATGTCGGTTACAAAGCCTTCAATTTCAACACAGGAGCTTGAAATACATCTCAATTTCATTCCTCTTCCGCAAAATGAAATTACGGTTTTGCAGGTATTAATTTTTATGCTTTCGCTGTCATAGAGCAAAATTCCCGTTGAACCCTCAACTGTTATCCTGCGGTTTCCGAGCATTTCTATGTACGGCATTGTTCCCATATCGAACATCGGAGAAGGCAATCTTTCGTTTTTATCGGCAGTTCGTTTGTTCTTTGGCAAAAAAATCTCCCCTATTTTTGTTTCTTATTTATTTTTATGCAATACAGCTCATATATATAATTGGTGATTGTTTTGTTTATGAGTAAAAATGCCGCAAGGACGGTGAATATTTTTAAGGCAACAGGGATTTTTCTGTTGTGCGTTGTCTCCTTGCGTTTTTCGGAGGAATGTTCAAAGGGAGCTGAAAACGGCATAGGCTTGTGTCTTTCAACGCTTGTACCGTCACTGTTTCCGTTTATGGTGCTTGCCTCATACATCACCGAAAGCGGTCTTGCAGAAAAAATCGGCAGACATCTTTCATGGCTGACAAAACCGATTTTCGGACTTGACGGTTGTTTTGCCTCGGCAATAATTCTCTCCCTTGTCGGAGGTTATCCCGTTGGTGCAAAGACGGTAAATTCGCTTTATAAAAAAGGTGCGGCAAGTGAAAGTGAGTGTAAACGGGCAGGTCTGTTTTTGGTGTGTTCGGGACCGGGATTTCTTGTGAATTTTATCGGTGTACAGCTTTATTCAAGCATTGAAGTCGGGTTTATTATATTTGCCGCCCAATGCATCTCGGTTTTAGCACTCGGATTTGCTTTAAAATTCGTTTGCAGAAATAAACTTGATGATAATTCCAATTCAGAAACATTAATAAGCACTCCGCAAAAAGGCGACGCACTTGTAAAGTCTGTTCTTGAAGGTGCAAGGGGAATGTTTGCAATCTGTGCATTTGTGGTGCTGTTTTCGGCATTTACTGAGATTTTCTGCTCACACATTACGGATGAAAATATTCAAAAACCGTTTTTGATACTCACGGAAGTTTGCAATGCGGTTACTGCGGTATCGAAAGATTTGCCGATTGAGGTTGTTGCGTTTTCGGCAGGATTCGGCGGACTTTGCGTACATTTTCAGATTTTCTCGGCACTTGGAGATATTAAGGTGAATAAACTGTTATTTTTCTTTTGCAGAATTTTGCAAGGATTTATCACCGCATTGCTCACGCATTTAGGAATAAAACTTTTCTCCGTCACAACCGATGTTTTTTCAACATCAACGGTTGAAAACTCCGGCTTTTTCGGAGGAACTGTCCTTTCGGGAGCGGCTTTGCTTTTTACCGCTTTATGCTTTTTATATTCACTCAAAAATTACAAACAAAATTGACGGAGGTTACTTTATGTGCGGAATAGCAGGATGGATTGACCACTCACAGGATATGAGCGAAAGAATTGATTTGCTCAACAGAATGTCTGAAACGCTTGACAGGCGAGGTCCTGACGAAAACGGTTTGTACATTAACCGAGGGGCGGCGCTTATGCACAGGCGGCTTGTTGTAATTGACCGTGAAAACGGCAAACAACCGATGTCGGTTCGTCACAAGGACACGACCTATGTCATTGTCTATAACGGCGAACTCTATAACACAGCCGAGCTTCGTGAGGAACTGAAAGCATCGGGTTTTCATTTCAGAGGTCACAGCGACACGGAGGTTGTGCTGAAATCGTACATTAAATACGGTGCGGACTGCTGCAAAAAGCTGAACGGAATTTTTGCCTTTGCAATCTACAACACAAGCGACAAATCGCTGTTTTTGTGCAGGGACAGAATCGGCGTTAAGCCTCTGTTTTACTACGAATACAACGGTGGCTTGCTGTTTGCGTCAGAAATAAAAGCGTTGCTTGCAAGCAAGGTTGTAAAGCCTCAAATTGACGAACAGGGACTCAATGAAATTTTCTTTTTAGGACCTGCAAGAACGCCTTCGTTCGGAGTTTTCAAGGGAGTATTTGAGCTTAATCCGGGCGAATGTGCAATGTATAGGCACTCAAAGCTTCGCCGAAAAAAATACTACACCGTTGAGGCAAAAGAGCATACCGACAATGAAGTTACTACCATTGAAAAGACGAGATATCTGCTGACTGATGCAATTCAGCGACAGCTTGTGAGTGATGTTCCGCTGTGCTTTTTCCTTTCGGGAGGGCTTGACAGCAGTATAATTGTCAAGACCGCATCAATGTACAACAAGGAACACAAACTCGGCAAAATCAACACCTATTCGGTTGAATACCGTGACAACAAAAAATATTTTCAGAAGAGCAATTTTCAGCCTACTCCCGACTACGAATTTATTTCGATGATGTCAAAAAATGCCGACACAAAGCACAGGGAAATTGTCCTTGACAACACGCTTGTGTGCGACGCACTTTATGAAAGTGTTCAGGCAAGGGATTTGCCGGGGTATGTTGATGTTGACTCATCACTTTTGCTCTTCTGCAAAGAAATCAAGCAAAACTACACCGTTGCACTTTCGGGAGAATGTGCCGATGAACTTTTCGGCGGATATCCGTGGTATCACAACCATGAAATACTTTTTGAGGATTGTTTTCCGTGGTCAAAAAGTCAGGATATTCGCAGGAGCATTCTCAAGGACGGTGTGCTGAAAAACGGCGAAGAGTATGTCAGACAAAGGTATCTTGACACAATAAGCCTTGCCCCAAAGCTTAAAAGCGACACCGACCTTGACAGGCGAATGCGAGAGATGTTCTACCTGAATTTTTACTGGTTTATGCAATGTCTGCTTGAGCGAAAAGACAGATGCTCAATGTTCAGCGGACTTGAGGTAAGAGTGCCGTTCTGCGATTACAGACTTGTTGAATATGCGTACAATATGCCGTGGGAATTAAAGGCATGGGGCAACCGTGAAAAGGGAATTGTGCGAAAGGCTTTTGAGAATATTCTGCCCGAAGAAATTTGCTGGCGCAAGAAAAGCCCGTACCCGAAAACACACAATCCGATTTACTTCAATGAGTGTGTAAAAAGGGTTAGAAAAATTCTTAAAAAGCGTTCAATTCTAAACGAACTGCTTGACAGTAAAGGGATTGAAGATATCATTGAAAATCCCGATAAAATCACAAATCCGTGGTACGGTCAACTGATGAAAGCACCGCAGATTCTTGCGTATATAATCGAACTTGACTACTGGTTTGATAAATATAATGTTGAAATAGTGTAACGGTTATGTTAAAATCGGAGTGTAAAAAGCTCCGGGAGATGTAGAAAATTAGCCGTAAACAATATATTAAACTGACCGATTTCTTCAAGAATAACAAATCCGCAAAAAATGTGTTGAAATTCGTATATAAAATTTTTCCGCTGACAGTATTTGCAAGCTATCCGATTTTGCTTGTATATACATTTTTGTGGCAAAAAGATTTGTTTTTAAAGTCGCTGACTGTGCCTGCGGGGGTGTTTTTGGGAATAACACTTCTGCGAATTATCATAAAAGAAGAACGCCCGTATGTGCGGTACGGAGTTGCGCCTGTTTTTTCAAAGAACAGCAAGCCCGACAGTATGCCGAGCCGCCACACCGCAAGCGCATTCATCATTGCAATGACAATTTTGCAGTTCAATGTGTGGGCAGGGATTGCATACCTCTTCATTGCGGTTATGATTTCCGTGTCAAGAGTGTGTGCAGGAGTGCATTATGTGCGTGATGTCATAGTCGGTGCAGCAATAGCAATCCTCTGCGGAATTGTATTTTTGTTTTTGGTATTTTAATATAAAATTGTGCAGACAGTAACAATGTTACGCTCAATCATAATTTTCAATTTAAAAAGCCACAGTAGATTTTAACTTTCTACTGTGGCTTTTTGTTGGTTGTTAAGTTGTGTAATATCTGTTTATGTAACAGCGATATTATTTTTTGTCGTCTGTTTTTTCTGTAAGGTCGATGATATCGCCTGTGCAATGGGGACATTTTGTGGCTTTGATATCAATATCACTGAAACAGAACGGACACTTTTTTGTTGTGGGAGCTTCTTCGGGTTCAGTTTTTTTGCCGAGTGACATAACCTTGTTGACAAGCTTTACGATAAGGAAGATTACGAAAGCCATAATCAGGAAGTTGATTACCGCTGTGATAAACTTACCGTACATAATTGTTGCGCCGTTGATTGTAACCTGAAACTGGTCAAAGTTGACACCGCCGAAGATACCGAGAATCGGCGAAATGATGTCGCTTGTGAGAGAAGTTACAATTGCCTGAAAAGCCGCACCGATGATAACGCCGACTGCGAGATCAAGCACATTTCCACGCATTATGAATTCCTTAAACTCCGAAAAAAACTTTTTCATTTTGCCCTAATCCCCTTTATTTAATTTTCAAAATCAGCCAAGAATTGCCTTATGGTAAACCTTTTTACCCTTTTTGATTACAACATAGCCTTTTTCAAAATCAGACTTTGCAACCTTTGCGTAAACATCTGTTACCTTTTCATCATCAACAGAAACACCGCCCTGCTGAATAAGTCTTCTGCCCTCACCGTTTGAAGGAATGAGTCCGCACTTCTTCATGAGGTCAAGAATTCCGATTTCACCGTCTGTAAAATCAGCCTCTGTAAGAGTTGTTGAAGGCATATTGTCAGTATTTGTCTTGTTGCTGAAGATTGCTCTTGCGGCCTCCTGAGCCTTGTCAGCCTCCTCTTTGCCGTGAACAAGCTCTGTAAGCTCATGAGCAAGAATTTCTTTTGCTTTGTTGATTTCACTGCCCTCAAGCTTTGCAAGCTCATCAATTTCTTCAAGCGAAAGGAATGTGAGCATTTTAAGGCACTTGATTACATCGCCGTCATCAACATTTCTCCAATACTGGTAGAAATCGTAGGGGCTTGTCTTTTCGGCTGAAAGCCATACTGCACCCGACTGGGTTTTACCCATTTTCTTACCCTCTGAGTTAAGGAGAAGATTGATTGTCATTGCATATGCGTTCTTGCCGAGCTTTCTTCTGATAAGCTCTGTACCGCCGAGCATATTGCTCCACTGGTCATCGCCGCCGAACTGCATATTACAGCCGTACTTCTGATAGAGAGCATAGAAGTCGTATGACTGCATAATCATATAGTTAAATTCAAGGAAGCTGAGTCCCTTTTCCATTCTCTGCTTGTAGCACTCTGCACGAAGCATATTGTTAACGCTGAAGCAAGCACCTACATCACGGAGAAGTTCAACATAGTTAAGGTCAAGAAGCCAGTCTGCGTTATTTACAAGAAGAGCCTTGCCATCAGAAAAGTCGATAAAACGGCTCATCTGCTTTTTGAAGCAATCAACATTGTGCTGAATTGTTTCCTTTGTCATCATCTGACGCATATCTGTTCTGCCTGACGGATCACCGATCATACCTGTGCCGCCGCCTACGAGTGCAATTGGCTTGTTGCCTGCCATCTGAAGTCTTTTCATAAGGCAAAGAGCCATAAAGTGACCTACATGGAGACTGTCGGCTGTCGGGTCAAAGCCGATATAGAATGTAGCTTTACCGCTGTTTACAAGCTCTCTGATTTCTTCTTCGTCCGTAACCTGAGCGATAAGTCCTCTGGCTACGAGTTCTTCATATACTCCCATATTTAAAAATTCCTTTCGATTTTTGTCAGTTAAACAATAATATTATAACATTATTTAATTTATAGTCAACCTTTCAGGCATGAGTTTTGGTGCAAATCTCACCGTTTTCGACTGTTATCATAACGGTTTTATCGCTGTCTGTCCGATAAACATTTTTGCACACGCTGTTAAGCAAGGCTGTTATGTAGTAATCGGGAAGTGCCGTATCGTCAGCCGAAACGCTTATTACAGCGGTTTCGGGGCTTGCCTTTGCAAGAAAATCTTCACTTGAAGAATACTTACTGCCGTGGTGTGCAACCTTGAGAACATCGCATTTTAATTCTTTGTCAGAATTAACCATTGATTCTTCCCTTTTTGACGAAATGTCGCCTGTAAAAAGAAATCGCTTTTCGTCATATTCAAGCATTGTTACAAGCGAATTATCGTTTGTGTTGCCGAAGTCCTTTTCGGGTTGATAAAATTTAAAGGTCATATTTCCGATTTCAACGGGTTTGTCTGAAACCGGAATTATGGTTTTTATATTATTTTCTTTTATAGAATTAACAAGCTTTTCGTATTCGGGTGTTTTGTGGCTGTCGGAATATTTTCCGAAATAAACAACATCCGTACCGAATTCATCTATGATATCGGGCAGCGAACCGATGTGGTCGCTGTCGGGGTGTGACACGATTACGGCATCAAGATGAGTTACCGAACTGCGTTTGAGATAGGCAGTAATTTTATCGGTAACAAGATTTGTTCCTCCGTCAATCAGCACGCTTTTATCTCCGCATTTAATCAGCGTACAATCCGCCGAACCGACATTGATAAACGAAACAGAAAAATCGGACTCCATATCGGCTGAAATCCCAAAAAATGTATAGACATCGTTCCAATCGGGAATTCCGAGAGGTTTTCCGAATGAAACAAGCAGTACACAGGCAATAAAAAGTACACATACCGATATTTTCAGTATGAAAAAGATTTTATTTCTTTTTATTTTTTCGTCTGTACTTTGCGAACTTATCTTTGCCGTTTTTGCCTCTTCCCTTCTGATTCTGCGAATTGCGGTTGTTGTTCTGCTTTGAGTAACCGCCCTGTGTTTGTCCTGCCATCGGAGTTACAAGACATTTTTTATCGTTACCGATTAAATCCCGTCTGCCGGCTTTGATGAGTGCTTTGATTACAAGCGGTTTGTTTTCGGGAATGAAATACTGCAGCAACGCCCTTTGCATTGCCTTTTCATTTTCAGACTTCGGAACATAAACCTCTTTGAGAGTGTACGGATCAAGCTCCGTATAGAACATACTCGTTGAAATTGTACCCGGAGTCGGATAGAAGTCCTGAACCTGTTTTGGGTGAATGTTTTCACGCTTGCAGAAAAGTGCAAGTTCTACGGCATCCGAAAGTGTTGACCCGGGGTGTGAGCTCATCAGATACGGCACTACATACTGGTCTTTATTTTCCTTGCCCGTAAAATCGTAGAACATCTTACAAAAACGCTTGTAGCTTTCAATATGCGGCTTGCCCATTTTGTCGAGAACTGCCGCTGAACAATGCTCGGGGGCAAC
Organism: Ruminococcus bromii; assembly: GCF_928721825.1. NCBI lineage: Bacteria > Bacillati > Bacillota > Clostridia > Eubacteriales > Oscillospiraceae > Ruminococcus > Ruminococcus bromii. The sequence continues at coordinate 863,406 of NZ_CAKMVP010000003.1, forward strand.
TCTCAGCTGACCGCTGATGTGATACTTTACGAGTTCACGGAAAAATTCGTCATTTTCATCTTCAATAAGGTAATCAAAACGGATTCCGCTGCGGATAAACACCTTTTTAATGCCCTTGAGATTTCTCAGCTTTCGCAGAATATCAAGGTATTCCGTGTGCGACACCTGCATATTCGGACAGGGTGTCGGTGCAAGACATCTTCTGTTTTTACAAAGTCCGAGCTTTTTCTGCTTTTCGCATGACGGAAGTCTGAAGTTTGCGGTAGGTCCTCCGACATCGCTTATGTAGCCCTTGAATCGTGGATTATCAAGAAAACTTTCAGCCTCCTCAATAATACTCTTTTCACTTCTGACGGTTACCGCTCTGCCCTGATGAAATGCGAGTGAGCAGAAATTACAAGCACCGAAACAACCACGGTTGTGTGTGATTGAAAACAGTACTTCGTTGATACCGGGTACGCCGCCGAGACTTTCATAACACTTTGGATACCAACGCTCATACGGCAGAGAATAGACATAATCAAGCTGTTTTGTGTCAAGCGGCTGCATCGGAGGATTCTGCACAAGAATATACTTTCCGTGCCTTTGAATGAGGGTTTTGCCCCTTACTGCATCAGCCTCCTCAAGCTCCCTGCGTGATGCAATTGCATAGTCACGCTTGTCCTCTTTTACACGCTCGTAGCTTGGAAGTTCGACAACCGACTTTGGCACATAATCGTCTGTACGAATTTTATAACAAACACCTCTGATGTCGTAAAGCGATTCAACAGGATAGCCCTCGGAAAGTCTTTTTGCAATTTCAATTGTCTGTAGCTCGCCCATTCCGTACACAAGCAAATCTGCCTTGCTGTCGAAAATAATTGAGGGCATTACCTCGTTTTTCCAATAATCATAATGAGCAAATCTTCTGAGTGATGCCTCAAGACCTCCGATTATAATGGGAGAATCGGGATATAGCTTTCTGATTATGTTGCAGTAAACGGTGACGGCTCTGTCGGGACGCCTGCCGTTTTTACCGCCTGCCGTATAGGCATCATCATGTCTTTTACGCTTTGCAACCGTGTAGTGGGCAACCATACTGTCAATGTTGCCTGCTGACACCATAAAACCGAGCCTTGGCTTACCGAACTGTGTAAAATCATCATCGTTTTTCCAATTAGGTTGTGCAAGGAATGCTGTTTTGTAACCGCAATCCTCAAGAACTCTCGTGATTATTGCCGCACCGAATGACGGATGGTCAACATAGCTGTCACCGCAAACATATACAAAATCGACTTCGCTCCAACCTCGATCACGCATTTCCTTTGCGTTCATCGGTAAAAAAGCCATATTGAACCCTCCTTTTGTTTTCAATGTTTATCAATCGGCTCTGTTTTCAAGTGCATTTCTGCGTTCGAGCCATTCGTTGTAGGTCATAAGAACATCTCTCGGTTTTGAACCCTGATGAGGACCTACAACTCCCATTTGTTCCATATCGTCAATCATTCTGCCTGCTCTTGCGTAGCCGACCTTGAGTCTTCTCTGCAAGAGTGAGGTTGACGCCTGTCCTGCCTCAATTACGCACTTGATTGCCTCTTCCATTTTGCTGTCAACATCAAGACCTTCGTCAGATGCTGAATCGGAGTCACCCGATTTTTTGCCCTGAGCAATCTCTTCAGCTGCAATTCTCTTGATTTTTTCTTCGATTTCAGAATTATACTGAGCCGAATACGCTTTCTTTATGTAGTGGGTTACGCCCTCGATTTCTTCATCGGAAGCATAGCAGCCCTGAACACGAATAGGCTTTGGAGCGCCTACAGGCAAAAACAGCATATCGCCTCGGCCAATCAGCTTTTCACCGCCGCCTGTATCAAGAATTGTACGGGAGTCTGTGTTTGAACTTACCTTGAGTGAAATACGGCTCGGTACATTCGCCTTGATAAGACCTGTGATTACATTAACGGTAGGTCTTTGGGTTGCAAGGATAAGGTGCATACCTGCGGCACGAGCCATCTGAGCAAGTCGGCAGATTGAGTCCTCAACCTCGCTCGGAGCCGCCATCATCAAATCGGCAAGCTCGTCAATTGCAATTACAACACGGCTCATTTTTTCTTTGGCAACGGGAAGTCCGTTCACTTCAAGAACAGGCTGAACCTCTTCTCCCTCTTCATTAACAACAGGTGGATTTTTCTCCATATAATTCATATTTTTTTCGATAAGAGAATTATATGAATCAATATCCTTACAATCGTATTCGGAGAAAATTTTATATCTCTGGAGCATTTCGTTTACTGCCCATGCAAGCGCACCCGCCGCCTTTTTTGCGTCGGATACTACGGGAATGAGCAAATGCGGAATACCCTTGTATTTTGAAAATTCAACCATTTTCGGGTCAATAAGCAAAAGCTTTACTTCATCGGGAGTCGCCTTGTAGAGAATACTCATAAGAATTGAGTTTACACATACGGATTTACCTGAACCCGTAGTACCTGCAATGAGCAAGTGCGGCATTTTGGCAAGGTCGGTAACTACGATTTCACCCGAAATATCTTTGCCGAGAACGGTTGTGAGTTTGCTCTTGCTGTTTTTGAACTTGTCCGAATCAATCAGTTCACGCATTGTTACCATACTTACAACCTTGTTCGGAACTTCGATTCCGACTGCGGCTTTGCCCGGGATAGGCGCTTCAATACGAACGCCGTTTGCGGCAAGGTTGAGTGCGATATCATCAGAAAGATTTGTAATTTTGCTGATTTTAACACCGGGGGCAGGCTGTAACTCATAGCGTGTTACGGACGGACCTCGGCAGATATTTACAATGCTTGCCTTAACTCCAAAGCTTGTGAGGGTATCAATAAGTTTTTTGGCATTATTCTGCATTTCTTCCATTGCGTCGCCGTCATCGGAATTTAGCTTCGGCTTGAGCAACTGAATCGGTGGGAACTGATATTTTTTCTCTTCGCTCTGAGAATTATCAGAACGAACAGCTCTGTCAAGCTGTTCCGCAATTTCATCGCCGGCCTCCTCGCTGTTGTCTTTTTTGCTTTTGAGAAGTGCTTTTTTAGCGATGCTTTCAGTTTTGGAATCAGACTCATTCTGTAGATATTCGGCATCGGAAGCTGACTTTTCATTTGAAATATCCTCTGCAAGTGCCGAAACGGTGTTATCGGCACTTTTGCCCATAGGCTTGCTTGCACGATTGATTATGTTGATGAGATCCTGTGACAGATCCTTGTCTGCGGCATTTTCTTCCTTTGAATCGGCAATATCCGTGTCAATTCCGTTTACTGCCGACTTTGCTTTCTTGACCTTTGTCTTTTTGTCATCAAGCGGAATGTCAATAAAACTTCCCGAGGACTTTCTGTTTTCACCTTCAAGCGCAATGTCGATATTGCCTCTTTCGGCAAGCTTTCTCTCACGGTTTTCTTCTCTGCGTTCTCTGCGTGCTCTTGCCATCTCTTCACTCGCTTCACGGATATGTACGGCTGTTCTTGACGCCGCCGCTGTCATATCCTTAATTGAAATGTTCGCAACAATAAGAACAAGTGCGGCTGTTACAACAAAGCTTGTAAAAAGTGCGGCTGTACTGCCGAACAGGACAACAAGCGGATAGCCGAGCAATCCGCCGATTATTCCGCAATCGAAAGTCATATACCTTGAGGTGTCGGAGGCATCCTTGAACAGATTGCCAAGACACGCAAAAAAGTTCATATCCGAATATTTTGCACCGCTGCCTGCATAAATCAACGCACCGATAAACAGAATTATGACGACACAAAGAAAAAGCTTCAGCTTATAGCGTGCAACCTGCTTTTCCTTTTCGGTCATAACACATAAATAGAAAAGCGTTACGGGAACAAGAAAAATTCCGAAGCCGAGAACTCCGAAAAAGAAACTGCGTATCATTGTCCAGACATTTGAGCCTTTAATGAAAATTATACAGACAAAAACAGCCGCAACGGCGGCATAGAGAATTGCCCTTACACGCGGCGAAAGTCCGCTGCTCCTTTTCGGAACAGCGGATGCTTTGGTTCGGCTTGCAGTTTTTGCACCTTTTGATGAGGTTTTTGAAGAAGTCTTTTTTCTTCCCGACGCAGTATTTTTAGTTTTGTCAGCTTTATTTTTGTTAGCTGCCAATAAAATCACTCCATTTAAAATTTATGCAATTGGCGCACCTGTGAAAAGGTTTACGCCCGTATTCATTTCGATGATTGAAATTACAATAAATGCAACACCGACAATAGCTGTGTAGATTACGAAAATTTCCATTTTGTCGGATTTTAAGAACCACTTAAAGATTACAATTGCAAGATAGCCTACAACTGCGGAAACCGCCATTCCGATAATCAGCGGAAGAAATTCAATATTGCTTAAACCTTCGGGTGACTTGATTGCATCCACACCCTCAAGAAGTGCCGCCGCAAGGATTGAAGGGATACCGAGTACGAATGTGTAGTCAAGTGCCTTCTGCTTTGAGATTCCTCTCATCTCACCGACCGCAAGTGTTGAGCCTGAACGGGAAAGTCCCGGAAGGAGTGCGGCACAAACCTGTGTTACACCGACAAGGATTGCGTCAACAACATTAAAATTATCTCTTGTTGCCTTGGCATTGCTCTTTGTTGCAAGATGTTTGTGAGTTGAGGCAACACTCTTGCGGTTACGGATAATACCGATTGTTAAAAGTACGCTTGTAAGAATGAGCGAACAGGCAGTTACTATGAGAACAGGACTTGCGGAAAGCCGGTCTGCAAGGTCCTTGAGTTTCATATCTGTTCCGGGGATTGGCAGAAAAAGCAAAAACAGCGGAATAAGTCCGATGATGAGCATTACAACGAGATTACGGTTGTAATTCATTTTGCTCCATTTGAACTTTCCTGTGAAAATATCCTTGAGCATAAGGAAAAATTCTTTGATAAGATCCCACACAAGTTTGTGGTAGAATGCAACAACGGCAACAAGTGTGCCGACATGGAGCATTACATTAAAGAAAAGATTGCTTTCGCCTGTGCCTGCACCGAGAATGTGCTGTGTGATTGCGAGGTGTCCGCTGCTTGATACGGGCAAAAATTCGGTAAGTCCCTGAACAATACCCTGAATAATAGCATCTAAAATTGACATGGTTATGTATTCCCTCCAAAAAAATAAGTTTTAAAAATCTTCTTTATTATTTGTACGCTGAAATGCCGTGTGGGTTGGCATTTCGGATTTCATAAAAATCATAAGCGTCACGGTATATATGTATTCGGGCAAAATGCCCGAAATTATTTTTCCTGCTTTTTTGAGCGGGATTTTTTAGGCTTTGACCTGCTCTTGTTTTCTTTTATCAAACCGTAGAGAGCGTCGATGGCGTCGGAAACTGTTCCGACCTCGTCAATCAAGCCTTCTTCAACAGCCTCTTCTCCCTCAAGAATAGTCCCGATATCCATTACAAGCTCGCCTGTGTTGAGTACAAGCCGGTTGTAACGATCCTTTGTAATATTGGAATTTTCGGCAACAAATGTTGTGATTCTGTCCTGCATACGCTGAAAATATTCAAATGTCTGCGGAACTCCGAGTGTAAGCCCTGTTGACCTGACCGGATGAACCGTCATTGAAGCACTTTTGGCAATAAAACTCTTGTCAGCCGCTACAGCAAGCGGAATACCTATTGAATGACCTCCGCCGAGAACAATTGAAACAGTCGGCTTTTTCATTCCCGAAATCACCTCGGCAATTGCAAGTCCTGCCTCAACATCTCCCCCGACCGTGTTAATCAGCACAAGAAGACCGTCAATTCTTTCGTCCTCCTCAACCGAAACGAGCAGGGGGATAACATGCTCATATTTCGTTGTTTTGTTCTGCTGTGAAAGAATGTAATGACCTTCAATTTGCCCTATAATTGTCAGACAATGAAAAACGCAGTCCTTGTGAGTTGTCAGAACAGAACCTGTTTCGTCAATTTGGTCAGTGTGTTCTTCACTTATGGGGCTGTCGTTTGCAAGCCTTTGCGGTTCATCTTCCAAAGCGGGATTTTTAACAAAGTTTCCTTTTTTTAAAGAGGTTTTAGAAGATTTTGATTTTTGTGGCATTGTATGCACCTCCGAGAATAGTTTCTCCGAAATTGCGCATAAAATGTATACCGCACATCAAATTAGGACATTCACGGCACATTACCGTTTCATTATATCATTTTAGCAAAGTTATTTCAATAATTTTATTTCTTTATTTCTAATAAGCAATAATTATTTTAAAGAATTATAGTAGTATAAAAGAAATATTATCCCGACAGAACCTGTCGGAAGTTGTTATGGAGTGATATTCAGTTGACATCTGACATAATTATGGGTGTTGTCATTTTAGTTCTTATTGCGTTTTCTGCATTTTTTTCTGCGATTGAAACGGCATTTTCCTTTGTAAACAAGGTGCGTGTTCAGCGTTACAAGGATGACGGCAACAAAAAAGCGGCAGCAGCGCTCTACATAATCGAGCATTTCGACAACGCCCTTACAACAATTCTCATCTGCAACAATGTTGTAAACCTGAGTTGTTCTTCAATTGCGACTGTACTATGTATGAATCTTTTCGGTGACGCAGGCTCGGCAATTGCAACCGGTGCAACAACCTTTCTTGTGCTGACCTTCGGTGAGATTGTACCGAAATGCCTTGCAAAGGAGCATTGCGATGCCTTTTCACTCAAAACAGCCGGATTGCTCAGAGGACTTATGGCAATCCTTACACCGCTGGTGTGGATTTTCACACGGTTCAAAATGATTGCCTTAAAGATTGCAGGCAGCAGCGGCGACGCTCCGTCAGTTACCGAAAACGAGCTTAAATACATTGTTGAGAGCATCGAGGAAGAAGGCGTTCTTGAAGAGAGCGAAAGCGAAATGGTTCGCTCCGCACTTGACTTTGACGAAACTACTGCTGAGGAAATTCTCACACCGAGAGTTGATATTACATTCATAAGCATTGATGATTCACCTGAAAAAATCAAGGATATCATCATTGAAAACCGCTATTCGAGAATCCCCGTGTATGAAGGCACGGTTGACCATGTTGTCGGTATTCTTCACACAAGAGATTATCTTGAACGACTTGCAGACGGCAAAGCTCCCGATGTTAAGGAGCTTATGCAGCCGCCTTACTTTGTGTTCAAAACACAACAGCTTTCAAAAATTCTGAGTGCATTCAAACGCACAAAAATTCATCTTGCGGTTGTTACGGATGAATATGGCGGCACACTCGGAATTGTTACAATGGAAGATTTGCTTGAGGAAATTGTCGGCGAAATCTGGGACGAGGACGAGGAAATTGAGCATAACTACTACAAAATCGGCAAGGGTGAGTTCCTTGTAAACGGTGATATGGAGCTTGAGGATATGCTCGGTCTGTTTGATATGGACGAGGACAGCCTTGAATGTGACAGCGTAACAGTCGGAGGATATATTCTTGAGCATGCAGGAACAATTCCCCACAAGCGTGACAACATTGACGCCGACGGCTTTAAGTTTACCGTTATGGAGGTTAAGGATCAGCGTATTTTACGGGTTGTTGTCAAGAAAAACGATACCGCCGAAGAAAACGAATCCGATGAAAAAAAAGAGGACAAAAAGTCCGAATAAGCAAAACATAACAGGAGCAGTATTTTTACTTACCGCTCCTGTTTTTTACTGTATTTTTTTGCAGAGAGAAGTGCATAATGCGCTGACAGGAATACAAAGAAAAGCCCACAAGGTGCTGTAAAACGGACAAATCTGCCCTTTAAAATTAAGTCGGCAATTGGAATAATCCCACACATTAAGCTTGAATTTCAGATTGACAACACAGCCGCAGCAGTATTCAAGTGCGGTAATTATCGCACTGCCCGATATGCATTTTTGCAGCATATTCATTTTTGAAAAATGCTTGTAAAATCTGAAAAGCGACACAAACGCAGTTCCACCAGTGACCGCCATTGACCAGTGAGTTTTTCTCCGCCACAAAATTTCAAGCAGAGCGTAGCCTGCCCCGCCTATTGAAAAAAGAATGCAATCGTTACGCAGTCTTAAACTTTTTTTCATAAAAAATCACCTGTTTTAGTTTTCACGGAAACAGGTGATTTATTTAGCTTATGTAATTTTTATTTTATCACAGCATACTTTTTAGTTCTTCAAGAGAATAAAGGCAGTTGATTGCGGTCAAAAATGCGTTTGTTGAAAGATATGACGGCAGACCGAGTTTTTTAAGAATTTTTTTGCGGTTGATTTCTGAATTTTCAGTTCCCGTAAGTCCGAGGACAAAGAGGTCGGCTTTAGTAATTTTCCTTTCGGGAATATTATTTTCTTCGCCGATTATCTCGGCACCGCTTTTACGGATTGCATTTATTATAACCTCATCGCTGACTCCTTCAACGCCCAAAAGCCCCTCTTTACCGCCTTTTATCTTGCGTTTTTCCTTGCCCTTGATTTGCGGAATATAGCAATTTTTAATTTTTGAATTATCGACCGAGCCTTTGAGAAAATTTCTTATTACAAAGCCTGCACCGTCGCTGTCTGTCATTATGAGTATTCCCCTTGTTTCGGCAATTTTGCGGATAAGCGACTGTTTTTCTTTGTCGGAAAAAACACGGAAACCGTTGGTTTCAATTATGGGGGCGTCAACAATTGATGAAAGCTTTATTTTGTCATATCTGCCCTCAACTATGACTGCCTCACGGATTTTGAGCATCAGACTCTGCCCTCCTTTGCAATCAGAAGCAAACGGGAAATAAGCTGTTCAATCAAAAACCTTTGGTTGACAGAAACGGATTTCAGCTTTTCATCGGTTTCAACAAGCACATCAAGGCTTTTCCGAAGTGCCTCGGTTGAGGTTCTTGAAACGGAGGTTCTCGCCCTGTTTAACACAAACGCACGGTTTTTGTAGGCAAAATCCTTTGCCACGGTTTCTTTTCTTATTCCGCACTCATCAGCAACACGCATACGATACGCGTCAACATAGGCGGACGAAAGCGCATATAGAATGTTAATCGGCTCTTCACGCTGACAGAAAAGTATATCGAGCTTTTTAAAAGCTCTGTCACCTCTGCCGTTGATAACATCGTCAGCCATATCATAGGTTCTCGTTTCAAGGTTTACGGTTGACAAAAGGTCGATGTCACGGTCGGTAATTTCCTCACCCTTTGCATATGCGGCAATTTTGTTGACCTCGTTTTTCAGAAGATTTAAATCCTCGCCTACATTGGAAATTATCCTTGTGGCATTCAGGTGTGAAATCAGCTTGCCGTTTTCGTTTGCCCACTTTGCAACATATTTCTCAACAATCTGCGAATTGAATTTTTCAAAGCAGCATACGCTTCCGATTTTTTCAATACGCTTTACAAGTGCATTAAACGAGTTTTTATTCTTTGAAGGAATATAAGTCGGCATTGAAACAATGAAAACAGTACCGTCCCAAGCCCTGCCTGCCAGCTCCCTAAATGTGTCAAGGTCATCCTTTAACATATTATCAAAGTATATGTCACTTGCAACAACGCAGTTTCTCTCTGCCATAAACGGTGTTTTTTGAAGTGCTGTTGCCAACTCCGAAAGGTTAATGTCACCGCTGAAGGTTTGACAGTTAAAATTATTGGGATTTTTGCCTGCAACAGCTTCCCGAAGCTTTTGGGTATAGCTTTTTACAAACATCTGCTCAGTGCCGTAAATAAGATAAACAGGCGAAAAACTTTTGTTCTTGATTTGTTTTTTCAGGTCTGCTTCTGTAATGCGTGGCATTTTATCCTCCGTTCAAATTTACCGTTATACTGCCGTCGGCGGTTGGAATAACTGTCGGGCTGATTTCTTTTATAGAATCATAACGCTTTTGAAGCTGCTTTTCAGTTCCCGAAAATATCACGGCTTTGCATGATATCAATTCGGAATTTTCGGGTACGGAATCAATCAGCAAATAGTCGGGATTGCGATATTTTTCAGGTAGCTTTAAAACATCTCCGTGTGACGGAACAAACAAAGCTGTCGCACTCTTCCCTTTTATATACTGGAACATTGTGTTATCTTCGCAGATTACCTCATCCGTCACCGTATCGGAAAGATTCAGCGTAAAACGCCGGTTTCCGCCGAAAGTCTGTCGGCTGTTGCCGTCAAAAGCGTTCAAAAGGTTTTGTTTTTCAATATCACTATCATATACCAAAATATTATTCAAGTCAAATTTTGTGACTGCAAAGCGTTCAAAAGAAGAGTATTTATTATTCTGATTTGGAATTATCATATATTCAATATCGGAATAGCTTTCGCTGATATCGGCTGTCACATCATCTGCGCTTGCTCTGTTGCCTCCGCATGAAATCACGGAACAGCTGTCGGGACAATTTACGGTTGCAAAAACACCGTTGCCGACACTGTAAATTTTCATTTCACCGTTATCGGCTGTTAAAAGCACATTGAGTGAAGCACCGATTATAAGGACAGAAGCTGATAACAAAACGGAAATTTTAACATAGAATTTTCGATTATTTATGGCAAACCATCCGCCGATTGCAAGAAAAATGCTGACGCCTATCCACACAAACCAATAGAGCGAATGGGTTTTGACTGTGCTGAACGGGAATTGCGAAAAAGTTGACACCAACCACAAAATTGCCTTTGAACATAATCCCGAAACGAGCGCAAACGGGTATGCGAGGAATGATATAAACGGACAGATAAACAGTACCGAAGACAGCAGAGAACACACCAAAAGTGCCGAAACAAACGGTTCACATAACAGAGAAACAAGTATGACTGTCGGGGAAATTCTGTTGAATGCAACAGCGGTTATCGGCAAAATCCACAGAAATGCAGATACTGAAACTGACAGCATATTTACGCAGATTTTAAACAGCCTTTTGATATAATAGACAACCGTTCCGACAAAACCGTCCTTACGCTCGTTTTGGTAGTGAAAGAATCTCAGCACAGAGCGTTCAATCGGTTTTGACCACAGAATTATGCCTGCTGTTGCCCCAAATGAGAGCAACATTCCGATATCTGCTACCGCATATGGGTTGAAGACTGTCAGGACAATTGCGGCAAAACCAAGGTTATTCAGCGAGTCGGCTATTCTGAGATTTGACGATGCAAGCGACACAATTATCATCATAATTCCGGCACGGACAACCGAATGTGCAAAGCCCGTTACAGCCATAAAAGCAATAACCGTGAATGTGGTAAAACCTGTTATCAAAAATCTGTTTTTTGTTAATTTTCTTACCAAAAACAATACAAACGAAGTGATTATAACAAGATGCATTCCCGAAACCACTATCAAAAACGAAGTGCCTGTCAATGAAAAATCATCTTTAACGCTTGAATCAAGAGCTGTTTTCTCGCCCAAAAGAACGGCACGACAGAGCGTTGAATAATCCTCCGGCAACAGCATATCAAGGGAATTTTTCATTGCCCGTCTTATTGAAACCGCAAGTGAATAGAAGGTTGTTGTTTTCTCCCCTGTCGATTCGATTTTAAAGCCGTCATAGGAATATGCTTTCAGAAAAATTCCGTGACTGATCTGTGAGTTTACATTATTCTTGTATGTATGAGCCGTGAAGTTGACCTTTTCAAAAGGCTCTGCATCAACATTTGTATATGAAATAATTTGAATTTTTGCATCTGACGGCTGACCGTTGATTTTGTCGGTTTTGATTACGAAACTGCATGATGAATCGGTGGTGATGATTTCATCACAAATATATCCGCTTGCTGTAATTTCTATATCGGAATATTTATTTATAATCGTGTTGTTAATATATTCGGAATAACCGATTATATTGCCCGCAGAATATATTACAGCAAAAGCAAATACACACAGCGACTTGCCGAATGATTTATTTTTCTTTGAAATAATTAAGAATATACCTACTGCAACGGATAACACTCCTAACGAGCCGATTATTGCAAAGACAATTTCATTAAAATCCGAATAAAAAACGGCTGAAAGGACAAACAGGAAAGTAAATCCTATAAGTCCAAACAGCCGTTTCATAAAAATCAATCCTTATTCAGTAATCATTTTTTTAATATAATTATACACTCGGTTACCATTCAATCCTTTTTTGCAATAAAAAGAATATTTATAATTGTTATCATTATATTCTCCTACTACAATTTTACCTTTTTCATTTACAAAATTCGCACCCTTAATTTCAAAAGTCGCCATTGTGGGAGAAAGTCCGTTTGTATTGACTCCGCTGAGATTTTCACTGTTTTTTACAGCATAGCTGACAGCCTTGCGCAAGGTCACAGTATTGTCAGAGGCAGATTTATCTAACGAACAAACCACTTCGATCGCCGTGTATGGAATAGCTCTTACACTTACAATATTTTTCAAACTTTCGCCAAACTTAATTCCGGAAATTTCTTCCGCTTTATCAATACTCGCTCCGCAATCTTCCCACTTTTTCAAAGTAACATCTACGGAAGGATTCACGGTTTCAGAGGTACTTGGTGCAGGTAAATCAGAGCAGGAACATAGAATACATACCGCTGCCAACACAAAAGCAAGGCATAAACATACTTTTTTCATAATGGCATCTCCTTTTATTATTTATTTGGTTATTTTTATCTACAAAAAACAATTAGTCCATTTTTATTACTTCAAGTATATCATTTTTGGTATTTTTATAATATCATATAGAATTTCATTTGTCAATATAAATATTATTTTTTAAAAATATTTATATTTTTGTTTATTTTGCTGCTATCTCTTCTCATTAAATTATCTATTCACCACTGTTTCTATTCAATTATTTATAAGTTGAACAATTTCTACACTTTAATTTTTACACTTTATATCTATGGTATAAAAAAGGAAAACAGCCGTCAAAATATGCGGACGGTATAATCTGCACACTTCAACAGCTGTTTAAATTTGATTTTATAATTACTCAGTATTACTTAAAGAAAAGCGGAAGTTCGCTGAGGAATATAATGTCATCTCTGTCCTTAGCGTCACCTTCGGCAAGGACTGATGCCCTGCCAACGATATTTGCGCCTGTTTTTTCAACGAGCGTTTCAAGAGCGTGAAGACTTTCGCCTGTTGAAATTACATCATCAACAAGAAGAACTCTCTTGCCGTTGAGAAGATTTACATCATCTTCGCCGAGGTAGAGTTTCTGTTCATTTTTTGTTGTGATTGAATTAACGGTCACTCCGATAGGATTGCCCATATAAACCTTAACGCTTTTTCTTGCAACAACATAGTTTCTGCAGCCCTGACGAGCCATTTCATAGCAAAGCGGAATACCCTTTGCTTCGGCAGTCACAACGACATCGTGTTCGGGAACACGCTTGAGGAGTTCTCTTGCGGCAACCTCTGTCATCTCAATGTCACCAAACATAATAAATGCGGCAATATCAAGCTTATCGTTTACAGGGAATTTTCTGAGTTCTCTGTCAAGTCCTTCAATATTAATCTTATATGTATCCATTATTGCAGTCCCTTCTTATGCCATTGTGCCATTGAGCTTTTTGCCGCCGAGAATGTGGAAATGCATATGCTTTACGCTCTGACAGCCGTCCTCACCGCAGTTATTTACAATACGGTATCCGTTTGTAAGTCCGAGTGATTTTGTAATTTCGGGAATTTTAGTGAAAATGTGAGCAATATTGCCGACATTTTCTTCATTAACTGCGTCTGCACAGCAGATGTGTTCCTTTGGAATTACAAGCACATGAACGGGAGCCTGTGGTTCAAGATCATAGAAAGCGAGAATTTTTTCGTCTTCATAAACTTTTTTTGACGGAATTGAGCCGTCAACGATTTTGCAGAAAATACAATCTGACATTTTAATTCAACCTCTCAATATAATTTATTTTCCGTATCAGAAATATTTAAAATATAATAAATATCATACCAAAGTTATTGTACAACTAAATCACTTTTCGGTCAATACTGCCGTCATTTTTTGGCTGTAATTTTCTTTTCTTCACCTTTAAGAAGTCTTTTGATGTTTTCTTTGTGCTTTACAAGAACAAAAACACCAATTAAAAGAGCCGCCGCAGTTGAGAAGATTACATATGTAAGAGAATAATCCTTGTAAATTATGAAGTCAAAGATAAATGTCATTGCAAAGGTGTAAGGCGCATAGAGAATCGCACAGAGAACACTTGCAAGTGATATGATTTTTGAGCAGAGGAAGATAATAAGAAAGGTTACAATAATTGCGATGAATACACGCCAATCCTCTGTCAGCATAAGAGCGGCGGCGGTTACAACACCCTTACCGCCCTTAAAGTGAAAATACACGGGGTATGAATGTCCGAGAATACAGAAAATACCTGCAACATATTTTCCGCAGTTGATAAGCTCGTTTATAAAAACAGGGCTTTCACCCTGAAATGCAACCGATGCAAACGAGAAGATGAAACCTCCGATAAGCACGGCGATAATACACTTCAGTGCGTCACACACAATTGTGATGATTGCCGGTACTTTACCGACGCTACGCAGTACATTTGTAAAGCCTGCATTGCCGCTGCCCATTTGACGGATATCCTTTTTGCCCTTTGTCACAATGCCTGTGACAAGAACAGCCGTGTTGATACTGCCGAGAAGATACGCAATCAATGCCGAAAGCAGAATCATCCACCAGCAGTTTGCTAAAATTGCCGAAATATGCTCCATTACTTTTCTCCTCTCTCTCTTACCACAATTTTGATCGGCGTACCCTCAAGAGCAAAAGCCTCACGGATTCTGTTTTCAAGATAACGCTGATATGAGAAGTGGAAAAGCTGTGCATTGTTGCAGAAGAAAACGAATGTCGGCGGTTTTACGGAAGCCTGAGTCATATAGAAAATTTTAAGTCGCTTACCCTTGTCTGACGGCGGTTGAACTCTTGTTGTAGCCTGTGCAAGAAGTTCGTTGAGCATACCTGTTCTGATTCTGCGGTTTGCGCTGTCATTACAGCTTATGATATATTCAAACAGCCTGTCGATACGCATACCTGTTTTTGCGGAAATAAATACCTTCGGCGCATATGACATAAACGCAAAATCTGCGTCAAGCTTTTTGCGGAACTCCTGCATTGTCTTATCGTTTTTTTCGACAGCGTCCCACTTGTTTACGGCAATTATACACGCTCTGCCTGCCTCATGCGCAAGACCTGCAACCTTGGTATCCTGTTCTGTAACGCCCTCTGTCGCATCAATCATAATAACGCACACATCACTGCGTTCAATAGCCATTTTTGCACGGATAATACTGTATTTTTCGATATTATCATAGATTTTGCTCTGACGGCGAAGTCCTGCGGTATCGGTAAAGTTGAACTTTCCGTACTTATTTTCAACAAGCGTGTCGATTGTGTCACGGGTTGTGCCTGCTATACCGGACACAATACAGCGTTCCTCGTTTGTGATTTTGTTTACAAGAGATGACTTGCCTGCGTTCGGTTTTCCGATTACCGCAACATTGATAATTGTGCCGTCATCTTCCGCATTTTCATCATAATCAAAACTTGAAAAAGCCTTGTCTAAAAGGTCGCCCGTACCGTAGCCGTGAACGGCTGAAACCTCGATAGGATCACCCAAACCGAGATTGTAAAACTCATAGAATTCAGGTGACGGTTCGCCGAGTGTGTCACACTTGTTTACACAAAGCACAACAGGCTTGCCCGACTTCTGGAGCATCTGCGCAACATCCATATCCGTTGCCACCATGCCCGACTTGCAGTCTGTTACAAGGATAATAACATTAGCCGTGTCGATTGCAAGCTGAGCCTGACGGCGCATCTGCACAAGAATAATATCATCTGATTTCGGTTCAATACCGCCTGTGTCAACAATAAAGGCAGTTTTTCCGCACCATTCCACCTCACCGTATATTCTGTCACGGGTAACACCGGGAGTATCGTCAACAATTGACAATCTCTGACCGATGAGTTTATTGAAAAGCGTTGACTTTCCCACATTTGGTCTGCCGACAACGGCAATTACGGGTTTGTTCATCTTATCAGTCCTTTCCTGCAATTACAGCCTCTACAAGGTCGTTTCCGTTGTTATTGACGGGAACAAGAGTTACACCGAGTTCCCGTTCAACATCATCTGTTGAAACATCATCAAGAAACAAATCGTTTTCAAAACGGAGCATTGATGACGTGATAATAAGCCTGTCACCAAGGTCATCGTCACGGAGCTGATCAATAAGATCACCGCCCGTGACAAGTCCCGACACATTTACTCCGCCGCCGAAAAAGTTGTTCTTAATCGCCCTTGTATTTATAGTTATATTCGGGAATTTTTCGTTAATCATCGACATAATCCGCTTCATGTACGGAAACACTCCCTCACCGCAGGCAATTGTTACCTTATGGCAAAGGCTTTCGTCTGCATCAAGCTCTTCAAGCTTCCAGCCGACATCATCGGTCAGATACGCAATCATACCGATTCCGTCCTCAAGAGCGGAAAAGTCCTCATAAAATTCGGGTGACGGGATTTCTCTTTCGGCAAGGAGGTAAAATTCATCACCCGGAAAGAAAATTCGTCTGCCGTGCTTTTTGACGCACTCATCACCCATTTTTTCAATTATATCAATTGTCTGCCCTGCCGTTTCCTTATTATAAGGAACAAGCGGATAAAGGTTTTCACGGTAGCGTGTAAGTCCTACAGGAACAATCGCAGTCATATTAACACCGAGGCTTTCAAGATCGGTCAATGTTCTGACAAGCTCGTCACCGTCATTAATTCCGGGACAGGAAACAATCTGACAGTTAAGCGTTATTCCTGCGTCTGCAAAGCGTTTGAGATATTTCAATGTATCGCCTGCAAAGCGGTTATTCATCATCTTACAACGAAGCTCGGGGTTTGTTGTGTGAACCGACACATTTATCGGGCTTATGTGCATTTTTATAATTCGGTCAATTTCGTGCTCTGTAATATTTGTCAGCGTGATATAGTTGCCGAACAAAAACGAAAGTCGGCTGTCATCGTCCTTGAAATAGAGCGACTCACGCATACCCTTCGGAAGCTGGTCAATAAAGCAAAAAATGCACTTGTTGCGGCACGAATGCTGTTTGTCCATAAGATAGGTTTCAAACTCAAGACCGATTTCCTCATATTCGCCCTTGGTCATTTCTACGGTACGGACATTTTTGTCCTCATCCTCAACCTCAAGAGTAAGCTTGCGGTTTACCTGATAAAATCGGTAATCGAGAACATCGACAATCTCGTTTGAATTGATTGAAAGAAGGGTTTCTCCCTTTTTTATTCCTGCTTTGTCGGCATGACTGCCGATTGTGACATCATAAATTTTAACAGCCACACCTTCACCTCGCAAAAGATTTTTATACACACATTTATTTTACACAAAACAGCGTTTTTAATCAACAGATTTGCAGATTGTTTTGAATAATTCGTAAATTTTGCAAAACAAAAGGGCGAACAGATAACTGCCGCCCGTAATGCTTGTAATAAAAAATTACTGTTCGTCTTTCTTTACAACAACCTGTCTGCCGTTGTACATACCACAGTTTGTGCAAGCCTTGTGAGCTGCTGTTAATTCACCGCAGTTAGGACAAGCAGTAAGTTCAGGAGCATTGATCTTCCATACTGTTGAACGTCTTGAGCTCTTTCTTGCGTGTGATGTTTTGTTCTTGGGTACTGCCATTACAAAAACCTCCTTACAAAATTTATCTTAGTCAATCAACTGTTTAAGTATCTCAAGTCTTGGATCCGTTTGACGCTTATCACAGGAACATTCACCGTTGTTGAGGTTTTGTCCGCAAATCTGACACAGACCTTTGCAATCGTCCCTGCAAAGATTCTTTGACGGGAGCGAAAGAAAAATGTCAGAAATTACAACATCATCAAGCTCGAGTGTAAAATCAGGTGTTTCAATATAGTCGTCATTGTCCTCATCGGCAAGAGTCTGAATAAGCATGTGTTCAAAGCTCATATTCATCTCTCTTGTATAAGGCTCACCGCAACGGTCACAGTCACGGCTGTAATCAAAGTGTGCGTTGATTACAAGAGTAATCAAACTTGCTCTGTTTGTTGCTTTAGCAGTCACGACAACGGGAGTTTTGAATGGATAAACCCCGTCAACATCAAGACCTGACAAGTCAAGTTTATATTCAACTTGTTTTTCTTCACCGTCATTTTGAAAGACGGATTTAAGCTCAAAAAGCATATCTGCACCTCTTGACAGCATAGACACATATTAAAACGCTGTTTATTATTATACAAAAGGATTGTCCCTTTGTCAACTAAAAAATACAAGAAAATAGGCTGTTTTTTTCGGGAATTTATGACAATGTTAGCTAATTTTCCCATATGGAATTTTAAGCCTGCAAGGTTGTTCAAGAAGTTACTTTGCACTTGATTTTCGGTTTCTATTATACCCCTTAAACATATATAATGCAATAATAAATTGCAGTTGACATAAAGCGGAATTTGTGATAGCATACTGTGTGGCAGTTCGTAACCATCCTGCCGGAAGGACGCTGATAGGCTGCTCCTTCTATCAAAACTAAGGAGAAAGGCACAGGGCTTTTTACGCCCTTTTTGCACCCTCTTTTGTGTGGGTGCTTTTTTTGTGCCGGAAAGAGAGTATGGAGAGATACAGTATTATCAATGAAAAGAACAATCGGGAGATTGTTCTTCTGCGTGGAAGCGGTTGCGTTTACAAAAAATGCATCTTCTGCGACTACTACACCGACAGGTGCAGTGACGAGGACGAAAACTTTCGTCTTAACAAAGCCGTGCTTGAAAAAGTTACGGGAATTTTCGGTGACCTTGAGGTCATTAACTCAGGCTCGGTTTTTGAGCTTGACAAAAAAACACTTGATTTTATCAAACAGGTGTGCAAAGAAAAAAAGATAAGTACCATTCATTTTGAGGCACATTACCTTTATCGTAACAAAATCAGTCAGCTCAGAAAAGATTTTGCGGATTTTGATTTGAAAATGAAGCTCGGTCTTGAAACCTTTGACTGCGATTTCAGAGAAAATGTCCTGAAAAAAGGAATCAAAGAGAGCAGTCCCGCTGTTATTGCAGAGAATTTCGACGAAGCTAATTTCCTTTTTGGAATTAAAGGACAGACAGCCGAAACAATGCAAAATGACATTGAACTGGGATTAAAGTATTTTGAACGAATCTGCGTCAACATTATGTGTGACAACACCACGGGAGTCAAACCCGATAAGGCTGTCATAAAAGAGTTTATGCAGAAGGTCTATCCTATATATAAGGATAACAAGAGGACGGATATTTTAATTAACAACACGGATTTTGGGGTTGGTGACTGATATGATAAATGAACTTTTGCTTATATTCTCGGTGGTATTCATATACGGTATGGCAGTTTTAGGCTATGCTCTTTTCGGCAAAGCCGGGCTTTACTGCATTTCAGCCGTTGCGACAATTCTTGCAAACATTGAGGCTTTAATCCTTGTAAACGCTTTTTCAATGGAACAGACTCTCGGAAATGTGCTTTTTGCGGTAACATTTTTGATTACGGACATTCTCTCGGAATGTGAGGGCAAAAAAGCCGCAAACAAGGCGGTTCTTACAGGAATACTCTCATCGGTATTTTTTCTTGTGCTTTCACAAAGCTGGATGCTTTACAATCCGAGTCCGAACGACACAATTATGCCGTCAATCAAGGCGGTTTTCTCAAACACTCCCCGAATGATTTTTGCATCACTTATTGTATATGCGATAAGTCAGCTGTTTGATGTGTGGCTCTATCACAAGTGGTGGAAGTTCACGGAAAAGAAATTCGGTGACAAGAGAAGATTTTTATGGCTGAGAAACAACGGTTCAACGCTTATCAGTCAAATTCTTAACACAGCCCTTTTCACCGCTTTTGCGTTTTGGGGAACTTATGATTTCGGAACACTCGTTTCAATCTTTTTGTCAAGCTATGTAATTTACATTTTTACAAGCCTGCTCGACACGCCTGCGGTTTATCTTGCAAGACTTATTCACGATAAAAAGGAACAGAAAAAGATTTCGGAATAAAAACAGCTTAATTGAATATTTTCAATAAAAAGACAAGTCGTCGCAATATTCTTTGCGGTGACTTGTTTTTGTTTTTTGAAGTTTGTGTGTACAATCCACAATATTATGCTTTTTATAATATGTAATATTCCGCTCTTTTATAGTCATTTTTTAACAATATGTGCAAAATTGGCTGTTTTTATCCTAAACCACATAATTTTTTAAGATTTTTATTGACTTTTTCTGTACCAAATAGTATAATGAAGGCAAGTTGAATGCTTAATATTATTTATAAACTTAATTTTTGGAGGTAAATATTATGCTTACTAAAAGTGAAGAAGAAATTATGTACTTATTGTGGGACCTCGATGAGCCGCTCACAAGCTCAGAAATTGTTAAAAAGGCTGTAAACAAAACATGGAAAAAGAGTTACATTAACCTTCTTATCAATTCTCTTCTCAAAAAGGACATGATTAAGGTTGTCGGCGTTAAGCAGATGACTAAGAACTATGCCCGTACTTTTGTTCCTACAATGACAAAGGACGCTTATGCAATCAAGCAGATTTCGGACAGACCGAATTTTGCCGACAGCGATATTCCGACTCTCTTCTCCGAGCTTATTGAGAAAACCGAAAGCTCAGAAATTTTCGATAAGCTTGAGGCTCTTCTTAAAAAGCGTCGCGAAGAACTCGGCAAATAATCTATGCAAATAAGTTTTTATTCATTCTTGTTTTCTATTGTAATAAGCAGCATTTTTATAGTGCTGCTTTACTTTTTCAGAAAAAAGATTGCCTTTTCTAATTACTACGGTCTTTATACAATTTTGGGATTGTATGCTGTAACATTTGCAAGAATGGCTCTGCCGTTTGAATTCAAATTTACATATACATTTTCCGATCACAATGTATATGCCTCTATAATGAATGTCCTGACCCCCGACAAGGGAGCTGTGTTTGTTCCTGAATTCACATTGCTCAATCTGCTTGTGTCAGTATGGATTGTCGGAAGTGTGATATACATTTTATGGGTGATGATTAAGTATTACAAAGCAGTCAAAGCTCTGAAAGCAAATGTTATTGACGGCACACCCGAAATGCAGGCAAAGCTTGACCTCATTTCGCAAAAGTGCGGAATCAGAAGAAAAGTTAAGCTAAAAATTACCGATTGCGTTATCTCCCCTGTTACATACGGATTTTTCAATCATGTTATTCTTATTCCGAATCGTGAATTTGACGACAGGGATTTTGGATATATCGCAATGCACGAATGCTGTCATATAAAGAACAAGGATATTTGGATTAAATTGCTGACGGAATTTTATTGCGGAATCTTTTGGTGGAATCCGTTTGTCCACCTTTTGAAAAAAGATTTAACCTACTGTCTTGAGCTAAGGTGTGACAAGCGTGTTACAAGCGAGCTTAGCGAGAACAGATGTACTGTTTATTACGAAGTTCTTGTAACGCAAATGAAAGCCTATAAAGAACAACAAGAAAGTGAAGAGAGCGACAGGGAAACTGCACTGAAAAGTGCGCTTGTCGGAATGAGTTTTGTAACCAACGAAAAGGGCGAAAAAATTGTAAGCAGAATGGAAATGATTCTGTACCCGAAGAAAAAGCAGACAATTATAAACAATATTGTTACAGCTTTTATGGCATTGCTTATTGTCGGTATATTCTTTGCTTCATACTGCTTTTTGATTGTCCCCGGTTGGGACACGACATACGAGGATTGTGTAGCCGATCTCATTGAATCGGGTGAATACAACGATAGTGTCAAAGTGTATGACGAAACAAATATGTATGTGTATGTTGAAGAAGACAAAACCACTCACCTTATTTTTGAGCCTTACGATGAAAAGAAAGGCATTGTCTATACAAAAGATGATTCTATTATTATTCCATACTCCGATGTAGAAAACGGCTACTATAATTATTGTCTTATATTAAGGGAGTAATAACAGATGAAAAAGAAAGCCGCAAAAATTTTCACAGCATTTATTATGGCAGCAATTATCGCACAGGGAACCGTTATGGTTGCAAGTGCAGCAGAAACAGATTCAACCCCCGACAGCGTTATAGTTATTGAAACCGCAACTCCTGACAGTTCATCTTTGGAGAGCGGTGCCGATTCAACTTCTATCCAGCCGAGAGCGGATAAAATAGTTATAAAATGGCGTCGTGGAAGTCGTGGTCAGCTCCAGTACAGAAGATGGAACGAAACAAGACAAAAATGGGTTGATGACGAATGGATTGACTACAAAGGTTAATCAACAGTAACAACAAAGGCGAAACAGACACAAATCTGTTTCGCCTTAATTTTTGCTTATTCAAAAAGATTCTGTTCCGACAGGCTGACCGATTCAACATCTTTAAGCTGACGCTGAATTTGACGGGTACGAACACCTACAAGCTTATCGAGTTCCTTGTTTGCCTGATCGAGTCTTTGCTGTGTCATTACAAGCACATCATTGAACTTGTCAAATTCGGTCTTTACACTGCCGAGTATTTTCCAAACCTCTGCACTTCTCTTCTGAACGGCAAGGGTTTTGAATCCCATTTGCAACGAATTGAGCAGAGCCGCCATTGTACTCGGACCTGCAATATTCACCTTATACTCACGCTGAAGGACTTCAACAAGTCCCATATTGACAACCTCGCTGTAAAGCCCCTCAAAAGGAAGAAACATAATTGCAAATTCCGTTGTGTTCGGCGGATCAATGTACTTATCGTGAATATCCTTTGCCTCGCTCTTTATACGCTGAACAAGTGCTTTTCTTGCCGATTCAATGCTTTGCCTGTCACCGCTTTCAACCGCATCACGGAGAGCAGAATATGTATCGCCCGGAAATTTTGAGTCAATCGGCAGATACACTGTGCCGGCACCGTCAGAGGGCAGTTTGATTGCAAACTCAACAACATTTTTTGAGCCTTTTTTTGTTGCAATATTTTCCTCATACTGCTCCTTTGAAAGAATTTCGGAGAGAATTGCGCCAAGCTGAATTTCGCCGAGTATGCCCCTTGTTTTGACATTTGAAAGAACCTTTTTCAAATCGCCCACGCCTACCGCAAGCGTTTGCATTTCGCCGAGTCCCTTATAAACCTGTTCAAGTCTTTCGTTGACAAGAGAAAATGATTTATTCATTTTTTCCTCAAGTGTTTTTTGAAACTTTTCATCAACTGTCTGTCGCATTTCATCAAGCTGACGGAGATTTTCCCGTCTTATACTTTCAAGCTTTTCATCAACCGAGCGTCTGATATTTTCAAGGCTCTGAGCGTTGCCTGACGAAAAGCTGTGAAGTCTTTGTTCAAGCTGAACCGCTCTGTCATTTTGTGACTGTGCAAAGCTCTGCTGATTGAGCAATATTTTTTGAAGCTCATCTTCCGCCTTATTGTTACTGTTCTTTTTGAAAACTGTTATCAATGTAATGATGCTGACTGTAAGCGTTATTAAGCACAGTAAAAGCAAAATTATTTCCGCTGTTGTAAATTGCATTTTTAACCTCCCGAACAATAATTCGATTTACAGTTAAATAATATCATTCGGGAGTTTTTCTGTCAACTCACGGTTTAAATAATGTTTCAACACGCTTTTTACAGTTTTCGGGTGAGTAAACAAAGCGGTCAATATGGTCACTGCCGCAGTAGTATTCAGGAGATGTGGGATTGTATTTATAATCAAAAACATCTATTATTATCAGTTTTATTTTCATCTTTTCGGGAATGATGCTTTTTATGTAAACGCTTACCTGATCTCCCACACAAACGCCCTCTTTTGTTTCTGCAAGACCTGCAAGGTTTGGTGAAAGCTCAACAAAAGCACCATAATTTTCAACGCTGCGAACAATTCCGGACACGGTTTCTCCGGCACAAAACTTTTCGGCATTTTCCTCCCATGTTCCGAGAAGCTCTTTATGACTCAAGCTGATTCTGCCGTTTTCAATTGATTTTATTACAGCCTTAATATCCATCCCAACAGTAAACCGCTCACGGGGATGCTCAATTCTTGAAACCGAAATTGTATCAATCGGCATCAATGCAATAATTCCGCAGCCGATGTCGGCAAATGCGCCGAAACTTTCAAGATGAGTTATACGGGCAGGCACAATATCTCCGCAGCGCAAGCCTGAAATATACGCGTCAAGGCACTTGCGTTGAGCCTTTTCCCTTGAAAGCATAACAACAGGTTCTCCGTTCGGGGCTTCGGTTATGTCGGTAACCACAAAACAAATGGGACGGTTTACTCTTGAAATTACGGCAATGTCACGAACCGAGCCGTCTTTTATTCCGATTACCCCCTCTTCCCTCGGAATTATGCCCTTGATGCCCCCAAGGTCAACAATAAGATTGTGACTGCTGTCACAAACAATTGCCTTTGCCTCAAGTATTTTTTCACTGTTTTTTGCCTCTTCAAGCAATTTCAGAGAATGAATTATATTTATGTTTTCCTGTTCGGATATAAGTTTTCCTTCGGGTAAATATTCTGACATTTTAAAGCCTCCGTTATATTTAGGTTTACAAAAAATCATATGAAGTTTTTTTGCATCTTATTACACGGATAAAATTTTTCACCTGAGAATTTTATTTGCATTTGCAACGCTTTCCTTCATAAAATGCGGTAAACTTGCATTTTTATTTCATTTATGGTATAATAGACACGAAAAGTGTGATGAAATCTAAGCTTTTGTTGAGTGCTTTTATATCCCCTCAAATTTTGCTCCGCAAAATTTTCGATGGGTAATTTTACCGTAATTCAAATTGTGACTGCGGTAAAATAATGTGTGTTTTAGATCCAGATTAGAAGAGCCGAGGTTATGTATCATAGCTATATGGCTTGACAGGAAGGAAACAAACCTATGAATACTTACAGTCTTAAAAAAATATGTGCCGTATCGGTTGCGTCAATTATGTGTGCTTCTGCGTTGGCATTTTCGGGTTGCGGTGATAAACAGATTGAAAACTCGCAGACACCGGATGAAACGGTTCCCGCAACTACTGCGGCTGTCAGCACTGCCGATGAGCCTACCGCACAGAATTATCTTGAAAGCATCGGCATAGACACCGCTACTCTCGGCATCAACCCGAACATTATTCACGATTCAAACCCTGTAGGCTTCCAGCTTGATATGCCGAAGGACGGCGATACAATCGCAGTTGTTCACACCTCATACGGTGACATTACAATGCGGCTTTTCCCCGAGCAGGCTCCAAAAACTGTTACTAATTTTGTAAATCTTGCAAAAGCAGGAAAGTATAACAACTCGCTTTTCAGCAAGGTAACAAAGGACTTTATGATTAACGGCGGTTACTGCGGCACAAGCTCATACGGTGATGTTTTTGAAGATGAATTTTGCGACAAGCTCTTTAATATCAGAGGTGCGGTTGCAATGTCAAACACAGGTGCTGATAAAAATGAAAGTACTTTCTTTATCAATCAAAAAACTGCGGAAGCTTATAAAAATGAAGGTGTTTGGAAAAAACTTACAAGTCAGTGGGACACAATTAAAACTCAGCTTGCAAACTACAAAGATTCAAACCTGCTCAGTGCATTTATTGAGAAAAACAGTACAAAATGCTATGACACAGACAGCGTTCCCGACAGCGTAAAGAAATTGTACGAAGAAAACGGTGGTAACCCTTATCTTGACGGTGCATACAATGCCGTTGACAGAGGATACACAGTTTTCGCACAGGTAATTGACGGAATGGATGTTGTTGACAAAATTGCGTCTGCAAAAGTTGACAAGGACGGTATTCCTGTTAAAAACATTGTTATAAAAAGCGTTAAGATTACACAGTACAAGGAGAAATCGACAACTCAGGCAGCTTCAACATCTGCCGAGGGCGTTACGCAGCCGACTACAGTCGGATAAGGAGAAATTATGGAGAAAATGCCTGTTGTAGCGATTATGTACGACTTTGACCGTACCCTTTGCACAAAGGATATGCAGGATTACAGCTTTATCCCACGTCTTAATATGACCGAGGATGAGTTCTGGAGGTTTTCAAACGAACTCGGTCAAAACGAGCATATGGACTCAATTCTTGCGTATATGTATGCCATGGTGAGAATGTCCCGAGAAAAGGATATTCCGCTTCTGCGAAATGACCTTGTTGAAATGGGTGCGAATGTTGAATTTTTTGAGGGCGTAAAGGATTGGTTCAAGAGGATTTCCGACTTCGGCAAAAATCTTGGAATGCAGGTTGAACATTATGTTATTTCTTCCGGTATGAAAGAAATTATTGAGGGAACGGAAATCAGCAAAAACTTCAAAAGTATTTTTGCGTGTGAGTTTCTTTACGATGAGAGCGGCAACGCCGTATGGCCTAAAACAGATGTAAATTACACCAATAAAACGCAGTTTGTTTACAGAATAAACAAGGGTGTTCTTGATGTTGCGAATGATATTGACCTCAACCGTTCAATGCCTGAGGACAGCAAACGGGTTCCATTCTGCAATATGATTTACATAGGCGACGGTCTTTCGGATGTTCCGTGTATGAAAATGATGAAGGCCTATGGCGGATATTCAATTGCAGTTTATCAGAAAAAAGACAGCAAGGTTGAAGATTTGCTGATGAAAGACAGGGTTGATTTTATCTATCCTGCCGACTACTCGGAAAACACAGGTCTTGACCTCACCGTTAAAAATATCATCAGAAAAATGGCTGTCTGCGGTCTTTTGTACGATGAAAACCATGAGCAGAAAAAAGAAATTCTCGGAAGATAATTTCGGTTGAATAAAAAAGTCAAGTATCAAAACGATGCTTGACATTTTTATTTATTTGGTATAATATAATTATAGAAAAGGAGATACCTGCGATAAGCGGGTTCTCCACTGTATTGGTTAGAAGCTAACCGCCGTTGGGAGAATTTTGGGCGGTTAGTTTCTTTTTTATTTAAGTGTACATATTGCTATGTACTAAAAAGAAGTCATTTTTTGTTACCGAAAACTTGGTAACAAAGAGCGATAACGCTGACGATTAAAGTGCCGAGTAAACATACATCGGAAATTGTCATGGTTATCACCTCCTCTTGTGAGGAGAAACCGCCTACCGTTTAATGCAGGTATCACGGTTTTATTCTAACAGTTTAATTCTTATTTGTCAATTTAATTTTCAGACGGCAGTTCTTTACGGACTGCCGTTTTTTTGCATATATTCTGCATAACCTAAAAACATATCTTCACATCTGAAGTTGGTCTGTATTTTACGAAAAAGACTTGCAATAAAAAAGCAAATCAAATATAATTTAAAGAGAGCGTTGCTCAGATTCAATTATTGTATAAAAAATATAGCAACAAATTTTAACACAAAGGAACAAATAATGAATAAATTTCAACTTATAACCAATGAGGTAAAAAAGGTAATAAACGGTAAAGACAGGGCGGTTGTCACCACTCTGCTTGCGTTGCTCACAGGCGGAAACATTCTTATTGAGGATATTCCGGGTGTGGGAAAAACAACAATGGCGGTTGCGTTTTCAAAGGCGCTCGGTCTTGAATACGGCAGAGTACAGTTCACTCCAGACACCTTGCCGTCAGATATCACAGGCTTTGCGGTCTATAACAAGGATACAGGAAAATTTACTTTCAACAAAGGCGCTGTATTCTGTAATCTTTTTCTTGCAGACGAGTTAAACAGAACTTCAAGCAGAACACAGGCGGCTTTGCTTGAAGCAATGGAAGAACGGCAGGTAACGGTTGAGGGCAGCACTTTCAAGCTTGAAAAGCCTTTTTCTGTTATCGCAACGCAAAACCCGACAGGAGCGTCGGGAACACAGCTTTTGCCTGATTCACAGATTGACCGATTCACGGTAAGGCTTTCAATGGGATATCCCGACAGCGATGCGGAATGTAAAATGCTGCTTAACAGAAGCGGTAAAAATCCCCTTAACTCAGTAAACTGCATTGTATCCAAAAATGAATTTCTTGATATGCAGTCGGAGGTTCAGAATGTTTTTGTCAGCGACGATATGGCAAGATATATTGTGTCACTCATTTCGGCAACAAGAAAGCATCCGTTGCTTTCAAGAGGTGCAAGTCCCAGAGCAACGCTCTCGCTCAGCGATATGGCAAAGGCTGTTGCATTTGCCGAGGGCAGAGATTACATTGTGCCGAGAGATGTTCAGAATATTTTTGTCTGCACCGTAAATCACAGGATAATTCTCAATGCAAAAGCCTCTGCATCAAAAAAGAACGGCGAAGAAATTCTGCACGAAATTCTCAGAAAAACTCCAAAGCCGAGGACTTGAAAATGATAAGGAACATAATAATTTATCTTTGTCTGCTGACAGGAACATTTTTGTTCAGCATTTTTTATTATGCTTGGTTTTCGTGGTTCTTGTTTCTGACGGTCGTTTCAATTCCGATAATCTCGCTTTTGCTGAGTCTGCCTTTTATGATACGGAGTGCTTGTTCGGGCATTGAAATTTTTGCAAAAAACAATGTTTATGTGAAAGACGATTTTTACATTGCAATATCAGGCAAGAAGAAGAAACCGCTCTTCTGCCCTATGCTCACGCTGAACATAAAATCGACCAACCTTACAACTAATCTTTGTAAGAACATAAAAATCAGATTTTCGGGTACATTTACAAAGCCATTAATCAGACAATGCAACAGTCTTACACAGCATTGCGGACAGCTTGACATTGTATGCAAAAACGGTAAAGTTTACGATATGCTTGGTATATTTTTTATTCCGATTAGAATAAAAAAGCACAGCTTTGTTCGTGTTCTTCCAAAGTCGCAAAAGCCGGAAATCATCCCCGACAGCAGTAATTTCACGGTTACGGGATACAAGCCTAAGCCTGTCGGCAACAGCGAAATTTATGAACTTCGTGAATACCGTCACGGTGACAGTCTGCGCAATGTTCATTGGAAGCTTTCGTCAAAAAGTGACGATTTGATTGTGAAAGAACCGAATGTTCCGATAATTAAGAACTGTCTTATAATGCCTTTTTTCGGAGATAATGCAGACGAAAATGATGTTGTTTTTGCAAAGCTGATGTATGTCTGCCGATATATGATTAAAAGCATAGGCATTTGCTTTGCATGCGACAGGAACGGCAATCCTTTCGAGATAAGATGCGAAAACGATATATTAAACTATTTTTCCGCACTCTATCTAAACACGGAAAGCAACTTTGTTGCCGACACAAATGATTTTCAGCATTATAGTATATTTGCCGATCGTGAGGAGGTTGACTTGTTGTGAAAAACAAAACAAGCTTTACGATTGACATTCTTCTCTGCGTAACATTGATTTCAAGCCTGTTTTACTGTCTTGTCACCTCTTTTGATATAAAAACAGAATGGTACATCATAGTAATTCCTACGGCAATTTTCTGCACAATTTACGGATTGCTTGCCTCCCTTGTCAAAAAGTCGGGTGTACTGTTTATCAGCGTAGCAATCACTATGATTGTTTTTGTATTTACTCTGCTGTTTTCACTTGAAAGCATACTTGAGCAATTGAGTTATGCTATTACTCAGGTTTTAAAACCGCTTTCGCAGTATCTTCCCGTACAGAACAAAATCATTTTGGGAGATACCCTCGGCACAAGCGCAACAGGACTTTTTGTGTTTATTTCGGCAATACTGAGTGCTGTTTTTACAATCAGCCTGATACGATACAAGCGTATTTTGATTCCGTCATTGCTGTCAATGGTACTGCTCGTCCCCTGCTTCATTCTTGTAAACACTCTTCCGTCGCTCGTTTGTCTTTTTATTGCAATTGCAAGTCTTATTGCCTTGTACATTTCAAAGAACACACGCAAATTCAGACCGTCACAGGGCGGTGTGATTGCGGCAATTTCATTCGGAACAATGCTTGTTGTGATGACAATTTTGCTTGCGTTCAATCCGATTGAAAAATATGAGCGATTTGACTGGCAGGAAAACCTTTTGCAGAGCATTGAAAACAGCTTTAATATTGATGACGGACGAAAAACTTCCACAGAAAAAAACCTTAATGAAATCAAAGGTTCACTTGAAGAAAAAGAAAATCTCAACGATATTTCTCCGCTGACGCAGACGCATACACCTGTTATGACGGTAACTTCGGCAGTTGGCGGTAATATTTATCTCAAAGGCGCAGCATATGCCGACTACAGGGACAATATATGGAGTATCATTTCCGACAATGATGCCGCAAGATATCCGCAGGATTTCGTACCGTTTACGGCAACAATCGGAAACAATGCTTTAACCGATACAAGAGTTCATATGCTGAATGAAAGTAAGATTGCCTATGTTCCCTACTTTTTGGAAAGTCTACCCGACAATCTCAATTCGGTTGCCGATGTGTGCGTAAAAAACGATACGGATAAAAACGAATTTTATTATTCGCACTATCCGTTTTATGCCGAAAACACATACAGATACAATAATTCAACCGAAGCGGAAAATTACAAAGCATTTGTGTATGATACATATCTTGAGATTCCGAGGAAAACACAAATTGAATTGCGTAGAATTGCAGACCAAGAGGGCTTTCTCGACTCAGAGCTTACCGTTTCCGAAAAGATTGAAATGGTAAAAAATTATATTTCAAGCAGTAAACCCTATTCACTCAAAACTCCGAAAATGCCTTCGGGCAAAGATTTTGCAACTTGGTTTCTCAACGAGAGCGACACGGGATATTGCGTTCATTTTGCCACGGCCGGCACGCTTATGCTGAGGACACTCGGGATTCCGGCACGATATGTTACAGGCTACTATGCAACCGCATACGCAAATCAAACCGTGACCGTAACAACCGATAACGCTCACGCATGGGTTGAGTATTACAGCGATACGGCGGGTTGGATTCCGCTTGAATGTACACCGTCATCGTTTCAGCCGGCAAGGTATGTCGGCTCTCAAAGAGCAAACGGTGGCATTACTGACACAACTCAGCCAACAACCGTTGAACCGACAACAGCACCGACTTCTCCGACAAACGGCACGGTTTCTCACAGCACAAAGCCGAAAAATGACATTAAATCTTCATTTGAATTTAACGGATTTACAATCGCTATGATGTCATTGGGAATTGTTGCCCTTGCTTTAATCGCAATTTTCTCAAGAAGAATTATCATTATCAAAAAAAGAAAACAAAGATTTGAAACAGGAAGAAACAATAAAAGGGCAATCTGCATTTATAAAGAACTTAAAAATCTCACGAAAATTTCGCATCTTCTGATTACAGATGAAGTGAAATCCGTGTATGAAAAGGCGAGGTTCAGCAATCACACGATAAGCGATGATGAACTGAAAATTATTGAAAACGCTTACTATAATTCCGTTGAAGAAATTTACAATAATCTCCCTCGCATCAAAAAGCCGTATTACAAGTTCATAAAAGCGATAAAAATCAAAACCACCCGTCCAACGGGTGGTTTGCTCTAGGGCTATAAGCCCATGCTACCGGCCAGCGTCTCAAGACGCTGGCTTTCACTTGGTTCAAGCCTATTGCCTTTGCCTCTTTCGCCACCCCTTAAAGGGTGTTTGTATTACTCGCCACCCTTAAAAGGGTCTTCATATTCTCGTACACTTAATTTATCTAGTGCTATATCATGCTTTTCTTGGTCTTCTATGTATTTCCTTATGGTTGCTTCATTTAGACCTACTGTACTCACATAATATCCTTCTGCCCAAAAGTGCCTATTTCCAAACTTATACTTCAGATTTGCGTGTTTCTCAAACATCATTAACGCACTTTTTCCTTTTAAATATCCCATAAAACTTGACACACTCATCTTCGGTGGTATACTTAAGAGCAAGTGTACATGATCTATCATCATATGCCCCTCTAGTATCTCCACTCCTTTGTACTGACATAACAATCTTATTATGTCTTGCAAACTCTGTCGATACTGTGCATATATTATTTTTCTTCTATACTTTGGCACAAACACTACATGGTATTTGCACATCCATTTTGTGTGGGATAAACTATTTGTTTTATTTGCCATTAAAATCACCTTTCTTTTTTTACAATAGACTTGAACATTCTTATTGTAATACGATTGGTGATTTTTTTGTATAACTTTTTATGCACACCCGCATAGCGGGTGGTTGTTTGTGCCACGCAAGCGTGGCACTGGGTAAACCCATTAATAAGAAACGCTCCCGTTCAATGCGGGAGCGTTTTTCGTTCTTAGTATCACAACAAAAGGCTCTTGAAAACGACTCAAGAGCCTTAGATTTTGCTTTATATTATTTAAAAAGATTCTCTTTGTCATAATAATCCTTATCGACAAACTCGTCCTTTTCGTCAAGATTGCTGTCACTGCTCTTGAAAAGTCCCGAGCCAAAACGATAATCGTGATTTGCCATTCTGCGAATTCCGTAAGCAAGAATTGCAACACACACCAAAATCCAGAAAACTAACCAAAACATAAACAACACCTCTCAAAAGCAATACAATGTTAGTATTTTTGTTTAGCTGATTATACCATTGCAACATTATATTGTCAATATATTTTTATTAATATTCATTAATAAATGTAAGAACTTTTCTTACTGTTTCAACACTCAATTTATCAGTGTTGCCGTATTTGAGAAAAGAATTGACATTACCTGCATTAAGGTTCAATTCCTTATAAATGCGGTAGTTTGTAATACACTTTTGCTGTTTAACTTCACAGATTTTTTTATACATCAAATTTTTAATTTTTGTTTCATTATTGTGTTTGTTTAATCTGTAAAGGTAGTTATCATAGATTGTTTTGTACTCGCTTAATTCTTTTTCGGAAACATATTTTCCAACATTATTGTCCGTAATTCCCGAAAGTTTTTCGCAACCGTCAT
This sequence comes from Ruminococcus bromii, assembly GCF_928721825.1. Lineage (NCBI taxonomy): Bacteria > Bacillati > Bacillota > Clostridia > Eubacteriales > Oscillospiraceae > Ruminococcus > Ruminococcus bromii. Next base: position 896,103 of record NZ_CAKMVP010000003.1, read on the forward strand.
TAAGATAGTCGTACTTTTTAATAAGTTTATTCTTTAAATTTTTATCGGTAAACATCATAAGATAAAGACATAAAGCATCTTTAAGGCGAAAATTATTTTCGGCAAGTTTTGAAAACGAGTACAACGATGTTCCGCCCACTCCCGACAATTCCTGTAGTTGTGAAAGAAGATATCCTTTAAAGGTCAACGCTCTCATTTAAACCTCTCCAATAAATCAGATAATAAATAATAGTATTATTCTATTAGTAATATTTTTATTTGTCAACAAAAAATTGTAATTTACCGACATAATTTTGCAAGTTAGGGTTCGGTACTGTTAATTTTCTTTTTGATATGGTAAAATGGTTGATGAACGGAGGGAATGCGATGTTTAATGTTACAATCCGTCAGGTTGGAATTGAGGAACGAGAAGAAATTATAATTTGCTGTCATGAAATCAGCGACGAGGTTATGTCGCTTGCAAACAGCATTAAGGGGCAGAAACGTTTTCTTCTTGCATCAAAAGACGGCGAGATGTTCAAGCTTGACACAAAGGAAATTTTCTACATAGAATCGGTTGACAACAAAACCTTTATATACTGCAAAAACAATATTTATGAAACCAAACAAAAGCTGTATGAGCTTGAGGAAATTTTAAAAGGGACAAAATTTTTCAGATGTTCAAAGTCGATGATACTGAATATCGGTAAAATCCGTTCCGTGTCACCGTCTGTCAACAGCCGTTTTGAGGCAAAGCTTGCGAACGGTGAAACGGCAATTATTTCAAGGCAGTATGTGCCGACCTTGAAGAAAAAGCTTGGAATGTGAGGTATTGTTATGAATGATTCTTTAAAGGAAATTATAAAGGAAATCATAAAGGACTTTTTCATAATCACGGTTGCAATGCTTTTTGTTGTAAGCCTTGCAAATTCAATTGCGTTAATCGAATACTATCCCCCCTATTTTCCGTGGGTTGTAATGGGAACAGGTGCGGTAACTTCAATTCCGAGTCTGCTTTTTTACTTTAAAGAAGAACCCACCAAACTGCAGGCACGCATACGAATTGTCATTCATTTCTGCCTTATTCAGGCAATTGTTATGACCGAGGGATTTTTACTTGGTTGGTACAAGAATTTTCCTATGGCGCTTTTGGTTTTTGCAATGGTTACCGTCGTGTATCTGTTGACATTCCTTTTCAGCTACATTACACGGACAAACACGGCAAAGTCAATTAATGAATCGCTCAAAAGATTTAACGCTGACGAGGATTATCAGGACGAATAACTGCATTTTGACATACAAAATTGCAACTTACTCCCCTCTTTTTGCAACACAGCTAAAATTGCTTTTCTTTTGAATTGCAAGGTGCTACTATGTTGACAGAAGGAGGGGATTTTTAATGAGTAACATAATCGAAGTTAAAAATCTTGTAAAGAATTATAAAGATGTTCACGCAGTAAATGATATATCATTCACGGTTGAAGAAGGTTCGTTTTTCGCATTTCTCGGAATTAACGGTGCAGGCAAATCAACCACAATCAACATTCTTTGTACGGTGCTTGAAAAAACATCGGGCAATGTTAAAATCGGCGGATATGACCTTGACAAAGAAAAGAACAAAATCAAGGAGCTTATCGGAATTGTTTTTCAGGGTTCTGTACTTGACAAACAGCTCACCGTTAAAGAAAATCTTGAATCGAGAGCGTCATATTACGGACTCAACAAAAAAGAAATCGCCAAAAGAATTGAGAGCCTTACACAAACCTTTGACCTTTCGGAAATTCTCAAAAGAAAATACGGCACATTGAGCGGTGGCCAGCGCAGACGGGTTGACATTGCAAGGGCGCTTATTAACCGACCTAAGCTCCTGTTCCTTGACGAACCGACAACGGGACTTGACCCGAAAACAAGGCTGCAGGTGTGGGAAATCATCCACAATCTTCGCAAAGAAACAGGACTTACGGTATTCCTCACAACCCACTATATGGAAGAAACAGTTGACTGCGACAATGTGGTGATTATTGATTCGGGCAAAATTGTTGCCAACGATTCTCCGCATAATCTCAAAAAAGATTATTCGTCAAACAGCCTTGTTTGGTACACGGAAGAAAATTCTGAAAACGATAATCTTCTCAAGGCCGATAATCTCGAATTTGAAAGAGTCGGAGATGCGTATAAAATCAAAATCAAAAACAGCAGACAGGCTCTTGAAATCACAAACAAACATACTGAAATTGTCGATTTTGAGATTATCAAAGGCAATATGGACGATGTGTTTCTGACCGTAACGGGTAAAAGGCTGGGTGACTGATATGAAATTTCAAAGAACACTTTGCTCATACAAGGGTATGACAAAACGAAATATAAAGGTATATTTAAAGGACAAAACCGCAATTATCTTCTCAATGATGACGCAGATTATCATACTCGGACTCTATCTTTTATTTCTCAAACAGAATTATGTAGATTCAATGACTTCAATGCTTGACGGCTTCAACATCAAAACAGAGGACAATTTGATTAACGCACTTGTAAATTCATGGCTTGTATCGGGCGTTATCGGAACATCTGTTGTTACGGTTGCAATGAACTCGCTTTCGGTAATGATTTCCGACAAGCAGAACAAGATTGACTACGACTACAACGCTTCTTCCGTAAAGGGCAGTACGGTTGTTCTCTCCTACTTTTCGGGTGCGGTTGTAAACACAATTGTAATCAGCGCAATTTTGCTGACGGCAGGCATCGCATTTTCGTGCATATCGGGTTCAAGCTTTCCCGAATTTACAGAGCTTTTAAAATTATACGGACTTGTGATTTTAGGCTCTGTTTCGGCTGTACTTATTCTTATGTTTGTTGCGTCATTCTTCAAAAAGAATTCAACCTATGCCGCATTCAACACACTTATTTCGGTTGCAATCGGTTTTGTAATCGGTGCATACATCCCCGTCAGCCAGTTTTCGGACGGAGTTCAGACATTTGTAAATCTTATCCCCGGCTCACACATTGCGGCCATGATAAGAAATGTGCTTGTCAGCCCGTGCATTAACGATATTTCGACCTCACTCGCAGGAGCAGACCACGGAATGTTTGCCGCAGAGGCAGAAAAAGCGTTTGCAACCAACCTCAACCTTTTCGGAAACGAAGTGGATTTCACATTTATGATGATGTACTCAATCGGTGCAATCGTACTTTTCCTTGTCCTCAACCTTATATCATACAAATTCAGTTCAAAACGCAAGGACTGATTTATGGCAGATAAAAAGCCGACACTCCGAAAAGTGTCGGCTTTTTATATATAGTTACTTCCAAACTTCTTCTGCAATTTCTTTTACAAGAGCAAGCTTTGCCCACTGCTCTTCCTCGGTAAGCTTATTACCGATTTCGCATGATGCAAAACCGCACTGCGGACTGAGATACAATCTGTCAAGCGGAATATACTTTGCCGCCTCATGAATACGATTGATTACAGTCTGCTTATCCTCAAGAACAGGTGACTTTGTTGTGATAAGACCGAGAACAACCTTTTTGTCACCGCTCACATATTTTAACGGTTCAAAACCGCCTGAACGCTCATCGTCAAACTCAAGATAATAAGCGTTGACATTTTCTTCACCGAAAAGTTTCTCTGCAACAGGATCATATGCACCGCTGCTGAAGTATGCAGAATGATAGTTACCTCTGCAAACATGAGTATTGATTACGAGGTCATCGGGCTTACCCTCAATTGCAAGGTTGTTTACCTTGAGAAGTTTCTCACTGATGCTCTTAAAATCTGCATCCTCGCCATAGCGGTTTACGCTACCCTCCGCAACAAGAACGCCCCATGTGCAGTCGTCAAACTGGATATTTCTGCAACCTGCATCGTAAAGATCTTTGATTACCTTTTTGTATCCGTTTGCAATATCGTTTATAAGTTCTTCATCTGTCGAATAGAACTTCCTTGTCGTTTCAATATTTGCAGGAATGATGAACTGCTGGAAAAACTGTGCGGGAGCAGGAATTGTCTGCTTTGCTACTGTGTTTTCATCCTCAAGAGCTTTTACAAATTTGTAATGTTCAACAAACGGATGACTGTCAACCGAGATTTCGCCGGAAAGCCATGTATCGTCAATCAAAGCCTGTTCGCCGTGGAATGCAACACCGTTTTCGGTTTTTTTGTGTTCAACTCCGTTAAATCCCCACATGAAGTCAAGATGCCATGTTGCTCTGCGGAATTCACCGTCGGTAATCGCTTTTATACCGGCTTTTTTCTGTTTTGCAACAAGGTCAAGAATAGCCTTGTCCTCAACTGCGGTAAGCTCTTCTTTTGTGATTTTACCGTTTTCAAAATCAAGTCTTGCTTTTTTAAGATAATCGGGTCTTAAAAAGCTGCCTACTGTTTCAAATCTAAATGGTGTGTGCTGTTTACTCATCTTAAATACCTCCGTGGAAATTTGATGAGTTAATTATATTATGAATTCACAGACTTGTAAAATACTTGTTATCAGCCGTTTGCTATTAGTTTTTCTTATATCAAATATGTTTCTTTAAAGCCTCAATATATGCCTCGGCAAGGTTACTGTGCAGAATCTTTTTATTTTCGATATAACCGATTTTCATACCCCCCTCTTCATCAAGGGGGATTGCGGTTATATTATCACCGTTAAGCTCATTGTCGATTACACCGCTGCAAACTGTGTAGCCGTTGAGTCCGATTAAAAGGTTGAACAGGGTTGCCCTGTCGGTCACTCTGATATTTTTTGTACGCCCGACCGTGCTGAAAATTTCTTCCGAATAATAGAAAGAATTATGCTCCCCCTGTTCAAACGAGAGATACGGATAATCGGCAAGCTCCTCCATTGTAACGGATTTTTTGTCTGCAAGCGGATGGTCGGTTGATACAAACACATGAGGCTTTGCCGTAAAAAGCTCGGTAAATGTCAGCGACTTTGATTTTATAATTTTCATCAGCGCATCTTTGTTGAAGCTGTTGAGATAAAGGATTCCGATTTCGCTTTTCATCTTTGCAACATCGTCAATAATTTCGTAGGTTTCGGTTTCACGAAGTGAAAAATCGTACTCCTCGCCTGCAAACCGTCGGATAAGATCAACAAATGCATTGACTGCAAACGAGTAGTGCTGGGTTGAAACGCAGAACTGTTGCTTTATCTTTGTTCCCGACTTATACACTCCCTCAAGCAGGCTTGCCTGTTCAAGAACCTGTCGTGCATAACCGAGAAATCTTTCACCCTCGTTTGAAGTTACAACGCCCTTGTTTGTGCGTGTAAAAATCTTTATGCCCATTTCCGTTTCCAACTCACGGATTGATGTTGTAAGTCCCGGTTGGGAAATAAAAAGTTCTTTTGACGCTTCACTCATTGAGCCTGTGCGGGCAACGGTGACAACATATTTCAACTGTTGCAAAGTCAACCTTGTTCAATCCTTTCAAAAAACAAATTCCCTCATTCAACATAGAAAACACGGTTTTCTCTTCTCGGTGAAGTTTTGGGATATTCACCGTTCACATAACCGATAACGCAGTGACCGATACCCTCATAGTCACCCTCAATACCGAGTGATTTGAGAATTTCTTTGCCCTCTTTGCTTTCAAATTCTTCCTTTGCACGGTGAATCCAACAGCTTCCGAGTCCCTCATCATGGGCGGCAAGCATAAGATTTTCCATTACAAGAGTACCGTCATACAGATATGTGGGAGCAGCTTTGTCGGCAAGCACAATCAGCACAACGGGAGCGTTGTAGAACGGATCAACATCTTTTCCCATAATTTCGGCATTCATTCTTGAAAGCCTGTCACGCATTTCTTTGTTTGTAACGGCAACGATAATAACCGGCTGTCTGTTCATTCCTGACGGTGCATACAGACCTGCGGAAATGATTTCGTCAATAACTTCCTTTGGCGGCATTTCAGACTTGAAGCTGCGGACGCTTCTTCTTGATTTCAGTTTTTCGATAAATTCACTCATTATGTAAACCCTCTCATTCCTCGTAAAATTTTGCAAAATCCTCAACAGATTTTCTCTTTGGTCTTACGATTTCGGAATCAGTGTAACCGACTGCGATAACGCTGACAACAGCCTCTGTTTCGGGAATGTCAAATTCTTTTCTGAGTTTTTCACCATCACGGATACCCATAACAAGGGTCGAAATGCCGAGTTCGGTTGCCTTTAGCAAAAGTGCCATATTGTTAAGGCCGAGATCGTAATATGCCCAGCCGTTGCCGATTTCAGTCACGGCAGTACCGTCTTTGTCAAAACCCGAACGATTGAGAACAACTGTTGTCACGATATATGCGGACGCATTTTCTGAATTTTTCCTGTTAAATTCGGGGAGTGCCTCTCTTACGGCATTCTTACTTTTCTCGCCTGTTGCAACATAAAAGCGCGGCGTCTGCGAGTTCTTCCACGAAGGAGCAAGATTTGCCGCCGACAGCATTTCGTCAAGCAGGCTTTTGTCAACTTTTTTATCTATATAATGTCTTGTGCTTTTTCTGTTATTTAAAGCTTCGGATAATTCCATAATCAAACCTCCAACATTTTTATACCTATATTGTACCAACGGAGTGGGAATTATTCAAGAGTTAAATCAGAATATAGAACAAAATCGGTATAGTGAAAACTGCCGTCAGTTGTGACACAAGCGCCATACTTGCCCCGTCATCGGGACTTTTTCCGTAGGCTGACGGAATGATTACCGTGTTAAGTCCAAGCGGCATTGCGTTTGCGCAAAGTGTTGCAACAACTGCCTCCTGAGGTGCGTTAAAAAGCTTTAATACAAGCACCGAAACCGTTGGCAGAAACACAAGGCGGATTCCTGCAACAACATAGGTCTGCCATTTGCCGAAAAGATTTGCAAGACTGTAGCCGCCTATTACAAAACCTGTCAGAATCATTGCAATGGGCGACATACAGGCGGCGGTTGAATTGATTATTGTTGTAACAAGTCTGAATTTCGGGATCGGCAATAAACCGAGAATTGCCCCGATAAAGATTGAAACAAAAATCGGATTGACAAAATTTTTCATTGAAAATTTGCCGTGTCCGTTCGGCACAAGCCACGCAATTCCTATTGAATAAGTAAACAAATTGAGCGGTAAAGTAAACATAAGATAGTCGAAAAGCTCCATACTTTCGGTGCCGTATATTCCCGACACCATTGCAGTTCCGACAAATCCGAAATTTGAAACGGAAATTGAATAGCGGTACACCTTTTTCAAATATTCCGTTTTGCCGAGATACCTTGAAACGGCAAATCCCGTTGCAATGCAAAACAGCAGAACTCCCGTGCTGTAGGCAATGAACACCCATTTTTCGCTTATGTTTTTTACCGTACAATTGGTGCGGAAGGTGTTGATTACAACTGCAGGCATAAGAATTCTGTTCTCAAGCTTTGAAAAAATTTCGGCTGAATTTTCCGGCAGAAATCCGCCCTGTCGGATTATAAAACCGATAAATATAAACGAAAACAAAACCGCAATTTGAAAAATCACCGATGAAAAAATCTCCACAAATCCGCCCCCTTTTAAAGCCAAAACACCCCCAGTCCGAGCGGCTGAGGGTGTAAGCTTCAAATCAAATTACTTGCAGCTGCACTTTGCTTCAAAGCTCTGGCAGTCCGTACACTGACAAACAGTCGGATTTGCCTCATGAGTGCCGACCTTGATTGCCTCAAGCGAACAGTAGTCCTTTGTGCTGTTGTGATGCTTACAGTTTGTTACCGAGCACATAATGCTCTGATTACAATATGCATTGTTTTCCATAGTATTCATTCTCCTCATTCATTTTTGCGGATTAGCCGCTTTTTATATTGTTTCTGCATTTTGCGGATTTATACCGCACACTTTGAAACATCTGCAATAAAATGTACTGAGGTGAATTACATGAATGTTGTATCGGCTGTTTTTCTTGTTGTTTTTGCCGTAATCGGAATTTGTGCATTTGTCCGTGAATTTACAATTTTTCTCTTTCGCAGCAGAAAAAATAATACCGTTATGTTTGTTGCTCCCATCAGCGGAAAATGTGAAAATGCCGAATATATTTTGCGAAGTGCTGCCGCAAGGGTAAAATGGATAAGCAGAGGAAGAAACGACTGTGTAATTTGCCTTGACTGCGGTATGGACGATGAAACAAAAAGAATTTGCCAAAAAATATGCAGTGACTACGGCTTTGCAAAGCTTTTGACAAAACAGGAATTTTTTGAAATGATAAAGTGAAAATTCAAACGAAATTCAAACAAAAAAGCTGCCGCGGAAAACTCTGTGGCAGCTTTGATTTGTTATAATATTTCAGAAATATTTCAGAAAAATTTCGTTGTCTGCAGGCTCTCCTCGGTAATTTCAGCGGGCTTACAGTCGCCGTTATAATTTTCAAAAAGTTCAACGGTGGTTTTGCATAAATTTGCACTGCATCTTAGTTAGGTTTTAAAACATCCGAGTCATCTCTCACCCATTTTATCCATTTTACAAGGTAAAAAACAAATCTAAATAAATATGCACCAAGCAACAAACTGCTGAAAATTATATTAAATTTGTGACCATGACTTGCATACACAATACTGACAGATTCAGGATCTATTAAATACTGTACATCCAAGCACATCTCCGAAACAGCAAAATCGATATTTATAGCATACTTTGTCAGCAACAAAAGCAACTGAACAAGGTAATATCTTATCTTCTGTTTTCTGCTTACAAAATCATAACTTTCAACCGCAACACTTTTCACATGAGCATTTTTGGTAATCTGAATATCTTTCACAACTTCTTTAGCATCAAAGAAGTTGTATCTGATATAATTTCCTACAGAAAAACTTATTTTACTATTTGACCTTATATCAATTTCAATTTTCTTAATAAAAAAGTTTGTTTTATTATTCCAACTGAGTATATGATTTAGAATGCCTCTGTTTTTATACCCTTGAACCAATGTAGGTCTAAAACTGAATGACATTGATTTTAAAGTGCTTTCAAGATTATAATCTTTCATTTTAGTTCCGATTACAATCATTGTATGCTTACCCTGCGGCAGTTCAATATTAAAGCTCGGATTATCTTTACTAAGGCAATACGACTTATTATTTATATAAATATGTAAATACCAACGAAGATTTTCTCCGACTACTTCTAAATTCACCATTTAGTCATCCATAAAAATTCACCTGCGATTATAAATCAATCGTCTTCACTAATCTGATACAAAAACACAAATTCTGTCTTGTTGCCGTTTTGGTCGGTATATGACAATTCTTTGCTGAGACAATCAGGTTTATTTTCAAGCTTGTCATAGTTATCCTTCATAACCACTTCATAATTAACCTTAGCGTCAGAAAATTCGATATAATTATCAAGTTCAATCTTGCTTTGCGGATTTTTTCTGCTCTGACAGTTGAGTAATGCAGTATCTCCAAGGTCGTAGTATTTGTTATCTTCAACTGACATTCCCTCAACAACAATTGTATCTTCATTGCTATCATCAGTATATACAAGCCAAATTGCAGATTTTTCTGTTATGTCAACCGTAGCAATTTCTTCTTTTACATCAAAGCTTGCATCTGCGTGATTATACGCTTCGAGGGGCGTATCATAATAATTTCCGTTGATAACAGTGTTTCCAATCTGCTGTGTGCCGAACGGTGCAAACAAAAACACACCAATTGCAGCAGCTGCTGTTACCGCTATTAAAATAATCTTTTTATTTTTCGGCTGCATATAAATCTACCTTTACATTTAAAATAAAAATACAAACAGACCTGACAAAAGGTATGCAATTAATGATATTCCTTCACATTTTACATATTTTGAAATTTTTTCGACTTTTTCTGTTCTTTCATCAAAGAAATCGTATTTTGACAAAAGTTTTCTGTAATCTGAAAAGGAAGTGACAAAATATGAAACTGCAATTATCAAGCCGATTGCGTAGAGAATTACTACCCACAGCAAGCCCACTATATCGTAATACTTTGTGAACAGGCTGATATAAAAGAAACCTGCCTGAAAAACTAAGGCTATTTTTACATTTTTCAAAACACGGTTGCACTCGTACCCGTGATTTTTAAAGTCTTTATCAGATTGATAGTAGCTGTCGGGAATCAACTTTGTGTTCACATAAACCCTTCTGCCAAAAACTTTTGCAGTTCCCGACCAAATAACCAACAACAGCATAAGAAAGATTATAATAAAATTAAAAAAGAAAAATTTCGGCATCAACATTATCATATCGGTTTCAATAAACAAATCTGACAAATAAACGACTCCGTTTAAAACAAAAATCCATTCTGTCATTGTACTTTCATCTTTTAAAAGCGCATATGCCGTAATCGTTGTTAATGCAATCAAAAAAATCAGCAAAATCAAAAACACGACAAGGTCATATTGATTTCCTGTTTTAAAATAGTTTACAAATGAGCCGAATACCGAATTGTATATTGTGGTAAAAAACATTTTCATCTGCAAAGTACACAGACAATAAACTATATTAACAAGCATAAGCACAATAAAAATGCTCTGTAAGGTTACGGTTATAATCCCCGCTGTGTTTTTTGACTTCATTTTGTTCACTCCTACACAAAATTGTCTGCCCTTAATTGTCTGCCCTTATTGTATTAAACAATTATACGGCTGTCAAGATTTTACCGTTACCGAGATCATAAAAATAATTTTAAGAATATATATTCAAAGAAATAAAATTGTGGTATAATGATGAAGAGTATATACAAGGTATGTACAGGCAACACAGGTTGTCTTTGATTAAGGAAGTGGCAAAATGAAAAAACTATTTACTATTATTGTGTGCAAGGTTCTGAAATTTGTCGGAGGATTGCTCGGCAAGGGCAGCAGTCTGCCGGGACAGATTGCGCTTAAACTCTGCCCCGATATTCTCGGACGAATTGAACTGCCGAAATATATTGTTGCCGTAACAGGCAGTAACGGCAAGACATCTACCGTTGAGATGATTGCACATATTCTTTGTGAAAGCGGCAAAAAAGTTGCCTGGAACAAAGAGGGTTCTAACCAGATTGAGGGCGTTACAACTCTTATTCTCGGCAGTTGTACTCTTTCGGGCAAGGTTAAGTCGGACATTCTTCTTATTGAAAGTGACGAACGCTTTGCAAAATATACATTCAAATACATCACACCTACTCACTATGTTATCACAAACCTTTACCGTGACCAGCTCACACGAAACGGTCATCCGGAATGGGTTTACAATGCCGTAAAGGAGAGTATTCATCCCGAAACTCAGCTTATTCTTAATGCCGACGATCCGCTTGTTTCGTGCTTTGGCTACGGCAGGGATAATGTTGTGTGGTTCGGTGCAGGCAATCTTCCAACCGATACAAAGGCGTTTGTCGGTGTTTACAATGACGGTGCATACTGCCCTCATTGCAAATCTCCGATGACATATTCAAGCTATCACTACGACCACATAGGCAACTATGAATGCCCTAACTGCGGTCTTAAAAGACAGGATACAAGTTACACAGTTACATCTGCCGATCTTGAAAAAGGTGAAATTACAATCAACAATAAGTACAAGATTGAACTTACACTCAAATCGCTTTATAATGTTTACAATTTGCTTGCGGCATTTACCGTTGCTTCAATCACAGGTGTTGACGGCAACACAATTGCAAAGAGCCTGAGCAATTATGTTCTCAAAAACTTCCGTGTTGTAACATTCACACTCGGAAACAGAAAGGGTACGCTTGTTACATCAAAACATGAAAACAGCATTTCGTACAATCAGTCACTCAAGCTTGCCGCATCCGACAAGGATAAGTGCGATGTTTTGATTATTGTTGACGCAGTCAGCAGAAAGTATTTTACAAGCGATGTTTCATGGCTTTGGGACATCAACTTTGACCTTCTCAAAAGCGACAATGTAAAGAACATTGTGCTTGCAGGAACATATTGCAACGACCTTGCAACAAGATTTTCTTTCTCAAAGGTTGACAGGAACAAAATCAAGGTTATCAAAGACATTGAAGAAGCCGTTGATTATCTTGACAATGACCGCAAAGAAAAGATTTATGTAATTACCTGTTTCTCGGACAAGGGTAAATTTCTTGAAAAGGTAAAGGTGGACTGATTATGAAAATTCTTCATTTGTATCACGATATAATGAACCTGTACGGAGAATATGCCAATGTTTCCGCACTTGAAAGAATGCTTGAAAAGAGCGGTGTAAAATTTACAACCGACAGGCTTACCCTGTTTGACAATGCCGACCTCGGCGATTACGATTTTATCTACATCGGTTCGGGTACAGAAAAAAATCAGAAGCTTGTTTTGCAGGATTTTAAAAAGTACAAGGATTTTCTTGTTGAATACATCAACAGCGGCAAGGTAATTCTTATGACGGGCAACTCGTTTGAAATGCTCGGAAAAACAATTACAGACTCTGACGGCAAGGTTTATGACGGACTCGGAATTTATGATTTTACAGTTACCGAGCAGAACAAACGCAGAATTACAGGCGATATTGTTTATACATCTGACATTCTCACAAAACCGATTGTCGGCTTTGTAAACAAGTGCAGTGAAATTAAAGGTATTAAAAATCATCTTTTCTCTGTTAAACACGGTCTTGGCGATTATGAAAACGCAAAAACAGAAGGCTTGAAGGACAAGAACCTTTTTGCAACTCATGTTACAGGGCCTATTATGATTAAAAATCCGCATTTTCTTGAATACATTGCTTTGCAGATTTCAAAAAATACGGATAGCTTCAAGCCGTGTACGGATTACCTTGACTACGAAAGAGCGGGCTACGAAATTACTCTCGGCGAACTCACAAAAAGATTTGAGGAGTAAGTTTTGATGAACAACGACAATCTTCTTCAGCTTGAGGGAGCAATTGAAAGCGTGGTTTTCCGAAACGATGAAAACGGCTACACGGTAATTGAGCTTGCTGACGGTGACGATTATCTGACCGCTGTCGGAATTATGCCGCAGGTGTCATCGGGTGATGTTGTAAAGCTTACCGGCAAATATACAAATCATCCCAGCTACGGCAGACAGTTTGCCGTGCAGATTTGCGAAATCAGCAGACCTACCGAGGCGGCTGATATTCTGCGTTATCTGTCATCCGGAGCTATCAAGGGAATCGGCACTCAAACCGCACAAAGGCTCGTAAAGGAATTTGGCGAGGCAACACTTGATGTGCTTGAAAATCAGCCCGAAAGAGTTGCATTGCTAAAGGGAATTTCTCCTCAAAAAGCCGAGGATTTTTCACAGCAGTTAAAACAGAACACGGGTGTAAGAACACTTATGCTTTTTCTCGGCGAGTACGGAATTTCAAACACCGCATCGGTCAAAATTTTCAACGCTTACGGTCCGAGCTGTGTCGATTTAATCAAGAAAAATCCGTACATTCTCTGTCAGGGTGACTTTGGAGTTTCGTTTGAGAGTGCGGATTTTATTGCGAAAAAAGAAAATTTAGAACCCGATTCAAATGTCCGTTTGCGTGCGGGAATTGCGTATATTTTACATCACAACGAGCGAAACGGTCACACCTGTCTGCCAAAGGAAAAGGTGCTGAAGATTTCAGCAGATTTTCTCGAAGTTGACGGCGGAAAAGTTTCGCAGTGTATGGAAGAAATGCTGTTTGACCGTTCACTTATCGAAGATGAAATTGACGGCAAAAAGTTCGTGTTTTCCCCAAATGTTCACCTGTGTGAAATGTACATAGCGTCAAGAATAAAAATGCTGCTTAAATTTCCTTCAGAGAAAATTAAAGGCATTGACAAGGCGATTGAAAAGTGTGAAAAAGAGGACGGAATCGAATATGCCGATTTGCAAAAGCAGGCAATCACAATGGCACTCACCGAGGGTATGCTCGTGCTGACCGGCGGCCCCGGTACAGGAAAAACGACAACCCTCAATGCTATAATAAAGATAATGAAGGCAAAGGGCAAAACCGTTTTGCTTTCTGCCCCCACAGGAAGAGCGGCTCAGCGTATGAGCGAACTCACGGGCGATGAGGCGAAAACCCTGCACAGACTGCTTGAGGTCAGCTGGGATAAACACGACAACCCCATTTTTAACAAAAACGAACGCAATCAGCTGAAATGTGACGCGTTGATTGTTGACGAGGTTTCAATGGTTGACACATTTATTATGGAAAGCGTTATGAGAGCGCTTGCAATCGGATGCAGACTTATTCTTGTCGGCGACTCCGACCAGCTTCCCTCTGTGGGGCCGGGCAATGTACTCAGCGACCTTATCGAAAGCGGACTTATCCCCGTTGTACGGTTGAATGAAATTTTCCGTCAGGCACAGCAGAGCCTTATCGTCACAAACGCACATAAGATTGTGAACGGTGAAATGCCTGTGCTTAACTCCGCCGATAAGGATTTTTTCTTTCTTCAAAGGAATAATAAATCAGAGGTTTCAACGGTAATAACCGACCTCTGTGCCAACCGGCTGCCAAAGGCATACGGCTACTCTCCTTTTGAGAATATTCAGGTGCTTGCACCGTCCAAAAAAGGCGAACTCGGAACTGCCGAGCTTAACCACAAATTGCAGGCGGCGCTCAATCCGAAGGATGATGAAAAACCTGAAATCACAATCGGCTCAAAAACCTTTCGCACAGGCGACAAGGTTATGCAGATAAAGAACAACTACGATATTCGCTGGTTTAGAGAAAACGGCGAAACCGGCGAGGGAATTTTCAACGGCGACATAGGAATCATCACAAAAATTGACAAAAAGATAAAATTGCTTACCGTTAAATTTTTTGATAAGACTGCACGGTACACCTTTGAATCTGCAAGCGATCTCGACTTTGCCTATGCAATTACGGTACACAAAAGTCAGGGCAACGAGTTTGAAGCAGTTATAATTCCGATGTTTTCGGGGCCGCCTCAGCTTTACTACAGGAATCTGCTCTACACCGCTGTTACAAGGGCAAAGAAAACGCTTGTGCTTGTCGGAAATCCGTCAACCGTTGAATATATGGTAAACAATAACCGCCGTACAAAACGGTACAGCGGTCTTAAAGAATTTTTGCTGAGAGATGACACACTTTATTGATAAAATTTACTGCCGAATAAAGGACTTTCTCTTTACGGTTCGTTGTCCGTACTGCGGAAAGGTTATTGAACCGAACAAAAAATGTTGCGACAAATGCAAAAAAGAATTTCCGAAATTTCCGTTTGTACGGTATGCAACGGGAGGTTACATCTGTACCTCTCCCTTTCCCTATGACGGAATTTTTCGCAGGGCGGTTCTCAACTTTAAATTTCACAACTGCGGTGCATATGCCGAATTACTTTCATACGAAATGGTTCGGGCAATAAAAGATGTTTACAGTAACAAAGAATTTGACATTGTAACCTGCGTACCGATGCACAAGGATACCCTAAAAGAGCGTGGCTTCAATCAGGCGGAGCTGCTTGCACGGGAATGTGCGGCACTTCTCGGTATGGAATACGGCAACTTGCTCGTAAAAACAAAGAAGAACAAAACTCAGCACAGCATAAAAGCGGCTGAAAGAGCAAAAAATGTTATAGGTGTCTACTCACCGATTGACAAAAATTTAATCAAGGGCAAGCGAATACTGATTATTGACGACATCATCACAACAGGCAGTACGCTTGGCGAATGTGCAAGAATACTTAACAAGTGCAAATGCGGTGAGATTTGCTGCTGTACGCTTTGCACATCATTGCTTTTATAAATTTAAACATTGCTAAACGGCATTGGAGTGATTAAAATGAATATAGCTATAGACCTCGGTTCTGACAGAACAAGAGTTTTTATTGAAAACAAAGGAATAGTGCTTGACGAAGCAAGCGTTGTTGCGTTTGATGTTGACACCTACGACATTATCGGCGTCGGCAACGAGGCTTATAAAATGATTGGCAAAACACCGGCAGGCATAAGAGCAATGCATCCGATTGACGACGGCGTTATTTCACGCTCCGAGCTTGTTGAAGATATGGTTTCAATTCTCATCAAGGAGGTTGTTCCGACAAAGGTAACTATGCCGAAGGTTGTTGCGTCAATACCGAGTGAGGTTACAGAGGTTGAAAAAAGAGCGGTTGTAAACGCAGTAAGCTCAATCGGCGTCCGCAAGGTGTATCTTATTGAAGCACCAAAGGCGGCGGCAATTGGCTGTTCACTCGACATAACAAGTCCGCACGGTGTGTTGATTGCAGATATAGGCAGCGGTACGGCTGACATTGCGGTGCTTTCACTCGGCGGAATTTCGGTTTCAAAGTGCATTAAGTCGGCAGGCTGTGCAATGGATGAAGAAATTGTTAAATACATCAGAAAAGAACATAACCTGATTATCGGTACAAATATGGCTGAGGAGTGCAAAATTTCAGTCGGCTGTGTAAAAATTCCGAAAGAACCTAAGCTTTTCAGAGTTAAAGGCAGAGATGCCGTAAGCGGTCTGCCCAGATTTATTGATGTGGGATATTCCGAAATCAAGCCGGTAATCGAGGACATTGCGCTAAACATTATAAAAGCAATCAAGGATGTGCTTGAACAGACTCCGCCTGAGCTTGTCGGCGACATTTACTCCGACGGCATAATCCTTACGGGCGGTCTTGCCAAGCTGACGGGATTTGCAAGGCTTCTCAGCGAATCCACAAGGCTGAAGGTAAGAGTTCACAAAGCCGCCGCAGACTGCGTTATCAACGGTTGCGGCAAGGCAATCGAGTACATTGACCATCCCGAAAAAATACAGCCGGGTGCAGTCAATCCGCTTATAGAAGCATTTTAAAAAAATTTAATTTTAAACATTTTATCCGCAGATTTTACCGTCTGCGGATTTTTGCAACATAATATTGACAAATTCTAAAATATGATTTAACAATTGTCTTTATCCCATTTTAGTGCCGTATTTTTTCATTCTTCTTTTTTACATAAAAATCTCCCCTCAGAGCATTCCTTGATAACTGTTTTTCAAGAATCTGCTTTAAGGGGATTATATCAGTAAAGCGTTGTTTTCAGCTTTTGTTTTATCGTTTATTATTCTTTCAAGGAAAATTTGTACCTTTTCTTCTGCCATTTTGCCGCTGTTTTTCAACTCATCATTGCCAAGATAAAACTTTTTTTCAGAAGATTTTTTCATTATGTTAAGGATCCTCTCCTGTTCATTAGGCTTTGAATAAAAAACAGGGACAGCGCAATCACACGCTATTGAAAACTCCGGAAGATTGTGCGATAAAAGCGCGTCGTAAAATTTTTCCTTAACAAGTTCAAACTTATTATCGGAATCAACAGGCAAAAGCTTTACAAGTATTTTCCATGTGTTCCATGCAAGATAGCTGTTCTTACTGTCAAGACCTTTTGCAATGTATTCAAAAAACGGGTACAAAAGTTTTGGATTTTCCCCGCTTATACATTCAAGAAGCTGTTCCGCCCACAAAGAATTGGCATAATCATCGTCAAGAAAAACTTCGATGAGAAGGGGAACAGTCATAACCTCTTTTTTTGCAAGTTCCATATAATATTCATTTTCTAAGGCTCGTTCAAATTCACGAAAAATTTGTTCCATCTTCATAAGCGTCAATCCAAAGTTTTTTTTGATTTTTCTGTGTTTTTTCGACAATATATCTCTAAAAAGTATGATACTGTATTTCCGACACTTTTTCAAGAAAAAACTGTTCTAAAATAACATTCCCCCCGACTTTTCATCGAGGGGAATGTTTCAGTTCAATAAGCTTTATCCGAACAGATTATTCTGAATAACTTACCCAGACACCGCCGGACTTTGAACCCGGATTTGCACGGAAACAGTTCTTACCGTCAGCAACTGTCAAGTCGTTTGTCTGTGTTACCCAGGTTGATTCTGTGTCCTTAAAGAGGAAACAGTTTGCACCGGGGCTGAGCGGTGTGTCAAAATCGTAGTACCAGATATCTGTACCTGCAATCTTATTCATATGAACGGCTGTTTCGTTAAGGCCGCTTTCTGCCCAACCGTAGATATAAACATCGCTGAAGTTTGCCTTTGAGTTATCAAAGTAAACTCTTGAAAGTGTGAATGCAGGCTTCTGCTCGGGAGCATACGGAGCTGTTGAAACAGCTTCGTCATTGCTGAGTGTGATGCAGTTGTTTGTTTTTGAAACTGTTGCATCCCAGCAATTGTAAACATTACCGTCGTCGCCGCCTACAGGCTTTTCGTCAACCTCTGAGAGATTACGATAAACGCTGACATTTGTTACTGTTGCGGGAACTTCGGCTGTGTAAACATTCGGGTAAGCGTCTGTATCCTGCTCAAGCTGATAGCTTACGCCTGTGTTAAGGTCATAAGCAAAGAGCGAAACACCGTCCGATGTCATCCAGCCAAGCTTAGTCTTGAAGTAAAGAGTGTATGTGTCAGCAGGCTTTGTTGTAGGTTCTGCCGTTGCAGGAGCTTCGGTCGGCTTTGCAGTTGTTGGCTCTGCGGTTGTTGGTTCAACCGTTGTATAAGCCTCACCTGTACGGCCGCTGCCTTCAGAATGCACAATATACTTCTGAATTGCAGTAGCATCAACAACCGAAACAACATTGTCGCCGTTTACATCAGCAATAATCTGCTGTTCTGTTGTGAGCGACTCATTATGAACAATAAACTTCTGT
Organism: Ruminococcus bromii; assembly: GCF_928721825.1. Classification (NCBI taxonomy): domain Bacteria; kingdom Bacillati; phylum Bacillota; class Clostridia; order Eubacteriales; family Oscillospiraceae; genus Ruminococcus; species Ruminococcus bromii. The sequence goes on from NZ_CAKMVP010000003.1 coordinate 914,650, forward strand.
ACAAGTGTAGAGTCAACTACAGAGATAATTCCGTCATTGTTTACATCACCGTAAACAGCACCGCCTGACGGCTGTGAGGGCTTTGTGTCCGGCTGTGTCGGATCGGTTGCAGGAACAGGAGCGGTTGTCTGAGCCTCTGTTGTCGGCTCTGTTGCCGTACCCTTTGTAACATCTGTAGCCTCAATCTCAACCTTTGTCGGGGTAAGTGTTGTATCCTCCCAAGTACCTGCCTTTGAAAGTGAGTATGCCTTTGAAGAACCGTTAAGGCTGATAGCAGCATCTGTTCTGCCGGGATACTGCTCGCCGCCTTTTTCGGAAATAATTACTCTTGTGTTGGCTGAAGACGAAAGGTCAAAGTTTGATGCAGCCTGATTCTGATCATCTTCATCAGCTGAAATACATGATGACTTCGGAACTTCGTAGTAATAGTAGCCTGTAGCAGGATCAAGAGTCATTGCTTCGCCCGGCCAGTTTGCATTCTTGTAAACCATACCCTTGTCTGTGTTTTCATCATAGATGTAAACCTGATAAGGAGCTGACCAGTTCTTCTTTGTAGCAGGGTTGAAGAATACATAAACGCCCGATTCCTCAGCAGTACTCTTTGTGTACTTATAAACCGTTGAAGTAGTTTTTACACCGTCGGTTGCCGTAACTGTGAGGTTGATTGTTTCACCCGGCTTGTAGTCTGAACCGATGCGGATTGATGTTGTGTCAGTAAACTTAACAGGAGTTGAATCATCAAGGCAGTATGTGCCTGATGCTGCGTTTTCAAGACCGAGTGTAAGTGTCATTGTGTCGCCCTTGAATGTACCGCTTTCAACAGAGTTTGTTACCTTTGGAGTTGTTGTACCGTTGTAAACAACAGCAACGCCTGTCTTACCGATTGAGCCTGTGAGGACGCCGTTTACAACCTTAAACTCTGCACCTGAAACTGTATCTGTGTACTTGCCGTCTGCAAGACCTGTGCCTGAAATGCTTACGCTTGCGTTTGTGCCTTTACAATTTGAAAGAACAATACCGCTTGTGCCTCTTGCAACATAAGCAATGTCGCCTGAAGAACCGAGCTTTTCCGACTGACCTACAAAAAGGTTGTGGAACTTGTTGATTTCAGAAACAGCTGTACTCTTGTAGGTTGAATCTGTTGAAACATTGCCCATAAGAGCTGTTCCCGGACGGGCAAAGAAAAGTGCTGTTGAATCTTTTCTTGAAGCTACGATTGCCCATGCCTTTACAACATTTTCATCCGAAACACTTGAAGTATTTGAGTAGCCCCATGAACCTGAGTTGCCCTCATATGTGTCATGGCTTTCTGCCCAAATAACCGCATTTGATGCTGCCACGCCCGACTGGTATGTTGCATTTGCGGCTGAACTTGCCTTACCCTTTGCAACATTGTAAAGCACAGCATCACCTGTTCTGTTGTCGGTAACATTGATATACTTTGTGTATGAGTTGTAGCTTCTGCCTGCACCGCAGTTATTGAGGATTTCACCGTAGATATAGAGGTCGTTGCCTGTTTTCTGTGTGTAGTAAGAAGAAGCCGAGGTTGTTACATTCTTCCAGTAGTCTGACGCATATTCACCGTCATCCTCTGTTTCAATGTGTTTTGCTGCATCAAAACGGAAGCCGTCAACACCGCAGTCGATACATTCCTTGAGAAGGTTGATAATATAGTTCTGGATAACAGTATCATTTGTTACAAGGTCAGGACACCTTGAAACATGACCTTGAACAACAGCCTGAACCGAACTGTCGCTTGCATCGCCTTTGTATGAATAACGGGTAAGAGTTTTTCTTTTCTTATAGAAATCAGGCTCATACTGTTTAACCTGACTGCTGACAGCGTTTGGCTTGTCGTCATCAGCGTTTGCAACATGGTTTGAAACGATATCGCAGATGATTTTGATGCCGTACTTGTCAGCCTCATCACAAAGCGATTTAAGATCGTCCTTTGTGCCGAGCCAAGACTTCTCTGCAATGTGGAAGCTGATTGGCTGATAGAGCTTCCACCACTGACCGACTACATCACCCGAGGTTGAATAGTCCTTCGGCTGCTGAACGGGAGAGGTCTGAACTGTTGTGTATCCTGCCGCTGCAATTGCGGGAAGATTTTCCTTGATTGTATTGTAAGACCAGTTGAATGCATGAAGCATAACACCATCGCCGACCTTATCACGAAGGGTATTGTCGGCAGACGCAACCTGTGCGGAATCAATCTCGGCAGCATTTACGGAGGTAATTGCCGCAAAAGAAGATGTCAAGAGTGCAGACGCAACAACAAGACTTGCAATTTTTTTTGCTTTCTTCATTGTGAAAACATCCTTTCATAAAATTTTCATTTCAATTATAACAAATTTGTCCAAAAAAGTACATACCCTATGTTACAAATTAAAGCAGACTTTTTTGTGCAGATTTTACTGCTGATACTGCAAAGGAACAATCGGTGACAATAAATTTGCATTAAATAACATTATATTCAATTCTCATAGCTTTGATTCTCGGTATGTTTCTCTAAAAGAATTTTATTTTTCAAAAAAATACATTTTGTTTTTACGCAATATTGATTGACATTTTTATGCATTTAGAATATAATTCAAATTGTATTGCGACTATTGCTTTTTAAGCAATAATAAGGATTTATGTGAAAGAAAGGACGGAGCAACACAGCCGTCTTATTTTTCTGCACAAAACACCGAGCATCATGGTTATGTCTTTGCAGAAACGGCAAGGCGGACTGTGTTCGCCTGCACTTTATGCAAGTTGACACATTCCGCCTTTACTTCATTTACTTACAGGCTTCTACTATATCATCGGAACAGGGGTGCATAAATGGAACAGACATCAAAGAAAACAATAGTTTCACTCAAGGATATTTTCATCAAATTTGACGGTGAGGTAATTCTTAACCACATCAACCTTGATATAAATGAAAAGGAATTTGTTACGATTCTCGGTCCGTCAGGCTGCGGTAAAACCACAACCCTGCGCATCATCGGCGGTTTTGTTGAACCCGACAGCGGTGATGTCATTTTTGGCGGCAAAAGAATTAACGGTACTCCGCCTAACAAAAGAAATGTAAACACGGTGTTCCAGAAATATTCTTTGTTTCCTCACCTCAATGTTTTTGATAATGTGGCTTTCGGACTTAAGCTCAAAAAAATGCCGAAAAATGAAATAAAAAAGCGTGTAACCGATATGCTTGCAACCGTTGACCTTAAGGGCTATGAAAAGCGTTCAATTACAAAGCTTTCGGGCGGTCAGCAGCAGCGTGTCGCAATTGCAAGAGCGCTTGTGTGCGATCCCGAAATCATTCTGCTTGACGAGCCTCTCGGTGCGCTTGACCTCAAGCTTCGCAAGAGTATGCAGCTTGAGCTTAAGGAAATTCAGCAGAAAACTCAGAAAACATTTATATATGTAACTCACGATCAGGAAGAGGCTCTGACAATGAGCGACCGTGTTGTTGTTATGAACAACGGTGTTATTGAACAAATCGGCTCTCCCGAGGATATATACAACGAGCCTGTGAACGCATTTGTTGCCGACTTTATCGGTGAGGCAAATATTCTCAACGGAATTATGCTTGACGACTGCAGAATCCAGATTCTCGGCAAAGAGCTTGAATGTGTTGACAAGGGATTCGGCAAAAACACGCCTGTCGATGTTGTCATCCGTCCCGAGGATATTGAAGTTACCGCTCCCGAGGACGGTCAGCTTGTCGGAATTGTTGAGAACACAACCTTCAAGGGTGTTCACTATGAGATGAGCGTAAGATGCGGAAAGTGTGAAATTCTTATCCACTCCACCAAATCGGCTGAAATCGGAAACAAAATCGGTATGAGGGTTATCCCGTTCAACATTCAGATTATGAACAAGCTTCTTCCGTTTTATGATAATGTTATTGAGGCAACCGTTACATACGCAAATCAGAACGACAATTCCTTTGAATTTGAGCTTGAGGGCGAAACCGTTACCGTTCCCGATAAATACTATGAAGAAGGCACAAAACTCAAAATTGCTCTTCCGCCCGACGCTCTTTCACTTGCAGGCGACGGTGTTGGCGATTTGAAGGATTTGTACATCGAATCGGTAGTTTACAAGGGTGAACAAAACGAAATCATTCTTGAATCGGATGAAAGAAAGTGGCTCATGCTCAGCGATACAGACGAGCAGGTTGCAACCTATGTTCCGCTTTCATTTGACTTTTCAAAGGCTCGGTTTGAGGTAATCTCAGAGTTTTCGGAAAAGGAGGGCTGATAAATGAAATCACGCAAGCCCTCTATTCCCTACATAATCTGGATGGTTGTTTTCACAATGATTCCGATTATTATGATCGGCTTTACCGCCTTTACCGACAAAAACGGTAATTTTTCTCTTCAGGCATTCACAAATGCGTTTTACTACACAAATATTTTTGTAAAATCACTTTGGATTGCGCTTATTTCAACGGCAATCTGTCTTGTACTTGCATATCCGCTTGCATACCTTCTCACGAGAATGAAGGAATCAACCCAGAACACGCTCATTATGCTGCTTATGATTCCTATGTGGATGAACTTTCTGCTCAGAATCTACGCATGGGTAACGCTTTTGCAGGATAACGGTCCGATTGATATGATGCTTTCGCTTTTGGGTATTCATTCAACCTACATCGGCAACACGGGTGCGGTAATTCTCGGAATGGTGTATGAATATCTTCCGTTTATGGTTCTGCCGATTTACACCGTTATGAGCAAAATCGACAACGGTCTTATTGAGGCGGCACATGATCTCGGTTCAAACAACTTTACCGTATTCAGAAAGGTTGTCGCACCGCTCAGCGTTCCCGGAATTATTTCGGGTGTGACAATGGTATTTGTTCCGAGTGCAAGCACATTCCTGGTTGCACAGTATCTCGGCGGTCCGGACGACATTATGATTGGTGATGTCATTGAAAAAATATTCTGGACAGACCAAAACACGGGTTCGGCAATTTCATTGATATTAATGATTTTTATTTTCGTGTTCCTGATAATCATGAACTTGTTCGGTGATGAGGAGGCGATTGCATAATGAAAACGAAAACAGGTATTCTTTCAAAAATTTACATTGCAATCCTGCTTATTTTCCTTTATTCGCCCATTGCCGTACTTATCTTCTATTCCTTCAACAACGGCAAAACTACCGTCTGGAAAGGATTTACATTCAAATGGTATGTACAACTTTTTCGTGACGACAATATTATGAACGCATTGTGGAACACTGTTATTATTGCCGTTCTTGCATCTGTTTTTGCAACAATTCTCGGAACTGCCGCCGCAATCGGCATCAGTAATTTTAAAGGCAAAAAGAGAATGCTTATTCAGAATGCGTCAAACATTCCGATTATCAGCCCTGACATTGTAATGGGTGTTTCGCTTATGCTTTTGTTTACGACTCTCGGGGTTATCTTTAACTTTGAAATGGGATTTTTCACCGTTTTGATTTCGCACATATGCTTTTGTGTCCCGTTTGTTGTGCTTAATGTTATGCCGAGAATCAAACGAATGGATCAGAGCATTTATGACGCCGCCCTTGACCTTGGCTGTAACCAATGGCAGGCATTTTACAAGGTAATTATTCATGAGCTTATGCCGGGCATTGTTTCGGGCCTGCTCATGAGCTTTACATATTCTCTTGACGATTTCATCATAACATATTTCACAAGAGGTGCAAAATTCCAGAACCTCTCAATTGAAATTTACTCGATGACTCACAGGAGAATTTCACCGAAAATCAACGCTCTTTCGGCGCTGCTTTTCCTTGCTGTACTCATTGTTATGGTTGTAATCAACCTGCGTGACAGACACGAAGAAAAGATGCAGAAAAAGAGAACTTGATTTTTAAATTTTATTTAAGGGAGATTGAGAAATGAAAAGAATCATCAGCATTGTCCTTGCATCTGCAATGACGGCAACATGTGCGGCTTGCCTTTCAGGCTGCGGCGGAGGCGCTTCGGCTGACTCAGCTGACGCAGGAGAAGTTAATGTTTACAACTGGGGCGAGTACATTTCAAACGGCGAAGATGACTCACTCGACATTATCGAGGAGTTTGAAAAACGCACCAACATCAAGGTAAACTACACAACCTATGAAACCAACGAAGAACTTTACAATATGCTGAAAAACAGTAATGTAAGCTATGATGTTGTCATTCCGTCCGAATATATGATCAGCAGATTGATTGATGAGGATATGCTGTTGGAGCTTAACTTTGACAATATTCCTAACTACGACAATCTTATGGATCGTTTCAAAAAGCTTGCCTGCGATCCCGAAGGTAAATATACCGTATGCTACAGCTGGGGCGTAACCGGTATGGTTTATGACAAAGCAAAGGTTAAGACAAAGCCCGATTCATGGGACGCACTTTGGAACAAAGACCTTTCAGGTCAGATTCTTATGTTTAACAACAGCCGTGACGCAATGGCGATTGCAATGCAGCTTGAGGGCATTAATCCTGCTAACTGCACCAAGGCAGATGTTGACAAAGCCGCCGCTAAGCTTAAAGAGCAGAAGCCTCTCCTTAAAAAATATGTCATGGATCAGGTATTTACTGAAATGGAAAACAGCCAGTCGGCAATTGCTCCGTACTACGCAGGCGACATTATGACAATGATTGATAACAACGAGGATCTTGACTACGCAATGCCAAAGGACGGCTCAAACCTTTTCTATGACGCAATGTGTATTCCGAAATGCAGTAAGAACAAGGAAAATGCTGAGAAGTTCATCAACTTTATGCAGGATCCTGAAATTGCCGCCGCAAACTTTGAATATCTCAACTATGCAACACCCAATCAGGTTGCATATGACGATTACATTGATGAAGACGCAAAGAAAAACGAATTTATCTTCCCGAGTGACGAGTATCTTGACAAATGCTATGTATTTTCAAATGTTTCCGATGAGGTTTATTCCTATATGCAGGAACAGTTTGTAAAAATCCAGGCAGACTGATAAGCAATAAAATTAATCCCGAGCAAAGCTTTTAAAGGCTCTGTTCGGGATTTTAATTTTGGTGAATTTTTAAAATTAATCATCCCCCATTTATACAGCCTTTAAATTTTATGTTATCTTAAAAGTATTATTCCTTATTTTAAAGGGTTTCCGTGACAGGTTGTCATATTCGCTCTGCTAACACTCAAAATACACAGAATTAACGGGGATTCGCTCAATCTTACAAATAGATTTCAATTGCCCTGTTTTGATTGACAAATTAGGAAAAAGTAATATAATATATACTGTTAAAGAGTGCATAATACATTTTTCGATTTTATTCACTTGCAGGCGGGCGCCTGTGCATCAAAAAAGAGATAGGATGGTATAATAATTGTTTACAATTTTAAAAGAACATCGTGGCTTCGGAAAGCAGATTTTGCTCCTTGCCAAAAACGAACTTATTAAAACTTACAAAGGCGCCGTAATCGGTCCTCTTTGGGCTGTTGTTAAGCCTGCGTTTACAATTTTTGTTTACTGGTTCGCTTTTTCCTGCGGTATCAAACAGCTTAAAACACTTCACCTTGACATCGGCGGAGCACAGCCTTTTTCTGTTGACTTCTTTACTTTTATGTTCATCGGTATCATTCCGTGGTTCTTTATTCAGGACAGCATAACGCAGGGTGCAAAGGAACTGAGAATCAACCGTCAATTTATTACAAAGGTTAAGTTCCCCGTTTCAACAATCCTTACTTATACTGAGGTTTCAAGGCTTTTTGTTCACCTGATTCTTATGGCATTTATGTACGCATATGTACTTTTCACAATCGGACCGAGCTGGTACAATCTGCAATTCTTCCTGTACTGTCCGTTGATGTTTATCTTCTTCCTTGCGCTCACATGGTCAACAGCCCCGATGTCTGCGTTCAGTAAGGACTTTGAAAGCCTGATTGTTTCCGTTATGTCAGGTATTTTCTGGTTATCGGGTATTATGTACAACTCCTACGGCTTTGATTCGCCGTTCCTCAACAAGCTTATGCTTATCAATCCGATTAACTTTTTCGTAAACGGCTACCGCAACTGTTTCCTCTACAACAGACCGTTCTATGCAAACAAAACGGAATGTCTTGTGTTTGCAATTGAATTTGTTGTAATTTTCGCCCTTGGTATTTTCAACTACAACAGACTCAGGAAAAAACTTCCTGATGTACTTTAAGGAGGTAATATTATGGCTGAAACAAAAGTATCCGATCCGATTATTACCTTTAAAAATGTCAGCAAAACCTACACTCTCTACAAAGATGACAAAGCAAGATTCAAGGCTCTTTTCTTTAAGCCGAGAAATGCAAAAACAAACAAGGCACTTAACAATGTTTCAATGGTAATCAACCGTGGCGAATCGGTTGGTATTGTCGGCGACAACGGTGCAGGCAAGTCAACTCTGCTCAAGATGATTACGGGCGTTGCATTTCCCGACGAAGGCGAAATCACCGTTGATGGCAAGGTTGCCGCATTGCTTGAGCTCACTGCAGGCTTTTCCATGGAAATGACAGGCAGAGAAAACATTTATCTGAAGGGTTATGTTCTCGGTCTTGAGGACAGCTACATTAAGCAGATTGAGGAGAAAATCATCGACTTTGCAGAGCTTGGAGATTACATTGACCAGCCTGTAAGAACATACTCAAGCGGTATGAAAATGCGTCTTGGTTTTGCTATCAATGTCAACATTGAACCCGATATTCTTGTTGTTGATGAGGCGCTCTCGGTCGGTGACGCAACCTTCAAAAAGAAGTGTAAAAGTAAAATTAAAGAGATTATCGAAAGCGGTGTAACCGTACTTTATGTAAGTCACAATGCCGCTTCGGTTAAAGAAATCTGCGCGCGTTCAATCTTCCTGAAAAAAGGAACTGTTATGTTTGACGGACCGACAGATGAAACCCTCAGAGTTTATGAGGAATCAAAAAAGAAAAAATAATTCCGTTTCGGAATAAAGCAAAAGCTCCACAATTGCGGAGCTTTTCTGATTTATCTGAGAGGTAAACCCATATGGACTGTACCGTAAAAGGCAATCTGTCCTCCGAAATTTTTGAGGACATTAAAAGAATTGCAGACAACAGGATAAATTTTCAACAGTTAAAAAACAAGACTGTTTTCGTGTCGGACTGTCACGGACTTATTGCATATTACATTATATGCGCATTGCTTGACGGCAATGATTTTTTCGAAAACAACACAAGGGTAATCACCCTTGCAAAAAGCCGTGAAGATGCCGAAAAGCAGTTCGGCAGCCTTACTCTCCGCAAAGATTTTGTTGTTGAAATCGGAGAGTCAAAGAACTTTCCGGAGATTGAAAGGGCCGACTTTGTAATATACTGCAACTGCCCGTGTGAGGTTGCAGAGGAAGATTGCAGTAATCCCGAGATTGCGGATACAATCATTTCGGGCTTTGCAAATGTGCTTGAATATGCAAAAGAGTCAAATGCCGAATCGGTTCTGCTCGTATCTTCATATATGGTTTACGGGGAGGTTTTCAGCGGTAAAAATAACATTTCCGAAAACGACCTCGGCTATCTTGATCCGACCGATGCCGACAGTGCATACGCACAAAGTATGCGTTCAGCCGAAACACTTGCTGTTTGCTATGCTGAAAAGTTCGGTATGAATGTAAAAATCGCCCGTCCCTGCCCCACACTCGGAGGTGTCAGAATGAGCGATGAAAGAAAATGGGCAAAGCTGATTGTCAGTGCGGCAAAAAATCAGAGCATTATGCTTACGGATAACGGTGGCGGAAAGTTCAGCTTCTGCTATGTGACGGACACGGTTTCTGCATTGATTGATATTTTGCTTAACGGAAAAAGCGGTGAGGCATACAACATTTCAAACGATAACGCAAATGTGACAATGCGGGAATTTGCACAGCTTGTAAAATCGGCAAATCCCGAAAAAAATCTCTCCGTAGTGTTCGTTCACAGAAAAGACGAAGAAGAACCTGAATTTTCTCCGTCATCCCCCACACCGTATGTTTTGTGCAACGATAAAATAAAATCACTCGGCTTTAGTCCGAAAACCACGCTTAAAGACGGAATAAAACGCAGTATAAGAGCAACAGAACTGCGTGCAGAATTACGAAGGATAAAGTAATGCGTATTAAAGATTTTTTAAACGAATTTGAGGCCGACAGGGCGGCATTGCCCGGAGTTGAAAAAGAAACTCTTGCAAAGCTCAGGAACAAAACAATTGTCATCTCGGGCGGTGAACTTGCAAGGTGTCTTTGTTATGCCTTTCTGTACAATAACGATGCTAAAAGGCTCGGAATAAAAGTTATCCTTCTCGGCAAATCACGCAACGCAATGGCATCATACCACAGCGAACTCTTGTTAAGAGATGATTTTGATTTTGTTGATTATAATTCTGCATCAGAAATTTCAAGTGCCGACTATGTAATTACAACAGGAATCTGCGGCGAACATACAGACAACAACCCACAGATTATGATTGACGGCATTGCAGAGATAAATGCCTGTGCCAAAATTGCAAAAGCCACAGGCGCAAGGGTTGTCGTTGTGAACGACAGCAGAATTTACGGCAAAGCCAAACCGCACAGAGTTTATTCCGAAAACGAGTACGCAGAACTTGACGCAACCTCTCCCTCATCGCTTGCAGGTCAGCTTATGAGAACGAGAGAAACCACCTTGCACTCGGTTTTGAAGAACAGCGAATCAACCGTTACAACGCTCAGAACGGGCATAATTTTGGGAGCGTCAAGCAACTTTACAAGCGTGCTTGATCCTGTTTTTGACGATATAGCCAACCGCCGTGACACAGTTGTTCCTGCAACAAGGGATCGCTGCACCTTTGTTTATATCAACGATGTTTTAAAGGCGATTGTTTTCGCAATGACAAATCTTGAAGAAAACGCAGTTTATAATGTCGGCGGCAAAAACTGCAATGCATCACTGATTATGATTGCGGCTGTTCTCAACGATATTTACGGCAGTCGCTGTACAATTGAGTCGGGCAATTTTACGGAGCTTGACGGCTGTGCAATAAATTCAAACAAGATTTCCATAAACGGATGCACTCCCGACATTGACCTTGAAACCATGCTGAAAATCTGCATAATGGACAAGATGAAGGCCGAAAAAGTTCTGCGTATCCCCCACTCACACGAGCGCAGACTTGATTCAATTCACGAAATTCAGCTTGCATTTCTGCTTGAAACTGACAGAATTTGTCGAAAGCACAACATAAAATATTTTCTCGGCGGCGGAACACTTCTCGGTGCAATCCGTCACAAAGGATTCATTCCGTGGGATGATGATGCCGATATTATGATGTTGCGTGAAGATTTTGACCGCTTTTGCGAGATTGCGCCAAAGGAACTTCCGAGCAATATGACTTTTCAATCGTACCATACGGACAAGGCTTGTTTCTATGAATTTGCCAAGGTCAGACTTGACGACACTTTCTTTGCAACCGACTTTGCAAAAGACCATCACGCAATGCACAACGGAATTGCGTTTGATATTTTCTGTCACGACAAAACAGCAAATTCTGCAATCGGACGAAAAATTCATATGGCAATGACCCTGTTCACAAGAGCGCTGGTGTTCAATAAATGGAATAATCGCAAGGCTGAAAACGGCAGTAGAATCCAGAGCATTGTAACAAATTTCTGCAAGAAAATATTTCCGCTCAGATTCAGTATGTGGCTTGAAGTCCGCACTTTAAAATTCTTTAAAAACAAAAAGAATGCAAAATATCTCTATGACGGAATGGGCAGAAATATTTATAACGGTGCTTTTCCAAAGGAATATCTTGACGATGTTGCTTATGCCGACTTTGAGGGTTACAAGTTCCCCGTGCCAAAGGAATATGACAAGTACCTTACTTTCCTCTACGGCGACTATATGGAGCTTGCACCGCTTTCAACAAGAATGGGTTGCCACGAAATTACCCTCTGCGACATCGGAAAATATGACGGTTTCAAAATCCGCAAACCCGATTCTGATAAATAATCAGCGTAAAACAGACCGATAAAGTAAATGTCACTTGACACTTACCTGTCGGTCTGCTATAATAATATAGCACATTTTGGGTGTTGCACAAATAATGGCTGCTAAGAGTGACCAACTGCCTTCTAAACAGTAGGTCAGGGGTAGCGTTGTGGCTATATCTCAGGTTGGCAGATATGTGATTAACTCACAACTAATTTGTACAACAAAATTAAATAAGCAGGTATGGCGGAATTGGCAGACGCGCATGGTTCAGGTCCATGTGAAAGCAATTTCATGCAGGTTCAAGTCCTGTTACCTGCACCAGTAAAGGTGGTTTTTTAACCGCCTTTTATTTTTTGCCAAAATTACTTAAAATGCCTTAAAAGTGGCTTAAACACTGGGTTTTTGAGATTTTAAAAATTCAGTTGAGTAATTTTGAATTAAGTTAAAACAAGATAAAATGCAGTCAAACTTACTGTCAAACTTACTGTCATTTTAGTTTGCCTGCCGATTTTCAAGGAAACAAGATAATATATTTTTAAATTTTATTACACCGTAACACAAAAGATTTTTCTATTATTAAAACAACAAAGAGGTTAAGCAATTTTTTCTAATGCTTAACCTCTTTTTTTATTTTGTTGATTACAGAGCATTCCCATACCATAACAATCCTCTATATTTTTGTTCTCAATTAACATTATGCCTCATCACCTACAAAACTACATATTGTCATCTTAATACCTCTTTTCTATTTTAAATATAATTACTTTCTAAAGATACTATTTAAAAGTGTACCCCATATAAATTAATACCGATACAAGTACTATTCCACCCACAACCATCAATATACAAAAAGCTACACTATGTTTACCTCTCTTGTACCATGAAACTAAGTCCATTGCATATGAAAATTCTATCACTACGAAATAGATGAATAATAACAACAAGCAATTAATATATTCCATATACTCCACAACCTTTCCTTTTATTTTATTATATTATACCATATATTATAATTAAATTGAATACTTTCTTTAGTATAATATTTATTTTTTTAGCATAGAAAAAGAGGGTTCTTTATGAACCCTCTCTTCCTAATAATTATTTTAAGGATTTATACTTGCTGTCAAATTTAATTATCTGTACTCGTAGTGACCGCCGTCTTTAACCTTTTCATCATAAGGTTTTACCCATTCCTTCTTCTCTACTGTTTTTGTGCCTGTCTGTACATAGTCCTCTGCCACATGATATGAACCTTTGCCACCATTTTCTTCCGCTTCCCAAAGAAGATGTTCATTCAGGTTAGCATCTGTTAACTTCATACCGCAGTCATTGCATACATATACTCCTACCCAACCATATACTGGCTCCTCTTCTGTACCTACTACCTTCCAATAACCTTCGTGGTGTACTGTTTTGTAATCATCTACCCATACCTTCTTTTTTGGCTTCGCTGTAGGTGTTTCAGTCTTTGATGACTCACTCGGCTTAGACGCTGGCTTCTGGTTATTACTCGAAGAGTTGTTTGGCTTAGCTGGCTTCTGATTATTACTTGAAGAGTTGCTTGGCTTAGCTGGCTTCTTGTCGTTATCAGATGTATTTGTCTTTGAAGTGTTGTCTTTCTTAGTATCTTCTTTCTTTTCGGTGTTACCCTTGTTGCTGTTGTTTTTGTTAGATACCGTAGTTTTTACATCGTCAACCTTAACTGTAACTGTCTTACCGTCATCGGTTTTTACTTCTACTTTGCCGTCTTTTACTTCAACTTTCTTACCATTCTTATCAGTGATGTTGCCGTCTTTGTCGACCTTGATTTCACCCTTGTCTACCAAATCTTTAACTGCCTTTGGTACTGTAGTTTTAGGTACAGTTGTTGGAACAGTTGATGTCTGTACGGTTGAAGATATTACTGACGGTTCTGTCGGTTCTTTCTCAGCGTTACAGCCTGCAAGAATGCTTATGCCGACTGCTGATGTGCCTGCAAGTATTGTAGCACCGCAGACAACGGCAATTACCTTTGTTTTTACTGTCGCAGTTGCTGTTGCCTTTACGATAGATGAAACTGTTGACTTTGCACCTGTTGCAATGCCTTTTGTTGCAGAGGTTGCAAGTGTCTGTCCGTTCGGGAGCTTGATTGTAATGTTCGGTACTGCAAGGCTATTTGCTTCTTCCTTGAAAATAGTTGTAAAGAAAGGTACAACAACAACGCCGTGAAGCTTGTCACCGCTTTTGTTTTCGTAATCTTCAATTGCAGTTTTCATCTTTGCCCTTGATGAATTTAGGCGAGATTTTACTGTTCCCTCTGAAATTTCAAGTGCCTGAGCAATTTCGGCAATTGACAGCTCGTTGAAATAGAACATCAAAACAACCTGATACTGATTGAATGAAAGTGTGTCTTCTATAATCTGTAAAAGCACCTTTCTTTTTTCGGCTTTGTTTATGTACTCTTCGGGGAGCATTAACTCATCTGTTTCAGTTTCCGCAATCAGAATTTCATCATCAATCTGATATTCCACCTTTCCTTTCAATTTATTTTTGCTTTTGTTTGTTGCTATTGCCGTGAGCCAACCGCAAAATTTTTCTTCATCTTTGAGTGTATCAAGTTTTAAGAATGCGGTGATGTAGGTTTCCTGCATTATGTCTTTTGCGTTTTCTTCGTCTTTGAGCAAAGAAACGCAAGTGAACCATACATCATTGCTTGTAAGTTTATACAGCTTATCAAATGCTTTTTTATTGCCGTTTTTAGCACTCAATACAAGCTCTTTGATTGTTTTCATAATATTTCCTCCTTTATAATTTTTTTGCGTTTCTATATATTAGACAGTTGAAATACTCAAAAGGTTCATTTTTTCGAGAAATTTTTTAAAAAATTTTTATTTTTTCAATTTTTTCATTTTTTTCTTTCAAAAAATCAATCTTTACTGCTTAAATCGTAGATTGAACCGTTTTGTAAAAAGATGATTTTATTCTTTATCGCTTGTTCAATATTAGGTGCATCCCAATATTTATAATTTTTATAATCGTCTGAATCCATATCAGCAGGAATTGTTCCCTCTGTATAAAGAGTAATTTCATCTGTTGTGTCAAAATCATTATCACAATGTTCTATTGTCCAAGTTTTACCGCTTATATTCCTTGTTTCAGATTCATCAAGGACAGTATCACTGCAATTAAATGTATATTTGTTATCATTCACCTTTTTAAGGTTTGTAATTACACCGTGACAAATAGATTCATAGTATTTATTTGCTGAAAATCCTTTCACTTCACTTACAAAAGTACCGTCATCAGCTATTTCAACTGTACTGCTTACCATACCGTTTTTACGCACTCTGTAAAATCCTGCTATTGGGCTGTAATCTACTTTTGTTTCTGATTTATCATCATATTTATCTAAAAATGACATTGCTTCCGTGTATGACATAGCTTTGCACTTTTCAGGGCTGTAATAGTTATCATATTCAGCGTCCATATAATCGCTGTACAACAGCAAAGAACCCATATTATCAAGTATGCTGTATTTGTATTTATCGCATTTACTGTAGCCGACTTCTTTATCAAATAGCTTGCCCGAATTGCTGATATTAGGAATCTCAGTTTTTGTCTGTTCCATAATCATTTTAAAATCAATTTCATTTTCTTCACAATTATCAGTTGTAAATTTGAAAAATCTGCACACATTAGATGTCATTCTTCTCTGTGTAAACAAGTATAAATCTTTTCCGTCTGATGATTTAAATAAAATGTACGGGTCATATGTATGTTGAAGTGATGTTTGTAACTGGTATTCGTCCTTATTTTTAAAAGAAATCTTTTTACACTCTCCGTCAGAATAAGTATATATATTTAGCGTTACATATGTGTAATCGTTGTATGTATCTTCAACAGACTTAACAAATATCAGTTCAGGGGTAAAATCACCCATTATATCCGCAAAGACAATTTGCTTTGATTCATCTGTTTTGTTCTGATAATCATACGCTTTAATTTCAAAAGCATTTTGTTGAAGTATAGTTTTATATGCTTTGTATGCTTCCTTGTAATCAGTTTTTGGTGCTTGTGTAGTTTCTGCAACCGTTGGTTCTGTTTGTGCCTGTGTAGTTACTTGCTGTGTTGTAATTAGTGCGGTCGCTTGGTCGGGGGTAGCCTTTGAAACTTCGTTATTTCCATTACAGCCACTTAAAGCAACACTTGTCATTGGCACTAACATTGCAATCAATAAAATTAAAGATTTTGTGGTTTTCATACCATTGCCCCTCTATTATTTGTTGTATTGAAATAAGCTGTTAAACTTTTTAAGTGCTTCATCTTTTACGGAAGCATTATTAACCATTAGTATCAATACAGTATTGTCGATTGAATAAAATTCACAATATTGGAAATAGTCCGTATCTATCAGTTCATCATCAGGATTCATATAAAATGTGTGCTTATAATAATTATCGCCTGATTCATCTGCCACTGTGTAATGCTCTTTTTCACGAAAATAATAACTATCTTCCAAATCATAAATAAAAGAGCTTACTCCTGCTTCTGCGTATTCATTTGAAGAATACGCTATGTACATAATCGTAAAGTTACCGCCGTAGGAGCTTCCTGCATTGATTATGTTATTGCCATAAACACTCTTTTGATTACTTGCCGATACACCTGTGGTTGTTTCATTTTCTTTGTTTCCTGAAACTACACCTGAAATTCTGACACCTGTTAAAGCACCTAAAGTTTCACCGCTGTCAGAAGCAATATCAGAAGTATCAGACCTTTCAAATTCATAACCGTTATCTTCGGCAAATTGAATAACTTCACGCTCATATAATTTCTTTATACTTTTAGGTTTTGCAGATTCGCTGTTATTGCTACTTTCGGGAGCTAAATTTGAACACCCAACCAAAGAGGTTATAAAGGTTGCAACCAGTGCTAAACAAATAATTTTTTTCATAAAATTCCATTTCCTCTCATCATATATTCTTGGCGACAAAGGGCTTATGTCGTAAGCTCTATATATTAGACAATTGAAATGTCGAAAAGGTTCATTTTTTGTGAGAAAAAATTAAATTTTATTAAAACTTTTTATTTTTCATAAAAAAAGGGTACATAGACAAGCTACGCACCCGAAAAATACATAGCCCTTTTGTCGCCAAACAAAATTTTAAACTATACTAAGAAAGTATGCTAAAACAGAGCCTGTATTTTTACCCAAATAAAAATACACACATTCAAGCATAGTTTAATTAAATTTTGTTTGGCACTTTTATTTTAGCATATAATATGTGAAAATTCAATATTTTTGTAAAATAACTTTCAAAAATTATATGAATGAAACTGTAAAATTTGAAAGTGATTTCAATTTTAGGGGGAACAACTTTTCAGCTGTTCCCCTTTTTTGTCAACTGTGTAATGTCGGAGTTTTGTTTTCGCTTTGATTATACTTTTCAGAACCAAACATATCACGGATTTCATCAAGCATTAATTCTCGTTTGCTTCTCTTGCGGTACGGTTCTGTGTGGTAATACCAAGCCTGTTTTTTATGAGCGTATCGGAATTTTAATTCTTTCAACATTTCTTTGTGTGCTTTGGTATTTCCTGATACCCAAATCCAAGTACCGCAAATTTCAACCTCAATGTCCGAAAGGCTTGTAAGCACATTGATTATATTTATAAATTCCTGCGGTGTTTCCGTTGTTTCTTTGGTGTAGGTTTCGCCCTCTGAATTTGTATGTATATTTTTCAGGCGTTCCCACATAATCTCATATTCGTTTTGCATTACCTTAAATTCTTCTGTATCACCGCCTAAATCGGGGTGAAGCTGTTTAGCTAATCTTCTGTATTCCTTTTTGAGGTCTTCGGCTGTTTTGCATTTTGTAAAGTATTTCATAATGGTTTCTCCTTTGAAAGTTGATTTCAATTAAAATTTATATTCGGTAATTCTGAATTGGTGGGCTTTTAATAAGTCCGATTTAGATATTCACGCTGTATTTTTCACTCCTTTCTGATTTTTTTATATTCGTTTAAATCGTCATCGTCTGGGCTTTTTGAGCATTAAAAGCGTAGTGAAATTTCATAAGTCAAGAAGCAAGTTTACGATACGCCGTAGGGCAATTCTTTACTTATAAAATAAGCGGAGCAAAATGTGAAATTAAAGCCTACGGTGACGATTTGAATATAGAAAACAGTTAAGGCTTGTGAGCGTGAATATCGGCAAAAATCGGACAAAAAAATAACGCTATGGCTTTAACCATAGCGAACCTTATAAAATAAACAAACCGCAGAAAATATAAAATTTCCTGCGGTTTCGTTATGATTAGTTACAAATATCCCAAAATTCGCAACTCCATGTGTTTTTATATAATCAAGAACTTCAAAGATTGCTTTAGAGGTTCAAAAAATATGAAGGAGGATTTTTTATGAATAAAAAATCTTTTAGGGTGGTACTGCTCACCTATTTTGCAGTAGCTTTTTTCGTAATTATGGCTTTCGGCTCTGAATATCTTTCAGAGTGCAACAAACTCGGAATACCGTTTTCTTTGTCAGGAGCAGTAAGTTATTTGCTGACAGGGTTTATCTGCCTAATTGCAATGACTGTTTTGGTTGTGGTTTTCTTGTTGGTATTGGAATTGAGCGACAGAAAATCTATCAAATCCGCTCTTCGCTTAACAGCTAATTTTGCTTCAAACAAAGCAAGAATGAAAGTTGTAAACAGCGTTTATCCGAGCTTACTTTACTTTTTGTATGATGTATTACAGAGCAACAACGAGTTTTTAAAACTTCCGCTTGGTAAAGATTGCAGTTCTCTCTTAAAAGAGGGGTACAATCCACTATGTGTTGACAACTGTATTTTTTACACCTTTCAGATTATTATGCCAAAAAAATCATATGACTTTGATGAAGATACATTAAAGCAAATTATCCAATCGTATATTGAAGCTCAATTGCTTAATTACGGCATGGTTAATTTACCCTCATACTACAACAGCAAATCCTACGGTATGATACCGAGCGTATATATTGAAAAGGTTGTATATAACGAGGAACAGCATTTACTAAAATTTGCCGTGATGTATATTAGCTGTGAAGATGATGTAAGGCATTATATCAAATCCAAAAAGAGAGATGAACAGCTGAATATAACAACAGATAAGGTGTATGACGATGAGGTTTGATAGCAGTAAATTAACTGTCGGTGTAGATTTATCTATTCTTTCACAGGGTGTAAAAGTGCCTGTTACGGTGGACTTTTCCTCTGTACCTCATATGCTGATAGTAGCACCAAGCGGAAGCGGTAAAACTTATCTTCTAACATACATATTAGGTCAAATAGCAAAGAAGTCTGTCAAATTGATTTTGGCAGACTTTAAAGGCATTGACTTTATTGAGTTTAATGACTGTCGGAATTACTATAAGCATAATTCTGTCGGTGAAGCTGTTGACTGTGTTTTTGATGAATTACAAAACAGAATGGCAAA
Organism: Ruminococcus bromii; assembly: GCF_928721825.1. NCBI lineage: Bacteria > Bacillati > Bacillota > Clostridia > Eubacteriales > Oscillospiraceae > Ruminococcus > Ruminococcus bromii. The sequence continues at coordinate 934,061 of NZ_CAKMVP010000003.1, forward strand.
TGCAAGTGTAAATTCAGAATATGAACCGATTTATTTATGTATTGATGAGTGGTCGGGTTTCCTCAGTTCTTTAGCCGTAAAGAAAGAGCAGGATAACTACAAGCAAAAACTTGCCAACATTCTTATGTTAGGTCGAGGTGCAAATATTTTTATCATTATGTCACTACAAAGAGCCGATTCAACATATATTACAGGACGAGATAACTTTGGCAATGTGGTAGGTCTTGGTACGCTCAGCAAAGAGAGTATAGCAATGGTATTTAATGATAATAAGGAGATGATAGAACCAAAATCAAGGGGCAAAGGATATCTGCAAACTGACGGAAAGCCTTTGAGAGAAATAGTTGTGCCTATGTTACGAAACATAAACGATACAAAAGCCGTTATAAAAACAGCTTTATCCCGATAATTATTTATACAGCAAATTGAATATTTATGCACAAGAATAGCTCAATCATTACTCTGATTGGGCTATTTTTTATGCTTTAAAATAAATTGTCGTTTCTTGTGGTTTATGGCAATTTTTTATGGTCGATAAAATAGCGTTTTTTACTATTAGCCAAAATTGCACTATACCCTATAACACATTTCTTTGTACCCTAACACTTTCAAAATCTAAAACCATACCTTTTTTGTCGTGGTTGATACATCTAAACCTTGGTTGAGTATCAATTCTTCCCTGCGTTTCTAACATAAGCACTTATAGAGTGTGTCCTGCACTCTGTGTAAATTTATGGCACAAGAAAGTTGTCAATAATTATGCAAAGAAATGCATACAAGAAGGCTATTGGAGAAAGAATACAGCAGTTGAGAAAGGGGCTTAGAAAAGAAGGCTTTAACGGTCAGCCTAAGACTGTAAATGAGTTTCTTGAGTTTTTAAACCCGAAAATTGATGATGATTATGATAATTACGGTGACTATTCGCTTACTGACATTGAATTTAGCTATAAAAAGGATTATGTCAGTAAGGTTGAACACGGAATCGTTTTTCCGTCCACTGATTTTTTATTTCTCATTCATCTGCGTTTTAATGTTTCTTTAGATTATTTGGTTTTCGGTCATAATTTACCCGAAATTGAAGAATTAAGGAAAATTTGTAAACATTCAGGTAAAAGCAAGATTAACGATTTTTGCTTTAATTGCTTTAATTTATTAGAGGGTAATTCAAAATATATCGAAGATTTTGATGATGAAGATGAAGATTTTTTTCTTGATTATAGAGCTCGATTAGATGAGGTACGCAAGTATTTTTGTAATCATCAACAAAGGAAATTGACACAAAAACAGTTCAGCGAATTGTTAGGTGTATCTAAAAACACAATGGACAAGTATCATTCAAAGAAAAGTGATGTTCAGAGCAAAAAGTACACAGACATAAGAAATACTGCTCTTGAGTATCTGATTAGATTTTCGCTCACTACAAAATGTTCATTAGATTACTTATTGTATGGTACATATCTCTTAGAGGGCTTTCCCAGTGAACTTATGGAATTACTTCGTAATTATGACTATGCAAAGCAAACGCAAATCTTGAAGTTGTGGCTTGAAGAAGCAGAAAAATTTTTTAAAAATTCTTAAAAAGGGGTATTTCCTATCCAAAGTATCCCAAAATTCGCAACTCCATGTGTTTTTATATAATCAAGAACTTCAAATGAAGTTCAAAATAAACAGAAAGGAGATAGCTATGGATATTAAAAATGCAAAAATTGATGTACTGGGTTCTGTTGGCAGTAAGTTATTGTTGATAGATGTTATACCGTCATATGCCTATGTGGATGGACGCCGAACAAGCACGGTTACAGGATATAAGTATATCGTTATTCTTGAGGAAAATAAGTTTGATAGGCTTAGCGTTCGTATTGACGGTGATAAACAGATTGACAATCCTATTGACGGCAACAGCCGTATTTATGTACGCTTTGATAATCTTGAATTATCGCTGTATTGGACAAGTGCAGGACATCAGATTGCGGCAAAGGCAAGTGCTATTCATTTAGTTAATGAGAGTCTTAAACCGCAAAAGTAATTGCTTTGCCGTGGGCGGTAGCACCGTCAAGGTGCGAACCGCCTGACGGCAAGTCAATCCCCTCACTTTAATGAAGGGGATAATATAATTTTATCGAATATGCGTTCGATATTATAGGAGTGATTATATGAATGGATAAAGAATTGAAAGTCGGTGTAGATGAATTTTCTTTAGTTTTCTTTTATCCGATTGATGATGTTTGTAACGATTGGCAAAGTACAGCTTATTCAATGATACAGGAATTTATCTATAAGGCGGACATAGAATTGTTGCTCGGTAAAGTTGTAGAAATGCGTGATAAAAAGCCGCAGGCATATTCACAAGCATTTACTATTGAGAACGCTCCATATTATTTCACTATAGCGTTACACGAAACTTTTGTGCATATGGGAATATTAGTTCGTTTCTCTGCTCACTCTTGGGCAGTATATCAAAAGCGGTATTTTGATTTCTACGGTGAGAATATAAATATCGGAAAGTTTTTAAGCAACATTGAAAGTCCGTTATACAGATACAGACTGAGCCGTATAGATTTAACTGCTGACTACAAAAATTATGATTTATCACCGCATAGCATATACAGCAGGTTAAAGGACGAAAGTCTACAGGTGCTTGACTGTAACTACAGACACAGTAAAAGAAAGATTTCTTCTGTTGAAAAAAATTTGGTGACTGAGTCAATCTATATCGGTTCAAGGGCTGAAAACGCACAGTCACTACTTCGGGTTTATGATAAAAAATCGGAGCAAATTAGCAACAACGGTTTTCGCCTTGATGAAGCATTGCAGTGCGACAGTTGGGTTAGATTTGAGGCTTCATACAGAGGAAACTATGCTCATCAAATAACCGAGCAATTGGAACATATAACAGATGATGTTTCTGTATCGCAGTTCATTGCAAGCAAAATATGTGACAGATACCGTTTTTATGACCCTCTTAACAGCTGTTTTACTGATTTTACAAACGACCTGCTTAAAATAATTGAATGCAGTAATTTTCACGCTTTGCGTTGTGAAAGTCCTGCTAACAATAGTTTGAATAAAAGCATTCAGCATATTATTTACGGTAGCGGTTTGTTCCCTTTGATATACAAAATCAGCGTTATATGGGGTGAAAAAGCTGTTGCTGAATTTTGGAGTATTCTGTATGAAATATACAAGAAATACCATAAGAAAAAACTTGAAATTAACCCTCAGATAAGGGCTTGGCTTAGAAAGAATTTTCTTAGTTTATCACAGCAAAGTTTATCAGATTGCTTTGTCAGTGTTGACCTTACAAAGATTGATGTTGCAGAGATTATAAAGAAAATTTCTGAAAGTGACAATCCGTTTACACTAACGGCAATAAATACAAGCAGTAACACAGATAATCAGGTAGTATCTGATGAAGAATTTGAACGCACTTTTTATTCAAAGGATATGGAGTGAGATATTGAACCCGAAATACATAAATACCGAGAAACTTAATTTCTTATAAACACACAAATAAAAACCGAAAAACCTAAAAACTGGTTACCATAGAAATATGATTATCTTACTTCATATTTTTATATTATAATTTTCTATAAGGAGAATGATTATGAGTGATAATTATATGCTTAATGAAGTAGTAAAGTATTGGAAGCTAACAAATGACCTTTTAGTAGCTTTTGAGGACTTTAACGGTCAAATACAAAAGCATACGGTTCATTTGCCAAAAGAGGACATTGACACAATTCTTAATATCGGAATCACAACAGGTATTAAAAATTGGTGCGACAGAGTTGATATTTTAGAGGACAAACTGCTTGGGACTTATTATAGTGAACAAGTGTCAAGAGGCGGTTCTCTGATATTTCATGACAAAATTTTTGATAGAGTCGGAGTTATGACTCTTTCGAATTTTCTCCAGTCATATAGCTGTATATACAGTGCGGCAACCTCATACGGTCTTAGTGAGCATTGTATTGACGGTTACTTTTACAATTCACCTCGCATATGTGATTACATCATTCAGTTCGCTTTGTTTGAAGATATACCCTATTTTCACGCAGAAGAAACGGAAGGTGGTAGCATATGAATGATGAGAAAAAGAATATGTGTGATGAAGATGATTCAGATGAAATTCTCGAATATACAGGCGGTAGCGAGCTCAGCGATTTAACCTTTATGACGACATATGATTATTATTCCAGTTGGCGTATCAAAGAAGTGTTTAGTGTAGCAGGATATGACTTACAACCAGTTTACTTAGGCTACAAGGCTTTGAGATACAGACCTTGTCAAAGATATTGGATTGTAGATAAGAATACAAATCAACGAATTGGTTCATCAAATAATGGGTACAGCTTTGAAGACCTTCGTTATTACTTAGGTGGACTTGGTATTCCTCTTCACGGTGAAAATTACCACCCCACCAGAGATAAGGACGGCAGACGCACTTCTTGTAAGGAGTTTCTTGAGCTTGTAGAAAGCCTTCCTGATGAAAAGGAGGACTTAATATGAGTGTAGAGATTAAATTCATCGGTACTAAAGAGGTTGCCGAAGCACTTGGTTGTTCCTTGCCTACTGCACGCAATATTATGTTGAGAGCAGATTTCCCTTTAATACGGGTAGGTAAAAATCTTAAAGTTGAGCTAAATGCTTTTCTTAACTGGTCGCAGAAAAGAAGGGTATGAGTATTTAAAGCATTCACATAATATTTAAGCAACCGTATTGACACAAAAGATTTAAGGCTATACAATACTGATATAGTAAAAATCTTTTGTGCTTTACGGTTGGGAAAGGAACGATTTTTATTAACACAAAAAGCACAAAACCAAAGTCAAAATGTAAGAAACTTGATTACGGTGACGGTTCTGTATACTATGTTAAAAGCAGAAAATGCTTTGCAGGTCAGATAACGCTTGAAATTAACGGTGAGAAAAAACGCAAGACGGCTTACGGTAAAACCGAACGCATTGTTAAGAATAAGTTGCTTGAATATCGTATTCAGGCAAAAGCAGGATTTTTTGACGAACCCGATAACACAACTGTCTATGAGCTTGCCGAAAAGATGATTGAAGAACAATTCTCTCTTAATGAGATTAAGCAAACTTCATATGACCGCAAGAATGAAACATTAAAGTCAATGAGTCCTATTTATGATTTAGCAATGCGTGAGATTACGGAAGATGTAATAAAGCATTTTTTCATTTCTAAAATCTCTTATTCGCAGTCATACTTGGATAAAGCATATCAGCTTTTAAAGTCAGTTTTCAATGAAGCTGTAAGGAAGAAAATTGTTACAGAAAACATTATGCTGAACATCAGAAAGCCAAAGTCAAAGCAGGAGCTTGTAAAAGTAAGAGCATTGACTGTTGATGAACAGAAAAAGCTGATAGATGTTCTCAAAAGCGAGGATATACGCTATTCGGAACAAATGCTTTTGTCAATGTTTACAGGCATGCGTATGGGCGAAATTAACGCCTTAGAAGTCAAAGATATTAACTTTAATGACCGTACAATAAATGTTTGTAAGACTGTCAGCAGAGGTCTTAACGGCAAAACATATATAAGCGGCTCAACAAAGACTAAAGCAGGTATGCGTACAATCTATTTTAATGATGATATGGCTGATTTTTTAAAACAGTGTATCGGAGATAAAAAAGACGGTCTTATATTTGCTTCAAGTGTGGATAAACTTGTCACAACTAATCAGGTAAATTATCAATACGCAAACACGCTGAAAAAGTATGATATACTTGATAAGAGTGTTTACGGAAAGGTTGATTTACATTCACTTCGTCACACATATGCAACAAGATGTATTGAATCAGGTATGCCTGCAAAGGTACTGCAAAATCTTCTCGGTCATACTGATATAAGAATTACGCTTGATACATACTGTGATGTTTTCCAAAAATACAGTATGGAAAATCTTGCTGTAGCTGACAGCTATATGAAGAGCAATAACATTGCAATAGTATGACTGTCCGAAAATGCACTGTCAACTTTACTGTCACACCATAAAAAGCCGATAAATAAGCCACTTGTCAGGGTTACCTGCACCACCAGAAAACCTCGAAAAATCGCTTGTTTATGCGCTTTTTCGAGGTTTGTTTTTTCTTATATTTCGATTTTGTGCGCTATTGAGTATATTTAAGCCTGTTTAGTCTTGTTAAAGCTATTGCTGTCAAGTACATCTGCAACTGCTCCCAGAGCCTTTGCCTCCGCCTCTTTAAAAGCGTGAGCATAAATATTTAGGGTTGTACTGCATAACCGAGGCAGTCTTCGCCTATGAGATAGGCTTTTTTGTAGTAATAGAGGTCTGTGAAAAAGTCAAGCATTTGGTTATTCTCCTTTCGCATAATGAAAAGACCCCGTGGATATTTTCACGAGGTCTTTTTGAATTTATGTCACGGCTTTTGTCAGCCATGTTTGTTACGGGTTTTTAATCGACATACCAACCTTCACGCTGTACGCGTTCACCGACTTTGAATGATATAACATCACTGTAGTAACCGCTCGGTACACCTTCGTCAACATGTTTGTCACAATGAGTGATGTGTACATCCTCAGATGTAATATTTATCTATGTATATTATCTGTACCGCTCATTGATTTACCTTTCCAATCAATTTGTTTTAGATCCCAGTCATCGTTAGCTGATACTTTTTCATAATAAGCATGTGAAATCGTTTCTTCCCACTCTTCTGTCCAATGACCACCTTCTACTATTTTAGTACCAACCTGTTTTGTAACTTCTACTGCGTGATAAGAACCCCAGCCATCATTTTCTCTTACTTCCCAAAGCATATGCTCTTCTAATTGGTGAGAATCTGCTAATTCTTGCCCACAATTATTACATACATCTATGTAGCCAGAACTAAATACCGGCTCTTCTCGGGTAGTTGAAACCCACTCACTGTAGTGGTGGATTGTTACCTCGTCATGTTTTTTATAGTACCTAATTCCGGTTACCACTCCCCGATTTTCGTAATTGTCACCAATCTTAATATCTTGAGTTGGATTTACAGGGACTGTTACGGTAACACCCTTTGAATCATATCCACTTGTGAACTTGTTAGCTGATGAATTGATACATCTTACTGTGTAGGTATATGTTTTTTTGGCACTTACATTCTTATCATTGAATGTGGTTGAGGTTGTGTCTGCAAGCTTTTTCCAGCTTTTGCCGTTCTTTACATACACACGGTATTTTTCAGCACCGTTCACCTTGCCCCAGCTGATTTTTACGCTGTTATAGGTTGCCTCAGTTTTTGAAATTTTAGGAGCGGCTACATATTTAATTGACTTGCCTTTGCCATTATAACCGCTTGTGAATCTCTTTGCATCTGCACTAATGCATCTTACGGTATATGTATAATTCTTGCCCGATGAAACGGCTTTGTCTGTGTATGCAGTTGAGGTTGTATCTGCAAGCCTTGTCCAGCCCTTACTGCCCTTGTAGTAAACTCTGTATTTTACCGCACCGTTTGATTTGTTCCAACTGATTTTTACACCGCCGTTTACGCTCTCGGCTTTGGTAATCTTAGGAGCTGAAATATATTTTACGGATTTGCCCTTTGAATCGTATCCGCTTGTGAACTTAGTTGCAGATGAGTTGATACATCTCACGGTGTAGGTGTATGTCTTGCCTGATGAAACCTTACTGTCTGTGTATGCAGTTGAGGTTGTGTCGGCAAGCCTTGTCCAGCCCTTACTGCCCTTGTAGTAAATTCTGTACTTTTCAGCACCGTTCACCTTGCCCCAGCTTATTTTTACACCGCCGTTTACGCTCTCGGCTTTGGTAATCTTCGGAGCTGAAATATATTTTACAGTTTTGCCCTTTGAATCGTATCCGCTTGTGAATCTCTTTGCATCTGCACTAATGCATCTTACGGTATATGTATAATTCTTGCCCGATGAAACGGCTTTGTCTGTGTATGCAGTTGAGGTTGTATCTGCAAGCCTTGTCCAGCCCTTACTGCCCTTGTAGTAAACTCTGTATTTTACCGCACCTTTTACCTTGCCCCAGCTTATTTTTACACCGCCGTTTATACTTTCAGCCTTTGAGATTTTCGGGGTTGCAAGACTTGTCTTTGCTGACTGTGCCGAAACAACAGGGGCATTCGTTTCAACAGCGCTTGCCGTAAACGGAACTGCTGTTGCCGTGCCTACCATCATTATTGCAGAAAGCAATAACGGCATTATTCTTTTTGCTTTCATTATTATGCCTCCTAAAAAGTATGTTTTGATGATACTTGCATCTGTAACTAAATTTTATATCTTTAATTATGATTAGTCAACAATATGTAGGTAATTTTTCTCATTTGTGATGATTTTTTGTTGAATCAAAACCACCCGTCCAACGGGTGGTTTGCTCTAGGGCTATAAGCCCATGCTACCGGCCAGCGTCTCAAGACGCTGGCTTTCACTTGGTTCAAGCCTATTGCCTTTGCCTCTTTCGCCACCCCTTAAAGGGTGTTTGTATTACTCGCCACCCTTAAAAGGGTCTTCATATTCTCGTACACTTAATTTATCTAGTGCTATATCATGCTTTTCTTGGTCTTCTATGTATTTCCTTATGGTTGCTTCATTTAGACCTACTGTACTCACATAATATCCTTCTGCCCAAAAGTGCCTATTTCCAAACTTATACTTCAGATTTGCGTGTTTCTCAAACATCATTAACGCACTTTTTCCTTTTAAATATCCCATAAAACTTGACACACTCATCTTCGGTGGTATACTTAAGAGCAAGTGTACATGATCTATCATCATATGCCCCTCTAGTATCTCCACTCCTTTGTACTGACATAACAATCTTATTATGTCTTGCAAACTCTGTCGATACTGTGCATATATTATTTTTCTTCTATACTTTGGCACAAACACTACATGGTATTTGCACATCCATTTTGTGTGGGATAAACTATTTGTTTTATTTGCCATTAAAATCACCTTTCTTTTTTTACAATAGACTTGAACATTCTTATTGTAATACGATTGGTGATTTTTTTGTATAACTTTTTATGCACACCCGCATAGCGGGTGGTTGTTTGTGCCACGCAAGCGTGGCACTGGGTAAACCCATTAAAACAAGCGACAGCTTAATTCGCTGCCGCTTGTAATTCTCATATATTCTGTTTTTACGGGTTACCCCAACTATTGACATTGAGCCTCTTAATTCAAGTGTTTTCAAGTTTACTCAAATTAACTGAGCAACAGCTCATAATCCCAGTGTTTAAGCCATTTTAGAGCACTTTAAGAAAATTTGGCAAAAAATAAAAGGTGGTTAAAAAACCACCTTTTTTGGTCGAGGTGACAGGACTTGAACCTGCGGCATCTTGGTCCCAAACCAAGCACTCTACCAAACTGAGCTACACCTCGAAATGTTGTTTACTAACAACAGCTTGCTTATTATACACCGTATTTTTCGATTTGTCAACACTATTTTTGATTTTTATTCAAAAAAATAAAATAACTGACACAATGAATTAACTGAAACATAGTGCCGTTGTTCTCTTGTTCAGCGTTGGGGCTGCCTGTGTTTTGGTGCAAAATTAAGTGCATCCATAGCAACGATTTATTTTCAAATTTTTGTTCAACGGCTTAATTCTGCTTCAAAACCGTTACTATGGATACTTTTTATTGTTTCTGCTTTGTTTTATAGTCTGCGATTAAAGCATTGATCAGTCGGAATATTTTCTGATTTTGAGATAAATTCCCCTGTCATCGGCAATTTTCTGACAAGCCTTGATGTCCTCCTCGGGGATTGTATCTACAATTGAAAACTGCGTATGTTCAAAATATTTCTTTGCATCCTCTGCAAATTTGAGCATTGACTCATACGCATGGTCAAAAACAGGACGGCAAATTTCGTCATACTTTTCCGATGAACAGGTATTGAGGCTGATTGAAACAGAATCAATATACTTTGAAATCAACTCAGCTGTGGGCTTGTTGTTGATTCTGTCAGAAAGACCGTTTGTGTTGAGTCTGAGTTTGATGTCGGGGTGCTTTTCCTTTACATATTTTGCGGTTTCAAGCATATTGTCAAGAGCCGAAGTCGGTTCGCCGTAGCCACAGAATACAAGCTCCTTGTAGCCTGTGAAATCAAAATCATCAACAGCCTTTTTAATATCCTCCATACTCGGATCATGCTTGTGCCAGAGTGTATCTGCACTGCCGACCGAATCGGTATTGTTGCGGATACAAAATGTGCATCTGCAAGGGCATTTGTTCGTCAGATTAGCATAGATAGATGTTTTGTACACATAAAGAATATCTGCCATTATGTTTTCTTCTCCTTATTGAAACTCACATTAAAGCGAGAGTTTTTTCTTGAAATTGATTTTATCAAGACCGATGCCTACAACGATGAAGATTAAAGCACCTACACCGGGCTGCAACCAGCAAGTGGGAAGTTCCGCAATTGCTGCGGCAAAATCGTACATAAGACCGTTTGCAATAAAGTAACCGCCGATTGTAACGATTGTTGTTGGAATGAGCATAAGAAGTGATGACGGACTGATGATTTTTTCATCTTTGCCACGCTTTTTCATTGCCATTCTGCAAAGCACAAACGGAACTGCGTTAAGAGCCTTGATAATAGCTGTTGGGATTGCCCAATGCGGATAACCCGAAATAAGGTCGGCAAGAGCGCCGCCGATTGATGATGCGATAATTCCGAAAGGACCGGGAAGAATACTTGCGGCGAGATAAATCATAGAGTCGCCTGCATGAGAGTATCCAAGCGGTGACGGAATCTTGATAAAAGCAGTTGTTACGGTAACAAGAGCCGCACACATTGCCGTAATTGCAATCAGTTTTACATTATATTTTGAATCGGTTTTTGAAACAGTTTTAGCAGTCATAGTAATTTCCTCACAAAAGCATTTTTAAATGTTTTTCAAATTCAATACCCTCGTTGCGATGAATACCGAGTTTAACGGTTTCACAAAGAGAGGTCTGTATGAATTTTACCGCCAGATTTACGGTATCTTTCAGGCTGTCACCACGGAGCAGTCCCGAAAAGACAACCGAGGCAAACAAGTCGCCTGTACCCGAATAGCTTCCGCCCGTCTTTTCACAGCTGACACAAAACACCTCATCATCGGTTGCAATAAGATTGTTAATCTTTGTAACCTCATCGGAAATTTTATGCTCAATGCCTGTAACAATCACGGTTTTCACCTTGTAGAGTTTCAAAAGCTTTTTGGCAAGCTCTGCAACCGTATCGAGAAAATCGGGAGAATCGGCATTTTTAATCAGTTCTGAATAGTCGGTATCGCACAGAATACAACATTCGGTAAGGTTCGGGGTGATTACATCGGCAACAGAAACGAGTTTTTTCATCTTTTTGCCAAGGGTTTCGGTATAAAGGCTGTAGGTTCTTCCACCGTCACCGAGAACCGGATCCACAAGTACAAGCGTGTTGTCGGTTTCAAAGCTGTCTATAAATGAAAGAATTTTGTCCACCTGCTTTTCGCTTGAGAGGAAACCCGTATAGATTCCGTCAGGCTGAAAGCCGAGTTTTTTCCATTCACTTGTGTAATAATCAAGCTTATCCGTGCAATCGTTGCAGTAAAAGCTTTCAAATCCCGTCTGACTTGTCAAAACGGCTGTCGGCATAGGACACGCCTGAATGCCCATTACGGACAAAACAGGGATTGCCGCCGTCAGCGAACACTTGCCAAGCCCTGAGAGATCATTGATTAGTACAGCTTTTTTTGTCATCATACCACGCCTTAAAATTTCTGAACAGTTCAACATTTATCTTGTGATGTTGTCATTATACAACACCACTGTCATTATTTGTATGCACAATTTTCAGAATTTTTATAGGTACAGTTTGTGAGGCGTAAAAAATGACATCCCACTTTTGAGATGTCATTTTAGTACATTACACTGCTTTTTGGGCTTCAACCAAATAAACCCCGTCAGAGCCTATAAGCATATCTATAGGTTCATTATACACCTTATTAAGCATTTTTATATTATCAAGGAACGGAACTGCACACACATCAGCATCCTTGGCTAAATCATCTATAATATCTTTTGACTTTTCGGTATTCCATTTTTCAAGTTGGTCACCTGCTCCAATAAGACCTTCATCAACAGGACCTTCACATATAACAGGTATGCTTGCAATCACCTTGCCAAAACCTCTGCTCAAATCTGATAATCCTTTTGTGAAAAATGTTTCCACAGAAGATTTAGAGGCTTTTTCAATTCTCTTGCAACATTCATCAAAAAACTCATCATACTTTTTGGATTTTTCTTCAATTTTGTCAGAAATACTATTCAAGTAGTCTTTGTCAAAATTTTCAAGGAGCATTACCTCAAGAAATGAAGCATAGGAATACAAAAACAAAGAAAGCTTATAATCATCAAATTCTGCTTTCAATTTATTCTTAACCTGTTTTACATCATTGTCCCAATGCCAATCATCAGATTTATTTAAAATTTTGACAATTTGCTCAGTATGAAGCGACAATGCTTGTTCCGACTCTTTTTTGATATCCTGAACAAGAATATGTTTATTTGTTTTATATTTCTCGTTATCGCAGTTAAATTTGTAATTGCTCATAACATCGGACAAGGTATTTATATCTCCACGAATTTTTGCCCTTTGAGTGGATTTTACATATTCAAGCATTTCAATCTGTATGTTTTTAATTTCATTAAACTTTAATTCAATACCAACCAAAGCAACCGCTAAACAAATCATTGTAGGATCACAAGGTAATTGCATTAGACTTGCCTGACCGCCGCCTACTGAACCTATATCAGTTTTAAGTGAGCCTATAAAATCAGTACTTCCTTTCTTATGAAACATCTGTCTGCCCATAGTATTAACAAAATATAAACCACTTCCGCCTTCACCTGTTATTCGTTGCTGAAGCATAGACATTATCGGTTGAAAAGCAACTCCGAGTGCTGCCAAATCTGTAAAACTAAATTTTTTGCAATTATATTCTTCCGCAAGTATTTTTTCATCCATGTCAGGAATCAATTCCATATCCATTAAGGACATAGCCATTTCTTCCCTTTTTTCTATCTCATTCATAATACATTCCCCTTTGAATATATAAATCATAAGTAAATATTTAACTCTATAAGGAGATTATACCACTAAGAATTACACGATGCAATAATTTTCGAAATATTTCATCTGTATTATGTAATATTTGCACAATCATAATAGTATAATCTATTTTATAATTTCTATGCTAATTCAGTTATCAACTAATGGTCGGCTCTCATTATTGCTAATGTATAGCGATTACTTACATAAACAATCGGGCAACAGAAATTTTGCATCTTGTAAATCTGTTGCCCGAACTAAATTTTAATTTTCAACTTTCAATTTTAGAGATTTTTATAAAAGTGCAAACGAATAACAGACAGCAATTTAAAAGCAACGAAGTTTTTGCTCCGTTGCTTTTTTGTTAACCTATAAAATCATCGCAAATTGCAATAGCAAGTTGAAACAATTTTTTGAGAATATCATGTTCATTGGAGTAGATATTTGTAAGTCATCGCAGTAAGGAATGTTGTATCAAATATTTTGTTGAATAAAGAAGCAACCGCCTGCTTAGTACACCTAAACAAGCGGTTGTTTTTGTTTATTTATTTTGCATATTTCGGTCTGCAACAACAGGAAATGTTACTCTTATATCTTGTTCTGACTCTGAAATCATCGCACTCTGTGCCACCGTTATTCGCACCTACTGTTGTTATGGTGTAATCATCTACAGCGATACAAAGCTCTATGTGGTCAAGTGACTTACAGCCCTTGGCTTTCAGCCTTGAGTCATATTTTGTAGGTTTTCCGCTCCACGAAAAAATAACAAGGTCGCCCGGCTTAACATCACTCGCACGGTAAAGCTGTCCTGCCTCTAAAAAGTTCACGGCAACAACACCGCACGATGTGGTTTTGCCGCCCGGAATCATATCCAACGCACCTGCTTTATTAAAAAGATACATCTGACCTGCACAACAGCACGCAACAGCATTGACTGTTGTATCATAATTTCCGTACCATTTCATAATGTCGCAGCCCTTGCCCGCATCCTTGCCGACAAGTGATTTTGCCGTTGAGATGATTTTATTAGCCTTAACCGGCTGAATGACAGTCACCTTGCAGGTTGCGGAATAGCCGTTCACTTTGGCGGTAATTGTGGCAACACCCTTTGATTTTGCCGTAACTTTGCCGTTTTTGTCAACAGTAGCTACCTTTGAATTTGAAGATGACCATACTGCATTTTTGGTTCTATCGGAAATAATTTTCTTCAAAGTATAGCTTTTGCTTTTATAAAGAGAAAGTTTAGCCTTGTCAAGCATAATATACGGCTTATCGGCAGCATTTACGGTTATACCCTTTGAATCAAACCCACTCATAAATGTATTTTCGGATGGATTTATACATCTTACGGTGTAGGTATATGTCCCCTTGCTGCCTGCGGTTTTATCCGTAAATTCCGTTGATGTTGTGTCGGCAAGCTTTTTCCAGTTCTTACCGTTCTTGACATACACACGGTATTTTTCAGCACCGATAACTTCTTTCCACTCAATCCTTATTCCGCCGTATGCAGCACCGGCGTTCAAAAGCCTTGGGGACGCCGTATATAAGATTGACTTGCCCTTGCCGTCATAACCGCTTGCAAAATTTCTGCCGTCTTTTGTGATACACCTTACGGTGTAAGTACAGTTATGATCTGACATTGCCTTGGTGTCGATGAATGATGTTGAGGTTGTATTGCCAAGACCCTTCCACTTATTGTTTTTCTTGCAATATACACGGTATTTTTCAGCACCGCTAACCCTGCTCCAGGTGAGTTTTACTCCGCCGTAAACATTTTCCGTCTTTTTTATTTTCGGCACTGACAAAAACTTTACGGATTTGCCTTTTGAATCATAACCGCTTGTGAATCTCTTTGCATCTGCACTGAGGCATCTTACGGTATAGGTATAATTTTTGCCCGATGAAACGGCTTTGTCTGTGTATGCAGTTGAGGTTGTGTCTGCAAGCCTTCTCCAACCCTTACTGCCTTTGTAGTAAACTCTGTACCTTGCAGCACCGTTTACCCTTCCCCAGCTTATTTTTACACCGTTGTTTACACTTTCTGCCTTTGAGATTTTCGGGGTTGCAAGACTTGACCTTGCCGACTGTGACGAAACGACGGGTGCGTTTAACTCAGCCGCACTTGCCTTAAACGGAACTGCCGTTACTGCGCCTGCTGTCATTATCACGGAAAGCAACAACGGCATTATTCTTTTTGTTTTCACTGCTATTCCTCCGAATGATATATTATCAGCTGCTTTTTAATATATACTGTCGGAAGCTATTGTTGTAGGCTCTGTTTCAGGCTGAGTCGGTTCTGTTGGTATTTGTACCGACTCATATGATTCCTGCTGAGATACCGTTGTCGGTTCCTGTACAAGTTCTTCTTCTGTCACAGGCTGTGTGGAATCGGTCGTGTTCTGTGATGAAACAGCCTGTGCTGATTTTTTTGTTGTCTTTGTATTCTTTGCAGGTGCTACATATGTATAACCGTAATATTTACACAAGCCCTTGCATATTGCTTCGCCTATTTCATTAATATTCTTGCGAATCCAGTTTGAGCCTGTTACGGTATCATGAAATTCACACTCAACATACAAAGAAAGTGCTTTCGGAACAT
Organism: Ruminococcus bromii; assembly: GCF_928721825.1. Taxonomy (NCBI): domain Bacteria; kingdom Bacillati; phylum Bacillota; class Clostridia; order Eubacteriales; family Oscillospiraceae; genus Ruminococcus; species Ruminococcus bromii. Next base: position 949,738 of record NZ_CAKMVP010000003.1, read on the forward strand.
TGATTTCATAAAGATCTTTCTTGTAGATAACAGCGTCATCTTTACCCGGAGTGATTGCACCGAGTGAATTGCATACAGCCTGTGCGGCTTTTTTACCACTTGAATTCAGGCAAAATACTCTTGTTCCGCCTGTGTAGTTACCGGAACCGCTGGCATTTGTGTGAATCGGCATATGAATGTCTGCACCGAACTTGTCCGACTCGGGACAGCGTTTCTGCATAAGTGTACCCGACTTGGCAACCATAACCTCAAATCCGCAGCGATTAAGTGCTTTTGCTGTTGCGGCTGCAATTTTGTCGCACTGAGCCATTTCGTTGGTATTGCCCGTTGCATAGGTGTTTGCATTTTGATTTGACGGACTGAGATATATTTTTATAACCTTTACCTTTACTTTGCATGTGGTCTTTATGCCGTCAACCTCAGCTGTTATTATTGCAGAACCTTTGCCCACTGCCTTTACTTTGCCTTTTTGGTCAACTGTTGCAACCTTTGCGTTGGATGTTGACCAGGTTATAGGCTTTGATTTGTCTGCCACTTTAGTTTTTATTGTGTAGGTTTTGCCCTTATCAACCGTAACGCTTGTTTTATCAAATATAACAGGCGGTACCGGGGATGTTGTCGCTGTAAAGCCTTTTGAATCATATCCGCTTGCAAATTTCTTTCCGTTCGCAGTAATACAGCGTACAGTATAAGTATAGCTTTTCTCAGCCGACAGATTCTTATCCGTTACGGAAGTTGATTTTGTATCGGCAATTCTTTTCCAAGTGTTTCCGTTCTTGCGGTAAACACGGTATTTTTCAGCACCCTTAACCTTGTTCCAGGTAAGCTTTACGCTGTTATAGGTGACATTTGTTTTTGTAACCTTTGGAGTGGCGATATACTTTACGGACTCGCCGTTTTTGTCATAGCCGCTTTGATACTTTCTTGCGTCATTGCTGATGCATCTTACCGTATAAGTATAGTTATTGCCGGACAAAACATCGCTGTCAACGCAGGAGGTTTCTGCTGTATCAACAAGCTTTGTCCAACCGTGCCGTCCTTTGTAGAACACGCGGTACATTTCCGCACCGCCAACGCTGTTCCATGAAAGCTTTACACCGCTGTTTACGCTTTCAAGCTTCGAAATTTGAGGAGTTGCGATATAGGTTGTTTCTGTTCCTTTATGGTCAAAACCGCTTGTGAAGCTTTTTGCGTTGTAACTTATACAGCGTACCGTGTAAGTATAGCTTTTGCCCGACGCAACATTTTTGTGAACTAAGGATGTTGAGGTTGTATCACCTATTCTTATCCATTGTTTGCCGTTTTTTAAATAAGCTCTGTACTTTTTAGCTCCTTTAACCTTATTCCATGTCAGCTTTTCTCCGCCGTTGACGCTTTCGGTTTTTGAAATTTCGGGAGCGGCAATGTAGGTTAGCTTTGTTCCCTTAGAATCGTAACCGCTCGAGAATTTTTTTCCGTCTTCGGTGATACATCTTACTGTGTATGTATAGTTTCCGCCTGAATAAACATCACTGTCAATACAGGAGGTTGAGGTTGTATCGGTCAACTTTGTCCAGCCGTTTTTACCTTTGTAATACACACGGTACAAGGCAGCACCGTCAACATTGTTCCAACTGAGTTTTACGCCTTCGTAAACACTTTCTGCCTTTGAAATTCTGGGAGTTGCAAGACTTGTCTGTGCGTTCTGTTTATTCTGCACAGGTGCTTTTGCAACCTCAACTGCATTTGCAGTAACAGATACTGCTGTTGTGATGCCAAAAGTTACCATTGCTGAAAGTAATATTGGCAATATTTTTCTTGATTTCAAACTTATCTCCTCCTGAATAGAATATTTTAATAAGTATTATCAACCATTAAATCTTATACCCTTAATCTCTATCAGTCAAGACCATTTGGATGATTTTGTATATTTATATATGTTTTTGTCAAAAATGAACAATTATATTTTCAATATACCTACATAAGCAGTTGCATTTATGTGCTTAAAGTACCAATCAGATTTGCAATAATATTTTCACATTCTTGTATTTTTGTTTATCACATATTTTTCTTCGCTTTGGTGCAAACAAAATCAGTTAATATACAATTACCGCCTTTGAAAAATACAAGTATATTTTATGCAAATATGCAAAAATCGGACGGTCGTTACGACCGCCCGATTTGATTTGTGTTCTGAAGCTTTATTTATCTCAGCCTTGAAATAATGCGGCTTGCGGTGATCTGCACAATCAGAGCGCAAGAACTCTCGGAACAATTTCCGCAGGAGCTGCCACTGTGCCGCTGCATTTATATTTCTCGGTTTCTTCTTTGGTTCTGAAGCCCCATCCGTAGAGAACAGCGAGAAAGTCCATACCGATTTCTTCGGCACCGTTTGCTTCAATAGTGCCGTCGCCTACAAGGACACTTTCCTCAACTGAAACACCTGTCTGCTCACACGCCTGCAAGAGCAGATGGCTCTTTGTTAGGTTTGTACCGACATCTGTTGCACAAACTGCGTCAAACACATCCGCAGCATCGTAGTTTTCAAGCATATCTGTTGTAAACATTCTGTGCTTTTGAGTTGCAATTGCAAGCTTAAAACCGCTTTTCTTGAGTTCACGAAGAGCGTCATAAATTCCGTCATAGACGGTGAACATCTCTTTTCCTTTCTGGGAATAAAGTTTACTGTAATTCTTTACGGCATATTCAATTTCGTCATCACTCATATTAAAGAGCGTTTTAAAGCCGTATTCAAGCGGTGTGCCGATTACTCCGTAGAGTGCGCTGTGTTCAACAGGCTCATAACCCATTGCAACTGCCGTTGTATTGAAACAATATAAAATTCCGGGGGCTGTGTCGGCAAGAGTTCCGTCAAAGCCAAAAATAACTAATTTTTTCATAAAACCGCCCAATCTGCAAATAGATAAAATTCATAAATTACCTGAAATCAAATACAAAAGTCTTTTGTCCTGCAAATTCCTGCAAATATGGAAATACATCTCTGCGTGAATTATACCATTTTTGGAAGATAATTACAACACTTATTTTGCTTATGAGTATAATTTCTAAAATAAAAACGGTGCAAAAATATGTAATTGTTGTTTTTTTGATTATATAACAATAAAATTTATTTGAAAAACAGGACTTCTAAACAACTTTATTTCTTGACAACATTGTGCGTGCGTTATAAAATTGAAGTATATTACATTGAAAGGTTATTATATTATGGCTTCTACAAAGCATAAGAATCCCACTGCTAAGCCAAAAGAAAAATATTCGGTACAGCAGGCGCTCACAAACTATTATCTGCTTGTTATGTTCACGCTTTTTCCGTTGTTTTTTACCGACGCATATTTTAACATCAGGCATGACAAGTATTACTTTTTCATTATATTGACGGGCATTCTCGTTATTGCGGAATTTCTTATTATTATGACCGCAAGTGTTGATAAACCGCCGGAAGACTCAAAGCTTGAAAAGCCTAAACCAAAGCATTTGTATGAAGAGCTTTCGTTTATGGACTGGGCATTTATTGTATTCCTCGGGATAAATTTCATTTCAACGCTGTTGTCCGCAAGTCCTTTGGATGCGCTTTTAGGCTCTGACGGACGAAACAACGGACTTTTGCTGATGACATTTTACACCGCAGCATATTTTATGATTACAAGGTGCTTTAAATATTTTGAATACATATTTGTTGCGCTTGCGTTCGGTTCAATGATTGTTTATGCACTTGCGGTGCTTAACTCATTCTATATTGATCCTCTCGGGATGTTTACTCTTCTCACCGACCAACAGACTATTACCGACTTCACTTCAACAATCGGCAACAAAAATCTGCTTTCAAGCTACATCTGCATCGCTATGCCTGTTATGATTGCAATGTCGGTTATCACGGAGAAAACCTTGCTCAGGGCAATTTATCTTATTGCAACAGGATTGGGCTTTGCGGCTCTTATGACTGCCGACAGCGATTCCGGCATTCTCGGCATGGCTGTATTTATGATTATTTACCTTGTATGGTTTTCAAACAGCCTTGTCAGACTGAAAAGATTTTTCCTTTCGGCAACTGTTATGCTGTTGTTTGCAAAGCTGCTCAGATTGTTCTCACTCTGCTTTGACGACAAAAGCAAGGGCTTTGATAAGTTTCAGGAAATTTTCGTATTCTCAGGCATCGGCTGGATATTGCTTGCAGCTTGTGCCGTTATTACAGGGATTTTGTATCTTATTGATTACAAAAAACCAAACATCACAATTTCAAAAGCCGTGCCGATTGCTCTTGCTGTTGTATTCGGACTTTGTGCTGTTGCCATGATAGGAATTATGGTTTATTTCAGCTGTATTGACACCAAAACCGACCTCGGCAGTTTTGAAAGAATTATCCGTTTTAACGATAAATGGGGTACGCACAGAGGCTTTATGTGGATAAGGTCGATATGGATTTTCGGCGACGCTTCATTCATTGAAAAGCTGTTCGGCGTAGGTCCCGATATGTTCTACTCCGCATTCAGACCGTACTTTAACGACCTTTTAAAATACGGTGACAGCTCAACAAATGCCGCTCATAACGAATATCTAAACTACCTTATCACAATCGGAATTACGGGACTTCTCTCCTATCTTGCCATTGTGTGCGGTACGATTAAGAACGCAGTTAAGTATGCAAAGGAAAATCCGATGCTGATTGCGTGCGTTTCGGCTGTTATCTGCTATGCTGTTCAGGCTATTGTAAACCTTTATCAGCCGATTACAACTCCGCTGTTTTTCATCTTCATAGCTTTGTGCGAGGCTTTTGTAAGAAATGCCAAAGCTGAAAAATCTGCCGTATAAATATTATGTCTGCGTTTCAATTCGTATAAGAAGGTTCTGCATTGACTCGTTGCGGTCACGGCGGTATCGTCCCAGCTCGTAGAGGCTGTCGGGATTTTTAGTGATTATATTGGGCTTTTCCGTACAGGTTAGTGTACACGAAAAGCCCATTTCTTTTATCAGTTTTTCAGTCAGGTCATTTTTTGCACCGAACGGATATACAAAGCAGGTCGGTTTTTTCCCTGTTGCATTTTCAAGCAAGCCTTGAGCCTTGGCAACATCTTCCGTAAGAATAGATTTATATGCTTCGTCACTCTCCCCCGCCTTTGGCAAAACACCCTTCCGTGATTTCAAAGAATGCATATCGTACGAATGATTCTGAATTTCAACATAGCCCGAATCGGACATTTCTTTTATATCGTCAAAGGTTATATGACCGTAGTTCACGGAAATGTCCTTGGTTTCGGTAAATTTTTCAGACACTGACGCAATCGGAGATATGACCGCCTTGCAGTTGTATTTTTCAAGCAAAGGGAGTGCATAATAATAATTATTATAATATCCATCGTCAAAGGTCAGCATAATACATTTTTCGGGCAATGATTTTTTGCCGTAAGCATAATCGGTAAGGTCCTTTACAACAACGGTTGTGTAGCCGTTTTCGGTCAAATATTTAAGGTCATTTTCAAAAAGAGTCGGCGAGATTGTGTAGTCATTTTGCAGTTTTTCATCCTTTAAAAGTGAGTGATACATTATTACGGGCAGTTTCACGCTGTCGGTATCAGCCGTTGTTTCTTTTGTTGCACCTGTCATTACCGATATTAAAATTACCGCAGACAGGAAGAGTACCGTTAAAACGATAATTTTTACTGTTTTGTTTGATTTCACTATATTTCCTCCCAATTCTTTGTGCAAGATTTTTTATCTATAATTCTTTATTGTAAATATAATCAAGCATCTGCGTGATAGAATATAGCCAAAGTTAATACTGATTACTGATTTTGGTCAATCGGTACTGACTAATATTGCATAAGGATTTATGAATTATGGCAAAAAGAAATTTCAGCTCAAAACGCAATGCAATTTACAACGCTGTGTGCGGTACGGACACTCATCCGAGCGCACGCTGGGTTTATGATAAATTAAAACCCGAAATTCCTGACCTTAGTCTTGGCACGGTTTACAGAAACATTGCTCTTTTTAAGGATGAAGGAAAGGTCAGCGTTATATGTAATGTAAACGGTGAGGAGCGTATTGACGGCAACACAGAGCCGCACCCCCACTTTGTATGCAACAAATGCAAAGCAGTTATTGATGTTGAAGACAATCAAAATGCTGATGACCTTAAGTCACAGCTTGCCGAAGAGGGATTTAAGGTAGAAAACAGATTTGTTATCTACTACGGCATATGTCCCAAATGCTCGGCAGAAGTACACTAATATTTATTACAAAGGAGAAGTAATTATGAAATGGTATTGCACAGTATGCGGTTATGTTTATGAAGGTCCCGAAGCTCCCGAGGCTTGCCCTGTTTGTAAGGCACCGAAGGAAAAATTTAAGCAGATGGACGAGGAGGCGTCTTTCGCAACAGTTCACGAGGTTGGCGTTGCTCAGGGCGTAAGCGAAGATATTCTCAAGGATCTCAGAGCTAACTTTGAGGGAGAATGCAGTGAAGTCGGTATGTACCTTGCAATGGCAAGAGTTGCAGACAGAGAAGGCTATCCCGAGGTTTCTGCCGCATTTACAAAGTATGCTTTTGAAGAGGCTGAACACGCTGCCAAGTTTGCAGAGCTTTTAGGCGAAGTTCTTACAGACAGCACAAAGAAGAATCTTCAGATGCGTGTAGATGCAGAAACAGGTGCTTGCGAAGGTAAGTTTGACCTTGCAAAGCGTGCAAAGGCTCAGAACCTTGACGCTATTCATGACACAGTTCACGAGATGGCAAAGGATGAAGCAAGACACGGCGCAGGCTTTAGAGGTCTTCTTAACAGATACTTTAAGTAATCATTAAAACAATAAAAAATCAAAAAAGTCAGCTTGATAATCGTATGACCAACAACTAACCGATTACACAACAGACTTTGAACAGGAGATTTGATAGTATGAAATATGTATGCGATGTTTGCGGATATGTTTACGACCCTGAAATCGGCGATCCCGACAACGGCGTTGATGCAGGCACAGCATGGGAAGATGTACCCGAGGATTGGGTATGCCCTCTCTGCGGTGTAGGTAAGGATGAATTTTCCGCAGAAGAATAATTAACAGATTGGCAATTTGGGGGCAGGCAATGCTTGCTCCCTTTTGTATGTACGGGAGTAAATTATGAAAAAATTGATTTCGTGGAATGTAAACGGACTTCGTGCCTGTGTTACAAAGGGCTTTGAGGACTTTTTCAAAGATGTTGACGCAGATATTTTCTGTCTTCAGGAAACAAAGCTTCAAGAGGGACAGATTGACCTCCTGCTTGAAGGATATCATCAGTATTGGTGCTATGCCGACAAAAAAGGCTATTCGGGAACGGCTATGTTCACAAAGGAAGAGCCGTTAAATGTAAGTTACGGAATCGGCATTGACGAACACGACCACGAGGGCAGAGTTATCACGGCAGAATTTGACAATTGCTTTGTTGTCACCTGCTACACTCCAAACTCGCAAAGTGAGCTGAAAAGGCTTGATTACCGAATGAAATGGGAAGATGATTTCAAGGCATATCTTAAAAAACTTGAAGAAAAAAAGCCGGTTATTATGTGCGGTGATTTGAATGTTGCACACAATGAAATTGATTTAAAAAATCCGAAAACCAACCGTAAAAATGCAGGCTTTACCGATGAAGAGCGTTCAAAGATGACAGCGTTGCTCGATGACGGATTTATCGACACCTACCGCTATTTCTATCCCGATACAGAGGGCGTGTATTCGTGGTGGTCATACAGATTCAAGGCTCGTGAAAAAAATTCGGGCTGGCGTATTGACTATTTTATCGTTTCAAAAGCTCTTGAAAGCAAGCTTGACGGCGCAAAAATCCATACCGAAATTTTTGGTTCTGACCATTGCCCCGTTGAACTGACGATTGACATTTAAAAAGCAAAATAAAACCCCGACACAGCATACACCGTGTCGGGATTTTTTGTATATTATGAAAAATTTTCAAAGACTGACAATACAAATTTCAAAAGTGTCAATTGACAAAACGGGAATTTCGTCTTGACAAATGATTTTTTGCAAAGAAAATGCTCCGATGCTAAAAAGTATCGGAGCATATATGAGCTTTTTTATAATTAACTGACGGTAATTTTGTTTTGACCGCCTGTTATGTCGGAAAAATTGTTTTTAGCACTTTTAACGAATGCGAAGATTGTTTTCAGAAGCATATTTCTTGTTTTGCTGTCAAGACCTGCAAAGGATTTTAGGATTGTTCCCGTGTTTTTAAGCGGATTTTTCAGCATCTCATTAAAGGTTGCGGTTTCGGTCAGCGACAAAAGGGCAAAAACCTCTTTTGTGAACTCCCGTCTTTGAGCAATTGTCAGCGATTCAACAAATTCTTTCAGCGTGTGGTCAAAGAAAACGCTGAAATTTGTAGTGCTTTTCAGCCTGATAAGACTGTTCTGCTCAATCTCCCATGAATAGATATCGTGCTGAAGAAAACCTTTTTGATTGCTCTTTACAATTGTGTAGCTCTCCTCATGCTCAAATATCATGCCGAAAATGCTTGACTGCGGAACAAAGGTGTAGATTCTGTCGTCAATTTCATAAAATCCGCTGTCCTTGATTTTGTCAAGAGAAAACCCAGGTCCGTCAAAATTGTAAATATAATCAATATGATTTCTTGAATTTTCATCGGTGAAAGCACCGGCATAAACCGCAAGATTTCCGCCCTTTGAGTGACCGCCCAGAATGAATTTTCCGTTGAGCATACGGACTGCCTTTTCAAAATAATCAAGAGCCTTTTTCTGCGACGGCAACGGAAATGTAAAGAACATATTAAAGTCCTCCTGCCAGCCGACAAGAGAATTGTCCGTTCCTCTGTATGAAATAAAATAATTCTTTTTAAGAAATTCAAAAGTGATTGCGGAAAACTGCATACTCACATCGGACTCAACCTCGTTTACATACCCCGAAACAAGGATTTTGCCGAATCTCTTGCTCTCTGCCGTTGCTTTCAAAAGGTCGGCGTCACCCTTCCACAATAGATTTTTCTCGTAATCATCGGTTGCAAACACACGCATTGCCGCCTGTTCAAGGGTAATTTCATCAAACAGACAGGACGATACCGCACCGTCAAAAGGAAGATATGAAAGCCGTGAAAGCACAAGTGCGTCAAGCTCGTTAAAACCGTCCTGCTCAAATGTCAAATCGCCGCGCCAGCTTATGTAATCAAATATATCAGCCATACAAATGCCTCCAATCTGTTTTCTCTCCGTAACTATTGTACCACTTTGTACTAATTATTTCAATACAATTTTGATAATTGTAAAAGAAAAGGACAAACGGCTTGCGTTCATCCTTTAACAGTATATGAAGTTATCTGAATTTTGCGATTACTTCAAGAAATTCTTTTCCGAATTTTTCAAGCTTTGTTCTGCCCACACCCGAAACTTCAAGCATTTCATCGGATGTTTCGGGGCATTTTTTGCACATATCAATCAGCGTTGCATCGCTAAAAATAACATAGGCAGGAACGCTCTTTTTGGATGCAATGCTTTTTCGTAAAGCCTTGAGTGCGTCAAGTAAATCGGCATTGACAGGCACTTCGGGGCGGTGCGTTTTGACAACCTTTTCGGAGTTTTCAACTTTCTTCATCACAAGCCGTTCCCGTCCGAAAAGCACATATCGGCTCTTTGGCAAAAGTTTTAGAGCCTCGGTTTCATTGTCGGCTGAAATATACTCCTTTTCGGCAAGAAAGTCAATTGTGCCGAAAATATGCCTTGCCGTAACCTCTTTCATTATTCCGTAGGTTGACTGATTGTTAAGCTCAGCTTTTAGAATTTTCTCGCTTTTACTGCCCTTTAACACATCACAAATCACAGTTTTGCCGTACCTTTGTCCTGTTCTTGCAATGCATGACATAATTTTTTGAGCGTCAATTGTGACATCAACAAGCTTGTGAACAGAAAGACAGTTGGAGCATTTTCCGCAGTAAGCCTTTTTATCACCGCCAAAATACCGCAGAATAAATCCACGCAGACAATCGTTTGTTGTGCTGTAAAAGGTCATATGCTTTAAGCGTTCAAAATCACGCTCACGAATTTGCTCGTTTTCTTCAATTGTAAGCTCATCGTTGCCCTCGGAATTTTCAATCATAAAGCGATTTAGGCGAACATCCTTAGGACTGTAGAGCAGAATGCAATCAGCCTCACCGCCGTCACGGCCTGCTCGTCCTGCCTCTTGATAGTAGCTTTCAATGTTTTTCGGCATATTGTAATGAATTACATATGTAACATTTGACTTGTCAATTCCCATACCGAAAGCATTGGTTGCGACCATAATATTTTTTCGGTCAAAAACGAAATCCTCCTGATTTTTCCTGCGTTCGTATTCATCAAGTCCTGCGTGATATCTTGTAGCCGAAAAGCCGTTATCGCAGAGCAATTCGCAGACAGATTCAACATTTTTTCGGGTTGCACAATAGACAATTCCCGACCTGTCACCACGCTCCCGAATGAGGTCAATAAGCTTTTCGTCCTTTGACGATGACTTTATTACACCGAAGAAAAGGTTGGGGCGGTCAAATCCCGTTGTAATTTCAAACGGATTTTCAAGCCTGAGAATTTTCTTTATGTCTTCTTTTACATCATTTGTAGCCGTTGCTGTGAATGCTCCGACAATCGGACGATTTTCAAGGCATTTAATAAATGAAACAATTTTGAGGTAACTCGGTCTGAAATCCTGTCCCCATTGTGAAACGCAATGAGCCTCGTCAACTGCAACCATTGAGATTTTTATCTTTTTGCAGGTGTCGAGAAATCCGTCAGTCAACAGCCTTTCGGGTGCAACATAGATAATTTTGTATTTTCCGTGTTCAACATTTGAAAGCACTCGCAGAAATTGCGGATATGAAAGCGAGCTGTTTATGTATGCCGCAGGGACTCCCGACTGAACAAGCGAGCCGACCTGATCCTTCATAAGCGAAATGAGAGGTGACACAACAATTGTCACCCCGTCAAAAAGTAATGCGGGAATCTGATAGCACATAGACTTGCCTGCACCTGTTGGCATAATGCAAAGTGCATCTCTGCCGTCAAGCAAAGCGTCAACTATCTGTTCCTGTCCGTCTCTGAAAGAATCGTGTCCGAAGTAATCTTTCAACACGCTTAATTTATCACTCATCTTTTTGCCCTTGTCTATCATTCTTTATTGGAATTATAATCATTGTATTCCCGTTCAATCCAAGCCATAAGCAGATTTACAATTTTCTGCTGTTCGACCTCGTTAAGCTGTTTGTCCTTTGCAACTCTATACCACTTGTTAAGACACCATCTGCAACAACATGCACAGGCATGCTGTGCAATAAAAACAGGGTGTCCCCTCATAGGCGTTTGCTTTCCGTCATTCGGAATATATTTTGGTGCAAGCCGTGTTCTGACAAAATCTTCTGCGTGGGAGCGGATTTTATCCATTCCCTTTTCATTTATGTAGTCGATGTCCTTTTGCTTTAAATGAAACCGACTGCGAAAATCCGACTTTTTCAGTTTATCAAGTGCCTCATCTATTGTTTGCATCGTTTATGCCTTCTTTTATTCTCATAACTTAATTATAAACAATTACTACGGTAATGGCAAGAAAAAAGGCGATAGTTTTCTGTTGCAAAAAAACAACCCCACGATTATTTTACCGTGGGAGTTGTTTTCATAGGGTTGCTTTTCAATTATTTTTAGAGATTAAACATCTTTGCAATATTTTTCAGCAAGAGCAAAGAACGCTTTTTCAAGCGAATCCAAGGTTTGTTCCGTCATACTGACCGACATACTGTTTTTGTCGGAAAATATGATTTCAACGATTGTAACCGTGGCGTCATCGACTGTCAGTTCTTTGTTTTTCGGATTATATTTTTTCAGGATTTCCAACGCGTTATCGGCAGCGTCGCACAACAACTTCATATCCGTTTCGTTGATCAAAACATTTTCAAAAGCGATATAGCCGCATTTGCAGATAGCGTCAAAAAGGTAAATTGTACCTTCTTTTCGCACATAAAAAGAACAGCAGTAGTCAAAATTTGAATGATTTTTTGAATAACTCACGGACACTATTTCTTTTTTTGCACGCATTTTTCGTTTGGAAATATTATGAAATAACGACCGTAAATCCATATCGGTTATGTCATAGTCGTTCCACAGAACGGACAGAATTTTGGAGGATTACCGTCAGGCTTATAGCCGCAGGCAGGGCAAACAATTGCCGCAGAGTTTTGCGGATTAAACGGCTGTTGCGGCTGCTGATTTCCTGTGTTGCTCTGCACAGGCATTCCGTTCTGCTGATAACCTGTATTGTTCTGCATGGGCATTCCGCTTTGCTGATAACCCATATTGTTCTGCATGGGCATTCCGCTTTGCTGATAACCCATATTGTTCTGCATGGGCATTCCGTTCTGCTGATATCCCATATTATTCTGCATCGGCATTCCGTTCTGCTGATATCCCATATTATTCTGCATCGGCATTCCGCCTTGCTGATATCCCATATTATTCTGCATCGGCATTCCGTTCTGCTGATATCCCATATTATTCTGCATCGGCATTCCGCTTTGCTGATAACCCATATTGTTCTGCATACCGTTTCTGATTTGTTCGCATAATCTCATCAACTGCATTCCGTCATCAAACGCTCTCATAAGCTCATTTCTTACAGTACCGATTGACGAATCAACATACATTGATATGTCGGTTATGAACGGATGATTTACGATGAATTTTGCTTTCAGAGAAGATATTCTTTGCGGAGATGACGATGTGTTTGTATCACGAACATACGGCTGAAGCGCAAGAGGAACATCAAGCATACCGTTTTGCCCGGAAAATGAGTTTGTTGCGTCAAACTGACTGCCAAAACCGCTGTTCATGCCCTGACGGTTATCATAGCGGTCGTACTCATCGGGGATTCCGTCACGGTCGGAATCCTGCAGAGTTGTATATCCGAGTTCAAGCCAAAAGTCCTGCAGCTGTGAAAAATCGAATATTTCAGGATTGCTGTTTTTGAAATCTCTGCCTATTGTGAAATAGAATTTTCTGTTATTAAAATCAACAACAAGCTTTTCATTTGTGCCGGCACTTGCCGACTGAACAAATGCCGAATATTTCTGTCTGTTCTGTTCACGCTGTTCAAGATGAGTTTTAACATCAGCTATTGTTCTGTTTTTCCAACCTGATGAAAGCGAACTTAATTTGTGCTTGCAGTCGCTGCAAAGATAGCCGTCTGAAAGCTTTTGCCTTGTGAGGGCATTTACCTTTTCCCCGCAAAGGTCACAATATTTCTTTTCAAATAGTCCCATAAGCGTTCTCCTTTACAAAAGACCAACGATTTTCTTTTGAATGTTTGTAGCGTCTACGACAGAAATTGTTCCGTCATTATCTGTGTCGGCGAGTTTTAATTGATAGGAATCAAATTCAACATTATGAACAACCTGTTTTTGAACAAGTGTTGCGTCAATAACATTAACCACACCGTCCATATTGACATCATACGGAACTGTAATGTTTACATCAAAACTAATATCGTCTTTATACAGATATATCTCATACACCCTTGTAACACACTGCGGTTTGCTTACAGTAATGACATATTTGCCTGGGAATGTTTCATAATACAAATATAAAGGTTCTGCATTACTGTTTTCCATTTCATGTTCAAAGCTGCCCTTATAAACGCCGTCAAAAGTGTATTTATCCATCTTAACAGTAATAGTGTCCTTCGGTGAGCCGCCTGTTTTGAAGTTCATTATAATTTTGGCCTTAACCTCTTGCGTCACTTTAACCGATACACTGTAAATGACATCACCGTTTTCACCCGTGACAGCACACCTGAACTGAGTTTCATCAAAATCCGTATTCGGTCTGATGCTCAAAGCATTTGTTTTTGTACCCTTGAAGGAAAATTTGCTTGATGTGGATGAGTCGTCACTTATGTTTCGCCACACATATCTTGCTATACCGGTGCTTGTTCTTCTCCTTACTTTCATCTGCCACTGATAGCTTGCGGCATTGTTGGCAGTAACCGATATAGTTTTTTCTTTGCCTTTCATAATTTCTGCCTCTGTGGACTGATGTGTAAATGATGGCGATTTATCTGCAACAACGTAATATGCCCAAATATAATATTGACCTGTGGTTTCATCCTGAAGAATTGTCGCCTGACCGTCGTCGTTGTACAAGCCACATACTGCGTTCTTGGCAACCGCATATCCTCTGTTCATATTAAAGTATAGCTGACAACAATACATACCGCTGTCAAAAGCTTCTCCGTCGTTGAGCTTTCTGCTAACTTTGTTGTTTTTGTACTCATACCACTCAATATAATCAAAACTGTAGTAAGTGCTGTTTATCGGAGTTGCCGTAGTTGAGGGGATTTTCCGCTGTTCAGGTTTCTCCAAGCCTAAAAATCCAATTATAGGAATTTCTGTCTTCTCAAGAAGTCCCGGAAAGTTACATTTTCCCGAATAAAAAGTACCGCTCTTTGAACCCGTTACTTTACATCTAAAGACAACATCTTTCCACCCTGAGTCAGGTCCTACAAGTTCTGCGTAGGTCTGAAATTTAAGATGGTCTGTAAAAACACCCGAAAATTTCGAGTTGGGTCTGTCGGTTTTATCGGAGAGGTTAACCCAGCTTAGGCTCGGATACTTTGCCTGCCATTGATAGGTAAAGGTTTCGTCTGTACTGCCGCCGTTTACTCCCACGATAATGTTAAGGACATCTCCTATGTAAACCTCGGTGTCGATATATTTGATATAAGCCTGAGCCGCCGCATTTGCGGTTATGGCTGTCATAGGAAGAGCCGTTAAAAGCATAAGCACACACAGGGCAACACTCGAAATACGCTTTGCTTTTTTCTTGATTTTCATAAAAAACCCTCCTTTATGCCCAAGGGTCATCCGAAGCGGGAGTTCGTATGTCGGAGAGTGCAAGATTGCGCCACAAGAACCATTGATTGCCCTTTCTGCGAAGCTCAATCGGGCGAGGTGAGTCCGCTCCCGACGACTGAACCTGAACTTTTGCATAACCCTCGCTCTGATAGGTATATGCATACTCGGAAACGGTTATTTTGTACGGAACATTCGGTGTATAATCGTTCTTCACGGATGAACCCTCAAAATACGAGCGAGGAATATATCCCCTGCCCTTGATTCTGTCACGCAAAAATTGAATATCCATCCCGTTCATCGGCTGAGGTCCTTTTAATACATTGAGCATTTCTATTGTGTTTTCCGGACTTTCATCATATTCAAGCAACACAAGCATTGCAAATGCCGCTGTTGAAAGAGGTGACGAAAAGTCAAGCTCCGGCATTTTTTTGAGTTCATCTGCATTTTTCGGATAATCGGCAAATACGAATGTTTTGCTTTTGTACCTTGCATTGTTTACTGCTCCCGAAACAGCCTTTGTAACATTGTTTTTTACAGCCTGATTTGTCATATTTTTTAAGCTGTCAAATATACCCATAAACAGTACCTCCTTTTTAAAGTGCGTCAAGTGCGGCAGCAAGATAATCTGCCGTTACGGATGAATAAAAAAACGAGCTTATTTTTCCGAATTGTTTTGCCTGTTTAACCCTGTCGGCAAGATCGGGGTATGACTGTTCATCACAGAGCAGAGCCGTTTTGCAGTTTGGCAAATGTTCTTTTATTTTCTCACAAAGCTCAAGCCGCTTCTCGACAGTTGAATTGGCAAGTCTTGTGACATCCATAAGCAAAACATCAACTCTTTGTGCAATGCACAAATCAAGAATTTCTCCGTCCTGATTCGGCGAAACATTTTCAATGCAGAATCTTCCCTTCCTGACAAGTGCATTTTGAATAGCCTCACTAAGCAAATTGTTCTGAACACTGAGCAAAATTTTCTTCAACGGACATCACCCCTTTTCACCTATATCTTTCACTTATATTGTACAATTTTGCGGTAAAAGATGAATGTGCCAAACGGCATATTTCACAACATAAACAAAAAAACACAGCCGCCCGATTGCTCGGACAGCTGTGAACTTGTGCTAAAAATATCAATGGTGGGTAATTAAAAAAGGGGGGGTAAATAATAAAATAATTATGCTTTGTTCTTAACAGCACCGATAATGTAAAGTGCAGGAATAACAAGACCGCAGATAAGAGAGAACACATTAAACTGTGAGCCGCCTATCATACTGATAATTTCGCCTGCAACACACATAACCGCAACAATAACGCCCCATACAATACATGTGTTTGCCTTGTTCGGAAGTTTTGCATTGATAACGCCGATAATACCTGCAACAAACTCAGCAACCGCACTGATAAGTGCGAAAACACCGCCGACATAAAGCATAGTCATATCGTATGTACCGTCGTTAAAAGCTGCAAGTGCGGCGATACCGAGAATGGCGATGATTGACACGATCAGTGCAATAGCACCGAATACAATCATAAGGATTCCCGTTACTTTAAGAAAAGTTGAACCTTTTGCCTCCATAGTTTTTCCTCCTGTCATTAAATAATAAATTTTATGCATCTTTGTCTTTGATTATTAATCGGACAAAGATAGCGTTTTGCACAAAAGATATTCACCGTCTGACCAGTTATATCCTGTAATTGTATTATACTGTTTTAACAGCAAAAAAATATGTGCCAAACGGCACATATTCAGAAAAAAGTATTTATTTGTCGTCATTTTTGTTATCAAGGATTACAATTCCCGCCTCTCTTGCCTTTACGGCAAGCTCTGTTCTCGACTTAAAGCCTGTTTTTTCAAGCATATACTGTATATAGTTTTTGACAGTACCGGGAGCAATGTAAAGCCTTTTTGCAATTTCCGTGTTTGTATCGCCGCTTGTCAGTTCACGCAAAACCTCAAGCTCTCTTTCCGTAAAATCCGTACTCATTGCATTGCCGAATCTGATTTCGGGAGTTGTGTCGGGAAACACACGCTCACCGTTCATTGTTCTGTCCATAAGCTCAATGATAGGTTCGGGACTTACCTCTTTGTACCAAAAGCTGTCAACCCCTGCCAGTCTTGCCCGCTTCAGGTAGGAATATTCAGGCATTGAGGTAACTATGATTATCTTGATTTTCGGGAACTTCTTTTTAATTCTTTCAGCCGCCTCAAGACCGCTTGCACCCATGGCCGTACAAATATCCATTAAAATCAAATCAACATCTGAATTTTCGCAATGATAATCCGCCATATCGGCATTGCTGATTGAGCCTGCCAGCGTATAGCTTTCACTTTGATTTACATACATTTCAAATAAAGTTCTCGGCATTGACTGATCTTCAACTATCAGTACTCTTGTCATATTGAAGCACCTCACTTTTTGGAATTGTGATTTCAAGAACAAAAATTTCGGAAGTCGATATTTTCATGCTTCCGCCGATTTGCTCCGCTTTTTTTCTTACGGAAGAAAGTCCGCCGCCCTCGTTAATTTTTCGGGGAGGTTTTCTGCCGTTATTCTTGAATTTAAAGATATAATTTTCACCGTCGTCAAGACTTTCAAGAAGCATTTTATCCGCCTTGGCGTGTCTTGCGGCATTGTTAAGACATTGCAATGCTGCAAAGGTCAGCACCCGTGCAACCGCATTATTGTCTGTCGGAAGATTGCCGGCTATTTCAAGCGTTATGCCCACCAGCCTTGCGGAATTTTCAATATCCTTAGCAAAGTTTTCGTCTTTGCGGTCGTTCTCTGCGGTGTTTAAAACAGCAATATTGTTTCTCCACATTTCAAGCAATTCTTTATTATTTTCAGGCAGATTATTGTTTTCGAGATACTTTCTTGTTGCTATGAGAGTGCTTCCGAGCCTGTCATGAATTATCTCCTTTGTGCGGAGAATTTCTTCTTCTCTTGTCAGGTCACAGACCATTTCATTGTATTTTTTCAGATGAACATTAACCTTTTTCAGCTCGCCTATCTCATATTCCAAAATTGAAGTCAGCTTCGTAAACTCTGTTATGTCGGTTGCGACAAGCTGAAAATATGACTTTGAAAAAATTTCCGTTTCCGACAACGAAAAGCTGAAAACTCTGCCGTCATTTAATCTGACTGTAAATGTTCCGTCATTTTCATATTGAGAAACCTCTTTTATCTTTTCTCTGAAAGGCGCTGCAATGTTAAGCGATTTACCCGTAAGCTCAAGGCATATACTCTCCATAAGGTTATTTTTCAGCACAACAAGTCCGTTTTTATCAAAATAGCAAAGTCCGGCAGGCAGACCGTCAAAGCTCTCCTTGATTGACATTGCGGAAATATTGTTGTTCCTGCAGCGGTGAAGCCTTGCCGTTATGTACACAGACATTGCCGTGCAGTATGCTGTTATACCGACAGACAGAGCAAACGGCATTCTGCCGAAAAATTCAGCCATTATGTTAATTGAATTGTCATAGTAAATTTTACTCAGAATCTGAGTGCTTACCAAAAACATTGCCGATGAAATCACCGCAATAGCAACAGCCGAAACCGACCTCCACAATTTGATTTTATACAGAAAAGACACTGTTGCGTTGTGGATTGCCATGCAGGTAACAACAAACTGTACGCTCATCAGTGCAACGCAAATGAATGAACGCATTTCAAACACGGGAGTCATATGCCGTCACCTCCGCTCTGCATACGAACAAACACAAACAGCGTGTCGCCGTCATATTCCGTGGTGACATTTCCGCCGAGTTTTGTAATATCGTCAAGTAAATCATCGGGAATTTTCATTTCATTTTTGCTGTCACAAT
Source organism: Ruminococcus bromii (assembly GCF_928721825.1). Classification (NCBI taxonomy): domain Bacteria; kingdom Bacillati; phylum Bacillota; class Clostridia; order Eubacteriales; family Oscillospiraceae; genus Ruminococcus; species Ruminococcus bromii. The sequence continues at coordinate 968,427 of NZ_CAKMVP010000003.1, forward strand.
TGATTTTTAAATCAATAAATTTATTATCAGCCTTTAAATTAAACAGCAACGCATCTGTGCAATTCATTTTGAGTCTTATAAATTCTCCGATAAATTTGAAGATTGCAATTGACTTTTCAGCGGATATTTCTCCCGATACATTGCTGAAAAACGAACAGGAAATTCCGTAAACAGAAATGTACTCGGCAAGTTCTCGGATACTGTTTTCAAGCTCAAAAGCATTCAGCATTTTTCTGCTTTTTGCCATAATGAACAGATTGCTTATTCTCTTGATGTAAACATTCACAACACAGGCACGGGCATAATTGACCGAAATATCTCCGCTGTTATTTTCAATGTTTTTGAGTATATTTTCAAGGTCGCAAAGCTGCGGGCGGATAAATTCGGTTATGTTGTCATAGAGCTTGTTCTGTTCGGTTACTGCCGCTCTGCGTTTTTTCAGCTCTGCCTCTGATTTCAAGATTACATTGTATTCTGAAATCTGTTCCTTAATCTCCGAAAGCTCTCTGTTAATTCGGTTAATTGCCGATATGTCTTCCGTCCAAACTGCCTTACCGCCTTTTATATTATGCTTTTTAAGAATTATATTTTCATCAATCACAACGCTGTTACCGTTTTTCAGAACAACATTTTTTGAAACATTTGCCGCATTTTTTGAGCGGTATTTCATATTGCCCTCATTGTCAAATATGAGAGCGTTAAGATTTGACGCATTGAAAAAATTGCCGTAACCCGTATTTGACGGCACAAGACCTATCTGAATAAGGCTTTCCCATAAAGCAATTGAGGCAAAACAGAACACCTCGGGAACATTGTAAATTCTGAGTCCCGAATATCCGTGATTCAGATTGTTCCAAACGGTATAAATTATTGCGACAAGAATTATTACAATCGGAATCCACAGCTTTTTGCGTGTTGCGGAAATTCTGCATTGATTGATTGAAAGCACAATTGACGAAAGCACAAGCATAAAAATCCACACTACAATTACATAGTAAACAGGACCGTAACTGTATTGTTTGTTCCAATTGTGAAAATCGGGTTCAAATACAAAAGCAAGCTGATGAAAATCGTTTGTCATAACAAGCAGCACAAGAACGGCGGCAGGTATAATCAAAAGATATTTTCGGTTATTTGTATTTTCAGGCTTACCGATATTCAGCGTTGCAAAAAACATCATAAGCGGCAAAAACACCATTGCTATGTAATATGAATACCAAAGGTACCGTCCGTATGTGTTGATGTCGGCAGGGCTGTTGTATTTTATAGCACGAAGAGCCATCCACAAGAGCATAAGCGTTGCGGATATCACAAGGCAGATTCTTATATTCTTCTGAACAATGCGATATGAAACAGACACACCCCAGCCTATAATAAGCCCCGAAAAAATAATAACATCAAAATTTTCCATATAATTATCTGCTGAGGAAGTAAGATGAGAAAAAATTCTCACCGCACCGCCAAACAGGAATATAATTATCCCGATAACAGTCAGAAGTTTTGTTTTGTCTACTTTGCGAACCATATGCCACCAACCGGTTAATTTTAAATAGATTTTATGTGAACCGCCAAATTAAGATTGTATCACTTTATTACATAATAACACAAAGATATTGATTATACAATTGAATATCTTCTTAAAAAACAAAATTAGGGTTGATAAATTCCGACTCTGTATCAATATCGGCACCGACAGACAGAGTCATACTTTCAGATGAAACACAAAGACCCCTTATGACAATTATTATGATATTGCCATAAGGGGATTATCGTTTATTCGTTTTTACTGCTGTTCATAAAACAAATCTGCTCAGGTTTAAATTTTGTTTCTTCGTTTTTTCATATAGATTACAGCTGCGGCAGAAATTATCAGAGCGAACAAAATTGCTGTCAATATTATTCCGCCTGTTTGAACTGTGTCTGCGTTGTTGTTGATTTGAGTGCCGTTGCCTGAGGAGTCAAGCGGGGTTGTTTCAGATGCAGCCGAATCTGAAGAATCAATGGGTTTTGTTTCAGATACAGCCGAATCCGAGGGGTTCGGTGCGGTCGGTTTTGTCGGTGTGACAGCTGAATTGTCAACGATTACATTTGCGGTATCGGTAATACCGTTTGTCGCTGCAGTAATGACAGCTTTACCCTCCTTATGACCTGTAACAACACCAAAATTGTCAACCGTTGCTATGCTTTCATCAGATGAAGTGTATTTAATCTTACTGTTTATCTGTGAAGCAACAGGCTGAACAGTCTTGTCAAGTTTTTGGGACTCATCAACCTTTACGGCAACATCGTCTATGCTCAGGGACTGAACTTTTTCCGGAACAGGCTTTGATGTAAGTCCGGGATAAAATTCAGAGATTACATTTATATCTTCCTCTGAATTGCGTGTTTTCCAATTCTTTTCGTTCTTATCGGAAATCAAGCATTCAAGATATGCCGTATCGGTTCCTGTCTTTTCAAACACCCGTGAAGGGATATCGTCGGATATAAAGCAGACCTCGGCAGTATTTCCGATTTTGACGCTGTTTATCTTTTCTCTGCCAAAGGAGGTGTAAATCGGATTTTTCGCCTTATAGCCGTCCTCCATTGCTTTACACATTTCTTCAACATCATAATCAACAAGCCTTACATAATCTCCGCCCGAATAATCTTCATTGCCCTTATTTTGAACCGTTGCACGAACGAAGAACTTAGCGTTGTCGTTATCATCGGTAATCAGGTTGATTTCGGACAATGTCAATGATGTAATGTCAAGGTCTGCACCCTGCTTGAAACTGAATGAATCGGAAACGAGCTTTTCTTCTCCGTTTTCAGTTACTGTGAAATACATTGAAACCTCGTCTGCTTTCTTATCATCGGGAAGAGTGTAATAGAAATCAAAAACTTTTGCCTCTGCCGAAAGCCATACGCTTTCCTTTGTACTGTCATAAGCTTTTCCGTTTACATACAGTGTTACGGTTACATTTCTGCCCGATTTGATGCCAAGATTTTCAGCGTGACAGGTAACATTGACTGTTTCACCGCCCGTTGGATAATCGTTGCCGAACTCAATTGCATCTATCGCCTCAGGCATATGATATTCGGAATCCGTATTATATTCGGAAACAACAAACATATTGTTTACATATGTACAACCCTCATCCGTAATCTTTCTGTCAAAGGCATTAAATGCAGTAAGCAGGTCGCCGTTTTCAAGAACTACCGCTGAGAAATTGCCTTTATACAGACCTGAGTTTTTGCTTCCGTAAATACCGTTTTCTGTAAGATAGGTCTTGCCTCCCCAGTAACCGTTAAGCAGATATATCGGGTTGTCAAGTTTTTCGGTAATCGGATTTGAATTTTCGTCATACATAAGGACTCCGTTGGAATCGAGTTTACCTACTTCCGTAACCTTATCAAAACGGTTGAAAACAAACTGCCTTGCCCATATTTGTTGTTGATTGCTCTCGGTTGTTGTCCACAATGCGTAGATATCACCGCTGCCGTTTGTGAAAACCGAGAAGTCATCGTTTGTGGTATAATCGTCTTTTTCGGAAATGAAGTTAGGCTCAACATACGAGTCGCTTATCTGTGAATATCCGTCTGCGTCACTGTAAAGTCCGTTTGTAAAAATGTTGGTAATATTCTGATAAGCATATGCTCCGTTACACTTGTAGAACAACAGAGTATTCTCAACACCCTGAGTGTTTATGTTAATGAACCTTGGATTAGCCGTAACATATCCGTCCTTTGTAAGACGCATTGGATTCGATGATGTCATTTTTCCGTTGTCCATCTTAAAGCTTTGGATATAAAGAGAATTGTTTGTTTCAAACTGCGATGAGTCAAAATCGCTTTCAACCTCAAATTTATCAATAGAATCAAGCGTAAAGCCGTATGTGTCGGAGGCAACATATGAAAGCAAGGTTTCGTCACCGTATGAAACGGCGTCAAAATATTTGAGATACTTTCCGTTGATTGATAACGCCTCTCCTGCCGACCATTTTCCCGTTTCCGCACTGTAGGTGGATGTGAGCAAAGCGGTTGGCATTGACTGCAGCTCCTCAATAGTGGTATCAAGGGTAACCTTTTCCATGTTCATTGACTGGTAGAACATCTGTACAGAATTGCTCTTGCTGTTGTACACAACCTTCGGCATCATATACAGCTGCTTTTTGCTTTTATCCGATATCACCCTATAATCGTGGAATTTGCCGCTTTCCTTATTATAGAAAATAGTTGCAATGCCGACTGAATTCAGCAAATCACGGTTATTGCTGCGTGACGCTATCATACACTTGTTCCAAGCGATAAGGATATCATCTCCACAGTCCGTCATAACTGCGTCGTGGTCTATTTTTTCGTAATCCTCTGTAAGCTGTGAAATTTTTTCAGAGGTTTCTTTGCCGTAAGCGTCTTCAACCGCACGCTTTAAAAGTGAGCCTGAATCAACAATGCTGTCAGATTTTTCATCATAGATATAGAAATGAAGAACATTATCCTTAGATGTTGCAATATCTGTTGATGTACTTACGATAAGATATCTATCATTGCCGATTGAAATAATTTCTGGATTTACGAGTGTGTCGGTTGACTGCACAACCTTTTCTTCGGTCGCATTTTTCGGAACAGTCAATTTTTTGGAGGTTTCTGCTGTTGAAACAACCATATCCTTTATCGTTGTATTTTTAAGCAAATCAGTTTCAATCTTAGACTGAAGCCTGCTCAAATTCATAACATCATTTGAATCGTCGAGAGTGTTGAACATTTCGGTTGTAAAGAAGTTGTCGCTCCAAGACGCTTTAAGGAACAAAAGTTCAAGCGTTATACTGCCTGACATTCCGACAGTTCCTACTCCTCTGAGATAATCATTGAATTGGATATCAAACTTAAAGTCAACACCGCCCGATGCAGAGAGCAAGCCGTCAAAGCCAACGCCGACACCCGCTCCGAGTCCGATTTTCAGTTCATATACACCCTGGAAGGTTGAAGCGTTTGCATCATCGAGCTGATCGATAGTAAGAGCAACCGATGAACCTGTTTCACCGTCATTGTTTGCAAAAATGCCCATATAAATGTTCACATTGATTGAAGCCGTAAAATATGCAAAACACGGAATGTAGCACAGCACAAACGGCATACTCACTCTTATTGAACCGCCTGCACCTGCAATAAACAGGTTTCCGACAAAATTCCATTCGCCGTTATCGTCAACATAATAGTTGCCCTGATAACACAATGTAATGCTGAACGAGAGCTTTACCGCCGTTTTCATATTCAGCGAGTCGGTAAGTGCTTGACCTATGGCGTTTTTTGGAAGACCTGCGGATGAATTGTTGGCTGTATCGTAACCGTCCAATATGTTTCCGAGCTTTTTCGCCTTATCAAGAGGACCTGCCGACGCCCATGTGCTGTCTTTTGAAGCGGCATCTTTCAGCTTGCCGAAGCTTACTCCGATTGTAAGTGTATTGATTTCGTGACCGTCCTTGTCTTTTCCTGCCGTACCTGAATTGATAATCGGGGTAAAACCTTTTAATGAAACAGTAGGACTTACATTGCCCAAAACAGGGATAGGCTGAGCCATTGTACTCGGCGCACCCACATCAGGCGCATAGGTTATTGTATCTATTACCGAGGTTGCAACAAAGTTGTATCCTGTATCAAACTTTCCGTAGCTTGAATAGATTTCGTTTGCATTACTGTCGTAACCTTTCCATAACATTTCAACATAAAGCCTGTCGCCCTGCTTTACCATTTCCGAAAGTGTACTTGCCCAATGCGAAACTGTCTGACCTTTTTCAAGCTCAACATCATATTTGGATTTTATTCCGTCCTCATTTTCAATGCTCCAGCGAACAAGATTGACAGGTTTGTCGGCACTCTGTCCCTTTGTGTTCAGCGACAGGTCAAACTGAACGGCATTTGCGGTTATGAGTGTAATTGTATCGCCGTAAACCGTTCCGTCCGAAGAAACTGCGTTAATCCTTGTGGGAACAACACCGTTTGTTTTATACTGCAATTTTAGCTGTGCTGTTATACTTGTTTCATTACCTGATGAAAGATAGTCAGCCATATTGATATCGCAAATATAGTAACGGTGGTTGAAGAATACCAACGCTCTGTGGATTTCGTCCTTTGATGCCGAAATTTTTACTATTTCGGAGTTTTCACCGTTAGGATTTGATTCAAGACAAAATTCACCGTTCTCATCCGACACAGCCGAATAGCTGTCCATCGTAATCTGTGCTCCGCTTACAAGGTTGTATGTATCGGTTTGGCTTGTCGGCGGATTTATAACCGTACCCTCCTGCAGCATTGTTTGTCCGTAGAAGTTAAAGGTTTGATAATCATTGCCTGTTTTTTCAAAGGTCAATGTAATATGGTTATCATTGACATCGTAAGGGTTTTGTATTGCAAAGAAGAAGCTGTTTCCGTAATAGTTTTTTGTCTGATGCGACGCACTGTCGGTATAGCTCCACCTTGCACGGTAGCCCTTGTCAGGCTGAGCATAAAAAGTTATGATTTCATTTACCGACATATTATTAAATACAGTATCGGTTACACCGTCCTGTGCCGAGTAGCCTTTAAGTGTAACCGAGCCGTCGGAGTTTTTGACTGCATACTTTCCGTTTTTGCCGATAAAATCACCGTTGTCGGGATTTGTAACCTTTAATACAGTTGTTGTGTCAGCAAGGCTGAAATTCGGAGTCACCGAAAAATACAAATCCGAAAGCTGTACATCAACTGAAAGAGTTCCTGTATTTTTGGTTATAATATCGGCAGTTGACAGCAAATTATCCGTTGACGCCGCCCTTGTGTCAAGCTTCATATTCCAAAGATGTGACGAAATTCCATCGGCATATTCAAAATTGAATTTAAGGGTATCCGCAACAAGGTAGTTATTTGTATTCTCTCTCGGCTTAGTCCAGCTCAGCGTACCAATATGCTCGTTTGAATAATAGAATTCACCCTTGCAGTTTTCATTATCGACAACAAATTTCTGTCCTGTTGTTTTTGTGTTGTCAAAGCTTTCAACGCGCAAAGAAGAATTTGACACCGTATACACAGGCTGAATTACTATCTTCTTATCCTTTATATATGAAGCATATTTTTCAAGAATTTCAGAGGTAAGAGTAAACGAATCGCTGTCAAGCTTATAAAGCTCAGAATGATTTGATGTTTTTCCGCTTTCACAGAAATACACACCCTCAAGCTTTACCAAGCCGTTAAACTGAGTGTCAATAGCCGCAGAAACAGCCGATGTTTCATCTCTGTAAATATCAAAGGATGCACCTGTGTTTCTGTCGCTGTCATGCATAGACGCAGGGTCAACCAGAAGAACATTTTTTGCGACCTGTACATTTGAAAGCTTGCCGTCAACATAAATTGCCGTAGTGTCAGGCTCAATAATGCTCAGGTTATATTTTGTCATATTCAATCGAAGATTGTGGTTAAGATTTTCAGCACCGCGATTATAAACCTTGTAACCGGCATAACCCACTACTGCACCCTTGTGAAGAGCGAGATAGAGATAATGATCTCCCTTAACCTGATTCTGATCAAGATTAGCTGTTCTTTGAATAAACGAATCGCCGATATTTGTCATATTCCAGCAACCGCCTATACCGCCGAGTTCATGCACCCAATCATAGTTAGAGGTATTCGACTGAAATTTATCGGTATCGGCAACATAAAAAAGTTGGTCGTCAGACGCTGTTGAACCGCCGAAGTTATCAATTGCAATTGTGATTGAATCAACACCGGTAAAGTTAATTTTTTCTCTTGAACGGGCTGAAACGCAGTTATTCTTACTGCTCCAGTTGTTATCGTATTCAAGCTTCATATCAGCACCGTCCGCTTTATATGCGTGATTCTGACTGCCTGTACCTCTGTCCGTAGCGGTAGCAACATCAAACTGTGAGGCGTCAATTATCTGAACTCCTCTTGTGCCTGTGTTTGTGTCAACCATTGAAGATGAAACATATTCTTCCGAAGCCGTTAGAGTGGTTAGATGTCTTTCCTCTGCGGTTGTCATATCGGTAATGTTCACTTTTTTTGTCTGACTTTTACTGTCGGCAACGGTTATGTCGTCAAGACACACATTAAAATATGTGCCGTTTTTTGCACCGTCAAGCATTGTAACCGGAATTTTAATTTCAGACATTCCGGGAGTAAATTCAAGCGGCATTTGAACAGCATTGTATGCCTGACCTGCTTTTGCGGTAGCGGATTCGGTTCTTATTGAAAATGTACCCGTAGTACCCATATTACCGGTTCTTTTTACGGTAACATACGCTTCATCGCTGTTTGGGTTTACGCTTGTATCGACAAGCTCAAGATATGTAGGGGGGATTTCCCTGTCTTCAAGTATTGTAAAGGCACAGCTTGTCTGAGCGCCTATACTGCCGCCCTTTGGATTGCAAAGATTCAGTGTAAATTCAAGATTTGCCGTAACTTCGTCCTTTTGATGAGTCTGAATATATACGGTCTTAGATTTTTCACCGTCTGCAAAATTAAGAGTAAACTCACTCGAAGTCGGCATTACTTCATTAAGAAGATAGTCGTTATGCTTGCTCGCATTTTTACGCACCTGCTGAGTATTTTCATCATTGTTTGACGGATAAATCCTCTCGCTTTGAGTGTGCGTTGCAATAAAGCTGTATTCCTCCATGTCGTAATAGGGATTTGCTTCACCGTCAACGGGCGTTGAAGAGGATTTATTATCAAGAAAAATCTCATAATCAACACCGTAACAGGCTGTCAAATCGACTGATTTTACCGTAATTGAAGCCTCGCCCTTTGTTCCGCCCTCTCTGAACACATCAACAGCATAAAATTCGTCCTGTTTAAGCTGTGACGATGAAAGAGGAAACATAAATGCACCGTTTGGATATTCGGACTGCGCCTCTTTGTTTTCCGAAAGATAACGCTTTGCAAGCTCATCATAATCATACAGCCGTGTAAAATCCTTGTCGTTTTCTTTTGCCGTAACCGATAACGATGATATACCGCATAACAAAACCGACAGGCTAAGAATCAAAGCCAGACTCCTTTTGCCTGCTTTTTTAGCATTTTTTACTACGCTCATTACAATTGCACCTCCTGATTTATTGAAACCTGTTAATATTATTTTGCTTAAATTTTACCACATTATACACAATATGTCAATTGCATTGCTGTAATTATTGTACAGTTTTTGAAATAAAAGTTATTTTATAATAATCTTCACAAACAACAAAAAGCACCTTACATATTCGTAAAGTGCTTAATCTGCTTCTTCTGTTTTAACCGTTCTTGCTCTCGGCTTTTTGGGAGCGTCAGACTTGACCTCTAAAAAACCGCCCCTTTTACGGAGCGGTTAAGATTTATGCAGGAATATATTCCGATTTTCTCGGAATTTTTAAAAAAGAATTAACAATAGGTAAATCAACATCATAAACGGCGGTTAATTTTCGCAGTAGCTTCCGCCTTTTCACTGCTGTAAACCCTACTTTGGAAAGTGAGTGAAATTAAATTTCATTCCTGCCCTCAAGAGCCTTTGCAAGGGTGTATTCATCGGCATATTCAAGATCGCCGCCAACGGGGATACCGTAGGCAAGCCTCGTCACCTTTACACCAAGTGGCTTTAAGAGCTTTGAAATATACAAAGCCGTTGCGTCACCCTCAACAGTCGGATTGGTTGCCATAATGACCTCTTCAACCGATTCCTCGTTAAGCCTTGAAAGCAGTTCTTTTATAGTAAGATTGTCGGGGCCGATACCGTTAAGCGGCGAAATTGAACCGTGGAGAACATGATAAACGCCCTTAAATTCGTGGGTGTTTTCAATTGCCGTAGCATCTCTCGGAGTTTCAACAACGCAGATAACGGAATGATTCCTTGCGGGATTTGCACACACGGGACAAAGGTCTTTGTCTGTAAGATTACAGCATTTACTGCAATAGTGAATCTTTGTGTGGGCATCCATCACCGCACCTGCAAGCTGTTCTGCTTCAGTCTTTGACAGATTGAGAACATAATACGCAAGCCTTTGAGCGGTTTTGTTGCCGATCCCCGGCATTCTTTCAAACTGCTCCACCAAATTTTCAAGCGGAGCAACATTATATCCCGACATAATCAGAACATTCCCGGAATGTTAAGTCCGCCCGAGATTGTTTCCATTTTGCTCTCTTTTTCCTTGGCGGCTGCTCTGATTGCTTCATTTGCGGCTGCCATAACAAGGTCTGCGAGCATTTCTACATCTTCAGGGTCAACAACCTCGGGTGAAATTTCAACCTTTGTAAGTTCCATTTTGCCTGTCACGGTAACCTTTACCGCACCGCCGCCTGCTGCTGCCTCATACTCTTTTGCCTCAAGCTCCTTTGATGCTGCCTCCATATCGTCCTGAAGCTTCTGAGCCTGACGGGCAAGCTGCTGAATGTTGTTTGCTCCGCCGCTGCCGTAACCCTTTGGTAATCTTGCTTTCATAATTTTATCTTCCTTTCGGTTATTTTTGTGTTATTATTACATCGCTTCCCTGCAAGCTTTCAACAAGCCTGTCAACGGGATCGGTTTTGTCTTCCTGTTTTGCACTCGGTCTTTTGTACGGACCGAGGTTATAGTGCTGACCTGTTGTTTCAAAAATAAGCTGACGGATTTCCTGCCGTCTTTCGTTATTTTTGAGAAGTTCAAAAGCCATTTCGTTATCTGTGTCAATCAGCATATATTTTCCGCTTGTGTAAGCAGAAGAATTTGCAAATGCCGCCGCAATTGCCCTTGAAACAGGTTTCATATTATTGACTACCTCCGCCCAATCGGGGAAGGGCTGTGCGTTGTTATAGATTGCGTCAAGGTCAACGCTCTGCCTTTGAACTGCTTTTTTAGGTGCGGAAGCTGTCAAAACAGGCTGTTCCTGTGCAGGCTGACCCTGAATTTTCGTTGTCGGAGCAACAGGCTCATCCTTTTCCGTTTCAACAACAGGCTTTACTTCCTGCACTTTTTCGGGTTCGGATTTTTGAACCTCCGGTTTTGGAGGTTCACTCTGAACAGGCTGTGACACAGCTTGTACCTGTTCGGGAACACAGTTTACCCTTATTCCCTTTTTAACTGCCTTTTCAAGGGCGGTTACCCTTGCGGTCAAAGCCTCAACCGTTCCGTCAAGCTCTGCCGACGACAGCTTTACAACCGCCATTTCAAGCTCTGTTCTGTCGCCTGTTCCCCTACCCATATTCTGATATGCCCTTGAAAGCACATCCATATAATAAACAATGTCGGCAAGTGACAGATAATCCGACTGGACTTGAGCCTGCTCAAACTCATCGTCAGCCATAATAATGATATCTCTCGGATTTTTCACCGACTTTATCAGCATAAGCGTTCTGAAATGCGAAAGCAGTTCATCGCAGAGCCTTGCCATATCCTTGGACTCACCGTAAAGCCTGTTGACAATTTCAAGAGCCTTTGCGGTATTCTTATTGATAACGCAGTTAGCAAGCTCAAAAAGATAGGTCTTTCTTGCAAGTCCTGCGGCACTGCGAACAACATCTTCATCAATGTCTGAGCTGATTGCAATACATCTGTCAAGAAGAGAAAGAGCATCCCGCAACGCACCGTCGGCAACAGATGCGGCAAGCAACGCTGCACCATCGCTCAGCGTCACTCCCTCCTGACTTGCAACATAGAGCAGTCTGTCTGCTATTGCACGGGGTGGGATTCTGTGAAAATCAAAACGCTGGCATCGTGACAGAATTGTCTGCGGAAGCTTGTGAACCTCGGTAGTTGCCAAAATAAAAATTGCGTGCTCTGGAGGTTCTTCAAGCGTTTTGAGCAAGGCATTAAAAGCCTCGGTTGTAAGCATATGAACCTCGTCGATAATGTAAACCCTGTATTTGCACTTTGACGGCTTAAACTGAACCTCGTCAATAATCTGGCGAATATCGTCAATTTTTCTGTTGGAGGCGGCATCCATTTCGGTAACATCAAGAATACCGCCGCTGTCGATGCCCTTGCATATTTCACATTCACCGCAGGGATTTCCGTTTACGGGATGAAGACAATTGACCGCCTTTGCAAGAATTTTTGCGCAGGTAGTTTTGCCGGTACCCCTTGAACCCGTAAAAAGATACGCATGGTTAAGACGGTTGGTGCTAAGCTCATTTAAAAGAGTTGTGGTTATATGCTCCTGTCCCGAAACATCGGAAAAGGTTTTAGGTCGCCATTTTCTGTAAAGTACCTGATACAAAAATTCACCCCTCAATCAACAAAAAATGCAAGCCGTCAGCCGAAACAACGGCAATCGTACAAATGAGTGAACGACAGACTTACTGCATCGCATCGGCAATACTGCTTAATGCTGCTCGGTTCCCCGCCTGACATGATTCACAGACCCCAATCGCACAGGGCCTGTCGCTCACTTAATTGCACGCTTTTTGACTTCTTGCAATTCTGAACTGAATTATTCATTTCTTTGTTCGTAAAAAGAAATATATTGTACAAAAGAACACCATTGCAAGACAAGCTGAATATCCAGTCTGCTTCACAATGGGTTTATTATACCATAACCGATTGATAAAATCAATAGGTTATGGTTATTTTTATTGTTTGCAGTCACAGAAAGATATCGTCTGTTTTGCAACGGCAAACCTTGTTCACCGTTGCAAATGAATACACATTTTTGATTAAATCATAAGTTATGTGAATAAACAAAATGTTACATCAATGCGGGCGTCCAATGAACGCCCCTACAGCATAGACTGCATAAACACTTGCAATTTTGCACTCGGGCATAATATGCTGTTTATTATGCAATTTATCTTCACGAATTGGGAACGGCAGCTCGCCGTCAATTTTTAATTTGCTAAGATTTCCCTTGCAACGAATACACCGCCGGCGCTGGCATGAGAAAGTGAATGTGTAACACCGCTGCCGTCACCGATGATATAAAGTCCCTTGTGGGGCGACTCGAGATGCTCGTCAACATCAACTTCCATATTATAGAACTTGACCTCAACGCCGTAGAGAAGTGTGTCATCGTTGGCTGTGCCGGGGGCAATTTTGTCAAGAGCATAAATCATTTCGATGATACCGTCAAGAATTCTCTTTGGAAGCACAAGACTCAAATCGCCCGGTGTTGCATCAAGAGTCGGAACAACAAGTCCTTCTTTGATTCTGCTCGGATTGCTTCGGCGACCTCGAATCAAATCACCGAAACGCTGAACAATTACACCGCCGCCCAGCATATTGCTAAGACGGGCAATGCTTTCGCCATAACCGTTGCTGTCCTTGAAAGGCTCTGAAAAATGCTTACTGACGAGGAGTGCAAAGTTTGTGTTCTCTGTCTGCTTTGCCTTGTCCTCATAGCTGTGACCGTTTACTGTGATAATGCCGTTTGTGTTTTCGTTTACAACGCAACCCTTCGGATTCATGCAGAATGTACGCACATTGTCCTCGAACTGTTCTGTGCGGTAAACAATCTTGCTTTCGTAGAGTTCGTCTGTGAGGTGTGAAAAGATTGCGGCAGGGAGCTCCACACGAACACCGATGTCAACACGGTTCGACTTTGTGGGAATATTAAGGTTATGACAAACATGTTCCATCCACTTGCTGCCGCTTCTGCCGACCGAAACAATGCACTTTTTGCACTCATAATTTTCATCAGCTGTGTCAACAAGGTATCCTTCCTTATCATTGCCGTTCTTGAGTTCAACATTTTCAACAGGTGTATCAAAGTAGAAATCAACCTTGTTTTCAAGGTAATCATAAAGATTTTTAAGCACAATGTAGTTGATATCCGTACCGAGATGACGGACTGATGCGTCAAGAAGATTAAGCTTATTCTGTAAGCAAAGCTTCTTAAAGCTTGTGCCTGCTGTGGAATAAAGCTTTGTACCCTCTCCGCCGAACTTCATATTGATTTTGTCAACATATTCCATAAGCTCAATAGCTTTTTTCTTGCCGATATGTTCGTAGAGCGTGCCTCCGAAATCGTTTGTTATGTTGTACTTGCCGTCCGAAAACGCACCCGCACCGCCGAAACCGCTCATAATGGAACAGGTTTTGCATGAAATGCACTTTTTAACTTTGTCACCGTCAATCGGACATTTTCTCTTTTCAAGAAGATGACCTTTTTCAAATACGGCAACCTTTATTTCAGAGTTGTTTGTTACAAGCTCATATGCAGAAAAAATTCCGCCCGGACCTGCTCCTACAATAATAACATCGTACTTTTTCATTATCATTTTCTCCTTTATTTGTTGTGGATAACATTTAAGGGGAATAAAAAAACCGCCAAAACATAATACTACGCCCCTTAACGGGGATTATAGTAAACTGTTTAAGGCAGTTTGTAGAAACACCCGTCCGTATTACGGGCTTATACAATCCAACTTCTGCACACGGCAGAAAATTGTTCTGATAAAAGTCATCAAAACCTTGGTTATTGTAACAAATAACATCACAATTGTCAACAAAAAAACGCAAAAATTTAAAATCTGTTATTTTTCCTTTATCGCATAAAAACTACACAATAATTATTCTTGCCGACAAATGCATAAATATTATTCAAACTTTTCGGCAACCTCGCCAAGACGCTTGTAGATGCTGTTTTCGGGAACATAACCTCTTACAAACGAAAGCGGATAGATGTTGGTGTTTCTGCCGATTACCGAACCGGGGTTAAGAACGCTGTTGCAGCCTACCTCTACATGGTCACCGAGCATTGCACCGAACTTTTTAACATTTGTGTCAACCTTTTCGCCATCGCAAAGAACGGTTACAAGGCTCTTGTCACTCTTAAGGTTTGATGTGATTACACCTGCGCCTGTGTGTGACTTGTAGCCGAGAATACTGTCACCGATGTAGTTATAATGCGGAGTCTGAACACCGTCAAAAAGAATTGAATTTTTAAGCTCTGTTGAGTTGCCTACAACTGCACCTTTTCCGACAATTGCGTTGCCTCTGATAAAGGCGCACTGTCTGACCTCGGCATCTTCACAGATGATGAGCGGTCCGCCGAGATATGCGGAGTCAAAAACCTTTGCACTCTTTGCAACCCACACATTTTCTCCCCTCTGTTCGTAGATTTCGGGATCAAGAGTTTTTCCGAGTTCAATGATAAATTCGCTTATTTTCGGAAGAGCCTCCCACGGATAATCAACGGTTTCAAGCAAGGGCTTTGCAATAGTCCTGCTGTAATCAAACAAATTTTTTGCCAGTAATTTTTCGTTTTCCATTTTTAAAATTTACTCCCAATATATATTATTCTTTCAAAGAATTTTACAGTTTTATACCTCAACAAAGAACAGCCAGTAACCGCTTGCGTCCTTTCCTGCAACGAACTCAACTCCTCCGCTTATGTACTTTGAAAATACATAGCTTTTGCCGTTCTGAGGATTTGTCACGGTGGCACAGCTGCCCTCATGAATCCAATGCTCGTTGAAAACATTTATTCCCTTGATGAGAAATTCTTCTTTTGAAGTTTTGCCTACAAATCTGTAATTTTTCATAAAATCAGCCTTCTTTGACCTTTTGCGGTGACAGCCTGTTGTCAAGACCTGTCTTTTTAAACACAAGCACAACGACAACGGCACAAATCACACCGAGTAACATTCCGCAGAGAACATCTGACGGATAATGAACATAGTTATAAAGTCTTGAGAACACAATCAAAAGTGCAATCACAAGTGCCGGTATTCCGAACCGTTTGTCCTTGATAAGCATAACGGTAGCCGCCGCAAGCGACGAACAGCTGTGTCCCGACGGAAAACTGCTGCCTGACGGAATGGCTATGTTAAGCCCAGAGCCGGGATTCAACTCAGACGGTCTTGTTGAATAATCGATATTCACCATAAACGGCCGTGGTCGGTTTATAAGATTTTTTATTCCGATTTCGCCGATAAGAAAGCCGATTGCCATTGCAACAAGCATCATAACTCCCATTGAGCGAGTTTTTTTGAAAATTATAAACACAATGCCGACTGCAATCCAGAAAAGTCCCATTTCACCCATATAGCTGAAAAAAGCCATAATCGGATCAAGGAAAGAGCATTTAAATGTGTTCTGAATAAATTCAAGAACCGAGGTGTCAAATGATTGAATCATATCAAAGAATGACATATCATTTTCCTTTCACAATAATTATAACAACCAAAAAACAGAATGTCAAATTAAATAAATTTTAAGTTATTCACATTCATATTTTGCAAGTTTAGCATAAAGTGCTTCGTCAACAACAGCCTCAACCGAAAGTCCTTCGGCAACATATTCTTCATAAATGAGAGTGCCTTTGTTGCGGATTTCATTTGCAAGACCTGCCTGTGCAAACGGCAGAAGAATTTTTACTCTTTTCATTCTGACAGGAAGATTGTTCTCAATTGCATTAAGAAGTTCGTCTATGCCCGTGCCGTTCTTTGCGCTTATGCGAACACAGGCTTTAAAGTCCTGTGCAAGCGTTGTTTCGTCAAGCAAATCGCACTTGTTGAGAACGGTTATAATCGGTGTATCACCGCAGCCGAGGGATTCAAGCAAGTCGGTTGTAACCTGCATATGTGTTCTCGCCTCGTCACTTGATGCGTCGCATACATTTAGAATAATATCCGACTGTGCCGCCTCTTCAAGGGTTGAGCGGAACGCTTCAACAAGGTGGTGCGGAAGTCTGCGAACAAGACCTACCGTGTCAATCATCATAACGGTTACACCGCTCGGAAGCTTCAACGCTCTTGAGGTAGGATCAAGCGTTGCAAAAAGCTTGTCCTGTGCAAGCACGCCTGCGTCAGTAAGGCAGTTCATAAGAGTTGACTTGCCTGCGTTTGTGTAGCCGACAATCGCACAGGTTATTACACCGTCCTTTTTTCTGCGTGAACGCAACATTTGACGGTGCTTTTCAAGGTCTGAAAGTTCTTCTTTCAGGCTTTCAATTCTTCTGCGGATGTGTCGTCTGTCGGTTTCAAGCTTTGTTTCACCCGGACCTCTTGTGCCGATACCGCCGCCGAGTCTTGACATTGCGATACCTTTGCCCGTAAGTCTTGGGAGCATATATTTAAGCTGAGCAAGCTCAACCTGAAGCTTGCCCTCTTTTGACCTTGCTCTCTGGGCAAAAATATCGAGAATAAGCGTTGTTCGGTCAATTACTCTGACATCTGTTTCAGCCTCGATATTTTTAATCTGTGTCGGAGAAAGCTCGCTGTCGAACACAAGCAAATCTATCTCCTGTGATTCGCAGATTTCGGCAATCTCGGCAAGCTTGCCTGTGCCGACAAAAGTACCCTTTTCAATTTTTTGCAGATTCTGCGTTACCGATAAAACGGGATCTGCTCCCGCACTTTTTACAAGTTCAAAAAGTTCGTCAAGTGACGCCTGTGCGTCATATTCGCCCGTGTCTACACTGACGAGCAATGCACGGGTAATTTTTTCTTCGTTACTTTTAAGCTCCATAAAATCCTCACTTGAAGTTATTTATTCATACTTTTGTCAAAACAGGTTTTCATATCCTCGTCCGTGATTTTTCGGATAGGCTTGCACGGATTTCCCACGGCTACGCAGTCGGACGGAATATCCTTTACAACAACACTTCCGCCGCCGATTACAACATTACTTCCGATTGTGACTCCCGGCATGACCTGAACTCCTCCGCCAATCCACACATTGTCGCCGACGGTAATCGGATAGGCATATTCAAAGCCTGCGTTTCTTCTCGGATAATCAACAGGATGACCTGCCGTGTAAAATCCGCAGTTTGGTGCAACAAAAACATTGTCACCGAATTTCACCTTTGCACAGTCGAGAATCACCATATTGTGGTTTGAATAGAAATTCTCACCGAGTTCGATATTGTAGCCGTAGTCGCACCAGAACGGAGCGGTAATGTAGAAATTTTCCTTTGTACTGCCGACAATTTTCTTTATCAGAATTTTTTGAGCCTCTTCATCTTCAAACGGAAGATTGTTGTACTCTCTGCAAAGATTTTTAACCGAACAGCGTTCGTTACGAAGCTGTTTCTCACCCATTGCGTTATACATCTGTGAATTAAGCATTTTTTCTTTTTCAGTCATAGTTTTCTCCGTTAATAAATCACATAACAAAATTTACATAACAATGCTTATTATATTATAATTTCACCTTCAATACAAGTAAATTCGGAACAATTTTACTTTTCAGCTGTCAACAAAATCTATATTTTCAGAATCATAGGGAGGATAATGGGACAGCAGGCTTTTGTATAATATAGTTACATTGAAAATATCAATGTAATTTGCAGGAAAACAATGAAATTATGAAATGCAGTTTTGTTTTTGAGGAGGAATTTTTATGGAAGAAAAGAAGAAAACTTTCACATCAACCGAAGTAAAACGCAGATATAACGAAAAGGTTTACAGCCAGATTTCATTTTCTGCGCCAAAAGACCTTGTTGAAGAATTCAGAGAGATATGCAGAAATATCGGAATTTCACAGGCAAGCGTTTTCAAAAAGTTTATCGCCGATTTTGTTGAAAAGTACAGATAAGCAAAAAGCGGGTGAAGCAACACTTCATCCGCCTTGTTTTGTCAGTTTGTTAAAGATTTTTAATCATCTTAATGTGTGGGCAATGCTCATCAAAATAGGTTTCACCCACCGACACATAGCCCTGCTTTTTATAAAAATTTTC
This sequence comes from Ruminococcus bromii, assembly GCF_928721825.1. NCBI lineage: Bacteria > Bacillati > Bacillota > Clostridia > Eubacteriales > Oscillospiraceae > Ruminococcus > Ruminococcus bromii. The sequence goes on from NZ_CAKMVP010000003.1 coordinate 987,020, forward strand.
AGCCTGAACCTGAGCCGAAACCATAACGGCAGTACCGCCGATTTTTTTGATTTCGACCTCGCAGACTTTCAAAATTTCAGCTCCGAGATTTTTGCCACGGTACTCTTTTTTTACGGCAACCCGTCCGACAATATATTCGCCCTCGTTTTCTGACGGGAAGAATCTTCCCACAGCAACGGGATTGTCACCGTCAAACATAACAATGTGCGTTGCAATCTCGTCAATGCTGTCAAATTCATCCTTGAACCCCTGTTCTTCAACAAAAACAAGCGTTCTGATTTTGACAGCCTCATCGGGCAATTTGTCAAAACATTTTATCGTCATAAGAGCACCTCCGAAAAATCAATATTACCATTATAAATTTCTCCGCACTGAAAGTCAATAAACAACACGACTCAATTATCTTTATCAACAAAACAATCAGAAAATAATTGTACAGTTTGCTAATATAATTGAAAATTAAAATGCCGTATAATATTGATATACTTCTATTGATTGTAGGTTGATATCTATGTGGAACGAACTTCGTACACAACAAGAAATTGACAATTTCATGAAAGAAATTATCGGATTTCACGACAGTTGCATAAAAGAAATGAAATATTCAAGCGGGGCATATGTTGATAAAAACCTGTCAATGCTTCCCACAAATACAAAACGAACACTAACTGTTCTTATTCAGCGACAATTTGATGATATTTCCGCACTTGAACTTGAGTTTTCGGGACTTGAGTATATAAGAATGTACCCTGTAAATCCGGATTTCACCTGTGAAATATTGGACGCATCATTTTTCATAAAAGACGGTCTTATTTATTGGTGTGACAGCAGTGATGTAAAAGATGATAATATAAACAATTATAAAGGTACAGTTATATGTTCAAAAAAAGTTCGTTGGAGAAATGCAAGCGAACTTATCGGTGAAAATGAATTTTATAGAAGTACAAATGAATAATACCAAATAACAGTTTAAAAGCAACGAAGTTTCCGCTCCGTTGCTTTTTTGTCAACCTATAAAATCATTAAAAGATTTTTGCGCTATATCCGATACGATTCTCTGCATTTCACAACGGGAATTTGCGTTTCTCGCCCTGTCAATGCACCTGTCACGGTGCTTTTTCGGCATACTTGCCAAGGCAAGCATAGCGTCGAGATTTTCACCGAGAGCCATTGTAAAGCCGAGCGGCAAGTCCCATTTTTCACCGAGTTTTTCAGCATTTCTGTTCACCGTAATCACCCCTGTTTTAGTTTTTGCCCAGGGATTTGAGATACAACAGAGAATAATCGGAAATTAAAAATCTAAAATAAAATTACTTCTGCTCTGCAACAACTGCAAAGAACACAAGGTCAGAGTCGCTGTCATTGATAAGGCTGTGTGTATGACCTATCGGGCAATAGTGGCACACGCCTGCCTCAACCCTTTCATACTCGCCGTCCATAAGCACCTTGCCTGTTCCCTCGATGATGTAGAACATTTCGCAGTTGCCCTCGTGAGTGTGAAGTCCGATTGACGCACCGCTTTCAAGGCGACCGTGCATAATCATATTTCTGTCATCCGTGAATTTCTTTACGGCATACGACTTTTCTCCGCCTTTAAAATTCGGCAAAATCTGTTCTTCCATATGTTTAAAATCAATAATCATATCTCTCTTGTCCTCCTGATTAAATTGAAATTTTAAAGTTCTTTATAATAAGGACAGATATCCTCATAGTGACCGTCCTTCATCAAAAAGCCTTTTGGAATAATTCCCAAGCCTACAAAGCCGAGGCTTTCATAAAGATTTCTTGCAGGTTTGTTGGTTCTCACAACAGCATTGAACTGCAAAATTTTGAAGCCGTATTTTTTAGCACGCTCAAGGCAATCCGACACAAGCTTTCTGCCGACACCTTTTCCCCTTGACGATGAGGAAACCGCATAGCTTGCATTACAAATATGACCGCATCTGCCGACATTATTTGGATGAAGAATATACATTCCGAGAACTTCACAGTTTTCATCGACTGCAACTGCGCAACAGCTTTGTTCTGCAAAAAACTTTTTTCCGCGTTCAAAATCAAGTTCTTCAGTCTGCGGAAAGGCAACTCCGTCCCTTACAACTTCATTCCATACGGAAATCATACCATTAATATCATTTTTCCCGTATTCTCTCACGGTAATACTCATTTACAGTCACCTCGGGTTAATTTTAGCACTATAAGTTAAAATTTTCAATCCAAACGGCTGAAATATTTACTATTTTTACCTTTTTAAAATTGCAAATAAATCTTGAAATTTGTCGAAAGATACTGTATAATTTATTTGTAGAATTGAATAAGAATGATCTTATCAAGAGTGACTGAGGGGACAGGCCCTGTGAAGTCCGGCAACCTGCATATGCAAGGTGCCAAATCCTGCGGTATTTACCGAAAGATGAGTAAACACGGCACCTTTCGGAAGAACGGTGCTTATTTTTTTGGAAGGAGTTTTCTAAATGGCTAAACATTTATTTACATCCGAATCTGTAACGGAAGGTCATCCCGACAAAGTGTGCGACCAGATTTCCGACGCAGTTCTTGACGAAATCCTCTCTCAGGATAAAAACGCTCATGTTGCTTGCGAGGTTACGGCTACAACAGGCATGATTCATGTTATGGGTGAAATTTCAACCGATTGCTATGTTGACATCGCAGATGTTGCAAGAAAGGTTGTAAACAACATAGGTTACAACGATCCGAAGTGCGGTTTTGACGGCAACACCTGTGCGGTTCTCACATCAATTGACGCACAATCACCCGACATTGCAATGGGCGTAAACGAAAGCCTTGAGATTAAAGACGGCGAAAGCGATACCGACAATCAGATCGGTGCAGGTGATCAGGGCATGATGTTCGGTTATGCGTGTGATGAAACACCCGAACTTATGCCGATGCCTATTTCCCTTGCCCACAAGCTTGCAAAACAGCTTACAAAGGTAAGAAAAGACGGCACTCTTTCATATCTCCGTCCCGACGGCAAGACTCAGGTTACTGTTGAATATGACGATGACAAGATTGTCGGCATTGACACGGTTGTAATTTCAACACAGCATGATGAAGATGTTACACTTGAGCAGATTAGAAAAGACCTTATCGAGTATGTTATCAAACCGATTATCCCTGATGAGCTTATGAACGAGAACACAAAGATTTTCGTAAACCCGACAGGCAGATTTGTAATCGGCGGCCCGGTCGGCGACTCAGGTCTTACAGGCAGAAAGATTATTGTTGATACCTACGGCGGATTTTCTCGTCACGGCGGCGGTGCATTCAGCGGTAAAGATCCGACAAAGGTTGACCGCAGTGCCGCTTACTACTCAAGATATATTGCAAAAAACATTGTTGCCGCTAAGCTTGCTAAGAAATGCGAAATTCAGCTTGCATATGCAATCGGTGTTGCAAAGCCTGTTTCAATTATGGTTGACACATTCGGCACATCAAAATATTCAAACGAAGAACTGGCAAACGCTGTTGAAAAGGTATTTGACTGCCGTCCGCAGTCTATCATCAGACAGCTCAAGCTCACGGAAACAAAGTATCTCCCACTTGCCGCTTACGGTCATATGGGCAGAGAAGAACTCGGTGTTGAATGGGAAAAGACAAATAAGGTTGACGAACTTTTAAAGGCTGTCGGCTAATAGAATTAAATTGTTCGATAAAATCGGGAATAAGGTTTGTGTACAAACGCAAATTCTTGTTCCCGATTTTTTTATTTTAAAAAATATTGTTGATGAATTGTACAAACAATTACAATGCTACGCTCGGGCTTGATATGTTTTGTGGGCATTACAAACTATCTGCACAAATTGGGTACGGCGGCTCGCCGTGCGGGCTTCCAATGAACGCCCCTACCGGATTGTGGTATTCATAATTAACACAAAAATCCCGATTAACTTTTTACGGTTAATCGGGATTGTGATTTTTTATGTAGATATTGTTTTAATTCTTAACCAGAATTAAACTTCTGCAATAACCTCAACTTCAACAAGGACATCCTTTGGAAGCTGTTTTACTGCAACACAGCTTCTTGCCGGCTTTGATGTGAAATACTTGCCGTAAACCTCATTGAAAGCACCGAAATCTTCCATATTTTTTAAGAAACAAACTGTCTTAACAGCTTTTTCAAGTGAACTGCCTGATGCCTCAAGAACATTTTTAAGGTTTGTGCAAACCTGTTCTGTCTGAGCCTCAATTGTTGCAGCCTCAACATTGCCTGTTGCAGGGTTAATTGCAATCTGACCAGATGTAAAAACAAGACCGTTTACCTTTACAGCCTGTGAATACGGACCGATAGCATCGGGAGCATTTTTAGTATAAACCTTTTCCATTATAATGACCTCCTGTCAATATATTAAAAATTACTGATTAAACAAGCTTAAAGCCTGCGTCAACAAGTGCGTCGTGAATTTCTTTAATCTGAGCAAAATCTCTTGTTTCAAGAACAACACGGAGGTAACAACCGTTTACATCCGTACCCTCTCCGCCTCTTTCGTGGTGGATAGAAATTACATTTGCACCCTTTTCTGCAATAATATTTGAAACGGCAACAAGCTGACCGGGCTTATCCTGAAGTTCAACGCAAACAGTCTGCTGTCTGCCTGTCATAAGAAGTCCACGCTTGATAACTCTTGAAAGGATTGTAACATCAATGTTACCGCCTGATACAACGCAAACAACCTTCTTGCCCTTAACGGGGAGCTTGTTGAACATTACAGCAGCCAAAGGAGCTGCGCCTGCGCCCTCGGCAATCATCTTCTGTGACTCAATAAGCTTGAGAATTGCAGATGAGATTTCGTCATCACTTACCGTTACGATATCGTCAACATACTTCTTAACATATTCAAATGTATGCTCACCCGGTTCTTTAACCTGAATACCGTCGGCAATTGTAGAAACGCTGTCAAGATGAACAGGCTCGCCGTTCTTGATTGACTCAACCATTGAAGGAGCACCCTCAGCCTGAACACCGTAAACCTTAATGTTAGGATTAAGGCTCTTGATTGCACAGGCAACACCCGAAATAAGTCCGCCGCCGCCGATTGCACATACAACAGCGTCAACATCGGGCATTTCGTTCATAATTTCGATACCGATTGTACCCTGACCTGCAATTACATTTTCATCGTCAAACGGGTGGATAAATGTATAGTTCTTTTCATCACGAAGTCTTAAAGCCTCGTTATAAGCGTCATCATAAACACCGGGAACCATACAAACCTCGGCTCCGTAGTTCTTAGTAGCCTCAACCTTTGAAATAGGCGCACCGTCAGGAAGACAGATGAGCGACTTGATTCCGTACTTTGTAGCGGCAAGTGCAACACCCTGAGCGTGGTTGCCAGCAGAACAGGCAATAACACCTCTTGCCTTTTCTTCTTCGGTAAGCTGAGAAATCTTGTAACCTGAACCTCTTACCTTGAACGAACCTGTAATCTGAAGATTTTCGGGTTTGAGATAAATATCACAATCATCACAAATACCCCTTGCCTGAACGATATTAGTCTGTCTGATAACATCCTTCAAAACATATGATGCGTGATAGATTTTGTCTAATGTAAGCATACCAATTACTTCCTTTTCTATATGTATCCATTGCTTATTTTAATACAACAAGGCTTTAAAATCAAGTTTTTTTGGAATAAACAAAGGGAATTTTTGCAGGATTTTTTAAAGTCTTATTCATAATTCGCAAACAGAATAAAAATAATAATAACGAACAAATAAAAACACCTGCTTACAGGTGTAAACAGGCGTTTCTATGAAATTATGAAATTGGTATTAACTATTTGAATACTTACTGCCTAAGTTAAGCGAGTGATGCGCCAAGCTTTTTGCAAGCCTCAAGGGCGTCGTCATCGGGAGCATCGTTACAGATAACGCTTTCGCAAACAAGGTTTGCACCGTCACCCTTACAGGTGTCTTCCCAGTTTCTCATCCATTCGCCGTCACCCCAGCCGTATGAACCGAAGAGGGCAATGCTTTTGCCGTTTAATGCACTTTCACATTCATTGAAAACAGGCTCAAACTCGCTGTCCTCAAGAACCTCTGCACCCATTGCGGGACAGCCGAATGCAATGCCGTCAAAATCGGCAACCGATGAAGAATCAAAATCGTTTACATTTGCAAGAGTAACTTCTGCGCCAGCGGACTTTGCACCCTCGGCAACGGCTTCTGCCATCTGCTCTGTGTTGCCTGTACCGCTCCAGAATACTACTGCTACTTTACTCATATTTGTATACTCACCTTTCAGTTTAATAGTTAATTGCACCTTAAATCAGTTACACGCAACCGTCAGCTTTTGGATAGGTGTGCCTTGTAACCACTTAGAGTAATAGATGTCAGAACATTTTTTGAATTTGGCAAATTCTTTGACTGCTTTTTCTTCATTACCGTAAACCTTCCAGCAGCCTGAACATTTACAGCAATTTCCTTTATGAAGAATAAAGCCGCGGACATCTTCGGGAGGATAACCGAGGAACAGTCCGATTTCGTGCGGAAACTCAGTTGAGTCTTTAAGACGGTGGCGAAGCTCCCTTATACAGCGTGCGGCATCATGTGAATGATACCCCTGCGATTCAAGCAGCTTACACGCATATTTATCGGATAAATCAACAGCAAGCTTGGACGGGCGAAAAATATAGATTAAAGCCTTTCCGTTGCTGAACTTCAGTGGCAAAACTTTTATTCCCTTTTTGCAGAACATTTTATTCAGCCTTCTTACATCACATTCGCACTCAAGCCGTGACGAGTACGGACAGTTGAAAAGATTAGCCGTTTTTATTCCTGCAAGCGTTGGGGAACAATGCTTGATAATTAAATCCTCTGACATCTTTTCCTCTAAAAATTGAATGAATGATTTGAATAGAGTTGAATTGAATAAATACACCACAGTGATTATCCGATAAGTGTTTTACAGTTAGCTTTCGCTAACTTGATTCCATAAGCAAGACTTGTTTGTAGTCTTTATCTTACAGTTAAAATATACCATCAATCAATGTTGTTATCGGCTCTCAAAAGGTTTTCTACGCTCCAAACGGACAGACAATTTCTGCAAAGATTTAGGGACAGCAAACGCTGTCCCTGAAAGGAGAAGAGATATTATGAATAATTACCCGGCAAAGTAATCATCAAATACTCTGCGGATATTTCCGCAGTCCGTCAGAAAAGAATATAGGCGTATCTTTTCGACAATGTTATTATAGCACTTTACAAAGTCTTTTTACTGCTCTTTACGGACATATAAGGCTCTGTTCAAACGAGCGATTTTCTGTACTCATTCGGTGATTTGTTCATCACCCTTCTGAAAGCACCCGCAAACTTACTGCCGTTGTTGTAGCCGACAATTCCTGCAATTTCAAGAACACTTTTGTCGGTGTTTTTCAAAAGCGAGGCGGCCTTTTGCATTTTACAGTTCGTTATGTAGCCGTTAATAGTGTCGCCGTAGACACCCTTAAAACAGATCTTGAGAGAAGTTGAAGAGATACCGAGCATATCGGCAAGCTCTGTAATTGTTATATGCTCGTCAAGGTGAGCAAGCAGATATTTTTTTGCCTCTTTTGCGGCGGTAACCTGTGAGCGTGAAAAATACCGTCTTTCCTCACTCTCACCCTTGTATTCAAGACCGCTCAAAAACAAAAGAAGTTCAAGCACCTTAACCTTATGATAACCCTTTCGGATATTTTCGGGAACGGAATAGAGTTCCGAAAAAATATGCTCAATGCTGATATTTTCACGCATAATTGAGTACGGCTTTTCGGAACAGAATTTCATTTCAAGCTCTTCGGGGCTGACAAAAACATCGTCAAGAATACACGAAAAACACCTTGGCACACGGTTCATATCAATTGCAACCGACACACCGTGGTAGTGGCTCAGCGGACAATATCTGTGTCGGATGTTCTCCGTATTCTTCTGTATTGACAAATCACCCGACGCAAGGTAAAGATATTCGCCGTTTTTGTATTCAAACTCAATTCTGCCCTCCTGACAATGCGTGATGATGAGCATTTCTCTTCCCTTTGCAAGATTAATGTCACAACTTTGCATATGAACATCGTAATACACAAGCTCAATGCCCGAAAATACAGGGTACACGGTGACCTCGCAATCGCCCGTGCTGTCCTGTGAACGGTATATGCTGAACGATTCGCAGTGTTCAACGGTCTGTATCATACCGTACGGATTATCAATTTTCTGCAATACTGCCATAAGGTCGCCTCTCTTCTCCTAAAAAGCCTTACTCCACCTTCATAACGGTGTACGCGCCTATACCGTTAACTGTCTTTTTGAGGACTTTATCCTCAATTTCTCTTTTCATTCTGACCGTAACCCTGCCGGAGGAAACATCGGCTTCCGCCCACACACCGTCAATTGAATTGAGTGCGTTTTCTACTCTTGCGGAACAGTTTTTGCAGACCATTCCGTCAACAACAAGAGTTTTTTCATAGAGATAATGCGACTTATCCTTATCGGCAACCTTGTTTTTCTTAACGCTTTCGTCACTTGCACCGCAACATCCGCTTGCAAGCTTTTTCTTGTAACTTCTGATTACGAGAACCACAAACGCAATGAATGCCACGGCAAGCAATCCGTAAAAAACATACTCCATATTTATCCCTCCTTTTATTTTTTACGATTCAGAATATAGTTCTGAATACACTTTACACCGTAAAATTTCTTCAACACCAAATTCATAATTTCAATAACAAACAAAAAAGGGTGCAGCTTTTTGGACTGCACCCCTACAAAACATTTACCTATGATTATGGCAGTCACCGCGGTACGCACAGTGCGCACAGTTTGCACCGCAGGAGGATTTGCCCTCTTTTTTGTCTTTTACCATACGGGCAACCACAAAAGCAATCACGGCAATAACTATCAATGCAACAATGATTGTGCCGATATTAGCCGCTAACCATTCAAACATTTTTATTCCTCCCATTGTTAATCAATAAATTTATTACTTCTTAGCCGGCTTAACTTTAAGAGTTGTAGCCTCTTTGTAAGGTCTTACGAGCATATAAATCATAAATGCAAATACTGCAACAGCAAAGATAAGACCGATTACATTAAGACCGCCTGCAAAGATTGAACCGAACTGGAATACCATAAATGCAATTGCATAAGCAAATACGCACTGATAACCGACTGCGAACCAGAACCACTTGATGTTGTTCATCTCTCTCTTGATAGCACCCATAGCGGCAAAGCAAGGAGCACAGAGGAGGTTGAAGAGAAGGAACGAGAAACCACTGAGTCCTGTGAATGCGGTGCCGATTTCTGTCCATCCGCCCGGATAAAGGATACCCATTGTACCAACGATGTTTTCCTTAGCAACAAGACCTGTGATAGATGCGACGGTTGCCTGCCAGTTGCCCCAACCGAGCGGTGCAAAAATCCATGCAAGACCGTTACCGATTGCGGCAAGAATTGAGTTTCCGATTTCGTCCTCACCGAGCATACGGAATGTACCGTCAACAAATCCGAAGTATGTTGTGAACCAAACAAGGATTGTTGAAAGGAGAATGATTGTGCCGGCTTTCTTGATGAATGACCAGCCACGCTCCCACATTGAACGGAGAAGGTTGCCTACTGTCGGAAGATGATAAGCCGGAAGCTCCATTACAAACGGAGCGGGATCGCCTGAGAACATCTTTGTCTTTTTAAGCATAATGCCTGAAACTACGATTGCAGCCATACCGATGAAGTAAGCCGATGTTGCAATCCACGGTGAACCACCGAAGATAGCGCCTGCAATCATAGCGATAAACGGCTGTTTAGCACCGCATGGAATGAATGTTGTTGTCATAATAGTCATACGGCGGTCACGCTCATTCTCGATTGTACGGGATGCCATGATACCCGGAACACCGCAGCCTGTGCCTACAAGCATTGGGATAAACGACTTACCCGAAAGACCGAACTTACGGAAGATACGGTCGAGTACGAATGCGATACGAGCCATATAACCGCAGCTTTCGAGGAAAGCAAGGAGAATAAAGAGTACAAGCATCTGCGGAACAAAGCCGAGAACCGCACCTACACCGGCTACGACACCGTCAAGGATAAGACCGTTGAGCCAGTCTGCACAGTTGATTGCATCAAGACCGTTGCCGATAAGAACAGGAATACCGGGAACCCAGACTCCGTATGTTGCGGCATCGGGAGCACCGTAACCCTCTTTATAATCTGTGTTGAGGTAGTTTGAAACAGCCTTTTCAAGAGCAGATTTCTTAGTGTCGGGAGTTTCTGTAATTTCAAGAGTTTCTTCATCCTGAACAGAATATGTAACACTTGCGTCTGAAGGTGTGAGATTTACGAGTTCTGCAAGAGCAGCCTTAGCGGCATCTTCGGAATAATTTTCAGATTCAAGGTCAACAGCTTCGGCAATGTCGTCATTTCCGTACTTAGCATTGAATGCCTCGATAATTGCATCTGAATCGCCGTAGGTTTCTTCAGCCTCGGCAGCCTGTGATGAACCTATACCGAAAAGGTGCCAACCGTCACCGAAAAGACCGTCATTTGCCCAGTCAGTTGCGGCAGTACCTACTGTCTGCATTGAGATGTAGTAAACAAGGAACATAATAACCGCAAAAATCGGAAGGCCGAGCCAACGGTTGGTTACAACCTTATCAATCTTGTCCGATGTTGTAAGCCTACCCTTGTTTTTCTTCTTATAACAGCTCTTGATGATGGAGGCAATGTAGATGTATCTCTCATTAGTGATGATACTCTCTGCGTCATCATCAAGCTCTTTTTCAGCCGCCTGAATATCTTTTTCAATGTGGTCAATAACATTCTGCGGAATGTCAAGCTTTGCAAGAACCTTGTCATCACGCTCAAAAATTTTGATAGCGTACCAACGCTGCTGTTCCTCGGGCATATCGTGAACCGCAGCCTCTTCAATGTGAGCGATTGCGTGTTCAACTACACCGTTAAAGCTGTGCATGGGGATTGTCTTTGCTGAGCCTGCAGCTTTGATTGCGGCCTCGGCAGCTTCCATAATGCCTGTGCCTTTAAGAGCCGAAATTTCCATAACCTTACAACCAAGCTGTCTTGAAAGCTCATCAATGTTGATTGAATCGCCGTTCTTCTTAACGAGGTCAATCATATTGATTGCCACAACAACAGGGATACCGAGTTCTGTAAGCTGTGTTGTGAGGTAAAGGTTTCTTTCAAGGTTAGTACCGTCAATAAGGTTGAGAATCGCATCGGGGCGTTCACCGACAAGATAGTTACGGGCAACAACCTCTTCAAGAGTATAAGGTGAAAGTGAATAGATACCGGGCAAGTCCATGATTGTAACATCCTTGTGCTTTTTGAGCTTACCCTCTTTTTTCTCAACAGTTACGCCGGGCCAGTTACCGACAAACTGATTGGAACCCGTGAGTGCGTTAAACAAAGTTGTTTTACCGCAGTTAGGGTTACCTGCAAGAGCAATTTTAATTTCCATATATCAGTTATCCTCTCTTAGATTAGCAAAAGCTAACCGTAATGTTATAAAAATACGGGATTTCTCCCGTAGGATTTATAAGTATAAATTACTCAACTTCAATCATTTCAGCATCGGCTTTTCTGAGCGAAAGTTCATAATTTCTTACAGTAATTTCAATCGGATCTCCGAGCGGAGCAACTTTTCTGATGTAAATTTCAACACCCTTTGTGATGCCCATATCCATAATTCTGCGTTTGACAGCGCCTTCACCGTGAAGCTTAACAACCTTTACGGTTTCACCTACTTTTGCCTGTTTTAAAGTTTTCATAACAGTTTCCTCCATCTAAAATTGAGCATAAAGCCGTATAAAAACACCTCTCGGAACAACTCCGCCGTGTGTTTGTTACATAGAATCAAATCATAATTTTACGAGCCATTTCTTCGCTGATTGCAACCCGTGTTTCCTTTACGTTAACGATAACATTTCCGCCGAGTGACGAAATAATAGTAACCTCTCCGCCGGCAACAAAGCCGAGATTTTCAAGGTGCTTTTTAACCTCGGGAGAACCTCCGACTTTCTTAATAATATTGGTTTCACCTGTGTTAGCAAACATCAAAGGCATCATAAAATCAATCTCCTTTAAGTTAGCAGATACTAACAATATTCGTTAATCAAAGGTTAGCTCTCGCTAACCGATTATATGGTACTATAAAACTCGAAATATGTCAATAGGCTTGCGAAAAAAATTTATTTTATTTTGAATTTTGGCAAATTGAATATTTCACATCTGTAATTCGGATATCATTTTTGTTGATTTCGGTAAATCGTTTTTTCATAATTATTGAAAGCACAATTAATTTTATTGATTTTTTGTTCATATCATGATATGATTAGACAATGTAAAGGAGTGCAGACTATGCAATTAAAAGAATCAGGTGAAATGTACCTTGAAACAATATATGTTCTTTCAAAAAAGAGCAATTATATAAGATCAATTGATGTATGTGAAGAAATGGGATATTCAAAGCCAAGCGTAAGCCGTGCGGTCGGTCTTCTCAAAGAGGGCGGCTATCTTAAAGTCGGCGATGACGGCTCGCTTATTCTTACCGACCTCGGCAGGGAAATTGCAGAAAAAACATATGAAAGACACACCGTTCTTTCAAAGCTCTTTGTTAAGCTCGGAGTTAATCCCGAAACTGCCGCCGCAGATGCCTGCAAAATGGAACACATTATCAGCGACGAAACCTTTGCCGCATTGAAAAATCACCTTGAAAATCATATGCAGTAAAAGGCTGAATAATTACCGAATATTACACACAAAAGGCTGACGAGAAATCGTCAGCCTTTGTTTTTACTCAACTGCTTTCAATAAGGCGATACACTTTTTCGATTGATTCAACAATTCGACACGCTTAAATAAAACGCAAAAATAACAATAGTACAAATTATTGCAACCGCCTTTTTCATAAGCACACCTCGTCATTGTAAATAACATCAAATGAACTTTGTTAGCCAATTATCCAAGAATTTCACCTGTTCAGCTGTATGAAACCAATGTTCACCGCCGTTCATAACAGTAAGGTCAGCGTTTATCTTCTCTGCAAATTTATTGATTATCTCAAATGATGTAAGGTTATCATTTTCACCGTATAAAATTGAGGTGGGAACATTCCAAGAAATTTGGTTTTCACGAACATAGCAAAGATATTTCCAAGATAAAGTTTCACCAAATTCAGTAGAGATTGTTTTCTTATCACGAAGTTCATTCTCTGTTACATTCGCCCATTTCATCATATTGGTAATGAGGTTTTCCATATCTACAACAGGCGAAATAAACATAGCTTTGTCAATCTGTTTATCTGAAAAGGCATTCATAGAATAAAATGCACCTATGCTATTCGCAATCAGAACTATATAATCATAATTTTTGCAATAATTATCGAACAGATTTGTAAATTTCTGTTTTGCATCCCACGGTGTTTCTGATTTATAGTCAAAGCCTATAACATCATATTCAGGTAGCAAAGGTTTGTAATGCTCCGATTCTGTAGCATTACCACCCTTTCCGTGTACATATACAGCCAGTTTACGCATTTAAAAATCTCCTTTTACGGAACAATATCAACAGTTGCGGAATAATGCAAAGGTGATTTGCGGAACAATAGAACTGTCTTTTTGCTTTATTCGCATTAAAATTTCATTGTGAGAGAAATTCTGTTCTTTTCGGGATCAACTGAAAGAACCTTTACATTTACAACATCACCGACTTTGAGAACTTCGCTCGGGTGCTTGATGTACCTATCGCAAATCTGCGAAATGTGAACAAGTCCGTCCTGATGCACACCGATATCGACAAATGCGCCGAAGTCGATTACATTTCTGACCGTTCCTTTAAGCTCCATTCCCTCTTTCAAATCCTTGATGTCGAGAATATCACTTCTAAGCATTGGTGCTGGCAGTTCATCACGGGGATCTCTGCCCGGTTTGGAAAGTTCCTTTACAATATCGTCAAGAGTCGGAAGTCCGATTCCGAGAACATCGGCAAGTGACTTTGTTCCCTTTGCCTTTACTCTCTGCTGAATATCGGAGAAGTTGCCTGATTTTATTTCTTTGTCAGAATATTCAAGAAGTCCTAAAAGTTCTTTTGCACTCTTGTAGCTTTCGGGGTGAACGCCTGTGTTATCAAGCGGATTTCTGCTTTCGGGAACACGCAAAAATCCTGCACACTGCTCAAACGCTTTAGGTCCGAGTTTCGGAACTTTCTTGAGTTCTGCTCTTGATGAGAACGCACCGTTTTCTTCACGGTAAGCAACAATATTCTTGCACACGGTTGCGTTAAGTCCCGACACTCTCGACAAAAGTGCAGGCGATGCCGTATTAAGATCTGCACCAACCGAGTTTACGCAATCCTCTACAACACCGTCAAGTGTTTCACCGAGTTTTTTCTGCGGCATATCGTGCTGATACTGACCGACACCGATTGCCTTAGGCTCAATCTTAACAAGCTCTGCAAGAGGATCCTGAAGTCGTCTTGCAATTGACACGGCACTTCTGAGTGTGAGATCAAGGTCGGGAAGTTCTGTTGCGGCAAGCTTTGATGCCGAATAAACCGACGCACCTGCCTCGCTAACTACCATATAATAAACGGGGTGGTCAGCCTCTTTGATTGTTTCGGCTGTGAACATCTCGGTTTCCTTGCTTGCAGTACCGTTGCCGATTGAAATAATATCAACATGATGCTTTTTGATGAGGCGGAGCAAGGTCTGCTTTGACTCCTGAATTTTTTTGTCTGAATGTGTAGGATAAATTACGGTTGTATCAAGCGCCTTGCCTGTGCTGTCAACAACGGCAGTCTTACAGCCTGTGCGATATCCCGGATCAAGTGCAAGCACGGTTTTGCCCTTTACAGGCGGCTGCATAAGCAGCTGCTTGAGGTTTACGGCAAAAACCTTCATAGCATTTTCAGAGGCGGTATCTGTAAGGTCGTTTCTGACCTCACGCTCAATTGAGGGATAAATAAGTCGCTGATAAGCGTCTGTGCAAGCCTCACGGATAATGTCTGAACAAAGCTGATTTTTGTCTGTAATCATTGCTCTGAAAATTGAATTAAGCGGTTTTTCGCTGTCGGTTTCAACGCTGACTTTGAGAAATCCCTCTTTTTCACCACGATTCACGGCAAGCACTCTGTGACCTGCAATCTTTTTAACAGGCTCTTTGTAGTCATAATAATTTTTGTAAACGCTGTCCTTTTCTTCATCTGTTGCAACAGACACAAGCACACCGTTTGCGTTTGTAAGATTTCTTATTCTCTTACGGATTTCCGCATTATCCGACACAAGTTCAGCAATGATATCCATTGCACCCTGAATTGCATCTTCAACGGAGGTAACTCCCTTTTCTTCGTCAATATAATCAACTGCCGACTTTGACGGATCAAAACCTTTTTCCTGCTTTAAAATATCGTTAGCAAGCGGTTCAAGTCCCTTTTCCTTTGCAATTGACGCCCTTGTCTTTCTCTTTGGACGGTACGGACGGTAAATATCCTCAAGTTCGCTTAGTGTGGCAGCCTTGTCAAGTGCAAGGTTGATTTCATCCGTGAGTTTTTCCTGTGCGTCAATGAGTGAACGGATTTCATCTCTGCGCTTGTCAAGCCCTCTTAGATATTCAAGCTTTTCGGCAAATTCACGAATCAACTGGTCATCCATTGAACCGTGCATTTCCTTTCTGTATCGTGCAATAAAAGGAATAGTGTTGCCGTCATCAAGCAATGTGATGATGTTCTTTGCATACTCCTCTTTAATATTAAACTGCTGTGAAAGAATCTGTGAATAATCCATTATATCCTCCGTTTTTGTTTTGTAAGGCTTATTATAACATACTTTTAAATAATTTGCACTAAAAAGAAAACGAGCAGTCAAAACGACTGCTCTCTTGAATTATTTATGTTTATGTATTTTAAGCACTTTTCTTTTTGCGAATATAGGCAAAATAGAGCGGAAGTCCCACAAAGACCATACCGCCGATTATGTTGCCGATTGTAACGAACAGCAGAGATTCACAGCCCGAAAGATTTGCAAGATTCTGACATTGCTGTGCCGTAATACCGTAAAGCTCCTGAGCTTTTGCAACATATTCGGGATTCATTGCCGCCATAACACCTGTCGGAATATAGAACATATTTGCAACGCAGTGTTCAAATCCGCAAACTACAAATGCACAAATCGGGAAAAATACACCGAAAATCTTGCCGATTGCATCTGTTGCGCCTGTTGCCATAACAATTGCAAGGCATACGAGAATGTTGCAAAGTATGCCGCTGATAATTGCTGTTGCAGGATTGATTGTTGTTTTGGCAAGTGCAACCTTGATTGTAAAAGCGCCGAGTCCGCCGTTTGAATAATTGAGCTGTCCCGAAAAAAATATCAGCAAATCAATAATCATTGCACCGACAAAGTTTGAAATATAAACAACTACAAGATTTCTTAACATTGAAGCGACTTTAATTTTCTTTTCAAGTGTCGGAATAATCATAAGGCAGTTGCCTGTAAAAAGTTCACTGCCTGTGAACACAACGAGCATAAGTCCTACAGGGAAGATTACGCCTGCAACCACTCTTGCAAGCCCCACATCGGCAACTCCGTGCATTGCAACATCACTTGCCGCACCGCCGAATGCGATAAATGCGCCTGCCATAAGTCCGAGCAAAATCATTTTCGGCAGAGAAAGCATTGATTTTGTTACACCTGATTTTGACACCAGCGACGCAATTTCAGCCGGTGAATTAAATCTGCTGTCCATTAAAAAACCTTCTTCAATTAGTTTGTCAATTATTGCAAAATGTACTGCCATTCGGCAATAAACCGCAAAATCACAGATTACATATTAGCACAAAAGCGAAGCATTTGTCAATTAATATGCGATTATCTGTAACATTGCACACAAAATGATTTACAAATTGCAAAATACAGTTTATAATAATCCTGTGAGTGTTCTCCGCCGTTTAAACGGGTGAGTACATTCTTAAGTTAAGGTGAGAATAATCACATACAAAACGGGAGCTGTTATCGGCTGAGAGGAAATTCGATTTCGACCGTAAACCTGATTTGGATAATGCCAACGAAGGGACATATCAAGCTTGAAGTGTACGCACTTGGAGTATGTCTTTTTGGCATACTCCTTTTTTGTTGTGTTTTTTCTCCGAGAGAATTTTATTTTAAGGAGTAGTTTTAATGAAAACGAACGGTAAGAAAAATGCACTTGTTATGTGCGAATGTGCAATTATGATTGCACTTGCGGCAGTTTTAAGCTTTGTAAAAATTCTTGAACTTCCCTACGGCGGCAGTGTTACCGCATTCAGCATTGTTCCGATTGTAATTATCTCATATCGTCACGGTGTAAAATGGGGATTGCTTTCGGGATTTGTATTCAGCATTATTCAGCTTATTCAAACTGCGTCAACCCTCTCATACGCAACATCATTTTTGGCAGCTGTAACAATCATTTTCTTGGACTATATATTCGCATTCACGGTTATCGGCCTTGCAGGCTTTCTCAGAAACAAGGTCAGCAATCCGTCTGCCGCTGCCGTAACAGGCACGGTAGGAGTTTGTGCTTTGAGATATATCTGTCATGTAATTTCAGGCTGTACCGTATGGGCAGGTGTTTCAATCCCCTCAACCGACGGACTTCTCTATTCACTCAGCTACAACGCTACATATATGATTCCCGAAACAATAATCAATGCGGCGGCTGTATTCTGGCTTTTCGGCTGTCTTAACTTCAGAAGTGAAAAAATCAGCGTTGCAAAGAAAATTGAAAAGAACCTTACAGAAACCGTTTCGGCATCAATTTCAATTCTTTCACTTATGGTTGCCGTAATTATTGACGCTGTTGCAGTTTTTGCGTCACTTCAGAACCCCGACAGCGGTGTGCTTGATTTTTCACTCATTTCAAACACAAACTTTACTCTTGTAGGCATCGTTTCGGCAATCGGAATTGTGCTTTGCGTAGTTTTTGCAATCATTGCAAAGGTTACTTCAAATTCTGCCAAAAAGGTTAATTAACATTTAATCGGATATTCACGGTAAAACATCTCTAACAGGGCTGACGGCATTGCTGTCGGCTCTGTTTTTTTATTATGTAAACACAAGTTTGAAACGGGCATATTATGAGAATGAACAGCAATGTTCATAAGTTTGAACAAAAAGGAGAATTAAATTGGATATTAAAGAAATTATTTCTCAGCAGTACGGAATACCGAGTCTGCCAAAGAGAACAAGCGAGGCTATGGCATATGTTCCCTTTCAGCAGTTCGACTCCCCAACCTACAGCCCGTTGCAGGGACTTGAGTCGGGTACAATGTTCCCCGTTCTCAACAAACCATTCTACGGAAAGAAATGCGGTGAGGGACTTGACTGAAAGAGAAATTCTTTTAAAGAAAATTTCAACCTACGAATTTGCCGCTCTTGACCTTCAGATTTATCTTGACACTCATCCGCACGATACGGCAATGATACAAAAAATGAACGGTTTCAAAGAAAAATTGAAACCGCTTGTTGAAGAATATGAAGAAAAATTCGGTCCTTTGAAAAAGAGTATGACAAGCACCAATATGTGGTGCTGGATAAAGGGACCGTGGCCGTGGGAAAACGAGGAGGATTGCTGATGTTTGTCTATGAAAAAAAGTTACAGTACCCCGTCAATATTAAAAAGCCGAACGCAAAGCTTGCCAAGATTATCATAACGCAATACGGCGGTGCGTAGGGCAAAATGTGATACTTTTTATTTTCGTATAACATCCCGATAAAAATCAATAAACGCATTAAGCGCAGGAGATTTCCACTTGTTTTTGTGGATAAGCAACTGCGTCCACACCGAAACATCACAATCGTTGACGGGAAGATGTTTTATCTCTCCCGAATTGTAGTAATCCTCCGTGATGAAATCAGGCAAGAACGAGATCATTTTGCTGTTTTTGATTAGAGAACAAATTTGTAGAGGGTTTCCTATTTCCAAAACGGGGTGAATTTCAAGCGATTGTGCGGCAAGTTCATTGTTGAGCAATTTTCTGTAGCTCATATTACTTTCGGTCAGTACAAAATCCTCGGTGCATAATTCTTTTAGCGAAATATTTTCTTTATTCAAAAGTGGATTGTCAACTGATGCAAAGAAGTGAACCTTTTCCTCATGCTCTGCACAAATTATAAATTCCGAATCATAAATGTGGCTGTCAAGCGTAAAAATCAAATCAACCTCATTTTTGCGTAACATATCAAACATCTGCTCTGTACCGCTTTCGACAACGACAAGGTGAATATTAGGAAAATGCTTTCTGAACTCAAGAAAATCATCTTTAAAAAATCGGTTGCAGACAGAACTTGACATTGCAAGGCGAATGTTGCCCTCGATTGTTTCGGGGGTACGCAAATCTTCAAGCATCTTTTCGTGAGATTCAAGAATTTCTCTTGCGTGTTGCAGAACCGTTATGCCGTCGGAAGTCAGGCTGATTCTGTGGTAAAAGCGGTCAAAAAGCACCGTGTTAAGCTCGCTTTCCAACTGTTTTATCTGTGATGAAACGGTTGACTGGGTATAGCCGAGCTTTTCCGCTGCAGCAGAAAATCCCGAATATTCGCACACAGCTACAAAGGTTTTAAGCACATTGGTATCCATAACTAAATCCTCTTTTATACGAACGATATCTTCGCTATTATAGCACAGTTTTATCAATTTTACAAATGGTATTTTATTTGCTATACTACTCTTTGTATTGCAAAATAAACAAAGGAGCAGTATTTATGACGAAAAAATATTGTGTAGATAAAATAAATTCGGCAGGAGGACTTGTGTTGTGAATCGTGAAAAATTAGGAAGCCGACTCGGCTTTATAATGCTTTCGGCAGGCTGTGCAATCGGTTGCGGAAATGTGTGGAAGTTTCCGTGGATGTGCGGACAATACGGTGGCGGAAGTTTTATGCTTGTGTACATCATCTGTCTTATTGTTTTGGGAATTCCGTGTTTGATAATGGAATTTTCGGTGGGCAGAGCGGCACAGACAAGTCCGATTAAAATGTACCGCAAACTTGAAAAGCCAAAGCAAAAATGGGGCGGTTTCGGTTGGGCATGCCTTGTGGGCAACCTTGCAATTATGGCTTTTTACACAGTTGTTTGCGGTTGGATAATTTACTACTTCATAAATTTTCTGACGGGTAACAACCGTGACCTCGGATTTACCACAATGATTGCAAATCCGTCAGTCAATGTTATTTTTATGATGATAACGGTTGTTATCGCCTTTGTTATACTCTCGTTCAACATTCAGGGCGGACTTGAGAGGATAACAAAATATATGATGATTGCTTTGCTTGCACTTATGATTGTGCTTGCAATCCACAGTCTGTTTTTGAGCGGTTCGGGTGAGGGTATGACATTTTACCTCAAACCCGACTTTTCAAAAATCAACGGTGATGTTGTTGTGGGTGCGATGAATCAGGCATTTTTCTCGCTGTCAACAGGTATGGGCGGTATGGCTATTTTCGGAAGTTATATCGGCAAAGACCATTCACTTATGGGCGAGGCAATCAATGTTATCTCTCTTGACACACTCGTAGCTCTGCTTGCAGGCATAATCATCTTCCCTGCCTGCTTTACTTACAACCTTGAAGTTAATTCAGGTCCGAACCTTTTGTTTGACACAATGGCAACCGTGTTCAACAATATGCCCGGCGGAAGAATATGGGGTTCGCTCTTCTTCCTGTTTATGGTGTTTGCGGCAATGTCAACCGTTTTGGGTGTTTGCGAAAATATTCTTGCAATGATTCGTGATTTGACAGGCTGGTCAAGAATAAAAGGCAGTCTTATTTGCGGAATTGTAGTGTTTGTGCTTGCACTCACAACGGCTCTCGGATTCAGCGTTCTTCATTTTCAGCCGTTTGCAGAGGGTACAACATGGCTTGATTTTTGGGACTTCATTGTTTCCACAAATGTTCTTCCTCTCGGTTCTCTTGTGCTTGCTCTGTTCTGTTGCAACAAGTTCGGCTGGGGTTGGGATAACTTCATTAAAGAAGCCAACATGGGCATCGGTATGAAAGTGCGTTCGTGGATGAAACCGATTTTCAAATATGTAGTTCCTACAGCTATCGCATTTATCTATGTTTACGGACTCGTCACCTTTAAATGGCAATAAATAAAATTTGATACACAAAATAAAATCCGTATGGAGCAATCTTCATACGGATTTTTTCGGTTTAAATATTCATTTCCTTGTATTCTCTGTAGGTTTTGAATCCTACGGAATCGTAAAACTTCATTGCACCCTCGTTAAATTCCCACACATCAAGTTTCAGCCTGTCAAAGCCTCTGTTCTTAGCCTCTTGTTTGCAGAAGCTTATTAGCTTAGTTGCAACACCCATTCTGCGGAAGTTTTCATCAACTCCGAATTCAGCAATCTGATAGAATTTTCTCTGCAAACCGTACGGAGATTTTTCCTTGACTATGTATTCAACGGTTGCAAATCCGCAGATTGTGTCACCGTTCACGGCAACGATAACATCGGAATATTCGCCGTCAAAAACTTTGTATACTATGTTTTTCATCTCATCGCAGAAATCATCTCGGAATATATCAGGTCTGCCGTTTGAATGAACCCTGTTGACCTGATAACGAATTTCATTCACACGCTCAAGTTCCGATTTCTTAGCGTACCGTACTGTGAAGTCGGGCATATTGTCACTTCCTTTTGTTGTGGTTTATATAATCTGATTTTGTGATTTCAAGCTCGATTATTTTACTCTCTTCGCCGTTTACGGTTTCGGTTTCGTAGCAGTCGGAAGCAATTTCATTGAAACCGATTGATTTGTAGCATTTGTACGCAGGGATATTGTTTTCAAATACGCCGATTGTGACCTTTTCCACACCCGAAATTTCAAAGGCATATTTGAGTCCGAGTTCAAGCATTTGCTTGCCGTAACCCTTTCCCCTTTGCGTATCATCAACAATTACCCAGCCGAAACGAAGTATCTTGTTGTTGCCGTTTATGTATCGCATTATAAAATGTCCGACAACACCGCTGTCGTCAAATGCGGTCATAGGGTAAAAATTGTCATCTTCAACGCAATCGCCGTTATTAAGTTTATATTTATCATCAATAATTTTTGCATTAATCGGGTACGAACCAAAGCTTTCTCCGCCCCATTTTACAAAAGTTTCCTCATTTTTAATCCAGTCGGCTATGTGTTTTGAATCACAGCTTTTGTACGGTCTTAGTCTTAACATTTTAGTTCACCTTTTTCAATTTTCAATTAAAAATTTCTAATTTTTCTGACATTGCGGTTCATTAAATGTCTGCCGAGATTTTTATATAAAAAAGCCTTTACTGGTGACATTTGCTGATGATGTTCTTTGAGCAAATCGTCGGGAGAATCATAAACACCGAAATCTTGATTAATACCCTCGCTTTGAATATAGGTGTTATTTCGGTCAAAATCTATGACAGGATTTTTGAAATCTTTAACGGCAACACCGTAACCGCAAAATGCACCTGAGCAACTGCTGTTAATTTTCTGCAAATTGTTCAGATACTTTTTATCGAGAATAAACGCTTCGAGTTCGTACCACTTATCTTCAAAATACACTTCAACCCAACTGTGAAACACATTTTGCGGAGCATTTTTATAGACAATTCCCGTCATTGCACCCTTTTGAAGTTTTTTGTCAATCGTAAATCCGTGTACCCGACAAGGAATGTTGCAGGCTCTGAGCAAAGCCATAAGCAAAGTACCCTTTGTGTTGCATTGTCCAAAACCGTCTTTCAAAACTTTTGAGGCAGGAATGTTATCGTCAATGTTGTAGCCGAACAGTATTTCATCTCGCACAAAATTATAAATTGATTTCAGCCTGTCAAATTCCTGCAGTTCAAGCCATTTTCTGTTTTCAATTAACTGCTGTATGTTAGGATTTGAATAATCCAACATTTTCGTTTCTTTAAGATATTTGTTCATAATTAGTTTAAAGTAAGGTTATGTTTTTCTGTTAAAGTATCTTTTAAAAGTTCGGTTATTTCTATGTATATTTATTCGCATCGTGTTTACACACGATACGATTGACGAACACGGTTCGTCGCTACATTTGGATACACAATTTTAATCAAATCAAAAAATATGTGTTTAAACAAAAACATTCATCAAGGCGGGCGTCCAATGAACGCCCATACAGGTTTTGTTCTTTAATAGAATTTTGTTTATATCAATTAATTTGCAAGGTAAATCAATACGAATACGGTCGGGAATGTGAAGTTTGTTCTATGCAAAACTTTTTTCCCGACCAAAATTTTCAATTTTCCATTTTCCATTAAAGCGTAAGCTTAAATCATCCAATACCAATACTTGTCCTGATTGTTTTCCGAAAGGTCGGGGCTGAACTGGAGTTCGGGGTTTTTGATGCTTACTTTCATACCCTCAGTAATTGAGTTCACGATAAAGGCGTTACCGCCGATTGTTGCGCCCTTGCCGATTACGGTTTCACCGCCGAGGATAGTTGTACCCGAATAGATTGTAACATTATCACGGATAGTAGGATGTCTTTTAACACCTTTAAGCTGCTGACCTTTTCTTGTTGACAACGCGCCGAGGGTTACACCCTGATAGATTTTTACATTCTCTCCTATCTCGGTAGTTTCGCCGATTACGATGCCTGTGCCGTGGTCGATGAAGAAATATTTGCCGATTGTCGCACCCGGGTGAATATCAATTCCCGTAAGTCCGTGTGCGTACTCCGAAAGCACTCTCGGAATCATCGGGATTTTAAGTTTCCACAATTCATGTGCCACTCTGTAAACCGTGATTGCAAAAAATCCGGGATAGCAAAGAATGATTTCATCCGTACTGTATGCGGCAGGATCGCCGTTAAAGGCCGCAACAACATCTGTTGCAAGGTAATCACGGATAGACGGAATCTTTGAGAGAAACTCATAAACCAGCTTTTCTGACTTTTCCATAACCTCGTCATACGAAAGGTCGTTGCACTTTTCGCAGCCCTTTAAAGCCTTTGCAATCTGCTTTTTAAGATTGTACTGAATAAATTCTATTCTGTCGCCTACAATATAGCCGATGTATTCTTCTCTTACTCTGTTCTTGTCAAAGTAGCCCGGAAACAACAGCTTGCGGATTTCTTCAAGCACCTGAATAAGCACAGATTTGTTGATAATGTTATCCTCCGAAAGTCTGCAAGTCTGTTCATGCTTTGAATAGCTTTCGAGAATTTCATTGACTGTTTTATTTATATTATCATTCATATGAATACTCCTTTTTCAAAATCCTGTTCAATTCACTTACAGGAAGTCCTACAACATTAAAATAATCGCCGTCAATCTTCTTTACAAGCAAAGAACCTTTGCCCTGTATTCCGTATGCACCTGCCTTGTCAAAAGGCTCGCCCGTTGCAATGTACTCCTCAATTTCCGAATCGGAAAGTTCAAAAAATTCAACAAGCGTTACATTGGAAAATGATTTTGCAACACCGTTTTTGACGGTACAACAACCCGTGATAACCTTGTGCTGTCTGCCCGAAAGCAGTTTTAACATATTCTCGGCATCTTCCCTGTTCTTAGGTTTGCCGAGCATTTTACCGTCAACAAAAACTCCTGTGTCACAGCCGATTACAATATCTTTTTCATAGCCGTTTTTTGAAATATACAATGCCTTTTTGACAGCAAGATATTCGGGACGCTTTTCAAGCGGAACATTGTTCTCAACCGTTTCGTCAATGTCTGCTGGAACAATTTTAAAGTCGGTTGTTATAAAACTTAAAAGCTCTTTTCTTCGTGGTGAAGCAGATGCAAGTACAATCATAATCTATCTCCGTAAAATTACTTTTGACTATTGTAACATAAAACCAAAATAAATAAAAGGTGATTATACAAAAAACACAAAATGTACAGCAATAATCAGCTATTCGGATTGACCGCACTCCGCACTTTGTATTGACAATAATTTTGCAAAGTGTTATATTTAAGGACAGCGGTAATCCGCATAAAATAAGCACAATCCAACGAAAGGAAATGAAATATATGGCTAACATTAAGCTTCCTGTTCCCGTAACGCTTCTTACAGGTTATCTCGGTGCAGGCAAAACTACTCTTATCAACCATGTCCTCGGCAATCAGGAGGGCTACAAGTGTGCCGTTATCGTAAACGATATCGGTGAAGTAAACATTGACGCAGAGCTTATTCAAAAGGCAGGCGTTGTTACTCAGAAAGATACAAACCTTGTTCCGCTTACAAACGGCTGTATCTGCTGTACTTTGAGCGTTGACCTTATCAACCAGATTACAGACCTTGTAAAGTCAGGCAAGTTTGACTACATTCTCATTGAGGCGAGCGGTATTTGCGAACCACTTCCGATTGCACAGTCAATCTCGGTTCTTGAGGGCGATAAGGAAAACAATATACCGGAGCTTGTCCGTCTTGACAACATTGTTACAGTTGTTGACGCACTCCGTATGGCAACGGAATTTGGCTGCGGTGACGATCTCCTCAAGGAAGATGTTGACGAAGAGGATGTTGAAAGCCTTCTTATTCAGCAGATTGAGTTCTGTTCAACAATCATCCTCAACAAGGTTGACAAGGTAACAGAGGAACAGCTCAAGAGAGTTAAGGCTATGATTAAGACACTTCAGCCAAAGGCACGAATTATTGAATCACAGTTCGGCAAGGTTGAAGTTAAGGATATTCTCGATACAAAGTGCTTTAATTTTGAAGAAACAGCCGCATCCGCAGGTTGGGCTCAGATTTATGATAAGGATGAAGATGACGAGGATACAGACCGTCACGGTCATCATCACCACCATCACCACCACGATGAAGACCATGACGAACATGAGCATCACGATCATGACAATGATGAGGACGGTCTTGACCACTCTCATTGCGACCACGAACACGGCCATTGCTGTCACCACGACCACGATCATGAGGACGGTGAAGAAGAGTACGGCATCGGTTCATTTGTTTACCACCGCATTCGTCCTTTCAATCAGGACAAGCTCCAGCAGTTTGTTGAGAACTGGCCAAAGAGCGTAGTCCGTGCAAAGGGTGTTCTCTGGTTTGATGACAAGAGAGAAGATGTTTATGTATTCGAGCAGGCAGGCGTTCAGATTACTGCTACGGAACAGGGCAAGTGGCTTGCCGCATTCCCAAAGAAACAGCAGAAGCTCTATCTTGCAGAGTATCCGGATATGGCTGAAAAGTGGGACGAAAAATACGGCGACAGAGAAATCAAGCTTGTATTCATCGGTCAGCATATGGACAGGCACGCAATTGTTGATGCGCTTGACGAGTGTCTTTCAGACTGATAAAATCTTATAAAAATTGAGGGCAACGGAATTCCGCTGCCCTTCTTTTTTGTTTATACAAAAACGGCAGTCCGATTTGGACTGCCGAAATTTTTGCACCGTTAAGTTTTATTACTTTGATGACTCTGTTGTTGATGTCTCAGGCTTGAAGTTAGCGTCAAATGTGAAAACGAGCTTTGTGCCATCTTTTTCCATTGTAATAACACCGTCTTTGAGTGTGTATGGAATGCTATCGCCGTCTGCTGTAAAGTTCTTGTCATCGTATGTGAGCTCCTGCTCCTGACCGGCTGCAGAAAGCTTAGCCTTGCCGTCTTCTTTAAGAAGAATGTAGCCTTTGTCCATACCGACAGCGGCAAGAGTACTGCTGTCAAAGCTCATACCGCTTGCTTCTGCACTTGTAAGCTTGTAATAGCCGAGTGTTGAATTACCGCAAGCTGTAAGTGAAAGCACCATAAGAAGTGCCATAACAGCCGCAACGCTGATTGTGAAAATTCTTTTCATTTGTTTTTCCTCCGTTTTTCCTATCGGAATTTCTCATTTTTTCAGGCTTTGTGCCTTTGTCAGTGAATGACACGATTATTATAGCACAATGGCATAAACTTTTCAAGGTTATTTGTAAAAATATGTAAAAAAGCACCCTTTCGAGTGCTTTCCCCACCTAATATTCAGTTATCAGTTGAACCTTGACAAAAATGCCTGGGTTCTTGGATTTTGCGGATTGTTGATTACCTGTTCGGGAGTGCCCTCTTCGGCGATTACACCGTCAGCCATAAAAATGATCTTGTCGGCAACATCTCTTGCAAACTCAATTTCGTGAGTTACAACAATCATTGTGCTGTCGGAGGTTTTAAGACTGCGGATAACATTAAGCACCTCACCCGTGAGTTCGGGATCAAGTGCGGAGGTAGGCTCGTCGAAGCAGAGCACATCGGGATTGAGTGCAAGCGCTCTTGCAATTGCAACACGCTGTTGCTGACCGCCGCTGAGGTTACAAGGATATGACTCGCTCTTTTCGGAAAGGCCTACCCTTTCAAGCAAAGACTTTGCATTGCTCTTGATAATTTCATGAGCCTCTTTATAGCTTTTTGCGCCCATATATTCGCCTGTCTGCTTTATCTGCTCTTTTGCGGCAAGCTTTGGAGCAAGCATAATATTCTCGATAACCGTATATTGCGGAAACAGGTTAAATGACTGGAACACAAGTCCGAAGTGAAGCCGTCTTTTTCTGATTTCGCTGTCGCTCTTTGCAGAGCTGTCATTGCTGTCAAAAAGCACCTTGTCATTGACGGAAATCTTGCCGTTGCCCGGAGTTTCAAGAAAATTAAGACACCTTAACAGCGTAGTCTTGCCCGAACCCGATGAGCCGATAATCGCAAGCACCTCGCCCTTTTTAAGAGAAAAGCTGATATCTTTCAAAACCTCTGTTTTGCCGTAGCTTTTACGGATGTTTTCAACATTTAACAAAGACATAACCTTTCCCCCTTAACCCTTGTAGTAATCAAGCTTTTTCTCGATAAATGAGAAAAGCAAGGTAAGAATTCCGCAGAATGCGAGGAAGAATACTGCCGAATAGAAAAGCGGCCAGATGAGTCCCTGCATTGAGAAGTCCTTTGCTCTCATAAGAATTTCCGGAATTGCGATAACGCTTGAAAGCGAAGTATCCTTTACAAGAGTGATAATTTCGTTGCCCATGGGTGCAGTAATTTTCTTTACAACCTGCAAAAGCACAACCTTAAAGAAAATCTGACCCTTTGTCATGCCAAGCACCTGACCTGCCTCGTACTGTCCCTTTGGAACAGACTCGATACCGCCACGGAAGATTTCAGAAAAATATGCGGCATAATTGATTATAAATGCGATAAGTGCGGCATTCATTCGTGCAAATGTCACACTGCCGTTTGACACAAGCGGCGGAACATAGAACACTACGAAAAGCTGGAGCATCAGCGGAGTACCTCTGATTATCCACACAAATGTTTTTGTCAGCCATTTTAACGGCTTGAATTTTGACATTGAACCCATTGAGATAATAAGTCCGAGCGGAATTGCCGCAAGCAGGGTTACAATGAAAATTATACAGTTTTCGCCGAATCCCTCAAGCAACTGACCGCTTACATTAAAAAATTGATCCATTTTATATACCACTCTATCCAAGTATTTTCAGTTTTGAATATATCAAAAGGCTTACAAATTTGAACCTGTAAATTTATAATCAATAAAAAGCACAACGGGCGAACATAGTCCGCCCTGTATGTACAAGCTTATTTTAATTAAATTATTTCTTTTTTACAAGAAGAAGATCCTTAAGGCTGTACTTCTCAGCAATCTTATCAAGTGTGCCGTCATCGGCAACTGCCTGAATAGCATCGTTAAGCTTTTTGAGTGTTTCGGGGCTGTCCTTACGAAGTGCAATACCGTACTGCTCAGGTGAAAAGTCCTTGCCGTCAACAACCTTGAGGTCAGCGTAGTCAGAACCGCTCTTAAGTGTACCGATTGACATTACATAGTCGATAACCGCAACATCTGCTGTGCCTGACTTAACCTCGAGAAGAGCCTTAGCCTGTGCGTCAACTGAAACATACTTTGCACTTGAAAAGAACTCGTCTGTCTGAGCAACAGTTTCACCTGCTGACTTCTTCTCTGCAACTACTGTCTTATCCTTGAGGTCATCTGCTGACTTGATTTTGTCTGCAACATCAGATTTTGCAACCATAACCTGCTTGTTTTCCATATAAGGAGTTGAAATATCCATTGTTGACTTTCTGTCGTCATCAATTGTAAGACCGTTCCAGATGCAGTCGATTGTCTTTGAGTTAAGCTCAACCTCTTTTGAATCCCAGTCAATTTTCTGGAACTTTGGAGTAACGCCCATTTTCTCGCAAACTGCCTCTGCAAACTCAGTTTCAAAACCTGTAAGCTTGCCGTCTGCATCAAGGTAGTTCATCGGCTCAAAATATGTAACACCGATAACAAGCTCTCCCTTGTTTGAGATATAATCCCAGTCCGTTGCAGAAGAACCGCAACCTACAAAAATTGACGCTGACATTGCACCTGCAAGAAGTACAGAAAGTAACTTTTTCTTTTTCATAATTATTCCTCCGTAATCTGATATACTCTCTACCTATGTTCTGCAAATCACCTTGCAAAACAACCTCTGTATATTATACATTAGTGCGTTAGCAAAGTAAAGTGTTTTCGAGAAATTTGCCGAAGAATTTTCTTCCAATCGCAGGCATATTATTGCATAAAAGAATTATTACTGCAAGAGGTGGCTAATTTGTCTGATTATTACAACCAAAATCACTATGCGGCGGCATACATAAGGGTGTCAACCGAAAATCAAACTGAGCTTTCACCGTCAAGTCAGCTGAAAATCATCAGAAAATTTGCAGATGAAAAAGGCTATCTGATTGATGAAAAGTTTATTTTTCGTGACAACGGAATTTCGGGAAGATATGCCGACAAGCGACCTGAATTTAACCGAATGATAAGCCTTGCAAAGCAAAAGCCTCCCATGTTTTCATCCGTACTTGTCTGGAAATTTTCACGATTCGCCCGCAATCAGGAGGAAAGCATTTTCTATAAATCGCTGTTGAGAAAAAACGGTATTGAAGTCATCAGCGTGTCCGAACCCGTTGATGACGGTCCTTTCGGAAAGCTGATTGAACGCATTATCGAATGGTCGGACGAATACTATTCGATTCGGCTTTCGGGTGAGGTAAGGCGAGGAATGACCGAAAAAGCCGAGCGTGGCGGCATCGTCAGCATTGCACCCTTTGGCTATAAAGTGACAGACGGAAGGCTTGTGGTTGACGCTGAAAAAGCCCGAATTGTCAGTAAAATTTTTGCCGATTTTTTGAATAATAAAGATATAAATATGATTTGTGACAACTTAAATTCGTCAAAAATCAGAACCGCCAAGGGCAACCGCTGGGATTGCCGTGCCGTTGAATATATTCTGCAAAATCCCGTTTATATCGGCAAAATCAGGTGGAATCCAATCTGCAAAACGGGCAGAGATTTCTATAACGAAAATTTGATAATTTCAAACGGCACTCACGAACCGATTGTTGATGAGAATATTTTTGAGCAGGCAAGGCAAATATTATTCTTGCAAAGAATAATAGGCAAAGAACATTCCCATAAACAAACTGAAATCAGACACCTTATTCAAAATCTTGTCAAGTGTTCAAACTGCAATTCAACCCTCGTTCTGATTAAAAATAATTTTCTCCAATGCTCCGCCTACATTCACGGCAACTGCCATTCATCGCACAGCATAAGAATTGAAAAGATTGAAAAAGTTGTAATTAAAGCAATCAATATTCTCATAAAGAACAATTTAATTAATGATGCTTTCTCGATTAAAGAAAATTATCCCTTAAAAACGCAAAACGACTTACTATCCATAATTACAAAAAGAATAATATTTGACCGCAAAGCCTCCCACCTCAACATATTTCTCAGTCAAAATAAGTAACATTCTGCCATACGGCGGTCCGGATGGTGAGTTGGGTGCGTCATTACGATATCTGAGTCAACGATTTGCAATGCCCCTGCCAGAACTCAAGGGCACTCTCACCGACATAGGCACAGAGGAACTTAACCATCTTGAAATGATCGGTGCAATAGTATATCAGCTGACGAAAGACCTCACCGAGGATGAAATCAAGGAACAGGGATTCGGTGACTATTTTGTTGACCACACAACCGGAATTTTCCCACAGGCGGCAGCAGGTTTTCCCTATACAGCTGCATCAATGCAGGTTAAAGGCGATCCGATAACCGACCTGCACGAAAGTATGGCGGCTGAGCAAAAAGCACGCACAACCTACGATAACATTCTCAGATTCTGCGATGACTACGATGTAAAAGATCCGATTCGCTTTCTGCGTGCCCGTGAGGTCGTTCACTACCAACGCTTCGGCGAAAACCTCCGCCTCTTGACCGATAAACTCAACGAAAAGAACTTCTACGCCTTCAACCCCTCATTCGATAAAAAATGCTTTAAAAATGAATTGAAAAAGAAGAAAAAGTAAAAAATATGCACAAGTCCAAGTATTTATGGGCTTGTGCATTTCAATAAGCTTACGAATTCAACCATTTTACAAAATTTATCTGCGGCTTTTTTACTGGTCCATGAATTTTTGTCTAATAAATAAACTTGCATTTCTCCCTTTTTATATTTAGATATAGTCACCCATTGTAAAACCGACCTTATATTTTTTTCATTTTGATCATACTTTTCTGACAATTCTTTTTTGTATTCGCTATAATCCTTATGCAAATCAAAAATAATATTTCCTAATTCATCGGTATGTCCACCTCTTTTATTCTCAGGAGGTGGCGTCATATAATCACCATACACATTTTTTAAATACAAATCATAATCATCAAATGTATTAAAATATTCATCTTCAAATTTTATCTTTGTGAATTTTTCAAGAATTTTTTTTGGCTGTATTACCGAAATCTCCATTGAATACCATACAGCAGCCCATTGATTATATTTCATCGGATCGAGCATAATTCTATGTTCGTTGATTTTACAAATCATTCTTCTTATACACCTTGGAATGGCATAAATTAGCTTGAGTTTATAATTCATCGGTTCATTAACAGCTTTGGCATAGGCATCATGAAGTAACAATCTGTTCAAACTCAAAGCCTTTTTTTGTTTTAATTTCTTTTTTGGAGCATCACTTACTCCCACTGCCGGAAAAATATCCATACACATACCATAATGAATATCAAATTTGTAAGCCTTAACAGGCATAGATGTAGTTCCGTTTGCTCTTATCTGAGTCCACATTTCAGAATAATTCTTATCTGTTTTGTAGTTTTGGACAAAATACTTTTCGCCCAACTCACGCTGTGCTATTTTCAAAAACTTTTTATAATCCGAAAGTGGCATATATATATCTGTATCGTCATCCCACGGAATGAATCCACCGTGTCTGACAGCACCAAGTAAAGTACCAGATGAAATCATATATTTAATATTATTATTATCACATACCCTTACAACATCTTTCAGTATTTGTAAATCAAATAATTGTACTTCCCTCAACTAAGACATTATTATTCTCCTTTCGAATTATGAATTAAAACTTTGTACAGTTTAACAAAATATAATTACCTGCTTTGACGCTTTTACAAGTCAACATAAAAATTTTTTATAGGTTTACTTGGATAGTATAAAAACATTCTATTTAAATCATTTAATCCCTCATAAAAATATCTCTGGTATACACTTTATCTTTAACATCATCAAGAATTTGGCTATATCTGTTAGCAACAATTGCGTCACTTTTAGCTTTAAATTCTTCTAAATTATTGACAACACGGCTTCTGAAAAAAGATTCCCCATCATTCAATGTTGGTTCATAAATAATAACTTCTGCACCTTTTGCTTTAATTCTTTTCATGATACCTTGTATTGAACTCTGTCTGAAATTATCACTATTACTCTTCATCGTTAATCTAAAAACGCCGATTGTAACCTTTTTTTCTTTTGAGGCATCGTACTGACTTTCACTATCATAATCGTAGTATCCTGCCATTTTCAGAACTTGACTTGCTATAAAGTCTTTTCTTGTCCTATTAGATTCAACGATTGCAGAAATCATATTTTGGGGAACATCGTTATAATTTGCCAAAAGCTGCTTTGTATCTTTAGGCAAACAATATCCACCATATCCGAAACTTGGATTATTATAGTGGCTACCGATTCGTGGGTCAAGACATACGCCGTCAATGATTGCCTTAGTATCAAGATTTTTCATTTCGGCATAAGTATCTAATTCATTAAAGTATGAAACTCTGAGAGCCAGATATGTATTTGCAAATAGTTTAACCGCCTCTGCCTCTGTAGAACCCATAATCAGTATATTTACTTTATCAGCAATAGAACCTTGTTTCAATAATTTGGCAAATAAATTTGCTGCTTCAACAACTTTTTTGTCCGATAAATCCGTACCGACAATAATTCGAGAAGGATATAGATTATCGTATAATGCCTTTGATTCACGCAAAAACTCAGGACTGAAAATTATATTATCAAAATCAAACTCTTCTCTTATATGCTTAGTATAACCTACCGGTACCGTTGATTTAATAACGATGATAGCTTTGGAATTGATTTTTATTACTTGTTTTATAACATCTTCAACAGCAGATGTATCAAAATAGTTTTTCTTTGGATCATAGTTTGTTGGTGTAGCTATTACAACAAAATCTGCATCTTTGTACGCTTTTTCACAATCTAAGGTAGCATACAGATTTAGATTTTTTCCCTTGAAATATTTTTCGATATATTCATCTTTTATCGGCGGTATTCTGTCGTTAATCAGTTTTACCTTTTCGGGAATGATGTCAACAGCAATAACTTCGTTGTGCTGAGACAGCAAAGTAGCGATAGACAAGCCAACATACCCTGTTCCGGCCACAGCTATTTTCATTTTTTATTCACGCCTTTCGCTTTTTTAATTTATTCATCAGGTTTCTAATTGGCACACGAATAGCATCCTTCTCATAATCATTCAT
The DNA here is from genome assembly GCF_928721825.1 of Ruminococcus bromii. Taxonomy (NCBI): domain Bacteria; kingdom Bacillati; phylum Bacillota; class Clostridia; order Eubacteriales; family Oscillospiraceae; genus Ruminococcus; species Ruminococcus bromii. The sequence continues at coordinate 1,020,857 of NZ_CAKMVP010000003.1, forward strand.
AGAGAAAAACCAACTGCCAATTGAGTATAATAACGCATATATCAAAACAGCAAACAAAAATGCACTCCATGAATAAAAGCTTATAAAATTTGACACAACAAATGTCATCACACACAATAAGGCCGGAATCCATGACATACATAAAATATTTTTCCAAAACAAAGGAATATTGATTTTAGTAACCTTATAATAATATATATTCATTATTATTCCCTGACCTAATACATAGGATACACAAGAGCACAGTGCTGCTCCAAAACCACCCCAATAAGGAACTATAAAATATGTGGATACTGCATTTAAAATAGCTATTGCTAAATAAACCAAAGAACGGAATTTATGCTTATTTTGTGCTATAACAATTGTTAATCCTGTGTTTTGAATATACGGAATTACCAGAGGAATCATTGTTAATAGAGCTATATAATAAGATTCGCCATAACTTTCACCCGCCCACATAATTAAAAATGGGTGACCAAAAGCTATAAAACCAGAAACTACTAATGCCAATAAAAGGTACTGTAATCTTCCGATTCTGATAAATACTTCCGACAAAGCCTCAGTATTATCACCGTCCAAAGTAACCATTGAATTGATTTTAGGACCAATTACGCCAGATACAGCTTGCGATAACTGCATCAATATATTATTAAATGTTGAACCGACATTATAAATAGCAACAACTACAGTTCCTACCAATGCACCTAAAATGACCTTGTCCGTAGCCCAAAACAGCATATCTACCAAAGTTCCTATAAATATGTACACCGAAAACACAAGCAGTTCTTTAATAAATGCACTTTCAAACCGTACAAACTTTGGCGTTATTTTTAAAACTTTAAAACAATAATATATATTGATAGGGCATGCAATAAAATTAAGTAACAAGCCTGAAAAGGTCATACCAATTGAGCCGAATCCAAAGTATAGCAGTACAATGTTAGCAACAGGAGCTAATACTGTAGAAAAAATGTCAACAACTCTTCTAAATACAAATCTTTCGTATGCAGTGATAATTGATGAAAAAACACTGATTGGGAATGCAATGGCTGTGTTAAACGCCATCATAATAATCAATATTTTTAACTTATCAACTTCCTGTGGGGTCAATCCTTTAGAAAAACACGCATCTGTACATAACATTAAAACAAATCCGCCAATAATTACCAAAGCAGATACTATTCCATATATGAGCAGAAAAAGCCCGAATACACTTCTTACCTGTTCTTTTTTTCCTTCTGCTCTATATTTACATATGTATCTGATGATGGTACTGCCGAATCCAAAGTTCAGCAATGACAAATACCCAACTATGGAGTTTGACAAGCTGTACAAACCATACTCAGCCTGTCCAAGCATTCTTAACATAATAGGGGTATATATCATAGGTATAATACTACCTATTGCAAGATTAACATATGATAGTAATGTACCCGCACGAAGTTGATTAACTTTCATTATGCAATCTCCTTAATAATGCACAAAATATTCTCTTTAATTGATTAGTTTTTCTGCCACTTTTCTGTATTTGCTTAATAAGCTTCTTACGATTCAGTGGATATATTTCACCATAATGTAAATTTCTTAATACTGTTTTATATTCGGAAGCAGCATTTGAATTATGCTCATAATCCATAACTGAATTGAGCTGAAAGTTATCATTCAACTCGGAATTTTTTAATAAAGAAAATTCATAATTTTTCTTTCTGCCATCAAAATATTGAGCAACACAAATTTTATCAACATCAATACGCTCGTAGTCGATTGTCTCTGAAATAAGTTTAAATATTTTCTCACCTAAATTCGTCCTTATAATAACGGAATTGCTTCCTAAAGAAGACGAATTTTGATCTGTATAATTGTCGCCTAAAGAAATATCAGCAAAAACATTTAACTTATCAACACAATAAACACATCTTTCAGGTTTAAAATAGTCTTTAATTTTAACTCGTTCTGATTTATTTTTAAAAACACATTTCCCGTCAGAAAAATAAAATTTCATATTTCCCGGCCAACCGCCACTATCTTTGTTTTTAAAATTAAATTCGGATATATCTCCGTAATTATCAAATAACATATCGCTGTAATATTCCCAGCAATTGTAATTATATACCTGATCACAAAATAAGCCCAACAACAGATAATTATTTCTGTTAAGCTTAAACTTATCTATAACATTCAATATTCCACGCACAGCACACGAAGTGGCAATTATTATTACCTTACTATCACTGTTATTCATGATAAAATCAACTAAATTTTCATGTGATACAGGTATATACCTTGATTTAGTATATTTTTGTGTGCTTATATCATTTAAGTTATATGAGTGTTTGTCATACTTATTTGTTTTTACCTGAGAATGGTAATTGTATGTATCCACAGAAAAAACATAATCATAATAATCGTGTGATAACAGATACTCGACAATTGTAGTTATCACACCGCCGGAAGCGCTAAAATGACGAATATCACTGTCTTTACTCCAAGCGTTTATTGCAAATTTTAAATTTCCAACCATAGCTTGGTGCAAGTTGTTTTTTTCATAACTATGCTGTACAGACGGACATACCTTATAACATTTTCCACACGATACACAGACATCGGAAATTTCAGGAACAAACATTCCGTTTTCTCTTATGTATTTTATAGCATTTGCAGGGCAAACATTTTTGCAAATACCACAAGAACAGCATAAATTATTATCTCGTATTTCAGCAACAGATTTCATTTAGTTCTCCAAATTTATATCATCAAATATGTTGTGTTTTTGTACTTGATTTAATTCTTTAGAAATAATTTCCGATTGATTTGAATGATTATTCAGCAAATCTTCCGCAGCACTTAATAATTTTGATATATCAAAATTATTTCTCACATCAAAGCAGTATTTTTCTTGATGAAAGAGTTTGTGAAGCTCTAAATACTTCACTGCCCAACCCATTGTTAGGCACGGAACCGCATTCTTATATGAATGTACAACAGAGTGAAAACGGGATGCGACTACAAAATCAAATTTATTTACAATATTGCTAAATTCAACACATGATAATTCCTGTTCAATCAAAAAGACATTGTTATTATGGAACATTTTAAAGATTTTGTCACAAATATCAATATCACTATTGGAATGTCTTAAAATATATACATTCTTACCGTATACTATAAATTTATCTATTAACGATTTGTATGCCTCAAGCAAAATTTTTTCAGAGCATACTACTGAGTTCCTAACATTTGGGATTATTGCGATACTATTTGTTTTTACATTAAAGTCACACGACATCGGAATATTTTTGTATACGGAGTTCAAATCAACACTCTTATTATTCAGTACAAGGTCATAAGATATTTTAACATTTTTTAGTTTAAATTTCTCTATCAATAAGTCGTATCCCTGTCGCTCTCTTGCGTATATTGTGCTTGCATACTCAAGTGCCTTTTTAGTTCTTTTTAACAAAGACTTATCAAATGTTTTAAAAGGTCCAAACGATTGGGGCATAAGATACACTTTTATGCCAAAATACTTTGCACACTCAATTCTATATAAATAATGTTCAATTTCGTACTTGTTCCAAGCATCACCAAGTCCGTAACCGCTAATATCAATCATCAAATCAACATCACGAAAAAATTCATTCTGTTTCTCGTTTTCTTTCTTGTCATAACCTTTTATCATATAATATATTTTTTGTTTAAGGTTATTTTTTCTAATAACATCTACAACCGTACCGAATGTTCTTATGTTAAAACAAAAAATTTTTTCCTGTTTAGAATCTGTATAGAAATCTGAAATTACAAAAATCTCGTGATTTGGAAACCTTTTGTGCAGTTCGGAAACACAAATAAATACCATAGATTGAGCTCCTTTGTTTTGAAGCTCTCCACCTGTAATAACAATTTTTCTCATATATTCTCACTCTACATATTATTTTCTTAATTTATGTACTTTGGCACACATACTAATTAAAAATTTAGGTGCATGCAAATATTCAGCAATTTTCTCGATTGGCAGTCTATCTGAAAAATCGCAATAAAAAGTATAATACATTTTTAACTTTTTAATAAAAGAATAATGCAAAAACTTTGCTTTTTCATAATGCGTAAGAAAATGACCTTGCGGATTGTTTAAAAATCTATTATTTGCGCCTTTGACGGTAAGTCCATCGTCAAGATACTCCCATATCCAAATAATATCCTCAAAAACTCTTATTTTAAAACCATCGTGAGCCATTCTGTTCCATGGAATACAGGGAGTAATGAAATTTTCACCATCAAACTCAGGATAAGGATATTTTTTAAATATATCCGTCCAAAATACTTCTGCTCTCTCTCCGTCAATCGGATATTTTGTCGTTTCAGGATAACGCTCCAAAAATGTTGCATCTCTATACGGTTTATTATACCAAGGAGATTTTGGATCATCACGCCAGGTGGTATTCCTTGTTTCTGTAGGCGATTGTCCACGATTGGCAACTATACCGCAGTAATCAGGAAGATTTCTTATAGATTCCATCCAGTCATTTATTTTTTCACAGGCATCATCAGTCAAGTAATCATCCGAATCTATTGTAAAGAAAATTTCGCCTTGAGCAACCTCTAATGCACGATTAGTGGCTCTGCATTTACCTCCGTTTTTTCCTTTCATATATATAATGGGGAAATCATTATTTTCTGACTTCCAAATATTTACAAGGCTTTCGGTATCATCAGTTGAACCATCATCAAATATGATCCATTCAAAATCCCTGAATGTTTGTCTTTTTATTGATTCATATAATCTACTTATAATGTATCCCCTGTTATATGTTGGGGTAAACAATGTAATCTTATATTTATGCTTCATATTTTTCATCACGCCTCAAATTAAAGATATCCAAATTTATCCTCTAGTTCTTTTCTCATTTGTTCTTTTTCTTCAGCTGAAGCGTTAGGCCAATCATACCATCTATATTTTCTAAATATAGGGTGAGATATCTGGTTATTCTTATGTTTTTCTGAAAACTCATCAAAACGGCAAATATATTCCGCGGGATTTCCAGCATAAACACTGTTACTGGGTATATCATGAGTTACAACGCTACTTGCACCAATAACAACATTATCACCTATCACAGCACCTAATTCACGATAGTAATTTGAATCCATTTTTACATTACTATATCCTATAACTTTCTTAATCAATTCTTTAATACTCATAATTTATTTCTCCAATATATCAGCAATTCTTTTACACGCAAAGCCATCACCGTATGGATTTGACGCTTTGCTCATTTTTTCGTATTCTTCACTGTCTGTGAGCAATTTTTTAAACTCGTTGTAAATTATGGTTTCATCCGTACCGACTAATTTCAGAGTGCCCGCTTTTATGCCCTCCGGTCTTTCTGTTGTATCACGCATAACAAGAACAGGTTTACCGAGGGAAGGAGCTTCCTCTTGGATACCGCCGCTGTCTGTCAATATAAGATAACTTCTTGAAAGAAAATTATGAAAGTCAAGTACATCAAGAGGTTCTATGATATGTATTCTGTCATCATTCCCAAGTTCCTCATCGGCAGCTTTTCTGACAACCGGATTCATATGAATCGGATAAATAACCTTTACATCAGAAGTTTCATCGACAATTCTTCTGATTGCTCTGAACATATTATGCATCGGTACACCAAGATTTTCTCGTCTGTGAGCAGTCAACATAATCAATCTGCTGTCAGATGCCCATTCGAGTTCAGTGTGTGTATAATCAGATCTTACTGTGGTTTTCAAGGCATCAATCGCAGTATTACCCGTTACAAAAATATTATCGGGATTCTTACCCTCGTTAATTAAATTGTTCTTTGACATTTCTGTAGGAGCAAAATTATAGCTTGCCACTATGCCGACAGCCTGTCTGTTAAATTCCTCGGGATACGGTGAATATATGTTATATGTTCTGAGTCCTGCCTCAACATGACCAACAGGAATCTGCATATAAAAACACGCAAGAGCCGTAACAAATGTTGTTGATGTATCGCCGTGAACTAACACAACATCAGGTTTTTCAGTCTCAAGTACTTCCTTGATTTTATTTAAAATATTTGTTGTTATATCAAACAATGTCTGCTTGTCTTTCATTATGGACAAATCATAATCCGGCACAACATTGAAGATTTCAAGCACCTGATCAAGCATCTGTCTGTGCTGTCCGGTTACGCAAACTTTTGTTACTATATTTTTTCTGCTTTTCAGCTCATTTACTAACGGACACATTTTTATTGCTTCAGGTCGTGTACCAAACACTAACATTACTTTTTTCATACTAAATTCCTACATTTAAGCAATTTCTTAATAAACAAGTTAATTTTGGAAACGCAAAATACAACTTCATCCAAACAGCCTGTTTTCCTTTAACATAATTAAAAATATTACCTTTGTTTTTATATTTTAAATTTTCCTTTATATTATCAATGATATATTTTTCCGCTTTTGAATGCAAAGCACATTGCATCTGATACATACAAGTTCCCATATAAATGCTGATAGCAGTATCATAATATGCAGGAAAATACCTTTTTACATAATCGCATCTTTGACGATTTGCTTCTAAAACATCAAGCCTTTTTTCAGAAAAGCCACAACCCATAATACTGTTATCCCGCTGTACATAATAGTAAAACGAATCAACAATAACAGAAGTTTTTCTTGCTTTACCGAACACTTGATAAGACCAAAATACATCTTCGTGATATTTGCCTTTTTCAAATAAAATATCTTGAATCAATTCTGTTTTATACATTTTATTCCAGACATGCTGCTTAAGTTTACCATCAATTATAATTTCAAGCATTGCTTCGTTTGTGTCTAATATTTCATTCTTGTCAACTGTAGGTTCAGATATTACCTCACCATTTTCGTCAACCCATTTAACACCGCAAGAAACAACCTCGCTGCCATCTTTTAGCATTACGCCATACATTTTATCTATCATATTGCAATGAATGTAATCATCGGAGTCAACAAACACAATGCACTCTCCGTAAGCAATTTTCATACCTGAATTTCTTGCATCAGACAGACCGCCGTTTTTCTTATGTACAACCCTTATACGAGAATCCTTTTTGGCAAAGTCATCACACATTTTTGGACAGTTATCAAGCGAACCGTCATCAACAAGGATTATTTCAAGATTTCTATATGTCTGATTTACAATGCTGTCAACACAGCGTTCAAGATATTTCTCAACATTATAAATTGGAACAATCACACTTATCAGCGATTTACTATCCATATACTAACCTTCAAGAACTTTCATAATTGTTTTAGCCGGATTAAATTCATCAATCGGCTCATTTTTTACATTACCAAAATCATTGTTCTCTATTAGCTTAATTGCACGTTCAATATCCTCAACTGTATTTTCACAGAATATATATCTGTTAAATTGTTCAAAATATGATTTTAACACTTTCTTTTCTTCGTCTGTACCATCAAGAATAAACAGAATAGTTTTATAAGTTGCGGAATATTGATATATTTTTCCCGGAATTTGTCCGCCCTTTCTGTTACACAAAAAAACAAGCACATTAGTTTTATCTTCAATAGGCTTAAGCTCATTTAATTGCAACCTTGGATAAATTGTGATTTTATCTGTTTGAGCAAACAGATTGCTGGGATTACCACAAATGTTCACATTAATATCTATATTTTTAGCAGCCGCATAAAACGGTGCTAAATTTCTACTTACAGGAGCATAATCGCCAAAATAGCCATAATTATTATATTTATTCACCGTTGAACCTTGTTCATCATTTTTATAATAAAACGGCAAAGGCGCCCAATACATTTTGTGAGCAGACTCAGAATATAGTTTTTTCTGGTTTTCCAACGTCAACGGACTGACATAACAGATATGTTCTGCCAAGGACAATAATCTTCTTTCCTCATTTTCTATTTTTTTAGAACCACTAAAACCGTATACATCAGAAGTCCACGGATCCTCCCAAATCTGAATCCATTTTTTATACCTAATATGTTTATTATGAATCAACTTATAGGCAAGTAAATGACTTGATGCCGGTGTTGAAATGGAGAGAACATAGTCATAAACTTCAGTTGATTTAAATTGCTTTGCTTTATTAACAAATTTTTTATAAATACCGTGAACACCATAAAGTGACAAAACAAAATGTTTGGCAGAATCTATAAGCTTTGATTTAAAACTCACTTTGCTTTTATTTGTGTAATAATCGACTCGCGCAAAGGGGGCAACTTTTCTCTTGTTTTTGCTTATTGACATTTTTTCATAAATGGTTGTACCATAATAGTATATACACTTAACCGAAGAGGGAATTATCATTGATTTGTCAACATCGTATTCCTTTGAATCTGCACTTAGTAAAGTTACTTCATATCCTAAATCAACCAATCCTCGTATATACGCTAAATGACATAAATTTGCCGACGAATTTTTCGTAATGCAATCACCATTTATGATAAGAACTTTCACTTCTACACACCTCATTTTATTTAATGGACATAAATTTTCCACACAACATCTAATTTTGTAACAATCATTCAACATAGCCAAACCCATTATGTAATTATAAATCTCTAATCATTTCTCGTTTCATTTCATCATTAAAATTAGGATTTCTTAATGTATATTTAGAATCATAATGTGGTGATCTGTTTAGTTCATTTTCTTTTCTATTTATAAATTCAGCATAGCTACAAATAACTTTTGCAGGATTTCCGACAGCAACACTGTTTGAAGGAATATCTTTAGAAATAATACTTCCGGCACCGATAACAACATTATCGCCAATAGTTACATTAGATAATACAGTTGAAGAAGCTCCGATAAACACATTATTTCCGATATTAACGAGACCAATTTTAGTAAACCCAATGCCTTTCTTGGTACTTGCATCATGAGCAAGAATATGGACTCTCGGAGCCAACGTAACATCATCACCAATTGTTATAAGCCAACAATGTGATTGATCAATTAAGGTCTTTTCCTGTCTGCTGAAATTTTTACCGACCTTTAGTCCAAGTTTTACTAACTCTTCCGTTGAAATCTCACTTCTTAATCTCATCACTTTGGACTTAATAAAAGATTTTAATGACATATCAATCACAAATTTTCTAACATTTCTTCAACAGCCTTTACTGTTTTTTCGGTACTGAAAGCTTTACCACGCTCTTTTGCTTTTACGGCATAAGCTTCAAGCAAATCAGGCGTTGTCAGCATTTTCTTGATGCCCTCATAAAGTGCATCTTCATTATTTTCTGTTACGATACCGTACTCATTGTTTTCGCCTAATAATTCGTACGCACCACTACAATTTGTGCTAACAACAGGAGTTCCGACAATCAATGCTTCTGTAACAGCTGTACTGAAGCCCTCTCTTCTCGAAGAACAAACATACAAATCTGCCTTTTTAACATATTTATACGGATTATCTCTGTAACCTAAAAATGTAAAAGTATCGGTAAGATTATTTTCTGTCAAATACTTTTCGTATTTTTCTTTTTCTTCGCCTATTCCGAGAATATAAATATGATTTTTTATATTTTCTTCAATAAGCTTTTTATGTATCTTCATTAACCTGTCATAACCCTTTGAAGGTACAATTTTTGCTACTGAGATAATATTGATTATGTCCTTGCTAAAATTAACATCATCAACTTTCTCATCGGAAAGTTTTTTTATTTTTTCTGATTCATTTGTATTATACAGAACTTCAACAGATTTCTTAGTATCAAAAATTGATTCAAAATCATCTTTTACAGTGTCAGATACACAAACAGTCCTGTCAAACTTTGAATAGCAATCTAATGCTTCTTTATAGCTTCTAAAGCTCTTGGAAGCAAGCTCTTTGGTATGCTGTTCTATGTGAATCCAGCTGACAAGCTTAGTATTTGGGTTATTGCAGCCACTTACTATTCTGGCAGTAGGACCTTCTAAATACGAAACAATAATATCATAGTTATCTTTGATAAAATACTTAAACAGTTTTTCAGGAGAAAAAAGTTTCATCACATATGTATTGCCACGAGGCATTCTCTTGAACCCGCCGATATATTTTACATCAGAGTTAAGATACTGTCGATTAACACCTACATCAAACAAAGTTTGAACTGTTACATCAAATTTTGTTTTATCCATATTATTGGCGAGATTAACCAAAACTTTTTCAGCCCCACCGTGTGCGAGATTAGGAATCAAATATAGTACCTTTTTCATTGTCGCTCTAAACCTCTTATTCTACAGAGAAATTTATATATGCTAAAGTTGCATCTTTTTTGCTATGAATCACGCCCGGATTACCAACAACCACAGAATGATCAGGTACATCAAAATTAACAAAACTATTAGGTGCTATAAACACATCATCACCAATAGTAATTTTGCCTACAACTGTCGCATTGATTCCAATGAACACATGATTTCCTATTACCGGAACTCCTCTACGATTTCCTCTATTTTCCATACCTAATGTACATCCCTTTGAAAGATTAACATTATTACCAATTTTAACTCCTCCACCTACTGTTATGTTGTATGGATGTCCAAGGTATAAACCTTCCCCAATTTGTACATCGGGTGCAAATTCTATGCCATATTTTCGGCTATATCTATAAATTTTATATTTACGGTAAACGCTATGGTTTTGTGAATACTTTCTGTAATGATACATAAATCTGATATTATGTTGAAAAATAAATTTACATATATTAGACAAATTTACCTTCCACTCATTACCAGTCATACGGTAAAAATCTGTTTTAAATAATGCATTCATTTTTTCGTTTTCACCTCATTAATCTCCTACTTTCATAATAGAATCTAACTTGCTTCTTATATAAAGGTAAAACAAAAAGCCCATTGGACTCAAAAAAAATGTTAAGACTTTACAAGGTGACTCTTTGATATAATGTTTATTCTTTGCTATTATACTGTCGGCAACATAATGCACACAATCTACCAATAATCTTTTATTAGAATCAGGATATTGCATACATATCTTTCTCCAGAAGGCAAAGCTCTTTGGGCATTTCATGTACTGCTTATACATAATGTGTGAATTACCGTCTTCCTGGTATTCTACATCGCACACTACTTCATTTAAAACAGCAAGTTTATACTTCTGATCTATCAATTTATATTTATATGCAAGTGCAAGATATTTTTCATTATCAAATACCGGATACTCAGGGACAGAATTAATAATATCAGTACGATAAATTAGTTTCTTATCCCCTGAACCACCTGACGCATAATAACCCGACAATGTGGTTTCTGTCATATCTTTAGGAAAGCCTTTTCCTATAACCTTTCCCGTATTCATATTGGCGTCGAGTGCAATAATACCTGCATAACCCCTGCTTTTTACCTGATTCCATTTGTTTATAATTTTTTCAACAGCGTTCTCAGATAAAGCGTCATCAGAATCTATACAAGTATTGAGTTCGGTATGTATATTTCTATACGCAACATTGTGTGCGGTATGCATACCGCCGTTTTCTTTATATATGTACTGAATTTCGAAGCCGTTATCTTTTGACATCCAGTCTTTTACCAATTCAGCTGTATTATCAGTTGAACCGTCATCAACTATAAGCCACACGAAATCCTTGCATTTTTGGGAACACAAAGATTTATATGTACGACCTATTGTATGTGCCCTATTATAAGCAGGGGTAAATATCGTCAATTGTACTTTATTTATAAATTTCATAATAATACTTCCGTTAATTTCGAATTTTAAACAATAATCTATTTATCCGCATTTTTATAGCTCCAGACATGATATTATTAAACACTTGTTTTCTTCTCAATTTATGATATCTGTCCATAAAAATTTTTCTTTGTTCAACATCCACGGAATTTAACCTAAAAATCAGTTCATCTTTTTTACATACAATAAAATAGTTTCTTAAAATATAAAAGTGCTCACAATCATCCGTTATATTCTGCCATCCCAACATTTTGCGTTTCTGCAAATGTACATACATCACTTCATAATTTAAACCGGTGACATCACGAACAAACAATTTACCATTGTCCCAAACCACATATCTTTCAGTATCACCCGCTAAAGTTGTAAATTCATATGAACAACACGGAACATCGTAAAAAAGCCAATCAAAATATAAACTTATGTTATCATACTTTGGTGCATATGCTACAGTACCGTCTTCGTCAAAATGGCAACAATAATTTGTGTGAAAAGCGATATTATAATCACAAACGCCATTATATTTTCTTAAATACAGCCTATTCATAGTGGGAGTGTTCTTAAACAAGCTAAAATGTCCGTGATAAAATACTTTTTCATTTTTATCCAATATATCATCTGTAATAAAATGAGAAAGATAACCAAAAATTAAATCTATATCACAAAAACCCCAAAAGTCAAATTCTTTTATATCATCATAGAATATATCACCATAAGCAGGTTTATAGTCACAAAGCTTATATGGAGAATTTATCTTTACACTATTTCCAAACATTCTTTTTATTTTTTGTTTAATAAAATCAAATGTCATATATTTAATTTTAACATTAGAATTCTTGTTCACTTTTAAAGCCAAATCAGTATAAATGTAAAAATTAAATTCGCAATTAGCCTCAGCCGACTTTAACCATAAATTAAAATAATCAGGAATGTTTCCAAAATATGGAATTATAAGCACTGCTTTATTTCTCATTATTACTCTCCTACATTATTGATTAAATCTGTTATAAAATGATTCCAAAATGCTGACATTCTGTTTAACATCAAAACCTGATTTTTTTATATCATCAATCGTGTTTTTTCTAATCGTACTTTGTTTTTCTAAGACAACATCCGCCCACTCATCAATCGGCAAGTTCAAATCTAACGACTCAGCAAGGTCTGTAACTCTGCATTCAGACGGAACACTGTCAGAAATGATACACGGCAATCCTGCAGCCTGCGCTTCTATTATTGAAAGTGGCAATCCTTCATACAAAGACGGAAACAAAAAGACATCCATTGCCTGTAGTATTCTATTCACATCTCCCCTGTTTCCTAAAAAAAACACGGAATCCGATAAACCAAGATTATCAACTTTTTCTCTTATATTACTCTGTCCGTTACCTGTTCCTACAAGAAGCAGTTTGGAATTTCTGTTTTTATCATGTACACTCTTAAAAACATCAATCAAAAACGGATGATTCTTTTGAGGATTAAATCTTCCGACATGTCCGATTACAAAATCAGATTTACTGATTTTCAGTTCGTCACGCACTTGATTTCTTATTTGACAGTCATACCGATATTTTTCAGCGTCAATTGCATTATTTAAGACAGTATATGCATTTCCGCCAAACATCCAATCTCCTGCCTCTTTACCGCAAGAAAAAAGATGCGTAGCGTACTTAGAAATTAAATGTTTTGAAAGAAGCTTAATGGGATACTTTAAATTTTTGTCTTGACTTTTATTATGCGAATGTGCAATTCTCACCTTAACGCCATGTTTTTGTGCAATTTTTAAAGGATATGCACTCATGCAATCCAAATGTGAATGCACAATATCGTACTTATGATTATCAAAGAAGTCATCAAGCGCATTAAAATAAGCCTTAGAAAAGGGATTCAGCATAGGCATATGATAAATATGTCCGCCTAAAGATAATATCTCATCATCATAATCAGCCTTTTCCTGACGATGTACAAGAAAATCAAATTGAATTTTAGTACGGTCTATGTTTCTGTAATAATTCATAATCATAGTTTCAAGACCGCCACGCCCCATGTATGTTACAATATGTAATATTCTTAAAACATTCAAATTATTAACCCCTAAATCAAATAATTAAAATCCACCAAAGTAATCGCTATGGTAATATGTCGGTCCTGTTAAATAATAATAGAGCAATAATACTGCAACATATCCAAAATAGACATATTTTCTATTATTTTCATTAAAACATATCCTTAACAAAACAGGAATCAAAATTAAATCGTATAATTCACTGTAAATCGGAAGCCTACCGATAAAGATACCGCTGGTAACCATACCTACAAGATAAACTGATGCCGTAAACACAGATAAGTTTACGCACAAAGAAAGCACCGGCATTTTTTCATAATATTTGCTTAACTTTTCCCGATAAACAAAAGCTAAAACGGGTGGAACAGCATAGAATAAAACTCTCAACGGATTAACGCCGTCATCTTCTTTAAAATATGTACTTATATCATTTTCATAAGATGTGCCTTGAGCAAATTCATCAACCTTGCCAAAAAACGGCTCGGCAAAAACAGTAATCAATACCATTGCAAAAATAAAAAGCCAAACTAACTTGCTCCAAGGTTTTAACCTGGCAATAAAGTAAATCGGTATTAAGAAAATTGCCGTAGAATGGATAAATATCAAAATTGCTACCATAGTCAAGAATTTAAAAAACTTGCCGGTAATAATAAAATCACAGCACAAAAATGACACGGCAACACAAATAAACTGTCTCATACCGTTGAGCATATAACCCGAATAACACAGGAATGCCAAAAACAAAAACGAAGCCAAAAAGAAATCTGCATTCATGCAATATTTTCTCAATGTTATCATTACACACACACCGGAGAAAATCGCAATTGAACTCAGCCAAAGTGTGTAATTATCTGAGATAAAACACTTAAAGAAAATGCTGTATGCATTAAAGAGAACTCCCTTGCCTTCGGAAGACCATGGATCCCAATTCAATTTTGAAAACTCTTCCGAAAAGTTTGTTGAATAGTTATTAAAAGCTGCAACATATGCGGTTGTATCGGCAACATAGTGCCTCATTGATGCCCAAAATATGAAATAACCGAAAACTAAAAAAGCATACGCCCACGGAACTCTTCTTTGTATTCCCTGTTGTAAATTATAATCGGTAAGCGCTATATCTTCTTTATGAGTGATATCATACAAAATATATATCAAAAAAATCCAAAGTATCATGGACCAGTAAATTATCATTAAATCACACCTGAAAAATCTATATTAATTACAAGTCTAAAGCCTTTATTGTATCGTTTACAACGATTTTTTTATCAAATTCGTCCACCATTTTTTGTCGGGCGTATTTACCCATAACTTCTCGTTTTGAAATATCTGTTTCAAGAAAAGCTTTCATTTTTTCATAAAGGCTGTCAACGCTTTTAGGTTCACAAAGCCAGCCTGTATATTCATTTTCCACCGACTCTCTGCAACCCGGAATATCAGTGGTAATGACAGGTCTGCCTGTTGCCGAAGCTTCGAGATTTACATTACTCATACCCTCGTGATAGCTTGGCATTACAACACAATCGGCGGTCGCATAGTAAGGTCTTGGTTCTTCCTGAAATCCGTGGAATTTTACAACGCCCTTACTTTCAAGTAACTCAACTCTTTCCTTGTATTCATCTTCAAAAAAGCCTACAAGGTCAAGTACAAATTTATAGCCGTCATCGTGAAGCTTCTCAGCCGCAGAAAACAATTCATCCATGCCCTTTTCCTTCATGATTCTGCCAAGATACAAAAAATGCGGCGGATCACTTTTCGGGTAAGGCTTGTACTCATAAATTTCAAGATTGATTCCTGCGCCGTTCAAAATAGTTTCTTTCTCGGCAGAAATAATCTTTCTGTCAACAAATTCATCTGCATTAACCTGATTTTCAAAAAATACCGTTTTTACATTTTTAAAAGCGGTTTTATAAAGAACTGTTACAAACTGAGCAAGTCCGGGCTTTTGAAATGCCGTTCCTAATCCCTGAACATTCGCATAAAACGGAATATTTAACTTTTCACACATCAATCCACCGTAAACATTTGGTTTGATAGAGTATGTAATTACCAAATCAGGGTTTTCTTCCTGTAATATTTTTTTATAAAATTTCATAAGTGAAAAATCGTGAATCGGATTAACCCCTCTGCGCTCCATCTTAGTTTCAATACAGCGCAGTCCCATATTTATGAAATCCTCATGATGTCCTACAAAAGGCATACTCAGTACGACCTCATAGTTTTTCATAAGTTCTTCAATCAATTCTTTTCTGAAACGATACAGCATGTAAGAATGATTGGTAAGAATCATAACTTTTTTACGATTATTCTTCATCAGCAATTGCTCCTGTTCCGCCCTCAACTACACCATCATGCTTAAACACGCTTACAACTGTCATAAAAAGGCATTTTAAATCAAAAACAAAACTGACATTGTCACAATAAACCTTATCCATCTGAACTTTTTCAGGGATAGGAAGCTCATCTCTGCCGTTAATCTGCGCCCAACCCGTCAAGCCGGGTTTTAAATCATTTATACCGTACTCATCTCTTTCAGAAATCAAATCATCCTGATTCCAAAGTGCAGGTCTTGGACCGATAACCGACATATCGCCCTTAAAAATATTAAAAATTTGAGGCAATTCGTCAAGACTTGTCTTTCTTAAAAACGCACCCACCTTAGTTATATACTGTTCAGGATTTTTAAGAAGATGTGTAGGACAATCCTTGGGAGTATCAATTCTCATTGTGCGGAATTTCAGAATATTGAAATATTTTTTGTTTTTTCCTATTCTTTTCTGCCTAAAAAAAACAGGACCTTCGCTCGTGCATTTTATTATGGCACATATCGGAAGGTAAAGTACTGACAGACACACTATCGCTACAAGTGAACAGATAATATCAAGCATTCTTTTCACAATTCTGTTATAAAACGACATTTTTCTGTCTTTCATATTTAATACTCCTCAACCCAAAACTAACTTACGCAATACATCTATAGAATTATACCACAGAAAGCATCAATAAGCAATAAAAAAGGAGAATATGGAAAAAAGCAATTAAAAAAAGTGTTTTTTAACAAATATAGAAATAATTACGCAAGGGTTTGTTGTAATTATGATTTAATTTTGCTAATGCAGTAAACAATTCTAATTGTTTTTATTGATTTTTGCAATTTTCTTATGAGATATAATGCTCTGCCGCAAAGCAAGCACAAATTTTAATATCAGAATGTACACTTTCAAAGGAAACACAAGACCTTTTATACAGATATTTTGCGGCTGCGGCAAATCTTTACGGAGTTATTGAAATCGGCAAACTTCTTAAAATTTACAACAGTCAAAACGAGCCTCTGAGCAAAGAAAATTTTCTGTCATTTGTTGAAAATATGAATTTTAAGGTCAAGCATTTTTGACGAAATTTCTTTTATACCCGAACGGAACCCATCGGTATCAATTTTTGTATCAAATCTCAAAATACCGTCAACCGCCATTTTTTCATATCCTTTCAGTTTTTCGGGTGTCTCCCGTAATCAGTTTATAGAGTGTCTCTCTGTTTCAGTTTTGCACGGTGTCTCCCGTAGTTTAATGTCTTCGGACAATAAAAAAGCACCTTACATATTCGTAAAGTGCTTAATCTGTTTTTTCTGTTTTAACTGCTTTGGCTCTCGGCTTTTTGGGAGCGTCAGGCTTGACCTCTTCTGCAAAACCGCCGTCAATGAGTTCCTTTGCTCTCTGCTCGGAACATTCAAAAACTTCATTCACAGGTCGGGTTACATAGCCGTTCTGCCTGTCATTAAATGCTGTTGTTACTCTGATTTTCATTCTGTCACCACCTTTCTAAACCGGTCGAAATCGACGGGTTTAAATGCAATAAAAAAGCACTCTGATTTCTCAAAGTGCTGATTTGATGTGTTAAGTTTTGTCTTGGCAAGTTACAGACAAGTTAAAAAGTCCGAAAACAAGCCGTTTTTCTTGCTCTTAGGCTATTCTTGGCAAGTTAAAGATACAACAAAACCGCCCTTTTTACGGAGCGGTTAAGATTTATGCTGTTTCTCTTTGTGTTTTGTTTTGTTTGGGATTGTCGGGCATATCAGTCATTTTTGACATTCTCGCAAGCATTTCTTCTATGCCTTTTCTTCCTCTGTCCCTGTCGTCAATATTCATAACAGAATTATTTTGATTTTGCATACTCAATGCCTCCTTCATAACAACGCTTCAAAAACTTTTTCACAAAATCCCTGTCATCAATATCACCATTCGGATACGATTGATAAATCTCGTTTAAAAGTTTTCTTGTGTTATTAAAACTATAATTGTCAAGTTTATTTAAAATATACACTTCTCCCTGATTTGTTACCACAGATATTGCTTTTATAGCTTTCTCACACACAAAAGTATCTATGTCACCAACAGAAAAAGTATTTGTACTTGGATGATTATGCAGGTAAATAAGCGATTGCCTTTCGGCGTGAGCGATAACAGAAACAGCAAACGGATTTTTTCCCGGAGAAACAACAAATTCATTTCCTGAAATTCGCACTTCATTATTAAAATCCAAATTTTCAATAAAAAGAACCTCATTACTGTTGTTTTGTTTTTTGGCAACATTCAATAATTCTTTGTGTTTCGATTTCATCAGAGAAGCCTGACTGTATGAAAAATCACTTGGCTTAACCAAACTCACCTTTTCAATAGCTGTATCAGTAATAAAAATCTTATGGTCACGCTTTTTCGCTTGTTCCAAGTTACCCACATCCTCTGATTTTATTATAACAGTTTTTTGAGATTTTGCAACAGATTCACTTGAAACCTTATTGATATTCCCTGCTTTTTTCGCTTTTTCTTCAAGCATATCAGCCCTATCGTGCCACTCATCGGCTCGGGTTTGGGCAATGCGTTTATTGTCCTCATCAAGGCTGTATTCGGCACGGCGGTCAAAGCGTTCTGCCTGATGTTAAATGCTGTTGTTACTCTGATTTTCATTCTGTCACCACCTTTAAATTGTAATAAAAAAGCACCCTGATTTCTCAAAGTGCTGGTTTGATGTATTATGTTTTGTTTCGGCAAATTGCAATCAAGTTAAATAATGCCGTAAACAAGCCGTTTTCCATGTTCTGAACATATTCTCGGCAAGTTAAACAACAAAACCGCCTTTTTTTACGGAGCGGTTAAGAAATCACTTCTGCAATTTGTTCATTCAATACTGTAATGGTTTCGTAATCATCAACTAAATCAACATCAACAATATAAGCCTCGTGATTACCGAGTATTTCAACCACAGAAGCGGTCTGTCCTGTTTTTAATTTTATATTATCATACAATTTAACTTTCATTTAGCGTTACCTTTTTCTTTATAACATAAGCGCTTGTCATTCACAAAGCAAAAAGCCAGTAAACAAGCCGTTTATGGTTCAATTACTGACTTTTTTGTGGCTCCCCCAACTTACTTTGTAAGGGAGGAAAGTAACTGCCTCGCATACTATGTTTGGTTCTTAAACAGCACTCGCACAATCCCAGTTCACTAAAAACAGTCCACCGGACTGTTTTCTTAACGCTCACCTTCTCGCCCGATTTAGCAGTAAATTTAGATAAAAAAGAAAACAGAGTAGTCAAAAGACTACTCTGTTTTGGCTCCCCCAACTGGGCTCGAACCAGTGACATCATGATTAACAGTCATGCGCTCTACCGACTGAGCTATGGAGGAATATACAATTATCTTTGAATCGCTCAAAGATTTCCATTAAGACTGCACAAAGAGCAATCTTATTTTGTCATTTAAGTCCTCGGTAGTGGACTTAAATAATATATTTAGTTGTTCCTTAGACTAAGCAATAGTTTCAAGTACATTTCTGTACACTCGCACTACCGACTGAGCTATGGAGGAATATAGAGCAATACACCCTTTTGGGTGTATGCTTTGTGTTGGCATCTCCCTATCTTTCCGGGCCGTCACCAGCCAAGTATTTTCGGCACCACTGAGCTTAACTTCTGTGTTCGGTATGGGAACAGGTGGACCCTCAGCGTCATCAACACCAACTATTCTCTTGTATATAAAAGCTTTTCAGCTTTTTACCCTTTTGGTGACTCGTGCGGGAATCGAACCCGCGTTGCCGGCGTGAGAGGCCGGAGTCTTAACCGCTTGACCAACGAGCCTTGTCTTTCGTCACAAAGGCTAATGGTCTTTGCTCTCATTAGCCCCTGCAACTTCTCTTGGTGCACCATCAGGGGCTCGAACCCGGGACACCCTGATTAAGAGTCAGGTGCTCTACCAACTGAGCTAATGGTGCATCTCTGTGTTCTTTCAAACACCCTGAAAACTGAATAAAGGAAGAGGATTAAGGAGATATTAGTTAAATTCATATTGGAATGACCAATCGGGTTAAAGTATATACTACACAGCTGACCAAAGAAATCTTGTGGTCAAGCCCTCGACCTATTAGTACTGCCAAGCTGAATGCCTCACGGCACTTACACACGCAGCCTATCAACCTCGTAGTCTTCAAGGGGTCTTACTCGTTATACGATGGGATATCTAATCTTGGAGTCGGCTTCACGCTTAGATGCTTTCAGCGTTTATCCGTTCCGTACATAGCTGCCCAGCCGTGCCATTGGCATGACAACTGGTGCACCAGAGGTACGTCCATCCCGGTCCTCTCGTACTAAGGACAGAGCTCCTCAAATATCCTGCGCCCACGACAGATAGGGACCGAACTGTCTCGCGACGTTCTGAACCCAGCTCGCGTACCACTTTAATCGGCGAACAGCCGAACCCTTGGGACCGAATACAGCCCCAGGATGTGATGAGCCGACATCGAGGTGCCAAACCTCCCCGTCGATGTGGACTCTTGGGGGAGATCAGCCTGTTATCCCCAGGGTAGCTTTTATCCGTTGAGCGACGGCATTTCCATTCACATACCGCCGGATCACTAACTCCAACTTTCGTTACTGCTCGGGCCGTCACCCTCGCAGTTAGGCTAGCTTTTGCGTTTACACTCAGAGGCACGGTTTCCGTCCGTGCTGAGCTAACCTTTGAGCGCCTCCGTTACCTTTTCGGAGGCGACCGCCCCAGTCAAACTGCCCACCTGACAATGTCCCCCGACCGGTTTCACGGCCGCAGGTTAGAATTCCAGAAACCTAAGGGCGGTATCCCAACATCGACTCCACACAAGCTGACGCTCATGTTTCCAAGTCTCCCGCCTATCCTGTACATAGATTTCCGAAACCCAATATCAGGCTACAGTAAAGCTCCATGGGGTCTTTCCGTCTTGCCGCAGGTAACCGGCATCTTCACCGGTACTACAATTTCGCCGGGTGGGTAGTTGAGACAGTGCCCAGATCGTTACACCATTCGTGCGGGTCGGAACTTACCCGACAAGGAATTTCGCTACCTTAGGACCGTTATAGTTACGGCCGCCGTTTACCGGGGCTTCAATTCGGAGCTCTCACTCCTCCTCTTAACCTTCCGGCACCGGGCAGGTGTCAGCCCCTATACTTCATCTTTCGATTTGGCAGAGACCTGTGTTTTTGCTAAACAGTCGCCTGGGCCTATTCTCTGCGGCTCTTTCGAGCACTCCTTATTCCGAAGTTACGGAGTCAATTTGCCGAGTTCCTTAACTACCCTTCTCCCGCTGGCCTTAGAATTCTCTTCCTGTCCACCTGTGTCGGTTTGCGGTACGGGCATCTGCTTCTATACGCAAAGCTTTTCTCGCCTTCAGCTAAGTGTGCTTCCCTACTCTAATTTCGGTCCCTTACGCCCGGGTCAACCAACGCCCGGGTCACACCCTTTTGAAGTGTCCCTTTGCTTAAATTACAGATGGTTACGGAATATCAACCGTATGTGCATCGGCTACGCCTTTCGGCCTGACCTTAGCTCCCGACTTACTTGGAGCGGACGAACCTTCCTCCAAAAACCTTAGACTTTCGGCCATTAAGATTCTCACTTAATTCTCGCTACTTATTCCGGCATTCTCACTTCTGTATAGTCCACCGCCGCTTTCGCTACGACTTCTCCCCATACAGAACGCTCTCCTACCATACATTAGATGTATCCCAAGCTTCGGTGTATAGTTTAGCCCCGTTAAATTTTCGGCGCAGAGTCACTCGACCAGTGAGCTATTACGCACTCTTTTAATGAGTGGCTGCTTCTAAGCCAACATCCTGGTTGTCTGTGCAATTCCACATCCTTTTCCACTTAACTATACTTGGGGACCTTAGCTGTGGGTCTGGGCTGTTTCCCTTTTGACAATGAAACTTATCTCCCACTGTCTGACTCCTGAAAAACGATTATCCGGCATTCTTAGTTTGATAAGGTTCAGTAACCTCTCGGCCCCTAGCCAATTCAGTGCTTTACCTCCGGTAATCTATTTCAAGGCTAGCCCTAAAGCTATTTCGGAGAGAACCAGCTATCTCCGGGTTCGATTGGAATTTCTCCGCTACCCACAGTTCATCCGCTACCATTTCAACGGGAGTCGGTTCGGTCCTCCATAAAGTTTTACCTTTACTTCAACCTGACCATGGGTAGGTCACCCGGTTTCGGGTCGAATACAACCGACTTCATACGCCCTTTTCAGACTTGCTCTCGCTGCGGCTTCACACCTTAGGTGCTTAACCTCGCCGGTTACATTCACTCGCCGGACCATTCTACAAAAGGTACCCGATCGCTCTTTGATGAGCTTTCGGTGCTTGTAAACACAAGGTTTCAGGTTCTTTTTCACTCCCCGTCAGGGGTACTTTTCACCTTTCCTTCACAGTACTTCTTCACTATCGGTCACCGAGTAGTATTTAGGCTTGGAGGATGGTCCCCCCATATTCCCACCGGGTTTCACGTGTCCGGCGGTACTCTGGATACAGATGGCTGTTCAGGCTTTTCGTGTACAGGACTCTCACCTTCTTCGGTTGGACTTCCCATTCCATTCCACTAAACCTTTACAATACCGTATTCTGTCCGAACCCCGAAAGTATTACTACTCTCGGTTTGGCCTCTTCCGCGTTCGCTCGCCACTACTTACGGAATCTCAGTTGATTTCTCTTCCTCGCCCTACTTAGATGTTTCAGTTCAGGCGGTTCCCCTCATATACCTATGTATTCAGTATATGATGACAAGACTTTCCTCTTGCCGGATTGCTCCATTCGGAAATCTGCGGATCAAAGCCCACTTACGGCTCCCCGCAGCTTATCGCAGTTAGTCACGTCCTTCTTCGGCTCTCGGTGCCAAGGCATTCCCCTTGTGCTCTTTGTAGCTTGACCATTATGAGATATCTTTGGTTCTTCTTTTTCTTGTAATGTTAATTACTCTTTTCGCAGTTTAATAAGCCTTTAGTTTATTTATAACTAATCTTCTTATTACCCTTAAGCTTAATTGTAGTATTTTTTACCTATGGTTTACGCATTCAAATTATCATTTGAGTTTGTTTACCTGTATAACTAATACTTTTCTCGCTTTATCTGCTTCTTTATTCAGTTTTCAAGGTGCTTTAGAAGAGATTAGACTTGATGATGTCAAGCCTCGTTGTTCTTCGCTTCTCCTCAAATAACTCCCACTCGTCTAATATGTTTCAATCACTTGCGTGATTTTCACATCTTAGTCCTCGCCGGTCGTTATTTTCGGGCTACGAACCTCGGCTCTTCTATATGGTGGGCTTAAGTGGACTCGAACCACCGACCTCACGCTTATCAGGCGTGCGCTCTAACCGGCTGAGCTATAAGCCCATATTGGTTTTGGCTCGTTATTTCTTAAGCCGTATTTTTAAGAATAGCTGTTGCTTGATGATTCAAGTGCTATTCTTATTGGTGGAGATAAGCGGGATCGAACCGCTGACCCCCTGCTTGCAAAGCAGGTGCTCTCCCAGCTGAGCTATACCCCCGTATATCTCGGGCAGGACCCTGAAAATTAAACAACGAGTTTTGAAAAGAAATCTTTCGTAATGCTGACCTTGGAATTTAAACCAGCTTGTTTCATCTGATTTGGTCTCCATAGAAAGGAGGTGATCCAGCCGCACCTTCCGATACGGCTACCTTGTTACGACTTCACCCCAGTCGCCAATCCTACCTTCGGCAGCGTCCTCACGAGGTTGGACTACTGACTTCGGGTATTACCGGCTCCCATGGTGTGACGGGCGGTGTGTACAAGGCCCGGGAACGTATTCACCGCGGCATTCTGATCCGCGATTACTAGCAATTCCATCTTCATGCAGGCGGGTTGCAGCCTGCAATCTGAACTGAGAATGTTTTTAGGGGTTTGCTCCACATCACTGTCTTGCTTCCCTCTGTTAACATCCATTGTAGTACGTGTGTAGCCCAGGTCATAAGGGGCATGATGATTTGACGTCGTCCCCACCTTCCTCCGTTTTGTCAACGGCAGTCCTATTAGAGTGCTCTTGCGTAGCAACTAATAGCAAGGGTTGCGCTCGTTGCGGGACTTAACCCAACATCTCACGACACGAGCTGACGACAACCATGCACCACCTGTCTCAACTTTCCCCGAAAGGCACCTAATGTATCTCTACTTCGTTAGTTGGATGTCAAGACCTGGTAAGGTTCTTCGCGTTGCTTCGAATTAAACCACATACTCCACTGCTTGTGCGGGCCCCCGTCAATTCCTTTGAGTTTCAACCTTGCGGCCGTACTCCCCAGGTGGATTACTTATTGTGTTAACTCCGGCACGGAAGGGGTCAGACCCCCCACACCTAGTAATCATCGTTTACAGCGTGGACTACCAGGGTATCTAATCCTGTTTGCTACCCACGCTTTCGTGCCTCAGCGTCAGTTAAAGCCCAGCAGGCCGCCTTCGCCACTGGTGTTCCTCCCCATCTCTACGCATTTCACCGCTACACGGGGAATTCCGCCTGCCTCTACTTCACTCAAGCTCTACAGTTTCAAATGCAGTTTATGGGTTGAGCCCATAGATTTCACATCTGACTTGCAAAGCCGCCTACGCACCCTTTACACCCAGTAAATCCGGACAACGCTTGCTCCCTACGTATTACCGCGGCTGCTGGCACGTAGTTAGCCGGAGCTTATTCATTAAGTACCGTCAATTTTCGTCCTTAATAAAAGAAGTTTACAATCCGAAAACCTTCATCCTTCACGCGGCGTTGCTGCGTCAGGGTTGCCCCCATTGCGCAATATCCCCCACTGCTGCCTCCCGTAGGAGTCTGGGCCGTGTCTCAGTCCCAATGTGGCCGTTCAACCTCTCAGTCCGGCTACCGATCGCGGTCTTGGTGAGCCGTTACCTCACCAACTAACTAATCGGACGCGAGTCCATCTTCAAGCGATAAAATCTTTGATATCAAAACCATGTGGTTCCGATATGTCATGCGGTATTAGCATTCTTTTCAGAATGTTATCCCCCTCTTGAAGGCAGGTTACTCACGCGTTACTCACCCGTCCGCCACTAAACTAAATCAAATTCATTCCGAAGAAATCTTTCAAAACAGTTCCGTTCGACTTGCATGTGTTAGGCACGCCGCCAGCGTTCGTCCTGAGCCAGGATCAAACTCTCTAAAATTTGTATCTCAACAGCCTTTCAGCTGTTCAAATCAATTTCAGAGCTTTAATCGCTCATTGACGAATATGTCACTGACTATATCCGTAATTCCTGATGCTTTTTAGTGTACATCTCACTGTAATTCTTTGAGCTTTTCTCAAAGTCATTACGGGTTTCTTTACATTATCTCGTTGTTCAATTTTCAAGGTCCTACGCACTTTCAAGGCTTGTTTGCTTTCTTCATTTGAAGTCGCACACCTCAGCAGTGCAAGAGCTATTATACTACGCTGTTTTGATTTTGTCAAGCACTTTTTAAAAGTTTTTTAAAAAGTTTTTTCAGCTTTTAAAATCAAAACCGAGCAACACTTTTGATTACTTTCTGAATGTTGACTCTCCACTTCCGTGCGTTCCACACTCTTTCACCGTTCGTGTTTTCTCTTGTCTGCCTCGCCTCTCAGCGCAACAGTTGATATTATATCAGCACTTCCTTCTTTTGTAAACCCCTTTTTGACAATTTCTTTATCTTTTTTACATTATCGGCAAATTTTCTATATTATTCTTTATTCTATCTGATTTTTAATGCCTTTTCACTATTATTCTGCCTTTTACACGCTGAATCCCTCTTCATATGCATATATATGTAAAAAGAAATTTGTTCTTATCCTTTAAATGTAATTTCACACCCAATTATATTGTGCATTTATATAATTTGGATAAGACTTATTTGTTCGTTTTGTACAAATTTCGTAAAATTTGTTTTTACAGACTGGACTTTTCGCAAAAATGTGTTATTATAGTATATGTAAAGCGATATAGTTTTGACATTTAGCTACTTAATGTTGCTGCTGTACAACTTTACAAATTGCAAATACTGGGAGGTTTAGTTATGAGTTTTGATAAAATTATTGCCATCACAAGACAGTATGGTTCCGGCGGACACGATATTGGTAAAGCTCTTGCCGAGAGGCTTGGCATATCGTTTTATGATAAGGAGCTCATTTCTATTGCCGCTAAAGAAAGCGGTGTTTCTCCTGAGGTGTTTAAGCACGCTGACGAAAGAGCTACCAACAGTCTTTTGTATTCATTGTCTGTGGGACTGTACAATTACGGTAACAACTTTTCTTCAGTCGGTGACCTGCCGGTTAATGACCGTCTTTACATTTTACAGCACAAGATTATCAAGCAGCTTGCAGAAAAGGAAAATTTCGTTGTTGTCGGTAGATGCGCCGACTATGTTCTTAAGGATAATCCGAAACTTGTGAAGGTATATATTTATGCTGATCTTGATAAGAGAATTAAAAGAGCTGTTGACAGACAGGACATTGACCCTGCCAGAGCAAAACAGGCAGTTTTGAAGGCAGACAAGAACAGAGCAAATTACTATAGTTTTTATTCAGGAAAGAAATGGGGTCTTCCGGACAACTATGATTTGTGCCTTAACAGCACAAACCTGACAGTTGATCAGGCCGTTGACATTATTATCAGTTACATTAACATTTGTAACTCAAACAAAAAATAATACTCATATTCGATCATTTCCTGAATATACTATATTGTTTTATTAAGGAGGTGTACTATATGAAATTTGTCATTATGGATCTTGATGATTTTATCTTTGGTAACGAAGAATGGCACGAGAGCGAAAGATAATCACTTTTAATTTAGGAATTTTAATTTAATAATCGTGATTCTTATCATTGACATAAAATCATAAAAATGAGGCGGATGCTTACTTAGAAGTATCCGCCTTTTTGATGCCCCTTAAAACGAAACGAGGGCTTGCAATAATATTGTATGCGTCAAAATCGCAATTATTCATTGTTATTTATAAAAGAAAGCGGATCGGCGTACTTGCCATCAATCTTCACTTCAATGTGTATATGGTTTTCGTCCCCTGCTTCAAAAGGAACTGCCCCTATTGTACCGACTTTATAGCCCACATCAACCGAATCACCTTTATTCACATTAACCGACCCTAACCCGCAGTAACGGCAGACAACATTCTCTGTTGAAATTTCAACAATTTTGCCAAGCATTTTGTCGTCACACACATTAGTAACCACTCCGCCGGTCATTGCTTCTACATCATCACCGAGTTTTCCTCCGAAATCAACTCCCGTGTGTGGTTTCCATACATTCAAAGTTTTGAAATAAACACTTTTTTCGCTGTACTCACGAACAATGTTATTTGAATTGAGCGGATAGTTCAGGCTCAAATTAGTTGAAAGCATTGTTTCAAGAGCATTTTTTGAACTTTCTGTCGGATTTGTTGCCGGTTCTTCGGTTGCAACAATTGTCGGAACTTCGACATCAAGCTTGACTTCGGGCAAAGTTTGGGTTACGCCCGTAACATTTTCATTGACCTTAACCTCATTGCTTTGTGTCACGGTCGTAGTTTTGGTATTTGGAACCGATAATGTATTGTAGGTTGAATACACCGCCATACAAACTGCAATAAGACAAATTGAACAAGCTGTGTAGAAACCGATTTTTTCACGGCGGCTGCGTTTCTTCTTTCTGTTCCTGTTATAATAATCGCTCATAAATAAGCACCTCCGTTTCTATTATTGACGAGGGTGCTAAATTTATACAGTTGTATATACAAAAATCCCTCCCGAAAAACGAGAGGGATAAGTTTGTTTTTAAGTATCAATTAAACCTTGCGGCAAACAGCGTTGATTGACTCCGGAATTTCGCTTTCGTCAGCAGAAATAAGTAGAACAATGTTAGTTGATGCAGTTTCGGCAAGATCCTGAAGCTTCTTTGTGAAGGTTTCAAGGCCTGCAAGAGCCTCGGGGCAAATCTTGAATGTTGAGTCAACGAGAATGTCAGTAACATCGTAATTGCCTGCACAGATACCGCTGATAAAACCGAAAAGCATATCATAACCGCTGATGAGATACTGCTCTGTATCAATAAGTCTTGCCTTATGTGTAACATCATATGTGAGCTTTGAGCCTTTTTCAATTACAACAACATTGCCTGTTGAAGCGGCAACAGCCTCGTTAGCAAGAGAGATGAGCTTTTTAGTTTTGCCTGTTCCTTTTTTACCGATAAGTAAAGTAACCATAATTAGTTCCTCCGTTGTTATACTTTATTAAGAAATTATCCGAGTCTTGCCTCAAGAGCAGCCTTCTGATCCTCATAGCCCGGCTTGCCGAGAAGAGCGAACATATTCTTCTTGTAGCTTTCAACACCCGGCTGGTTAAACGGATTAACACCGAGCATATAACCTGAAATAGCACAAGCCTTCTCAAAGAAGTAGATGAGATAGCCAAGCTCTGATTCGTTCATTTCGGGAACATTAAGAACAATGTTCGGTACACCGCCGTCATTATGAGCGAGAACTGTACCCTCGAAAGCCTTCTGATTTACGAATCCCATTGTCTTGCCCGAAAGGAAGTTAAGACCGTCAACATTTGTCGGGTCTGTACCGAGAGTAACTTCTTTTTTACATTTATCAAAGAGAACAACAGTTTCAAACATTGTGCGTCTGCCGTCCTGAATGTACTGACCGAGTGAATGAAGGTCTGTTGAGAAGATAACGCTTGCGGGGAAAATACCCTTGTTATCCTTGCCTTCACTCTCTGCAAAGAGCTGCTTGAACCACTCTGACATCATTGTGTAAGCCGGCTCATAAGAAACCATAACTTCCATAGTTTTGCCCTTGCGGTAAAGCATATTTCTGATTGCAGCATATTTGTAACAATCGTTTGTCTTTAAATCATCGTTGTCAAATTCTTTCTGAGCTGTTGCGGCACCCTGCATAAGAGCGTCAATATCAGCACCCGAAACTGCGATAGGAAGAAGACCTACTGCTGTGAGAACCGAGAAACGACCGCCTACATCGTCCGGAACAACAAATGTTTCGTAGCCCTCTTCGTCGGCAAGAGCCTTGAGTGTACCCTTGGCCTTGTCAGTTGTGCAGTAAATACGCTCTCTTGCGCCCTCTTTACCGTACTTCTTTTCGAGCATTTCACGGAACACACGGAAAGCGATGGCAGGCTCAGTTGTTGTACCTGACTTGGAAATCATATTTACGGAAACATCCTTGCCCTCGCAAAGCTCCATGATTTCTGCAAGTGCAGATGAACTGATTGAGTTACCTGTGAAGAAAATCTGCGGTGTATCCTTGCAGGTAAGGTTGTAGTTCTGTGATGAAAGAAATTCAATAGCCGCTCTTGCGCCGAGGTAAGAACCGCCGATACCGATTACAATGAATACATCAGTATCTTTCTTGATTTTCTCTGCACACTTCTTGATGCGTGCGAACTCTTCCTTGTCATAATCTGTAGGAAGATTGAGCCAACCCAAAAAGTCGTTGCCAAGGCCGCTGCCGTCATGCAACACCTTGTGAGCTGCTTTAACTTCGGCAGCAACACCGTCATATTCGTGTTCGCCGATAAAATCACTTAAATACTTGTCATTTAACTTTGTTGCCATTTATAAATTCCTCCAAAATTCCTATAGCGAAAATAGAATCGCAATAAGTATCTTTGTTGTTTTATTATACTATAATATGAGCGTTTTTGCAAGGTCAATTTGTGAATTTTTAAAATAAACCCGCATTGTTTTTTGTACTGCTTTTAATAACAATGCACAAACGCTTGATTTTCCGATAAAATCAAAGGGAAATCAGCGAGGCGAACACATATTCAAGCAATGCGCCGAAGCTTGTTTTTTGAACAGAATCGCCTGCACAAATATCAAAGCTCTGCGCCTTTTTTGAATTGACAAGATATGTAAGCGTACCTATCTTCCTATTCTTTTCAACGGGAGCGTCAATCTTGTCGGGCAGGTCGATTTCGGTTGTAATTTTAGCACCGTTTCCTTTGTCAACCACTATTTTTGAAGAAACCTTACATTCAAGCTTTACGCTGTCGGTCATACCGCCGTTTACATCAATGCTTTTCGGCATATCTTCGGGAAGTGTTAATTCTTTCACGGAAACATTTGCAAAACCGTAATCAAGAAGTGCCGCCGCATCTGCAAATCGCTCTTTGCCTGTTTTACAGCCGAGAACAACGCTTATCAGCGAAACATCTCCCCTTGTTGCGGTTGCAGACATACAGCAACCCGCATCGTTGGTTGTGCCTGTTTTCAATCCCGTAATTCCGTTATAAGTTTTCAACAGCTTGTTCGTGTTGACAATCTGAGTTTTACCACCACGAAGATTGTCGAGCCAAATTGATGTGTAGTCAAAAATTTTCTCATGCTTTGTAAGCTCTCTTGACATAAGCGCAACATCATAGGCAGAGGTTATATGCCCCTCCTCATCAAGTCCGTTACAGTTTTTGAAAACGGTGTCGTTCATTCCGAGTTCTTTGGCACGGCTGTTCATTTTTTCAACAAAAGCGTCCTCACTTCCGCTGATATGCTCCGCAAGCGCAACTGCCGCATCGTTGGCAGATACCACAACCGTTGCCTTTATCATATCATCCGCACTCATGGTTTCGCCTTTTTCAAGCCAAATGTCACTTCCACCCATTCCTGCGGCGTGTTCGGATGCCGTAATTTCATCGTCAAGGCTTAATTTTCCGCTGTCAACAGCCTCAAAGACGAGCAAAAGCGTCATTACCTTTGTTACGGACGCACACGGTCTTTGCTCATGTGGTTTTTTCTCAAAAAGAACTTTGCCTGTTGACGATTCCATTAGCACGGCAGACGGAGCGGATATGCTGTCCGCACTGAGAGCATTCACTTTTAATCCGACAAACGGCGACAGTAAAAGCACAGCACACAATGTTATTGAAACAAACGCCTTTCTTAACATAAAAAACACCTCGTTCATTAATATGAACAAGGTGTCGAATGTATGTAATAAAATATGTGCATTTTTTGAAGCTGTAACTTTTTAGTACTGCTCAATAAGGCAAACTGCGTGAGCGGAAATGCCCTCAAGTCTGCCTGTAAAGCCGAGCTTTTCCTCGGTAGTAGCCTTAACGCTGACGAGCGAAACATCAATTCCGCAGGCATTGGCAATATTTTTTCTCATTTCGTCAATATGCGGTTTCAGCTTTGGCTGTTGAGCGATAACGGTTGAGTCGATATTGACAATTCTGTAGTTGTACTCGGCAAGCAAACGGCACACCTCTTTCAAAAGAAGAATGCTGTCTGCACCCTTGTACTTTTCATCCGTATCGGGAAACAGCTTTCCGATATCACCGAGAGCCGCCGCACCGAGAAGTGCGTCCATAATTGCGTGAACAAGCACATCGGCATCCGAATGACCGAGAAGTCCGAGTTCAAAAGGAATTTCTGTGCCTCCGATTATCAGCCTTCTGTTCTCGGCAAATTTATGCACATCATATCCGTGACCGATTCTCATATAAATCTCCTTTGCACAATCAACCCTGCTGTCTTGACTTGAGAATACTCTCGGCAATCACAATGTCAATCGGGGTTGTTAGTTTAATATTTTCCTCATTGCCCTTTACAACAAGAACCTCGCCGCCCATATTTTCAATAAGCGAGCAATCGTCTGTAAAGTTGATGAGATTATCGCCGGCATTTTCAAGAGCAAAGCGGTACAGATCGCGCTCAAAAACCTGCGGAGTCTGAACGGCACGGAGCTGTGAACGGATAGGAGTGCTTTCTATAATATTGAAACCGTCAACAACCTTGATTGTATCTTTTACGGAAGTTCCGAGAGTTGCCGCACCCGTATCAAAAGCCGCCTCAACAACACGCTCAATTTCTTCAACGGTAATAAGCGGTCTTGCACCGTCATGAATAGCATAGTATTTGGCATTTTCACTGCACGCACCGATTCCGTTGCGCACGCTGTCGGCACGGCTGTCACCGCCCTTGACGAGTTTTGAAACCTTGTCGAAACCGTTAAGCTCGATAATTTTATTGATTCTGTCGTTATCCTGTTCACGGCAGACAATTACAATTTCTTTGATAAGGTGGCATTTTTGGAATGCCTTCAGGGTGTATTCAATTGCAGGTCGTGACAAAAGCGGAATAAACTGCTTGCTGTCGGCAATTCCCATTCTCACAGAACCGCCTGCCGCAACAATAACCGCAGATACAAAAGCTGACATATTCAACCCTCCGTAAATTTATTTTGCAATTTTATGTATAATTTCTTTTAAAGAAAATCAAACCTTATCAAGAGCCTGACTGATGTCGGCAATAAGATCATCAACATTTTCAAGACCTACCGAAAGTCTGATAAGATCGGGTGCAACACCTGCTTCAAGAAGCTGTTCATCCGTCATCTGACGGTGGGTGTGGCTTGCGGGATGAAGAATACAGGTCTTTGCGTCTGCAACATGAGT
The DNA here is from genome assembly GCF_928721825.1 of Ruminococcus bromii. Lineage (NCBI taxonomy): Bacteria > Bacillati > Bacillota > Clostridia > Eubacteriales > Oscillospiraceae > Ruminococcus > Ruminococcus bromii. The sequence goes on from NZ_CAKMVP010000003.1 coordinate 1,053,385, forward strand.
TTCAATGTCGCAGAGCTTTAAGCTGTCCATAAATTTAACCGCACAATCTCTTCCGCCCTTAACCGCAAAAGAAAGTACACCGCATGAGCCGTTCGGAAGATACTTTTCAGCAAGTGCGTGATATTTGTCATCTTCAAGGTCGGGATAATCAACCCACGCAACCTTGTCATTGGCTTTGAGGAATCTTGCAATTTCAAGAGCATTTTTGCAATGTCTTTCCATTCTCACATGAAGACTTTCAAGACCGTTCATAACATAAAAAGCATTCTGCGGTGACTGGATTGAACCGAGGTCACGCATAAGCTGAGAAGTAGCCTTTGTAATGTAGCCGAGCTTGCCGAATTTTTCGGCATAGACAATGCCGTGATATGAATCATCGGGAGTTGTAAGTCCCGGATATTTGTCGGCATATTTCAGCCAGTCAAAGTTGCCGCTGTCAACAATTGCACCGCCGACAGAAACACCGTGACCGTCCATATATTTTGTGGTTGAGTGAGTAACAATGTCAGCACCCCACTTAATCGGCTGACAATTGACAGGAGTTGCAAAAGTGTTGTCAACAATAAGCGGAACACCGTGTGAGTGAGCAAGTCTTGCAAACTTTTCAATATCAAGAACAGACACGGTCGGGTTGGTTATTGTTTCACCGAACATTGCCCTTGTGTTTGGTCTGAATGCCTTTGCAAGCTCTTCTTCGGGAAGATTCTGATCGACAAAAGTAACATCAATGCCCATTTTCTTCATTGTAACACCGAGCAGATTATATGTACCGCCGTAGATTGCAGACGATGCAACAATGTGACTGCCTGTTTCGCAGATGTTAAAAAGTGCAAAGAAGTTAGCCGCCTGACCGCTTGATGTGAGCATTGCGGCAACACCGCCCTCAAGGTCGGCAATTTTTGCGGCAGTCATATCATTTGACGGATTCTGCAGACGGGTATAAAAATAACCGCTGTCCTCAAGGTCAAAAAGTCTGCCCATTGCGTCACTTGAATCATACTTAAAGGTGGTGCTTTGATAAATGGGCATCTGTCTTGGTTCTCCGTTCTTAGGCACATAGCCGGAATGCAAACACTTTGTTTCCTGTTTCATTGTAAAAAATCCTCCGTAATTTCATTCATTTTTAACTCATTTTATCTCAAAATCGGATACCGAATTATCCGAAAAATCCTTTAATAAGGTTCATTATCGCATCTGTACCGAATACTGCAAGCGCAATAAGCAAAAGAAAAATAACGGCACTTATAACCCTGAATGTAGTACGCTTTGCACCTGTCATCTTCTCGAACTTATCATCAAGCGTGTCGCCTTTATTTTCAGAATATTCCGCGTCACCGTCAAGAATTTCTTCGTTCTCAAGCTTAATTGCGCCGATTCCGACGCAGGTGTCAAATGCTTTTTCATAAGCCGAATACGGAACATAAACATCGTAAGATGAACTGTCATAGCCTGTTGCGGCATTTGCGTTGTATCTGTTTTCAGCACATTTTCTGATTGTAGCGTCACACGGAACGGTGCTGTCCTCAAGTGCGGCTTTAACTCTCTGCAACTCAAAGCCCGATGCCGTAAGCAGATACACTGGAGTGTTTTCATCGGTTATTGTTTTAAGCTGAGCCTTGCAGTTTTTGCAGACTGTTTCTTCATCATTATGCAGTCGCTTGCATTTTGAACAATATTTCATAGACAAATCCTTCGTTATTTCATTTTGTTATCTACAATTTTAACACAAAAAGACAGCATGAGCAATACCCCACGCTGTCTTTATCCATAAATTTTTGTGCAGTTTTGTTATAAATTTAATTTTGTATCAACGGTCTGTGACCGCCAAAAAGTAAAAATGCAAACATTACGGTAATACAAACCCTATAAAAGGAACAAAAATAATACCATTCTGTAGGGGCGGTCCCATTGGGCGCCCGCGAGTAACGGCACAGAATTTATGATAAATACGATTATATAAATACCGCAAAGATAATGCCATTCTGTAGCGGCGAACCGCAACATTCATCATACAGAAAAAACACCCGATTATACAATCGAGTGTTTCCTCTAAGTTAAATACCCATAAACATAAAATGGAAGTATTAGACTAAATTAAAATGTATGTTTTCTTTTGAGAACAAACATAACCGCTGCCGCCAAAATCATAACTGTGGCAATAATTGCAGGAGTTGCAAAGTCGCCTGTTGCAACAACACCGTTGTTGGCTGTGCCGTTTGTGGTGTTGTTATTGCCTGCATTGTCTTTTGTTGCAACATCACTTGTTGCGGATGAAATGTTATCGCTCGGCTTTGTTGGAGTGTCAATAGTGCTGTTGCCGTTAATCTTGCCACTGTTTGGAAGAGGTGGATTAGGATTAGAAACAGATTTTGCTGTGATAGTAACAGTTTGCTCAAATCCTGTCGAAACAACATTAACATCAGCTTTATAATTTCCTAAATCAGTAACCTCTAAATATGTCCAACGATTATCATTAATCTGTGTACTCTTATATGTCCAATAATACATAACAAAATCAGTGCCAGAAACACTATTCATTATTTCAGTATCTTCAGTGACTTTAAAGGTTTTTTTAGTGCCATTTAAATAGGTCAATACAAACTCTGTGCCAATCATATTGTTTGCGATCGAATTGTTCTTATCAAGTGACATATACCAATCATAATGTGAGTCGTCATCTCTAGGCACTGCTTTTGTAAATAACGGAGCTGTAAAGACTTTATCCGGAAGCTTTGTGATTTCGCAACTTACAACCATTTCTTTATTTGATTCAGGATCAAATTTTACATTTTTAATGTCATAATATGCGTATAAATAAGAATTTTCAAGTGCATAAGCATTATGTGCATAGTCATAGTAAAGTGTAATAGATACTTTTCCGTTCACAACTGAATAATAACCAGATATTGTGCCTTCATATCCTTTAATTTCGGGATAAGGCGGTGTAATATCATTAAACCGCCCATCATCAAGATTTTTGCAATTTACATCAAAAGACTCTCCATTATTGTAAGTTACTTTAACTACAACCTTGCTCCAAAAATTCTTGTCAGTAACTTCTCCGTTAACCACTTCTGCTGATTCAGGAGCCTTAATAATTTTCATTGATACAGGCTTCAAATTTTTCGAAACCTCGTCAGGTGTTGCTGAGTTTTCGGTTGCAAATGCCTGAACAAATACTGTCTGCACAAGACATACCGCCAACAAAGCAGACAGCAAAATCGTAATAAATTTTGAATGTTTTCTCATAGTTTCCTCCATCATTTTATTGTTTTATCTTAATACGCAAGTTTAATATTTTTATTTTAAACACCATTCCCCTCTGAATAATTATTTAAAAATTAACCCAAAATACCATTGCTGCTTTACTGCATTTTGCAGTATATTGCAATACAACAATCTGCGGTATGCTATACTGTATGCGAGGTGAATTCTGTGTATAAAAGAATCAGGGAACTGAGGGAAGATGCCGACCTCACGCAAAAAGAAGTTAGCAAAATTCTGCATTGTTCACAACAGGTTTACAGCAATTATGAACTTGGTCAGCGTGATATCCCCACAGCTGTTTTGATTTGCCTCGCAAAACATTATCACACAAGTACTGACTATATTTTGGGATTGACTGACAGTAAAAATCCGCCAAGCTGTACACGAAATTAAATCGGCAAGCTATTCGTCCCGAAGTTGTTCTTCGGGATTTTTATGACATTAGTTTACTGCATTTTGCGGTATTTGTCAAGATATATACAGATAAAATATGATTTTTATTTAAGCAACACTCTGATTTAAAGTGAATTAAATTTTTCAAAGTAATCATCATCTTGTATTTTGAGTTCATTGGACACTTGTGCAAACAATAACACACAATTTATGATAAATACGATTATATGAATATGAGTACCGCAAAGACAATGCAGTTTGGTTTCCCGTTTTCCGGTAATTATATTTTAGGACAATTCGTCCTAAAAATCAATAGGACACTATGTACTATTTTATAATTTATTTGGTGATGAAATGAAACTGAGAATAAAAGATTTGCGTGAGGACAACGACCTTACGCAAAAAGAAGTTGCAAAGGTTCTTATGTGCGACCAGTCGCTGTACTCAAAATATGAACGGGGCGAAAGAGAAATCCCTCTCTCCCTGCTTATTAAACTTGCCGACTACTACGGCACAAGCCTTGATTATCTGACCTGTCGCACAGACAATCCAAACATAAAATAACAGCCGTTTTGAAAATTTGCATTTCAAGACGGCTGTTGTTCTGTTATAAAAAAATCGGCTGATGTTGTTTTCCCTGCAATGCAAGGGTTACGCAATCTTCAAGCTTATTAAAATCAGCCACAAGCGAATTTGGTTTCTTGATGCAATCGTCCTGTTTTAAAGGAACGAAGTAAATATTTTTCGTGTTGAGAAGTCTGCCGATGTTCTGTGCCGACGCACCGAGAGCGTCATTTGTTGCAACGCACAACAGCACAGGTCTTAAAATTCTCAAATGCGATTTTGCCGCCATTGTTACCGCCGTGTCGGTAATCCCGAGCGACAGCTTTGCAAGCGTGTTGCCCGTACACGGTGCAATCACAAGCAAGTCACACATTTTTTTAGGTCCTATCGGTTCTGTCTGCACAACCGAGTGCAGAACAGCTTTGCCCGTTATTTCTTCTGCCCTCTTTACCGTTTCCTCCGCTTTTCCGAAACGAGTTGATGTTGAAAAGGCATTTTGCGACATTATCGGAATAACATCATAGCCTGAGTCAACAAGCCTCTGCATTTGCGTAAAAGCCTTTGAAAAGGTGCAAAAGGAACCGCACATTGCAAATCCTATGGTTGCTTTTGTCACCTGTAAACCTCCTTGATGATGTCAAATACAGTAGTTTTTATAATTTCTCCTGCCGTTTTCGGAGCACATTTTCCGGGGAGCGACAATGCCCTAACGGCATAAATTCCGAGTTTTTCGGCGGTATCAAAATCAACTCCTCCCGGCAGGGACGCAAGATCTATAATAAGGGTGTTTGTGTCGGTATTCATAAGAAGTTCCCTGTCAAAAATCAACCTCGGAATTGTGTTGAAAACAATGTCAAACCGCTTTACCGTTCTGAGATTTTCCGTATTAAGTGCATTGTAGCCGAGTGCCTTTACATATGCAAGGTCTGACGGCTTTCTTGCACTCACTGTAACATTTGCTCCGAGTAAAACAAGCTTGTGAGCAAGAATTTTTCCGATTCTGCCGAATCCCGCAACAAGACACTTACTGCCCGAAATCGTTCCCTCATATTCTCTCATTGCACATTCAATTGCACCCTCTGCTGTAGGCAATGCGTTGAGAATCGCAAAATCATCTCTTGCTCCGTAATCAAAAATTTCACCGTCCGAAAGCCTTGGATATGCCTTTAAAAATCTGCTTTTCATCGTAGTAAAAACAGGCTTTTTAAGGATAATTTCAATATCGTCACCGTCAAGCAAAATGTTCTCGTTTGAAAACGGAGTGTTAAGACTGCCGTCTGTCCTTATTGACGGCAACGGAAAAATCAATGCATCACTTTCCGAAATTGCCTTTTTAACATTGCAAAGGCTCAATGAACCGTGGCTTTCAAGCCTGTCAAATCCGCCGAGCAAAACATCGTAACAGCTGTCAGAAATTGATTTTGCAAGAAAAAGCTGTCGCTTGTCACCGCCGATTATGCCAAATGTTCTTATGTCGCTCTTTTTCATACACAACACCCGTAAATCAAGTTATTCTCTACACCCTCATATTATGCCGAGTGTCCTTGTGTGTGAACAACACATAAAAACGACCGCAAAGCATATCACTCTGCGGTCGCTGTTTGTAACCTATTATTTGTTTTTCTTCAAATAATCCCAAAAATTATTTTCATCGGACTCATCAAATGACTCTCCGTTTTCGTCCTTTTCACATTCATTAAAAATGTTATACTCAAGCCATGCGTTTGCAGAGTCATAGTCCTTGCTGAAAATATCTGTGTTCTTTATATCAAAAATTCCCATACAATCACCTCAAAGTAATTTTTGTATGTACTCCGTAACTTGATATTACATCATATGAACAAAAAATTCAATACTCATATTAGTATGTTTTTTTAATTTTATTTAATGATTTACCGAATAACAGAATAAAAGAATTTTTCTTGAAATAAAACTACGGTCTAAGCCCCATTCCGCCCTCAAGGGTGATGGTTTCGCCGCTCATATACTTGAAATCAGGTGATGTAAGTGCAACACAGGCACGGCCGATTTCTTTTTCGACATCACCAAAATGTCCCATTGGCGGCACTTTTACATTCGCCTTGAATGCGTCGGGATAAGCCTGCTCAAATTTTTCAAGCTGAGCAGTCCATGCAAGCGGACAGACAATGTTGACATTGATTCCGTCCTTGCCCCACTCGTTGGCGGCAACTCTTGTAAGACCTCTTATTCCCTCTTTTGCGGCGGCATATGCACACTGACCAAAGTTTCCGAAAAGTCCGGCACCCGAAGCAAAGTTTATAACCGTTCCCTTTGACTTTTTAAGGTACGGATAGCAAGCCTTCATATAATAGAAAGTTGCGTACAGTCCCGAATAAACAGCAAGGTCAAATTGCTCTGTTGTATGATCTGCAAGCGTAACACCCGATGCAGAGGCCTGAGCGTTGTTAATCAAAACATCAATTCCGCCGAATGTTTCAACAGCTCGGTCAACAACATTCCGAACAACCTTTTCGTTATCGCCGTCCTTGCTGACATCAGCCTGAACAGGCAACACATTTACTCCGTAAAGTCTTTCAAGTTCCTCTTTGGCATCCTCAAGCTTTTTGACATTTCTGCCTGTAATAACAAGGTTTGCGCTCTCTTTTGCATAAGCAACAGCAATGCCGTAGCCGATTGAACCGCAACCTCCGTCGCTGAGAACAGCCCTTCCTCCGCCTGTAATAACAGCGGTTTTTCCATCTAAAAATCCCATAATCCTATCCTCCTTTGGGAAAAATATGTTGTAAGAGTACAAAAACTCCTACAATATCATACTAACAGATAGGAAACTTTATGTCAATCCGAAAAACCTACTGCATAGGGATTGTTTGATGCGAAAATTTCTGCCTCGCCAACTGCCTGCGGTGCGTAACCCTAATCCTCATCAACGCTCTTAATTTTAAGGTTTACCGTCTGAAATACAGTCGCAATGCGTTGCACATAAATATGCTTCCTTTTGCTACTTATTTCAGACATCGCTTTGCTCCCTTTTTCCGCCACCGGTGGCGGTCGCAAGGCTACACCTTCGAGCCCCTTGTTTGTCAAAAAATTCTGCAAAATAAAAAAACCAGTACATCAACTGTACTGATTTAATGGAGCGGATGACGGGGATTGTTTGATGCGAAAAGTTCTGCCTCGCCAACTGCTTGCGGTGCGTAACCCTAACCCTCATCAACGCTCTTAATTTTAAGGTTTATCGTCTGAAATACAGTCGCAATGCGTTGCACATAAATATGCTTCCTTTTGTTCCTTATTTCAGACAGCGCTTTGCTCCCTTTTTCCGTCACTGGCGGCGGTCGCAAGGCTACACTTTCGAGCCCCTTGTTTGGCAAAAAATCTGTAAAATAAAAAAACCAGTACATCAACTGTACTGATTTTATGGAGCGGATGACGGGGCTCGAACCCGCTACCTCCACCTTGGCAAGGTGGCGCTCTACCAGATGAGCTACATCCGCATTAAATTGGTGCCTCCGGGCGGAATCGAACCACCGACACGGGGATTTTCAGTCCCCTGCTCTACCGACTGAGCTACAGAGGCAAAAATTGGCGACCCGGAACGGGTTCGAACCGTCGACCTCTAGCGTGACAGGCTAGCGTTCTAACCAACTGAACTACCGGGCCAAATGTGGTGGGAACAACAGGGCTCGAACCTGTGACCCTCTGCTTGTAAGGCAGATGCTCTCCCAGCTGAGCTATGCTCCCACATGCCTTTATCGCTCATCGAAGTTCTATCGAATTTCGATTACATCTCAGCGACAGGTAATATAATACTACAAATTCAGGCGATTGTCAATATCGTTTTTGCAGTTTTTTAAAATTTATTTGCTAATTGCAATTTCGTGATTATCGGCAATCAGAACATAGTCGCTGAAGTTATTAATACAAGTATGGTAAACTCCTTATTTCAAACAGTAAACAAGAGTTTCGCCCCGTGTTTTCACACGGTATTATTTGAAAGCGCAGTTCGCTGTTACAGTATAACAATTGTTTTGCGACATTTATAAAATCGGGTCTGTCAAAAGAATTCAGTAGTTACTTGCGGGCGGATGATATGTGCAGTGTAGTAACATAGTATACAACAGTGCAAAGACATAGTATACAGTTTTATGATAAAATAAATGGCAAGAAAATAGCAAATGAAGGAGCTGTTTTTATGCCGTGGGAGTGTAAAACTGTGGAAAAACAAAGATTAGAATTTGTTACAAAAGCATTAGAAACAAATAATTTTAGTGCTCTATGTCGGAAATATGAAATCACACGCAAAACTGGTCGCAAGTGGGTTGATAGATTTAAACAGGGACTGCCCTTAACTGATATGTCACGCAGACCATTATGTTCTCCTAACAAAACGCCTGACGACATTGAAGAATTAATCGTTTCTGTTCGTTTCGATAACCCGGGTTGGGGTGATGATAAAATTAAAATTTTTCTTGAAAATCAAGGGTATAAAAACATTCCTTGTCCAAGAACCATTACTAACATTCTTCATAAACACCAACTCATATCTGAAGAGGAATCTCTCAAAAGAAAGCCTTTTAAACGCTTTCAGAAAGAACATTGCAATGATATGTGGCAAACTGATTTCAAGGGAGAGTTTTTAACTGCCGATAATCGTTATTGCTATCCATTGACTATTCTTGATGACAGCTCACGATACTCAATCAAAATAGCATGCTTTCCTAACACTAAAAATGTCGTTATTAACGCTTTTAAGCAAGCTTTTTATGAGTTTGGTATGCCATCAAGCGTACTTTCTGACAATGGTTCTCAGTTTGCAGGTTTTAAACATGGATTTACTATGTTTGAAAAATTCCTTATGAACAATGACATTCTTCCCATACATTGCAGAATTAAACATCCGCAAACACAAGGAAAAATTGAACGGTTTCATGGCAGTATGAAAAGAGAACTTTTAAATCATAATCTATTCAAGAACTTGGATTACGCTGACAAGGCTCTGCAAGAGTGGCGAACTAAGTATAATTGCCTGCGACCTCATGAAGCACTTGGGAACAAATGTCCTGCCGATGTCTATACTCACAGCGAAAGGATTTTTGCTGACAAGGTGGAGCCGTTTGAATATGAACCCGGCTTTAAAGTCATAAAAGTAAATTCGTGGGGATATGTCCGTTTTCAGAATTTTCAATTATATCTTAGTGAAACTTTCATCAATGATTATGTTCAATTCAGACCTAATCCAAACAATGATTCATTTCTTGTTTGCTATCGCAATTTTGTTATTGCTGAGTATGACTCGTCATCCGGCAAGCGTATTCACCGCAAGATTTCAAGACTGTGAATTTGTATACCATGTCCTTGCACAGGTGGTTACCATGTTGCACTTGACATGATATCCGCCCCTACAACTCAAACAGAAAAATTGCAAAAATAAAAAAAGCACCTGCGTTACAGGTACTTTGGATTTGGAGCGGATGACGGGGATTGTTTGATGCGAAAAGTTCTACCTCGCCAACTGCTTGCGGTGCGTAACCCTAACCCTCATCAACGCTCTCCCTAAAAATGCTCCACTGGAGCATTTTCTTAACGGTCGCCTTCGAGCCCCTTGGTTGGCAAAAAAATCTGTAAAATAAAAAAACCAGTACACCAACTGTACTGATTTTATGGAGCGGATGACGGGGCTCGAACCCGCTACCTCCACCTTGGCAAGGTGGCGCTCTACCAGATGAGCTACATCCGCATTAAATTGGTGCCTCCGGGCGGAATCGAACCACCGACACGGGGATTTTCAGTCCCCTGCTCTACCGACTGAGCTACAGAGGCAAAAATTGGCGACCCGGAACGGGTTCGAACCGTCGACCTCTAGCGTGACAGGCTAGCGTTCTAACCAACTGAACTACCGGGCCAAATGTGGTGGGAACAACAGGGCTCGAACCTGTGACCCTCTGCTTGTAAGGCAGATGCTCTCCCAGCTGAGCTATGCTCCCACATGCCTTTGTCGCTGTATCGAAGTTCTGTCGAATCTCGTTTATCTCTCGGCGACAGATACCATAATACTACATTATGATTAAAATGTCAACACTTTTTTGAAATTTTTTTCATTTTTATGAGTGACATCACGAACATTTGCGACAAGGCCTTTAAAAATCTTTATTCCTTGTTGTTTTTCTCTGCAATCAGCTTTTCAAGGTCATCCTTTGTAAAGACATATTTCTTATTGCAGAAGTGACAGGTTGCAACGGCAACACCCTGCTCATTTACCATAGAACGGATGTCATCATCGCTGAGGGTACAAAAATAATTTTCAAGCTTTTCTTTTGAACAACCGCAAACATACTTAACAGGGTTTTCGTCAAGCACTTCAACCTCAAAGCCTTTGAGGGCTGTTTTGCAGATATCGAGAATACTCATACCCTTTGCAAGCATAGTTGTAACGGGTTCAAGCTCTGCAATATTCTTTTCAAGCTTGTCAATAACAGTATCGTCTGCACCCGGAAGAAGCTGAATAAGCAATCCGCCTGCAAGAAGAACTTCTCCGTCTTCTTTATCAATAAGCACACCCAAGGCACAAACTGTAGGAATCTGCTCGCTTGTTGCGTAGTAGTTTGCAATATCCTCGGCAATTTCACCGCTGACAAGCTCAACCTGACCTATGTACGGATCGCCTGAACCGTAGTCACGCATAACATTTAGCATACCTGTTCTGCCGACTGCTTTTGCAACATTGATTTTACCGTTTTCGTAATATTCCGTCGGGCAGTCTGCATTGCCGACATATCCCTTTACATTGCCGCTGCTGTCGCCGACTGCGATAACGGGACCGAGTTCACCGTCACCCATTACACGAAGGTTGACTGATGCGTCTTTCTGTTTGAGCATATCGCCCATAATTGATGTTGCACACAAAAGTCTGCCGAGTGCGGCTGTGGCACTGCGTGAAAGGTGGTGAATCTTCTTTGCGGTAAAAACTATGTCGGACGCATCAACGCAAGCCGCCATAATCGCACCGTCAGATGTAATACAACGAATTATTTTATCCATATCGGTTATCCTTTCGATTCATTAAACTCTTTGTTGCGTGATGTTTTCATTCTTGCAACATAAATTACCCTCTGTTCATCCGCTTTAGGACTTTCAAATGTAAGATCGCCGTAAACAGCCTCTACTTCAAAACCTGCATCCGTGAGCATTTTTCTGATTTCATCATCTGTATATGCTCTTTCGGCAAAGCTTTCGGATGAACGATAATACACACCGTTTTCTTCCTCAAAGAAATCAAGGTCGATTTTTACCTTGTTATCATCCTCGGGGGTGTTTTGCCATACGCAGAAAACGCTGTCGTTTTCGTACACAAAGGTATTGTCTGCAAGAACATTTTTATGCTTGTACACCGTGTTGACATCAAAAATAAACAGACCGTCATCGTCCATAAAAAGTCCCACACGGTCAAATGTCTTTGCAACATCTTCAATTTTTGTAAGGTGATTTATGCTGTCAAGCGTACACACACAGGTATTTATTGTACCGTACAAGTCAATGCTTTGCATTTTCTGCCTTAAAAACAGGATATCAAGACCTTCTTTGGAAGCACTCTGCATTGCCTCGCTAAGCATTTCCATACTGTAATCTATCCCGAAAACATCCACTCCCCGCTTTTTCAAAAGTCGGGTAAGAGTTCCTGTTCCGCAGGCAAGGTCAAGGGTTATACCCATATCATGTCTGAATTTTTCGGCAATCTCAAGAATATAGCCGCATCTTTTTTCATAGCAGGCATCCTGCATAAGTCCGTCATAAAATCGGGCAAACGACAAATAGCTCGGCATTACTCTTTTTCTCCGTTTTCAATCCTGTCGAGTACAAGAGTGTAGCCATATGTATCGTTATCAAACAACGCTCTTTTTACTCGGCTGATGGTTGCGGTTGACGCACCGGTTTCCTTGACGATTTCTGTATATACCTTTTTCTCGGTAAGCATTTTTGCAACGACAAGGCGCTGTGACATTGCCTTGAGTTCTGCGCTTGTGCATAAATCTTCAAAAAAGCGGTAGCAATCTTCTTCGTTTTCAAGCGATAGAATCGCCTTGAACAAATAGTCGGTAGAATCATTTTTAAGTTTAGAATTCAAAACCGTTACCTCCTTATTTCTGCAATAAAGCATTAAGTTTTTATACATTAAAATTTTAACACACAAAAGCACGAAAGTAAAGCGGAATTAAATTTTTTCTTCTTTTTTACAAAAATCAGTTGTAATTTTCCCATACATTTTTATACAAACCTATGTAACCGCAAAACAGTAGTCCGATTGAACAGCTGTTTTGCATATATTGCTAAATGCTTTTCTTTATAGTATCAAGAGCGCCTTTTTCAATGCGGCTGACCTGCGCCTGTGATATTCCTATTTCAGCCGCAACCTCCATCTGAGTTTTGCCGCGAAAAAATCTCATTGAAAGAATCCGTTTTTCTCTGTCGGAAAGATTGGAAATCGCCTCTTTTACCGCAATTTCTTCAAGCCAAGCGGAATCATCGTTTTTGTCACCGATTTGATCCATAACATATATAGTATCGTTTCCGTCCGAAAAAACAGGCTCGTAAAGCGACACGGGGTCAACTATCGCCTCAAGCGAAAGCACCACCTGTTCTTTCGGCATCTCCATTATTTTGGCGATTTCTTCAATGGTTGGCTCCCGATTGTTTTTATTAGTCAGCTGTTCCTTTATCTGCATTGCACGGTAGGCTGTATCTCTCATTGAGCGGGATACCCTGACTGCATTGTTATCACGCAAAAACCTCCGTATTTCGCCGATTATCATAGGCACTCCGTAGGTGCTGAACCGCACATCAAGCGTAGGGTCAAAGTTATCAATCGCCTTGATGAGTCCGATAACACCCACCTGAAACAGATCGTCGGGATTTTCGCCTCTGTTTGTAAACCTCTGAATAACAGAAAGAACAAGCCTTAAATTCCCGTTAATCATCTTATCCCTCGCCATTTTCTTTTCGGCAGGAGAACCGTTTCTGATTGTGTTAAGCAGCTCACGCTTTTCGCTTTCCTTCAGCAGCTTGAGCTGTGATGTATTAACTCCGCAGATTTCAACTTTTCCGTATTGCAAAGAATTACCCCCGAATCTGAATTTTTATCGGTTTTGTCTTTACAATAGTTATTGACGGTTTTGGCTGTTTTATTCTTTTTAAGTTCTTTTAAAAATTTCTCAAACGGTCTTTTAAATTAAAATTGTACATTGACAATGGTACAATTGAATGTTACAATTTAACTGTAGGATTGGCCATATTATACAATTTTCTATACAAAAAAAGGAGGACGGCTATGTTCACAATTGATTTCACAAGCCGTGTGCCGATTTATGAACAGATTTGCAACAATATAATCAAGCTTGCGTCGGCAGGCGTGTTCAAATCGGGTGACAGGCTGCCGCCTGTACGAACGGTAGCACAGGAAATCGGTGTAAACCCAAACACGGTTGCAAAGGCATATCGTGTTCTTGAAACAGAGGGCTACATCTATTCAACTGTTGGACGGGGAACATTTTTGACAGACAAGTTGACAAAAAACGCAGCTTTCCAAGAAATGGCTCTCAAAACATTCCGTGATGCCGTAAAGAATGCAGAGCTGTACAGCGTTCCCCGTGAACAGCTCATAGAAATCATCAATTCTGTATACGAAGGAGGCAGAGAGAATGATTGAAGTTAATCACATAACCAAAAAATTCGGCAAAGTGACTGCCGTTGACGATTTCACGCTTACCGTAAACAGAGGCTCTGTTCTCGGCATTGTCGGAAGCAACGGCGGCGGAAAATCAACACTTCTGCGAATTATGTCGGGTGTGTTTGACCCCGATAAGGGCGAGGTGAATATTAACGGAATAAACATTCTTGACAATCCGTCAGTAAAGGGAGAATGTTTTTTCATTCCCGATTACCCCTATTTTTCAAACAGCTCAACTCTTGAAAACACTGCAATCCTTTTTCGAAGTCTTTATCCAAACTGGAACGAGAACGCTTTCAAACAGTTTTGCTCGGTGTTTCCGATTGATCCTGATGCAAGGATAATTGATATGTCAAAGGGTATGCAAAGACAGGCGGCTTTGATATTGGCGCTTTCAACCTGTCCGAGATATCTGCTGCTTGATGAAATTTTTGACGGACTTGACCCTGTTGTACGCAAGCTTGTAAAAAAAATAATCATTGACAATGTTTCCGCAAATGATATGACAGTTGTCGTTGCGTCACACAATTTGCGTGAGCTTGAAGAATTATGTGACAGAATTTGTCTTATGCACAAGGGCAAGCTTTTGCTTGAGAGGGAAATTGACGAAATCAAGCTTGGACTCCGCAAGGTTCAGGTTGCATTCACCGAAGTTCCCGATAATTCATTCTTCAACGAAATCAATGTTATAAACACATGGAGAAACGGAAATATATTTAATCTTACAATCAAAGGAACAGAGGAAGAGTTTATGCCCAAATTGCAGGAGCTTAATCCGATTTATATCTCAGCTGTTCCGATGACCTTGGAAGAAATTTTTATATGTGAAATGGGGGTTGCAGGTTATGACACAGAAAACATCCTTTAAAAGCAGACTGAAGCAGATGCTGTCGTTCTTCCTCAGCGACCTTAAGTCCTGCAATACATTTCTCATTGTATTCGGTATTATTTCGGCTGTTGCAATTACAGTATGCTTTACAATCTGCGTTGTACTCGGAAACGATTCATCTTTTTCAATGATGCTTTCTGCGTTGAGCATTACAGGCATTGCAAACAGCGGTATCGGAGAAATTGAACTTTTTCAATACTCCTCGGCATCGCTCGTCTATCTCATTTCAATAGTATTTACAATCATCTACACGGTGCGAATTTATTCGTATCTGCACAATAAACGCAAGGCGGATTTGTACGGTTCACTGCCGATTGGAAGAGCAACACTTTTTATTGCAAAATCCGTATCGGCTTACCTTATGTCGATTATCCCTGCAATTTTCTTTCTCAGCTTAATATCCATTATATCGGTTTGTTCGGGACATTCGGTTGTTTCGGAAGTGACAAAATTATTCCCCGAAATATGTATGGGTACACTCGCGTCAATCGCATTTTTCGGTCTTATTGCAGTTTGCTGCGGAACGATGCTTAACTCCGTGCTTATGTTCGTTGCGGTTTGCATAGCTTATCCGCTTTCCGCAATCTTCATCAAAGGCACTGTTGTGGGTTGTTTTGACGGTTTCTATGTTGGCATTTTCAAAGACAGCGTCATTATGAATGCACTCAATCCGCTCGCGGCGTATGACGGAATCAATGTTATTTACTGGCTGATTTTCTCGGTTGTATGTATTGCCCTCGGCGCTTTTCTTGCAAAAAAGAGAAAAGCGGAAAGAGCTCAGTCGGCATTTGCATTCCACCTTCCGTGCTACATAATCAAGGTGCTTGTTTCATTCCTTGCAGGTATGTTCCTCGGTGTTCTTTTCGGTTCAATGAATGTTTTCGGCGGATATGCGGGTTTTGTTTTCGGATTTATTCTTGCAAGCGTTCCCGTCTACATAATCGTTCATCTTATTTTGTACAGAGGCTTTTCAAAGCTTATCAAAACTTCGATTCCGCTCGGTGCGTTAATTATTGTAAGCTGCGTCGGTGTTGCTCTCTGCTGTTTTGACGCATTCGGCTACAACAGCTATGTACCGAAAACTCAGGATATCAAGAGTGCCGGTTTCTATGACGCAAATTCAAACTATCAGTCAAAAGGCAGTGCTGTCGGCAAAAATCTTAAAGATATGGCTGATGATATTACAGACAAAGACACAATCACTTTTATCACCAACTCACATTCAAATCTTATCAACAAGCGTGACTATTCAATTCAGAACAAGTTCAAGAACACATGGGTTTCAATGTTTACGGACAACTTTCTGTTTTTTAGCAAAGAGCTTTCGCAGCCATACTGCGGATATGCATACAAGCTCAATGACGGTCGCATTATTACAAGGGCATACAACAGATTCAACGCATTTTATAATTCAGATACCCTATACGATGACGACAACACGGATATAATAAATTCAAAGGGTTATATCAAAACCTACAGTCCTATTGCAAAGGCGGAATACGATGATTTAAGTGAATTTGCAGTTTTTGGATTTAACCGCAAGGATACGGAGAAAAAGCACGCTGACTTGGTTGTAAACCGCATTGCTTCAGGCTATTACGGTGATGACAGCCAGTCAGTTGCACTCACAGGCCCCGGCGAGACATACAAACGCATCAAGGATGCTTTTCTTAAAGATATTGACAACTGCAGTGATGAAGAATTTAAAAAAGTTGTCGGATACAGTAACACATTCTACGGTTCAGCCGACCCTGATTATTCAGATTACAGTACACTCGTTGAATCCATTCCCGATGTTGTATGTGTAATACAGCTTGCAACAGGCGCACCCTACAATATTTACATTTCAGACCTGTCATCCTATTACAAATCTGCAGATTCCGACACTGCTTACACAACCGCATCCTATGTTATTCCGAGAAGCTTTACAAAGACAATTGAGGTTTTGCAGGATCTCGGTATGCTCGACAAAAATATGTATGTCAAGGCAAACGATGATTATAACGGAACAAGTATAATCACATATGACGATTATTATGATGATTCTGATTACTCAGACAGCGTATCGGGCATTGATGACAGCGAATATTGATACAGGCATTACACTACAGGAAAGCAGGATTTTAAATGGAACTTTACAACGGACGACCAACCGACTTAACAGGCAAAGAAGACCGTGAAATCAGAGTATATGACCTTCTCGACAGCCTTGGAATTGAATATCAGCGAACCGACCACGGACACGCTGACACAATGGAGGCTTGCAACGAGATTGACGCTGTACTTGATGTGCTGATTTGCAAGAATCTTTTTCTGTGCAACAGGCAGAAAACCGACTTCTATCTTCTTATGATGCCGGGTGACAAACCTTTTAAAACAAAGGAACTGTCAAAGCAAATCGGAAGTGCAAGACTTTCGTTTGCATCTCCCGATTTTATGCTCGAATTTCTCGACATCAAGCCGGGTGCGGTGAGCGTTATGGGGCTTATGAATGACAATGACAACCGAGTAAGACTTCTTGTTGACGAGGATGTTTTGAAAGGCGAATATGTCGGCTGTCATCCGTGTGTAAACACCTCAAGTTTAAAAATCAAAACAGCCGATGTTTTCGGAAAGTATCTTGATGCGGTTCACCACACCGCAACAATCGTAAAGCTTATCGGTGAAGATTAAGTGTAGAAATCATTAAAAGTATTAAACGGCAACGGAAAAATTTATCCCGTTGCCGTTTTGTTTTTACAGAACATAACTGCCCCCGAACCTTTGAAAGATTCGGGGGCAGTTGTCTGAATATTAAGAAAAATGAGTGTCAATTATTTGATTTACTTTTCAAACTTTTTTCTGTAAGAAAGAAACAATGCACCGCCTGCAATAACAGCAGATAATGTGAATAACATTGTTGTAATCGGACTGCCTGTCGGAACAGAACCGTTATCGTTCATCACAGTATTCTTAGTTGCATTATCCTTATCTTAGATTTTCTTCATACGGTGTATCAAGTTCAAGATTGCCTGCGGTATCAAGAGCTGTTCGCATTACCTCGCCGTAATTAAACGGATCGGAAACTTCTGCGGTACAGTCGGCTGGATCAACACTTTCCGAAGAACCGTCATTGTAAACCACTTCAAGCTTTGCATCCGAAAGGTCAAGAATCGGGTTGAAGCTGTATGCGTTCATTTTGTCAGCAAAAGCATAGTAATGCTCGCTGTCTGCATAAACATTTTTAACTGATTCGGGCGGAAGAATAACATCTTCCCCAAAATAGGTTTTTGACGGAGGCTCAATTATTTTAAGCTCCACGGGTGTTTTTGCCTCATCGGGAGTTGCCGAATTGTCTTCAGCCGCAAAGGCGGTTAAAGCACACGAAAAAGTAAGCAGAGCTGCGATTGCGAGGGATAATAATTTTTTCATAATAATTCCTCCTCGTATAATGACTTTTAATGCACAATGTATGCACCTTGTTTAATAAGCTGCTGAACAAATATTGTTTAAACAACTTTGTAAATATTAAAATACAATTTATGCCATTTGTAATCGCCACTTATAAAATACCCATCCATAAAATGCTGCAAAATTTTCAGCAGTTCAATCGCATTCGCCGAAACCGCCGCCGTGGCTATAGGTATGAAATTTTTCACACCAATCTATGTTTCAATTAGTATTTATCGTATGAGAATGCATTATAAGAATCAGTAAGGTGCTGTTTCTTCTGTGTTTCGCTATAACTATTCCAAAGCTTTGGATAGCCGTCAACAGAACAGTAAACAAACTGACTGAACATATGTGCATTTACACAATTACCGAGTACACTCATATTTGTGGCATTATATGCCTGTTTTGTTGTTCTTCCGCTCTGATTGTAATAATAGTATTCCAATCCCCGACTTTCAAGAGCCAAATGAGCACAAGAGTATCCACGAACATTCAAAACTGTACCGTCATAATTCAATGTATAGTTTTCGCAGTCAAGATAACGGTCAACATTTGAGGTTGACAATTCAACGGCATTAATTATATATTTCTTAGCAGATTTGTCATAGAAATAAGTCAGTTGATTCGGGATATAAGTTCTATAATCATCAAATCCGACTAACGAGAACTTTCCGTCCTTAAAAGTATATACTTTTGCTTTCAAATAGTATTCCTCATTCCCTGCTTCCTGTACTATAAGCTCGGGAACACCGTCAAAATCGAGATCGGCAAACTGCACACCAGCCAAAGCAACATTTCCTACCTTGAGTTCAGGCAGCCATTCCGATTCATGCTTGAGCAGATAATCTATGTATGCATCTCTTGTTTTGTCTGTAGTCTTATACTTAAATGTCACACCTGACGGATTATAGATACTTGTAAATTTCTTGCCGTTCTTAGAAACACATCTTACGGTATAAGTGTAGGTCTGTCCTGCTTTTACATTTTTATGAGTGTAATAATTATTTGTTGTATCAGCAAGCTTTTTCCACGAACCTTTTTCTTTTACATAAATACGATACTTTGAATTGTCTTCGCAAACATCTGTCCATGAAACTGTAATTCCGCCATGCATTGAGTCAACACGAACAATTTCCGGACATTCATTGCCTAAATTCGCCTTAGAACCTTTTGTATCATAACCGCTCTGAAAAGCCTTGCCGTTACTTGAAATGCAACGAACAGTATAAATATACTGACCGTTTACGGAATTATCTTTTATGCTTAGTTCTCTTGATACAAGTCCCTTGTCAAGATAACTTGTACCTTTTGTATCTACAAGTTTATTCCAACCCTCACCGTCTTTGTAGTACACACGGTACTTCTCTGCACCTGCAACCTTGTTCCATGTCAGCTTTACGCCGTCATATGTGACCTCAGTTTTTGAAATTTTCGGTGTGGCAACATATTTTGCGCTCATTCCCACTGGGTCATAACCGCTCAAATACTTTTTAGCGTCGGAACTGATTGCTCTTACAGTGTATGTATAGGTTTTATTCGGCTGTAAATTTTTATGTGTCACAACACCTGTTTTGTTATCGCATACTTTTGTCCAGCCCTTACCTTCTGTTTTGCAGTACAATCTGTAATTTGTATTGTTTTCAGACTCCCAAATCACCTTAATACCGCCGTTTACAACATTGGTTTCAAGTATTTTAGGAGCTTGATTATATCTGATACTTGACCCCTTTGGGTTAAATCCACTCTCAAAACTCTTTCCGTCATCACTTATACATCTTACAGTATAAGTATAATTCCTGCCCGATGAAACATCCTTGTCGATATATGAGGTTGAAGTTGTATCGACCATTCGTGTCCAACCTTTACGGCCCTTGTAGTAAACTCTGTATTTAGTTGCACCGCTTACTTTGCCCCAAGAGATTTTCACACCGCCGTTTACATTTTCAAGCTTTGAAATTTCGGGAGCAGCAACATATTTTACAGTTGTCCCCTTTGAATCATAACCGCTTGTAAAGCTCTTTCCGTCAGCAGAAATACATCTTACAGTATAGGTGTAATTCCTGCCAGATGAAACATCCTTGTCGATATATGAGGTTGAAGTTGTATCGACCATTCGTGTCCAACCTTTACGACCCTTGTAGTAAACTCTGTACTTAGCCGCACCGCTTACTTTGTTCCATGTAAGCTTTACACCGCCGTAAACGCTTTCGGCCTTTGAAATTTTCGGAGTAGCCAAGCTTGCCCTTGCAACCTGTGCATACTGCACGGGTGTGTTAAGCGGTTCAACCGCATTTGCAGGAACTGCCGAAACCGCAACCGCAGACATCGACATTACCGCCGCCATAGCTATAGGTAAAAACTTTTTCATAGTTATCCCTCACTTTGTAAATATTCTACGCATTATTAAAAACTTTCGCTAAATTTTTATGCAGGTTAATTGTAACATTAAATGATATAAAAAGCAATACATCTTGATAAACTATCACAAATTTTTAAGCTAAAATAAATAAACCGTTCACAAAAGCGAGAACGGTTTATTTTATATATTCTGTTGATGTTTTGAATTATTTAAAATAATTTCTGCGTTTTGCAAAAATTACTGCACAACCTGCAAGCATTGCAGCTGCAAGGGATATTGCAATGCTGTTCTGTCCTGTCTGAACTGCACCACTGTTGTTCTGTGAATTGTTTGGTGTGTCATTTGTAGCTGTGTCGCTTGTTGAAACAGGCTTAGTTGCCGAAGTTGCAGAAGTTGTATCGGGTACTGTTACAGGTTCGTCAACTGTTGCAACCGTAGTTGTAGGCTCAGTAGGAACAGTTGTATTCGGTTTATTAGATTTCAAACCAAAATTCATTTTTGACAATTCTTCAAGAATACTATCGTCAATAACTCCGCTTTCGTAAGCATTCTTCATTGTGTAAATTTTGCCGTTGTTGTAAACGAGCAACTCATCAGCCGCAGTGTATGAGTAGGTATAGTTGCCAAGCTGTGTTTCATAAGCCGCCGAAGTATAACTCAAATTATCGGTATGCTCAAAATATACACTTCCTTTTTCATTTCCTCCGACAATACGGATTTCAAGCTCTGTAGGCTTTGTATCTGTATAGTAGTTGTCGAGCATAGCCTGTTTGATTATCGCCTGCATATCTTTTGCAGGTGCTTCATCAGGAGTTGCCGCAAAGGCGGTAACGGTTACTGCACAGCACATCATAACTGCGATTAAGATTGATAATAATTTTTTCACGAAATTTCATCCTCTTTTCTTCTAAAACTAAGCTGACTGTCAGCTTATACTAGGATTTTAGCAAAAAAAGAGGTGATTTTCAAGCAACTTTAGTTTACAAAAAATGCCACCCTCGTTGATGAAGGTGGCATAAATGTTAATTTTAGTTGTCAAATCAAACTGGGTGAACCATATTTTTCTTGTCAAGCTTGTCGCCGTTGATGCCAACCTTGGCATTTCTTCTCTTTTCAAAGAAGTCGAGGGCAACCTTCGGGAACTGTGCATAAGAAAGAACATCCTCAGGCTGTTCAATCCACTGCTCAATCTCGCCACGGAGCTTATCAAGCTCAGGCTTAAGCTGATCTGCAGGACGGCCTTTGATAATCTTCTTGTCACCGATAATCTTCTTCTGAAACTGAGGATCAATAGGCATTGGAGTTGTACCGTACTCACCGGCAACAAGTCCCTTGAACTCGTTTGTGCACATTGAGTAGCGCTTGCCTGTGATTACATTGAATACAGCCTGTGTGCCGACAATCTGTGATGTCGGAGTAACAAGCGGAGGATAACCTGAATCCTTACGAACACGGGGTACTTCTGCAAGAACTTCGTCAAGCTTGTCTTCTTTACCGGCCTGCTTGAGCTGTGAAAGAAGGTTGGAAAGCATACCGCCGGGAACCTGATAGATAAGAGCGTTAGCGTCTGTTGCGAGCATCTTAGGATCAAGAAGTCCTGACTTGATGTACTTCTCACGGAGAGTCATGAAGTAAGCACGGATGTCAGAGAACTGTTTAAGGTCAAGACCTGTGTCGAACTCTGTGCCTGAAAGAGCGGCAACCATTGACTCTGTCGGAGCGTGTGATGTACCGAGAGCGAGTGGGCTGATTGCTGTGTCAATGCCGTCGGCACCTGCCTCAACACCCTTTAAAAGACACATTGATGCAAGACCTGATGTGTAGTGGGTGTGGAGCTGAAGCGGAAGCTCCGGAACAGCGGCTTTGATAGCCTTTACAAGGCTTTCGGTTCTTGTCGGAGTAAGAAGAGCAGCCATATCCTTGATACAGATTGAATCTGCACCTGCGTCTGCAATTCTCTTAGCATACTCAACATAGTATTCATCTGTGAATACAGGACCTGTTGTGTAACTGATAGCAACCTGTGCATGACCACCTTCTTTGTTAGCGGCCTTGATAGCTGTTTTAAGATTCTTGATGTCGTTAAGAGCATCAAAAATACGGATAATGTCAATACCGTTTGCGATTGAACGCTGAACAAGGTACTCAACGCAGTCATCGGCATAGTGACGATAACCGAGCATATTCTGTCCTCTAAAAAGCATCTGGAGCTTCGTGTTAGGGCAATGCTCTCTTATTGTGCGGAGTCTGTCCCACGGATCTTCGTTTAAGAATCTGAGGCATGAGTCATATGTTGCACCGCCCCAGCATTCGAGTGAGTAATAACCGATTTTATCGAGTTTGTCAAGAACAGGGAGCATTTCCTCTGTTGTCATTCTTGTTGCAATGAGTGACTGATGAGCGTCACGCAGAGCAGTTTCGGTAACTCTGATTTTTTTTGCCATTTTACAGCATCCCTTTCTCCGAATTATTGATTAGTTAAGTGTTACGAGAACCTTACCTGAGTCAACAGACTCACCCTTTGCAACATCAACTGTTGCAACTGTGCCGTCCTGCGGAGCCTTAACAGGAGTTTCCATCTTCATAGCCTCGATGAATACGAGGTCATCTCCGGCCTTAACAGCCTGTCCTGCCGAAACAACAACATTAACAACTGTACCGGGCATAGGAGCCTTTACAACAACAGAACCCTGAGCGCCTGCGGGAGCTGCAGGCTTTGCTGCAGGAGCGGGAGCGGCTGCCGGAGCAGGAGCGGCTGCTGCGGGAGCTGAAGAACCACCGAGTTCTTCAACCTGAACATCATATGCTGTGCCGTTAACTGTAATTCTTAAATTCTTCATTTTTAGTATCCCCTTTTATTTTAACAAGTAATCATTTATCAGATAGTTGAATGCTTCTTTGAAAGTGTTGAAACACGCTTGCCCGAGAGCATATCAAGAGCAGAAATAAGAGTCTGACGGAGCTGAGCTTCTTCAACAATACCGTCAACATAGCCGTTCTGAGCGGCATTGTAAGCAGAAAGATTCTCGTCAGCAAACTTCTGAGCAACCTCAGCCTGCTTATCTGTGGCAACATTCATAACTTCGGGAGCCATAATGAATGCGGCAGCCTCAACATTAACAGGTGAAATAACCGCATCGGGAAGTGCGTAAACAACATCTGCATTAGCGCCTGTGCCTGCAAGAGCAACATAGCCTGAACCGATTGCCTTGCCTGTAACAACAGAAATCTTAACTGTTGTTGCCTCAGCATAAGCGGCTGACGCCTTTGTTGCCGACTTGATTGACTCAAAGCCCGGGCAGTTTACGAATGTTACAATAGGGAGTGAGAAAGCGTCGCAGAAACGAACAAACTTTGCTACCTTGTTTGCAGACTTGCAACCAAGCTCCTTGCCCTTTGTAACAACAATACCTACAACCTGACCGCCGAGTCTTGCAAAACGAACATTTGCTTCCTTGCCGTAATCATTGAAGAGCTTTACAATGCTGTTGCCGTCAACTGTTCTGCTGACTACACAACCGCAACCGTCCTCTGCCGGAGCTTCTTCAAATGACTGAGGAGCCATTGTGAGGTTATTTGACGGAAGATAAAGGATAAGTTCCTTTGCAGCCTTGATTGCCTTGTCTGCATCGTCACAAACGATTGAGGCAATACCGTTTTCAGCATTGTAAGCGGCATCGGAATGCTTGCCTGTTACCGAAAGTGAAAGCTGTGCGTCTTTGCTCATGATAACGATGTCTGCGCTTGCGGCGTTAAGAGCGTTTGTTCCGAGGCAAGTGCCGAGAACAACCGAGATCTGCGGTACAACACCGGAAAGTGACGCAGCCGCATTGAGAACATCACCGCAACCTGCGAGAAGCTCTGTACCCTGCTTAAGTCTGCCGCCAATGCTGTCATAGAAACCTACAACAGGAGCGCCTGTCTTGAGTGCAAGACCATACAGCTTTTTAAGCTTGGCAGCCTGTGCCTTACTCATGGCACCGCCGCAAATGTCGCTGTTCTGTGCAAACGCATAAACAGGCATACCTTCTACTGTTCCAAAGCCTGCAACAACCTCGGCAAAACCTTCACCGGATTTTGCAAAGGCATCAATTTCACAAAAGCTGTCTGCATCAAAAAACGCTGTAATTGTCTTATAAGCGGAAGTTGCGGCAATTTCAGCCTTTGCCTGATTGATCTTTTCAATACTCATCTTAAAATCCTCCAATACCATGTATTGAATATGCACGAAAACTGAGCGTGCATACTAATTTTCTACACGATACATTATACTCTATAATCTTCAAAAGTACAAGAAAAACACGCTGTACTATTTCAATTTTGAACACATTTAATAGTTATTACACCAAAACCGTAAATTTATTGTCAAATTAACGAATAGTTTTATTCACCGTTTCGGAAGTATTTTTCAAAAACAGAAAATTAAAGCTGTTTGCCGTTTAAAAACGGGTTTGCAAGCAGTTTTTTAACCTCTTGTTCGGTCAAATCTCTCCAGTCGCCCTGCTTAAGCATACCCATTTTTACACCGCCGATCTGGGTACGTTTGAGTCTTGCAACCTCAAGCCCGACAGCCTCGCACATTCTTCTGATTTCACGGTTCTTACCCTCGTGAAGAATCATTTCAAGAACTACTCTGCCCTGCTCCTTGTGAATTACATGGACATATGCAGGAGCGGTTTTCCTGCCGTCAAGCTCAACGCCTGTTTCAAGCTTTACAAGCTGATCCTCGTCAATTGACGGTCGAACGGTTACTCTGTAAATCTTGTAAACATTGTTTTTCGGGTGCATAACCTTGTTTGCAAAGTCACCGTCATTTGTAAAAACAAGCATACCCTCGCTGTCTTTGTCAAGTCTGCCGATCGGATAAACTCGCTCGCCGACATTCTCAACAAGCTGTGCAACACACTTTCTGCCACGCTCATCATTCATTGTGGTAATGAATCCACGGGGCTTGTTGAGCATAATATATCGGTAATTACCGCCCTTCGGCACAACAATCCTCTTGCCTCTTACAAACACCTTGTCTGTAGGAAGAACCTTGTCACCGAGAATTGCGGTTTTGCCGTTCACCTTGACATGACCGCCGAGAATAAGCTCCTCGGCCTTTCGCCTTGACGCAATACCGCATTGCGCTATGAATTTCTGAAGTCTTATAGGTTCAATTTTAGCCATATGTAAATTCCTTTTTATTAAAATTTTCTGTATATTTAAGCTGTCACGAAAACAGATTTCCTATTGCCGAAAATATTGACACACTCTTTTTATCCGATTTAATCTTTTCGCCTGCAACAATGTTGCATTTATAAAGCAGCTTTCCGCCGAGTGTGTATTCAATTCTGCCGACCGATTCGTTCTTTTCAATCGGAGCATACAAAAAGCTGTCTATATAGATTTTCTTCTTGATTTTATCGCAGTCCTCACGCTTTAAAACGATTGTGCTGTTCTTCTCACCTGTAACCGTTATGCTGACCTTATCACCGCCCACGCACGGAATATCGGCACAAAAGTCAGCGTCCTTGCAGTCAACTCCCCTGTACTTTTCAAAAGCGTAATCATAAAGAGAAATATGGTCATTCCAATCGTTACGGTCATTCAGAGTGACGCACACAAGCGTTACACCGTCTTTTTTTGCAGAGGAAACAAGGCACCGCCCTGCCGCCGTTGTATAGCCTGTTTTTCCGCCTGTACAGTAGGGATAAAGCGACAAAAGCCTGTTATGATTTGCATATGCGGTTTTCTTTGATTTCGGTTCAAGAAATTCAACGGCCACGCTCTTCTTAGCCGTAAGATTTGCAAAATCGTCATTTTCAAGTGCATATGACATAAGCAGAGCCATATCCTTTGCACTTGAGTAATGGTTGTCATCGTCAAGTCCGCTCGGCGTTACAAAATGGGTATTCGTCATACCGATTTGATTTGCCTTTTCATTCATTCGCTGTGAAAACTTTTCGGAACTGCCCGAAATCGTATATGCCGCCGCATTAGCCGCATCATTACCCGACGCCATCATCATTCCCGACGCAAGGTCCGAAAGTCGGACTTTTTCACCGACTTTAAGATACATCGAACTGCCCTCGGCAACCATTTCCTGTTTGAAGGTTACTTCGCTGTCACAGGATGCCGCCTCCTCAAGCGTTATGAGAGATGTCATAATCTTTGTAGTGCTTGCAGGTTTCATCCTTTCATCTGCATTTTTTGAACAGATAACCGTGTTGTTATCGGGACAATAAAGAACAAATGCCTGTGCAGAAGTTGTGGGAGGAGTATCCTCCGCAGTTTTTGCGCCCATAAGCACAAACGGCATAACAAAGCACACCGCAAGCGAGATTATTTTTTTCATAAGGACACCCCCTGCATAAATCTATGCCGAGGGGTGCTGCAATATTACGAATCAGCCGTCAATATCGTCCTGTGTGATTTCGGAAAAATCGTCTGCGGATTCGCTCTTATCCTTTTTGAAAACTCCCTTTACCTTTTTGAGAACATCGGGAATCATATTAACGAGCTTGTCGGCTGTGCCTTCTTCACTATCAACGGAAACAAGCCTTACATCGCCCTGATAAACGGTAAGAAAGGCAACAGGCTGAATAGTAACACCCGCACCGCTTCCGCCGCCAAAGCAGTCCTTGTTTTCTTTTTTTGTGGGCAAATCAGAACCGCCTGACGCAAAGCCGTAGCTTACCTTTGAAACAGGAATGATGAGTGTACCGTCAGGCGAGGTAATTGGATCGCCGATGATAGTATTGACATCAATCATTTCCTTAATTTTTTCCATTGTAGTATTCATCAGATTACCGATAGGATGTTCCATAGCCATTCTCCTTTTTTATATTTATATAAATCATCAGTTATTTATAGTTCGTTTCTCACTTCTGCAAGAAGCTTAAGTCCCTTGATTCCGTGCTTAACGACAAGACCGATAAGTCGGAATGCGAAAATTCTTGCGGCAAAGTCAAAGTTGATTTCTGTTTCTGCTTTTTCCGAAAAATTCGGATTTATGTCAACTCCGTAGCCTTTGCATTTTACAACACGGACAATTGTGCCTACTGCCGGATAAACAACGGCACAGTATTTGCCGTATTTTATAGCCGTGTCAGCCGCATCGTCACCTGCAACGCTGATACTCAGCGAGAATTTTTTTATCAGTATGTGACTGAAAAAATCCTGCAATGCAGATACTGCAAGCTCTGCAACTCTTTTTATCAGGTTCAAAAGCCACTCAATGCCGTATTTTTTAATAAGGCTCGGCTTTTTTTCTGTCGCTTTTTTAGGCTGTTTGGTTTTCGGAGTTTGTTTTTTAACTTTCTTCTTCTTTTCTTTTTTAGGCTTTGCCGGCACAAGCTGCAGCTTTACAAAGCCGATATACACGGCGCACCAAAACTCCTCTTTATATGATGCACGCAAAGTAATCGGAATAAACATCACAAGCGCAACAAACAGAGCAATTCCGAGTAAAATATATAACCAAAGCAAGGGTATTCCCCCTAATTTTTACTGTTTGTCATTAGACTGTATCGAAAACAAATCCATCTGTTCTCCGCCGTTTTCGATTTTCTCCTGTTCTTCACCGTTTTCTTCGGACTCCTTGTCCTCATCACTCTCGGGGAGCGGAGGAAGCTCGTCAAGACTTGAAATGTTAAAGCAACGCAAAAAGTTTTCGGTTGTGCCGTAAAGCAACGGTCTGCCGGGTAGCTCAAGTCTGCCCTTTTCTTCAACAAGTCCCTTTGTTGTCAAACTGCCGATTACACCACTGCAGTCAACACCGCGCACCTGCTCGACAAAAGCCTTTGTAACAGGCTGATTGTATGCAACAACCGCAAGGACTTCAAGAGCCGCCTGTGAAAGCGGAGTGTTCCTCCTCAAATCCATAACGGTACGAATCTGCGGAGCAAATTCCTTTTTTGAAACCATCTGACAGGAATTGTCAAGCAATATTATAGTTATGCCCCGTCCTGACGCCTCATAATCATCAATCAGTGCAGAAATATGCTCCTTAACCTTTTTTTCGGAAATTTCAAGTGCCTGCGCTATTCGGGAAAATTCAACCGACGCACCGTTTGCGAACAAAATCGCCTCAATCGCACCACGAATATTTTCAACAGCCATTACTGCACCTCCTCATTTTCATTGTTTTCGTCCTCGCCAACCTGTGGCAAAGGCATTGCGTTTTTATCCTCAATCATATGAACAACGGCATTTTCACCACTGCCCTCAATTCTGATACGCTTACCCTTTACAAGCTCCAGCGTTGCAAGAAATGTTGCCACAAGGTCGCTTTTGCCCTCGCACACCTCAAAAATTTCGTGATATTCAAGCCTTTTGCCGTGCCATAGCCTTCTCATAAGATGGATAATCTTACTGTTTACCGACACGATTTTATGCGACACAATACCCGAAAATGCGTCTTTTGACGGTGGAAGCTTACGCTTGCCCCGTCCGACTGCGCTGACATATGCCTTTGCAATATCCTCACTCGGATGAATACGGTTGTAAGTCAAGTCAAATTCAACGGGAGAAGCCTCTCTGTAAAAGCTGTCAAAGTCATAAATATCGCCCAGCTTTGCCGCCATTTCACGGCAGACTGCATATTCAAGAAGTTGTCCCGAAAGTTCTTTCTTGAGCTCTTCAGCCTCTTCCTCATATTTTGGCAGGAGCATTACAGACTTGATATATACAAGCCTTGACGCCATTGTCAGAAATTCCGATGCGATATCCATCTGATTTTCCTGCATCATATTAATCTGCTCCATGTACTGGTCGAGCAATTCGGAAATGCTGATGTCGTAAATATCTATTTTGTTTTTAGAAATCAGCGTCAGCAACAGGTCAAGAGGACCTTCAAATGCCGACAGCTTATATTGAAGTTGTTGTGTTTCCATAGATAATTTCTTTGTTGTAATTTTTGTTGCGGATGATTAAATTAACCGACAAACGGCATGTACGGCAGGCTTGCAAGCCAGCTGATGAAGTTAAGAATCTGATTGCTCACCCAGTTAATCGGTGTGTTGAGAACTCCTACATAAAGGAGAACAAAAAGACCGATGAAGAAATACATCTGATATCTGTAAAAAAACTCAACAGCCTTGTCGGGCAAAAATACAAAGAGAACCTTTGAACCGTCAAGCGGAGGAATGGGAATAAGGTTGAACACTGCAAGTCCGACATTGCACGAAATGTAGAAGCTTAAGAATTGAACAACATATCCTCCGATTGTCGAAAGCGGAAATGCGCCTGTAAAAAGGATAATCGGATAATAAATGAGAAGTCCTGCCAATGCGGCAACGATATTTGCAATCGGTCCCATAATTGCGGTGATTGCCATACCGACCTTTGGATTTTTAAAATTTCTCGGATCAATCGGAACAGGCTTTGCCCAACCGAATCCGAACAAAAGCATACACAAGGCACCCATAGGGTCAATGTGGCTGAGCGGATTGAGTGAAAGTCTGCCTCTGCCCTTTACAGCCTTGTCGCCGAGAAGTGACGCCGTGAAAGCGTGCGCCCATTCATGGAATGGGAGAATTAAAAATATGATGACAAGCACAGCCAATATTTCGGCAATTACGGCACCGAAGTCGAGATTTCCGTTTCTGATTCCGTTAAGTAATAATGAGAGCATAATAGCCTCCTGAAATTCAAAATTTTAGGTAACAATCGTGTAACTATATTTACTTCTCATTATATAATAATTCGTCAAAAATTACAAGAGCAAAAAACAAGTTGAGAAATTTTCAAAAAACACTTGCATTTTCTCTCATTTTCTGTTATTATAACAAAGTTAGAAATAGAATTAGTTTTCTTTAAGGAGGTGCAGACGCATGGCAAAATGTGAATTCTGCGGTAAGGATGTAAAGTTCGGTATTAAGGTATCTCACTCACACAGAAGATCAAACAGAACATGGAAGCCCAACGTACAGCGTGTTAAGGCTATTGTTGACGGTTCACCAAAGCGTGTATATGCTTGCACCCGTTGTTTGCGTTCAGGTAAGGTTACCAGAGCTAACTGATTTTACAGATTACGAAACAGCTCCACTAAAAATAGTGGAGCTGTTTTTTTGTATTTTTATCAGAATTTTAAACCTCAATCACGGCACAGAAAGAGGGCTGACCTTTGTTTGGTCAGCCCTCTTAATTATTAGTCTTTATCAGCCGTTAAAGGATTTCTTCCTTCTTACGAAGAACGAACATTACACAAGTTGAGCCGATGAGAAGTGTAAGAATTACAACAGCCAGAGGAGCTTCACCTGTCTGGACAACGCCGTCATTGCCGCCGTTGCTGTCGGGTGTATCGGGAGTGTCGGATGTTGAATTGATTTTCTCTGTTACAAATTCTGTCTCAGAAGTCTGCGCAGGGATTTGCGTTGGCTTCTCGGTTGAAGCCGCTTGAGAAGTCGCTGTTGAAGATTCTGTTGACGGAGCCTCTGTCGTTTCAACCGTAGTAGGAGCAGTAGTTGTAGCAGGCTCAACATAAGTTGAAAGTGTAAGCATTGTAGAAAGGTCAACCTTTGCAGTGGCAACAGGGTCTTTTTTTACAATTTCCTTATCAACAAGAACAACTTCCTTGTCACTGTCTGTCATTTCGGTGTCAGGATCAAGCTCAGAAACACGGAGTACCTGAACAACAAGGTCAACAGTTGTAGAAACCGGAGCGACCTTTGAAATATCCTTTACATCAAAAACAATCCTTGCAAAAGGAGTTTTTTCACTGAAATTATAGAGCGAAAGGTCGCTTGCACAGAATCTAACATAACCTGTGCCGTCATCCTCATCACACAAGTTGACATAAGCGCCCTTGCCGTTCATTACAGGACAAACGGATTTTACATTGTTATCTTTTGAAAGGGAAAGAATTGCCGTGTCATACGAAATGTACCACTGCGTGTCAAGAACATTCTCAGCGGACTCTAAATTGTATGTAACCGTTACCTGATTTGTAGTCGGGTTGTACTGTGCAGTTGCCATCGGAAAATAATTTGATGTTGCATTAACTGTGAGTGCAAGCGAAGAAGCTTCGGAAGGCGAAGTTGCAGCAGTTGATTCGACAGCAGACTCTGTAGCCGCCGGTTTTGTCGCAGCTTTTGCGGAAGGAGCAGTTGTTGTTTCCTCCAAGGCAGTGTATTCTGTGGGAAACACACCGTCTTCGCCGTAATAATCACCGCTCTTAAGCTTTTCCTTTACAGGAACAGTACCGTACTCGCCGTTACCGTAGTAGTAAAACCATTCACCTGAACAGACTGATTTGCCCTCATCGTCAACAGATGTGCTGTCGGGATTGATGACATAAATCATATTATCAAAGTTTTTTACACCTTCAGGATAATAGTCGGATTTTTCAGCATCATAACCGACCAAAGCTATATCGGTTGTCTTATAAGCAGGAGCAATCTCAGAATTGCTTGAGCCGTCAGCGCCGTCAATAACATTATTCCAGATTACATTGTCAACATCCGTCGGAACATCACAATAGTATACATTCGGGACATCGGCTTTCTGAGCACAGTAACCGGGGAAAGCAGGAGGGCTGTCAGAACCGCTCTGCCAAAAAATATCTGTATCTGATGCGAACTCGTTTTCCCAGTAAGCAGGTTTATAGAAATATATACGGTAAGTCTTCGTGCCTTCAGAAGGAACATATCTGCCTTCATCGTCCGTATCGGCAGAAACGCTGACTGCAGCAACTGCAATCATTGCCATTGTAAGCATAACAGCCAATAAAAGACTTATAACTTTTTTGGACATTTTAAATATCCTCCTTATGAATTTCCGACACCATACTTGCATCTGTATGCTTATTATAGTATAAAACGCAGTAAAAATCAAGTGTTACAGGGAATTTTGAGTCTTAATCTCAATGTAATAACAACCAAATTTTTGTGTTAAATTCCACCAAATTTGCATTTTACTGAATTTTGGCATATTTTCATCCGTAATTTCCGCTTATTCAGTCATACATAAGAGAACAAATAATAAACAGTAAAGCAAAAATGCCCTCCGATTGGAGGGCATAAGCAATTATATTTATATATAATTATTCAAGTGAGATTATTCAAATCTCTTGCGTGTGTAAAGAACTGCACCGCCTGCAATAAGAACAACTGCGAGAGCTGCAGCTGCTGTTGCAACGCCTGTCTGAACTGCGCCGTTGTCACTTGTAGGTGTTGTGTCTGATGTAGAAACTGAATCTGCTGAAGATGTAGCATTCTTATCAGGAGCGGGAACTGTAGCAGTTGGGTTTGTGTTGCCACCGTTGTTGTTGGCACCGTTATTGTTGGCACCGTTATTGTTGGCACCGTTGTTGTTGCCACCGTTGTTGTTGTTGCCACCGTTATTGTTGCCGCCGTTGTTGTCGTCCGGAACTTGTGGCTTATTCGGCTGTATAGGTGTAGCAGGTTTAGCATCTTTGTCAAGAACATTGACTACACCATTATCCTTAGCCATTTCATAGTTAGGAAGTCCGCCGTACTCATATTTGCCATCTGCGTTCTTACCATAGAAGAAGTAGAAGTTACCGCCGTAAGATACCTTACCGCTGAGATCATTAACATCAGAGTTTTCAGGATCAATAACGAAAATCATGTTATCGAATGTCATTGAGATACCGAGGTCATACTCTGTCTCGATAAAGAAGTTATCCTTGAAGTTGCCGAGGAACGACTTATCATTACCCTCAACAGCCTCCTGAGCCTTTGTCCAGAACTCACTGTCTAACATATTGTCATAGTATTCGTCATCACCATCCGAATAGTACTGACAAGTCACATCCTTTGTCTGAGCAGCAGCCTCGTACTGTTCCTTGCTGTACTGATAAGTTCCATCAGTATATTTCTCACCGCCGTTAAGGTAGTTGTTGAAAATAATATTAGGTGCATCTGCAGGAAGGTCAATATAGAAGAGGTTAGCGTCTGCATCGTAAACCTGCATCTTGTATCCCGGCCACGGAGCACCCTTTGATGTACCGTCTTTAGACTCGCAAGCGTCTGTACCGCTCCACCAGTATGCACCGGCGTCTGATGCATTGAACTTTTCACTCTTCCATGACTCAGGCATAAAGAAGTATATTCTGTGTGTTTCTGTTACGCCCTCACTCGGAACGTAGCGACCATCATTGTCAATAGCTGCTGAAACGCTTACAACACCTACAACTGCAAGTGAAGCAACGAGAACACATGACAAAATGATACTAATAAGTTTTTTTGACATTTGAATCTCCTCCAAAAAAAATTTCCGATATCTATCGGTATGCATTAATTATATAACAAAAAATTGAAAAATGCAATCTTTTTAATTTATATGGAAGCAAAAAAATACACAAAATTGAAGTTACAATTTTGTGTATTTAGCGACAATATATGAATTTTTATCTATTAAACTCAAAGAAGATATCAATTTTCGTTATTTTCGTCCGAATTTACATTACCTAACGAATCCGATTTTTTCTTATCGTCTTTCTTCTTTACAAGAATTATCGCACCTGCTGCAAGCAATACGACCGCTATCGCAACGATGATAATAATTGTTGTGCTTGAACCCGAACCCGAACCGTTTGTTGATGTTTCAACAGTCTTTGTAACATCAACAACTGAGGTGCTTTTCTGGGTTGCAATGTATCTTTTCTCAACAATTACAGATTTATGGTCATCTTTGTTAGGAGTATTCTCCTCACCCATACCGTCAACATAGTTTATGAAGTCGCCTTGAAGTTTGTTTTCGCTTGCTTTCTTTTCATCAACAATCGGAACTGCATCCTGCTTAACCTCTTCACCGTTTACCCAAAGCTTACAGGTAATCTTATAAGACTTTAGGTAAGTCATATCATCACCGTAGATGTCAGAAATAAAATATGAAAGATCGGTTTCACCGCCCTTGAGAACCTTAAATTCTGCGGAAACAAGAGATTTGTTTGAATTAAGCGTCACAGGGTTCTGTACATCTGTCCATGTAAAGATATAATAATTCTTCAAAGCCGTGTTGCCCACTGAGTTAGGAAAGCTTTCACATTTAACCGAATCAGCATCCATTTTTAAATAAGCGTCATCATAGAAGAAGCTCATCTGAATGCCGATTACCTTTTCATTGGTCTGCGACATATAGACCGCATACTTTACAGTATCACCAACCTTGGCAGTTACGGAATCTTTGTCATCAGACGAGATTTTGATTTTCAAATCATCATCGGCAGCATTAACAGGAATACAAAAGCATGACGCTGTCATAATTGCGACAAATAGAATTGAAAGAATACTTTTTATTTTTTTAGACATTTTTTTCATTCCTTTAGTTTGATGTTTCTATTATATATCATTACAAAAAAAATTTCAATGAATATATTCACAATTTTCACTGAATTTTGTGTGAAAATTTACGAACGAAAATTTTCAACTGCAAAAACATCCAATTAACAGGAGGTTAAACAAAAACACCCCTCGGAGCACCGAGGGGTGAAAAATTATTTTTTTAAAACCGTCAACATCGTCAACAATTTTTTACAATCAGAAATTCAAATTACTTTGTGAATCTCTTTCTTGTGAAATAAACAACACCTGTAGCAGAAATAAGAGCTAAGAGGATAACTATTGCCATAGAAGCATTGCCTGTCTGTACTGCATTGCTGCTTGTGCCGTTAGCCGGTGTGTCAGGAGTAGCTGTGTCACCTGTTGACTGACCCTTTGCTGCAGCCTGTGAACCAGATGTAGCATCAGGTGTAGTAGGAGCTACTGTTGCAGGAGCATCTGTAGGCTCTGTTGTTTCAGGAGCTACTGTTGCAGGCTCTACTGTTGTAGGCTCTGTTGTTTCAGGAGCTACTGTTGTAGGCTCTGTTGTTTCAGGAGCTACTGTTGTAGGCTCTGTTGTTTCAGGAGCTACTGTTGTAGGCTCTGTTGTTTCAGGAGCTACTGTTGTAGGCTCTGTTGTTTCAGGAGCTACTGTTGTAGGCTCTGTTGTTTCAGGCTCTGTTGTAGCAGGCTCTGTTGTAGCAGGCTCTGTTGTTGCAGGCTCTGTTGTTGCAGGCTCAACATAAGCTTCTACCTTAGCCTCTGAGTTAATGTTATCAAAGATATCATTAGCAATGTCGCTGTTAACAACTGCCTCGTACTCTGAGTCTTCATCTGCATGACCTGTATCAGCGTTGAGCTTAGCAAGTGTAAGATCAACAACATTAAGGTTTACTTTTGTTTCACCTGCTGCCTTTACAGTAAATGCAGCCTCAACGAGCTTCTTACCGCCGGCAAAGTCGTAGAGTGAAAGACTTGAAGCGTTACCTTCATAGCTGTCAGTGTTGACAAGGCCATCATTGATTGCAGGCATTGTAAGTGAGTTGAGTTCAAGTGCATCCTTGTCGAATGAGAGTTTCCACTGAACATCCTCTACCTGAGCGTCCTTAGTATCAAGAACATAGTAAACAGATACCTTGTCGCCAACCTTGTATGTGCCTGTGCCGTTAGCCTGGCAGATGTTTGAAGAAGCTGTGATTGTAGCTTCGTCAGAAGGAGCCTGAGGTGTAACCTGAATAAATGCCTTTGCACCCTGCTTTGAAGGATAGTCAAAGTTTGTAAGGTCAAGTGTAAGTGTTACATTTAAGAGTGTGTCCCTCTTCATAACCAAGAGCTACTGTATCGAGAACCATATTCTCACCGTTGTATGTAAGAGCATAGTTTTCGCCAACAGGAGCACCGTTCTCTTCTGCCGGAAGACCCCAGCTAGCAGCCCATGAACCGTTTGCAGCAAACTTAAATTCATAGCTGTCTGATGATACTACATTTGTATAAGAAATCTTATAAACTTTATCAGCAATCTTATCCATCTTGTTTGAAGCAGCATCAACACCCCATGCTACACCGTTGAGCCAGCCTTCGTAGCCGTTACCTACTGCTGTAATATACTCAACTTCGAGATCTGTAACAACCTTAACTTTGTCACCTGTTACATTAATTTCGTTTGTAGCAGGATTGAATGTTACTGTTACATCACAAGTATCTGTTACATTGAATGTGAGGTTATCTTTGTATTCTTCGCCGATACCAAACCAAGTCTGATTCCAAACTTTGTCGCCTGTTTCAGGATCTGTACCTTCTACATTCTTAACTACCTTAATCTGATAGTCTTTGCCTGCAGGAGTTGCAGTGAATGTCTTTGTGTACAAGTCGCCGTCTTTTGTCATAACATTCTGAGCACCGCCTACAGGATCACCAATCCACTTAAGACCGGCAAATTCTTCTGAACCGGCTACTACATAAATAGGATCTGCTGCAGGAGCAGGCTCTGTTGTAGGCTCTGTTGTAGGAGCTACTGTTGTAGGCTCTGTTGCAGGAGCTGTTGTAGCTTCTTCTGTTGTAGGAGCTTCAGTCGGCTCTTCAGTTGTAGGAGCTACTGTTGTAGCCTCTTCAGTTGTAGGAGCTACTGTTGTAGCCTCTTCAGTTGTAGGAGCTACTGTTGTAGCCTCTTCAGTTGTCGGAGCAACTGTTGTAGCCTCTTCAGTTGTAGGAGCTACTGTTGTTTCTTCTGAAGAAACAGGAACTGAATCTGTCTTACAAACAGTTACGAACTTATCATAGTTCTCCTGATTGAGACCAAAGTTTGTAATCTCTACTTCTTCTTCTGTAATTGTGTAGTCTGTGTCAGGATCAACCTTTGAAAGACGAAGTACCTGTGCATCGAGATTAACTGTTGTTTCAGTAGCTGAAGGATCAATTACTTCAAACTCAGCTGAAGCAAATACGATTTCCTTTGAAGTTGAGTTATAAAGACTGAGGTTTGTACCGGTAGCACCGATCTCGCCCGGAATCTTCTTGTTGAACATGTAGCTGCCCTGGCTGGGATATTCAAAAGAAGTTGACTTATTTGTATTATCTGTTGGCTTGAGTACGTTTGAATCATAGTACATAAACCACTGGAAGTCAAGCACATCCTTGTCCTTAGACTGGAATACATAAGTAACCTTGAATGTCTTCTGGTCAGGGCTAAGAACGATCTTCTTCTCAGGGAAGAGGTTTGAAGTAGCCTTTACTGTAAGACCATTTTCAGCAGCAGCTGTTGTAGCTACCTCTGTTGCAGGCTCAGTTGCAGGCTCTGTTTCAGGAGCTGCTGTTGTAGGAGCTACTGTTGTAGGAGCTGCTACTGTTGTAGGCTCTTCTGTTGCAGGCTCTGTAGGCTTGTCACCTGTTACAATGTCAATCTTGCATCTAGCACCCTGCTTTGTTGCATAGCTGAAGTTTGAAAGGTCAAGTGTAAGAACCATATCATAACCGTCATCGTAACCGGCTTCATCGGTATCAACAACCATATTCTGGCCATTGTAAGTAAGGTCGAACCACTCGTTGAGCGGAGCACCGCCTGCCTCAGCAAGGCCCCAGTTGTCTGCCCAAGAACTGTTTGCAGCAAACTTGAACTCATAGTTCTCGTAAGCGTCAAGGTTCTCGTAGGTAATCTGATAAACCTTTGAACCCTCAGATGTTTCTGTTAAGTTGTTAACATCAGCATCTAACTTCCAGTCCTTAGCATGGAGCCATTCACCAAAGCCGTTACCTACAGCTGTAACATGGTCAATAACAAGGTCTTTCGGAATATCAACGCCGTCACCTGTTACATTGATTTCCTTTGTTGTTGGGTTGAAAGTTACTGTTACATCACAAGCAGTTTTTACATTGAATGTGAAGTTCTGTTCGTAGCCGTCACCGATACCAATCCATTCTTCACCGTCGTTTTTAACGACTTTGAACTGATAGCCGTTGCCGACTGCTACGTTGGTAAATACTTTTTCGTAGTTACCATCGCCGTTTGCTGTCATTACATTATCTCCGCAAGTTGCTGCAGTCTCAGCCCACTTGTAACCTGTGAGTTCTTCAGAACCGGATACGAAATATGTATCGCCGGCAGCAGAAACGCTCATTACAGTTACAACGAGTGATGTCACAACAAGCATCATAGACAGTAAAAGGCTAAGTGCTTTTTTGAACATTTTCTTTTTCCTCCTTATGTGATAATGCTTCTATAAGCATTATCATTATACAACAATCGACCATTAAAAGTCAACTGTAAATGACCTTTAACCGTAGATTATTTTACAAAATATTGTTTTTTGTAGGATTGCACAAATTAAATGATGATAATTTGTTATTTGTAACCATTAACATTGTTAGATTGCCAGTTCCAACTGTCTCTGCACATATCCTCAAGGTTCTTTTCGGCAACCCAACCAAGCACATTTTTGGCTTTTGTTGCGTCGGCAAAGCATTCTGCAATGTCGCCTGCACGGCGGGGCTTGATTACATAAGGAATTTTGATTGAATTTGCCTTTTCAAAAGCCTTTACAATATCAAGAACGCTGTATCCGACTCCCGTGCCGAGGTTAAACACCTCTGTTCCCTTATGAACTGCGGAATATTCAATGGCCTTAACATGACCCTTTGCAAGGTCAACAACATGGATATAGTCACGCACACCTGTGCCGTCATGAGTCGGGTAATCGTCACCAAACACACCAAGACATTTGAGTCTGCCTGCGGCAACTTGAGTTATGTACGGCATAAGGTTGTTCGGGATTCCGTTAGGGTCTTCGCCGATTCTGCCGCTTTCGTGAGCACCAATCGGGTTGAAGTAACGGAGAAGAACAACAGACATATCGGGATTTGCGTTTGCGGCATCCGTAAGAATCTGTTCCATCATAAACTTTGTCCAGCCGTATGGGTTTGTCGGAGAACCCTTTGGCATTGTTTCAACAAGCGGAACTGTTTCGGGTGTGCCGTATACCGTTGCGCTTGAGCTGAAAATAAAGTTATTTACACCGTGTTTCTTCATTGCTTCAAGCAAAGTGAGTGTTGAATCAATATTGTTGCGGTAGTATTCAACAGGCTTTTCGCAGCTTTCGCCTACTGCTTTAAGACCTGCAAAGTGAATTACCGCATCAATCTTATTTTCCGAAAAAATCTTTTCAACGGCATCCCTGTCACAAACATCGGCTTCATAGAGGGAAATTTTCTTTCCTGTAAGCTCTTCCACTCTTTCAACCGCCACGGGACAGCTGTTTGAAAAATTATCCGCAATTACAACATCATGACCTGCATTGATAAGCTCAACACAAGTGTGCGAGCCGATATATCCGGCACCGCCTGCAAGCAAAACATTCATATCTATTTTCCTTTCGCAATTATATCAGCACTTTTTTGGGTCAGGGTAGTCAACGCCGAAGGTTTCGGCGGTAACCTTTGCCATAACCTGTGGGTCAAGCGGTTTGTCAGAATAGTCCGTGTCACATTCTGCAATTTCATTTACAACATCCATACCCTCGATTACCTTGCCGAAAGCGGCATACTGACCGTCAAGGTGAGGAGCGTTTTTGTGCATAATGAAGAACTGCGAGCCTGCGGAGTCGGGCATCATTGAGCGAGCCATTGAGAGAACGCCCTCTGTGTGTTTGAGGTCGTTTTCAAAGCCGTTTGCGGCAAATTCGCCCTTGATTGAATATCCGGGACCTCCCATGCCCGTGCCTTCGGGACAACCGCCCTGAATCATAAATCCGTAGATTACACGGTGGAATGTGAGACCGTCATAGTAACCCTTGTTTACAAGGCTGAGAAAATTATTTACAGTATTCGGAGCAATTTCGGGATAAAGCTCCGCTTTGATTATTTTTCCGTTTTCCATTTCAAAAGTAACAATAGGATTGCTCATTTTAAATCATCCTTTCGGTTTATTAACACTATTTTAGTATATTCTTGATAAAATAGCAAGTGTTTTAGTGATTATTTGCGAATAAGTCAGCCTTTTTCAATACTCATTGTAGCAAAAGCATTGAGGTCTGTTCCTGCAATATTTCCGCTGAGAAGCTCGTAATATCCCTGTGAACCGACCATGGCGGCATTGTCGCCGCAAAGAGATTTTTCGGGCATATACATTTCCCAATCACGCTTTTTACACTCTTCTGCAAGGGTTCTTCTGAGAAGTGAATTTGCCGAAACACCGCCTGCGATTACAAGCTTTTTCTGCTTCAAGTCCTCAGCCGCCTTGATAAAGTTTGTAACAAGGCAATCAACAACGGCATAGCGGAATGACGCGCAGACATCGGCTTTGTTAAGCTCAACACCCTTTTGTGCCGAATTGTGAATGAGGTTGATTACGGCTGTTTTTAGTCCCGAAAAGCTGAAATCATACGGTGCGTCATGAACCGAGGGACGGGGAAGCTTGAATGCAAACGGATTGCCGTTTTCCGCAACTCTGTCCATTTCAATTCCGCCGGGATACGGCATTCCCATTGTCCTTGCGGCTTTGTCAAAAGCCTCGCCTGCGGCATCATCACGGGTTTTGCCGATAATTTTCATCTTTGTGTAGTCCTCAACCATAACAATGTGACTGTGACCGCCCGACACAACAAGGCAGAGGAACGGCGGTTTTAATTCTTTATTTGAAATATAATTTGACGCAATATGCGAACGCAGATGGTGAACAGGCACAAGGGGAATTCCTGTTGCAAGTGAAAGTCCCTTTGCAAAATTCACCCCCACAAGCAACGCTCCGATAAGTCCGGGGGCATATGTAACGCCGATTGCGTCAATATCCGAAAGCGTGCAGTCTGCATTTTCAAGAGCCTGTCTTACAACAGGAACAATTGCCTCTGCGTGACGGCGTGATGCGATTTCGGGAACAACACCGCCGTAAAGCTTGTGTTCCTCAACCTGAGAAGCAACCACCGAGGAGATTATGTTTCTGCCGTCCTCAACAACCGCTGCCGCAGTTTCGTCACAGGACGATTCTATTGCGAGTATCTTCATAATTTTCCTTTCACTACGAAACATTTATGACGAAGTTCCGTAATATCGTTAATATAATGTTTTATTACATATATATGTCAAAAAAAGCGTGTCATTAAAACAGCGTTTTCAGCAGGAGAAGAGTAGTAGTTTTTCCTCTCTCCCACCTTGATAAATCCGAATTTTTCATAGAGAGAACGGGCATTTTTGTTGCTTTCACGAACCTCAAGAGTGAGAAAGCAGAGGTTATTTTTCTTGGCATAGGTCACAAGCGTTTCAACAAGCGCCGAACCTATTCCCCGATTTCTGTGTGTGCCGTCAACGGCAACATTGAAAATGTAACCCTCATCAACAACAACGCTCATTCCTATATATCCGACAACGGCATTATCTTCCGTTGCGGTAAAAAACAGCGAGGTTTCGTTGTTCAGTTCTTCTTCAATGCTGTTAAATGACCACGGATGTGAAAAGCACCGCTGTTCAAGCTGTGCAACCGCCTCAAGCTGATTTTCGGTCATTCTGTCAATTTTCATACGCTTTTAATATTTCCTTTACAGAATTAACAATTTCATCACGGCAATGTCTGTACACCTCAATGTCACCGCCGTAGGGATCGCTTATACCGAGTACGGCGATTTTTTCGGACTGTACAAGAAAAAACTGCATCAACATTTTTGCGTGACTTTGCGACATACAGTAAAATTTTTCGTATTTTTCAATGCCGGCATCAGCTACGGCTGTTGAAGCTTTGCCCGAAAGGTCAATTCCGATTTCCTTACAGGCAATCACGGAATTTTCCGACACGGGAAGTCCCGTTGAGGTCGCAATGCCAAAGCTTTCCGCCCTGACGCAAACGCCGTTTTTCTCTGCCATATCATTAAAAATTGCCTCTGCCATAGGACTGCGACAGGTGTTGCCCGTGCAGACAAAGGCAATTGTTCTGTTATCCTTTTGCATCATACCAAGTCCTTCCGACTGCCGCATCGGCTGTGAGCGGAACGCTCATTTTTACTGCGTTTTCCATTTCTTCCTGAACGATGAGTGCAACTCTCATGCTCTCATCCTGCGGAGCTTCGACAATAAGTTCATCGTGAACCTGCAGCACAAGCCTTGCACGGAGATTTTCGGCTTTCATTCGCTCGTCAACCTTAATCATTGCAATTTTGATAATGTCTGCGGCTGTGCCTTGAATAGGCATATTTCTTGCAACTCTCTCGCCGAATGCACGGATCATATGCTTGCCCGAGGTGAGTTCGGGAAGATTTCTTCTTCTGCCGAACATTGTTTCAACATAGCCGTCAGCCTTTGCTCTTTCAACAACATTTTTCATATAGCTGTCAACACCGCTGTAGTGTGCAAGATAGCTTTCAATGTAGCGCTTTGCCTCTCTGTTTGAAACACCGATATCCTTTGCAAGAGAAAATGCACCGATACCGTAAACAATGCCGAAGTTGACCGCCTTTGCACGGCTTCTCATAATCGGAGTTACCATATCAAGCGGCATATTGAACACCTGTGACGCTGTGATTGCGTGGATATCTTCGTTGTCCCTGAACGCTTTTATCATATTTTTGTCACCCGAAATATGGGCAAGCACACGGAGTTCAATCTGCGAATAGTCGGCATCAACAAGCACCTGACCCTCTCCTGCGCAGAAAAACTTTCTCATCTCTCTGCCGAGTTCGGTCCTTACGGGAATGTTCTGGAGATTCGGCTCTGTTGAGCTGATTCTTCCTGTTCTTGTTTCGGTCTGATTGAAATTTGAATGGATTCTGCCGTCATCTGCAATGACCTTTAAAAGTCCCTCGCAGTAGGTTGAATTCAGCTTTGAGAGCGTTCTGTATCTCAGCACCATTTCAACAACGGGATGTTCATACCTCAGACCCTCAAGCACCTCTGCATTTGTGCTGTAGCCGCTCTTCGTTTTCTTTTTGCAAGGGAGTCCGAGGTTTTCGAATAAAACTACGCCAAGCTGTTTCGGAGAATTGATGTTAAACTCACAGCCCGCACTTTCGTAAATTGCGGTTTCAAGCTCCTTAATCTGTGCAGAAAGCATTTCGCCGTAGCCTTCAATGCCCTGTCGGTCAACACAGACACCGATATTTTCCATTCTTGCAAGCACCTTTGCAAGCGGTATTTCAATTTCGCTCAACAGCTTTTCCTGACCGTGAGCCTTGATTTTATCTCCGAGTTTTTCGCACAATTCTGCATAACAGGCAAATGCCTCGTATTTTTCATTCTGCTCATCAGTGCAGACAGGCAGAGCGATTTCGTAAGAGGCACAAAGATTTTTGTCCG
Source organism: Ruminococcus bromii (assembly GCF_928721825.1). NCBI lineage: Bacteria > Bacillati > Bacillota > Clostridia > Eubacteriales > Oscillospiraceae > Ruminococcus > Ruminococcus bromii. The sequence continues at coordinate 1,097,031 of NZ_CAKMVP010000003.1, forward strand.
AATAATCCTTTGACGACGGTTCAATCAGATATGCCGCAAGCTCAATATCAAACACAATGTTTTCAACATCAATATTTTTCTCATCGGCATAAGCGTAGAGCGTTTTGATGTTTCTTGTGTACTTTTCAAGTTCACTGTCGGCAATAAACTTAACAAAAAGTTCTTCGTCCGTGCTTATATACACCTTGCCGTCAAAAAGCACGGCAAAGGATTTTAATTCTTTATTCTCAATTTCAAAGCTAATATAGAGCTTTTTCTCTGACTTAACATTTTTTAAAAGTTCATTTTCATCAAAATCAGATACAACCTCAAGTGTTTTTTTCTCAGTTTCTTTTGTCTTTGTGTTTTTGTCAGCCTTGATGCCGTATTTTTCTATTAAAGAAAACAGTTCAAGTTTTGCCATAAATCCGGCACATTCATCGGCATCTTTCATATCTACAACATAATTTTCGACACTTGTGTCAACAGGAGCGTTGCAGTTTATTTCACCGAGCATACGGCTGAGAATTGCATTATCCTTTGATGCAGTCAGCTTTTTACGCACACCGTCCTTGATTTCAAGTTCATCAAGATGGTCATAGATATACTCAACCGTGTGATATCTCTGAATGAGGTCGCCTGCACCCTTTGGACCTATTCCCGCAACACCCGGAATATTATCCGAAGTATCGCCCTGAATCGCCTTGATTTCTATAAGCTCTTTCGGAGTTACACCGTAAGTTTCAAGAATCTTTTCGGGGGTATAAAGTATATCCTGTTTGTTTGAGCAAAGATGAACGCTTGTTTTGTCCGACACAAGCTGAAGGCTGTCACGATCACCTGTTGCAATAACGCACTCGTTTCCGTTTTCTTCACAAGCCTTGGCAAGCGTACCGAGAATATCGTCAGCCTCAAAGCCCTCGCAGGTAACAAGTTTATAGCCTAAAAGGGTAAGAAGCTTTTTCAGCGGTTCCATTTGTGATGCAAGCTCTTCCGGCATACCTTTTCGTGTTGCCTTGTAGCCTGCATAAGCCTTGTGTCTGAAGGTCGGTGTTTTCAGGTCAAAGGCAATTGCCACGGCATCGGGATTTTCTTCATTTTTAATTTTATACAGCATTGTAAGAAATCCGTAAATTGCGTTTGTAAACTGACCGTCCTTTGTAGTAAGCGGTCTTATTCCGTAAAACGCACGGTTTACAATACTGTTTCCGTCAACAGCAAGTAATCTCATAATTTATACATCACATTCTCAATTTTTCCGTCTTTAATGTAAATTCTCGGAACACGCTTTCCGACAAGACAGACGGTTTCGTAGTTTATAGTTCCTGTATTTTCGGCAAGCGAATCTGCAGTAGGCTCACCGTTTTCGCCTGTACCGAATACGACAACCTCGTCACCTGTCTTGACATCTTCAATATCGGTAACATCAAGCATTGTCTGATCCATACATATTCTGCCCACAATTTTCGCTTTCTTTCCGTTTACCGTCATATAGCCGTCTTTTGCATTCTGTCTGATGAATCCGTCAGCGTATCCGATAGGAACGGTTGCAATTTTCATCTTTCTGTCGGCTGTAAAAGTTCTGCCGTAGGAAATTGTTGCACCCTTTTGAACCTCTTTTACAAAAGCAACAACTGTTTTAAGAGTCATTGCAGGAACAAGGTCAAGTCTGTCGGCAAGCTTTGATGACGGAGCAAGTCCGTAGAGGATAATACCTGCCCTTACCATATCGCAACAGGTTTCGGGGTAATCTTCAATTGCGCCGCTATTTGAGCAATGAACAACGCTGATATCAACGCCTCGCTTTTTAAGGCTGTCACGCACATGAATAAAGTTTTCATACTGCTTGTTTGTGAACTCTCTGCCCTCGGCATCTTCATCAGACACACAAAAATGAGTAAAAAGCCCCTCAACCTCAAGATTCGGAAGGCAACAAGCCTCGCAAATTTCTTCAATAGAATATTCATCCCGTGGAAATTCCTGACACATAAAGCCGATTCTTGACATTCCCGAGTCAACCTTGATGTGCATTTTGCAGATACAGTCCTCTTCAACACATTTTTCGGAAAGCTCCTTTGCATACTCAAGTGAAAAAACAGCCTGAGAAATATTATAAGCGGCAAGATTTTTTGCTTCCGAAACGGGAGTGTAGCCAAGAATCACAATAGGGAGTTTTGAACCGCTCTTTCTGATTTCTATACCCTCGTCAATATTTGAAACAGCAAAAAAATCCGCTCCGAGTTTTTCATAAATCTGTGAAAGCTCAACTGCACCGTGGCCGTAGCCGTCAGCCTTTATAACACAACAGACCTTTGTATCGTCTGCAACCTTATTTCTTATTACATTATAGTTATGCTCAATTGCATTAAGTGAAATTTCAGCCCAAGTTCTTTTTACCATATTCATTTCTATCTCTCCACATACCTTTTACAGTCAATTTCAATCAATGTAATTATAATACTTTTGATTCTTCAAATCAACACAAAAACCCCTTTTAAATGCACATAAAAGTTATTTTATTCGTAATTATGTGCAAAATGTTACTCCTAAATTTTTGCAAATGCACAAATTATCTGCATAAAAGTCCTAAATACTGCAATTCACTTGATTTATTTATTCATTTTTGGTAGAATTAAAAGGTATTTGATTTATAAATTTAATTTCAGGAGGGGCATAATGACAACAAACAACATAATAGTTCTTTGTGCATTTATAGCTTATATGATTATTATGATCGTAATAGGCTTTGTTTGTTCAAAGGGCAACAAGAACAATGAGGACTACTTTCTCGGTGGCAGAAACCTCGGCAGTTGGACAGCCGCAATGTCGGCACAGGCATCTGATATGAGCGGTTGGCTTTTGATGGGACTTCCGGGCGCTGTATACCTTGCCGGCACAGGCGAGGCATGGATTGCCGTAGGACTTCTTATCGGCACAATTCTCAACTGGTACATTGTTTCGGCAAGACTTCGTAAATACACAATTGTGGCAGGCAACTCGCTCACTATTCCGAGCTTTTTCAAAAATCGCTACCGTGACCATAAAAACATAATCAAGATTGTTTCGGCTTCAATCATAGCAGTTTTCTTCACGGTTTACACAGCGTCGGCATTTAGTTCGGGCGCAAAGCTTTTTGCAACGCTCTTCTCGGACAGTGCGAGCGGTGACGAAAACTACAATCGGGTTTATGTTATCGGTCTTATCGTTGCCGCAGTAGTAATTCTTGTATATACATTCATGGGCGGTTTCAAGGCAGTTTGTACAACCGACCTCATTCAGGGACTTATGATGATTGTTGCAATCCTTACCGTTCCGGTGCTTGCATATGCAATTCTCACATTTGACACAAGCTTCAGTTCTGCGCTTGCCGCAAAAGGTGTTGAACAGCCTGCTCAGTTCCTTAACTTCTTTGTAAACGGTGACGGAACACCTGTTTCGGCTGTTTCGATTATTTCAAACCTTGCGTGGGGACTTGGTTACTTCGGTATGCCGCATATTCTCGTCAGATTCATGGCTGTAAAGAGCAATGAAGAAATCAAGAAGTCAAGAAAAATTGCTGTTGTTTGGGTAATTATTTCACTTACTGCGTCATGCCTTATCGGTCTTATCGCAAGAGGCTACCTTACAGCACAGCTTGACGATGCAACAAGCGAATCTGTATTCATCAGAACAATCCAGCAGCTTTTCTCAGGCAACGGCGTGCTTATCTTTATCGGCGGTATTTTCCTTTGCGGAATCCTTGCCGCAATTATGTCAACAGCAGACAGTCAGCTTCTCGTCACTGCATCGGCTGTTTCGGAGGATCTTTACAAAGGTGCTGTTAAAAAGAATGCAAGCGAAAAGAGTTCGCTTTTGGTCGGCAAAATTGCAGTTGCAGTTGTTGCTGTAATCGCATTCTTCATTGCACTTAATCCTAAATCAAGCATTATGGGACTTGTTTCGGATGCATGGGCAGGATTCGGTTCGGCATTCGGACCTGTTGTTCTGTTGGCACTTTTCTGGAAACGCTCAACACTTTCGGGTGCAATCAGCGGCATGGCAACAGGTGCTCTGACAGTTATCATATGGGACTATATTCCGCTTGTAAACGGTCAGACGCTTTATGCGGCAACAAATCTTTATTCACTTGTTGTAGGCTTCGGACTTGCGCTTATTGTGAATGTTATTGTTTCTCTTATTTCAAAAAAGCCGTCAAAAGAAATCACGGACGAATTTGATTCAATTAAAAATATTGAAGTATAAAACACAGGGGCAGTCGCTTTATCACGACTGCCTTTTTTGTGTCTGAATTTAATTTTTTGCGAAAATAAGAAAAATAAAACATGGAATATCACAAAAATCAATTGAAATGTGAAAATTTTTGTAGTATAATCTATCGTATTGTTTGTTACTATTTTATTTTTCAGAAAAGAGATTGATATGAAACTTTTAGAAGACAGAATTCTTAAAGACGGACATATTGGTACCGACAATGTGTTAAAGGTTGACAGCTTTCTCAATCATCAGATTGATGTCAGTTTTGTATGTGAGCTTGGCAAGGAATTTTACAGGCTTTTCAAGGACGAAAACATAACAAAAATTCTGACAATTGAAGCGTCGGGAATCGGTATTGCCTGTCTTACGGCTCAGTATTTTAATGTTCCCGTTGTTTTTGCAAAAAAGACAAAGACGATAAACATTTACTCAGATACATACAACGCAACCGTCCACTCCTATACTCATAAAAGGGATTACGACATAGTTGTTTCAAAGGATTTTTTGAGCAAAGAAGACAATGTGCTTATCATTGACGATTTTCTTGCAAAGGGCAGCGCCTTGACGGCACTTCTTATGCTGATTGAAAAAGCAGGCGCAAAAACAGCAGGTGCGGGAATTGTTATCGAAAAAGCCTATCAAGGCGGCGGCAGCCTCGTTCGTGATATGGGCATAAGAGTTGAATCTTTGGCAAAAATCAAGTCCATCAGTAAAAAAGACGGAATCGTGTTCTGCAAGCAGTAGTAATATACTGCTTGCTTATACTTGACTTTTGCTGATATTTATAGTATTATCTAACGGTAGGTCTTGCAGAAACAAAAAATGCGGGTGTGGCGGAATTGGTAGCCTTGCGACCGCTGCCTGTGGCAGATAAAGGGAGCAATGCGCTGTCTGAAATAACGAGCAAAAGGAAGTACATTTATGTGCGACGCATTGCGACTATATTTCAGACCGGAAGACGCGCGTATCACTTCGCAAAACCACTATTTATATTTCAGTTTAATATTTGCACCTGTGGCGGAACTGGCAGACGCGCTAGATTTAGGTTCTAGTTTCGAGAGGAGTGCAGGTTCAATTCCTGTCAGGTGCACCAAAGAAGAATCGATACTTTTGTATCGGTTCTTTTTTACTTATGCTAACTCTGACTGATAGTAACTGATACTAATTGATATCAATTAGTATCAGTTACTCAAATAAATACAACTACAATAAACACATAAAAAATCCCCCGACAGCGGTTTTCGTTAGGCTGTCGGGAGATTTTCAGTATTAACATCGTTATGGGGACGGAGGCGGTCAAAGCACATCACGAACTTCAAATGCTAATATAATTTTGAATCGTTCTTCAAAGGTTTTGAGGTTATTGCCGAGAATCTTTTTGATTTTTGCAAGCTGATAATTTATGGTGTTGCGGTGAACAAAGGTTTCCTGAGCAACCCTCTGAACACTTCCGTCATACTTTAGGTAAAGTCTTAAAAAACTCATATAATCCGTGCCGTTGTCACGGTCATACACTTCAAGCTTTTTGAGATTTTCGTTATAGATACTTTCAAGCAACGAAATATCGTCAACCGCAAGAATCAGCTTTTTGACTTCAAGTCGGTCATAGAACATAGGCGTCATATCTGCACGGACGGCAAGCCTTAACATTCTTAAAACAATCTGGTATGTTTTCGGGAGTGATTTCAGCTTGTTATTTGTTTTGCTCACTGCCACATACAGCTTGTTGACGCTTATATACCTCTCCTTTTCCGACTGAATTTTTTCGGCTATGCTTTCAATTTCATCATCGGAAAAGTCATTGAGGACATAGAACATCATGTTATCCACCTTAAAACCGCCCCAGTGCTTTTTGTAGGAATAAATTGTTCGTTCAAATGCCGATTCAAGTTTTCTTGAAGAAATATGGTCAGCCATATCGGCTTTCACACCGATGATTGCATAATCGGTTGCAAGGTCAAAACCGTTGCTTTCAAGAACAGGAAAGTATTTTTCGTACTCACCCGGAAAGAAAATGAAATTTTTCAGCGTATCGCCTATTGTTTCCTCCTTGCGTTCATTTGAGATAATCTGATTACAGAAATCCCGTGAAATATCAACAATTCGGGTTTTCCACGGAATATCCATAAGAGGAAACTTTTTCTCGTTGCAATAGCTGATAACCTCTGACGGGATTCCCTTTATGTACGGACCTATGTTCAGAACAAGTCCGCTGACATTTTTGACAATGAGATTTTTTACAAACGGCAGCAACCAGTCCTGACCTTTGTTTGCAATGCCCGTTGAAAAGATAAGCTCTCCTCCGTGAAGAAAGTCACTTACCTCAATATCCTCAACGGAATGAACCCATTGCACGATATTGGTCATTCCTTCTTTGCCTGCTATCACACGCATACCGTAGAGATAGCCCGCCTTTTCGCACAGTGAACCGAGTGTTACTGCCATAAATCTCACCTCTTAATCTGCATCAAATTATTTGCCGAATTTCAGTTCAACAGCCTTTGCAATAATTTCGGCGCAGTCATTCGTTGAATTCCTTGATGTGTTCAAAAACATATCGTAGTTAAGCGTATCCTTCCAGTTTTCGCCTCTTGTATAGTATTTATAATAAGCCGTGCGGTACTTGTCGGTACGCTTTTTCATATCTTTTGCACGCTCTTCCGAAACATAAATTCTCGAACGAATTTTTGAAATGCAGTCGTCATAATACGCATCAACAAACACGCTCAGGACATTTGACCTATCCCTCAGAATATGGTCGGCACATTTTCCGACAATGATACAGGACTGTGTGCGGGAAAGCTCTTCTATGATTGCCGCCTGAATATTGTACAAATTCAAATCCGACACAAACGCTCTTGATTCGGGACGAAGAACATTTGCCGTCGGCAGCTTTGTGAGCGACTTTATAAGATAGCTTCCGTGAAGTTTTTCGTCAACCTCAACGAATTCGCTTTCATCAATTCCGCTTGCCTGTGACGCCATTGTCAGAATCTGTCTTTCATACCACGGAATACCCAGCTTTTCGGAAAGCAGGGAGGCAATTTCCTTGCCTCCGCTGCCAAAACTGCGAGCAATTGTAATTATATAATTGTCCATATTTTATCCTCCGCAAAACCGATTATCAATCAGCCGCATCACACTTGAGGACTGCGTTGAGAAGTACGGAAGCACCCTCTGTACAAAGCTCTGTTGAAGTAAATTCGGGTTCGCAATGTGAATGACCATCCTTTGAGGGAACGAATACCATTGTTGTCGGGAGCATATATGATGCAAACTGTGCGTCATGACCTGCGCCCGAGTTGATTTTCTGATTTGAATAACCGAGTTCGTCAACTGCCTCCTGAACAAAATCAACAAGCTGCTTGTCATAGTAAACAGTATCTCTTGTCCATGCAATTTCATAGTCTGTCTTGCACTTTTCAACCTCTTTCGGGATATTCTCGATTACGGAAACTACCTGTTCAATTACTCGCGGATCTTCATGACGGGCATCAAGTGAAAATTCAACATAATCCGGAATTACTGTATGTACATCAGGATGACAAAGAATTTCACCTGTTGTGTAAACAAGTTCGGGATCAAGCTTATCAAGCTCTGTGTGGAGATATTCAAGAACCTTTGCGGCACCGAAAAGTGCATCGTGACGATACTTCATGGGAGTTGTGCCGGCATGGTCAGCCTGTCCGTAAACCTTGATACGGTAGTTTACCATACCGAGTACGCAGGTTACAACACCGATATCATTGCCTGCTGCCTCAAGAATCGGTCCCTGTTCAATGTGGAGTTCAAACATTGCCTTGTAATCCTTTGGATTAAGTCTGTTTGCCTCATCACCCTTATAGCCGGATGCCTCAAGAGCCATACCGAATGTCTTTGTCGGATCAAGAATTGACTTTGACGCAAGCATATTTTCTTTTTTGAAATTCTTTGCAATGTCGGCAGGAAGATAATCGTTGCAGACAATGCCCGAACACATCATAGCCGGCGGATAAAGAGAACCCTCTTCGTTTGTCCAAATCATGGCAACAAGGTTGTGCTTGTGGGGAATCTTATCGTTTGCAACTGTTTCAAGAACTTCCATTGCACCCATAACACCGAGGATACCGTCATAGTTACCGCCGTTCTTAACGGAGTCACAGTGTGAAGCCATGACGATTGCCGGAAGAGTCGGATCCGAACCTTTGAGAGTTGCATAAACATTGGCAACATCGTCTGTCTTGATTTCGGCACCGATTGCTGTCATTCTCTTTACAAACTCTGCTCTTGCCTGTAATGCCTCGGGAGAAAGTGAATATCTTGTAATTCCGCCGTGACCGGCATCACCGAATGTACTGAAAGTTGAAATCTTACCCTGCATTCTTTCTTTGCTGCATGTAAACATATACTTTGCACCATCCTTAATAAATTAAATTCTGTTTAATATTTTTATATCAATGCTTATTTAAAGCAGTTTTGCTGACTTTTTTGCCCGAACTTATTGCGTCCACGGGACAAACCACCTTGCAAAGATGACAGCCCACGCATTTTTTGCCGTAGAGAACGGGTTTCTGATTGTCATTCATCTTTATTGCCTGATGACCGCCGTCATAACATGATACGAAGCATCTTCCGCAACCGACACATCTTTCACGGTCAAACTTCGGAAAACATATGTAACTTCTGTCAAGGTCATCGGCAGGAATGATATTGCTTTCTGCAATACCCGTAAAATCTGAAACAGACTTGAAATTATGAGCTTTCATATATCGTTTCAAGCCGTCCTTTAAATCGTCAATAATGCGGTAGCCGTACTGCATTACCGAGGTTGTAATCTGAACCGTTGAGCAACCGAGTGAAATAAACTCCGCCGCATCATACCATGTTTCGATACCGCCCATACCGCTTATCGTAACATTCTTCAGTCTTTCATCACTTTTCATCTCGTTGATAAACCTAAGTGCAATCGGCTTTACAGCCTTGCCCGAATATCCGCCGACTGACGATTTTCCGCAAACATCGGGAGATGTTGAAAAATTGTCGAGGTTGACATTCATAATACTTTTAATCGTATTGATTGCCGCAAGTCCGTCTGCGCCTGCCTCCATTGCCTTAACTGCCGGAGGAATCATTGAGGTGATGTTCGGCGTCATCTTGGCAAGAATCGGAAGCTTTGTTCCCTTTCTTACAGCCTTTGTGTAGGTATATACAAGTTCGGGATTTATTCCGACATCACTGCCGAGTCCCTCGCCGACCATCTGAGGACAGCTGAAGTTACATTCTATAACATCAGCCCCTGCGTCTTCACAAAGAGATGCAAGCTTTGTCCATTCTTCTTCATTACTGCCCATGATAGATGCGATGATGACCTTTGTCGGATAATTTTTCTTTAATTTCCTGAAAAAGGAAAGGTTTTCTTCAAGAGAATATGTCGAAATCTGTTCAATATTCTTAAAACCCACAAATGCGGTATCTTCCTTGTCAAGTTCTGCAAATCGTGGCGAAACCTCGTTCGGGGTAAACATTCCGATTGTCTTGAATGCAACTCCTGCCCAGCCCTCATCAAAAGCCTTGGCAACCATATCGTAGTTACTGCCAACAACCGATGATGACAGAAAGAACGGGTTTTCACACTTTACTCCGCACAAATCGGTGGTGAGATCCGCATCATATTCGGGAACAAATTCTTCTCTTGAAACAATATCCGTAATCTTGTTGATATTAACGGGCGAATCAAACTTTGCTCTGTTGCAAGCCTGCATAAAGCCTCCGTCAATGCAACCCGCACACGGATTGTCGCCAAGCATATATCTTGCTCCCTCTGTGTTGTCAAAATTAACGGAGCGGATAATGCGGTCAATACTGACGCCGTTCTTGCAGGCATTTGCACAAGGTGCATCCTCGCAGAGCAGGCATCTGCTACTTTCACTTTTTAAAACAACTTCTCTGTATCCCATAAACATCAACTACTTTCAAAACTTATATAAATTATTTTGATGTACTGCGTTTTACATACTTACCGTTACCGGGAGTTCCCACAAAGTCGCCGTTGTCATAAACAAGACTGCCTCTGAGGTAGGTCTGAACGGGATAACCGTGGAGCTTTTTGCCCTCCCAGATAGTATGGTCACAGTCCGAATGCATATTGTTTACACTGATTGTAAAGTCCTTGTCCTTATCGTAAATCACGATGTCGGCATCCTTACCGATTTCAATTGAGCCCTTGTCGTCGCAACCGAAGATTTTTGCTGGGTTTGTTGAGCAAAGCTCAACCGCTCTTTCAAAAGAAATCTTGCCGCTGTTTGCCGCATTGAGCATATAAGGATAGAGATTTTCGATACCTGCACAGCCGTTTGGAATCTTTGTAAAATCATCCTTACCCCAGTCTTTTTCGTAGCTTTGGAAAGGACAATGGTCTGTTGCAACCGTATCAATCATACCCGACTTGATTGCCGTCCACAAAGCGTCCTGACTTTCCTTACCCTTCATAGGCGGTGAGCATACAAAGTTTCTGCCGTCCTCACGCTTATAGACATCACAGGTAAATTCAAGGTACTGCGGACAGGTTTCAATGTAGAGTTCGTGTCCCTCTGTTTTTGCTTTAATACATTCCTCAAGTCCTTCTTTGTCAGCCATATGAACAATGTAAAGAGGAGCGTCAAGATGTGTTGCCCAATGCACGGCTCTCTTGTCAGCCTCTGCCTCAACAAATTCGGGACGGCTGAGGTAGTGATACCATGCGCTTGTTTTGCCCTCTTTTAGGAACTGTTCCGTTCTCATATCAATGAGGTCGGGATTTTCTGCGTGAAGATTGATTTTCGCACCAAGCTCCTTTGCTCTGAGCAAAAGCCTTACAAATGTTGCGTCATCAACCATCATATGTTCCTTTTTATATACAAAAAAGCACTTAAAGCTTGTAATACCTTCTTTTACGGCTGTTTCCATTTCATCAAGGATTTCACCGCCGTTAAGGTCGGTGATACAACAATGAAAGGCATAGTCAACACAGGCCTCTTTTTCAAGAACCTCTTTCTTTGAATTTATAAGTCCCATAATTGTTTCACCGCTGTGCTGTACGGGATAATCAAAAACAGTTGTTACACCGCCGCAAGCCGCCGCTCTTGTGCCTGCAAGGTAGCTGTCGGCAGAAACCGTGCCGCCGAACGGCATTGCAAGATGAGTATGCACATCAATTGCGCCGGGGAGAACGAGCTTTCCCCCTGCGTCAACAACCTTGTCTGCATTGAAATCAAGGTTACTGCCGATTGCGACAATCTTGCCGTCATTTACTGCAACATCAGCCTTGTAGCTTTCCTTTGCCGTAACAATTGTTCCGTTTTTAATCAATAAATCCATAATGTTTCCTTCCTTTCATATTTGTGACCTTTTCGTCACGGCAGTCGGTTTACCGCCGTGACGAAAGCCTGAATCAATTACTTTGTGAAAAGGTCTTTCTTGTAAACAAGCTCAAGACCCGATCTCTGATAAACCTGAGCGATTTCAAGGAGATCCATACCGCCTGCATTTGCGGATGTGAGGTTTGCTACCCATGTAACACCGAAATCAACTGTGCCGTTGTTTACTGCTGTTGTTTCAGAAATGTCACCGCCGCCCGGTGTGATTGTTACTTTAAGACCGACTTCGTCATAGTAACCCTTTGCCTGTGCAACATAGTAGCCCATAAACTGTGCCTGAGGCAACCACTTGAGCTGGATTGTAACATCTGTCTTTTCGAGTGTACCGAACTTGCCGTCCTTTGACTTGTTAGCGGCGTCAATGTACTGTGTATCACGGATATCGTCAAGTGTGAAGCCTTCAAGCTTCTTTACAGCTGATGAGTCGTCAAGCTGTACATACTTCTTGCAGAGGTCGAGTGTCTGCTGCATTGCGTCCTCGTCCATATTGCCGTAGTTGCTTACTGTCTTGCCCTTTGTGTCTGTTTTAACAAGCTTTGCAACCTCTTTTGCCATATAGAGCTGGTGGTCTGATGATACCGATGAGCCTGCGTCAAATACAATCTGAGCTGCTTCCTCGGGGTTTTCAACGGCATATTTCCAACCCTTCATAGATGCGTAAAGGAAAGCCTTTACTGTGTTCGGGTTTTTCTTTGCAAACTCTTTGGTACAGAAAATATTGTCCTCGAGCATTGCAACACCCTCATCGTTCATATCAATTGTGCCTACCGTATCGCCGTACTTGTAACCGCCGTCATAGTCGTTCTTTACAAGTCCGAGTTCGTTAAATGTCATTGCCGAAGCAAGTGTAATATCGTCCTGATCGAAACCGTCCATTGTGAAATCTTCCGAAAGGTACTTTGTGGGGAGGTCATACTTCTGAAGAAGTGCAAGAATTTCGTACTCGTTACCGAGTCCCCAGTTACCAACCTTGCCGTCAGCGGCGGCTTTCTTGATAATCTCTTCATTTGACATCAATTCACCCGAAGTTGAACTGTCTTTTGATGATGAATCCGAAGATGAGCCTGATTCACCGCAACCTGCAAAAGCTGTTACTGCAATTGCACCTGCAAATACAACTGCGAGCAGTTTTTTGAGTTCCTTTGTCTTTTTCATTTTGATTCCTCCAATTTCAAAATTTGTATGTAAACCGAAAGCGGTAAACAACTTATTTAACTTTTCTGTTCTTGAGAACAATTGATTCAACCAGCATCAGCACACCGTACATTACAAGTCCGATAAGACAGGCAACAACAATATATGCCCACGCTGTCGGATACTGACCGAGAACTATGTTTTCTCTGATTTCTCTGCCGACACCGACAATGTATTCTGCAAAATATTCCGAAACAACTGCACTGATAATGCTTATCGGAACGCTTACCCTGAGAGCGGTAAATACATAAGGTACGGAATTCGGAAGTCGTAGCTTAAAGAATACCGTGCTTTTCTTTGCCGCATATGATTTCATAAGGTCAAGGGCAAACGGCTTGAGTTCCGTAAGTCCTCTGAAAGCGTTGATACTCATACTTGCAATGCAGACAATTATAACAACAAGTGTTTTTGCAAACATACTTCTTATGTTCGGATCGTTGCTTATATCCTTTGTCCAGTTTGTCATTACAGGAGCAAGAGCAACAATCGGAATTGCGTTGAATGCACCTACAATTGTAAGACCGCCTTTGCCCCATTTCTGAAAGGTTGCCGCAAAGGCAGCAATCAGATATCCGATGATTGAACCGATTACAAGTCCTATAACCGCAACCAGAAGTGTGTAGAGTGCATTCTGTGCAAATGCGGGAATATTGTCAATGATGATGTGACAAATTCTTGACGGAAGCGGCAGAGTGTTTGTGTCCGTGTTGAAAATCTTGTGAAGAACCTGTCCCTGCCACAAGGCGAGGATAAGAACACCGAAAAGCACGGGAAGAAGCACCGAGCTTACACCCTGAGCGACTTTATTTTCTTTAAGCCTTCGCCAAAGGCTTTTTCTTTTTTTAATCAATTAAGCCGCCTCCTTTTTCTTTTTTGTTTTGCGTTCAATTCTCTTGAGCGGTGAAACTGCATTTTCAATCCAACCCATGAGCGAACAGCTTAAAACACCTATAACCGCACTGAACACTACGATGTCCCAGAAAACATATATTGACATTGCGTGTTTGAGCGACTGTGAAAGCATACAACCAAGTCCGCCGTCACCCTGAAGTGTATCAACAAGGATTGACGCTGTAATTGCCATCGGTGCGGCAATTTTCAGGCCTGTGAAGAAATACGGTATACACGAGGGAATGAGCATTTTGAAATACACCGTTGATTTCTTTGCGGCATATGAATACATAAGCTCATACTTTTGTTTTTCTACCGAGTTAAGACCTGCAAGTGTGTTGGTTGCAACAGGATAGAATGTGAGGATTGCCGCAATGATGATTCGGCTTGAACCTATATCGTGTGTCATTGCAAGAATGATCGGAGCCATGCCGAGAATAGGAATAAGCTGAATAAGCATAAGGTACGGGGCGGCAATCTTTTCAACAATGTGTGAAAGCTTCATAAGTATTGCAAGTGCAAAACCTATCAGCGTACCTATCATAAAGCCCTGTCCCGCTCTTGAAAGCGTTTGACCTGCGTTAAAAAGAACAACTTGCAGACAACTCATACCGTTTGAAACGGGTTTGGGATCAATTAACGAATAGAAAATCTGCCATACATGAGGCATAATGTTTTCGGGGGTTCGCTTTGTTGCCTGAATTATAAAAGCGAAGATTTCCCATATCACCAATAATCCGAGCACCCATACCAAGGTTACAAGTGCTTTGGAATTTTTTATCTTTGTTATTGTTTTCATCATAAGCTGCCACCTTCAAAGCTGTTTCTTACCTTTGAAACAAGTTCTCCGAAATGAGGTGTATCTCTCATATCAATTGTTCTCGGATACGGCAGGTCTGCGTCAACTACCGCAGAAAGTCTGCCTGGGTGAGGTGAGAGAACACAAATTCTTGTTGAAAGGAAAACTGCCTCCTGAATGTTATGCGTTACAAAAACGATTGTCTTATTTGTCTTTTCCCAGATTTTCAAAAGGTCAAGGTGAAGCTTTTCCTTTGTAAACTCATCAAGTGCCGAGAACGGCTCGTCCATGAGAAGAATTTCAGGTCTGATACCAAAGGCTCTTGCAATGCCGACTCTCTGCTGCATACCGCCGGAAAGCTGCTGCGGATAATGGTCCGCAAACTTTGTGAGTCCGACCATTTCAAGCATTTCATCGGCTCTGTCCGAACGGTCTTTCTTTGAATAGCCCATAATTTCAAGCGGAAGCTCAATATTTTTCTTTACTGTTCTCCACTCAAAAAGCACGGGATTCTGAAAGACAATACCGAATTTCTGCATAAGTCTGATTTCCTTCGGAGTCATATTGCTTACTCTGACATTGCCCGAAGTGGGTTCAAGCAAATCGGCGATTGTACGAAGGAGAGTTGTTTTACCGCATCCCGACGGACCGAGAAGTGAAATGAATTCTCCCTTGTGAATATCAAAATCAATGTTATCGAGTGCCTTTACATCATTGCCCTGATTGTCTTTGAATACCACCGACACATTATTTATCGCAATCTCAACATCATTTTTCTTGATTGCTTCGCTGTTCAAATTCATAATCATTCCTCCCGATAATAAAAAACACGGCAAAGGTACAATTACAACTGCGCCTTTGCCGTGTTAAAAATTTTAAATTTTTCAGATACTAAACATACAATTTTTTGTAGATTTCAATGCAATCATCAACGGTAACTTCTTTTACCGTGTTAGCGGGGCTTCCGCTTGCAACCGCATCGGTTGCCATTTTTAAAATTTTTGAGTAATACTCATCTCTGTCAATTCCGTACTGTTCAAGAGTAGGAATTTCGCACACATCACAAATGTTTTGAAGTGAATCAATAAACTTTTCTGCGGCTGTTTCGTCGCTGTCAGAGTCACTTGCAACACCCGTTTCTCTGCCGAGGTTTGCAAACTTTTCATATGCACCCGATACGGCAAAGCTTAAGCACTCTTTAAGGAGCATTGCATTTGACATTCCGTGCGGAACATGGAACAATGCGCCAATCGGTCTGCTCATTCCGTGAACAATTGTTACACTTGAATTATTGATACAGATACCTGCCTCAAGAGCCGCAATACTCATCTGCTCCCTTGCAAGTGAGTTGTCGGGTTCTTTGTAGGCAATCGGTAAGTATTTCATAATTCTCTTAACTGCCGAAACAGCAAGCGTGTCTGTCATTGAAAATGCTTTTCTTGAAGTGTATGCCTCAACTGCGTGAGTGAGAGCGTCAAGACCTGTTGCCGAAGTAACCGACTTTGGAGTGCCAACCGTAAAACTGCTGTCAACAATTGCAAGTTTCGGGACAAGCACATCGCCCTTCAAAAGCATTTTTATTCCCTTTTCGGAATCGGTAATTACGGTAAACTTTGTTGCCTCACTGCCTGTTCCCGCTGTTGTCGGAATTGCGGCAAGGGGAAGAATTTCTCCCGTAATTTCCTTTCCGTTATAATCTGCTATACTGCCCTCGTTTACTGCCATTGCTGCAATTGCCTTTGCCGAATCAAGAGGACTGCCTCCGCCTATGCCGATGATAAAGTCACAACCGGAGGATTTTAACATTTCAACACCGTTTTCAATCATAGTGTCGGTCGGTTCGCCTGTTATGCCGTCAAAGATAACGCAGCCTATACCGTTTTCATCAAGCAATGCGGTAAGCTGTTTCATCATATTGGAAACGGCAACATGCCTGCCTGTTACTATAAAGGCCTTGTTTCCCATTTTTTTAAGAAGAGGAGCGGCCTCACCGAGAACATTTGTACCGACAACCGTATGATTTGGTATTACAAAATGTGACATTTTATTATCTCCCGTTTTTGAAATTTTAATTAACCTATATTATCAAATCAATTCGCTGTCAACATATGTAAGAACTTCGTCCATCTTCTCCATTTCTTCCTTAATCTGCTCCTCCGTAATAATGAGAGGCGGATTGACGAAGAGCATATTTTCGTGTGAGTATGTCATGAACTTTTTCTTTTTGAGCATACCGACGAGAGTTCCCATAATACCCTTTTCGTCCTTGCCGTAAGGAACAAGAGGTTCTTTTGTCTTTTTATCCTTTACAAGCTCAATTGCCGAGAAAAGACCGATATATCTTACATCACCTACGCAAGGATGCTTAGCCTTCATTTCTTCAAGGATTTCTCCGAGAACCTTGCCCGACTTTGCAACATTGTCGAGAATGTGTGCCTCACCGTAGTAGTTTACACAGGCAACACCTGCCGCACAGGCAAGAGGATGACCGCTGTATGTAAGTCCGCATGAAAGAAGATGATCGTCAAAATATTCTGCAACCTTCTTTGATACTGCAACACCGCCGAGAGGAACATAACCGCAGGTAACACCCTTTGCAAATGTTACGATATCGGGAACTACATCAAAATTCTGGAATGCAAACATCTTACCTGTTCTGCACCAGCCGGCCATAACTTCATCGCAAATCATCAGAATTCCGAACTCATCACAAATCTTTCTTACGCCCGGCAGATAACCCTTCGGCGGAATGATTACACCGTTTGAACCTGTGATTGTTTCCATTACGATTGCGGCTACGCTGTCGGGACCTTCGTAAATAATCTGTTCACGGAGCTTTGTAAGGTAAAACTTAGTAGCTTCTTCCTCCGATTCAAAGTTGATTGCCTCACGGTAAACATAAGGATCAAAGAACTTTACAAATCCGGGAATACCCGGTTCGAGAGGATATCTTCTCGGTTCACCTGTAAGGTTGCCTGCACCGAATGATGAACCGTGATAACTTCTGTAACGGCTGAATACTTTGTTTCTGCCTGTGAACATTCTTGCAATCTTTACTGCATTTTCGTTTGCGTCTGCACCTGCATTTGTAAAGAATACCTTTCCGAAGCTGTCGGGAAGAAGATTTATAATCATCTCTGCAAGCGTTGACTTTGCCTCTGTGGCATATGACGGACCGACAAAACAAAACTTGTCAACCTGTTCCTTGATTGCATCACCGATTGCTTTATTTCCGTAACCGAGATTGAGGTTTACAAGCTGTGATGACATATCTGTATATCTGTTACCGTCAAAATCGTAAAAGTAAATTCCGTCTGCCTTTGCAACGGGAATCGGATTAAGATTACCTTGCTTGCTCCATGACTGGAGGACATATTTCTTATGGTTTTCAACAATTTTCTCAGGTGTCATAATAATTTCCCCTTTTTAAGATACCAAAAAAGATAAACAGAAAAGGAGCCTCCTTTTCAGAAGCTCCTTTGCTTTGCGTCTTTTTTGTTTATGCCATTATTATATCATCAAAATACGGTTATGCAATATTTTTCGGCACAATATTCTTTGTGCTAAAGCACAATGTTTTCGGAGATATTTCTTGAATTTATGACCTTTTCGTCATTTTACATACAAATTTCGTGAAATGTCAACTTCTTGTTTGTATGCTGTAATTAACAATTACTCGTTTTCCTTTTTCTTTGTTGCACCAAGGCTGAGTATAATTCCGGAAATGATAATCATTACAAAACCTGCGGCGCACGGAATTATGTCACCGTAAATCATATTGAAACCGCTTTCTGTCGCAGCCTGTCCGCTGATGATTGTATATTCACCTGACGGCATACTGCTGAGTGAATATGTTGTGCCGTCGATTGTAATATTGAAATTTTCCGAACGAATCATTTCGTCTGTAATACCTGCGCTTTTAAGACCGTTATCGCCAAGGTTCATATTTGTGCTTACAACTTCGCCGTTCTTAACGATGATTGTATCACCCTTGCAGCTTTTTGCAATATCAGCACCGATAACAGCCGAATAGTCGCTTGTATTTGTATCAATAATAACGATGCCGCCCTCTGTTCTTGCAACGCAAGCCATGAGATTATACACACCGTCCTCGCCCTCAACGGCTGTCGGTTCTGAAATGCTCTTGACCTTCATACCCTTGAGGTTAGCCTTGAACTGCTTTGTTGTTTCGTCATCAAGGAAATTTGTGCCAACCTTTTTATCGTCTGACGATGCGATAATCTTGCCGTCAGCGTCTGTCATAACAAATGAATTGATGCCGAGGTTCTTTACAAGTGCGGCATTTGTTTCAGCCGAAGTATTTTCCGTAACAACACTTGCAATTACATTTGCCTTTTCAAAAAGTGAGTTCATAAACTCAAATTTAGTGTAGTTATAGTTATCGCTGTATTCTGTAAGCTGAGCCTTTGCGTCATCAAGATATGTCTGATTTGAGCTTTCTGTTTTTGTTGAAAGCAAATTGCAAACTATCGAAACGCAAACCATAACAGCAGCAACGATAACTGCCGTTACAACTGCAACGCCTTTTTTTACCGATTTAGAATTGCCCATTGTAATCTTCCTTTCAAAATGTTTTGCTTGAATAACTTGAATAAAATAATACCATTATTCGACTTTGTTTTCAAGTACGGTTCGTGAAACAATTAACAGCTGCACATAATTTGACAATATTCTGCATTAACCGATTTTGGGGTACAGCTCTGCAAAAAAAGATAATTTGTAAAAAATGATACATCTATGATACAATGGCAATATAAACTGTGTCTTGGAGGTGGGGTTGTTGGCTGACATATTGATTGTTGAGGACGAAAAGAATATTTCAAATCTTATTGAAATGGCTCTTTCTCGGCACGGGCACAAAACCGATTGTGTGTTTGACGGCGAAAGCTGTGCCGATGTTCTGGAGAAAAAGCACTTTGACCTTATTCTGCTTGATGTTATGTTGCCGAAAATCAGCGGTTTTGAGCTTATGGACTACATCAAAGGCTTTGACACACCCGTAATTTTCATTACTGCAAAATCAGATATATCGGACAGGGTTTACGGGCTTAACCTGGGGGCTGACGATTACATAACAAAACCGTTTAACATTTCGGAACTTCAGGCAAGAGTTGATGCGGTACTGCGAAGATACAACAAGGCAAAAACAAAACTCAGCTTTAAAGACATAGTAATTGACACAAATTCAAGAATAGTCACCAAAAACGGAGTACAAATTGACCTTACATTAAAGGAATACGAAATACTTCTGCTTTTTGTACGCAACAAAAACATTGCCCTTTACCGTGAAATGATTTACGAAAGGGTATGGAATGAACCGTATATGGGTGATACAAGAACCGTGGATCTGCATATTCAGCGGTTAAGAAAAAAGCTTGATTTAAAAGACAACATTCAGTCTGTGTATAAAGTCGGTTACCGTCTTGTTGAATAAGCGGAGGGAAAGCCCTAATGAAATTTTCGTGGAAAATATTTTTTATTACCTTTCTTATTATAATTACTTCCTTCGGTGTGGGAGGTTTTCTCCTCATCAACACCGTTTTTACAAACACGCTGAACAACCGCATTGACTCAGCCAAAAAGAACAACAATTACATCACAACGGCACTTTCGGTATATGCAGACAACAACCAACCCACCTACGGAAACTTGGAATATCTGCGCGTTTCGGCAATCGGATTTGCAAAACAAATTGCAGGCAATTCGGATTCTAAAATCAAAATCGGTTCAATAAACGAGCTCAGCTTTTCGGCAGAAAATGAATTTGCCCACGGTATGTCGGTAAATTCCAGAAAAAGCAGAGTAGTTACTGAAAATAAAAAATACTACATTCAGACAATAAGCAAAATTCAGCTTGTAACCAAAAGCTGTTATATTGAAACTGTTGACAATATAACAAGCGTGTACAGCGACCGTGATATGTACTGCACAATTTATCAGTTCATTCTCATAGGCGTTGCGTTGTTTGCATCAATTCTGCTTGTAATCTTCTCAAAGCTTTTGACAAGACCGCTTGTTAAGTTAAAGGATGCGTCAAAGGAAGTTGCCGAGGGCAACTTTAATATGAGAGTAAAGGAAAGCCACGGCATTACATCTTCAACCGAAATAACCGAGCTTTCGCAGAGCTTTAACACCATGGCAGATTATGTTGAAGACTACATTGAACAGCTAAAGCTTGCAACGCAGAATCGTGACAACTTTATTGCGGATTTTACCCACGAGTTAAAAACTCCGCTGACATCTGTCATAGGTTATGCGGATATGCTCCGTTCTTATGAAATGGAGCCTAAACAACGCAGAGAATGTGCCGACCTTATCTACAAAGAGGGCAGTCGGCTTGAGGCGCTTTCGCTTAATCTGCTAAACCTTATAGTTTTGAAAAATGACGAAATCAAAACCGTAAACATCAGAACGGACATAATTGCCGATGACATTAAAAAGTCTGTTCTCTTTATTTTGAAAAAATACGGTGTGAAATTAAAATTGAATGTTGAAAAAGCAGAAGTCAACGCAGAGCCGTCACTCTTGAAAACGCTTTTGTACAACCTGATTGACAATGCCTGTAAAGCGAGTGAGAGCGGAAAGCCTGTTACACTCACGGGATATGTTGACAGCGACAGATACCGTTTTTGCGTTACCGACAGCGGTTGCGGAATTGCGGAAGATGACCTTGCCAAAATTACCGAACCGTTTTATATGGTTGACAAATCCCGTTCAAGGAGTATGGGCGGAGCCGGACTCGGGCTTTCAATCTGCAATGAAATTGCAAAGCTTCACGGCTCAACTCTTGAAATTGTCAGTGAAGTCGGCAAGGGTACGGACATCAGCTTTACGGTAAGTCTTGCCGATAATTCTACGGAAAGTGAGGGCTTTGAAGATGAAGAAATTTAACCTTAAAAAATCCGCAAAATATATCATCTGCACTTTGCTCACCTTGACCGTAGTCGCAACCGTTGTGTTTCTCCCACGCTTTTATTATTCGGTAACGGACAATCGGGATTCTGTCGGAAACACGGCGGAAACATTTAAACTTACCGCTGACATAACTACTTCGAGCGGCGGAGAATTTTTGAAACTCGTTTCAAACGAAGATACCGTTTGGGTTCTTCAAAACAATGCTCCGAAAGCAGAAACTGTAATCAGCTATGCCAAAAAAGCGATAAGCAATCTTGCAAATTCGCTTAAAGACACAAATTTATTTTCCAATATTGCAGGCTACATTCCGCAGTTTTTTACATTTGACAGCTGCAGCGGTTACAAACTTACAATGCGCGGAACACTTGACGGTAATGTAATCGTTTCGTCCGATTTTATGTTTGTAACATGCAACTATGCCAAAGAGGGCGAACGATACGGACTAAACATAACAATGCTGTTTGACACGGAAACCTTTACGATTTATGAGCTTAACATTGATACAACCTACCTGTCGGACAGCGGTACCGAGAATGAAATTCCGCAGTATTTGGTTATTCCGTACAGCGACAGTTATGAACAGGAGTTGTCCGATGCACTCATAAAATACTGGGGTGTCAGTTCCGATTCAATAACGGTTAATGTAAGTCCCGAATCTTTCAGCATCAACATCTGCCCACAGCCGTTTTTGGAATACAGCAAAATAAACAACGAACAATTTGATTATTATGTGTTATGAAACAACTATGATACATTTTTGAACAAATTCAGAAACAAGCCTTTTGTATAGTATAGATACACTTACGAAAGGCTTGTTTTTTTATGGATATTAAAGAGTATGAGGAATTTTGTAAAAACAGTAAATACGGAAACTTTATGCAATCGGCAGACTGGGCAAAGGTTAAAAAGGGTTGGATTCCCGAGTATGTTGCAGTTCGTGACGAATACGGAAAAATCAACGGCTGTACACTCGTGCTTGTAAAGAAAATACCGATTCTCAACACGGCAATGCTTTATGCACCGAGGGGCTTTGTATGCGACACTCACGACAGTAAAACCGTCAGAAAAATATTTGAGCAGATAAAGCTGATTGCAGAAAAATATCACGCATACACACTCAAAACCGATCCGCTGATTGACGAAACCGACTTTATCTCGATTAAAAATCTTATTGACCTCGGCTTTGTTTATCACGGTGAAAAGCAAGGATATGACAACACCCAATGCAGAGAAAATTATGTGCTTGACATAAAAGATAAATCGTGTGATGAAGTTTTTGCAAATTTTAAATCAAAATGGCGGTACAACATTCGCCTTGCAATGAGGAAAGGCGTTGAGTGTAAATTCTGTGGTGAAGATGAGCTTGACGATTTTATGGAGCTTATGAAAGAAACAGGCAGGCGTGACGGCTTTGAAATCCGTTCGGAAGAATATTTCAGAAATTTTTTACAGGCATTTCACGGCAACGCAAAGCTATGTATCGCAAAACTTGACGGAAAAGTTTTGTCGGGTGCATTGCTTGTAAATTATGCAAATGTTGCAAGCTATGTTTACGGCTGTTCATCAAACGAATACAGAAAATATATGCCGAATTATCTTATGCAATGGACGATGATTAAGTACGCAATTGAGAGCGGCTGCCATACATACGATTTTTGCGGTATTCCCTATTGGTATGACGAAACGCATAAAAACTACGGTGTATATCGCTTTAAACAGGGATTTAACGGCAAAGTCAAAACCTATGCCGGCGAGTTTGACTATGTTTTCAGAAACGGAGTAAATCACATTGCCGACCTTGCACTGAAACTGAAAAAGCTTGTGTGAAATATTCATCTGCGTTGAATTTGCAAACCGTATATGCTAAAATGGAGTGGATAAAATTATCCCACTCCATTTTGTATCGGAGGAATTTTATGTTCTGCGATTTGCATACACATTCAACATTTTCGGACGGCACATTTTCACCTACGGAAATCGTCTTAAAAGCCAAAGAAATCGGGCTTGACGCTGTTGCGCTCTGCGACCACAACACGATTGCCGGACTTGACGAATTTGTTTCGGCAGGTAAAAAGTACGGCGTAACCACCGTTGCAGGGATTGAATTTTCAACCGAATACAATTCAAAACAGCTGCACATTGTCGGTCTGTTTATCAAGAAAGAAAACTACTCAGACATAACCAAAATTATGGCTGAGTCGCAAAAATTAAAGGAAGAAAGCAACAAACTGCTCGTTAAAAATCTTGCGAAAGACGGCTATATTCTCGACTATGACGAAATCAAAAACAGCACGGTTGACGGCTTTGTAAACCGTGCAAACATCGCCGCCGCTCTTATGCAGAAGGGCTATGTTTCTTCTGTCAAAGAGGCATTTCAAACCTTGCTTATGTCGAAGTTCGGCTACTATGTTCCGCCGAAAAGGCCGTCATCTCTGTATATAATTGAAAGGCTGAAAGGTTTCGGTTCAATATCCGTTCTTGCACACCCGTTTCTCAACATGAACGAAGATGAATTGAGAGAATTTCTGCCAAAAGCAAAGGCTTGCGGTCTTAACGCAACGGAGGCGTACTATTCGCTTTTTGACAAAGCCGAAACAGAGCTTGCCGAGAAAATCTGTGACGAATACGGTCTTTTGAAAAGCGGCGGAAGTGACTTTCACGGAGCAACAAAACCCGATATTTCGCTTGGAGTCGGAAAAGGAAATCTTGCGATACCGACAGAAATATACAAAAATCTTGCTAATTGTTATCACAACTTCCGATTATAAAATCATCGTCATTATGCAATGCTCCCTGCATTTTACAAGCACAACAATTTAATTTCGACTCAAACAACACAAAACAGCGATGAAGAATAATCACCGCTGTTTTTTTGGTTTATATATCAAGGCTGTCTGCCCTGAGAAGGAAATCATAAATTCCTATTACAAGAATACCTTTCTCTGTGTACCATGGTGCAGGAATGTCTTTTACGACGATGATTTTCTTGAAAGAATCATCTATACGCAAAAGAGAATTTGATTCCTGAGCCATTTTCTCACTGTCGGGTATTGCAAAAGCCGACTGCACATAATAACGCTTTGAACCCTTGTTGCAGACAAAATCAACCTCAAGCTGTTTGCGTATCGGATTACCGTTTTTATCGTTTTGAACAACATTGACAAGTCCCACATCAACATTCAAATCACGGTTAACAAGTTCATTGAAGATTATATTTTCCATTGTATGATTTTCTTCAATTTGTCGAAAATTTATTCTTGCATTACGAAGTCCGATATCCGTAAAATAATACTTTTGCGGAGTATCAATATATTTTCTGCCCTTTATATCATATCTCGATGCCTTGTTCACGACAAATGCGTCACAAAGATAATCAAGATAATTCTTAATTGTTTCAGAACTGATGACTTTATTTTTCTTTGACTTAAAAGTATCACATAACTTTTTGGGATTTGTCAAAGAGCCGATAGCAGATGAAAGAATGTCAATCAATTCCTCAAACTCTGCTTTGTTTTTAATATTGTGTCTGCCGATAATATCGTTAATGTATGTTTCCTTAAACAAATATTTTAAAAACTCAATTTTTTGTTCAGAAGTTGAAAGTAAAACAACAGGCGGAAGTCCTCCGTATAAAACATACTCATTCCAACCGTCGTACTTATTTCCGTCATACACAGACATAAATTCGGCAAATGAAAGAGGATTCATATGAAGCTCGTCTCCTCTGCCTCTAAACTCCGTTATAACATCCTTTGACAGAAATTTTGCATTGCTTCCCGTCACATAAACATCAACATTGTTCATTCTCATAAATCCGTTAAGTACAGACTCAAATTCATCAAGCAGTTGAACCTCATCAAAAAGAATATAGTACATCTTATCATCTTTTATCAGGTTCTTGACATATGGGTACAAAATCTCGGGATTCCTATATTTTTTGTTTTCAAATGAATCAAATGCAATTTCAATAATATGGCTTTCGTCAGTTCCGTTTTCAAGAAGGTAATTTTTGAACAAAGAAAATAAAAGGTATGATTTTCCGCATCTTCGTATTCCCGTTACAACTTTAATCAATTTATTGTGCATTTTTGAAATCAGTTTATTCAGATAAAAATCTCTTTTAATCTCCATTTTTATCGCTCCGCTTAATTTTTATGCAAGTTCTAACAAATATTTTCAGTAAATACAGTTTAACGCATTTTCTTTTAAAAGTCAATTCTATTTAATATTTTTGCATATTATCGCACAAATATTCAGCAGGCACTTGTTTGTCTGTAATTTTATTTCTTAGCAAGAACAATAAATCTGAAATAAATATAAAACAAAAATCCTATTGAAAATTACTGCAAAACCTTGCGTAAAAATTCAATAGGATTTATTTTCAGTTCAAAATCTTTTCATAACCTTTTTGATTCAGGGTTATTTAATTTTAAGTGAAATATCAAAAGCCTTAACCGAATGAGTGAGCGCACCCATTGAGATGATATCAACGCCGGTTTCGGCAATGTCACGAAGAGTTTCATCGGTGATGCCGCCGCTTGCCTCAAGAAGTGCCTTGCCTGCCGTGATGTCAACAGCCTGTTTCATAAGCTCGGGGCTCATATTGTCGAGCATAATAACATCAACGCCTGCCTCAAGAGCCTGATTGAGTTCGTCAAGGTTTCTTACTTCAAGCTCGACCTTGGTCATATGACCGAGTTTTGATTTAAGCTTTGAAACAGCGTTGGCAATTCCGCCGCCTGCGTCAATGTGGTTATCCTTGAGCATTGCGGCATCGGAAAGATTGTAACGGTGATTTCTTCCGCCGCCAACCGTAACGGCATACTTCTGGAGCGGACGCATACCCGGGAGTGTCTTTCTTGTGTCGGCAATCGAAGCTTTTGTACCGCTGACAATTTCAACAGCCTTGTTTGTTGCGGTTGCAATACCGCTCATATGCTGAATAAGGTTAAGAGCCGTTCTCTCGCCCTTTAAAATTGTTCTTGTCTTACCGTGAATTTCAGCGATGATTTCGCCCTTTACAAGCTTGTCGCCGTCATGCTTATAAACCTTTGCCTCAAAACCGTTTGGCTGAAGGATTTCAAACACACGGAGCGCAACCTCGATACCGCAAAGAACACCTGAACTTTTTGCAAGGAAAATTGCCGTGTTTTCTTGATTTTCGTCAATAAGGTAATCGGTTGTTGTGTCAAGATAGTTGATATCCTCAAGCAATGCGGTTTTGATAAGATTGTCAACATAAATGCTGTTAAGTGTCATCAGTCTGTACCCTCCATAATTTCGTCAAAAATGATACTTGCAACAATTGCCGCACTTCTTGCCTCAACAAGGTCGGAATTGATTTCGTACTTTTCTGCAAACAGTTCACTCATAATCTCGTGAATCTGCTTACTGCTTTCTTCATATTTTTCAGGCTTCGGAAGAACAAAATATGCGTCCTGCAAAATCTCTCTGATTTTTGAACGACAGCCATGCGGCATGGTCTTGCCCTCAACAGGACGGTAAACAGGTTCTTCACCAAGAGTTCTTCTGCCGAATTTGTTTATTTTATCCGTAATATCAAGCGCGGCTGTTCTTGAATAAACAAGCGCCTCAAGGAGCGAGTTACTTGCAAGACGGTTTGCACCGTGAACACCTGTGTGCGAGCACTCTCCTGCGGCATACAAGCCCTCAACGGTTGTGCGTGAATGAAGGTCAACATCAATACCGCCCATAAGGTAATGCTGGCACGGAAATACAGGGATTCTGTCCTTTGTAATGTCAACGCCTTCTTCAAGGCATCTTTCATAAATCATCGGAAAACGATTTCTTACAAAATCAGCCGGCTTGTGGGTTATGTCAAGATAGAAATTCTCGCTGTTTGTCTTAATTGATTCAAGCATAACCGCATTTGAAACAACATCTCTCGGAGCAAGCTCTCCTCTGCTGTCATAATTTGAGGCAAATCTCTCACCGTTGCAGTTGAGCAGAACCGCACCCTCACCACGAACAGCCTCACTTATAAGAAAACGCTCTCTGCCATGATCAGCCGCAAATGCTGTCGGGTGAAACTGTATTCTCGAAAGATTTTTAATTCTTGCACCAAGCATATATGCAAACGCAATGCCGTCACCTGTTGCAATTGCGGAGTTGGTTGTGTATTTATAAACTCTGCCGATACCGCCTGTTGCAAGCAGACAGTAGTTACAGCCGTAGTGAAGCTTTTCACCGTTTCTCAAAATGCTTATATAAAAACCGTTCAGCACCTTGTCAATTGAATAAACAAGAGCGTTGTCACACACGGTAACATTTTTAAGCTGAGTAACCTTTGCGATAAGTCCGTCAACAATTGCCTTGCCTGTTGAATCCTTATGATGAACAATCCTGTTTCTGCTGTGACCTGCCTCAAGAGTTTTGCACATTGTGCCGTCCTCGTTAAGGTCAAAATCAACACCGAGGTCTTTTATTTTAAGAACATCCGAAGGACCTTCGGTAACAAGCTTTTCAACAGCGGAAAGAGTATTTTTATACTTTCCCGCAATCAATGTATCCGTAATATGCAGCTTGTAGCTGTCGTGAACCGTATCAAGCACACACGCAACACCGCCCTGCGCAAGAGAGCTGTTTGAAAGCTGAAGTTCACGCTTTGAAACAAGAAGAATATTCACGCTTTCGGGAAAATTAAGTGCCGCATAAAGTCCGGCCGCACCTGTGCCAACGATTACAACATCAAATTTCTTATCCATTTCCAAGTTCCTTTGAAAAAAATTTATCTGTTACACACGGCATCACACAAAATACCGTTTACAAATTTGTACCTGTATATTATACTACTAATTGTAAGATTAGTAAATACAGTAAATAATTTTGAAAGGGCGATTATTATGGCTGAAAATACAATTCCGAACGATCCGATGATTCTTTTAAGCTTTGTTAATACAAAGCTGCGTGATTTCTACCCCAGCCTTGATAAAATGTGTGACGATCTCGGTTGCAGTAAAGAAGAAATTGAAAGCAAGCTTTCTGCAATTGACTATAAATACAACGCAGAACTCAATAAATTTGTCTGACAGCAAAGGAAAGTCCGTTTTATCGTACACCTCATTTGATATGATTAACATATAGGATATCCCATATGTTAAGGAGGAAAATTTATGGGCATTTTTGATTTTGAAAGATTGTTTGATTTAAACCATGACGGAACGCTTGACCCGCTTGAAAAAGGTCTTGAGTTCACCGTGATTGAAGATATTATGAATGATGACGAAGATGAAGATAATGACGACTTGTTTTCGTCTGATTTAGATGATGAATTTGACACGGATTTCGACGATGATTTCTGATTTTATTCAGCAAACAATTTAATCTTCAAGCAAAAAGCGAGATGAATTTTTCGATTGAATTCATCTCGCTTATATTAATGGGTTTACCCATTAAAACAAGCGGCAGAACTTAATCTGCCGCTTGTAATTCTCATATATTAAATTTTTTCGGGTTACCCCAACTATTGACATTGAGCCGTAAAAAAGTTAATAAGTAAAATCGACAAACCCCTTACGAGATTTGTCGATTTTTGGTGGGAGAAGATGGATTCGAACCATCGAAGCGAAACGCAACAGATTTACAGTCTGCCCCCTTTGGCCACTCGGGAATTCTCCCATATTAAGTTTTCAAAAATCGAAGCCTACTGCCTAAACAGTAGGCTTCAATGGAGCTGGTGGACGGACTTGAACCCCCGACCTGCTGATTACAAATCAGCTGCTCTACCAACTGAGCTACACCAGCAAATTAAGCTTTTCGCTCCTGTGCTTGCTCTGTAATTTCGAGTGCTTATATAATATATCACATTCTTCGTCATTTGTCAACACTTTTTTCAAACTTTTTTAAAATTTTTTGAAGTGTTTTCATTTTTGAAGATGCCCTCGAATGAGCCAGCTTGATTATTATATCATCCTCAGCCACATTCGTCAAGAGTTTTTTTAAAATTTTCTTTACGGTTGGCAAGGTTCTTCGGCTTCTTGACAGAACAAAACTAAATGCACCCGTAAAATGTGTCACGCTTTTATCCTGTCGCCGCAGATTTGATTTCAAGCCAAGATAAAAAGCCGGCGAGACAGTTTAATTTGCGTACTGTCTTGCCGACTTGTGTTTTTACTTATTTACACTTTTTCAAAAAATGATTACCATGTGCCGACATAAGCATGACCATGTGAGTCATACTGCGACTCTGTATAATAATTGAGCGAAGTGCCGTCAAAACCGATATCAATGGTCTGACTCGAACCGTTTGTGAAAATAATGTAATTAACAGTGTTCGGAACTTCAACCGAGTAAACCTTCTGACCGTAATCATTTGTGTTGAGATATGTCATTGCAACGCCCGGCCAAGATTTTGTCGGATTGCCGCCGTCAACCCATGAATAACAGTAGATTGTGCCGTCCCAGTTGAGTGAATCCGCAAACTTAACTGTATAGGTTGATGACGGAGTGGTTGTAGGCTCTGTAACAGGAGCTGTTGTTGCAGGAACGGTTGTCGGAGCAACTGTCGGCTCTTCTGTTGCAGGCTCAGTCACGGGAGCGGTTGTCGGAGTAACCTCCGGCTCATAGTAAGTGCCTACATTCGCATAACCGTCAAGCTTTGCGGCATACGTCTGAATGTATGTTGCATCTTTAATGCTTACGATATTATTCTCGCCGTCAGCGTCACATCTTGCGGCTGCGATAAGAGCCTTGTCTGAGAGCGTTGTAAGCTTTACAATATACTTCTGAACTACTGTTGCGTCAATTATATCAATTGTACCGTTGAGATCAGCATCACCGATAAGGATTTTTTCCGTCGGCTGTGTAGCAGGAGCTGTGGTAGGAGTTACCGTTGAAGGAGCAGTTGAAGGACGCTCCGACGAAGTGTAAAGATAAACAACATTGATAACACCCGATGAGAGGCTGCCCGATGCATTTATGGGAGCAATAACATCTGTTCTGCCCGAAAGCGGAGAAGTTTTGTATGTATCGTCTGAAGAAACCTTTGACTGAATTAAAATTTCATCATCGGCAATCTTTTCACCTGTTGCGGCATCAATGTGGCTTGTGATAACCTTGCTGCTAAAGCTGAGTTTCTTATTCTGAACCCATGCCTCGCCCGAAACAAGGTAGCCTGTCTCGTTTGCACCCGGCTCCTGCTGTGAGTTTGTGTGGAACATTACATATGAGCTTGGTGCAGGAATTGTGCATTTGAGCCATCCGTTGCCCTCACTTGTCATAACAGTTGCGTTGTTCCACTTGCCGTTAGGCTCTTCGCCGCCGTCTGTGTAAGCATAGCAACGAACATTTGACCAGTTGTTTGAGTTATAGTAGTGAACAACCGAACTTGTTTTGTCAAGTGCCTTATAAACAAAGTTAATGGTTGTGTTAGTACCGTTAAATTTACCTGTCGTGTTGGCAGGATACTTGTCCGTGTCAAGCTGATAGCCCTGAATTGATGTGAACGGAACGCTGTAGCTGTCGCCTTCACGATACTTTGTTGAAACGGTATCCTTAATTGACTCACCGTTTTCGTCAACATAATTTACGGTCACATAGCCTGAACGAATACCGCTGGAGCTGTAAACATAAGTTACATTGTAATTCTTTCCGCCTGTAACAGTACCCGAAGTTACACCCTGAGTGTCCTTGAGAGCGTAGTCATAAAGGATGGTTGTGTCGGGGTAAGTACGGTATGTTGTACCGTCTGCATATTTTGCTGTTGATGTTTTAAGCACCTTGCCGCTGTCGTCAATATGTTTGATTGTTACCGTACCGAATGTTTTTTCACTAACCTTAAGATTGTCAAATGTTGAACTCTGAACCAGTACGCAGGCGCTGTTTGCGGGAACTGTGTATGTGTTGCCCGAAACTGTGCCAAGACTCTTAAGACCTGCTGTCTTGCCGTCTGCAACTACTGTCCAGCCGCTGCCGTCAAGTGTAATCGGCCAATCATTTGTTGGACTTGCGTTTACAAGAACGCAAACCTTGCCCCACTCATTTGACTTGTTGTTTGAATATGTGTAAGCAACAACATCGCCGTATGTTGACTGGAATGAAGGAGTGTTGAATGTTGAACTCTTCATCGGAGAATAGTTTTCTCTGATTTCAAGAAGTCCCTTGTAATAAGCGGCAACATCCGAGTAGGTATTTACTCTTGACCAATCAATCTCATTTATTGCGTCGCTTGATTTGTAGCTGTTCGCATCACCCTGTTTTGTACGGCAAAATTCCGAGCCTGCCGTCATAAACGGGATACCCTGTGAAGTAAGGAGAAGTCCCATTACTTTCTTAACCTGACCCTTGAGCGATGAAGATGTTGAATTCCAGCTTGATGAACCGTTACTCTTTACAATTTTATCCCAGAGGATAAGGTTGTCGTGAGCGTCGGCATAAGCAATTGTCTGTGAAGGAGCCTGAGCAGAGAAGCCCTTGCCGGTTACACCGTTTGCAACCGTTCCGCTCTTATCGGTGTTGCCCTGAACAAATCCCTTATCGGAACCGTCTGTGCTTCCCTTGATTGCGTCACGGTAGCTGTCGCAGAACATACCTACCCTTGAATTAAGCAAACCTGCCTTTGACTGCGAACAACCGTCGGAAATTGCAACACTACCGCCTGTCCACGGTTCACCGTACATGAGAATCTTTTTACCCGAACCGTCTGAATAAAGTCCGTCAAGAGCAGAACGGATATCGTTCATTGTTGTGATATCGTGAATACCCATAAGGTCAAAACGGAAGCCGTCAATGTGATATTCCTCCGCCCAATACTTTACGGATTCAATCATATACTTTCTGTACATCAGCTTATCTGACGCAGTTTCGCTACCGCAGCCTGAACCGTTTGAATATGAGGATGATGAATTCATTCTGTAATAATAGCCGGGAACAGTTCTGTTAAAGCATGAATCCGTAGAATATGTATGGTTGTAAACAACATCCATTACAACGGAAATTCCTCTGTCGTGAAGAGCCTGAATCATCTGCTTGAACTCTGTAATCCTTGTGTTGCCGTCATAAGGATTCGTTGAGTATGAACCCTCGGGAGCGTTATAGTTCACCGGATCATAACCCCAGTTACGGTTTGAAGAAGAACTTGCAACATCTTCCTTTACCGAACCGAAATCATAAACAGGCATAAGCTGAACGCAGTTAATGCCCTGCTCAACAAGGTAGTCAATGCCTGTTGAAACGGCTGATGAACTTGTGTCTGAATTAAGGGTTGTGCCGCCCTCGGCAAATGCAAGGTACTTACCCTTGTTATCCTCACTCACACCGGAGTTTTTGGAAACTGAAAAATCTCGCACATGAACTTCCCATACAGCCGCCTCGGATGCGCTGTTAAAGAGAACATGCTTATCGTCCGACCAACCGCTCGGATCGGTTGAGTCAAGGTCAACAACCATTGTACGGTTGCCGTTTACACCGACAGCCTGTGAGTAAACATCCTGTGTTTCCTTGGTTGTGCCGTTTACTGTTACAAGATATGTATAATACTTATTCTTAAAATCGCCGTTAAGGCTGATTGACCAAACACCTGTTGAGCTGTCTTTTTTCATATCATAGGTGCCGATTGCCGAAGCGCCCGCCTCGTTGTCAGAACCTGTTGTGTAGAGCTTGAGCTTTACGGACGACGCGTCAGGTGACCAGGTTTTCCAAGATGTTGAGGTCTTGCTGTAAACAGAGCCAAGCCCCGACTCGTTATATGCCTTGCTCGCATAGCTTTCAAGATAGCTTGCGTTGTAA
This sequence comes from Ruminococcus bromii, assembly GCF_928721825.1. NCBI lineage: Bacteria > Bacillati > Bacillota > Clostridia > Eubacteriales > Oscillospiraceae > Ruminococcus > Ruminococcus bromii. Next base: position 1,130,223 of record NZ_CAKMVP010000003.1, read on the forward strand.
TAGCTGCCGGCAGAAACCGATTTGTCGCTTGTCACCGCCGCATTTGAAGCAAAGGCTGACATACCTGCAATCATGGACAGAGAAAGAAGAATCGATAATGGTTTGCGTAATCTCATATTTTCACTCCTAAATATTATTTCGCATAAAGTACCGCACGATAACTATATTTTAACATTTATAAATGCCGTATTTTTCCTATTGAGAACTAAAAAAGCACCCTCAAGCCAAACTTTGAGAGTGCTTTTTATACATTATGCACAAATAAAAGCCGACATAAAGCAATAATTAGCTATTATTGAAATATTTCATCAGTTAATTGTTATTGTTTTGTGATTTACCGAAAAATCCGTTTTCACGGCAAATATAGGCTGCACGGTATTTTCAACATTTTATTACACATTTTTAAGATTCCTTTAGAACAAAAGTTTTATTGTTATATAATTCTTTAACTGCGGTTTACATTCATTTGTCATTATGTACAATTTATGACTAACGCATCACTGTTTGCTTACAATTCAGCAATATTTTTGTAACAATATTGACAATTTCGCAATATAATAGTATCATTGTATTGTGATCGGTTGTCATTCGGAGGGAAAAATGATAACCTACAAATTAAATCATACACCTGAGGACGGGATTAACACCTTCGGCATAAGTGCCTTTTGCGGCAAAAAGCTTGTAAAATCCGTTTCGGGAATCAGCGAAAGCTTTCGGGAAATGACCGAACTTGTCGAAATGTGCAACGAGTTAGAACTTGAACTCTGTCAGCTTGACGACATTATTGAAGATTATCTTACTGATTTCACACTTTAATTTGCAAGGACTTTAACTTTTGTCATACTTGTGGTACAATAGTGTTTAATGTTCTGCCGAACATTATATATCAGACAACAAGGTGATATCATGATTTGCAATTTATGTCCGAGAAAATGCGGTGCGGTTCGTACTGCTCACAGCGGAAACGGCTTTTGTAAAATGGGCGAACTGCCCGTTGTTGCAAGGGTTGCTCCGCATTATGGCGAAGAGCCGTGCATAAGCGGTACAAGGGGCAGCGGAACTGTTTTCTTTTCGGGTTGTACAATGAGATGCGTTTATTGCCAGAACTACGAAATTTCAAACGAGAACGGCGGAAGAACAATCACTCCGGAAAGGCTTGCCGAATGCTACAAAGAGCTTGAGGACAAGGGAGTGCATAACATTAACCTTGTAACAGCCGACCATTTTGCACACGCTGTTGTTAAAAGTCTTGAAATTTACAAACCGAGGATTCCGATTGTATACAACTGCAGCGGCTACACAAGCCCGAAAACTCTCAGTATGCTTGACGGACTTGTTGACATCTATCTTCCCGACTTTAAATATGCGGACGATTTTCTTGCGGTAAAATATTCATCCGCACCGAATTATGTCAATACGGCTGTTGCCGCTATCCACGAAATGACTTTTCAGGTCGGTCTGCCGCAGTTTGACGGTGACGGCATTATGAAAAAAGGCGTTATCGTAAGGCATCTTATTCTGCCTGCACACACTAAAAACAGCCTTGAAGTGCTTGACATTGTAAAACGCAGGTTTGGCGATCAGGTTTTGTTAAGCCTTATGTGTCAGTACATTCCTATGGGCAAGGTCAGCGACAAAGATTTTTCGCGAATTAACCGTAAAATCACACGCAGAGAATATGACAAGGTTAAGCTTGAAATGATGAGGCTCAATATTGACGGATTTACACAGGAGCTTTCTTCTGCAAGCGAAAGCTATGTTCCAAAATGGGATTTTGAGGGATAAGCTGTTATAAACAATACGAATAACATAAGAGGCAGTTTAGTCAAATCGGCTGAACTACTTTTTTGATTAGTTATTATCAGTCCGTAAACAGCGAGTACGCTCCTGTAAAAAATGCCTAATAAATAAAATTATATGTAAAAACAACAAGCGACAGTTTAATTTCTGCCGCTTGTAATTCTCATATATTCTGTTTTTTCGGGTTACCCCAACTATTGACATTGAATAAAAAAACAACTCCGCCAAAAGAAAAAGACCCGTCGTAATTCTGATAGATTACGACGGACCTTTGGCGGAGGACAAGGGATTTGAACCCTCGCGCCGCGTTAGCGACCTACTCCCTTAGCAGGGGAGCCTCTTCACCACTTGAGTAATCCTCCGTGTGAAGTTAAATGCACTATAAAAATAAAATGGCGGAGAGGAAGGGATTCGAACCCTTGGTCCCTCGCGGGATCACTAGTTTTCAAGACTAGCTCCTTAAACCACTCGGACACCTCTCCGTTTATTTATGTCGCCTTTCAGCGTTTCAGCAAGATTCATTCTATCACAAGCTTTTACTTTTGTCAACACTTATTTTTAATTTTTTTGAATATTCAGTAAAATAAGAAAATTTCCCAATTTCTTGACAAATCGCAAGCCATCATATACAATAGTTATGTTATGTGCCAATAGCTCAGTTGGATAGAGCGTTCGCCTCCTAAGCGAAAGGTCGGGGGTTCGAATCCCTTTTGGCACGCCAAAAACTCCGCCGGGAAGCCCGGCAAAAGGCAGGCTCACATAAGGATACTTTCAAAAAGTGACCGATTGAGAGCAGCACAACGCCACAGAGTTTAAAAACTCTGTGGCGTTGTGCTTTTTTATAGCTAACAGGAAAATGATTAGAAAAAATTTTGATCTTTGATTAAGGTTGCGGGCGTAACAGTTACTGCAAAGTGATTTATTCTACAATGGCGGCGTCCGTCAGTCCGGAATAGTAAGCAGTATATTTCCGTAAAAACAGCAAAGCCGCCCGGTTTCGGACGGCAAATTGGCACAGGCTGTGTTTTATACTCCCCAAAGCAAGATGCCGAGTGCGGCAGAAAAGAGTATCATTATAATCGGCGACGGTGCAGTTTTTTTGATTCTTTTATATCCGAAATGTGTCAGCCACAGAATGGCAAAGACCAAAATGGATTTAGGATCCGGAGCAAGCGCCGAATGAATATTCGCAAAACCAAGCAATGTTGATATGGCCATACCGATTGCCGTAGCGAGAATCATTGCAATAACGCATGGGCGGACGCCGGAGAGAAAAGCGTTGACGCCGGCATATTTCATCAGGTTTTTGAGTACCGCCGCAATTAAAAGTATAATAATGAAAGACGGAAGAACAACGCCGAGCGTAGCAATAAACGAGCCGAGAATGCCGCCTTGTGTGGAGCCTATAAATGTCGCCATATTAACGGCAAGCGGACCGGGTGTCGATTCCGAAACGGCAATGAAATTTAAGAATTCGCTTTCCGTTAGCCAGCCGTTTGAAATGACTGTTTCTCTTACAAGGGAAACCATTCCGTATCCGCCGCCGAAGGAAAGGGTGCCGATCATTAAAAAATTCAGGAATAATTTCAGGTAGATCATTGTTAATTGTCGTTTCCTTTCCGCAGTTTTTTCAGGAAGAAAATTACAACTCCTGCTGTGCCGCAAATCAGAATATAGTAAACGGAAGAAAAAGAAACGGCGAAAACAGTGCACGCCAGCATTGCAACAATGACCGACAGCAATATGACCGTGTTAAAGGCATTTCTTTTAATGCTTTTCAGCATTTTCAAGCCGGCAAAGGAGATCAGATAGATCACACATACCTGTATTCCGCGGAAAGCACGGGAAACCCATGTAAGGCTTAAGAATTGATCAAAAAACAGTGAGATGCAAAAAATTACGGTAAACGAAGGAATACAAACCGCCACGGTAGCCGCCGCAGCACCGAACAAGCCTGCAATTTTGTAGCCGATGTATGTGGCGCTGTTGATTGCAACCGGTCCGGGTGTAGACTCGGCAATGGCTACCATATTCAGAAAGTCGTCCTTTTCGATCCACTTCTTGCGCTCTACAAATTCGTTTTCAAGCAGCGCAATCATAGCATATCCGCCGCCGAAGGTAAAGGCGCCGATTTTAAGAAAGGTGAGAAACAAAGTCCACTCTTTTCTCATTGCCGCACCACCTGTCTTTTACTGATAATAAAAAGTATAACGATACCGAGAATAATCAGGCAGCCGGACAGCACCTGTGATACACGAATACCCGGAAGGAGATAAAGGCTGTCGGAGCGCAGCCCCTCCACAAAAAACCGTATCGTTCCGTACCCGATCATATAAAACGGAAGAAGATAGCCTTTTCGCCTGAAATGCGGGTAGCATATCAGCATAGCGGTGAGTAAAGCTAAATTCAATGCAGATTCGTAGAAAAAGGTTGCCTGCCGCCATTGGTCGATTTCTTCTATGTAAACGCCGTAAGGAAAAAAGCAGAGCGAAGAATTTGTAATAATGAGTCCGTACCAAGCGATATTCAGCCCTTCAATTCCGAAAAGATTTTCTATTGCATATCGGTTCAAATCCTTGTTTCCTCGCTTTTCTCAGTCTACCCGCAGCATACGGTAACCGACGCCGATATGCGTCTGAATGTATTGCGGACCGTCCTTTTGCGGCTCCAGCTTTTTGCGCAGGGTCGCCATAAACACCCGCAGAGAAGCAATATCGTTTTCCCAGCTGCTGCCCCAAATCTGCTGCGTGATATAGGTGTGCGTCAGCACCTTTCCGACATTATGAGAGAGCAGACACAAAAGCTTGTATTCAATCGGGGTCAGGTGCAATTCCTCCCCATTTAGATAAGCGCAGCCGGCGGCATAATCGATTTTAAGCTTGCCGTTTTGGAAAACGGGTGAGTCGGCGTCGCCGCTTGCCTGAAGCAGCAGCAGCCGTCTTTGCGTGACCCGAAGGCGTGCCAAAAGCTCCTCTACGGAAAAGGGCTTTGTCAGATAGTCGTCCGCCCCGGCATCCAGCGCCGTGATTTTGTCTTTATCCTCGCTGCGCGCACTGATCACAATAATGGGCATATTTGACCATGAGCGGATGCTTTCGATCACCTGTGTGCCGTCGATATCCGGCAGTCCCAGATCCAGCAGAACGATATCCGGGTTATGGGAGGTCGCCTCTATAATAGCGCTGTGTCCGTTCTCCGCGGTCAGGTAGTGGTAATCGTGAGCCTTTAGCGTTGTTACGATCAGATTGCGGATGGGTCGGTCGTCCTCCACGACGAGTACAAGGGGTTTATTCATTCAGAGTCACCTCGCTGAGCGGTAAAGTAAAGGTAAATATGCAGCCGTGCGGTACGTTATCCGTAAGCGTCAGCGTTCCGCCGTGCAGCTCTACGATAGATTTACACAGGGTAAGCCCGATCCCGAAGCTTCTGCGGCTGTCTGCGATGGTATTTTTTCCGGTGTAAAACATCTCAAAAATATGCGGTTTCATATCGTCTGCAATTCCGTTTCCGTTATCGGTAACTCGGATCACGGCATCCCCGCCCTGTTTTTCCGCACTTACGCAGATCTCGGAGCCTTGTTCGGTATATTTCAAAGCATTATCAATAAGGTTGACAATGACCTGCACGATAAGCTGTGCGTCCATACGGGCAAGAATCAGATCGTCGCACCTTACCGTCACCTTGTGTCCGACGGATTTTTTCTTCAAATGCGAAACGGCTTCGTTGACCACTTCGTCCACAAGCTGGTCGGTAAGCTCCAGCTTCAGGCGTCCGTCATTCAGCCGTGTAACATACAGCAGATTTTCCACCACGCCGATCAGCCATTCGGAATCGTCATAAATATCTTTATAGATCTGCTGCTTGGTTGCTTCGTCCAGGCAGTTTCCGTTATGCAAAAGCGTGTCCGCATTACCCGAAACGGAGCAAAGCGGCGTGCGCAGATCGTGTGAGATCGACCGCAAAAGGTCGGCGCGCAGCTGCTCGCTTTTTGCAAAATCTGCCGCTCGTTCCTTTTCGGCGGCGTTGTGAGCATTATCCATTGCCAGCGCACATTCGTTCACAACCGACAGTACGATGCTGCTCTCAAATGAATCGGGCTTTTCGGGTTTCATCGGTATCCCAATTACACCGTAGACTCTGCCGCCTGCACGGATTGCAAGATAAAGACATTCGGATTTTCCAAACTGTGCTGTCGCTGCTCCTGCACGGCGACCGTTTTGAAGCACCCATTCTGCGGTCTGCCGCTCTGCATCGCTTAGCAGCTTTTCAGCGTGTGTATCCTTTTTTTCGGCATACAGCCGCCCGGACAACATTCCGTTTTCGCCTTTCATATAGGCAACAATACTGCGGTCAAGCAGCCGCGAGAGCTGCATACAGGTCACGCTTAAAACATCATCGTTGCTTTTTGCTTTTTGCAGCAGACGGTCAGTGTCAAACAGCACCTGCACACGGAACGCGGAGCGAGCCGAGAGCCTTGCATGATCTTTCAGCTTCGAGGCAAGCGTGCCGGTGAGAACGGAAGACGCCAGCATAACTGCAAAGGTAATGGGATAGCCTACGGCATAGGTCTGAAAGGACAACCTGGGTTCGGTAAGAAAAAATCCGAACAATACAACACTTAGAAGTGAGCCTGCCATACTGCAAAGGTATCCTTTGGTCAAAACGGAGATCATCAGCACACCTAGGATGTATACCGTAACGATATTGGTATCGGGAAAGTCGAGATGGTCAAACAGAAACCCGATCGCCGTACATACGGCAAGCGCCAGGACGGTCACGGCAATATCCCGCAGCGACGGTATCTCTGCACCAAAGAACAGACGGCGTCTGTGCGACTTTGTGTAGTTCAGTGCGTCGGGAATAATATGAATGTCAACATCGGGGGCGGAGGAGATCAGCTTTTCGGTGAGAGTCGGTCTTCCAAACAGCCCTCTGCGTCTGGCACTGCTTTGCCCGATCACGATTTTTGTGACATCGGAAAGCCTGACATATTCCGAGATCTGCAGCGCTACATTCTCGCCGTGCGTCATAACGATCTCGGCGCCGAGCCTTTGCGCGAGCTGTATGTTCTGCGAAAGCCGGGACTGATCCTCATCATTTATGACCGTATCCGTCTGCACATAGATGGCGGTAAATCTTGCATGAAGAACCTTAGCCATCTTTGCGGCGGTGTGTATGATCCTTGCATTGGACGGCGAAGAGGATAGGCAGACAAGGATATGCTCATCTGTATCGAATTTTGACTGTTCGGTTTGTACTTTCATCGGTTTCACCGCCCTTTTTATTTTATTATTATACAGTAAAACTGTAAAAAAATCTACCGCAACCTAAAAATCATTCTTCTGCCCATCGGAAAGAATAATATCGACATTTCCGTGCGTTTCACGAAAACGGCGGATCTCACATAATATTTCACTTTCGGACAGTCCATGCGGCAGCAGGACTTCGGAAGGCTCGCAGGATTCGTTTTCCTTTAACAGTGCCTTTCTGTTTTCTTCAAGAAATTGATCCAGCCTGCTCATAAGATAAAATCCGAAAACAAATACGGCAAGCAGGCTGACAATCAGCAATAGCTCAGCCATCCTCATTCACCTCTGTTAAATGCGAAAACACTTTTGCAGTTCTTTGTAAGCACCGAGAACCAAAAGAGTGATCTTGTCCGTAAGAACGGTTTCCGGTGAAACTGCCATATTGATTTTTCCGTTCTCCTTGGTTGCCATAATATTGATGCTGTATTTTCTGCGGATATCCAGTTCTCCGACGGTTTTGCCGATCCATCCCTCCGGCACCTCTACCTCAAAAATGGCATGACCCTCATCAACCTCAATGTAATCCCGAATGTGGTCGGCGGTGTACCGAATAGCAGCCCAATTTGCTACCTGTTTTTCCGGGTAAATGACCTCGTCCGCTCCGTTCCGCAGAAGGAATTTTTCCTGCACATCACGCTCGGCACGGGATACAACTAATTTTGCGCCGAGTTCTTTCAGCAAAGAAGTGGTTTCCAGCGAGTTTTGAAAATTTCCGCCGATGGTGACGATGCACACATCAAAGTTCCCGATGCCGAGCGACCTTAAAAACTCCGTGTTTGTGCTGTCGCCGATCTGTGCATTGGTGACAATCGTCAGACTTTCATTGACTCTTTCTTCGTTGATGTCTACCGCCATCACCTCGTGTCCGAGCTTATTCAGCTGCAAAGCAATATGCCTACCGAATCTGCCGAGACCTATTAACAATATGTTTTTCATAATATAGTAACTCCTTTATCCGACTGTGATTTTTTCGAGCGGCAACTTTGCTCCACTATGATTTTTGTTGGAAACCGCCGCGTAAATCAGGGTAAGTCCGCCGACTCTGCCGAGATACATCAAGACGATCAAAATAAGCTGAGAAAGAACACCGAGCTGCGGTGTGATTCCAAGGGTAAGCCCGACCGTTCCGACAGCGGACGCCGTTTCGTAAAGGCAGGTGCTAAGCGGCAGACCTTCTGCCGTGCTGATAACAATGCCGCCGACAAAAAACAGCAGGAAATACATTACGGCAACGGCTGCGGCGTTTTTCACTGCCGAACCGTCAATGCGCCTGCCGCAGACTTCGGCATCGTCCTTTTTGCGACAGACGGAGAATGCACTCAGAATCAGAACGGCAAGCGTGGTCGTTTTCATACCGCCTGCCGTGGAGCCGGGCGAGCCGCCGACGAGCATGAGCAGGATCATAATTGCCTTGGAAGAACCGGTCATAGCAGGAAGATCAGCGGTATTGAAACCGGCGGTTCTCGGTGTGACAGACTGAAAAAGCGACGCAAGAATCCTTTTGTCGAGCGGCAGCCCCGTAAAATCGCAGAAGAAAAAGAATACTGCGGGAGCGATAATGAGGATTGCCGTTGTTACCAATATGACCTTACTTTGCATAAGGTATTTTTTGAAATGCCACTTGTTTGTGTAAATATCGTCCCAGGTCAAAAATCCAATACCGCCCACAATAATTAAAAGCATAATTGTAATGTTTATCGCCGGATTTCCTATGTATCCCGTAAGTGACGGGTATTTGTTTTCGGCGGTGCCGAGTATGTCAAAACCGGCGTTGCAAAAGGCGGAAACCGAATGAAACGCCGCCATCCAAATTCCCTTAATACCGTAGTTTCCGCAAAATGTCGGCAGCATGACGATCATCCCGATAAGCTCGATCAAAAAAGTTCCCCGCACAATAAAACGAGTCAGGCGGACAATCCCGCCGACCTTCGGGGCAGAGATGGCATCCTGCAAGGTACTGCGCTGCATCAGCGATATTTTTCTGCCGGACAGCATAGCGAAAAATGCCGCAACTGTCACAACACCGAGCCCGCCTATCTGAATCAGCAGCAGTATTACCGTCTGCCCGAAAGCGGACCAATAACTGCCCGTATCCTGCACGACCAGCCCCGTAACGCAAACGGCGGAGGTCGATGTGAACAGCGCCTCGTGAAACGGCGTAACAACTCCGGCAGTCGATGAAAACGGCAGCATCAATATCAGCGCTCCAAGCACTATGACGCCGGCAAAGCCCAAAACGATCAGCTTAAAGGATGACAGCCGCTTTTTTCTATGTGTAATTTTAGGCATATATACTTCTCCTATTTCTACTTGTTTACAAAGAGTATACCGTGAAATATAAAAAAACGGTGTAATGATTCGGCACTCTGTATTAAGATTGCATTAAGGCGCTCATTCTTTAAAAAAACAGCGCAGAGCATAGCAAACGGCATAGACAAAGGCGGATCGTTTGTAACCGTTGTGCGGCTTGAAACAAAGCTCAGAGCCACTCTCACAGAACAACAAAAGGCTCTGTTCGAACAAATTAAAAAACGGCTTTGAAAACGCACAGGTGTTTGCGGATGACGGTTACAGCGGAGTGAATTTTGAAAGACCCGCCTTTCGCCGTATGCTCCATCTGATTGAGGACAGAAAAATCGGAATCATCATAACAAAGGATCTGTCCGGACTCGGAAGAAATTATATTGAAGTGGGTTCATATACCGAAATATACTTTCCGAAAAACAATGTGAGATATATCGCCGTCAATGAGTTCCTTTGCTCTCTGCTCGGAGCATTCAAAAGCTTCATTCACAGGTCGGGTTACATAGCCGTTCTGAGCTTGTACTGCCATTCAAGGCAGATGTTTATGTCCCAGCCTTTATGACGGTTGTTGTAGCCGACCCTTGACAGTCTTGAAAAGTATTTATATTCGGGCGGCGGAAAGTCTGAGTAATCAAGCTGACCGTCTATACAATACAGGACTCTTTCCGCTTCTCTGCTCTGAATATTCAACCGATAAAAACGGGGCTATCACAGCATTCTGCCACAGCCCCTTGTTTTTAGTTATTCAACATAGTTGTCAGCTATTAACTCTTGTCAGCTTTGTGCCGGCAATATAGAGATTATCTCCGTCAATACCCCATGTATCCGAACCGCCGTTTGCGGGATCATCCGACCATTTGAGTGACTGCGACTGACTTTGATTGATAAAAGACACCTCAAAATTCACCGAAAGGGTCTTTTGGTCATCAATGCTGTATGTCAGTTTAATCATATTAAAAATCTCATCATAGTTTATGAAATCACTGTAATCGGAACTGCCGGCATAACTTGAAATAAGCTTGCCAAGCTCTTTTGCATTCGGAATATTGATTGTACCGTCGGGCTTGAACTCGAGCTGAATTCTTACGCCGTCCTCTTCGGCAACCCATGTACCCTGAATCTGACCCTGAGGAGTCGCCTTGTTAAGATTTGTAAAGATAAAGAACACAGCAATTGCGATAACCAGCGCAACCGCAACTCCGCAGGCAGTGATTATAAACGGTGTCTTTGACTTTTTCTTTGGAATCGGCTGTGCATACTGTGGCTGAACGCCCTGATTGTTATAATCATAAGAATATCCGCCCTGCTGTCCGTTCTGATACTGATTATATCCGCCCTGTGCATTAACGGTCTGATACTGCGGTGCGGCATAATCGTTTGCGGCAGTCTGATTATTAAACGCGTCAGTCTGCTGAACTTCAACAGGCTGAGTCTGCTCATTCCGAACATTCATATCGGCAGTCTGTTCAACCGACTGATTTTCTGCAATCGGCTTTTCGTTCTGTATAGCTGATTCCTGTACGGGTACAGGCGTTCCGCAATCGGCACAAAACTTTTCATTAGGCAGTAACTGCCTTCCGCAATTTTTACAAAACATACTTTCTCTCCTGTTTAATAAATATTTAATCAAAGGTAGCCCCTTTTAACAACAAAAGTCAACCTTATCTTCTGTCATTTTTATTGTACTGTTTTTTCTTCTTCAAGTCAACTGATATTTAAAAATCAGTGTTTTTTACATAAAAGATATACTGAATACAGAAGATTTTACTGAGGATAGATTCGTATAATCGTTCTCGGTGACTATTTGTCAAGTTTTCATTGACAAATTACGACACAAATTGTATATTATAAGTAAGGGAGCTGACAAGTTAGTCGGCTGAGAGGAGGCTGAATGCCTCGACCTATGACCTGATTTGGATAATGCCAACGGAGGGAAACAGCGAGCCTTTACGGACACACCTTTTGTTGGTGCGTCCGTTTTATTTTTATAAAGGAGAATCCGCTATGATTGGAAATTGTCTTGAAAATGTAAGAAAAAATGTACCGCTTGTACACAACATCACAAACTATGTAACAGTAAATGATGTTGCAAATGTACTTCTCGCTTGCGGAGGAAGTCCGATTATGTCAGACGAACCCGATGATGTTGCCGACATCACAAGCATTTGCGGCGGTCTTAACATCAACATCGGTACACTTAACAAAAACTCAATTGAGGGTATGTTCATTGCAGGCAAAAAAGCTAACGAACTTTCTCACAAAATTCTACTTGATCCTGTCGGCGCAGGCGCAAGCAAGCTTCGCACAGACACAGCGGTTAAGCTTGCAAAAGAAATCAAATTTGATGTTATCAGAGGTAACATCTCGGAAATCAAAACTCTTGCACTCGGAAGCGGCACAACAAAGGGTGTTGATGCCGATGTATCGGATGCGGTAACAGAAGAAAATCTCGATAACGCAGTTGCATTTGTAAAGGATTATGCCAAAAAGTCGGGATGCGTAATTGCAATCACAGGCGCTATTGACCTTGTAAGTGACGGCGAAAAGTGCTATGTAATCCGCAACGGTCGTCCCGAGATGAGCAAAATCACAGGAACAGGCTGTCAGCTTTCGGGTATGACAACTGCATTTATCGTTGCAAATCCCGACAATGTTCTTGAGGCAACTGCCGCAGCAGTTTGTACAATGGGACTTGCAGGTGAAATCGCTTTTGCAAATATGGCAGAAACAGACGGCAACTCAACATACCGCAACCGAATTATTGACGCTATCTATAATATGGATGCCGAAACACTTGAAAAAGGAGCAAAGTATGAATTGCGATAAAAAAGATTTGTTGCTCTATGCCGTAACCGACAGAGCATGGCTTAACGGTGAAACACTTTGCAGTCAGGTTGAAAAGGCTATTAAAGGCGGTGCAACATTCATTCAGTTAAGAGAAAAAAACCTTGACCAAAAGCATTTTCTTGAAGAGGCTCTTGAAATTCAGAAACTCTGCAAAAAGTACAATGTTCCCTTCGTAATCAATGACAATGTAGAAATTGCAAAAAAAATTGACGCTGACGGTGTTCATGTCGGTCAGAGTGATATGGAGGCAGGCAATGTCCGCAAGATTCTCGGTGACGACAAAATCATCGGTGTTTCGGCTCAGACTGTTGAACAGGCTCTTCTTGCTCAGAAGCACGGAGCAGATTATCTCGGAGTCGGAGCAGTTTTCAAAACAGGCTCAAAGGACGATGCAGACGATGTTTCACACGATGAACTTCAGAAAATCTGTGAGGCTGTTGACATTCCTGTAATCGCAATCGGCGGAATCAGCTCCAAAAATGTTACGGAACTCAAGGGCAGAGGTATCGTAGGCATTGCCGTTATCAGTGCTATTTTCGCTCAGCCCGATATTACAAAGGCAACAGCAGAGCTTAAAGCACTTACGGAAAAGACGGTTGCAAATGATTAAATCTGCAATATTTGATGTTGACGGCACACTTCTCGATTCAATGAAGATATGGGATGACGCAGGAGAGCGTTACCTCTCGTCTGTCGGCAAAACAGCCGAAAACGGACTTTCCGAAAAGCTCTGTGATATGAGTCTGACGGAAGGTGCAGAGTATATGAAAAAGCAGTATACTCTTTCCTTTTCAACTGATGAAATAGTTTCGGGTGTGCTGAAAATCATTGAAGATTTTTACTTTTATGAGGTCGGTTTAAAAAACGGTACAAAAGAAATTTTGCAGTTTTTGGAATCGAACAATATCAAAATGATTATTGCAACATCAAGCGACAAAACGCATATTAAAAAGGCATTTGAAAGGCTCGGTATTCTAAAATATTTTACGGACATTGTGACCTGTTCACAAATCGGAAAAGGCAAAACAAGTCCCGACATTTACCTTGCCTGTGCTGATAAACTCGGAACAGCTCCGAGTGAAACGCTTGTATTCGAGGACGCTGTTTTTGCCGCAGAAACTGCTCACAAGGCAGGTTTCAAAACGGTGGGAGTGTATGACGAATCGAGCAGGAATGATAAAAACAGAATAAAAGCCGTTTGCGATTACTACGCAGACAGCTTTGAAAAAGCGGCAGATTGGGGGCACCACCTTTTGTCGCTGTAAAAAATTAATGCAAAGAGGAGATTAAAATGAAAACAGCATTAACAATCGCTGGCAGTGACTGCAGCGGAGGCGCCGGTATTCAAGCGGATATCAAAACTATGATAACAAACGGTGTTTATGCCATGAGCGCAATCACCGCACTTACCGCACAGAACACAACCGGCGTTACGGCAATTATGGAATCCACACCCGAATTTCTGGGTGAACAGCTTGAAAGTATCTTTACGGATATTTATCCCGATGCCGTAAAAATCGGAATGGTTTCTTCATCAAGCCTTATCAAAACAATTTCTGACAAGCTGAAAAAGTACGATGCAAAAAATATTGTTGTCGATCCGGTTATGGTGGCAACAAGCGGAGCAAAGCTTATCAGCGACGAGGCGGTAAGCACGCTCAAAGAGCATCTCTTTCCGCTTGCAACAGTTCTTACACCGAATATTCCGGAGGCGGAAGTTCTCTCTGAAATGAAAATTTCAAATGAGGAAGAAATGATAAAAGCCGCTGAAATAATCAGCGAAAAGTACGGTTGTGCGGTTCTCTGCAAGGGCGGACATCAGATTAACGATGCAAACGATTTGCTCTTTAAAGACGGCACCTACACATGGTACAACGGCAAAAGAATCAACAATCCCAACACACACGGAACAGGCTGTACACTTTCAAGTGCAATAGCCGCAAATCTTGCAAAAGGCTTTGACCTTGACGCTTCCGTAAAGCGTGCAAAGGATTATATTTCAGGCGCACTTGCGGCAATGCTTGACCTCGGCAAAGGCAGCGGTCCCATGAACCACGCTTTTGACATTCAAAGTAAATTTACAAAAGAAAATTCGGAGGCAGAGCAATGAAAAAGCAGACAAGTGTATTTGAAAACAGTTTGATATGGTTCGGAGCAGGCGTTTCAATCGCCGAAATTCTCACAGGTACATACTTTGCTCCGTTAGGTTTTGAAAAGGGAATTTTAGCCGTAATCATCGGTCACATAATCGGATGTGCAATGCTCTTTTGTGCAGGACTCATCGGCGGTAAGTGCCGTAAAAGCTCAATGGAAACCGTAAAAATGAGCTTTGGCAACAAGGGCGGACTTCTTTTCTCTGTCCTCAATGTTATTCAGCTTGTCGGCTGGACAGCCATTATGATTTATGACGGTTCGCTTTCCGTGAACAGTATTCTGAATATGGGCGACACAGGCAGGTGGATTGCCTGTATCGTAATCGGCGCATTGATTGTGCTTTGGATTCTTGTCGGCATTTCAAACCTCGGCAAGCTCAACACAATCGCAATGGCGGCACTGTTCATTCTCACAATCGTGATGTGTTTCTTTATTTTCGGAAACGGCAACGGTATGGGTGCGGCAGGCGATGACTCAATGTCATTCGGTGCGGCAGTTGAGCTTTCGGTAGCAATGCCGCTTTCATGGTTACCGCTCATCAGCGACTACACAAGAGAGGCGGAAAAGCCGTTCAAGGCAACTCTCGCAAGCACACTTGTTTACGGTGCGGTAAGCTGTTGGATGTACATAATCGGTATGAGTGCATCTATCCTTACAGGCGAAAGCGATATTGCAAAAATCATGCTTAAATCAGGACTCAGCATTGCAGGTCTTGTAATTGTAATTCTTTCAACAGTTACAACAACCTTCCTTGATGCTTACTCGGCAGGAATTTCGAGTGAGTCGATATTCTCAAAACTCAAAGGAAAATATGTTGCCGTTGCAGTAACAATAGTAGGTGTAATCGCCGCAATTGTTTATCCTATGGATGACATTACCGATTTTCTCTATCTCATCGGTTCGGTATTTGCTCCGATGATTGCCATTCAGATTGCAGACTTTTTCATTCTCAAAAAAGACAGAGCAAACAAAGCCGTTGACATCTGCAACATTATAGTATGGCTTGCAGGCTTTGCGGTATATCGTTTCCTGATGAATGTTGACATTATCGTCGGCAACACTCTGCCCGATATGGTTTTCACAATCATCCTCTGCGTCATAGTTACCAAAATTGCAGACAAAATCACCTCAAAATCCAAGAAAGCGTAATCGCTTACAACAAAGTCAAATCCCCGTCAGATTTAGCCATGGGCTAATAAGGCAGTATTTAAGGAATTATGGTGTAATCCCGATAAAGGGGGTTACACCTTTTCTTTATTTAAGCGGATTTTTCCGCTTTTTTCTGTTTTACTCTTTCCATTATATTAATAAGCTGCTGCTCTGTTGGGATGTCAAATAACCCGACTGCCGTAAAATAAATATCCACTTTAACATTATTGTGAGAATGTTTCTTCTCATTGTTGTGAATTTCAATACGCTCAATAAGTTTGTTTACAACGGTCGGAGTAAGCTGTTTCATCTCTGTAAATTCCATAAGCCCTTGATAGAGCATCTTCATATCAACAGTTTGCTTTTGAAGTTCAATGAGAGCTTTTCCATTTTCTTCAACCTCTGATATAAGTCGCTTTTGCTCAGCTTCGTATTCATTTGCCATACGGGAATAACGATCATCGGATAACTTACCGAGAATATTATCCTCATAAATTCTTGAGAATAACTTGTCCAAATCGGATATTCTTTGCTTTGCACTTTCGGTTTTGGCTCGCAAAGATTTTTCTCGATTTATGGATTCTGCACCTTTCTTTTCGGAGATAAGATAAAGAAATGCACTGTTGTAGCAACGAACAAAATCCGCAAGTTCGGATATGGCTTCTTTAACGATTGCTTCAAGTACAACATCTCGTATAAAGTGAATTGTGCAAGTACCACGACCGTCTTTGTAGGAAGAACACCTCCAAAACTCTTGATTTTTCTTTAAGCTTTTAGAAGCACAAAAGTGAAGTTTAGAACCGCAATCGGCACAATATACTAAACCTGAGAACAAACTCCTTCTTCCTGTTGCGGTATTTCGCCTTTTGTTCTTCCTGAGTTCTTGCACTCTCAACCAAGTGTTTTCACTGATAATTGCTTCTTGTGTGTTTGGAATAATCTGATAATCCTCTTGTAATTTCTCAATTTTCTTATGCACTTTATAACTGACTGTTGTACTTTTGCCGTTTACAGTACAGCCGGTATATTGTCTGTTTTCAAGAATATGAACAATAGAATTTTCTCTCCAATGATAGATGTTAACAGGCATAGGATTGCTTATTTTCTTACCTACGGAATTGAAATATGCTGTCGGCGTAAGCACTTTTTCAGCTTCAAGTTGTCTTGCAATTTGCGACGGACCTTTACCCGAAATGCAAAGATTAAATATCTTTCTAACAATTTCAGCCGCAGGCTCATCTATGTACCATTGCTCCTTGTTACCTTCAATTTTCTTGTAACCATAAGGCACTGTTGAAGAAATCCTCATACCCTTTGAGGCTTTCATTTCATTAACGGCACGGATTTTCTTTGAAGTTTGTGCAGCATACCATTCGTTAAAAATGTTATGAAACGGCATCATTTCCGTTCCCATACCTTTCGTGGTATCAACATTTTCCTGTATGGCGATGAAGTTGACGCCTAAAGTCGGATAGACAATTTCCGTATAATGACCGCAAAGCAAATGCTCTCTGCCAAAACGGGATAAATCTTTTACAATTACGGTTGATACCTTACCAGCTTCAATAAGGTTTTCCATTTCCTGAAAACCGGGACGGTTAAATGTTGTTCCGCTGATACCGTCATCAACAAAGAATTGCGGATGTAAATATCCGTTTTTCTTTGCATAAGTCATAAGAATTTCTTTTTGATTTGATATTGAATTACTCTCACCCTCTAAATTGTCGTCTTGAGATAAGCGGCAATACAGAGCGGTGATTCTTTCTTCTTGCCCTTGTATATTTTTGTTTGTTGCCATAAACTATTTGCTCCTTTCTGTGGACAACAGGGCATTACAATGTATAGGTATTGTACACTTGCAATGCCGCAGTGTCGATTGTGCAAACTTATGCTATCTTTAATTCTGTAAGTAAATCTTCAAATTGTTGAAGCACATTTTCTCTGCCGTTAGGATTAAAATGTGTACTGACTTCATAAGTTGTGTTGCCTATTTTCATAAAGAACGCTTCATCATTCTTTTCAAAATACGGTGCATATATTGATTTGTTTTTATCTGTCATCTTTCGTCCCTTCTATTTCTTTCTCTTTGCCTTTGCCATTTTTCAAGCAGTGAAATAATTATCTTTTGCATATCGGATTTGGTGTAGTTCTTCGGAAAATATTTGCGTATATCATCTTCCATAAATCTAACCTGTTCTTTTTGATTGGGCTTTTCTTCGCACAAAACGGCAAATACAACATCAGTTGAATATCTACCTTGTTCACTGAATTTTCTTAATCGCTGTGCTTGCGATAATGACGGTGTTGCATCGGTAAATTCTATTTGTTCAAGTAATATTTGTTGTTCATATTCCGACAGATATGAAAGTTCAACCGCAGGAGTAAAGGCTATCCTTTCCTCGTCAACAAGTTTAAGTAATTCGGGTATTAAGTTTGTTAAGCGGATATATCGCTGAACATTTCTGCCGCTTTCGGTATCGGATATGTTATCTCTTGACTTGTGGACAACTTGTCCATAAGTTTTACCTTGATGTTTCAAAGCCTCTGATTTCATTTTGTATGCAAAAGCTTTTTCGCTCGGTAAAATATGTTCACGGTGTATGTTTGAATCCACCATTTGCACAATCGCCTCGTCTTTTGTGAGTTCTTCGATTATTGCGGGTACGCTTGTTATCCCGAGTTCCTTGCACGCCTCAACTCGTCTGTGTCCGCTGATAATTTCATATTTACCCGCCGGAAAAGAACGAACTATTATCGGTTCAAGCAATCCGTTTTCTTTTATGCTTTCTGTTAATTCTTGATGTTCGATTCCGTTTCTTTTCTTAAACGGATGATTTTCAAAAGGAACAAGTAAATCTATGCTTATGTTTTTTATCATTTTAACCTCCATATATATTCTTTTCTCGGCCGGTAACAGTCTTAATCTTCTAAGTCTTATTACCTTCCGTTATTCGGAAATTAAGAAAACCGAAAATCAGAATTGTTTCAGATAGATAATGCTCGGTTTGCCTTGACCTTGCTTTTTGCGAAGTATTAAGTCCGAAGTTTCAAGTTCCGAGAACAATTTACATATTTTTTCGTGACCGAAATGCAGTTTTTCTTGGGCAGACTTTATCGTAAAATACTGATATACTCTGCCTTGATTATCTATCCAACCGTTTTTGACGGACAAATGCATTCGGTCAAGCAAAAGTCCGTACAACATTTTCGCATCGGTTGAAACAGATTTGTACTTCTCTTCAAATAACGCTTTCGGTACTTTGTAGAAAGCAAAGTTTTTAGCATCCGATATTTTGAAATATTTGTTCACTGTATCACCTCTGTTTCTGTATTGATTTGGTGCCGAAATCGGTAATTTTTTCTTTTGTATCGACATTTTATTGAAAACAAGTATCGCTATATTAAATTAACCGCTGTCATCATATTCACGGCGATTTTTTAACGCTTTTTGCACCTCTTTTGGATTTGTACTTCGGGCAGAAAATAACGATTGCCTTGTAGCTCTGCTTGCATTTGTTTTTGCATTTTCGGCAAAGGCTGTTGTATGTTCTTCTGCCTGTTTCGGGATTTATGAAAAAATCCCATTCTTGTTTTGCTTTCTTTGATAATCTCGGCATTGTAAAAACTCCTTTCACTTGTTTGAACCGGGAGAGGCATTTTGCACCCCCTATTTGCAAATAATTTTTCCCTCTCACTTGGTAGGCAACGAAAACGGGCAAAAATTAACCCTCTGACCAATATTTTTTTATTACCCCTTCACTTGTTAGAACTGAGAACGCTTTTTTGGGGGGTGTTTTTGAAAAATTTATATTTTTTAATATTTACCTCTCTACTCATTTGGACAAAGGGTGACGAAATGCACACCCAAAATTGACGGTTTAATGAAAATTATTTGGAAAAATTTTTTATGCCCTTTACTTGTTTGAACAGGGGGAAGCGTTTTGTACCACCATAAGATGGAAAAGTTAAAAAATTAAAATAGCCGCCTGTGTGTTCAGACGGATATTTATTAGTCAATTTGATTTTTTGAGAGTTTTAAAGTATAATTAAGAAAAATATTTATCATTTTGATATACAACAGATTGTGATTTAATTTTGTTATGTAGGTGGTGGGATGATGTATAATCCACAGATAGAAACATTTATAAAGGTTGCGGACGCAGGAAGTTTTAACAAAGCGGCAGAGGAATTGTATATCACGCCGACTGCCGTTATTAAGCAAATCAATTTGCTTGAAAGCTCGCTTGACTTGGTTTTGTTTGAGCGTACGCACCGTGGGTTGATACTGACTAACGCAGGCAAGTCGCTTTATCAAGACGCTAAGTACATTATCGGCTATTGCAAGGACAGTGTTGTCAGGGCGAAAAATGCAATGAGCGAGGGCGAAAATATTATTCGTATCGGCTCGTCGCCTACAACTCCTGCTCAATTACTTATGCAAATGTGGCCGAAAATTCAAGAGCAATGCCCGGATATAAAATTTGAAATTGTTCCATTTGAGAACACACCCGAAAACGCAAAAGAAATACTTGCGAATTTGGGGAAGAACATTGATATTATCGGCGGAATATTTGACGACACAATGCTTAAACTCAGAAAATGCGAGGGCTTGCAATTATCTCGTGAGCCGTTTTGCTGTGCCGTATCCATTCACCACAAGCTTGCACAAAAGGATAAGCTTCAAATCAGCGATTTATACGGCGAAAATTTAATGCTTATGCACCGTGGCTGGAGCAATTATGTTGACCAATTGCGTGATGATATTTGGCAAAATCATACGCAGATACATATTGTTGATTTCGATTTTTACAATATGAGCATATTTAACAGATGCGAAAACACGAACGATGTTTTGCTTGCAATACCGGGTTGGGCAAATGTTCATCCTTTGCTGAAAGTTATTCCTGTTGAGTGGGAATACAGCATTCCGTACGGTCTTTTACATTCGATGACTCCAAGCGAAAATGTTCGACGGGTTTTAGATGCGGCTAAGAATATAGTTAAAACTAAATAAGCAGTTATAATCTAAAGGTATATACTGAATAACAAAACGAGACTTCATACGAGGTCTCGTTTTTCTTATAATATAGTTGAAAAGAAAAACAACGAAGGAGTGGCAGATATTATATTAACGAGCGATGAGGTATCAGCGATTGATAATAAGCTTGATAATATAAATATGTCCGCTGTTTTCGGTGGGTCGAAAGTGATAAAAAAGAGGAAGTAATTATGGTATTTTATTTCACCGCAACGGGCAACAGCCTTTATGTTGCAAAGTGTATTGACAAATATCCTGTCAGCATACCGCAGGCTATAAAAAATTCATCAATCTATTCAGACAACCAAATCGGTATTGTTTGCCCTGTTTATTGCGGCGAAATACCGAATACGGTAAAAGAATTTTTGAAAGAATCGAAGTTTGATACAAAATATATGTATCTCATTTTAACCTATGGCAACAGTGCAAGCGACTGCCCCGAGTTTACATATAACGAGTTTAAGGCTCTCGGTATCAACTTTGATTATATAGATACCGTTCACTGCGTTGATAATTACCTGCCTGTATTTGATATGGCAGAAGAAAAGAAAATTGACAAGCAGACGGATATTCAAATTGCACATATTATCAAGAATATTCGACTGATGAAAAAAGGCATTCCCTCTGCAACAGACGCAGACAGAAAGCTCCACAAGCAAGTGGCAACGCTTAACAAACTTATTCCGTCATTTAATAACGGCAAGATGATTAAAATAACCGATAAATGTATCGGCTGTAAAGTGTGCGAAAAGGTTTGCCCGACAGGTAATATAATTGTGCTGACAAATTATGCACAAAGGCGAAGCAAAAAATGCGAATACTGCCTTGCCTGTGTTCACGCTTGCCCTCAAAAGGCAATTATCGTTAAGCACGAGAAAAACAAAAACGAGCGATACAGAAATGAAAATGTATCACTCGATGAAATAATAAAATCAAATTTTCAGGATAGGAGAGAAAGCTATGAATAATTTTGTTTTTGAAAATTCATCAAAGGTATATTTCGGCGAAGGCTGTGTAAAAGAATATCTTTCAAATATTCTTTCAGCTTACGGCGACACGGTTATGCTCTGCTACGGTGGTGGCTCGATTAAGAAAAACGGCATTTATGACGAGGTTATAACCGTACTCAAAAAAGAAAATAAGGCAGTTGTTGAGTTTAGCGGTATTCCGTCAAACCCGACCTACAGCAAGGTGCTTGAGGGCGTCAAACTTGCCAAAGAAAGCCATGCTGATTTGATTCTTGCAGTCGGCGGCGGAAGTGTTATGGACTGCTGTAAGGCAATTTCACTCGGTGCAAAATATGACGGCGACATTTGGGCTGACTTTTGGGCAAGACCGGGTGTAATTGATTTTGAACCGTTGCCGCTTGGTATTATCGTCACTGTTTCAGGCACGGGTAGTGAATGCAACGGCGGTGCGGTAATCACAAACGAAGAACTTAAAATCAAAACAGGCAAAGATTATCCTCAGCTTAACGCAAAATTCGTTATGCTTGATTCGACCTACACATACAGTGTTCCTGAATTTCAAATGGTATCGGGTGCTTTTGATACTCTTTCACACATTATGGAAATCTATTTCAGTGAGCCGAACGAAAGCAATGTATCGGACGATATATCCGAGGCTCTTATGAAAAATGTTATCACCAATTTGCGTGCCGCTATCAAAAATCCCGAGGACTACACAGCAAGAAGTAACCTGATGTGGGACGCAACAATGGCTGAAAACCGTATCATCAAACTTGGCAAAAAGACGGATTTTGAGTGCCACCAAATGGAGCATCAGCTCGGCGCATACACTAACTGTAACCACGGTGCAGGTCTTGCCGTTCTTCACCCTGTTTATTACAGACATATTTGCAAGGCAGGCGAAAAGAAATTTGCTCAGTTTGCAGTTAATGTTTGGGGTGTTTCAAAAGACGGCAAAACAGACGAAGAGCTTGCAAAGGCAGGTGTTGAGGCCCTGGCAGATTTTATTAAGGAAATCGGTATGCCGACAACCTTTAAGGAACTTGGAATTGATGAAAACATCAATTTTAAAGAAATTGCAGATTCATGCGGCATTGTACCGGGTGCATACAAAAAGATGACACACGAGGAAATATTAAAAATTTTTGAAGAATGTAAGTAAACCCTTGACCTAAAGTAAACTTTAGATATTAAAATTTAATTATCAAGCAGAAAAGGAGTAACTATTATGGAATTTACAAAATTAAATAACGATGATCAAATGCCTATGCAGGGTATCGGAACATTTTTGCTGTCCCCTGACGAGGCAGAAGCATCTGCAACCTACGCTCTCAAAAACGGATGTCAGCTTATTGATACAGCAAATGCTTATTGCAACGAAAAAGCAGTAGGCAGAGCAATGAAAAACGCTGGCATTGACCGTAAAAATATTTTTCTTGAGACAAAGCTTTGGCCGTCATTTTATGAGCAGGACGACGCAGTAGATAAAACTCTTGATAGACTTCAAACAGATTATATTGATTTGCTTTTAATTCATCAGCCTGCCGGAAACTATATTGCAGGATATAAGCAAATGGAAAAGGCATACAAGGAAGGCAAGGTTCGTGCAATCGGTCTTTCAAACTTTAATGAAGAGCAGATTTGCGAAATCCTAAATATCTGCGAGGTTAAGCCGTCCGTTCTTCAAACCGAAGTGCACCCCTATTATCAGGAAAAGGAACTTAAAAAATTCCTTTCTCACGAGGATATTAAAATTCAGGCTTGGTATCCGCTGGGTCACGGTGACAGTGCACTTCTTAACGAGCCACTCTTTAAGAGCCTTGCTGAAAAATACGGTAAGTCGACAGCTCAAATCATTCTTCGTTGGCATATTCAGGAGGGCAACATTATTATCCCGGGTTCAAAGAACAGCGACCATATCAAGGCAAATTTTGATATTTTTGATTTTTCACTTACTAATGAAGAAATGGCAAAAATATCATTACTTGATAAGGGTGTAAGATATTATACCTCAACACCGGAAATGCTTAAAAAGTATGCCGAGATGATACCGCCTGTTGACGAACAAAAATAATTAAATTAAAGGAGATTAAGATTATGAAAAAATTAACCTCAATTCTTTTGGCATTCGTGCTTGTGTTTTCGTTCGCAGCTTGCTCTAATAATTCGAGCGACAATTCAAATACAACCCCAAGCACTTCACAAACGGCAGATACTTCAAAATCTACCGATGAAAATACCCAAAATTCTAATACACATTCAAAAATATTAGTTGTTTATTATTCTGCAACAGGTAGCACAAAAGCTGTTGCAGAAACTATAGCCGACACTTCCGGAGCAGATTTGTTTGAGATTACACCTGTTGACCCTTACACAAGCGATGACCTTAACTGGACTGATGACAATAGCCGCGTAAGTGTTGAGCACAACGACGAAAGCAAGCGTGATGTACCACTTACAAAGACTACGCCTGATAATTGGGCAGATTATGATACAGTATTTATCGGCTATCCGATTTGGTGGGGCATTGCTGCTTGGCCTGTAAACAATTTTGTTAAGGGCAATGATTTCAGCGGCAAAACCGTTATTCCGTTTTGCACATCAACATCATCAGGCTTAGGTCAGAGTGGTGACCTTTTAGCCGATATGGCAGGCACAGGCAATTGGCAGGATGGCGAAAGATTTTCTTCAGATGCCTCATCAAGCAAGGTTGAATCTTGGGTGAACGGTCTTGAGCTTAAATAAAATCCGTAAATTTACAGTTGTGCTTTTGGCGGTTACTGTTACGGTGATACCATTATGTCTTGGCTTTTCGGCGAACATTAAATTATTAAGAGAGGTAATATTATGAAAATTCTTTTTATTAACGGCAGTCCGAACAAAAACGGAAATACTGCTAATCTTGCCTCAATTCTTTTGAACGGCAAGGAATACGAAACACTTAATTTAACTGACTTCACAATCGGCTCATACGGTCAAACTTTACCTCATGACGGACTTGACAGAGTGATTGAAAAAATGAAAGAGGCTGACACAATCGTTATCGGTTCTCCGCTTTATTGGCACAATATTTGCGGCTCTGTTCGTAATGTTTTAGACCGTTTTTACGGCAAGGTTGACGAGAGCGAGCTCTTAGGCAGAAAGTTATATTTTGTATTTCAAGGTGCAGCACCTGAAAATTGGATGCTTGACACAGGCGAATACACAATGAAACGCTTTGCCGGACTTTACGGTATGAAATATATGGGAATGGCAACGAACGCCAAAGAGGCTGAAGACTTAAACAAAACCGTATGAATTCAAAAACAAAATTAAAACTAAAGCCGCCAATTGATATTTTAATGACATTTGCTCTGCTTCTTTTGATGTCCTACGAACTTTTAGGCTCAACTGCACACGAGGTAGTCGGCGTTGCTATGTTTGTGCTTTTTGTTGTTCATCACGCACTCAATATAAATTGGGCAAAGCATTTAACAAAAGGCAGGCAAACACCTATAAGAATTTTTCAAAATATTCTTGTTTTGCTTGTGCTTATATCATTTGTCGGCTCAATCGTCAGCGGGGTAATTGTTTCAAGGCATCTGTTTACATTTTTGAATATAAAATCAACCTATGCAGCGAACAGAATCCATATGCTTTCTGCATATTGGGGATTTATATTTATGTCGCTCCACCTTGGACTTCATTTCAATATGATTTTGCTAATGATAAAAAAGAAAAAGCAACTCTCACCAAAAGTGAGGACTGTTTTCAAAATAATATTCATACTCATTTTCGCATACGGAATTTACGCATTTTTCAAACGGGATATAGCATCTTACCTGTTTCTGAAAAATCAGTTTTTCCTCCTTGGAGATAACGAACACCTACTGCTTTATCTCTTTGACTATATGTCAATAATGTTTTCCTTTGCAACATTGAGCCACTTCGTTTTTTCAATATTAAAGTCGAATACAAAAAGCGGGTCTTAGGGTGTCCCTAACGAGAAAATTACCGTTTGGATAACCAAATGGTCTGCTCGCTAAGTTTGTACATTCAATTTCACAAAAAAATTAAGGCACAACATACGAAAATTTTCTCCGCAAGTTGTGCCTTTTTCTCATTTATAAATTACTTGTTCATTAACGATTTCTGTTGCTCTGTTGCGAATATTATTCATCTTTTGCACCCACAACATCATATTTTCGGCTTTGAGTTTTTCCGTAACTTGTTCCTGCTCAGCAAGTGATTTTATTGTCTGTTCAAACAAATTCTCTGCCTGAAGCTCAACATCGGCAAGGTAATTGTAAAGCTTACCCGATGTAAGAAGATTGTAATAAAGCACTCGATGACTTGATTTCAAATAGCGTCTGTGCCTCATTGCCCACACACTGATTTGCCTTTGGTTTTCATCAGGTAGCGTAAGAGTTGGCAAAAGATAATCGCCTTGTTGCGAATAACTACCGCCTATATTTTCAAAATTTGTTTTCATATTGAAGCCTCCTTGGATTTGGTAACTTCATTATGCTGAATACAAAACGAAAAGACAAATGTGTGGATTTAAGAAATAGAAAAAGGCTCTGACCTTTTACAGTCAAAGCCTCATCTGCCATTGCAATGCCTTAGTTTTATTAAGTTTTATCATACTGCCTTATAAAACCTCAGCATTCTCCGACGGGGATTTTTACATTTAATTTTCGTTATTATATTTTAAAATATCATCATAAGCAATCAGGCTGACATTTCCGAGTTCATTTGCCTTATCAATGCAACCCTTTGTAAAACCGGACTTTGAAAAAATATAAAAATGCTTTTTGTCGAAATTAAAAAGCTTACTGCGTTCAACAAGTGTTTCAAGAATACCGAGGTCAACACTTTCATTACGCCACTTACATTCACCAAAAAGAGCCGTATTTTTATCTGCCGAGCCGATTATATCAATTTCCTCCTGTTGTCTTGTTTTTGGATTTGTTCCCCACCATCTGCCGATATCCGTAAAATCAATTTCGGAATCACCGTTCAGCAACCTTTTCCACAAATACTGCTTGCAGATTTCTTCAAACACAGCACCCATATAATCCGACAAATACGGTGCAATTCGACTGTACGCAAGTTCAACCGCACCTCTTGAAATTATCGAAGAATTTTCCGGCACAAAACGATACCAAAATCTGAACATATTATCCTCAATAGAATAAATTGTTTTCTTTGTGGATTTTTCACCGTACGGCACTTCTTTTCTCACAATTCCGAGAGCAACAAGATTCTTGACATAAGCAACACAAGTGCTTGAGGTTTCTCCAACCTTTGTTGAAATCTCCGATATTTTTGATGCACCCGTAGCAATTGCCGTAATCACGGCATTATAAATAGCCGGCTCTCTTACCTCTTGTTTCAAAAGATTGTTAGGCTCTTCATACAGAGCCGATACAGGATTCAGAAAAATATTTTTTATATTATCCTCTATTGAAATTTTGTTGTTAATCTGCAAAAGATATTGCGGTGTACCTCCCACAAGCCCGTAGGCAAGCGCCTTATCTTCAGGTGACATTCCGTTAAAATACTCACAAGCCTCGCAAAATTCAAACGGCAAAATCTTAAATTGAGCCGTTCTTCTGCCATACAAGGGTGCTTTGTATGCAAGCACATGGTCCTCAATATACGACATTGATGAACCGCAGAGAATAAGAAACAACTTTGAACTGTCTTTATATTTGTCAATTAACATTTGCAGTGTTGATGCAAGACTTCTTGACGCTCTTGCTACATACGGATATTCGTCAAGGCAAAGGACGATTCTTTTGTTCTCTGACAATTTAAAAACATATTCAAGTGCCGACTGAAAGTTTGAAAAAGCAGTATCCGTTTTCATTCCTGTTGAAAATTCAAGAATGCACTCGCTCAAATTTTCAAGATTTTGCTTTGCATTTGTTTCAACTCCTGTGAAACAAATTGCGTTTTTATCCTTGACAAACTCGTTTATGATAGCCGTTTTTCCTACACGGCGGCGACCGTATATGACGGCAAATTCAAATTTTCCGCTGTTATACAATCTGTTAAGCTGTAAAAGCTCATTCTTTCTGCCTATAAACAAAATTCTCACCTCTGACCGTTTGCAAATTACTCATCTACGATTTAGTTATTTACGATTAACTAAATTATAAACCACTGTTTTTGCTAAGTCAAGATTATTTTGCAATTTAGGTGGTTACGATTAACTAAATCGTGATAAAGTTATATTTTTTATATGCTGTAAAAATATGTCACCAAAGAAAATTTCGGTATAAAAAACTGTATGAATCAAACAATATTACTGCAAATAATTTGCTGAATATGTATCAGACAAGGGACATAACTGTCCGAAGGGAGTTTTAAATATGAAAGCAACAGGAATCGTCAGAAGAATTGACGATCTCGGCAGAGTGGTTATACCGAAAGAAATCAGGCGGACGCTTCGTATTCGTGAGGGAGACCCCCATCATAAAACGTTGACACCGTTTGAAAAGTACTGTATTGCAATGCTTCGCTTCGCCGAACGCTGCATTTACAAATAAATCAAACGGAGGAAAAGACAATGACAATTTACGAAAAACAAGGCGGTACATATCGCAAGGTGGGAGATTATCGCTTGCCAAATCTCAAACTCAACACAGAGCAAAACGCCCAAATAGGCGTGTGGGGAATGAGGCACAAGCGATACTTGAAACAACGTCACAAAGTGATTTATTACAATCTTTTGACGGCAGGCATACTTAATTCATATCTTGCCGAAATCGACCAAAGAGCAAAATTGCTATTCGACGAAACAGTAAAATCACTTGCCAAAAAGGAAAATGTTACCGAAAAACTCAAAGAAACCGATATGATGTTGTGGGTGCAAAAGATGAATAATATCCGCAACCGAGCAGCGGAAATTGTGAATGGTGAAGTGATATACCACATCTAAATTACTTAAAGAAGAGTATCGTTTTGATATTCTTCTTTTTTCATTTGCTGTTAAATCTAAAATGTAGTATAATAAAAATATTGATTCAACATCTAAAGGGTGATAGTTTGAATACAAAGAGTAATATGATAATTGCAAACGGAAGAATAGTTACTCCTGATATAAAGTTTTGTAATTATAACAACACAACTCATAAGTACGATATAATTTTTAATAACGGTAAAGTGTACAGTTACAACTATAATAATGTTACTTGGTTAAAAAAACCTATCGCTATTAATCCTAATACCGTTAAAATAACTCACGGTGAAAATGAATTATTTAACATTGAAGCAATCTACTTATTTGAAAATTCATACAGAAATTATTATCATATTTGTTTTGACAATGGTAAGGAAAGTGATTACTTAGGTTCTGATTTACAAATTGACCATTCTTGTTTAGATAATAGCACCGTTAAAAGTGTTCTTGAATATTTCAAACAAATAGCTGATTTAGCTGAGTTAAAGGCTGATGACGGAACTAAACTACTTTCAAAACAATATGAGAAAATTGACTATTTATCAACTGACTCGGCATTAGCTTCATACTTATCTCCAAACGATTTCAGTTTGAATAGCTTTAATAAAAATATAATCCCTATTTTTCCTTTTGGTTGTAATGCAAGTCAGTATAAAGCTGTAAAAAATGCTTTAGAAAATCAAGTTAGTGTAATTGAGGGACCACCGGGTACAGGAAAAACACAGACAATTCTAAATATCATTGCTAACCTACTTGTTGACGGAAAATCTGTTCAGATTGTATCAAATAACAATTCCGCAACACTTAATGTATTTGAAAAGCTAAATTCGGATAAGTATAACCTTGGTTTTCTTGTTGCTCCTTTGGGCAGTTCTAAAAATAAAAACGAATTTATTAAATCCCAAATGTATGAATATCCAAACATTTCATCTTGGAAGAGTGACGAAAATATTTCTTTGCAGCAAGTACAGGAATGTTCAAATGAGCTTAAGGATATATTTGAAAAACAAGAAAGATTGGCAAATGCCCGAATTGAACTTCAAAACCTTACAGTCGAAAAAGAACATTTTGATGTTTATATTTCTGAAACAACTACCGAAAATGAAGTTCGTATAAAGAAAAATATTAAATCTTTTGACTTAATGACTTTATGGCAAGAGTGCTTATATATAGCTGAAAAAGAAAGCAAAATTTCTTTTTGGTTTAAGCTAAAAGGACTTCTAAAATACAGAATTTTTGATTGGAAGTTTTATGACCAAGACATCTCAAAAATTATAACTGCCTTTCAAAAAATGTACTACACTTGTAAAGGCCAAGAATTAACCAATGAAATATCTTCCCTTGAAAACGAATTGAAAGTAAAAAAGGCATATGACTTAATGACTAAATTGACTGATATGTCAATGAGTTTTCTCAAAAACAAATTATTTTTAAAATACGGAAATTCAAAAAGAAGAAAGAAATTTTCAATCGATGATCTTTGGAAAAATCCACAGGAATTTCTTAATGAATATCCTATAGTATTAAGCACAACATTTTCTTCAAGGAGTTCACTTGGCAAAAACGCAAAATTTGATTATATAATAATGGACGAAGCGTCTCAGGTTGATGTCACAACCGGAGCATTAGCTCTATCGTGTGCAAAGAATGCGGTAATAGTGGGTGATACAAAACAGTTGCCGAATGTTATCACAGAAGACATCAAAAATCGAGCGAATTCTATATTCGAATCTTTTAATATTTCAAGTTCATACAATTATACTGAAAATAGCTTTCTTCAATCAATTTGCAGAGCTATTCCTAATGTCTCTAATACACTTCTTCGTGAACATTACCGTTGCCATCCTAAAATTATTAACTTTTGTAATGAAAAATTTTATGGTGGCAATCTTGTTATAATGACAAAAGATAACGGTGAAAACGATGTTCTTTCTGTTATAAAAACAGTTGAAGGAAAACACACAAGAGAGCGGATGAATCTGCGACAGATTGAAGTTGTTAAAGATGAAGTGCTTCCGAAACTAAATTTTGAATCAAAAGAAATCGGTATTATTGCACCATACAATAATCAAGTTAATAAACTGAAAAGTGAAATTGATAATCAACAAATTGATATTGCAACCATACACAAATTTCAGGGCAGAGAAAAGGATGCAATAATTATTACAACTGTTGATGATGAAGTGACTGAATTTTCTGATGATCCTTTTATGCTTAATGTTGCAGTTTCCCGTGCAAAAAAAGAGCTTTGTCTTGTTGTTTCAGGCAACAAACAACCGAATGATAGCAATATCGGTGATTTGGTTTCATACATTGAATACAACAATTTCACAGTTACGGAAAGCAAAATTTATTCAGTTTTTGATTTTCTTTATACTGATTATACCAAGAGTCGATTTGAGTTTTTGCAAAAGCACAAACGAATTTCAGAATACGATTCTGAAAATTTAATGTTTGCTCTTATCGAAAATGTACTCGAAGAACAAGATTTAATTGGTTTAAGTGTGATATGTCATCAACCGTTAAATATGTTAATCCGTGACCCACAGTTGTTAAATGATGAAGAGTGCAAGTATGCAATGAATAGTGCTACACACTTGGATTTTCTGATATACAGCAGGATTAGTAAGAAGCCCGTTTTAGCTGTTGAAGTTGATGGTTATCATTATCATAAGGCTGGAACAAAACAAGCAGAGCGAGATTTATTGAAGAATCACATTTTAGATTTGTATAAAATTCCTTATGTCCGTTTTGCTACAAACGGAAGCCGAGAGAAAGAAATCTTGACCGAAAAACTTAAACAACTGTCTTAGAAAAAACTAAAAAATTTCAGTTTTAAATTTACTATATAGCTATATAAAAGTTTAAAGGCGAGAGCAGAAATGCCCTCGCCTTTGTTGTGTAATGTAGAATTTAAAATGCGTGTGTAATCTTAGCGAGCAGACCATTTATACTCCCATAGTCGTAAAACGGTAAAACTGCCTCGCCCGTGTAAACTTAGCGAGCAGTGTATTTGTACTCCCACCGTCGCCAAATACCTCGTTAGGGACACCCTAAGACCTGAGTGTTTTAGAAAATTATGTTTAAAATATAAGTCTTTCCCCAAATTTAGATATAACTTCATCACTATCTTTTCCTGAGATAATTTTACCTGTCGCCTTTTCGATAGCATCAAGTAATAACTTTGCTCTTAAAACAATGTGCTTTTCAAAGTCGTTTGACCTTGCTGCACTAACATCTATAAGATGAGTTTGTAAATAATCGTTCAAAGAATTATAATCAACTTGTCCTTTTTCTTCAATCTTTTTTAGATATTCACTCGGTGCTACTCCACCAATCTCTCTATTAGTAGAGTAAGAAATAGGTGTTTTGTTTACAACTGAATTCCATTTTTCTTTAGATAGATTATTCTTTTCGCAATAACTTCTTGGAAAAATATGATGAATGTCAATGTTTTCAGATTTGTATACTGTAAAATCCATTTCTCGACCACTAATGAAGTCTTTGCAATGGTTCTTAAGTATTAATGCCATTATACCTTTATAGGCAGCCGATTGCCTCGATTGTAAAGTGAGTAATCTTGTAGGATTGAAATAAGATTCCTGAATTGTCTTAGGTACATTTCCATTATTTTCAATCCAATTCATAACACCAACTACATCATTAACATACCTCGTTTCGTTTGCTCCACCATAAAGTTCGCCAAAAACACCACACCAGTACCATTGCCTAATTTTATTTTTAATATTGGTGACTTTTATGCGATTCCCATTAGACAATAATGTACATAGAGCAGCAAGCGGAATTAGTTGTGTTGAATAAGGCAGGTCTTTATTTGAAAAAACTCTTTCTTCCTGCAATATTTTTTCTGCTTCAACAAACCCCTCAGATAACGCATCTGCAAAATTATTATAATCTTTCAAAGATAGATTTAATACATCTTTCTTTTTACAACTAACTGTACCGCCTTTCTTATATGTTGAAAGCAAAGTACAAGCTGTTAAAAAGTCTGTTGCTGTTATACAAGATAACAAATCTCCATCAAAATATTTTGCTTTTCT
This sequence comes from Ruminococcus bromii, assembly GCF_928721825.1. Classification (NCBI taxonomy): domain Bacteria; kingdom Bacillati; phylum Bacillota; class Clostridia; order Eubacteriales; family Oscillospiraceae; genus Ruminococcus; species Ruminococcus bromii. Next base: position 1,162,799 of record NZ_CAKMVP010000003.1, read on the forward strand.
TTCTTCCCAATCTTTTCTTAGTTCAAAATCGTCCATTGCAAAAATTGCAGTAACTAATTCAAAAACAGTAAGAGAAACGCCACCGGTGTTTACATTTTCAAAAACTTGGCATACCGCTTCTTTGGGTGTATCTTTGCCCAAACTTATCACAGGAATTTTATACTGTAATGTTTGCATAATGATTTTCTTATTGAATTCCGTAAATTCTTTAATGATTTCCTGATTGTAGTTGTAAAAAGCATAATATTCATTTTGCCAATTTTGTTCTTCCGGAAAATCAAGAATTAAGTTAAGAGGAAACATTTTATTCTCAAATTCTTTTGTCCTATCTGACAAATCTAATTCAATATTCCTGCCGAAATTTGAAGTGATAATTCTTGTTTCTGGAACTGAAAATATTGCATCTACTCTATCACAATTAGGATCACATGCCTTTTTAATATCTATATAGTAATAGCGGAATATTTTCTTACCTTTGTCAGTTCTTGTATGTACAGCGTTTCTACTGTAAAGAGATGAATAAATTGATGTTAATCTTTGCTGTCCGTCAAGTATCAATTCTGTTGGGATTACATCAGTAGCGGTGACACCCTCAATTACTCTATATTTAAACCTAATATTATCATTGCCATATTCCAAAAACATTGCAGCACCAACTGGATAATTATTTGTAATGCTTGCAATAAGTGCTTTTATACGCCCATCTTCCCACACCCAGCCTCGTTGAAAATCTGGTAACTGTATTGCACCTTTATTTATAGATATCATTAACTCTGAAATTGGTCTATCATTTGTTTGCATTGTGTTACTCCTTACTTAGCATACTTTTTGAAATTCTCCGCCTGTTCAAGTACTTCCTTGTAAACATCATCAATGGTTACTGGTGGATAGTCGAACTCATCAAGCAGCAATATCAAATCCACTTGTAAGTTTGCCTTGATATCATCACGGGCAGACCAATCGGTATAACGTGACTTGTCATCAACAATCAGTTTTATCCTCTTGGATAATTCAATCATTTTATCGTCCGGATATTCAAACTCAAACTTCTTGGCAACTGCTTTCAAAATATCATAGAAAGCCTTCTCTTCATAATCTATGCCCATATTCTTGAATGAATTCTTTTCTGTTTTCAGCTCAGACAACAACTGTGCAAGCTGCTCCGCAACATCATCAAGGACTTCGTTGGCATACGCTTCATCACGACGTCGGTTATTATACTCATCAACAACTTTCTTGAGTCTGTCAGCAAATTCCACACCCATAATCTTATTGACTTTCTTATACTCGTCAATCGCCTGAGAAAGAAGTCTTTGAAGTATCTTGATTTTCGTATTCGGCAACTGAATAGCATTTATCTTATCCATATATTCATCGCTGAAAATATCCACCGATATATGCTTTCCGGTTTCAAATAATTCTTCAATTCCATCAGACTGAATTGCGCCTTCAAGCATTTCACGAACACGAGCATTCATTTGTGCCATATCAGGTGCATCGCCTTTTGTCAGCTTGAAAAGGATAGAACGGACAGCACAATAAAAATGGATATAATCTTTATCTTCATCAGAGAATTTCTCACTTGAACTACAAAGGTTAAATGCCTGTTTCATTCTCTTGACTGCTGCCATAAATCTTCTTTCCAGTTCTTCAGACAACTGCACATACTCAACCGCACGGTTCAGGCAGGCAAGCTGTTCGGTAGGTGAACCATTGAAGAAATCACTGCTGTTAAAGTTATGGAACATCTGACCAAGAACATCTAACTGGTCTTTTACAATTGTAATAGACTGCTCCACACCTTCAAATTCTTCGCTCTCAAAATTCGTATATTTCTTGAGGGCGGTATTCATATTTTTCTTGATACCTATGTAGTCAACAATCAAACCTTTATCCTTACCCTCACATACACGATTTACACGAGAAATCGTCTGAATAAGGGTATGCTGCTGAATAGGCTTATCAATGTAAATAGTATCAAGCTCCGGCACATCAAAACCAGTCAACCACATATCTACAACAATGGCAATCTTAAAGTTTGACTTCGGATTTTTAAACTGACGGTCAAATTCTTTCCTATCCTCTTTTGTGCCAAGCATATCAAAGAGGTCTTTTTCATCATCTTTATTACGAGTCATAACCAACTTGATTTTTTCCATTGGCTTCAACTCTTTTTTGTCTTTCTCACTCAGAACAACACCATCATCACAAATCTTCTTTTCTGTCCATTCCGGTCTGAGTTCCTTTACTATCTTATAGAAATCGTATGCTATATTTCGGTTGGAACAAACAAACATTGCTTTGCCTGCTACGGTTGCACCTTCTGCCACACGGGTTTCATAATGCTTGATAAAGTCCTCCGCAACAGCACGAAGTCTGTCAGGGTCGCCAATAATAACTTCCATTTTGGCAACTGCTTTCTGGCTTTCTTCTATTTGATGTTCATTTGCTCCCTCAAGTTCACACTGAGCATAGTATTCTTCAATCTGTCTTACCTTGTCCTGATTAAGCATAACCTTAGCTGCACGACCATCGTAAACAAGATTAACTGTAATACCGTCCTTAACAGCTTCCGTCATTGTATATGCGTCTACAACACCACCAAAGACTTCGATTGTTCCATCAACCGGAGTTCCGGTAAATCCAACATAAGTTGCATTTGGTAAAGAGTCGTGCAGATATTTGGCAAAGCCATAGGTTTTCTGAACACCTGACTCTGTAATCTTAACCTTTTGGTCGAGATTGATTTGGCTTCTGTGTGCTTCATCAGAAATACAAATAACGTTCGTTCTGTCTGTAAGAAGCTGCAAATCCTCTGTAAATTTCTGAATGGTAGTCAAATAAACACCGCCACTCTCTCGTCCTTGAAGCTCCTCACGAAGTTTCTCACGTGACTCAATACTTACAACAGTTTCATCCCCGATATATTTCTTTGAACCCACAAACTGTTTGGAAAGCTGGTCGTCAAGGTCTGTTCGGTCCGTAATAATGAGAATAGTCGGAGAAGAAAAGTATTTGCTTTTCATCAGCATACGGGTAAGAAAAAGCATTGTATAACTCTTGCCGCACCCTGTCGCTCCAAAGTATGTACCACCTTTACCATCTCCTTCAGGGCGAAGATGAGTCTTGATATTCTCATACAATTTATTTGCCGCAAAGAACTGTGGATAACGACACACTATTTTCAAATCCTTATCTGAGTTATCTGGAAAATAAATAAAATCTTTGACAACTTCAAGTAAACGGTCTTTTCGGAAAAGTCCTTTTACCATTGTCACAAGGGAATTGATACCGTCCAGTTCTTTATCGTCTGAGTTTATCTTTCTCCACGCATAGAAGAAATCATACGGACTGAAGAAAGAACCATATTTATTATTTGCTCCGTCACTGATAACAACAAACGCATTGTATTTGAAAATCTCCGGAATATCTCTACGGTAACGGATTGTAAGCTGCTTATATGCGTCCATAATCGTTGTGTTTTCTTTTACAGCACTCTTAAATTCAAGAACAACAACAGGAATACCATTTACGAACACAATGCCATCAGGAATACGCAATTGGTTGTTTACGCCCTCAATTTCAAACTGATTAACCGCTTTGAAAATATTGTTTTCGGGAGTGTCGAAATCAATAAGTTCAATATAGAGGTCTTTCTGCGTTCTGTCCTCACGGTTAAGAATAAATCCATCGCAGAGCAACTTAAATACAGCTTTGTTTGCTTCATAAATCGTACCGGAAATATTACGCAGCATTAGAATGACACTATCCACCTCACTCGGTGTGATACCGTCTTTCGCATAGCGATTATAGAGGTATTGCTTCAGGTCGTCCGTAAGCAGAACCTCTGTCCTTTCTCTGTGTATCTGGTCGCCACTGACATAGGTATACCCCTCGTCTTTGAACAACTCCATTATTGACATTTCCAATGCGTGTTCATTAAAATTTGCCATTGCGTTCACTCCTCCGCCATCAATTAAAGGCTCTTTATTTTGCTAATAAAATCATTGCGTTTCTTTTCCCATCGCATATCCGGTACACTTATACCAAATTTTTCTGAAATGATATTCTTCAATTCTCCAAGCCTTTTTTTGAGCAGTTCATCATCGTCATCTAATTTCATTCCAATTTTATTAGGGTTTACAGCCCCATCAATTTCTTGGTATTCAAACTTAGGAAGTAAAATTGATGTGTACTCATTTTTTAAAACCCACGCTGCACCCATTTCATTTAGGCAAGCAGGACTGCCATAATAATTGCTTGAAAGAACAAAAATAACATAAAGCTCATTTTCACTAAACAGCGAGGATAAATATTCGTATATGTCTTGATTTAAAGGAATTCCATAATCAGGTATAGACGAACAAAACAGATTGTCATTTGTCATCCCAATATCTGCCAACAATTCCACAATGGGTTCTACATACTTAACATCTTTAGATGAATGGCTTATAAAAATCTTTGGTTTCATAGCTTTTGTAATCTTGCTTTCTATCGACTTTTCATCAGGGAAATATTTATCAATGTTTTTCTCTATCACTTTAAGAGAACTTTTTAACCTATTAAAATTTTTTCTCTCATCATAATTTTTTCCGTTAAATTTATGTATTACTCCCGTAGCATTTATAATATTCCATATATAGGTATCCATTGTTCTATCGTATATTTGTTGCAGTTCATATTCAACTGCTTCTTTCCATTCTATAAAATCAGGATTGTCATATATGAACTCCCCTGATGGAATACACATACCTGCTGATGGCTCAAAAATTCTAAACTTTCCCTCTATAGTAGGTATTTCTTTGATAAGTGCTAATAATTCTCTTTTCATTTTTATCCTTTCAAATAAATGATAATTTAGTTGCTTGACAATGTTGCAGTAATCGTTTCTTGAAATTGTTTTAGGAACTGAATTTCCTCTGTTGCTTCTTTCATTTGCTCAAGAACTAATTTGCCAACCTTATTGAATGCCGCCAGTTTTTCTTTTGAGGGAATCATTAACGGAAAAGAAGCTAATTCTTCTCCTGAAACTCTTTGACGACCACTTGAACCATTCATAAATTGCAATGCAAAGGTTACAAATTTTGAGTTTCTAATGAGAAAATAGTAAAAGCAAGATGGAATATCATCTTTAGAAGCAAAAACAATATATTCAGTTGAACCAAAAGCAACTTCTCCCTCATTAAGAATATTTATATATGCAGCTTTACCATTTTCAAGACACGGTGTAATACGTGCGATTAAAGTATCTCCATTTATAAAACGGACACCACCGTTATATGGCTTAGTTGTATCTCCATTAGGTATGCAGCCACTTGTCGGTAATGTTGACATATCGAAGCAACGGGCTTCAACACCCTTAGAAAGAGGTCGAGAGGGATTAACCAGTGCAATATCAGCCAACGTACAATCCGTATCATCACAAGAAAAGAATAAATTATCGAAGTACGCTTGAGCAGTTGCTTCTAAATTATCATTTATCTTCTGCTTTAGGGCTATTCTGTCTGTAATCGTTTTATACGCTTTTACAATGTTCTTCTGCTTATCCATAGGTGGCACAGGCAATTTCATCTTTGCAAATTCTTCCCAAGGCATACTGCCTCTAACTCCGCCAACCGCAATAAAAGCTGCTTCTCTGTCAAATTCAGGTCGTTTGAACCACATTTCCAAGTATTCCGGTAAAACAACTGATGTATCCTTAACTCTGAAAATTGGATATGCCGGAGACATTATCGCAACATCATAATCCTCTAATCGTGCAATTGGTATTTTTGAATCACGACTAACCTGCATTAAACTTACAGCAAACTCATTTTTCCTTATAATTTTGTATTTACTCAAATCAGTTCCATTGGTATTAGCAACTGATTTAATAAAACATTTATCTATGCTGACACCTATAAGCTCAGTAATCGCACCATCAGCATTTCTTTCATCTACTTTTTCAATTAATTCGCTCAAGGCTTTATAATTCGATTTCATATCCCAACTCCTTAAATACAGCAAGCAAATCTGATTTGGATTTTTCCTCTTGAACAAGAAGTTCTTTGAGTTCTCCCTGCAATGACTTCATTTTTGTATCAAAGTCAATGTTCTCATCACGGTTGACAAACTCAATATATCTGCTTGGTACAAGAGTAAATCCTTTTTCTTTTACTTCTTCAAAAGAAGCAGAATAGCAAAACTCCGGCACATTCTCATAAGTTTCCTCATAGCCTTCCTGCTGCCAGTTATGATATACACTTGTAACTTTGGCTCTATCTTCCTCTGTCAATTCAATGTACTTCTTCTCATAAGGACTGCCCATCTGTCGTAAATCCATAAAGAGTATTTCATCTTCTCGGTCACGATAGCGTTTGAGCTTTCCGTTCTGCTCCACAACACGAGCCTTTTTATTCTTATTGAGTACCCAAAGGGTAACGCTGATGTCAGTGGTGTAGAAAAGGTTTCTTGGAAGAATAATAATCGCTTCTACCAAGTGATTTTCTATAAGCTGCTGCCTGATTTTCAGCTCTGTACCATCATCAGATAATGCACCATTGGCAAGCAGGAAACCTGCCACACCGTTTCGTGAAAGTTTAGAAACAATATTCAGTATCCAACCATAGTTTGCGTTGCTTGTTGGTGGAACTTCATATCCATTCCAACGAGGGTCGTCTACAAGCTCATTCTCGGCTCTCCACTGCTTCTGATTGAAAGGTGGGTTTGCCATAATGAAATCTGCTTTAAGGTCTTTGTGTTGGTCGTTGGTAAATGTATTGGCTGCCATCTCTCCAAGATTTGCAGAAATACCACGGATAGCTAAGTTCATTTTTGCCAGTTTGAAAGTGGTATTTGTGTATTCCTGACCGTAAATAGACACTTTCTTTTTATTACCGCTATGTGCTTCTACGAACTTGATGGACTGCACAAACATGCCGCCCGAACCGCAACAAGGGTCATAAAGTATTCCATCGTAAGGCTCAAGCATTTCGGCAATCAGATTTACAATACACTTTGGTGTGTAGAACTCTCCTTTACCTTTTCCTTCTGCAAGAGCAAACTTACTAAGGAAATACTCATATACACGACCTATAATGTCGTTCTCTTTATCATCTGTATTGATACGATTGATTTCATCAAGCAAAGAAGCCAACTTTGCCGTATCAATATGTAAGCGGGAGTAATAGTTATCCGGCAAAGCACCTTTCAGTGCCGGGTTGTTCTTTTCAATCGTATAAAGTGCTGTATCTATCTTCAGGGCAATATCGTCCTGCTTTGCATTTTCAATAATGTACTTCCAACGGCTTTCTTCAGGAAGATAGAATACATTTTCCTGAGTATAAAACGGCTTCATATCCACATACTTTTCGCCGTGTGTAGAAATAATCTTATTACGGCATTCCTCAAACTTGTCACTGGCAAATTTAAGGAAGAATAAACTAAGAACAACGTGCTTATACTCAGCTGGCTCAACAGAACCTCTCAGTTTATCCGCACTCTTCCAAAGTGCTTCTTCCATTGATATTTCTTTCTTTGGTTTAGTTGTTCTTGCCATAATCATTTCTCCATTTATTTTAATATTTCTGTTTGCTCACTAATCGGACTGCTCTATAGCATTCAATATATATATGATACTAAATACACCGCTTTACAAAAATTACAACGAAAAAGTGTTAGACGACTACACTTTTTTACGCCGAATAATGTTTGATAGTTGTGATATTCACTGTTATTTACTAATCAAACAGCCTGTTCTTTCAGTAATAATCTTTGTCAGTCTCTCTTTTAAGTCATCCGGGAGCAATGATTTATCGCACATTTTAAGCCACTTTGGCGTAAGCTTAACAAGATTTTCAATAAGCTTTTCGGCAGTTTGGCGAGATATGCCGCAGGTGTCGGCATATTTAAGAAAATCGCCTTTGCGTATATTCATTTTTTTACCGTTCATTGCAAGTGCGAATTCTTCTTTATCGGCAGGCATATTTGCATTGACCGGCAGTAAATCGTAAGCAGGGGACAGCACATATTCGCCCGAACCCTCGGCTGTTTCAATAAGTGAAAAATTCTTTAGGTGCATATCGGAATTGCCGACAATAAAGCAAAATACAAGCCTAATGTAAAACTCTGACATATCAATGCCGACCCTCGATGAATACTGCTTGATTATTTTCGCGCAACGCTCGTATGAGCCTCTGTATTTATCCTCGGTAAGCCTTAAATCAAGCTGGCAAAAATCTTCCATAGCGAGCATTTCTACCTTGTCGCTTGTTAAATTGCGGTCAACTCGCTTTGTGATGTATGCAAGCCCTGCATTGCCTTTAATGAGTGCGTGCGGAACGGTCGAAATCCCCGCCATATCCGCCATTGTCATTATGAGTTGCTCTGATTCGGGTAATGCTTCAAACTCTGCAACCTGCGGCTTGAGAATATAGCCGGTCGGATAGTTTACAAGTGTTAATCTCGGCTTGCGGCTGTCGCTGACAAGGTGCAATGATAATTTCTTTTGCACTCCCGGAACGGTAAAGCCTTTATTTGTCGTTTCTGTTGCCAAAAGATTAAGCGTTTTGTCGTCAATTTCAATTTCGGGGAGCTTGGTTGTGCCGAAAAAGCGTTTAATGCAAGCCTTGTGCCAACCTGTTTCATCGGGTGTGCGCAAAGGTTTGCCGCAGCATAAACAGTTCATTCTTTTTCCTCCCTTATTGAAACATTGCCGATTCCGTCCTTGCAGGCTACGAGCAAAACGCCGAAGCGGTCGTGGCTGTCAATTTTCCAATTATCGGTTACAATTTTCAAAAGCCAGCCTTCGGGAATAAGGCCGTCAAAAAACGAAAACAAAGTTTTTGATGTGTATTCTTCCGCTTGCAAAGGCAGGGTGAGTGAAACGGCAGACGCATTTTCGCTCTGTAAATAATCGGCATCATATTTGAAAGAATAGCCGTTGTCCGTTTCCTTGAGGACGCCGGCAAAGGTGTTTCTCACATAAACATAGGCAGTTCTGAATACGCTCATTTATCTTCCTTCTTTCCGGCAACAGCCTGTGCGTTGAACATTGCAAGGGCAACATTTACCTTATCCATACGCACGGTTTCCTTGCCCTGCTCAAGCTCACGCACAAAGCGAAGCCCAAGACCCGAACGCAATGCAAATTGCTCCTGCGTAAGTCCTGCCGCTTTTCTGTTTTCTTTTACAAATTCAGCAATCGGGTTCATATTACTGCTCCTTGTAGTTATTATCTATGCTTATTCTACACCCTTTAGGGTGCAATGTCAATAAGATATTTGTTATAATAAACCCTATCGGGTATATTGTTTACTTAAAAAGAAAACTATACCTCTTAGGGTATAAATTCTTTAATAATTAGAAGTTTCTTTCTTGCTTGAGAAAAAGGCTTCTTATTTTTTTGCAAATTTTTTATTAAATCGACGATTTTGGGTGTGCATTTCGGCACCCTTTGTCCAAATGAGTGAAGGGACTAAATGTTAAAAGATTATGAACTTTTTAAAAAACACCCCCAAAAAATGCTGCTCCCATTTCAAACAAGTGAAGGGTTTTTGAAAAAATTTCCGACTTATGGGGGGGTGCAAAAAGGCACTCCCGGTTCAAACAAGTAGAGGGGTAAAAAATATTTTTCAAAAAATTATTCGTTAAATCGGCAATTTTGGGTGTCCAAAATGCACCCTTTTGTACAAATGAGTGAAAGGAGTTTTTATTATGGCACGAATAACAAGGCTAAAAACAAAAGACAGGGAAATATATTACCCGCCATAAGAAAGATGAAAGCAAACTAAAAACAGCGTAAAAATGCACCTTTTCAAAACAGAAAGAAGGAGGCTTAATTTGAACAAATACTTTAAGAAAAACGAAGCGGAAAAATATGTTTTCTATAAAATCCCGAAAGCATTGTTTACCGACCAAAAATACTGTTCGGTTTCTACCGACGCAAAAATGCTGTACGCATTGCTGCTTGACCGAATGTATTTATCCGCAAGAAACGGCTGGGTTGATAGGTACGGCAGAGTGTATCAATTCTTCACAATAAAACAAGGTCAGGAGCTGCTGCATTTCGGTCACGACAAAATAATAAGACTGTTCGGCGAGCTTGAAAAAGCGGATTTGATACAGCGAAACAGGCAGGGACAGGGAAAAGCAAATATTATTTATCTCAAAAAGTTTTGAAATCGGCTTTTCGGATTTTCAAAAGTCGATAAAACAGAGTGAAGTAATACTAAAGGAGCAAGATATTTACCTGCCGCAAAAAATATATCTATCTCCTAAATATAGCTGTCTCTAAGATTAGAAAGGAGTTCTATGAAAAGAATAAAAAAACAGTTTTGGCTTTCAGAAAAAGAAAATGCCGATTTTATGAAAAAGGTTGAACTTAGCGGACTGTCTCAGAGTGCCGTGTTAAGAATACTGATTAAGGGTTATGAGCCGAGAGAAAAACCCGATGACAGATTTTACGACTTAATGCGTCAGTTTTACGCAATGAGCAACAACCTAAATCAAATAGCAATCAAAGCAAATTCACTCGGTTTTGTTGACACAAGACTGTTGAAAGACAAAATTGATAAATTAAACAAATTTCAGCTTGAAATTGAAAAGAAATACCTGTATCCCGAAAAGAGCAGTTTGCTGTGGAAATAGCTTTCTTCTCCAGCAGGTAAAAAACAATGACTGAATAGAAACAATAAATTTGAGGAAAAATATGGAATAAACGGAGGTTTAACTTATGTTTATGGAAGTAGATGACAAGGTAAAGATAGCCTATTATTGGTTTTCAAAGGAAGAAAAAGACGACAAGGAGCTTCGAGAGTCTTTGAGACCGGAATATAGGCAGTGGAACCAAAAAGGATATAAGGTAGTAAACTTTTTGTCCGGAACGGAAGACCTTATCCAAAATACAACGGAATTATTGCTTCATAACAGAGATGTTATGGCAAGAGAACGAGCTCGCAAACGAAGTAAAGACTTGGAACGATAAGCTCGTTCAAATGGCAGAATTATTTCTGCCGTACATAATATTAACTTTCATAAACATTCTTCAAATTTTATTGATTTCTATATACAAGTATGTTACAATGTTGTTCATAAAGCAGAACATAAATCAAATATAATATTGGTGGTGATGTTTTGGGTAAGAAGATAGCGGCATATATGCGTATTTCGGTTGATACCGAAAAAGACAGAGATAATACCTCTATTGAAAACCAAAGAAGAATTATAAAAGCGTACTTAAAGCAAAGATTTCCCGACGCAGAAGTTGATTATTATGTTGACCGAGACCGTTCGGGTTATACCTTTGAGCAGCGTGAATCCTATATGAAAATGCGCCCGTTGCTTATGAGTGGTGATTACGATATTCTTTTGATTAAGGACTTGTCCCGTTTTTCCCGTAGGAACAGCAAGGGACTTGTTGAACTTGAGGATTTGCGTGATGCAGGAGTGCGTATTATATCAATCGGAGACGGAATAGATTATCCGACATATGACGATTGGAATAATATTCAGGTGCGATTTTTACTAAACGAAATGCCTGTTACCGACGCTTCCAAAAAGGTTAAAAAGGTTGTTGAAATGCGTCAGAATAACGCCGATTGGATTTGTGCCGTTCCGTACGGCTACTATATGATTGACAGCAAAAATATGACCTACGAGGTTGACGAAGCCTGTGCAGAGGTTGTTCGCAGGATTTTTGAAATGTATAACGGCGGAATGGGATACAAGAAAATAGCAAACACCTTGACAGACGAAAAAATTCCAACCCCTCGAATGGTTGAAATCGAACGCAAGCGTAAGATGGCGGAATTAAATAAGAAAAAGGTTGATATTAAGCTTAAGGCTTCGCCTGTTTGGGCTATACCGACCGTCAGCGGAATTTTGCAAAACGATTTTTATATCGGCACACTTCGCCAGCGAAAATATACACGCAAGCGAATTAACGGACCCGATAAAAGGCTCAACGCTGAGGAAAACATAGTTTTTGAAAATCATCATACACCGATAGTTTCCACAAGAGAATTTATGAAAGCACAGCAGCAGCTTAAAACAAGGACAAAAAACAATTACCGTGGAACGAAAAAATACGATAACGACTATTCCGGATTCTTGTTTTGCGGCGAGTGCGGAAGTCCGATGTTTTCAATGAGCCGACCCGATTTGGCGCCGGCATATACCTGCGGAACTTATCATAAGCGTGGGCTTAAAGGTTGTACCTCTCATCATATCAGAGTTGATGTGCTTGATACCGTTTTGAAAAAATATGTTGAGCGAATTATGAAAACCTCCGACAAGATGATTGCCGAGCTCGAAAAGAATATCGCAAACGAAGCGGACGATTTGAAATCAAATGCAGACAGCGTTGCGGATTTGCAGGTAGATTTGGCAAGGGCAAAAGAGGAATACAAGGCAACGCAAAAGCAAAAAATCAGAGATATTATGAAAGCCGACGAAGAGCAGCGAGATATGATTGAGGAAGCTTATGAGGATATGGAAAACGAACTCATATCAAAAATTGAAGGCTTGGAAAAGCAGACGGCTTTAATGGTTGAACGCCGAAATCAAACAATTGAGGTTAATCGAATTGCCAAAAACGCTATTGAGATTTTCAGAGATATTGTCAATAAGAAAAAGCTTGACAAAGGCGATTTGTCAATTATTATTGATAAAATAATCATTCACGACGGCGACGAATCGAAAATTGACATTCAGTTAAAGTCCGATATTCAAATGCTGCTTGAATCGGGAACATTAACGGAGGACGAGCTTGAAAAAGCCGGTTACAGAGGAAAAGTCGTAAATTTTAAGTGGGACATCGAGAGTAGCTTAGAAGCCACAATAGTCCAAAAGGTGCGTAACCAAAGGGACAAGGCTTTCGGTGTCAACGTTTTATGTGGCGGCGATCCGCTCGAAATTTATACCGCAACGGACGGCGAGGTTATTTTCAAAAAATATTCGCCTGTCGGAGAGCTTGCGGAGTTTGCGTCACAATACGCAGATGTGCTTGCAAAAATCAGCTCAATGCCGACAATCATAACAGACCGTGACCATGTAATCGCAGCCGCAGGAGTTTCAAAGCGTGAATTTCTTGAGCGCAGGGTAACAGCTGTGCTTGAGGGATATATGGAAAACCGCAAAACTTATTCGGCAACACAGCAGACGCTCGGCGATATTCAGCCGATTGAGGGCATTGAACATTATGCATCGGTAATCTATCCGATTATTGCCGCCGGAGATGTTTCGGGTGCGGTAGTTATGCTCACAGGCGAACAGACCAAAATCCCGACAAATGCCGAAATTAAGCTTGCACAAACAGCCGCCGCGTTCCTCGGCAAGCAAATGGAAGAATGATTTTTAAAAATAGGTGATAATAAAAAATGCGGTCGGGAAGACAGGTGTAAAACAATACACCGAATTTTCCCGACCGTATTTGTATAATTATGCATTTACTTGTAGCAGAGAACACGGTTTGCCACTGCTGTTTTTTATAAAGTTTGAATTTTCAAACCATTATCACACCACATCAATCTGGCACATTTTCATTGTTGCGAGGGCGGAATTGTGGGTTTCGGGAGTTACGCCGGCACAGCAAGCCGAATCAACGCTGATTTCAGCGTTCGGGAAAAGTGCCTTTAGAATCAACGCATTTGACACAACGCAGATATCGGTGCAAAGTCCTGCAAGCTCAATTTTTTCAAAGCAGAATTTATCCCAATGAGTATAGCCGAATGACGGCTTGTCAATATGAATTGCATCGGGAACATCAAGTCCGTCTGCAATCTGCCAGCCGTGAGTATTTTTTACGCAATGCACAACGGGCAGTTTTTTGCCCTCTGGAGTGCTTAGGTAATCTTCACCGTGAGTATCCCTTGTAAAAATAATTTCATCACCGTTTGAACGGTATTCTTCAATCTTTTTGCGTACATTAGGCACAATTTTCACAGCCTCGGCAGTGCCAAGACTGCCGTCAATAAAATCATTCTGCATATCTATTACAATCAAAGTTTTCTTCATACAAATCACTCCGTTTTTATTTTGGACTGTGACGGCTTAACATACAGCGTCTTGTTATTGACATAAATCACCATACCGGGTTTTGAACCGTTTGGCTTTGATACATAACGAACGAGTGTGTAGTCAACGGGAACCTGACTGCTGTTTCTCGCCTTGCTGTGATATGCCGCAAGCTGTGCCGCCTCACAGATTGCCGTGTCGGAAATCTCTTTGCCGTCCGAAACAACAATTACATGCGAACCGTGAATGTCCTTTGTGTGCAGCCACATATCGTTCTTTGACGATGTTTTCAAAGTCAGCTTATCATTTTGACGGTTGTTTCTTCCGACAAGAATTTTAAAACCGTCGCTTGATTCAAATTCGAGTGGCGGCAAAGTTGTCTGACGGGGCTTTTTGCCTTTTTGAACCTTGAGATAGCCCTGCTCGGTAAGTTCCTCACGAATTTGCGCAAGGTCTTTTTCATTCTCCGCACGGTCAACCGTATCAAGAACGGAGTCTATATAATCAAGCTCTTCTCTGCCCTTTTCAAGCTGTTCTTTGAGCATAATTTCGGCATTTTTAGCCTTGCGGTAATCCTTGTAATACTTCTGAGCATTTGCCGAAGGTGAGATTGCCGGATTAAGCTTTATGCGTAAAATTGCGTTGTTCTCATCGTAAAAGTTTTCAACATCAACATACTCCGCACCACGCTCAATGCGATAGATATTTGCCTGTAAAAGGTCACCGCATATGCGAAGATGCTCACGGTCTGCACAGCGTTCAAGCTCGCTCTTCTGTTTTGCAATTTTTCGTGCAAGCCTTTCAAGGGTGTTGTTCAAAAGCTTTGTAAGACTTTGTGATTTCACCCTCATTCTGTCACGACTGTCACGAGCCTCATAGAATCCGTCAAGCAAATCGGAGAAGCTTTCCTTACTCTCAACCTTTGCAAAATCGCCGTACTGCTCAACATTCATAAAGCAGAAGTCCATAGGCTTGCCGTCCTCACGATAAACCACAACAGGCTTGCCCGAACAATCGCTGCAAACGCTTTTCAGCCTTTCGATTTCAACTGCGAGTCGGTCAAAAAGCACACCCTCAATTTTGTTGGTTGCGCCCTCCATAACCTTGTATTCAATCTCACGGCATACAATCGGAGAAACACCCTCAATTGTCCTTAACAGCGCCTTGTTAAGCGGCATTTCCGTGTCAAGATTTTTTACCGCCGTACACACATCAAGTGCAGTACATTCAAGCAGATTCAGCTTGTTCTGCGATTCGGGAAGTTCGTATTTTATATTCGGCAGTACAAGTCTTTTACTGCTCATTGTAAGATCTACACGCTTGAGCGAGTCGATGATAACACCGTTTGAATCGACAATAATTATGTTGCTGTACATACCCATAATTTCGCATACAACAGTTATCATCACAGTATCGCCGAGTTCGTTCACGCACTCGAAATCAAGCATAAGAACACGGTCGCAACCGTTCTGGCGAAGTCCCACAAGCTTTCCGCCGCCGATTCTTTTTCGCAAAAGCATACAGAACATCGGAGGTTGTGCAGGATTTTCGGGTGTTGAGGAACAAAAGTTCACTCTCGGTGAATTTGCTCGTGCAGAAAGCAACAGCTTTTTGTTGCCGGAAAATGTTCTCAGCCCGAACACAAGCTCCTCTCTGTTCGGCTGATAAATCTGCGACACCCTTGCACCGAGAGCCTCTTTTTCTATTTCAGTTTTAATATGTCTTAAAAAAATTCCGTCAAGCGCCATAGTAACTCCGTAAATTATTTGTGATATTTACCGTTTGATGAAATCTCAAACGCACGGTAAATCTGTTCGCTTAAAATCATTCTTGCCATTTGGTGAGGAAAGGTCATTCTGCTCATGGAAAGACGGACATCCGCCCGTTTTTTAACCGATTCGTCAAGCCCGTAGCTGCCGCCGATAATAAAATCAACGGTGCTTTTTCCGCTTACGGACGCATTGTCAATCAAAGTTGAAAGCTCCTCACTCGACATAGGCTTTCCCTCAATACACATTGCAACAACATAATCCGAAGGCGAAATTTTTTGCATGATTCGTTTTCCCTCAGAAAAAATAACCTCATCAATCTGCGACCTATTCGGTATGTTGCTCTTAATGCGTTCTTCCGAAAGCTCAATAATGTTGAATTTACAAAATGCGGTCAAGCGTTTTGCATACTCTGCAATTGCGTCGGTAAAATATTTTTCCTTGATTTTTCCGATGCAGATTATGTTAATTTTAATCATATTTTTCTCGCTTATTTAAGGTTAAAAGATGATAGTTTTTGTTGTGCTGACACTCGGCGCAACATCAAGCGAATAATCGCTTTTGTATTTCATTCCGTTTGATGTGAGCAGGTCTACGGATGTTGACATTGCAAGCGGAACAGTGTTATTTTCTTCGCTGAGGTGACCGAGCATAAGTCTTAATGTTCCCTTTTCAACAAGGTTGACAAGCTCCTTTGCGCACGCCTCATTTGAAAGGTGTCCCCTGTTTGAAAGGATTCTCTGCTTTAGCGGATAAGGATAAATTCCGTTTTTGAGCATATCAATATCGTGATTTGATTCAAGCACAACAAAGTCGCTCTGCTCTGCGGCAGTTCTGACATCGGGCAGCATAACACCCATATCGGTTGCTATAAGTGCGGATTTTCCGTCGGGAGCAGTAACACGATAACAGCAGCTTTCAGCCGCATCGTGGGGGGTGTCAATTCGCTGAACACGCATATTGCCGATTACAACCTCGTCAGTTATAACATATGCATCTGTGTTTGGATCAAGCTTATTACCTGCCCTCAAAGCATTGAGCGTACCAAGACTTGAATACACCTTAAAGCCGTAACGCTTTGCAAGCACACGCAACGCACTGCAATGGTCTGTGTGTTCGTGAGTTATAAAAACTGCCCCGATACTGCTCATATCAAGTCCGTTTGCAAGCATAGCGTTTTCAATCTGCTTGCATGAACGGCCTGCGTCAATCAAAACGCCCTCGGTTGCCGAACCTATGTAGTAACTGTTACCCTTACTTCCGCTGAACAGCGGTACTGCTCTTGCCAAAACAATCAATCCTTATCATTAGTCTGCCAAATATGATAACACAAATTTTATAATTTGTAAATTTTATCTCAAAAAAAGCCGTTCTCACAAAGAAAACGGCTTTGATTTCTAATTAAGTTTTAATCAGGCACCAAGCTCCTGCTCGTTGTCACCTGTAAAATACACCTTTTTAATGTCTGCACCGAGTCCTCTGAACTTTTCAACAACATCCTCATAACCGCGTTCAATAAACTGTATGTTTGAAATCTCGGTTGTGCCGTTAATTTCAAGAGCGGCAATAATCATAGCCGCACCTGCACGAAGGTCGGTTGCCTTAACGGGAGCCGCAGTGAGCGGAGTTCCGCCCTCAATGATTGCAAGTCTGCCCTCAACGGAAATCTGCGCGCCCATTCTGATAAGCTCGCTGACATACTGATAGCGGTTATCCCAGACATTCTCGTTGATGATGCTTGTTCCGGGAACGCTCATAAGCAATGCGGCAAACTGCGGCTGACAGTCTGTCGGAAAGCCGGGATGAGGCATAGTCTTGATGTTACAGCGCTTTAGCGGAGCAGATGACGCGTCAACCTTGAGAGCCTCATCATATTCCGTAATCTTAACACCCATTTCACGCAGCTTTGCGCTGATTGATTCAAGGTGCTTCGGTGTAATGTTCTTTACCGTAATACATCCTCTTGTTGCGGCGGCGGCACACATATATGTTCCTGCCTCAATCTGGTCGGGAATAATCGAATAGGTAACGCCGTGAAGATATTCAACACCACGGATTTTGATAACATCAGTACCTGCACCTCTGACATCTGCACCCATTGAATTAAGAAAGTTTGCAAGGTCAACAATATGCGGTTCTCTTGCGGCATTTTCAATAATGGTCTGTCCCTTTGCCTTTGATGCGGCAAGCATAATGTTCATTGTTGCACCAACGGACACAACATCAAGGTACACATGTGTACCGACAAGGTTGTCGCATTCTGCCTCTATAATCGCACCGTCAACAAGCTGAGTTGTCGCACCGAGAGCCTCAAAGCCCTTGAGATGCTGGTCAATCGGACGCACACCAAAGTTACAGCCGCCCGGAAGAGCCACCTTAGCCCTGCCGTACTTGCCCAAAAGTGCGCCGAGAAGATAGTATGATGCTCTCATACCTCTTACAAGGTCTGTAACCGCATTGCATGTGCGGATTTTTGTAGGATCAATATATAAAGACGAACGGTTGATTCGCCTTACATTAGCACCCATCTGCTGAAGAATCCTGCTGATGAGCGATACATCGCTGATGTTAGGAATATTTTCAATCTGGCAGGGTTCATCACAAAGAATAACTGCCGGAATAATTGCAACGGCTGCATTTTTTGCACCGCTGATTGTCACTTCACCTGATAATGGCTTTCCGCCGGTAACTACAAACTTCTCCAATTGTTACACCCCAATTATGTGCAAAAGATATTAAAAAAATATCTGAAATATATATCAAATAAGTAAAAGTCAAAAATAACACGAATTTAAAATTCGCAGCAGGAACTAATTTGTTACATTTTATTAAAAATAAACCTGCTCGATTACGCAGATGTAACCTATCAATTCTCTTACAGAAAATGATACTACAAAACTGTAGTAAAGTCAACGGAATAATAAAACTGTAATCTATTTTTGGGCAGGTTGTACTCAATTTATTGATTTCTTGCTGTTTTTGTTTTTATTATAACCAAGCGTCATTTTTTGAATTGATTTTCCTTAAAAAGAAGTAATAACTCAACGGCTTTTTTTGTAAGATTGTTACAAATTGAAACAAGTGTTATTTTCGTGTTATCATCAGGAGTCTGAGCATTTTACAATTCAAATTGAATACAGAAAAATATCATTCTGCCGCTTCGGAATAACTTTGCACCTTTAATTCTTCCTTTTCTACCTTTTATTTTAAGCTTCTCTTCCTATACTATATTATATATACTCTCCAAACGAACACGATAAACAAGCGAAATATTAGGGTAAAAAAACTTGAAAAACATTACATTTTTTCGTGTGTGTCTATTGACTTTTTTAAATGGGAATGCTATATTATAATTAACATATGAGCATATCTTCATATGTTCAAGTATAACTTTTAATCTGACAGAAAATAAAAGGGGACGCCTATGGAAAACAAAGAAAAAACAACCACTCCCGAAATGCCCGACATTGATGTGCTGTTTGAGCTTGCAGACCTTTTTAAGGTTTTCGGTGATTCAACCCGACTTCGCATTATGTACACCATTTCGGAAAATGAAATGTCGGTGCTCAACATTGCTGAAGCTCTCAACATGGAGCAAAGCACAATTTCCCACCAACTGCGTGTGTTAAGGCAGAACAAGCTGGTGCGTGTTCGCCGTGAAGGAAAGCAGATTTATTACAGCCTTGACGATGACCATGTGAAACGAATCATCGAAATGGGACTTGACCATGTTCTTGAATAAGGGGGAACATATGAGGTATAAATATCAGCTTGACAATCTCAATTGCGCTCATTGCGCAGGCAAAATTGAGGCTAAAATTGCAGAAACAAACGGCTTTGAGGATGTGAACTTCAATTTTGCGACAAAACTTCTCAATTTCAAAAGCGAAAAGCAGAATCCTGTTTCCGAAATTCAGGCAATCTGCGACAGCATTGAGGACGGTGTAACCGTTGTTGACAAAACTCCGAAAACCAATCTCAAAAAATACACCTACACTTTAGACAATCTCAATTGTGCTCATTGTGCAGGCAAGATTGAGGCTAAAATTGCAGAAACAGACGGCTTTGAGGATGTAAGCTTCAATTTTGCGACAAAACTTCTCAACTTCAAAAGTGAAAGGCAGAATCCTGTTTCCGAAATTCAGGAAATCTGCGACAGCATTGAGGACGGTGTAACCGTTGTTGACAAAACTCCTAAAAATGATATCACAACAAAGGCAGAACCCGAAATCACAAAAAAGAAAATCAACCGTGACACAATCTTCCTTGCAATTTCAATTGTACTTGCTGTAGTGTCCGAAATTCTCCACCTTACACTTGACGGTGTTACGGCTGTTCATTATGTTGTACTCGCAGCGTGTTTTGTTGCAACACTTCTTTCGGGTTACAAGGTATTTATCAAGGGTGCAAAAAACATTCTAAAGCTGAGAATTGACGAAACAACGCTTATGGCTGTTGCGGTAATTGCGGCATTCTGTCTTGGAGATTTTGTTGAGGCGGCAATGGTAACAATCCTCTTTTCTATCGGTGAAATTTTTGAGGATCGAGCAGTTGACGCGTCCCGCCGTGACATTGAAAAGCTTGCAAACATTCGTCCCGATACAGCAACAATTATTGTTGACGGTGCGGAACAGATTGTTCCTGCCGAAAGCGTTGAAATCGGAAGTATCATTGAAGTCAAACCATACGAAAGAGTTCCGCTTGACGGCATTATTATTAAAGGTAAAACGACTCTCGACACATCGGCTCTCACAGGCGAAAGCCTTCCTGTTGATGCAGGCGAGGGCAGTGAGGTACTCAGCGGCGCAATCAACGGCAGTAACCTTATTACCGTCAAAACCACAAAACATTTCGGCGACAGTACCGCAACAAGAATTCTTCAGCTTGTTGAAGATGCCGCCGCTCAAAAGGGCAACAGCGAAAAGCTTATTTCAAGATTTGCCTCTGTTTACACACCGGTTGTTGTACTCATTGCAGCTGCAATCGCAGTAATTCCTCCGCTTTGCGGACTCGGAGCATTCAGCGAATGGCTATACCGTGCGCTTGTTTGTCTTGTAGCGTCATGTCCGTGTGCTATTGTTATTTCCGTACCTCTCTCCTACTATTCGGGTATCGGTGCGGCATCCGAAGTCGGTGTACTCATCAAGGGCGGAAAATATATTGAGGCTCTTGCAAAAGCAGATACATTCGTATTCGATAAAACAGGAACGCTCACAAGCGGCAAGCTCAGCGTAAACAAGGTTAATACTGTCGGTTCATACAGTGCTGACGAAGTTCTTGCTCTTGCCGCTGCAAGCGAAAAATATTCCGCTCATCCGATTGCCTCCGCAATCAGAGAAAAGGCAAACGGTCTTGAACTTCCCGAGCTTTCCGACTACAGCGAAAGTGCCGGTCACGGAACAAGCGCAGTTTATAACGGCAAAACTATTCAGTGCGGCGGTTCAAAGATTCTTTCGGACGAGCAGAAGAAGATTGCAAACAAAGACGATTCTGTTTTCGTAATTTATGACGGTCAGCTTATCGGTTCGCTCAATGTCAGCGATACAGTAAGACCTGAGGCAAAAGAGGTTATCTCACAGCTTAAAGCGCTCGGTGTCAAGAACACGGTAATGCTCACAGGCGACAGACAACAGCCTGCCGAAAATGTTAAAAATGAACTCGGACTTTCCGAATGTCACGCAGAACTTCTCCCTGCTCAAAAGCTTGAACTTTTCAAGGGCTTGAAATCAAAATCCAAGGGTGCTTGCTTTGTGGGCGACGGCATCAATGATGCCCCTGTTATTTCGGCAAGCGACTGCGGTATCGCAATGGGATTCGGCAGTGAGGCAGCTATTGAAGCGTCAGACGCAGTTCTCGCATCAGGCACACTCAAACAGCTTCCAAAGGCAATTAAAATTGCAAGAAGTGTTATCAACACCGTCAAGGGCAACATCATCTTTGCCCTCTCAATCAAGGCTCTTGTAATCATTCTCGCCGCATTCGGTCTTGCACAAATCTGGATGTCCGTTATTGCCGACACAGGCGTCAGCGTAGTCTGCGTACTCATTGCCGCAAGACTCCTCAAAAAGAAATATTGATTTTTTTGCAAATCATATCATTTATCATGATAAAGCACCGTGAGCTTTCACAAGTTTCACGGTGCTTTCATTTGCCAAAATTTTTCTAAACATAATCTTATATTATAGTATTTTAAAATCATTGACTTTTATAATTATATAAATTATAATATTTTTGTCAGCGCTTGTAACTGATAAATAAACTTCGGAGAGATTAATTTGAAAAAGATATTTTTATTATTAGTAACCGCTTTATTTTTACTTTCATTATATGGATGTAACACTTCTTCATCAAGCAATAATTCCACTGAACAAACAACCGTAACGGATACAGATGATTTATCTCTTGATTCAGATATTGAAACAACAGAATTAAATCATAACTTAGAAATTTACAATAACGGCAAAAAGGTGGATACTTTAAATCTTTACGGCTTATTTAAACAAATTGATAACGGCTTCATATATTCAAAAATCAATAAAGACTCTCCAAATGAAATGGAATACTACAGATATTATTTAGATAAAAAAAGCAGTGTAAAACTCGGCTCAATAAAAGACTGGTCTATGCAAATTCACGATAAAGCTTATGTAAATAATCACCTTTGTTTTACGGCAAGCACAGGTGACATTACAGACGAAGAAAACAGAACTCTCGAATTTATTGATATCGACCTTAATAAAAACAAAATGACAACTGTATTTTCTGACAAAGGCGGATTTCCATATGACACTGTTACAGGAGCAGACAATCTTGTCATAATCACAAAAGTGCTAAACAACGGTACTTCTTTGGAACTGTATGATACCGAAACTCAAAAATTCAAGCAATTAAAATATTTAGAGTTTGATGATAAAAACAGTATCGGGGAAACTATAAGAAAAGTTTCAATTGACAAAAGTACAAAAACAATCTCTCTTTTGGTTTTGGATTGCATTTCACAGAACGAAGCTTCTTTGAAAATAGAAACTTATGACTATAATATGAATTTTCAAAAAAGCTATGATATTTCCAACATTTCAGATGATTCAAACGAGTTAATTCAGGGCGTACAGGAATTTGATTTTAAAAACAATTATCTATTCTATCAAAATTTCAGTATAACAAGATGTATAGGATATATAGACAGCGATAAACTGAAAAAATCCGACATATCAGAAGATGTAGATGATACTTTTTCAATAGTATCCGCATCTGAAGATGACAGTGATACAAATTTATTGTATAAGAGGGCGGAATCAAGTTCAGAAGATAACTACATATATCTTTTTGATACAACCAACAAAACAATGAAAGAAACAAAATTCAATATTGAAGAAAAAGGGTACACTATAGGCAGTATATCACGAATAGGAAAAGATAATTTGATGATAATGATGTCCCCTGATAATGCAGATGAAAAAAGCGACCTTAATGCAAGAATATACTTTACAAAATTAAGCGACTTAAATTTTCAGTAAACAGGCGGTAAAAATCAATTAAAATTCATTTTGCAAATTATCTGTCAAAATCCTGCAAAAAATTTAATTTATGGGCAATACTGCTCTTTACTTTTTAAGGTATTTATTGTATAATTAGCGGTAAAGTAAAAGGGTATATTTAATGTTACAAAACACCTTTTGCTCACAATAAAAAGGATAGGAGGGACAAAACATAATGATCAGCGGTGCTGAAATTATGGTAAAATGTTTGGAAGCCGAGGGCGTTGACATAGTCTTTGGTTATCCCGGTGCGGCTATCTGCCCATTTTACGATAAAATTTACGATTCGAGCATTACCCACATTCTTGTTCGTCAGGAACAGAACGCTGCTCATGCGGCAAGCGGCTATGCAAGATGCAGTAATCGTCCCGGTGTTTGCGTGGCAACTTCCGGTCCCGGTGCAACCAACCTCATCACAGGTATTGCAACCGCCTATACGGACTCTATTCCGATTGTTGCCATTACAGGTCAGGTTCGTTCCGACCTTCTCGGCAGAGATGTCTTTCAGGAAGCTGACATCACGGGAGCTTGTGAACCGTTTGTAAAGCACAGTTATCTCGTCAGCAAAACAGAAGACCTTCCGAGAGTTTTCAAAGAGGCTTTCCATATTGCCTCAACCGGCAGACCCGGTCCTGTACTTATCGACATTCCCGTTGATATTCAGGAAAATGAAATTGAAAGTTTTGAATATCCCGAAAGCGTAAACATTATCGGTTACAAGCCGAACACTAAGGGACACGCAATTCAGGTTAAAAAGGCTGTTGAGGCCATCAACGCAAGCAAGCGTCCTGTTATCGTATCAGGCGGCGGCGTGCTGAGTTCGGGTATCAAGCTTAAACTTCAAAAATTTGCAGAAACTACGGGTATCCCCGTTATTTCAACTATGATGGGCATCGGTGTTATGCCCAGCGAGCATGAGCTTTATCTCGGAATGCTCGGCACTCACGGCAAGGCTGTTGCCAACCGTGCTCTCCACGAAGCCGACCTTGTAATCGTATGCGGTGCAAGACTCGGTGACAGAGCTGTTGCGGCTCCCGACCAGATGAGTGAAAACACAAAGGTAATTCACATTGACATTGACCCTGCTGAAATCGGTAAGAATGTTAAAACAGAAATTCCGATTGTAGGCGATATGAAAAATGTCATCAATATGCTGCTTGACAGCATCGGCGATTACAAGGTTACAACAATGTGGAGCGAAACCGTAAAGAACTGGAAAAAAGACCTTTACCGTGAGCCTCCCGTTTTTGACGGCTTTGTTGAGCCGAGAACACTTGTCGGTCATCTCAGTGCAATGTTCCGCTCAAAGGCAATTCTCGTTGCCGATGTAGGACAAAATCAAATCTGGTGTGCAAACAACTTCCGTATTCGTGAGGGCAGATTCCTCACAACAGGCGGTATGGGTACAATGGGTTACTCAATTCCTGCCGCAATCGGTGCAAAGTTTGCAAGACCCGACCGTGATGTTATTGTAATCTGCGGTGACGGCAGTTTTCA
The DNA here is from genome assembly GCF_928721825.1 of Ruminococcus bromii. NCBI lineage: Bacteria > Bacillati > Bacillota > Clostridia > Eubacteriales > Oscillospiraceae > Ruminococcus > Ruminococcus bromii. The sequence goes on from NZ_CAKMVP010000003.1 coordinate 1,187,595, forward strand.
GATGGGGCTTAATGAGCTTGCGACTATTGCAGGCAATCAGCTCGGAATTAAAATCATCATTATGAAAAACGCACGACTCGGAATGGTTCGTGAACTTCAGGACAAACACTACGGTGGCAGACACTCCGCAACAATTCTCAACGGTGATCCCGACTTCTTGAAGATTGCCGATGCTTACGGCATTGACCATGCAGAGGCTCATTCAAACGAGGAAGCCGAAAACATCATCAAGGGTATTGTTGATTCGGAAAAACCGTTCATTCTTGTTTGCGATGTTCACCCCGACACTCCGTCAATTTAATGAGGTGATAAAATGCAGTATACATTATCAATACTTGTTGAAAATCAGGCGGGCGTTCTTTCAAAGATTTCGGGACTTTTCTCTCGCCGAGGTTTTAACATCGACTCACTTGCAGTAGGTGTTACTCAGGAACCGTCGGTTTCCCGAATCACAATCGTTGCAAACGGTGACGAGTACATTGTTGAACAGCTTGAAAAACAGCTAAACAAGCTCATTCCCGTCATCAAGGTAAAAAGGCTTAACGAGGGCGAATTTATCAGCCGTGAGCTTGTTTTAATCAAGGTTCACTGCGCCGCCTCAAAAAGAGCCGAAATTGTCAAAACGGTTGAAATTATGCAGGCGAAAATCGTTGATGTATCCCCTTCGTCAGTTACCGTTGAGTACTGCGAATGTGCAAGCCGCGTCAACACGCTTGTTGACTTACTCAAGCCTTATGGTATCCGTGAGATTGTAAGAACAGGTACTGTTGCCATTGACAGAGGCACAGCTTCGGTTTCCGTTTAATCTTACAGTTAGCATATATTTTAATTTATATGCCGCGTTTGCGGTAAGGAGGACTTTAATATGAAAGACTACACAAAAAACATGACAGCACCAATCTACTATCAGTCAGATTGCAACCTTGACCTTCTCAAGGGTAAGAAAATTGCTATTATCGGTTACGGCAGCCAGGGTCATGCACACGCTCTCAACCTCAGGGATTCAGGTTGCGATGTAATCGTCGGTCTTTACAAAGGCAGCAAGAGCTGGGCAAAGGCTGAAGCACAGGGCTTTAAGGTATATACATCGGCAGAGGCTGCAAAGCAGGCTGACATCATCATGATTCTTATCAACGATGAAAAGCAGGCAGCTCTTTACAAGAACGACATCGAGCCAAACCTCGAAGCAGGCAATATGCTTATGTTCGCTCACGGCTTTAACATTCACTTCGGTTGCATCAAGCCTCCAAAGGATGTTGATGTTACAATGGTAGCTCCTAAGGGACCGGGTCACACAGTTCGTTCAGAGTATCAGGTTGGTAAGGGTGTACCTTGCCTCGTTGCTGTTGAGCAGGATGCTACAGGTCAGGCTAAGGATCTCGCACTTGCATATGCACTCGGTATCGGCGGTGCAAGAGCAGGTGTTCTTGAAACAACATTCAGAACAGAAACAGAAACAGACCTCTTCGGTGAACAGGCTGTTCTTTGCGGCGGTGTTTGCGCACTTATGCAGGCAGGTTTTGAAACACTTTGCGATGCCGGTTACGACCCAAGAAACGCTTACTTTGAGTGTATCCATGAGATGAAGCTCATCGTTGACCTTATCTATCAGTCAGGTTTTGCAGGCATGAGATATTCAATCTCTAACACAGCTGAGTACGGTGACTACATCACAGGTCCAAAGATCATCACAGAGGATACTAAGAAGGCTATGAGAAAGGTTCTTTCTGACATTCAGGACGGTACATTTGCTAAGGACTTCCTCCTTGACATGAGCGATGCCGGTTCACAGGTTCACTTCAAGGCTATGAGAAAGATCGCTGCCGAAGCTCCTGCCGAAGTATTCGGTAAGGAAGTTAGAAAGCTCTACAGCTGGTCTGACGAAGATAAGCTCATCAACAACTAATGCGAGTGTCTCGCACACAGTTCGTGAAGACAGTTTGATATATTCAAACTTCTGTCACCCGAGCATTACATAGTACGAATTAACGGTTCAGTCAATTTGGCTGAACCGTTTTTTGTTGTGCAATAAAAGGGTTCAGCTTTTTACAGCTGAACCCTTTTGCAGTTAAAACTTATCAATTTTTAAATAATCAATACTTCTCATAGGAGAAAGAATTATAAGCGTCAAGCAAAGACTGCTTATTCTCAGCGGTAGTTTTCTCACCCCATGCGCTGGTATCACCATAACCTGTCGCAATAAATTCGGTAAACATATGTGCATTTACGCAATTATTAAACTGTTTAAGGTTAATTTCGTTATATTTTGCCCGTGAAATATTTTTGTCATTACCGTCAAAATATCTATAATAAATATTATTTGATTCTTCGACTACGCCTCTTGACGAATACATATTTGCAAAAAGATTCTCTCCGTCGTATGTGATTATTGAATTACCCGACCAATAGTAACCGTCATCTACATTTAAAGATATCTTTAGGTCGTGAACCTCATACTTTTTGGCAGTTTTATTATAGTATATCGAAAAACCGTCGTTAACATTTCCCACTCTTTTTAACTTACCGTCTTCAAATTTGTAAACAACGGAATGGAAACCATACTCTTTGGAATCAGACTTTTGTGCAACAAGTTCCGGAACTCCGTCAAAGTCGAAATCCAAAAACATAATACCTGACAAATTGTGATTACTTCCCAAACTTGGCATCCATTCATCAGTATGATTCATCATATAATTGATAAAAGCGTCCCTTGTTTTATCGGATGTCTTATATCTGTATGTTACACCGGTTGGGTTAAACATCGTAGTAAACTTTTTACCGTCTTTTGAAACACCTCTTACCGTATAAGTGTTACTGCCGGACTTTGCACCCTTGTGAACATAATGGTTGTCATAAGTTTCTGCTATCTTCTTCCAAGAACCGTTTTCTTTAATATAAACACGGAACTTTGGCGCATCTCCCGTCCAATGCATTTCAACACCGTTTTTTACTGCACCAATGCTGTAAATTTCGGGACAATCCTGATGATCGCCAATGGGCTTACCCTTTGAATCGTAGCCGCTTGTAAAACTCTTGGCATCCTTGCTGATACAACGAACCGTGTAATAAATATCATCAACGCTTAAATCAAATTCCTTTGAAACAACATTCATATCAAGCATTGTTGTACCCGTTGTGTCGCCAAGCTTTGTCCAACCGTTTCTGTCCTTGTAGTACACACGGTATTTTTCTGCACCTGCAACCTTGTTCCATGTCAGCTTTACTCCGTCATATGTGACCTCAAGTTTTGAAATTTTCGGTGTGGCTACATACTTTACCGACTTGCCTGTCGGGTTATAACCGCTTGTAAATTTCTTTGCGTCTGATGTAATACATCTTACAGTATAAGTGTAATTTCTGCCGGATGAAACATCCTTATCGGTATATGAGGTTGAAGTTGTATCAACCATTTTTGTCCAGCCTTTACTGCCTTTGTAATAGACTCTGTATTTAGTCGCACCGCTTACTTTGCCCCAAGAGATTTTCACACCGCCGTTTACATTTTCAAGCTTTGAAATTTCGGGGGCGGCAATATATTTTACACTTTTGCCCTTTGAATCATAACCGCTTGTAAAGCTCTTTCCGTCAGCAGAAATACATCTTACAGTATAGGTGTAATTCCTGCCCGATGAAACATCCTTGTCGATATATGAGGTTGAAGTTGTATCAACCATTCGTGTCCAGCCTTTTCTGCCCTTGTAGTAAACTCTGTATTTAGCCGCACCGTTCACTTTGTTCCATGTAAGCTTTACACCGCCGTAAACGCTTTCAGCCTTTGAAATTTTCGGAGTTGCAAAGCTTGCCCTTGCAACCTGTGCATACTGCACGGGTGTGTTAAGCGGTTCAACCGCATTTGCAGAAACTGCCGAAACCGCAACCGCAGACATCGACATTACCGCCGCCATAGCTATAGGTAAAAACTTTTTCATATCTATCCCTCACTTTGTTCAAATTCTACGCATTATAAAATAATTCGTTTATTTTTTTATGCAAGTTAATTGTAACATTTCATAATTAAAAAAGCAATATGTCTTGATTAACTTTTGGAACATTTTAAACAAAACGCAAAATAAAATGACCGCTCACAAAAGTGAAAGCGGTCATTTTTATAAATTTATTTCTGAATAATGTTATTTAATATTATTCAAAACGAGTTCTGCGTTTTGCAAAAATTACACCGCAGCCTGCAAGCATTGCAGCTGCAAGGAATATTGCAACGCTGTTCTGTCCTGTCTGAACTGCACCGCTGTTGTTCTGTGAATTGCTCGGCGTGTCCTTAGTTGCTGTATCATTTGTTGAAGAATTGCCCTTTGAAGGAACTCCGTTTGCATAGTAATTAACCTTGAATGTACCTGTAACCTCTGTTGAATACTCTTCATCTTCGGGAAGATTGAGCCATTCGTTTACATCACCCATAACATAAACTTCAAGATTTGTCTTTGTGTCATCGGGGCGAACATCAACAGGACTTATATATACAATATCTTCCTCTGTACCGTCAAAAGTCTTTGTGTAAGTTTTGCCTGTAATTTTATCCTTTACAGTAACTTCAAGACCTTTAAATTCGGGATAGAAATATGTTTCATCGTAGTATTCCTTGCTTTCGGGGCTTCCGTCATACGGCATATCAGCCTCATAGAAGAAATCTGTATCAGCCTTTGTGTAGTTCACCTTTTCGGGTGCTTTTACGGAAACGACCTCGTAACGCTCATCAAGCTGAGGCACATCGTTAATATTTTCAAATTTAATCTTATAGCTTGTCTGTGCATCCTGATATGATACATTTACAGTATACTCTCTGTAAATCATACCGTAAAGCTTTGAGTTTAATTCAGTAACAATTTTTTCAAACTCATCCTCGGTCATATCTTCTGTAAAATCAGGCATATTTTTCTCATATTCAAGCAATGCCTTAATTGCTTCGCCGTAATTAAACGGATCAGCAAGCTCAGCTTTGCAGTCTTTAGCATCAACCTTTTCGGTTGTACCGTCACTGTAAACTGCCTCAACTTCAATACCTGTGAGGTCAAGCTTGAGTTCAAAATTGAACTGACTGAAATACTTGATTAGACTTTCTTCTGTTGCATTTTCGTCTGCGATTTTTGATAAATCAATATCAGGATCAATCACATCCTCAGCTGTGTATGTAAGCTTGTCGGGGAGCTTTGTAATTTTAAGCTCTGTTACCTTTTTTGCCTCATCGGGTGTCGCTGTGTCGTCTGTCTGTGCAAACGCTGTGAACACGCATGAAAATGCAAGCATCAGAACGATTGCAAAGGACATTACCTTTTTCATAGAATTTTCCTCCTGAAAACTAAAAATCATTGTATGATAAATGTATATACAATCACAACGCTATTGTAGCACACTATTTTGCAAAAATCAACTGTTTCAACAAATAATTGTCGCAAAAATTCTTCACTTGCTGTTTTTTATGAATTTTTTTATATAGTATATTGTTGCATTTGAGATTTAATTATAATTATTCAAATAAATTTGTATTTATTGCAAATTTTCTATTGTAAAATTCTGTCATTGCTGATATAATTGTAGGCGGAATCAAAAGATTACCGAATACCCGAAAATCGGCATAAAATCTACCCAACAAATATGGTGATTAAATTGAAAATTCTGCTTAATCCAGACAAAGAAATTGTAAAAGAAGTTCGCAAACAGCTTATACGCACGGGCGGTTATTGTCCGTATATGTTAATCAGAAGCCCTGCAACACTGTGTATGTGTGAGGATTTCAGGGCAAAAATTGCCGATCCCGAATTTGAGGGATACTGCCATTGCCTGATGTATTATAAACAAAAATAGAATTTTATACATAACAAAATAACAAAAATCGGAACAGCCGTGATTGGGTTTACGGCTGTTCCGATTTTTTAGGCAGAAAAACTCAATCGAGTGAAGTAAATCTGAACTTAAATGTTATAATCCCGTTTTCAAATTCGGCTTTATATTTGAATCCATGCATTTCAAGGGCGGATTTTACTATTGAAAGTCCTATTCCGCTGCCACTCTTATTATCTCCCTTTGCGGCTCTGAAATAAGGCTGCCACAATTTTGAGAGATTTTCCCTGTCAAATGACGAGCATTGATTGCTGATTGATAATACATCATCCGAAACATTAATTGTGATATCCGAACCGTAATCGGAATATTTTTCGGCATTGTCAATAAGATTTTCAAGCACCGTTTTAAGCATGGCAGAGTCAGCCTTTATTTTTGCCTTTGAGTTGTAAATGAAAATAATTTCGTGTTCTGTGTGAACATAATAATTTTCAAGAATTTTCTCAATAAACGGTTTAAAGTCAAATACTTCGCAATTCAGCTTTAATGCGGGCGAATCGAATCGTGACAAATCGAGCATTCTGTGAATAAGAATGTCCATTTCCTCGGTCTGTTGCTGAATGATTTCTATGTTGTGAAGTTTCTTTTCGGTATCTTCCTCATTTTTAAGATTTTCCGCAAAACCGCCTATGACAAACAATGGGGTTTTGAGATTGTGCGCAATTGCATTTGTCATTTCAAGACGGGTTTCCTCCTGTGCGGTTCGCCTTTTAAAATCTTTCCACGAGAAAATTTCAACCGTAATCACCACCGCCATTATCGTAAACGCAACAGCAAATACCGTTATAAACTTCCATAGGCAATCATTGAGTAAATCTATTTCTTTTAAAGAAACAATCAAATAAGACCCCTGTACAACTTTATATACATAGTCACTATCATCGAGATCACTTATCAAGCGATTTTCTTTGTTGTAATAGTAATCACTGCTCAACAAATAACATTTAAAAATCCCGTCATTTACAACAGCAGGTGATTCGTAAATATCAATATAAGATAAGGCGTTATCTTTAAGAATTTGTTCTACATTCTTTTGAGAATATTTAGGTTTGTCCTTTCCAAGAAAAAAATCTTTATCAATTATATTACGGTGCATTTCGTCATTTTCAAACGGAGTAGCCTCTAATTCTTCTATGGTCAAATAATCATATTTGCTAAGGTCAAAGCTATATGTTTTAACAACTTCATCCTGAACATACCAATCATTCACTTTGTTGGTCTTTACAACCTCAAGCTGACAAGGGACATAGCCGTATTTTTCGCTTTCATAAAACTTTTTGCAAATCAAGACATAGTAATTTCCGTCATTATCAGTCGGAGTGTTGAGATATCCGCAAATCTCTTTATACTCATTATCACTGAGCAAATTTTTAATCACATCAAAACTTATATAATTTCTGTTACTCGATATATAATACACCGTAAGAACATTATCCGTAGTTATCGTCAAATTTTTCTTATCAGTAACCTGATAGTATGTATTGCTTTTATCAACATTTTCGTTCAGCAATCCTACTTTGTCATTGTATGGATAAGCTCCATTCACCTTATCATCTTGAGAATCTGTTAAATTTATGCCAAGGTTATGCTCTAGATCAATCATCTTCATTTTAAGCTCATTTTCGGCATTGGCAACTAACAAGTCTTTGGAGCTGTTCAGTATTGCAAGAGAGGTAAAAACCGTTCCCAGCAGACACACAATTATTGTTACGGAAATTATAATGTAATGAAACTTTTTTCGACGTTTGATATATCTTGATTTCATTTTTTATCCTCCGCCTTATACCCTCGCCGTATTACCGTTTTCAAAACAGACGCATTTTCGCCCAATGCTTTTCGGATATTTTTGATATGCGTGTCAAGCACTCTTTCATCAATCATCGTGTCATAGTGCCAAACGGCTGTGATGATTTTTTCACGGGACACAACGCTGTTTTTATTCTCTAACAGAATTTTAAGAATAGCATATTCCTTTGCGGTAAGGGTTACTTCTTCACCGTCGGACACAACAACACCGTTGTTCGGATTGAGCGAAACATTCCCCACCGTAAGCAAATTGTGCCGCACAAGTCCTTTTGAACGCTTGATGAGGGCTTTCACCTTTTCATAAAATACGGGCAGAGCAATCGGCTTCACAATGTAATCGTCACAGCCGAGAGCGTAGCCGTTGAGCATATCAGCCTCGCTTGTTCTTGCCGTGATGAACATAATCGGCACATCGCTGTATCTGCGGATTTCTTTGCAAAGCGTAAAACCGTCCATTTCGGGGAGCATTACATCAAGGAGCAAAAGGTCATAGCTGTTCTCATATGCCTTATCAAGTCCCTTTAAGCCGTTTTCCGCAAGGGTGATATTAAATTTATCTTTATCTCTTTTTGAAAAATATTCGACAAGCATTTCACGAATATTTTTATCGTCCTCAACCAAAAGAATGTTGTACATTTTCCTCACCGTACTTTGATTGTAATACATCAATCTGAAGTTGATATGTAGATTTCTGTATATTAAAAATTCAGTTTCTGCCATAACTAAAACGGCGGATGCAATTTTCAGCATCCGCCTTGTTTTATGTATCTTATTTATTGACAAAATATCTGATGATATCCTGACGGGTTACGATACCGATAAAAGTACCGAGGTCATCGGTTACGGGGATAAAGTTCTGATTCATTGCCCGTGCAAGAAGCTCGTCCATACCTACCGAAATTTTAACTGCCGGATTAAAGTCGGGACGGAGTATGTCACGGATACGAAATTCTTCCTGTTCTTCAATATCGCCCGAAGTCTTTTTGTCAATTATATGCCACAAGAAGTCACCCTCGCTCACCGTGCCGACATATTTTCCGTCACGGGTTATAACAGGGATAGCGGTGTAGCTGTGAGCACGCATTTTTTCAAGTCCCTGTCTTAGGGTATTGTCCTCATAAATATATTTTAAAGAATCTTTATGCTTTAAAAGCATAATAACATTCATCTTTTCACCTCCAGTCAAAAAACAAGTATTTGTCAGCCAAAGGTCATTATAGTACCAAACAAACAATATTGCAATATCTTTTTACAATATTTTACACAATTATTGCATTTTTGATTTTACATACTTGTTTGTAACATAAAGCTGTCCGATAAGGTACACCACGCCTGCCGTGAGCAAAAGCGTTTTAACCTGCAAAAGTCCGCTCATCATAAAAATTACTGCGGTTACGGCTGTAAGAAGATATGCCCATAATTTTGAAAATCTGTTAAAGCATAAAAACCACAAAATAAGTGCAACGACCGTCAGAACACAGGTTGAGATTATCCAAAAGGTTTCCATAATCGGCTTTGTAAAACCGCCCTCAAGCACGCCAATGTTAATTCCCATAAGGAAAATACTGCAATATTTTCCGATTCTTTCTATGTAAAGCATAGCCCTGTTATCAAAAATTGTTCTGTCTATTCTGTTGCTTTTTATATAGACGATGTCGGGTACAAGCAAAGCAATTGCAAAAGCAAGTCCGTACCAGTTAAAAAGATTTGTACTGAAAAAGTCCATAAGTTCACTCCGTTATTTATTGTTTTCGTGGTATTCACAAAATTCCTTCGTTTTGCTCCAATACTTTATTCCCCAGTTTTCAAAATTCCACTCCTCCATATAATCGTTACATTCGTAGTCGATGTACCACAAAAGTCCGTTGTTTAAAATGAAATTTGTCGGGAAATAATCTATGTTAATTCCTTTTGGATTCAACAGTCTGCACATTTCACGAACCTGCTCAATGTATTCGGGTTTCATCTCATTCTGCAGAACAAGTTCATATGCGGTTTTGCCGTCAATGTAATCTTTAAGAATCCTCTCGTTTTCCACATCGCAGTCAATAAGCTTCGGCAGTCTTAGCCCGGCATTTTTCAGCCGTTCGTAATCGTTAAGCTCACTTTGAATTTTGTTACCGAAGGTATAGTATGAACACGGCTCGTGGTGAATCTGCTTTAAAACATAATTGTGTTCTCCGTCTGACACAAGGTAGGAATAACCGCCCTTGCCTTTTCCGAGAAGCTTAATGACGGCAAAAGCTTTTCCGTTCACACTCATAGTATCCACAAGAACACCTCCGCACATATTACCGTATTATTTTATCACAGCTAAAGTTTGGGTGCAAGTTTTAAATTCTTTATGTGTAATGAACAAATGCTAAAATAAGTACATTCGATAAAATAAAAAAGCGTGGATTTATAAATTTATTTTCCCATGCGGCAATTTATTACAAATTTGTTGTTGATTTTCTTATTAAAAAAAAGTATGATTAGGATATATAATTCTGCGCAAATGCCACAGATGTGACATTTGATGCCCGCTACAATTGAATAACAACTTTTAACACACAGGAGAAGATTTATTTGGAAAAGAAAAAATTCAGAATCAGTGGAAAGCTGATATTTAATCTCGCTGTTGTGGCAATCTCGATTTATCTGATCATCTACTTCTTTGTTTCGGAGGACGGTCTGATCGACTTGCTCAAAAAGCCTGACGGCTGCAATATGCTGATTATCCTTGCGGCTTTGCTGATTTATGATTTGAACATCCTTGTTGACGCTGTTGTCACGCTGATATATGTGCGGTCAAAATATAAGGATTTCAGCTTTATTGAGGCTTTGAAGGTCGCATTTGTCGGAGTATTCTTCAGTGCGATTACACCGTCAAGTACAGGCGGACAGCCTATGCAGCTTTACCTTATGTCAAAAAAGAACATAAGCGTAGGTTTCGGTTCGGCTTGTATGACGCAAAAGTTCATTGTGTATCAGATAGTAATGACCGCTGTCAGCGTTATTGCCGTTATCACAAGGTTCAACTATTTCAGCGATGCTTTTACAAACATCTGGTCAACGCTTTTCATCGCTTTCGGATTTACCGTTCAGCTTGCAATGACGGCTTTGTTCCTGCTTGTTTCGTTCAGCCGTAAGGTTACAAACAAGCTCATCAATCTTATTTATAAGATTATGAAAAAGTTCAAGTTCATTAAAAATCCCGAAAAGAAGGTTGAAAGACTTCAAAAAGAAGTTGATATGTTTCACGACACAAACAAACAGCTTTTTTCAAGCGTAAAACGGCTTGTTGTGATTTATGTGCTTGTATTTATACAGGTGCTTTTAATTCTTTCAATCCCGTATCTCATCTATATTTCATTTGGAATGGCTCCGATTGCAAGAGCGGCAGGTCAGCCGACACTGTCATTTTACGATTCAATCTGCATTCAGTCATTCGTACTGTTTACAGCAAACCTTATCCCACTCCCCGGTGCATCGGGCGGTGCGGAGCTTGCATTCACAATGTACTTCGGTTCGTTCTTCAAAATCGGTGCAATAAGCAAAATCAAGCCGGCAATCCTTATGTGGAGATTCATTACATACTACGGAGCAATCCTGATTTCTGCCCCGTTCTCCTACTTTACAAAGGGCAAACGGCGTGACGATGAAATAAAACAAATTGAAGAAGAACTTGAATCGGAAATGAAAAATAAAAAATCGGAAGAAAAATTAACTCAGTAGTATTTTCATAAATATCTCTTTCAAAAAGCGGAGCAGACACAATTCAGTCTGCTCCGTTTTTTGTTGTATGACAAACCGTTAGCCATTTTTTACGGTCAATTGTTGGAAACAATTTGTAGTGGCGAACGAGGTTCGCCGCTACAGTATATCATCAAACATTCTGTTTAAGGCAGGTTTTCAGGTCATCTTCTGCGTTGCTGATTGGACGCAAGCCGAATGTTTCTGACAAATACTGCAACACATTCGGGCTTAAAAATGCAGGGAGTGTCGGGCCGAGGTAGATATTCTTTATTCCGAGGCTTAAAAGTGCCAGCAAATCTGCAACCGCCTTTTGCTCATACCACGAAACAATCAGCGACAACGGCAAGCCGTTTACATCTGTATCAAACGCATCGGCAAGTGCTACGGCAATACAGATTGCGGAGTAAACATCGTTGCACTGACCGATGTCGAGTAATCTCGGCAAGCCGTCGATGTCACCGAATTCGAGCTTGTTAAAGCGGTATTTTCCGCAGGCAAGCGTCATAATTATGCAGTCTTTCGGCACATTTTCAGCAAACTCCGTGTAGTAATTTCTGCCCGGTCTTGCACCGTCACAACCGCCGATAAGGAAAAAGTGTCTGACTTTTCCGCTTTTGACGGCCTCGACAATTTTATCGGCATATGAAAGCGTAGCGTGATGACCGAATCCAACAAGAATTTCGTGCGGTTCAACATCTTCCTTAAAACCTCCGAGTTCAATTGCCTGCTGAATAATTTCGCTGAAATCTTTGTCGCCGTTTTCCTTTTTGCCGATGTGCTTAACGCCCTCCCAGCCGACAACATTTGTACTGTAAATTCTGTCTTTGTACGAATCTCTCGGCCGCATAAGGCAGTTTGTCGTCATAAGAATACAACCGGGGATATTATCAAACTGCTTTTGCTGATCTTGCCATGCACCGCCGAAATTGCCGATAAGATGCGGATATTTTTTTAAACCGTCATAGCCGTGACACGGCAGCATTTCGCCGTGAGTATAAACATTTATGCCCTTGCCCTTTGACTGTTCAAGGAGCATTTCAAGGTCTTTCAAATCGTGACCCGACACAATAATAAACGGACCTTTTTTGATGTGAACATCAACCTTGTGTGGTGACGGATTGCCGTAGGTTTCAGTGTTTGCTTCATCAAGTTTTTTCATAACTTCAAGAGCATTTTCACCCGTTCTCATCGTCATTCTGATAAGCTCCTCAACCGTGAGCGAATCATCCGTTGTCGCCTCAAGTGCAGTGATGTAAAAATCGTCAACCTGATCGCTGAAATAGCCGAGTTCACGAGCCTGATGACCGTAGGCGCTTATGCCTTTGAGGCCGTAAACAATTGTCTGTCTTAAAGAGCGGATGTCGGGGTCAAGCGACTTTTCGTACATAATTCCCGCAAGCGGTGCGTCTTTGAGCATTTCCGACTTTGTTTCGGGAAGATTGTAGGTTGCGTGCAGAGTATGATTTTTGATTTCGCCCACAACTTCACGAAGTTTTTCCTTGATTTGCTGAGATTCACGCAAAAGCGACACATGCACATCGGCATCAAAGTTTACATTCGTCAGCGTTGTAAAAAGGCAGTTTTCCACAAAGCGAACAATGTCCTTGTCAATGTGCTGACCTTTTTCAATAAGCACCTTGCCGTAACAGCTTATGCCCTTCAGCTGAAAGATAAGTAAATCCTGAAGATTTGCAATTTCGGGAGTTTTTCCGCAAACACCGAGCCGTGTGCAACCCTTTCCGTTCGCCGTCTGCTCACACTGATAGCAAAACATCTCATAACCCAAGTCCATATTATTACTCATAAAAATTACCTCCGAAACATTCTGCAAATATTATCTGCAAATTTTCGGAGGTTTATTCTTAATTTGGATTTTTAATAAACACTGAATGAAGTGCTCTCACTCTGACCGCCGCCTGAAACGGTTATCGGATAAGTTCCCGATTTTGTTCTTGTGCCGACTTTCCAAGACCACGATGCGTTGCCATTGCTGTCGGAAGTAACATCTTCAAGTCCGCTTGCCGTTGATATTCCGCTGTTATACACAACTGTGATTGAATATGTTGTGTTTGGAGCGCCGTGAATACTAACGCTCGCAAACGAACCTGCACTTACGCTTGATGTAACATTTGTAAATTCGAGCGTTGTTTCAGCCTGTGACGACTTATCCTCATGCTTTTCTACAACCTTTTTTACAGGTTTTTTAGTGGGTTTCTGAGTAGGTTTTTCTGTAGGCTTTTCAGTCGGTTTCTCGGTGGTCAGCTCTTCCGTTGTAGGTTCTTCGGTTGTCGGCTCTTCCGTAGTCACTTCGGCAGTTGTTTCGTCTTCAAAAACAGACGAAACAATGTCATCAACAGTATTGCTTGACTCTGATGCTTGGGAACATCCCGAAAATGTAAGGAGCAATCCCAGTGTTACCGCAACAGCTAATGTTCTAAATTTTCTCATCTATTGTCACCTCATACAATTATTTTATTTAATAATAGTACAATTTGTTTTATTTGTAAAGAGCTTTTTGTGCAAATAATCAATAATTGTTATTTTTTAGAACATAACTGTGTAAAAAAAGAACAGCCAAAAGGCTGTTCTAAAAAAATGTATTAGATTTTTATTTTAAAGATTTGCGAAAACCTTTGTGCCTTTATTCTTAATCCAAAACCAAACCGGAAGGCTGATGAGGATAAAATAAAATGCTGTGCAGGCGAGGAAAATTTCTGTCGAAATTTTGATTTCAAAGCTGAGAAGAACCGAATACACAATAACAGGCACACACACGGCAAGGACTGAAATCAACAATGAAAGCATAACGCTTGCACTCTGTTTTACTGCCTCAGCGGTTGTATTCCAGTCAAGCTTTGGCTTTTTCAGGTCAAACATAAGTCCGAGGAGTCCCGAGAACAACGAGAAAATTATCGGAATAAGAATTGTGATAATAATATTAACCGGTTTCATTCCGAGCATTATTGAGAGAACAACCGAGGGTACAAGTGAAACAACACCGTTTACAATAAAGTGAAGTTTCAGCTTTTGTGTAAGCACCTGCAACGGTGATACAGGAAGCGACTGCATAAGCCAGAGGTTCTTTGCCTCCATTGAAATTGATGCCGCAGAAATCGGTCCAACTGCAATAACGAATGAAATTATCAGCGGAAGATATACCGAAATAATGTCGGTAAATTCACTCGGAAGTGTATTCACCATATTGAACTGGAACACCGCATAAACTGTTCCGCCTACCATAATTAACGCACTGAGTCCGCTGTTAAGCATATAGGTTGCGTTGCCTGTGAACATCATTCTTTCTTTGCGTAAAAGCGCCTTTGATGCAGAACTTACTTTCAGGGTTTTCTCCTTATACACGGCTTTCTTCGCACCCTTTTTCGCTGTTGCAAGCTTTATGAAGCTGTGAGAAAGCACCGCATAAACAACTGCAAAGAACGCAATAATTACGACAGCAACACCAAAAAGCGGCAACAATTCGCCCGATGCGCCAAGTCCTGTGAGATAAAGCGGATATGCACTGTCCATTATATTTGCACCGATACCAATTGAATTTGCAGCAAGTGTTTTTACAAGGTCCTCTGCCTGATAATAAAGGTAAAAATACAGTGCAAAGAAAACAAGTGAAAATACGATTGTCACAACATTTTTATGTCTTGTCCTTGATGTTACAAATGCAATCAGCCAGCCGAGAATGCACGAAACGCTCAGGCTTAAAAGCGGAACTAAAAGCAGAATCACAATCTGACTTACTACAAGCGAAACCGAAACAGACGCATTTGTTGCATAGGCCGCAAAAGCAGGGACCTGTACAAGTGCACAAAAGAGAAGGTTTTGTGCATACAGTGGCAACATTCTGCAAAAGAGAATACTGCGAGGCGGAATAGGCATTGAAAGCAAAAGTTCATTATCCTTTGCCTCATAAAGCTGTGAGAGCGAAAGGAAAATACAGCCTATTGTGCTGATTACAAACGACGCACCCATAACATAGAGAAAATACAACCAACTGAATCCCGATGTTGCAAGCATAGATGCCATCATTCTGAATATATTGTAGAACATAAATGCAAATACAACACCGACAAAAGCGAGAAGAGCAAGATAAACAGCCGGTGAGTTAAACGAACTTTTTTTGCCGTTCTTTTTCTTGTTTGACGAATTTGCGGTGTACCGTGCAAGTGCCTTTTGAAATTGGAGTTTAATTAAGGTTTTAAGCATCTTTCTCCTCCAGTTCAAGGAATACATCTTCAAGCGAATCATCGCCCTTGACCTCATCCATTGTACCCGACTTGATAAGTTTGCCGCTTTTGATGATAGCAACCTTGTCGCAAAGCTTTTCGGCAACTTCAAGCACATGGGTTGAGAAGAAAATCGCACCGCCTTTATCGCACATCTCTCTCATCAAAGCTTTGAGAAGGTGGGATGATTTTGGGTCAAGACCTACAAAAGGTTCATCCATAATGATAAGCTTTGGGTTATGTATGAGTGCGGAAACAATTGCAAGTTTTTGTTTCATACCGTGAGAATAGCCGTCAATTGTCTGAGCAAGTGCATTTTTAATTTCAAACATTTCAGCATATTTACTGATTCTTGCCTGACGGTCAGCCTGGCTGATTCCGAAAATATCGGCAATAAAATTGAGGTACTTAATACCTGTCATAAACTCATACAAATCGGGATTGTCGGGAATGTAAGCAATTTTGCGCTTACATTCGAGAGGTTTTTCTTTTACCGACACACCGTCAACATAGATTTCGCCCTCGTCAAAGTTGAGAATTCCACAGCAGGATTTGATTGTTGTTGTCTTTCCTGCACCGTTGTGTCCGATAAAGCCGTAAATCTCGCCTTTTTGAATATGAAGTGATAAATCGTCAACAGCCTTTTTGTCACCGTATTTTTTAGTTAAATGTTCTATTCTGAGCATGAGCGCTCCTCCTATAGCCAAATAAATTAAGCAAATTATACTACACGAAATATTATTGTGTCAATATATTATAAAAATCCAACAAGTTTGAATTACAAACCAATAAATCTGCGAATTTTGGATAACAGAAACCATTTTTGACGAAATATAAAGTCCGTTGGAATATTTTGCATTACGAATCATCTTGAATATATGCAGGAATGATTTATAATATTATTACAGATTATTTTTTGGAGGTTCATCTTGGCAAAGTTCAAAAGAAAATATACACTCGGGGAAGAAATTTTCAACTCTGTATCACACGGAATCGGTGCAGGTCTGTCGATTGCAGGGACGGTTGTGCTTATCGTTACGGCGGCAATCCACACAAATGCGTGGGGTGTTGTCAGCTCTTGCATTTACGGAGCGTCGCTCATCATACTCTACACAATGTCAACTCTGTATCATTCTTTCACAAACGAAAAGGTGAAAGCGTTTTTTCGGATAATGGATCACAACACAATTTTTCTGCTGATTGCGGGAACATACACGCCGATTACTCTTTACTACCTCAATGGTGTGACCGGTTGGATTCTGTTCGGAATTGTGTGGGCATCGGCAATTTTCGGAATAGTTATGAACTCAATCAACCTTGAAAAAGCAAGGATTCCGTCAATATTCTGCTACATAGGAATGGGTTGGGTAATAATCTTTGCAATAAAACCACTTATGGAACATATGCCGTCAATTTCGGGAATCTTCCTCATCATAGGCGGAATATTCTACACGGTGGGAATTATATTTTACGCAATT
Organism: Ruminococcus bromii; assembly: GCF_928721825.1. NCBI lineage: Bacteria > Bacillati > Bacillota > Clostridia > Eubacteriales > Oscillospiraceae > Ruminococcus > Ruminococcus bromii. The sequence continues at coordinate 1,204,711 of NZ_CAKMVP010000003.1, forward strand.
AAAAAGGTAAAATATTTTCACTCGATATGGCACTTGTTCACGGTTGCAGGAAGTGTGTTTCACTACTTTGCAATTCTTCTCGGATTTTTCCGTATTTAACGAAAGCGAAAGCTGACCGCATAAAAATCCGCAAGTAAATCTTTCACACGCAAAAAAAATGGGTTGCAGAAAAACCTTTCGTTTTTCTGCAACCCTAAATTTTATAAAAAGATTTGTTTAGTTAGCGGGAACGCCTACGGAAACCTCTCGTACAGACAGAGCTTCCTTTGGAAGTGTGTACTTCTGCTTGTAAGCCTTGTAATCTGCGTTGTACTGAATATCATCTGAATTTTTGAGTTCGTGAAGATATTCGTGTGCGTCGTAGCCGTTGCGGTTGATTTCAATAACACCGATTGCAATGTTTGAGCAATGGTCGGAAACTCTCTCAATATTTGTGATAAGGTCAGAGAATACAAAACCGAGTTCGATTGTACAGGTACCGTTAGTAAGACGCTTAACATGGGCGTCTTTAAGCTTGTCACGCAGACGGTCGATAACCTGTTCAAGCGGTTCAACCTTTGAGGCAAGTGCAAGGTCATTATCAACAAAAGCAACAGTAGCGTTGTTGATAATTTCACGAAGTGCGTCAACCATAACGGCAAGACCTGCTTTCGCCTCTTTTGAGAACGAAATGTTCTTTTCGTGAATTTCCTGAGCAACCTTTACAATGCTTACCGCATGATCGCTGATACGCTCAAAATCACCGATTGTGTGAAGAATGAGCTGAATAGTTTTATTGTCGTCAGCCGAAGGCTGTTTGGAACTGAGCTTTACAAGATATGTTGAAATAACATCCTCGTAGGAATCAATCATATCCTCGTTTTCGTGAATTGTTTCCGCAACCTTTTCGTCATAATGGTCAACAAGTTCAAGTGCGCCGAGTAGCGTACCCTCAGAAAGACGAGCCATTTTTTCAGCAAGTGACTTTGCACGCTCTGTTGCAACAGAGGGAGTGTTGAGAAAACGCTCATCGAGGAACGGAACATCCGAATCCTCTTCCTTATCCCTGATTGTAAGACAGGCAAGCTTTTCAAGATACTTGTTGAACGGAAGAAGAATTGCAGTTGCAAGCAGATTGAATGCTGTGTGGATAACCGCAATGTTCTCGGGACCTACGATATCATTAAGGAAACCGTAGTTGATAAAGAGGTTAGAACCGTAGAACAATGCACAAATTACGAGTGTGCCGATAATATTGAAGTAAAGATGTACAAATGCGGCACGCTTTGCGTTTTTCTTTGCACCGATACAGGAAATAAGTGCGGTTACGCAAGTGCCTATATTCTGTCCCATAACAATCGGGATTGCCATTGAATAGCTGATTGCGCCTGTTTTGGACAATGCCTGCAAAATACCGACAGAGGCGCTTGAGCTTTGTATAATTGCGGTCAGCAATGCGCCGGCAAGAATACCGAATACAGGGTTGTTAAAGAGTGTGAGGAAGCCTGTGAATGTCGGATCATTCGAAAGCGGTTCAACAGCCGCACTCATCTGATCCATACCAACCATAAGAATACCGAATCCAAGGAAAATTGTGCCGAGATGCTTCTTCTTTTCCGAATTGCAGAACATAAGAAGAACAATTCCGACAAAGGCAAATACAGCAGAGAAAGACGAAGGCTTTAAAAGCTGCATAACCAAGCTGTCGCCCTCGATACCCGAAAGGCTGAGAATCCAAGAAGTGATTGTTGTGCCGACATTGGCACCCATAATAATACCGATTGCCTGGCGGAGCTTCATAATTCCCGAGTTTACAAAGCCGACAACCATAACGGTTGTTGCCGAAGAGGACTGAATCACCGCAGTAACCGCCGCACCGAGAATGAATCCTTTCATGGTGCTGTTAGTCATTTTTTCCAGAGTTTTTTCAAGCTTACCGCCGGAAAGACTCTCAAGACCGTCGCCCATTGAATTCATACCGAACAAAAAGAGTGCCAGACCGCAGAGCAGTTGTAAAACCATAAACAAATCCATAAATACATACTCTCCTTTATCATCAATAATATTAAACTAAAGTCATAGGATTGTCAATGAATTGTAAAGAATTTGTAAAGTCTGAAAGCTTGGCGATTATCTTTGAAATTTGTCAAAACGGAGTATTTTTTATGTGAGATTTGTAAAAGCACATTGCTTGGGCAATAAAAAAACGACACTGCACAACACAGTGTGCGCAGTATCGCTTAAAATTTGTTTTGTTTGTAAAATAATGTAAACAGACTTCACATCAGAACCTTGCGGTAAATGTTGTTCCCTGTTCACTGCTTTCAAGAGAAATCTCTCCGCCGTGTCTTTCGGTAATGTGCTTGACAATTGCAAGTCCAAGACCAGTGCCGCCTGTTTCCTTCGAACGGCTCTTGTCAACACGGTAAAAGCGTTCAAACACACGCTTGTGGTGCTTTTCGGGGATACCGATTCCCGTGTCGGCAACTTTAACAAACGGATGTTCATTATCATCGCCCGTTATGATTTTTACCGAACCGTTTTCACGGTTGTAACGGATTGCATTGTCACAAAGATTGTAGATAAGTTCGTAAATCTGATTACGGTTGCCGTTTATGACGGCAGTTTTTGTATCAACAGTGATTGTAATTCCGTGCTTTTCGGCATTTGAACGGAGATCCTCAGCAACCTCGACCGCAACCCCTGCAAGGTCAACAGGGGCAAATTCTTCATCGCTGAATTTTTCATCAAGCTGTGAAAGCTCCATAATATCGCTTATAAGGGAGAGAAGTCTGCCCGATTCCTTGTGAATTTTATTTGCAAAATTCGGAATATCATCGGGCTTTACAAGACCGCTTGCAATGATTTCCGCATAGCCCGAAATTGAAGTCAGCGGAGTTTTCAGCTCATGCGTTACATTTGCCGTAAATTCACGGCGCATTTTTTCAGCCTTTTTCTTAGCCGAAACATCAATTATAAGACAGATTGCACCGTTTTTTTCGCCGTTTGAATAAACAGGATTGGTGATAATCTGCAATGCTCTTCCTTTTACGGTTGTGTCGCCGTTTTTACTCTCGCCCGAAAGAGCCTTGTCAACGCAATCGTTGAGAACCTCATTGCGTGAAAACGCAATCAAAGTTTTGTCGGTAACACCGTCATCATCAGCGCCGAGAAGCTTCGATGCCGAATAGTTGCTCATAAGCACCTTTTTGTCAACATCAATAAGAATAAAGCCCTCCGCCATATTTTCGATAAGCGTTGAAATTTTATCCTTTTCAAACTGCAGTCTGCGCATCTGACGCTTGATTTGTCTTTGCTGGCTTGCAATTTTCTGTGCGAGCGGCAAAAGCTCATCATACGGCGAGCCGTTGCCGTTGTCCGCCATTTCCTTAATCGGTTCAATGATTTTCTTCGTGGAGCGCTTTGCCAGAACTGTGCATACGACAAATACACCTATCATAATTATAAGAATTGACGGAATAACAAAAAGAAAAATTCCGTAAATGCTGTCAATTGTCTTTGCAACACGGATTACAGAACCGTCTGCGGTTTTTTCTGCATAGTAGTATGTTATTTTGTTCAAAGTTTCCGACATTCTGTGGCTTGAACCGTTGCCGTCCTTGATTGCCTGTTCAAATTCGGGACGGTCGCTGTGATTCGGCATAGAACTAACATCTGTGTCAACGCTGTCGGATACAACCGAACCGTCACTTTTTATGAGAGTAACACGAAAATCGCCTATCCCGTAATATTTTGAGAGGTCGATTTCGCTGTCGGAATTATAAACGCTGATGATTTTATCGGTATATTGCCGAACCTCAGCCTCCTGTTCATCGGAAAACACAAACCAGAAAGCGGCTGTTGAAAAAACAGCCGTCAGAAGAATGGACACCACAGCGATGACCGAAAAGTTTTTTAAAAGCTTTTTACTCAGTTTCACTTTATTCCCCCGCCTTATATCCGACATTTCTCACGGTTTTGATAAGGTTTCCGCAGCTGCCGAGTTTTTGCCTGAGGGTTGTAATGTGCATATCAACCGTTCTGCTCTCGCCCTCAAAATCATATCCCCACACATTGAGAATGATATTTTCACGGGTAAGCGCCATACCTTTATTTTTGAGAAGATACTTTAAAAGTTCGTATTCTTTGAAGGTGAGGTTACATTCCTCACCGCAGCTTGTTACAATGTGCTTGGAATCGTCAAAAACAATCTGACCGAGCTTTATTACATCCTGTCTGTCATCAACAGAACATCTGCGAAGGATTGCACGGACTCTTGAAATAAGCTCAAGGACTGAAAAAGGTTTTGTAATATAGTCATCGGCACCCATGTCAAGGCCTTTGACCTTATCCATTTCACTGCCCTTAGCGGTAACAAGGATAACGGGAACATTTTTTGTCACGGCGTCCCTGCGCATTTTTTCAAGCACGGAAAGTCCGTCAAAATCGGGTAACATAACATCAAGAATTACAAGCTGAGGAATTTCGGCTGTACAAGCCTTAAAAAAGCTCTTGCTTTCACCAAAGCTCTGAACCTCATATCCGCTGCTTTTCATAGCATAAGATTCAAGCTCTCTGATATCGGTATCATCTTCAACAATGTAAATTAACATCTAATACTCTCCCTCAACAAATGTGTATTTAAATGCACCGCAAAGGAGCGCCTGCACTTAAATTAAAATCGGAACATCCGCCATAATTATAGACTTTTTTTGCAAAAATGTAAAGTTTAATAAAACAAAAATCAGGAGCATACAGCTATGCTCCCGTTTGTTAAGCAAAATATATCAGTCGGACAAATCGCAGCTGCCTGTAATTGAAAAAGCGACCCACTCTGCAACATTAACCGCATGGTCTGCAATTCTTTCAAGATACTTTGCAATCATAACGATATCGAGAGCCTCTGAGCCGAGTTCCTTATTCTTATGAATGAGTTCAACCGTTTCATTCTTTGAACGGTTAAAAAGTTCGTCAACGATATCATCCTGACGGGCTACCTTTTTGGCAACCTCAATATCGCTCTTAACAAAAGCGTCAATAGCCTCCGTTACCATTTTTGAGGCATTGTCTGCCATTTCCAAAATGTGAGTAAGATTGAACACCTGCTTTTTGTCCTTGATGTAAACAGACACTTCCGCAATATCAACTGCCTGATCGCCGATTCTCTCAAGGTCGGTAATCATTTTGAGTGCGGCGGAAACATATCTGAGGTCGTGTGCAACCGGTGCCTGATGAAGAAGAAGGTGCAAGCATCTGCTTTGAATGGATTTTTCCGCCTCGTTAATACGATTTTCGTGTTCTCTTGCGATATCAAGCAAATCTTCGCCGTCAACAATCATCTTCATTGTATTTTTGATTGCCTGTTCAACAAGACCGCCCATTTCAATAAGGCTGTCGTTAAGCTGTGTAAGCTCTTTATCAAAATATTCTCTCATTAGCCAAACCTTCCCGTAATGTATTCTTCTGTACGCTTATCCTGCGGATTTGAGAAAATTGCGTCGGTTGAATTACATTCAACCATTTCACCGAGTAAAAAGAATGCTGTTTCATCTGAAATACGCAAAGCCTGCTGCATATTATGTGTTACCATAACGATTGTATAATCGTTTTTCAGTTTAAGGCAAAGCTCCTCAATTTTACCCGTTGAAATAGGATCAAGTGCAGAAGTTGCCTCGTCCATAAGCAGAACTTCGGGTTTTACGGCAAGTGCTCTTGCAATACAAAGTCTTTGTTGCTGACCACCTGAAAGACCGAGAGCGCTCTTTTTAAGCCTGTCTTTAAGCTCATCCCAGATTGCGGCGTCACGCAAGGATTCTTCAACAATCCTGTCAAGTTCTTTCTTGCTTTTGATTCCGTGTGTGCGAGGACCGAAAGCGATGTTATCGTAAATGCTCATCGGGAACGGATTGGCTTTCTGGAACACCATACCAACCCTTTTGCGGAGGATATTTACATCCATATCTCCGTAAATATCCTCGTTGTCAAGGCGAATGTCGCCTGTTATCTTACAACCCTCAACAAGGTCGTTCATTCGGTTGAGCGACTTTAAAAGAGTTGACTTACCGCAGCCTGACGGACCGATGAAGGCTGTGATTCTGTTTTTCTTCATACGAATATTTACATCCTTTAACGCATGAAATTTTCCGTAGTAAAGATTCATGTTTTCTATGGTAAATTTATCCATTGTAAAATAATTATCCTTTCCTGTTACTTCTTGTTGTTTCCAAGTTTCTTTGCAACAAATGCCGAGAGTGTATTGATTGCAAAAACAAGTACAAGAAGTACAACTGCGGTACCCCACGCCTGATCTGTATGAAGTCCTTCGTTGGTAAGTACATACATATGAACGGCAAGTGACCGTCCCGAATTGAGAGGGCCTGCCGCATAGCCTGTTGCCGAACCGTAAGTATAAATAAGTGCGGCTGTTTCGCCAACTATTCTGCCGACAGCAAGAATGATTCCGGCAAGAATACCGGGCATCGCACTCGGAAGAATAATTCTCATAATTGTTCTGAGTTTGCCCGAACCGAGTCCGTAACTGCCCTCACGGTATGAATCGGGAACTGTGAGAAGTGCCTCCTCGGTTGTACGCATAATTGTGGGAAGTACCATAATTGCAAGCGTAAATGCACCGGCAAGAAGTGAATAACCCCAGTTAAGGGCATACACAAAGAAAAGCATACCGAAAAGACCGTAAACAATTGACGGAATACCGGCAAGGGTTTCTGCCATTGTTCTGATTACCTTAACAAGCTTATTGCCACGCTTTGCATACTCTGCAAGATAGATTGCCGCTCCCACACCGAACGGTACGGAAATTATAAGGGTTACAAGCGTAAGAACAATTGTGTTGATAATTGACGGCATACACGATACATTGTCGCTGTTGTACTCAAGTGAGAACAGCTCGGGGGTAAGGTTCGGAACACCCCGCACAAGAACATAGACAATGATAAATATGAGAGCCGCCGCTGAAAGTGCCGCCGCAAGACCTACAAGAATGAGCAGTACAAGTGAAAGGGGCTTTCTTTTGTAGGCCTTCATTCTCTGTTTAAACGATACTTTGTTGATTGCCTTAATCTGTGACACATCAACCGCAGCGGCATCGTTTTTTATGTTATCGCTGTTAGCCACGCTTTTCACTCCTACTCTTTATAGCCTGCATTGAAAGTGTGATGAGCAGAACAAATACGAACAGAACAACACCCGTTGCAATAAGTGCCTGACGGTGCAAGCCTGTTGAATAACCCATTTCAAGAACAATGTTTGCGGTCAGGGTACGAAGTCCGTCCGTAACGCTGTGCGGAATCTGAACCTGATTGCCTGCAATGAGTACAACTGCCATTGTTTCGCCCAACGCTCTGCCTATGCCGAGAACAACTCCTGCAAGAACGCCTGATTTTGATGCCGGAAGAATTGTCTTGAACACACTTCTTTCCTTTGTAGCACCAAGTGCCAGAGCACCTTCGTAGTAGCTTTCGGGAACTGCCTTGATTGCCGACTCCGACACACCGATGATTGTCGGAAGAATCATAACTCCGAGTACGATTGACGCCGCAAGCCAGCTTGAACCGTCACCGCCGAAGTTATCACGGATGAACGGTACAACTACCACAAGTCCGAAGAAGCCGTAAACAATTGACGGGATGCCTGCCAAAAGCTCTGTTGCCGGTTTAAGCACCTTGTAAAGCGGTGCAGGACAAAATCTTGCAAGAAATACTGCTGTGAGAATTCCTATCGGGACGCCGATTATGATTGCTCCCGCAGTAACATATATGCTTGCGATAATCATATCAAAAATTCCATATGATGCAGGCACATTCGTAGGCGCCCATTTCTGTCCGCCTACGAAATCAAAGAAGCCTATTTCTGCCATTGCAGGAACACCGTTACAGAATAAGAATATACAGATTATGACAACCGCCGCTATACTTGTTACAGCTGTGAGGAAGAAAACTCCCTGCATTGCCTTTTCACGAAATCTGTTTAATCTCATTTAATTATGTCACTCCAAACAGTTGTTTCACCTGTGTAAATTGATTTTACCTGATCAAGTGTGAGGTCATCACATGTATTTGCATTGTTTACGATTACTGCGATACCGTCTTTTGCGATTGTTTCAACCTTGAGTGCGCTCTTTTCCTCATCCTTAAGTTCACGTGACGCCATACCGATATCACATGTACCGCCCATAGCTGACTGCATACCTGCCGATGAGTCGGATGTCTGGATTTCAACCTTAGCGTTTGTGTTTACCTTCTGATAAGCCTCGGCAAGCTTTTCCATTACAGGTGATACCGAAGAAGAACCTGCTACGCTGATTTTGCCTGACGGCTTCTTACCGCTGTATGCGGCATTTTCCGAAACTGTTACATAACCGTTGTCCGAAACAATCTTCTGACCGTCTGAGCTCATTATGTAATCGACAAAATCCTGAGCAACATCGCTGAGTTCGCCCTTGTAAGCAATGTTGAACGGACGGCTTACTGCATAGTCGCCTGACTTTACATTATCGGCTGTTGCCTCAACACCGCCGATTTTAAGAGCCTTTACCGTATCGTTGAGTGAACCGAGTGAAATGTAACCGATTGCCGCATCGTTATCCTTAACATTTGTGATAACAGCCTCTGTGCTGTTGATTGTTACAGCCGAAGTAGTTGTGTTGTCTGTCTTGTTGTCGCCGTCCTTAACAAGAACGCCTGTAAGCTCTGTGAATGCGTCTCTTGTGCCCGAGCCTTCTTCTCTTGTTACAACAGAGATTGTTTTTGATGCGTCAAACTTTGCAGCATCCGAACCTGCGTCGGATGAACCGTTTGATGAAGAGCCTGCACCGCCGCAGCCTGCAAATGCAGAAACTGCAAGAACACCGAATAATGCTGTTGCCGTAATTTTTTTAGTCATAGATTTCATTTGAATTTTCTCCTTAAATTCATATCATTTGTGTACCTCTTTCGTACAACATCAGTCTATGACTGTTTTGTAAAATACGCTGTTTGTCAATTGTAAAAAGAGTGTAAATAAAAATATAGGTTTTGTATGCCAAAATAAATTTTTACAAATTTGCGTGACAAAGCCTTTTATTTGTGGTACAATATTACAGAAGTGTGCAGGATGTAAAATAATTCCTGCAAAATTTCAAAATCAACTTACATAAGATTTACAGAGAAATATTATTCCAAGGAGGTCATTTTAGTGGCTGAAAACAAAATCCCATACAAAATATACCTTGACGAAAGCGAAATCCCGACACAATGGTACAATGTTCGTGCAGATATGAAAAACAAGCCTGCACCGCTTTTAAACCCTGCAACACTCAAGCCTATGACACACGCAGACCTTGCTCCCGTGTTCTGTGATGAGCTTATTGACCAGGAGCTTGACGATACAGACGCATACATTGACATTCCGGAAGAAATTCAGAACTTCTATAAAATGTACCGTCCATCTCCGCTTATAAGAGCATATTTTCTTGAAAAGGCTCTTGACACTCCGGCAAAGATTTACTACAAATTCGAGGGCAACAACACAAGCGGAAGCCACAAGCTCAACAGCGCAATTGCTCAGGCTTACTACGCTAAAAAGCAGGGACTTAAAGGTGTTACAACCGAAACAGGCGCAGGTCAGTGGGGTACTGCTCTTTCAATGGCTTGTTCATATTTCGGCCTTGACTGCAAGGTATTTATGGTAAAGGTTTCGTACGAGCAAAAGCCTTTCAGAAGAGAGGTTATGAGAACCTACGGTGCAAGCGTTACTCCGTCACCGTCAACAACAACGGAAGTCGGCAGAAAGATTCTTGAGGCTCACCCCGGTACAACAGGAAGCCTTGGCTGTGCTATTTCTGAGGCTGTTGAGGTTGCAACTCATACAGACGGCTACCGTTATGTACTCGGAAGTGTGCTTAATCAGGTACTTCTTCATCAGTCCGTTATCGGTCTTGAGGCAAAGGCGGCGCTTGACAAATACAATGTAAAGCCTGACATTATCGTCGGCTGTGCAGGCGGCGGTTCAAACCTCGGCGGTCTTATCTCTCCGTTTATGGGTGAAAAGCTCCGTGGCGAAAATGACTACAAATTTATCGCTGTTGAACCGGCATCATGCCCAAGCCTTACAAGAGGTAAGTTTGCATATGACTTCTGCGACACAGGTATGATTTGTCCTCTCGCAAAGATGTACACACTCGGCAGCGGATTTATTCCGTCAGCCAACCACGCAGGCGGACTTCGTTTCCACGGTATGAGTTCAACACTTTCTCAGCTGTATCATGACGGTCTTATGGAAGCAAGAGCAGTTGAGCAGACAAGCGTATTTGCAGCAGCAGAGCAGTTTGCAAGAGTTGAAGGTATTCTTCCTGCTCCCGAAAGCAGTCACGCAATCAGAGTTGCAATTGACGAGGCTCTCAAGTGCAAGGAAACAGGCGAAGAAAAGACAATTCTCTTCGGTCTTACAGGTACAGGCTACTTTGATATGGTTGCTTATCAGAAGTATAATGACGGCGAAATGAGTGACTACATTCCGACAGACGCCGACCTCCAGCAGGGCTTTGACGGTTTGCCAAAGGTTGACTAATGCGAGTGTCTCGCACCCGGTTCGTGAAGACAGTTTGTTATATTCAAACTTTTGTCACCCGAGCGTAGCTTGGTTGTCAATTTACGAACTAACACTATATTAATATTTATCGGAATATAAAAAAAGAAAAGAGGTCAGTAATCGCTGACCTCTTTGTTATAGGAGATGATTTTTTGAAAACACCTGTTCTTGAAAGTGAACGAGTCATTTTACGCCCATTAACCGTTAACGATGCTAAAACGGCATTTAACAACTGGACAAGTGATAATCGAGTTACAAAGTATATGCGGTATAATTCTCACACAAGCCTTGATGATACAATTGAATGGCTTAAAATGGTTGAATATGCAGAAAATTCTGACAAGCAATACGATTGGGGATTTATTGACAAAAAAGCGGGTACTCTTTTCGGCAGTGGCGGTCTTGTATGGAATGATGATGAACAGATGTACGAAATCGGTTACAACTGTATGTTTGATTATTGGCACAAAGGCTTTACAACTGAAATAGCCGCAGTAATTCTTAATTTTGCAAAGAACGCTTTAAAGCAAACAAAGATTTACGGTTGCCACGCTGTTGAGAATGTAAACTCGGGAAAAGTTATGATTAAAAATGGATTTGTACCTACCGGATATACTACCGTAACAAACTTTGACGGCACAACTAAAAAGGCACGAACCTACATTTTAAACTTTTAACTATTATACGCAATGAGTGCAATATTTGATGCACAGTTTTCTTCATTTAAATAACAAGTCAGTGTGTTTTATTCGTTTTGGTTTTGCAACCAAAACGATTGGCAAACACTGTTCTCCCCTACATTATTTCGGTAACTGTATCTCATTTATACAGTTTATTTTCATCATGAATTTTCTGCCATTACTTAGCGGGCGTCCAATGAACGCCCCTACTGAATTGTGCGAACAATTACAATACTACGCTCGGGCATAATATGTTTTTTTACATTACAAACTGTCTTCCCGACATTAATTTTCCATTTTCAATTTTCAATTTTACATTTAATTAAAACTGTCTACACGAATCGGGAACGGCGACTCGCCGTGCGGGCGTCCGATGAACGCCCCTACAAAACTGTATTTACTTACAATATTCATAAAACCAAACAAAAACGGTTGGATTACTTTTTTTCGTAAATCCAACCGTTAATTTTTTATTTGGTAATCTAAAGTCCGAACTTATTCTCTGCCGGCACGAACGCTTGCGGAGGCAAGTATATACACAAAACCGAGGAGAATATCGGTTGCTATGTCGAACACTTCAATCACAAAAACAACCTGTCCGTTGACAACATTAAATATGATGTTCAGCACTCCGATAAGCACAAGCACTACTGCGAGTTTGCCCGAAGTTTTCAACATTTTTTGCATATCCGGCGGTGATGTCTTTTTTGAAACGGCTCTCAGTCCCATTGAACCTACTGCGAGCTTCAGCACCATTGAAACGGTGACAGTCACGATTAGCAGATAGTCGAATACCGATGCCGATCCGCCGTCAAATGACGGGATAATCGTATTAACCAGCTTGTATGCAACCAAAATTCCCGAAAATATAACTCCGAGAAACATTACAACTGCCGTTACTTTGATTTTTTCTTTCATAAGACACACCCACGTGAAGGTTTAAGTTATCAGCCGATAAGCTCCTTGATTTTTGACTCTGCAAGAGCAGGATCAGCCTTACCTCTGCTGTTCTTCATAACATTTCCGACAAGCGACTTAATCGCCTTTTCCTTGCCGTTCTTATAGTCCTCAACAGCCTTTGGATTGCCCTCAACAGCCTGCTTGCACAAATCGTTGAGTGCGTTTTCGTCAAGACCGCCCATATCGCTTTCGCTGATAAATTCAAGAGCACCCTTGCCGCTGTCAAGCATTTTTTCAAGTGTTGCCTTCGCAAGGTTGTTGCGGATTTTACCGCTGTCAAGAAGTTTTACAAGCTCGTTAAGCTGTTCCGGAGTAACCGCAACATCAAAGATTTCCTTGTCAGCCTCGGTTTCCGTTCTGCGGAAAATCTGACCGATAATGAAGTTTGAAACTGTCTTTGGTGACTTAACGCCCTCGCAAGCCTTGTCAAAATACTCGCTGATTTTGCGGTACTTTGTAAGAAGCTGTGCATCCTTTTCGGGAATTGCAAGTTCGTCAATATATCTTCTGCACTTATCGGCAGGAAGCTCAGGCATTGCAGCCTTGATTTCTTCAACAACATCTTTCGGAACATGAATAGTAACAAGGTCGGGATCACGGAAATAACGGTAATCGTGAGCGTCCTCTTTACTTCTCATTGAAGATGTTGTGTTGGTTGCGTCGTCATAACGGAGAGTTTCCTGAACAACACTTCCGCCGTTTTCAATGAGGTCAACCTGTCTTTCAAACTCATACTCCATAGCCTTTGCTATGTTGTTGATTGAGTTCATATTTTTAATTTCGGTTCTTGTACCAAGCTTTTCGCTGCCCTTTGGACGAACCGAAATATTTACATCGCAACGCATTGAGCCTTCCTGCATCTTACAGTCGGAAATTCCGATGTAACGCATAACCTGCTGAAGCTTTTCAACATACTCTCTTGCCTCGTCAATTGAACGAATGTCAGGCTCTGAAACGATTTCGATAAGAGGAACACCGCCACGGTTATAGTCAACATATGTGTCGCCGTGCTGATGAATGAGCTTTCCTGCGTCCTCTTCGATGTGAATGTGGTGCAGACGGATTTTTCTGCCGTTTGAAAGCTCAACATAACCGCCTATAATGAGCGGAGCATAAAGCTGGCTGATCTGATAAGCCTTTGAAAGGTCGGGATAGCAGTAGTTCTTTCTGTCCATTTTTGAAATCTCTGCGATTTCACCGTGAACTGCAAGACCTGCACGGATTGCATAGCGAACTACCTCACGGTTAAGCTTTGGAAGTGTTCCCGGCAGACCGATACACACGGGACAGCAATGGCTGTTTGGCGCACCGCCGAATTTTGTAGTACAGCCGCAGAAGATTTTTGTCTTTGTGGCAAGCTCAATATGGGTTTCAAAACCCGCAACTAATTCGTAACTCACAGCTTAACACCCCACTTTGTATCCTTAAAGTTTTCAGCAGCAGCCTGCTGATATTTGTATGCCGCATTAAGAATTTCAGCCTCGCCGAAGCTCTTGCCGATAAGCTGCATACCAATCGGCATACCCTTTGCGTTGAATCCGCACGGAACCGAAACGCCCGGCAGACCTGCAATATTGACAGGTACAGTGCAAATATCCGTAAGATAGGTTTCAATCGGATCGCTTACAGCATGTCCCTTTTCAAATGCTGTCATAGGAACTGTCGGAGCAAGGATTACATCGCACTTTTCAAATGCGTTGTTGAATGCCTTAACTATAGTGCCGCGAAGATTCTGAGCCTTTTTGTAATAAGCGTCATAGTAACCTGCGGAAAGAACATAAGTACCGAGGAGGATTCTGCGTTTAACCTCTTCGCCGAATCCCTCCGAACGGGTACGGCAGACCATATCGTGAGTGCCGTTGTAATGCTCGGTTTTGTAACCGAAACGGATACCGTCATATCTGCCGAGGTTTGAAGATGCCTCGGCACAGGCGATGATATAGTAAACAGGAAGGGCAAATTTGAGTTCCGGCAGGTCAAAGTAAACAATCTCTGCGCCCATTGACTTGTAGATATCGGCAGCCTTTAAGACAGCCTCTTTTACATCGTCACGGACACCCTCAAGATATTCCTTTGCAATACCGATTTTCATACCCTTGATGTCATTGTTGAGTTTTGAATAAGTGTCACCGACAAAGCCCTTTGAGGTTGAATCTTTTTCATCTCTCTTTGAAATTGCGTCAAAAACAATTGCAGCGTCCTCAACAGACTTTGTAATCGGTCCAATCTGGTCAAGTGAACTTGCGTATGCGATAAGTCCGTAACGGGAAACCGCACCGTAAGTAGGTTTAAGACCTACAATACCGCAGAATGATGCCGGCTGACGGATTGATCCGCCTGTATCGGAACCAAGACCGTAAGCTGCAATGTTTGCGCCTACCGCACTTGCAACACCGCCTGATGAACCGCCTGAAACATAGTTTGAATCAAACGGATTCATTGCACCGCCAAAGTATGATGTTTCGCATGAAGAGCCCATTGCGAACTCGTCCATATTTGTCTTGCCGAGCATAACTGCGTTTTCGCCTGCAAGAGTTTCCCAAACGGTTGCGTTATAAATTGGCTTATAGCCTGTGAGAATTTTTGAACAACAGGTTGTTTCAATTCCCTTTGTTGAAATATTGTCCTTGAGCGTCATCGGAACACCCTCGAGCATACCGATTTCCTCGCCGGAGGCAATTTTTCTGTCAACAGCCTCGGCAGTTTTGAGAGCCTCCTCGCCTGTTACATTAACATATGCGTTAAGCTCGCCGTCAGCCTTTTCGATTTCGTCAAGATAGCTTTTTGTAAGCTCGGTACATGAACACTCTTTTGACACAAGCATTTCATGAATTTTTTCAATAGAACCCATTTTTACACCGCCTTACTCTCTGTTTCTTACAAGGAAGTGATCCTCTGCCTGCTCGGGAGCATTTGAAAGGATCTCCTTTGTATCGTAGGACTCAACAACCTCATCCTCACGAAAAACATTTGACAGATTGTTAATATCGTCAAACTCCTCGCCGTCTGTCGGAGCGTTATTGATTGTGTCGGCAAAATCTATGATTTCCTGCATTGACTTTGTAAGGCCGTCAAGCTCCTCTTCGGGAACAAAAAGCTTTGAAAGCAACGCAATGTTTTCAACATCTTCTCTTGTTACCATAAAAACCGTCCTTTTTAAAGAAAATAGGGCAAGTCATATAATATATAACTCGCCCTTTGAGTTTGAATATATGACTGCAAATGCAGTTTTTATCTTAATTTAATATGAACCTCACGGAGCTGCTGTTCTGTTACCTCACCCGGTGAACCGAGGAGAAGATCCTGAGCATTGGAGTTCATCGGGAATGCAATAACTTCTCTGATGTTCTCTTCCTCTGTAAGGAGCATAATCATACGGTCAACACCCGGAGCCATACCTGCGTGCGGCGGAGCACCGTACTGGAACGCATTGTAGAGTGCAGAGAATTTAGCCTTGAGGTCATCCTCGCTGTAGCCTGCAAGCTCGAACGCTTTCTTCATAATTTCAATATCGTGGTTACGAACAGCGCCTGATGAAAGCTCAACACCGTTGCAAACGATATCGTACTGATAAGCAAGAACCTCTTCGGGATCCTTGTTAAGAAGGCTGTCAAGACCGCCCTGCGGCATTGAGAAAGGATTGTGTGTGAAGATAATTTGATTTGTTTCTTCATCTCTCTCAAACATCGGGAAGTCAACGATAAAGCACATTTCAAAACGGCTTGTATCGATAAGGTCAAGACGCTTTGCAACCTCTGTTCTGATCTGACCCGCAAGCTTTGGAGCTTCCTGAGCAGTATCGGCGATAAAGTAGATTACATCACCTGCTTTTGAACCGTTACGGCTGATAAGCTCTTCACGGTCGCCCTCTTTAAGGAACTTGTCAATCGGACCGTCAAATGTGAGGTCATCTCTAACCTTAACATAGCCAAGACCCTTCATGCCGATTGAAAGAGCGAACTCCTCCATCTTCTTGAACCATTTCTTTGACTGACCTGCGGCGTTCGGAACATTGATTGAACGAACTGTCTTTTTGCGGAACGGAGCAAAGTCTGTTTCCTCAAACATATCGCTGATTTCAACAATTACGAGCGGATTGCGGAGGTCAGGCTTGTCTGTACCGTACTTGAGCATACTCTCGGCATACGGAATACGGGCAAACGGAGGCTTTGAAACCTCTTTATTTGAAAACTTCTTGAATGTTTCGTAAAGAACCTCTTCAGCAACAGCAAATACATCTTCCTGTGTTGCAAAAGCCATTTCAAAATCAAGCTGATAGAACTCACCCGGTGAACGGTCTGCACGGGCGTCCTCATCACGGAAGCAAGGTGCAATCTGGAAATACCTGTCAAAACCTGACACCATAAGGAGCTGTTTAAAAATCTGAGGAGCCTGTGGGAGAGCATAGAATCTGCCCTTGTGCTTTCTGCTCGGGATAAGGTAGTCACGAGCGCCCTCCGGAGATGAAGTTGAAAGGATAGGAGTCTGAATCTCCGTAAAGCCCATTTCGTTCATCTTGTTGCGCAGAAATGTGATAATCTGCGAACGAATCATAATATTATTGTGAACCTTCGGGTTACGGAGGTCAAGAAAACGATATTTAAGTCTTACTTCTTCGTTGGTATTTGTAGAGGTTGCAACCTCAAACGGAAGAACATTCTTACACTTGCCGAGAACCTTGATGTCCTCCGTGTGAACTTCAACGAAACCTGTTGCAATCTTCTTGTTGATTGTTTCTTCGTCACGCTTAACAACAGTACCGCTGAGAGTTACTGTACATTCCTTGTTGATATCTTTAAGGAGTTCATCGTTGTGAACAACAACCTGAAGCACACCGTACTGATCACGGATATCGAGGAACATTACACCGCCGTGGTCACGGATATTTTCAACCCAGCCCGCAACTCTGACCTGCTGTCCGATATTTTCTTCTCTTAACTCACCGCAGGTGACTGTGCGGTATTCATTAGCTTTTATCATTACTGTAACTATCCTTTCACAGATATTTTGCCTGTCAGCCTATTTATTTAGCCTATTCTTCTGTATTATAACACAATTGCTGTATTCAATCAATATTTTACAAAAGATTTTTTAAGCATACGGCAAAATATTCCGTTATTCAACGCTTTTAAGGCTTTCAACCATATTAACGGCTTTAATCTTAAAGCTCATAACCGCATTTACAAGAAGCGAGAACAGGAATGTCAGCCCTGCCGCATAGAGGTATGAAGTGAAATAAATATCTCTTCCGAACATAACGTTGTCAACCTCAACCGTCTGAATGATAAAGCCCGTCAAAAGATTTCCGAGAAACAGACCTACGATAATTCCGAGGATAGTCAAAATTATGTTCTCTTTGTAAATGAATGATGAAGTTTCACGGTTGTAGAATCCGAGAACCTTAAAGGTTGCAATTTCACGGACACGCTCGGCAATGTTGATATTTGTAAGGTTGTAGAGTACAACAAAGGCAAGTGCCGCTGCGCAGATTATCATAACCGTAACAACCATATCAAGCGAGTTGAGCATATTTCTAAATTCGTTCAAGCTTGACGCAATGTAGCTTACCGCCGCAATTTTATCATCGGATAAAACCTGTGAGCCGAATTCGTCACAGGCGGAATCCGAGGTGTCTTTGAGTGCGACATCAGCCATATTATAGGTGCAGTCACTGCCGAACAAGCTCTTATAGGCGGTTGGCGTCATATAAACAAAATTGTAAATGTACTGTTCAAAAATTCCGCTGACCTTAACCTCCGCCTTTTTGCCGTCAACATTCAGTGTGATTTTGTCGCCCGTTTTTATTCCAAGCTCACTGCACATTTTTTCACTGAGCATTACTCCGCTGTCCGAAAGCTTGAGTTCTTCTTTGCCTTTTCTTGTATGCAGAGAAACAATTTCGTCAAACTTTTCGGGATTCTGCGGTACAACAAGATTTGTGTCGCTGTCCTTAACCTTACTGCCGTGAGTTACCGTACATTCCTGCTGTGAAACAAGCATTGAGTGTTTGACATTGCTGTTTTTATCAAGTGTATCTGTCAAAAACGAAAGATTGTCGGCACTTCCGCTGTCTTTAGGAACAACAACGGCATCGTATTTATAAATTGTTTCAAACTGATCGTGTGTCATCGGTTCAAAGCTGTTGAGCAAACCGAATGCTGCAACAATCAGAGCCGTACAGCCGGCAACACCGATAACAGTCATACAAAGTCTTACCTTGTATCTGAACAGATTTCTTGCGGTCAGCTTTGAGTTAAAGCTCATATGTGACCACAACGGTTTTATGCGTTCAAGCAAAATTCTCTTGCCCGCCTTTGGTGCTTTCGGCCGCATAGCAGCCGCAGGCTTTTCGTGCAGAGATTTTGCACACACTACAACCGACACAACAACCGTGCAGACAACTGCGGCAACAATTCCGAAAATTATGCTTGTATAGTCTGGTATCAGCGTTATATCGCCGATGTAGTACATAATTTTGTAAGCATCATAAATTACAAACGGCAAGGTTAAAATGCCGATTAAAATACCGATTACACTTCCGATAACAGCCGCAAGCAACGAGTAGATTACAAACTTCATTACAATGCTTATGTTGCTGTAGCCGAGTGCTTTCAGCGTTCCGATTTCGGTACGCTTTTCTTCAATAAGTCTTGTCATTGTGGTTACGCAGACAAGCACCGCTACGAGCAGGAAGAATACGGGAAATACCGTTGCAACAGCGCCGAGTCTGTCAGCATTTGAAGAAAATGTTGAGTAACCCGGGTTGTCGCTTCTGTCGAAGACATACCACTTTGGTTCTGTAAGAGAATTGATTTCTTCCTCTGCGTCTTTGATTTTATCCTCTGCCTTTTTGAATTCTTCATCGGCTTTTTTAACGCCGTCATCGTATTCTGTCTGTGCATCGGAAAGTTTTTTCTCGCCGTTTTTCTTTTCCTCGGCAAGCTTTGCAACACCGCTGTCATACTCGCTCTGAGCGTCATTCAGCTTGATTTCTGCCGAATCAAGCTGTGCCTGACCGTCTGCCGACTGTTGTGCAAGTTCTGCTTTTGCGGCATCAAGTTGTGTCCTTCCGCTTGAAATCTGTGAATATGCGTAGTCAAGCTGAGCCTGTCCCTCACTTTTTTTCTGTTCAAAAAGAGCCTTGTTTTCGGCAAGCTGATTTTCGCTTTTTTCAAGCTGTGCCTTTGCGGAATCGTATGCTGCGTTGAGTTCGTCAAGCTTCTGCTGAGCCTGTTCAAGCTGTGCGTTCAAAGCGGTGAGCGTTTCTTCATCGGTCGTCTGACTGATTTGATTCTGCAAAGCCGAAACAGCGTCCTCAGCCTGACTTATTCCTGCCAAAAGCTGCGGTTCCTGTTCGGTTTGAAATGTATCCTTTGCCGACTGCAGCTGATATTCCGCATTTTCTATTTCAGCCTGTGATTTTGAAATTTCTTTGTCAAATTCTGCTTTTGAAGAATTATATTGCTTTTCGGCAGAATTAAGCTGACTTTCCTTTTCGGCAATCTGAGCCTGTGCGTCGGCAATTTTTGTGTTATATTCGTTGCGTGAGTTTTCAAGCTGTGTCCTGCCGTCCTCAATCTGCTGCTTTGCCGAATCAAGTTTTTTCTGTGCGTCATCGGTCTTGGTTTTCAGTTCTTTTTTGCCGTCATCAATCGCCGTCTTTGCATCGGCAAGCTTCTTTTCGGTTTTTTCTTTATTGTTCGAATACTCCTGTTTTGCATCTGCAAGGTCGCTCTTAGCCTTGTCGATAACCTCAACCGTAAAGCTGTTGCTCCTGTCCTCTCCCACCTTTTCAAAATCGGTGGCTTTATTCTCTATGGCATTATCATAATCGTCCGTGTATGCCAAGAATTTATCCGAAATATCGGTTTTTACATAAAGCTCCGTGTAGCGTTCAAAGGCGAAATCTTCGGGGCAAATGTAGAAATAATCCGAGATTTTTCCGTTGCCGACCGTCGTAGTTCCTCGCTGATATGCTATGTAAAGAGGTGACTGCACAAGACCTACCACCGTGTATTCAAGGGTTTTAAGTTCGGTTGAAGTATCTGTATCGCCCGTCTGTTTTGCAAATCTGATTTTGTCACCGATTTTATAACCCTCTGCCGTGAACGAGGTTGAATCGGCTGCAATTTCACCCGACTTTTCGGGAAGTCTGCCTTCCGTCAAAACAAGCTTGTTCTGAACGGAATTATCACCGTATTTTTCGGGAAGCGCAATGACTCTCATAGTCCTGCCGCCGCTGTCGGCATCGGTCTGAACATCGCAGAAATATGACGGCATAACAGAGGTTACTCCGTCCGTATTTTTTACCGCCTTTATGTCGTCCTCATCAAATCCGACCGTTGACACAAGGCGGTAATCCATAAGCTCCTGCTCGTCCGTGTAGGTTCTTGCAAGATTGTACATTGACGGAACAGTTGCCTTTATTCCGGCAAAAAATCCCACTCCGAGGGCGATAATCGCCATAATTGAGATAAATCTTGCCTTTGTATTTTTAATTTCTCTGAATGTGTTTTTTATCAAGGATTTAGTCATTGTGACACCTCCTTTTCATTTTTTTACCACTCAATTTCCTCAACATTTTTCGGATTTTCATTGTAAATATCTTCAACAATTTTTCCGCTTTTCATTCTTAAAATGTGATCCGCCATCGGCGTTATTGCTCCGTTGTGAGTGATGAGAACAACGGTCATTTTGTCTTTACGGCAGGTTTCCTGCAACAATTTCAGAATCTGTCTGCCTGTGTTGTAGTCAAGCGCACCTGTCGGTTCGTCACAAAGCAAAAGCTTCGGCCTTTTGGCAAGTGCTCTTGCGATTGAAACTCTCTGCTGTTCACCGCCCGAAAGCTGTGCGGGGAAGTTGTTTGCCCTTTCAAGCAAGCCCACGCTGTCAAGAGCAGTTTCGCTGTCAAGAGGATTACTGCAAATCTGAGCGGCAAGCTCAACATTTTCCTTTGCCGTAAGGTTATGAACAAGGTTGTAAAACTGGAACACAAAGCCTATGTCGTGCCGTCTGTACTCGATAAGCTGTTTGTCCTTAAATTTGCTTATATCCTTTCCGCCGACAATGATTTCGCCCTCGGAACAGCTGTCCATTCCGCCGAGAATATTCAGAACGGTTGTTTTGCCTGCACCGGACGCACCGACTACAATTGCAAACTCGCCCTCCTCAACCTTGAACGAAATGCCGTCAACCGCATTGATAACAACCTCACCCATTTTGTATCTTTTGTAAACATTATTAAATTCTACAAGGCTCATAAAATCACCCTTTTCATATGTTTCTTACAGAAAAAATCACTGTGCTTTGCATATTAATTATACCAAATTAACACCGCAATATCAACAGAAATCTTACCGTATTCGTCATCTGTATGTACAATATTTTGAAATTATACATATAAAAGCAGCAGAGGTCACACTAAACCTCCGCTGAAAAAATTATTCATAAGTACGGTCACAGACCTCGTTGATTTTGTCACGAAGCTTTAAGAAATCGTCAAAAGCGTCGGGCTTTCTGCGCGGATCACGCAAAATTGCCGCAGGGTGAAGCATTGCCATCATAAGCACACCGTTTTTCTCAATCCACTGACCGTGTTCCTTTGTGATTTTGATATCCGATTTAATAAGCCTTGCCGCCGCAATTCTGCCGAGACAGACAATAATTTTCGGCTTGATCATTCTCACCTGTGTTCTGAGCCACTCAATACACATTTCCTGTTCTTCGGGCTTTGGGTCACGGTTTTTCGGCGGACGGCACTTTACCATATTGGCAATGTAAATATTCTTGTTTCTGTCAAGGTCAACAGCCGCAAGCATTTTGTCAAGCAGTTTGCCTGCTCTGCCGACAAACGGTTCGCCTTGAAGATCCTCGTTTTCGCCAGGACCTTCACCAATGAACATAACCTCTGCATTTTCGTTGCCGATGCCCACAACAACATTTGTGCGAGTTTCGCAGAGTTCACACCTGTGACAGTTTTCACAAGCCGATTTTAATTCTTCCCAGGTATTATACATAATTTTCTCTCCCAAAATAAAGATTTAAATTTATCAAAAATGTTGAAATTCCAAGAATAAAGTAGTAAAATAAACACGAAGCCGTACGGCAAATTCTAATTGAATGGTGGTACACAAAATGAAAGTAATGGTTGAAACATCAGCGCATCATGTTCATGTTACCAAAGAAACTCTTGAGGCTCTCTTTGGCAAGGGCGCTACTCTTACAAACAAAAAGAATCTTTCACAGCCCGGACAGTTTGCCTGTGTTGAAAAGGTAACTGTTGTAGGTCCGAAAAGTGAAATGAAAATGTCAATTCTCGGTCCCGAAAGAAGTGCAGATCAGGTTGAAATCTCTCTTACAGACGCTCGTAAGCTCGGCATTGCCGCTCCTGTCAGAGAATCTGGCGATATTGCAGGCACACCGGGCTGCAAGCTTGTCGGTCCTGAGGGCGAAGTTGAAATCGAATGCGGTGTAATTGCCGCTAAAAGACACATTCACCTTGATCCGAAAACTGCCGAGGAGTTTGGTCTTAAAGACAAACAGCTCGTTTCGGTTAAGGTTGGCGAAAATACAGGCAGAGCAACAACATTCGGTGATGTTGTAATCAGAGTAAACGCAAACTACGCTCCTGCAATGCACATTGATACAGACGAATCAAATGCCGCAGGTCTTGGCGGTACGGTTGACGGCGAAATCATCGCATAATTTCGATTTAAACCAAATCACATTTTTTGGACAGTCTTAAAGGCTGTCCTTTTTGTTTTGCCAAATTTTTAATACCGACAGATATTTATCATCAAAGTCTGCTTAAAAATGTGTGGAGAAAATCGGGGAAAATTTCTCGCCACGATTTTTCATTGTGTGCGTTTTCAAAAAGAATGACCTCGTTCATTCTGTCATACGGGTAGAAGCATTCTTCCAAAAGTTCATAGAGCATTTCGGTGCTTTCAAAAATCATCTCTTCAAGCTCGTCACCGTTACCTGTATAGATGTAGAGGTACGGCATATTTTCAACAATTTTTGTCGAAAGATATTTCGCCCAATCCTCTCTTGTGTAACAGAGAAATGCAGGAGAAAATACACCTGCGTAGCCAAATTTTTCGTGGTGTTCAACAGCCGAAAAAAATGACATAAGTCCGCCAGATGAGCTTCCGCAGACGGCAACATTCTGTCTGTCGGTGCATACTGGGAAATTATTTTCAACATACGGAATGACGGTATTCATAAGAAAATTATCAAAGATTTCGCCCTCGGGTTTGAAATCCTCACAGAACATTTCAAGGTGCTGAACCACACCGATTGATTTCGGAGTAAGTTCGCTGTCACGCCAAGCATTACCGTTGTCAATACCTACGATTACAGCGTTGCCTACACCGCTTTTCTGCTCATTTTCAACAGCTTTTACAACCTCCCACGAACCGTGCGGAGTTGAATTATCGTCAAAAAGATTCTGTCCGTCTGTCATATAGACTACGGGCAGTTTTTCACCGTCGGAATGTGACGGAACATAAATCCGGACGGTTCTGTCGCCCTTGTCGGGATACGGAAGTTTTATTGTATGTAACTTTGCGTCAGCCATAAAATCACCTATTTTTTAATTATCTAATAGATATTAAACCATAAAAACGGCTGTGTTGCAACCTAATTTTTTACGGTTGCATAAACACAAAAATTCCCGTAAATAATATCTACAGAGGTGATTTGTTATGACTAACGATATTGAAATGCTCAACTGCGTTTTGCAGAATGCCGAAATGGGCTGTCAGGGAATTACGAGCGTGAGGAAAAGTTTGAAGGACAGCAAGGTTGACGGTGTTTTGTGCGAACATCTTATTAAATACGGAAAACTGTATCATTGTGCAAATAAAATGTTGCAAAATCGTGGTGCAGAGCCACACAGAGTGAGTAATATGACAAAAACAATGACACGCTATGCCGCACAAAGGGATTTAAAGCGTGACTCGTCATCTTCGCACATTGCCGAAATGATGATAAAAGGTAACACAATGGGAGTGAATAAAATGTCACGCAAAATCCGAGAATACAACGGCAATGATCCCCATGTCAGCCTCCTCGCCAAAAGAATGTTAGAAACCGAAGAAGAAAACATAAAAGAAATGTCCGCATTTTTGTAAGTATAATCTCAATAAAAAACACCCGAAAGGAATTTTTCAAAAACCTTTCGGGTGAAATTTTTATTTAGATAAAGGTTGCACCAATTATGATGCGTTAAGCACAGTCGGTCAAATTAAGCCTTAGGACCTGCTTCAACGAGAGCCTTACCGGCTTCGTTGCCTTCGTACTTAGCAAAGTTCTTAACAAAACGGCTTGCAAGATCCTTAGCCTTCTCTTCCCAATCAGCAACATTTGCATATGTGTCACGAGGATCGAGGATGCCTGAATCAACGCCGGGGAGCTCTGTAGGAACTTCAAAGTTGAAGTGTGGAATTGTCTTTGTAGGAGCCTTTGTGATAGAACCGTCGAGAATAGCGTCGATGATACCACGAGTATCCTTAATAGAGATACGCTTGCCTGAGCCGTTCCAACCTGTGTTTACGAGGTATGCCTTAGCACCGCTCATTTCCATCTTCTTAACAAGCTCTTCAGCATACTTTGTAGGATGAAGCTCGAGGAATGCCTGACCGAAGCAAGCTGAGAATGTTGGAGTTGGCTCTGTGATGCCACGCTCTGTACCTGCAAGCTTAGCTGTGAAGCCTGAGAGGAAGTAGTACTTTGTCTGCTCAGGTGTGAGGATTGAAACAGGCGGAAGTACGCCGAAAGCATCAGCTGAAAGGAAGATTACATTCTTAGCAGCAGGAGCTGAAGAAACAGGGCGAACAATGTTGTCGATGTGATCAATCGGATATGATACACGAGTGTTCTCTGTTACAGTCTTGTCGTTAAAGTCAATCTTGCCTTCCTTGTCAACAGTAACATTTTCAAGAAGAGCGTCTCTTCTGATAGCGTTGTAGATGTCAGGCTCTGACTCTTTGTCAAGGTTGATAACCTTAGCATAGCAGCCGCCTTCAAAGTTGAATACGCCGTTGTCGTCCCAGCCGTGCTCGTCATCACCGATGAGGAGTCTCTTAGGATCTGTTGAAAGTGTAGTCTTACCTGTACCTGAAAGACCGAAGAAGATAGCTGTGTTCTCGCCGTTCTTATCTGTGTTGGCTGAGCAGTGCATTGATGCGATGCCCTTGAGCGGGAGGTAGTAGTTCATCATTGAGAACATACCCTTCTTCATCTCACCGCCGTACCATGTGTTGATGATAACCTGCTCACGGCTTGTGATGTTGAATACAACAGCTGTTTCTGAGTTAAGACCAAGCTCCTTGTAGTTTTCAACCTTAGCCTTTGATGCGTTGTAAACAACGAAATCAGGCTCAAAGTTTTCAAGCTCTTCAGCTGAAGGAGTGATGAACATATTTGTTACAAAGTGAGCCTGCCAAGCAACCTCAACGATGAAACGAACAGCCATTCTTGTGTCTTTGTTAGCACCGCAGAAAGCATCTACAACATAAAGCTTCTTGTTAGAAAGCTCTTTCTTTGCGATTTCCTTAACTGCCTTCCAAGTTTCCTCAGATGCAGGATGGTTGTCGTTCTTGTACTCATCAGAAGTCCACCAAACAGTGTCCTTTGAGTTCTCGTCCATAACGATGAACTTGTCCTTAGGTGAACGACCTGTGTAAACGCCGGTCTTAACATTAACTGCGCCAAGCTCAGTTTCCTGACCAACTTCATAACCCTCGAGTTCGGGTCTTGTTTCTTCTTTGAAAAGCTCTTCATAAGAAGGATTGTGAACGATTTCGGTGGTACCTGTAATACCGTACTTTGTTAAATCAATCTTTGCCATTTCAGTATCAACCTTTCTATGTTTTCTGAATTCACATAGATAGTGGAATTGCGACAAATACCCCTTGTCAGCGTTAATATCCAACACCCTATGTTCGTTAATAGTTTATCACAAAAGAATCGGCTCGTCAAGCAAAACAGCAATCAAAAGCAGTTAAAACAGACATTGTGATTATATTGTCCATACTCATTTATTGTAAGATGAAAAATCAAATTTATGCTAAATCAAAAATGACAAATTTTAACAATAAACGCAAAAAAGTCCGACAGAAATCTGTCGGACTTAAAATGCAAGCTATAAGTAAAATTACTTAAGTTCTACTTCAGCGCCGGCCTCTTCGAGCTTAGCCTTCATAGCTTCAGCGTCTTCCTTAGAAACGCCTTCCTTGAGAGCCTTAGGAGCACCGTCAACGAGTGCCTTTGCTTCCTTAAGACCAAGACCTGTTATTTCACGAACAGCCTTGATAACAGCAATCTTGTTGCCGCCTGCAGCCTTAAGAACTACATCGAACTCTGTCTGCTCAGCAGCAGCAGCGCCACCGTCAGCAGCAGGACCAGCAACTGCAACTGCAGCAGCAGCTGATACACCAAACTCATCCTCTACAGCGTGAACGAGCTCTGAAAGCTCAAGAACTGTGAGGCCTTTTAATTCTTCAATAATAGCAGTAATTTTCTCTGATGCCATTGTAATTTACCTCCAATATGATAATTAGTAAAATTTTAATTGATTGCAGCCGATTATTCTGCTGCGGGAGCTTCTGCCTCTGCAGGAGCCTCTTCTGCTGCCTCAGCAGCACAAGCTTCAACGCCGCCCTTGTCAACGATAGCCTGTACGGCACGCGCAAAGGATGCGATAGGTGCCTGGAATGCACCAAGAACATTTGCGAGAAGTACTTCTCTTGTCGGGAGCTTTGAAAGGGCAACGATTGTGTCCATATCAATTACGGCACCGTCAAGATAAGCTGACTTAACCTTAAAGTTGTCATGATCCTTAGCATAGTTGCAAAGGATTCTTGCAGCAGCAGCGTACTCGCTGTCACTTGTAGCAATAGCTGTTGTACCCTCGAGAACAGGCTTAATGTCTTCAAGACCTGCTTCCTCACAAGCACGGGAAAGAAGTGTGTTCTTTACTACTGTGTACTTAACATCGTTCTCACGAAGCTCTTTTCTGAGCTTTGTATCGTCCTCTGTGTTGATACCCTCGTAGCTTACAACCACACCTGTAATTGAGCTTTTGAGTCTTTCTGAAAGCTCTGCAACAATTGCTTTCTTCTGCTCTAAAACACTTTGACTTGGCAAGATAAATTCACCTCCAAAATATTTGTAACGCAGTTCATAAAAAACAGCCGTCCGTTTTACCTCGGACGGCTGCAAAAATACAAAAGTATAATTTGCATCTTCCTCGGCAGGCAGGATAATCCTTTACGCTTACGCACCTGCTGTCTTTAGAACAGCGAATTTATATATTCACACTACCGTGTAAATACCTTTAATTAAGCACCAAACTTTGCAGGGTTGATGCGAACGCTCGGACCCATTGTTGAAGTAATGGCAACTGAGCGGATATACTGACCCTTTGAAGCAGCAGGCTTAGCCTTTACGATAGCACCCATGAGAGTGTCAAGGTTTTCGCCGAGCTTCTCGGCACCAAAGCTTGCCTTACCGATTGGGCAGTGAATGATGTTTGTTTTGTCAAGACGGTACTCAATCTTACCTGCCTTAGCTTCTTTAACAGCCTTGGCAATGTCAGGAGTTACAGTACCTGCCTTTGGGTTTGGCATAAGACCGCGGGGACCGAGGATTCTACCGAGACGACCTACAAGACCCATGCAATCGGGAGTTGTAATAAGAACATCAAAGTCCATCCAGTTCTCCTGCTGAATCTTCTGAGTCATATCCTCAGCACCGACAAAGTCAGCACCTGCTTCCTTGGCAAGCTCTTCGTTAGCGCCCTTACAAATTGCAAGAACTCTAACCTTTTTACCTGTACCGTTAGGAAGAACAACCGCACCTCTAACCTGCTGGTCAGCATGACGGCTGTCAACGCCGAGC
Source organism: Ruminococcus bromii (assembly GCF_928721825.1). Lineage (NCBI taxonomy): Bacteria > Bacillati > Bacillota > Clostridia > Eubacteriales > Oscillospiraceae > Ruminococcus > Ruminococcus bromii. The sequence goes on from NZ_CAKMVP010000003.1 coordinate 1,232,820, forward strand.
TTTACATGAAGCTCAACTGTTTCGTCAAACTTAGCAACTGCAGTCTTGATAACTGTGTCAAGTGCCTCGTTTGTATCATATAATTTAGTTCTGTCAACGAGCTTAGCAGCGTCAACATATTTCTTACCGTGTTTCATCAGTCTTCCTCCATTGTTAGGTGGTCAATCGGAATTATCCTCCCACCCGGAAATAATTAGTCAACTACTGTAATACCCATGCTTCTTGCTGTACCGGAAATCATGCTGATAGCAGCATCAAGTGAACCTGCGTTGAGGTCAGGCATCTTCTGCTCTGCAATCTTTGTGATCTGCTCACGAGTGATCTGAGCTACCTTTGTCTTATTAGGTACGCCTGAACCGCTGTCGATACCGCAAGCCTTCTTAAGAAGAACCGCAGCAGGCGGAGTCTTTGTAATGAAAGTGAATGAACGGTCTGCATATACAGTAATTACTACCGGAATGATAAGACCGATATCATTCTTTGTACGCTCATTAAAATCCTTTGTGAACGCAACAATGTTTACACCGTGCTGACCGAGAGCCGGACCAACAGGTGGTGCCGGAGTAGCCTTTCCGGCGGGAATCTGCAGCTTAATTAAGCCTACAACCTTCTGAGCCATTGTGTTTGCACCTCCAAAATTCGTGGTAAATTGCGGGACACCACTGTGTAGGGTCCCTCCCACAGGGAGCGTTACACTCCCAATAAAAAGCCAATCGGCTGATTATTATTTGATTAATCTTCTATCGGTTCAGCCTGAGCAAGCTCAAGTTCAACCGGCGTTTCGCGTCCGAACATAGAAACAACTACGCGGACATAATCTTTATCGGCGTCAATTTCTTCAACGACACCGACAAAATCCTCAAGCGGACCGTCTATAATGCGAACTGAATCGCCGACAGAATAGTTAAGCTTAACGCTTCGTGTTTCAACACCCATTCTGTAAACCTCCGCGTCTGTGAGCGGAACAGGCTTTGAACCCGGTCCGACAAATCCTGTGCAACCTCTGATGTTGCGAACAACATACCAGGTTTCATCAGTATAGACCATCTTAACAAAAACATAGCCGGGAAACAGCTTGTTTTCAACCTCTTTGGTTTTGTCACCGACTGTTTCGGTTACAATCTCAACAGGAACCTTGACATCAATAATCATATCCTGAAGATTTCTGTTTTCGGCTGTGGTCTTAAGATCTGTTGCGACCTTGTTTTCGTAACCTGAATAAGTATGAACAACATACCATTTTGCTTCTGATTCTGCCATAACAGCTTTCTCCCTTTCGTAAATCAAGTAATGTCAGGTAGGAATCAGGCGGTTGTGTTCATAAAAAGACCCACAAGTGCGTACAAGCCCTGATCAAGAGCAAATATAAATACGCCTACGATGGCTACCATAGCGATAACAATACCGAAGTTCTTTGTTGTCTGCTTTGGAGTCGGCCATGTGATCTTTTTGATTTCACCCTTACAGGAGCCGAGGTACTTTGCAAGCCTTTTAAAAACATTAGGCTTCTTAGCAGGCTTCTTAGCAGTTGCCTTTGCGGTTTCAGACTTTTTCTCAGCCATTTTGTACCTCCATTATTTTGTTTCCTTGTGAAGAGTGTGTTTCTTACAGAAACGGCAGTACTTGTTCATTTCAAGTCTGTCAGGACTGTTTTTCTTGTTCTTCATTGTGTTGTAATTACGCTGTTTGCACTCTGTGCAGGCCAATGTGATTTTTACTCTCATAACGGCACCTCCCGGTTTTTTCGGAATATTTTAGCCTCCCTCAATAGGGCACAAAAAAATAAGCCCCTTTCAGAGGTAAGGATATTCTACCATATATCAAGGCTTTAGTCAAGCCTTTTTTTGAATTTTTCTGCATAAATTACGCATTTATTGCAGCATTCCGTAAATTCCGCCTTATTTGACGGAACTTACGGTAATCACAGATAAATCATTTGTCGGACAATGTGTTTGCCTTAGCCTTAACCTTTTTAACCTTTTCAGGCTTTACTGTCTTGCCCTTAAAGGCTCTTGCATTTGTTGCGGCAACCTTAAGGTCATCGCTGAAATGGTCATAAAGAGCGTTGTAATCGTCATCATCAAGTGAATTGAGAAGAACAATTGTAATAATTGCCCGTGTGTCAACATCGCCGTTGTTATACTGAAGATTGAACACGCCTGCAAACTTTTCCATCTCATTCTTATTTGCACGCTTTATATATGTCGGAAGCTTTGGAGCAATATGCTCTTTTGCAAATGTTGCTCCCCTGAACGGGAAATAACAATCCTCTTCATTCTTAATTTCCTCACGAAGCTCCGGAAAATATGTTACAAAACGCTTTGCAAGAAACTTTGGGTCTGCATTGCCGTCATCGTCTTTTTTCTTTTTCTGCTTAACCTGCTTTGCTCTTTTGATTGCAAGTGTACCCGACACCGCCTCAACAAAATCGTTTGCAATGCTGTCTGCATCCTTCTGTGTGCCTACTGTTTCATCATAGAGCCATGTTGCAAGTGTTTTCCATTCGTTATCAGGTCCTTCATCTGTCATTGTACATGAACGAAGCACCATCTGTTCTTTATCTTTATAATATATTACCGAATAGGCAAGAGTTGTGCTTATAAACAGAGATACAAGCTCGTTGTCATTTTCGGCAACTACCTTCTGCTTTGTATAGCCCTGCTTTACAAGTTCTTCTTCCACCTTGCCAACGATGTAATCAAACGCTTTTTTAAATTCCAACTTAATCTTCCTCTCGGATTAGTCTGTTAAAATTCATTATACAATCAAATAACAGATTTGTCAAAGGTTTTGACTTGCAAGACGCACATTATTGTGTTATTATTTAAGCTGTATACTAATGTAAAAGAAGGTTTTATTATGTCTTGTCAAGATGCTATCGGAGTTTTCGACTCCGGATTAGGCGGACTCAGCGCTGTGAAAGAGTTTTTACATGTGCTGCCAAACGAGAAAATAATATACTTTGGAGATACGGGAAGAGTGCCATACGGCAACAGAAGCCGTGAAACAATTTCAAAGTATGCCTTTCAGGACGCAAGCTTTTTGTTGAAACACAATGTTAAGACAATCGTTGCAGCCTGCGGCACGGTAAGCTCTGTTGCAGGCGATATGCTTGAAGAAAGGCTCCCTGTTCCCTACACAGGCGTTGTAAATCCAACCGCATTCATTGCCGACCAAAAAACAAAGAACGGTAAAATAGGAATTATCGGCACTGCCGCAACAATTTCGAGCCACAGCTACAAACTCCGCCTTGAAAAGCTAAACCCAAAATACAAGGTTTATGAGCAGGCTTGTCCGCTTTTTGTTCCGCTTGTTGAAAACGGCTTCATCTGTCGTGACGACCAGATTGTAAGGCTTGTCATCAGAAGATATCTTTCCGAACTCAAGGAAACAGGCGTTGACACCCTCATTCTCGGCTGCACTCACTATCCGCTTTTGCGTGACGCAATTGCTGACTTTATGGGTGACGGCGTTACTCTTGTTGACTCCGGATACGAAACTGCAATATATTGTGCAAAAATTCTCAGAGAAAATAAACTGCTCAATACAAGCGGTGAACATTATACGCCTGAATTTTATGTCAGCGACACTCCTGACGGATTTAAAAGCGTTGCAGGTCTGTTTTTGGGAAGAGATATGGAGCATACTGTTACACAGATTGACATTGAACAGTATTGATGAGGAAAGCTATGACAGATAAGGAAAAGAATAAAGGCAAATATATGATTTCCATTCTGGGAGAACAGATTCTTGACGATGACAGCGACAGAATTGAGGTTCTCACAGAGGGAAATTTTCTGATGAAAAAAGATCATTGTTACATAGGGTATAAGGAATATGACGAGGACGCGCCGCAGAGCTTTTATGACAATCTCATCAAGGTTCAGGGCGATGTGGTTACAATCACACGCAAGGGGGCTATGCGCTCACAGCTTATGCTTGAAAAAGGCAAAAGGCATCAATGCCTGTATCAGACGCCGGCAGGCGACCTTATGATAGGAGTTTTCACAAAAACAATGAACAACTCTCTTTCAAAAAAAGGCGGTACGCTTGAGGTCAGCTACACGCTTGATTTCAACAATGACCTTGTGAGCGAAAACAAGTTTAAAATTACGGTTGAAGAAAAAGAAAAGTTTGAAAATGAGGTAGATTGATATGGATACATACGCACTTGCTGTACAACAGCTTAAAAAGGCAATTGAAAACGCTATTGAAAAGGCGATTGCAAACGGAGAGCTTCCGCAGGCAGAAGCCGCTCCGTTCATCATTGAAACACCTGCCGACAGAAGTCACGGTGACTTTGCAACCAACGCGGCAATGGCAGGCGCAAAGGCATTCCGTATGCCGCCTTTCAAAATTGCACAGGCTATCACATCAAACCTTGACCTTGAGGGTACAATGTTTGACCGCTTTGAAACAGCAGGTCCGGGATTCATCAACTTCTTCCTCGGCACTGAATTTTATTCGGCTGTAATCAGAGAAATCCTTGCCAATCCCGAAGCATACGGCAGAAGTGAATACGGCAGAGATGAAAAGGTTATGGTTGAGTTCGTATCCGCCAACCCGACAGGTCCTATGCACATGGGCAACGCAAGAGGCGGTGCTCTCGGCGACTGTCTTGCCGCTGTTCTTGACAAAGCAGGCTACAACGCATGGCGTGAGTTTTATGTAAACGACGCCGGCAATCAGATTGAAAAGTTCGGCTGTTCACTTGAAGCAAGATATCTTCAGATTTTCAAGGGCAATGAGATAGAGTTCCCCGAGGACGGCTATCAGGGTGAGGACATCAAAGACCTTGCAAAAGAATATGCTGACCTAAACGGCGACAGCCTTGTTAATGTAAGCGCAGAAGAACGCAAAAAGGCTCTTGTTGATTTTGCACTTCCGAAGAACATCAGCAAGATGCAGGCTGATATGGAAAAATACAAGATTTTCTATGACAAATGGTTCTTTGAAAGCGAGCTTCACAAGAGTGGTGCTGTTAAGGCTGTTGTTGACCTTCTCACGAAAAAAGGACTTACCTACGAAAAAGAGGGTGCCGTTTGGTACAAGAACAAAGAGGTGCTCACACAGAAGCTTCTCAAAGAGGGCAAGTCACAGAAATACATTGACAACCTTGAATTAAAGGACGATGTTCTCATTCGTCAGAACGGCAACCCGACATATTTTACAGCCGACATTGCATACCACAAGAACAAATTTGACCGTGGATTCACAACTCTTATTGATGTTTGGGGTGCAGACCATCACGGTCATGTTATGAGAATGAAAGGCGCAATGGACGCCATAGGCTATGACGGTGACAAGCTCAATGTTGTTCTTATGCAGCTTGTAAAGCTTGTTAAGGACGGCGAGCTTGTAAAAATGAGCAAGCGTACCGGCAAGGCTATTCAGCTTGGCGATTTGCTTGACGAAGTGCCTGTTGACAGCGCAAGGTTCCTCTTTAACACCAAAGAGGCTAACACACAGATGGACTTTGACCTTGACCTTGCAGTAAGTCAGGACAATCAGAACCCTGTTTATTATGTTCAATACGCACACGCAAGAATTTGCAGTATCTTCAAGTCACTTGCAAAAGAGGGCATTTCTCCGAGAGAATGTACAGACGCAGAGCTTGCGCTCCTCACAGCTCCCGAAGAAAAGGAGCTCATCAATCATCTTGCGTCATACACCAACGAAATCATCAGTGCGGCAAAGGATTACGATCCGACCAAGGTTACACGCTATGTAACACAGCTTGCAACACTTTTCCACAAATTCTACAACGCTTGCCGTGTTAAGGGCGAAGAAGAAGGTCTTATGCAGGCAAGACTTGCACTTTGCAACTGTGTAAGAGCCGTTATTAAGAATGTTCTTACAATGTTCAGCATCTCCTGCCCCGAAAGTATGTAAGCAGCGTGTCGCTTCACCTTCTTTGAGCAGACAGTTTGAATGATATTTTCTTGATGTTTTCAATTAAAATGTCTTGCTATCCGGTCTTACAATTCTAAGAGTTTTTCTGTAAAATATCTGTAGAGCATATTTTTTCCTCCGTTTCAGGTTTTTAAGCAATTCTATTTTAACGGATTTTGGTAAAATATGCTCTACTTTTTTTGCTTTTTATTTGTAAGCTCTTTTTCTACCCCAACTTTTATTATAGAGCCGCAACAACAAAATCAAAGTTCTCAAAAGAAATGCTTACGGCTACAGAAATTTCAAGCGTTTCCGTAACCGCATCTTACATATGTTTTCCAACAAACATATCAGTTCTGCAACAAAACAAGCGACAGCTTAATTCGCTGCCGCTTGTAATTCTCATATATTCTGTTTTTTCGGGTTACCCCAACTATTGACATTGAGCCTGTTTCTACAAATCATAATTGCCCTTTCTGCTTTCAACGCAAAAGGGCAAAAAATAATGCCGACAGTTAATAGCATTAAAAGCTATAACTTGTCAGCATTTAAATTCTAAAATTTGACTTTATTTAATCTCCACAAATATAATCAGTCAACTATGTTATTTAATTCTTCAAAAGGTATATTGTGTTCATTTGCATATTGTTCTGCATATGAGCCTTTTATTCCATAGATTGTGAGCTTATCACAACCTTCAAAGGCATTATCCGCAATATCTTCTGCCTTATCGTAAATGATAATTTTCTCCAGCAAGGTGCAGTTTTCAAAAGCACCCCATTCAATGCTCTTAATATTTTTAGACAAAACTAACTGTTTTAAGGATATGCAATTACTAAATGTATATTGTTGTATTGCAGTAATATTATCGGGAATATTTATACTTTTTAGTGATGTGCAACCGGAAAAAGCACCGTATGCTATTCCACGATCAGCAATATTATCCGGAATTACAAGCGTTTCTAATGAAGAACAGCCTGAAAATGATAAACTTTCAATTTCTTTTACATCACCATTAAAATTAACATTTTTCAGACTTTCACAATTCGTAAAAGAGAATTGTTTTATAGTACTTGGGAGTTGTATGCTTTCTAATGAAATACAATGGTCAAAACATCTGTTAAATATATACTCTATCCCTTCAGAAACAACAATCTCTTTTACTATATCGTTATCCTCAAACATTCCTTTCCTTTCTGCTCCCCACAAATTGTATCCTGTAACATATCCGCCTAAAGCATTTACTTTATGGAAAAATATTGTTGAAGGAATTACAACTTTCTCTGACGGGTAGTTTATCTTTACAATTGTTGCCGATTTATTTGTATATCCATCGGTTTCATATGTGTACCCAAACCACCAATGTTCACTTGAAAAGATTTGCAACAATATAAATATCACTAACACTACGCACAATATCCCGATAGGTAGTTTATATTTTTTTATTTTTTTCATCATATTAAAATTCTCTCGTAAAAAATATAGTTTTAATTATCAACAAACCGATAATTATTAATTTACAGACTGAATTGTTGTATCCAATTTTTCAAATGGTATGTTATGTTTTTTTGCATACTGTTCTGCATAACTACCCTTTATTCCGCAGATTGTAAGTTTATCACATCCATCAAAAGCGTTGTCCGCAATGTAATCACATTCATCATAGACATTAATTCTCTCTAAAGAAACGCAATCCCGAAAAGCTCCGTCACCTATTTTTATTAAGTCCTCAGGCAAATTCACTATTTCAAGAGATTTGCAACCATCAAATGTCCAGCTCTCAATAATCCTGACCTTTGACGGAACATCAATAGTTTGCAGAGAAGTACACCATTGAAAAGCGTTTGAACCTATTTCTGATAGCTTGTCGGGTAAATCAATATTTGTAAGTGAAGTACATCCTTGGAAAGCCACACTCTCTATACAATAAACATTTTTTGAAAACTTCACATTTTTTAATGAATAGCAACGAGCAAAAGCATTAGTGCTGATTTTGTTAATTTGCTTCGGTAAGTATATTTCTTCAAGCCCGGAACAATCGCTGAAACTAAAGGATTCGGTAATAGTATCTCCGTCAACAATGTTCACTTCCTTTAAATTATCACACCGCACTACGTCAAATGTCGTCATTGTGCCTGGTATAGTAATTTTTTCAAGATTATAGCAATTAGCTATAGCCGGGCCATAAGTTTCCACTACTCCTTCAGGTATTATAATTTCTTTTACAACATTATTTCCCTCAAATACACCTGTAAGAGACACCCCAACTAATGCAGCTTCTTCTACACAACTTAGCTTTTTGACTTTATATGAAGAAATTTCCGAAGGAATTTCAATGGTTTCAGCCAATATATCGGTTTTTATCAATGTAGCGTTTTGATTTTCATCAATTTCAAATGTATATCCTTCAGCAGTTTTTGTTATAGGGTATAGCTCTTTACAACTTGAAAACATTAAAATAAAAACTGTACAAAAAGATATTGCAAATACTATATTTACTCGTATTAATCTAGTTGTTTTCATATATAAAACCTTTCAAAAGTTTGTAGCACTAATTTCAAAGATGAATGAGCAAACATAATTGCTCATTCATCTTTAGAAATTTATAATGAATCAGTTAATCTGGTTCATATGTTGTCCAAATATTATCCTTAAACCACACATCTTGTGTAACCAAATGCCCAGGTTGCAATACACCAGGTATCTGTTTATTCTTCGAATCATTGAATATTACTTTAGGATTATCTACACCATAGATAGTATAAGTTAACCAATTATCATACATTTGACTATTCATTAATGCACCAGGCCATGACATCAGAATATTATTATCTTCATAGAAGTAAATTCTTGTGTCCCAATACTCCCAATCAGCCGGACGATAAAAATGAACAGTAATTCCCTGTGGTTTTTTGCTATATGCAGTTTCATTTACTACCCACATTTCATCTTCTATTATTTCTATTCCTGGTTGATTAATACCGGGACGCTGTTGCCTTGTGTCAGGATCGGTAGTGTTGTTATTAAAAATAACCCTTGGATTCTCCAAACCATATATTGTGTAGGTATACCAATTATTACCTCCATCCGGCGACATTTTCTCTCCTGGGAATGGGAGTTTATGGTCATCATCATTATAATAATAGATATGAGGCTTTGTCAAGAAAAGTGTGTAAGTTATTTTCCTAACTTACACACTTTATTTTACAAGCTCCAATCCGCTGTTTTGTTATTGCTTGAAGGATTATTATTTACACAGAATTTTATGGGGTGCCTGATTAGTATTTCAGCCACCGTGAATTTACACGGTGGCTGTTTTGACGGTTACATTCTCAAAAGAAATGCTTACGGCTGCAGAAATTTCAAGCGTTTTCGTAACCGCATCTTACATATGTTTTCCAACAAACATATCAGTTCTACAACAAAACAAGCGACAGCTTAATTCGCCGCCGCTTGTAATTCTCATATATTCCGTTTTTTCGAGTTAGCCAAACTATTGACATTAAGCCAAAACAGTACACATGACTGTTTTCTTAACGCTCACCTTATCGCCCGATTTAACAGTAAATTTAGATAAAAAAGAAAACAGAGTAGTCAAAAGACTACTCTGTTGTGGCTCCCCCAACTGGGCTCGAACCAGTGACATCATGATTAACAGTCATGCGCTCTACCGACTGAGCTATGGAGGAATATAGAGCAATACACCCTTTTGGGTGTATGCTTTGTGTTGGCATCTCCCTATCTTTCCGGGCCGTCACCAGCCAAGTATTTTCGGCACCACTGAGCTTAACTTCTGTGTTCGGTATGGGAACAGGTGGACCCTCAGCGTCATCAACACCAACTATTCTCTTGTATATAAAAGCTTTTCAGCTTTTTACCCTTTTGGTGACTCGTGCGGGAATCGAACCCGCGTTGCCGGCGTGAGAGGCCGGAGTCTTAACCGCTTGACCAACGAGCCTTGTCTTTCGTCACAAAGGCTAATGGTCTTTGCTCTCATTAGCCCCTGCAACTTCTCTTGGTGCACCATCAGGGGCTCGAACCCGGGACACCCTGATTAAGAGTCAGGTGCTCTACCAACTGAGCTAATGGTGCATCTCTGTGTTCTTTCAAACACCCTGAAAACTGAATAAAGGAAGAGGATTAAGGAGATATTAGTTAAATTCATATTGGAATGACCAATCGGGTTAAAGTATATACTACACAGCTGACCAAAGAAATCTTGTGGTCAAGCCCTCGACCTATTAGTACTGCCAAGCTGAATGCCTCACGGCACTTACACACGCAGCCTATCAACCTCGTAGTCTTCAAGGGGTCTTACTCGTTATACGATGGGATATCTAATCTTGGAGTCGGCTTCACGCTTAGATGCTTTCAGCGTTTATCCGTTCCGTACATAGCTGCCCAGCTGTGCCATTGGCATGACAACTGGTGCACCAGAGGTACGTCCATCCCGGTCCTCTCGTACTAAGGACAGAGCTCCTCAAATATCCTGCGCCCACGACAGATAGGGACCGAACTGTCTCGCGACGTTCTGAACCCAGCTCGCGTACCACTTTAATCGGCGAACAGCCGAACCCTTGGGACCGAATACAGCCCCAGGATGTGATGAGCCGACATCGAGGTGCCAAACCTCCCCGTCGATGTGGACTCTTGGGGGAGATCAGCCTGTTATCCCCAGGGTAGCTTTTATCCGTTGAGCGACGGCATTTCCATTCACATACCGCCGGATCACTAACTCCAACTTTCGTTACTGCTCGGGCCGTCACCCTCGCAGTTAGGCTAGCTTTTGCGTTTACACTCAGAGGCACGGTTTCCGTCCGTGCTGAGCTAACCTTTGAGCGCCTCCGTTACCTTTTCGGAGGCGACCGCCCCAGTCAAACTGCCCACCTGACAATGTCCCCCGACCGGTTTCACGGCCGCAGGTTAGAATTCCAGAAACCTAAGGGCGGTATCCCAACATCGACTCCACACAAGCTGACGCTCATGTTTCCCAGTCTCCCGCCTATCCTGTACATAGATTTCCGAAACCCAATATCAGGCTACAGTAAAGCTCCATGGGGTCTTTCCGTCTTGCCGCAGGTAACCGGCATCTTCACCGGTACTACAATTTCGCCGGGTGGGTAGTTGAGACAGTGCCCAGATCGTTACACCATTCGTGCGGGTCGGAACTTACCCGACAAGGAATTTCGCTACCTTAGGACCGTTATAGTTACGGCCGCCGTTTACCGGGGCTTCAATTCGGAGCTCTCACTCCTCCTCTTAACCTTCCGGCACCGGGCAGGTGTCAGCCCCTATACTTCATCTTTCGATTTGGCAGAGACCTGTGTTTTTGCTAAACAGTCGCCTGGGCCTATTCTCTGCGGCTCTTTCGAGCACTCCTTATTCCGAAGTTACGGAGTCAATTTGCCGAGTTCCTTAACTACCCTTCTCCCGCTGGCCTTAGAATTCTCTTCCTGTCCACCTGTGTCGGTTTGCGGTACGGGCATCTGTTTCTATACGCAAAGCTTTTCTCGCCTTCAGCTAAGTGTGCTTCCCTACTCTAATTTCGGTCCCTTACGCCCGGGTCAACCAACGCCCGGGTCACACCCTTTTGAAGTGTCCCTTTGCTTAAATTACAGATGGTTACGGAATATCAACCGTATGTGCATCGGCTACGCCTTTCGGCCTGACCTTAGCTCCCGACTTACTTGGAGCGGACGAACCTTCCTCCAAAAACCTTAGACTTTCGGCCATTAAGATTCTCACTTAATTCTCGCTACTTATTCCGGCATTCTCACTTCTGTATAGTCCACCGCCGCTTTCGCTACGACTTCTCCCCATACAGAACGCTCTCCTACCATACATTAGATGTATCCCAAGCTTCGGTGTATAGTTTAGCCCCGTTAAATTTTCGGCGCAGAGTCACTCGACCAGTGAGCTATTACGCACTCTTTTAATGAGTGGCTGCTTCTAAGCCAACATCCTGGTTGTCTGTGCAATTCCACATCCTTTTCCACTTAACTATACTTGGGGACCTTAGCTGTGGGTCTGGGCTGTTTCCCTTTTGACAATGAAACTTATCTCCCACTGTCTGACTCCTGAAAAACGATTATCCGGCATTCTTAGTTTGATAAGGTTCAGTAACCTCTCGGCCCCTAGCCAATTCAGTGCTTTACCTCCGGTAATCTATTTCAAGGCTAGCCCTAAAGCTATTTCGGAGAGAACCAGCTATCTCCGGGTTCGATTGGAATTTCTCCGCTACCCACAGTTCATCCGCTACCATTTCAACGGGAGTCGGTTCGGTCCTCCATAAAGTTTTACCTTTACTTCAACCTGACCATGGGTAGGTCACCCGGTTTCGGGTCGAATACAACCGACTTCATACGCCCTTTTCAGACTTGCTCTCGCTGCGGCTTCACACCTTAAGTGCTTAACCTCGCCGGTTACATTCACTCGCCGGACCATTCTACAAAAGGTACCCGATCGCTCTTTGATGAGCTTTCGGTGCTTGTAAACACAAGGTTTCAGGTTCTTTTTCACTCCCCGTCAGGGGTACTTTTCACCTTTCCTTCACAGTACTTCTTCACTATCGGTCACCGAGTAGTATTTAGGCTTGGAGGATGGTCCCCCCGTATTCCCACCGGGTTTCACGTGTCCGGCGGTACTCTGGATACAGATGGCTGTTCAGGCTTTTCGTGTACAGGACTCTCACCTTCTTCGGTTGGACTTCCCATTCCATTCCACTAAACCTTTACAATACCGTATTCTGTCCGAACCCCGAAAGTATTACTACTCTCGGTTTGGCCTCTTCCGCGTTCGCTCGCCACTACTTACGGAATCTCAGTTGATTTCTCTTCCTCGCCCTACTTAGATGTTTCAGTTCAGGCGGTTCCCCTCATATACCTATGTATTCAGTATATGATGACAAGACTTTCCTCTTGCCGGATTGCTCCATTCGGAAATCTGCGGATCAAAGCCCACTTACGGCTCCCCGCAGCTTATCGCAGTTAGTCACGTCCTTCTTCGGCTCTCGGTGCCAAGGCATTCCCCTTGTGCTCTTTGTAGCTTGACCATTATGAGATATCTTTGGTTCTTCTTTTTCTTGTAATGTTAATTACTCTTTTCGCAGTTTAATAAGCCTTTAGTTTATTTATAACTAATCTTCTTATTACCCTTAAGCTTAATTGTAGTATTTTTTACCTATGGTTTACGCATTCAAATTATCATTTGAGTTTGTTTACCTGTATAACTAATACTTTTCTCGCTTTATCTGCTTCTTTATTCAGTTTTCAAGGTGCTTTTTAGAAGAGATTTTAGACTTGATGATGTCAAGCCTCGTTGTTCTTCGCTTCTCCTCAAATAACTCCCACTCGTCTAATATGTTTCAATCACTTGCGTGATTTTCACATCTTAGTCCTCGCCGGTCGTTATTTTCGGGCTCCGAACCTCGGCTCTTCTATATGGTGGGCTTAAGTGGACTCGAACCACCGACCTCACGCTTATCAGGCGTGCGCTCTAACCGGCTGAGCTATAAGCCCATATTGGTTTGGCTCGTTATTTCTTAAGCCGTTGTTGAAAAGCTGTTGCTTTTCATGGTGGAGATAAGCGGGATCGAACCGCTGACCCCCTGCTTGCAAAGCAGGTGCTCTCCCAGCTGAGCTATACCCCCGTATATCTCGGGCAGGACCCTGAAAATTAAACAACGAGTTTTGAAAGAAATCTTTCGTAATGCTGACCTTGGAATTTAAACCAGCTTGTTTCATCTGGTTTGGTCTCCATAGAAAGGAGGTGATCCAGCCGCACCTTCCGATACGGCTACCTTGTTACGACTTCACCCCAGTCGCCAATCCTACCTTCGGCAGCGTCCTCACGAGGTTGGACTACTGACTTCGGGTATTACCGGCTCCCATGGTGTGACGGGCGGTGTGTACAAGGCCCGGGAACGTATTCACCGCGGCATTCTGATCCGCGATTACTAGCAATTCCATCTTCATGCAGGCGGGTTGCAGCCTGCAATCTGAACTGAGAATGTTTTTAGGGGTTTGCTCCACATCACTGTCTTGCTTCCCTCTGTTAACATCCATTGTAGTACGTGTGTAGCCCAGGTCATAAGGGGCATGATGATTTGACGTCGTCCCCACCTTCCTCCGTTTTGTCAACGGCAGTCCTATTAGAGTGCTCTTGCGTAGCAACTAATAGCAAGGGTTGCGCTCGTTGCGGGACTTAACCCAACATCTCACGACACGAGCTGACGACAACCATGCACCACCTGTCTCAACTTTCCCCGAAGGGCACCTAATGTATCTCTACTTCGTTAGTTGGATGTCAAGACCTGGTAAGGTTCTTCGCGTTGCTTCGAATTAAACCACATACTCCACTGCTTGTGCGGGCCCCCGTCAATTCCTTTGAGTTTCAACCTTGCGGCCGTACTCCCCAGGTGGATTACTTATTGTGTTAACTCCGGCACGGAAGGGGTCAGACCCCCCACACCTAGTAATCATCGTTTACAGCGTGGACTACCAGGGTATCTAATCCTGTTTGCTACCCACGCTTTCGTGCCTCAGCGTCAGTTAAAGCCCAGCAGGCCGCCTTCGCCACTGGTGTTCCTCCCCATCTCTACGCATTTCACCGCTACACGGGGAATTCCGCCTGCCTCTACTTCACTCAAGCTCTACAGTTTCAAATGCAGTTTATGGGTTGAGCCCATAGATTTCACATCTGACTTGCAAAGCCGCCTACGCACCCTTTACACCCAGTAAATCCGGACAACGCTTGCTCCCTACGTATTACCGCGGCTGCTGGCACGTAGTTAGCCGGAGCTTATTCATTAAGTACCGTCATTTTTCGTCCTTAATAAAAGAAGTTTACAATCCGAAAACCTTCATCCTTCACGCGGCGTTGCTGCGTCAGGGTTGCCCCCATTGCGCAATATCCCCCACTGCTGCCTCCCGTAGGAGTCTGGGCCGTGTCTCAGTCCCAATGTGGCCGTTCAACCTCTCAGTCCGGCTACCGATCGCGGTCTTGGTGAGCCGTTACCTCACCAACTAACTAATCGGACGCGAGTCCATCTTCAAGCGATAAAATCTTTGATATCAAAACCATGTGATTCCGATATGTCATGCGGTATTAGCATTCTTTTCAGAATGTTATCCCCCTCTTGAAGGCAGGTTACTCACGCGTTACTCACCCGTCCGCCACTAAACTAAATCAAATTCATTCCGAAGAAATCTTTCAAAACAGTTCCGTTCGACTTGCATGTGTTAGGCACGCCGCCAGCGTTCGTCCTGAGCCAGGATCAAACTCTCTAAAATTTGTATCTCAACAGCCTTTCGACTGTTCAAATCAATTTCAGAGCTTTAATCGCTCATTGACGAATATGTCACTGACTATATCCGTAATTCCTGATGCTTTTTAGTGTACATCTCACTGTAATTCTTTGAGCTTTCCTCAAAGTCATTACGGGTTTCTTTACTATTTTCTCGTTGTTCAATTTTCAAGGTCCTACGCACTTTCAAGGCTTGTTTGCTTTCTTCATTTGAAGTCGCACACCTCAGCAGTGCAAGAGCTATTATACTACGCTGTTTTGATTTTGTCAAGCACTTTTTAAAAGTTTTTTAAAAAGTTTTTCAGCTTTTAAAATCAAAACCGAGCAACACTTTCGATTACTTTCTGAATGTTGACTATCCACTTCCGTGCGTTCCACACTCTTTCACCGTCTGTGTTTTCTCTTGTCTGCCTCGCCTCTCAGCGCAACAGTTGATATTATATCAGCACTTCCCTCTTTTGTAAACCCCTTTTTTACAATTTTTTTATCTTTTTTACATTATCAGCAAATTCTACATTTTAAACTCACTTGTTGTTTATTTTATCCCAAAATTCACTATATACACCCTTTTTTTTAAATACTTTATTCGACAGATTTTCAAAACAATTTTCTTGACAAAGAATGGATATATATATATAATAGTATTAACAAATGAATCCCCTTAAAAACATTGACGGGAACAAGATGCAAATGAACCGGCAAAGAGAGCTGACGGTTGGTGTGAGTCAGCATGGAACATTGTATGGATAGCTCATCCCCGAGTTTTTCGTGTGAAGTGTATATACTATATATATGTAATGCGAAACGCAAGACTGCGTTATCGGTCGGGACTTTGTCAGAAGTCTTTAAGGAGAACACAGTGATGTGTTCTTGAATACGGGTGGTACCACGGATTTTATTCGTCCCTTTGTTTAGGGGGGCGATTTTTTTGTGCTATTTAACAGGAGGTTATTATATGAAACCATCATTTGAAAAGTACATTCCCTTTAAGCAGATCAATCTGCCGGACAGACAGTGGCCAAACAATACTATAACAAAAGCACCTATCTGGTGCAGTGTTGACCTTCGTGACGGTAATCAGGCACTTGTCGATCCTATGAACCTTGAAGAAAAGCTCGAATTTTTCCATGCACTTTGCGATATGGGCTTTAAGGAAATCGAAATCGGTTTTCCGAGTGCGTCAGAAACAGAATACGAAATCTGCCGTGAGCTTATCGAAAACAACCACATTCCCGATGATGTAACAATTCAGGTTCTTGTTCAGGCAAGAGAGCATCTTATCAGAAAAACTTTTGAGGCTGTTAAGGGTGCTAAGAATGTTATCGTTCATTTCTACAACTCAACTTCAACTCTCCAAAGAAAAGTTGTTTTCAAAACAGATATGGACGGCGTAATCAAAATTGCCGTTGACGGTGCAAAGCTTATTAAACAGCTTACGGATGAATATGACGGAGATACAAACTTCAGATTTGAATATTCTCCCGAAAGCTTCAGCGGTACTGAGCCTGAAAACGCTGTTGAAATCTGCGACAGGGTTATCGAGGCACTCGGTTCGACTGCCGAAAACAAGTTGATTGTCAATCTTCCTAATACTGTTGAGATGTGTACACCGAACACATATGCAGATCAGATTGAATACTTTGTAAGAAATCTTAAACATCGTGACGCCGCTATCATCAGTATTCACCCACACAATGACCGTGGATGCGGTGTTGCCGCAGGCGAACTTGCATTGCTTGCAGGCGCTGAGAGAGTTGAGGGTACACTCTTCGGCAACGGTGAGCGTACAGGTAATATGGATATCGTTACAATGGGACTTAATATGTTCACACAGGGCGTTGATCCTAAGCTTGACTTCTCAAATCTTCCAAAGCTCCGTGAAATCTATGAGCGTTGCACAAACATGAAGATTGATCCTCGTCAGCCATATATCGGCGAGCTTGTATTTACTGCATTCTCGGGCTCACATCAGGACGCTATCAACAAGGGTATGAAGTATATGAAAGAGAGCGGAACAGATTACTGGGAAATTCCGTATCTTCCGATTGACCCTGCCGATGTCGGCAGAGAGTATGAGCCGATTATCAGAATCAACTCACAGTCCGGTAAGGGCGGTGCGGCCTTTGTTATGAACAACAACTTCGGTTATGACCTTCCGAAGAGAATGCATCCCGAATTTTCAAAGCTTGTTCAGGCAAAATGCGAGGAGCTTGGCAGAGAGCTTATTCCGAAAGAGTTGTTTGAGGTATTCGAGAAGAATTATCTTGAGCATAAGCAGAAATATGTTCTCTCAAGCAGAAAGATTTACGAAGAGAGCGAAAACGGCAATGATTATGTTCACTTCAAGGGCAAGATGAAGATTAACGGCAACGAAGAGGTTTCTCTCAGTGGTGTCGGCAACGGTCCTATTGACGCATTCTTCAATGCAATCAAAAAGGTCGGTCTTGACAAGTATGAGTTCATCTCATACAGTCAGCACGCAATTTCTCAGGGTTCTGACTCAAAGGCTGTTTCATATATCGAACTCAAAAAGCCTGACGGAAAGAATATCTTCGGCATCGGCATTGATTCAAATGTCAATGTTGCATCGGTACTCGGTGTTCTCAACGCAATCAACAGAGCCGAGGCTTAATCAATTTAACAATTCAATTTTCAGGGCTGTGCGAATGTGCAGTCCTGTTTTTTATGCTCTAAATCACTCTGTTTAGAAAAATGTTACAAATCACCTTTAAAAATCAAGAATTTCGTTACAAATGATTGAATATTTTCAAGAATAATGTTACACTACAATTAAGAGGTGATTTTATGCTTCAAAGAAAAGCCTATGAACATTTAGTAAAATGGAAAAATACACCCGATAAAAAAGCTCTGCTCATTACAGGAGCAAGGCAAATCGGCAAAACATATATTATAAGAAAATTTGCAGAAGAAAATTATTCAAACTTTATCGAGATAAATTTCATCACAAATCCCGATGCCGCAAAGATTTTCAACGGAGATTTGAATGCTGAAACGATACTGATTAATCTAACCGCATACACACAAAAGCCCTTGGTAAAGGGAGATACTTTGATTTTCTTTGACGAGATACAGGAATGTCCGTCTGCAAGAACGGCAATTAAATTTCTTGTAGATGACGGGCAGTTTGATTACATTGAATCGGGTTCACTGCTTGGAGTAAGATATAAAGAAGTAAAGTCCTATCCCGTCGGTTACGAAGAAAACTACCGTATGTATCCGCTTGATTTTGAAGAATTTGCAACTGCAAACGGTATTCAGCCACAAACGATAGAATATTTAAAGAAATGTTACGACAATAAAGAAATGGTTACGGAAGCAGTTCATCAATCAATGTTGAAGCTTTTTCAATACTATATTATTGTCGGCGGAATGCCTGCGGTTGTACAGAAATTTGTTGATACAAAAGACATCAGCGAGGTCTTGAAAATTCAAAAAGATATTCTCGACTTGTACAGACAGGATATTTCAAAATATTCCGACAACAACAAAGAGAAGATAAAGAGCATTTTTGATTTAATTCCCGCTCAGCTTAATGACAGGAACAGAAGATTTACACTTTCCGATATTAAAAATTCTGCACGAATGTTGAGATACGAAACAAGTTTCAACTGGCTTGCAGACGCAGGAGTTGCTCTCCCCTGTTACAACATAACCGAACCCGTACTGCCGCTTGAGCTCAACCTACAGAACAATCTTTTTAAACTGTTCTTGTGTGATACGGGACTGCTTTGTGCCGCATCAATGGGAAACATTCAGTTTGACATACTGTCGGGAGATTTGTCCGTTAATATGGGAAGCATTCTCGAAAATGTATTTGCTCAGGAGCTTGTTTCAAACGGTTTTCTTTTAAGATATTTCAATAAGAAGAATATCGGTGAAATTGATTTTATCGTTCAAAAAGGTAAGTCAGCCGTACCGATTGAAATTAAGTCGGGCAATGACTACACAAAACACAAGGCATTGGATAACTTGATTGCAAAGCAGAGTTGGAACATAAACAGCGGTATTGTGTTCTGCAAGGGCAATTTGGAAATTGAAAACGGCATAACATATTATCCATGGTATATGTCAATGTTTTTCAAACAGGAAACACTTCCCGAACATCTGAAAGTTAATGTTGATATTGTAAATATTTGATAATCTGCAATTGCAGGACTGTGCTTATGTGCAGTCCTGTTTTTTATGCTCTGAATCGTCCATAATAAGCCTGTGAGCGAAAAATAGGGACATACAGCTAACACACAGCTATATGCCCCTGAAAATCGGTTTTAAAGCTTATTTCATACTGTTTTCGTAAGACTCGATCATCTTTTTAACCATCTGACCGCCTACAGAACCTGCTTCTCTTGCGGAAATGTCGCCGTTATATCCCTGTTTGAGGTTTACGCCTACTTCGTTGGCACATTCCATCTTAAAGCGTTCCATGGCTTCCTTTGCCTGAGGTACATTAATCTGATTGTTATTGCTTGACATAATTTGTTTTCTCCTTTTCAAAACTTTTAAATCTCGTTAAATTTATCAATAAAGCGGCGTTTCGGCATCCCGTTTTCATCGCCGCAATAGTATTGTTAGCGATGAAATTCGTTTTATTATTTGTAATTTTTTCAAGTTTTGAAATTCACAAAAAACATCATACAAAGCAAAAAGCAGCTATGCCAAACGACATAACTGCTTTTTATATTGTGTATGAAAGGGTTAGGGAAATAAGCCTTTCGTCTTGCTGTTAAATATATTGAGTTACTTTTTCTCAATTGAATCGGTCTTGTAGATGAAGTCAACCTTACCGTCCATATCATCGGAAATACCGCTGTAGTTGTTGTACTTCTTTGATGCTTTCTGAACAGCCTTGAAACGGTCGATGATATCCTTGACATCACCGTTTGCGGCATCAACAATGCTGTCAATGCCCTCTTCTTTGAACTTCTTCATACCCTTGGACAATGTCATTGCACCGTCATTGAGCTGTTGTACACCGTCAACAAGTGTTTTGCCGCCGTTCTTAAGCGTTGCAATGCCGTCAAGAAGTGTTGTTGTACCGTTTGAAAGTGAGCCTGTACCGTTTTTGAGAGTCTTTACACCGCTCTTAAGGCTTGATGTACCGTCCTTGAGGGTTGAAGTACCGCTCTTGAGTTCGCTTGTACCGCTCTTAAGACTTGAAGAACCGTTCTTGAGCTGACCGGCACCGCTTACAAGTGAACCTGTGCCGTCCTTGAGTGTGTATGTGCCGGCAAGAATCTGCTGAGCGCCCTCGTTAGCCTGATCAACACCCGCTGTGTATGAAAGCACACCCTTATAGAATGTGTTGTAGCTGTCAAGCTGAGTTTTGAGAGCCTGAAGTGACTTTCTGCCTGCCTGAGCTTTTGCAACACCTGCCTGAATCTGACTCTGAACCTCTTCGCTGTTCATATTTGTTTCGATAAGGCTCTGAATCTGTGCCTCTGTATTGCTGTCAATTGTAGCCTGAACCGCAGATGTACTCATCTGTGTAGAAACTGCAGTAGAAACCTGAGCCTGAACTTCTTCGCTGACCTGACCTGCAGCAACAGCGGCATCATACTGATCTGCCGTCATACCAAGACCTGCGGCTGCGAGAACCTGTTCTGTAACAGACTTTCTTACCGTTGCCTCAACGGCAGTTCTGATAACATCCTTCTGGCTGTTTACAGTTGCCGTTACTGTTTCGAGTGCTGTATTGTAAGCGAGCTTCTGAGCATTTTCATCGCTGAGTGATGAAATAAGTCCTTCAAGAACGCTGTCATAGTTTTTAATTGTAAGCTTGTCGGCTGTAAGACCTGCGGCGGCAATCTGAGTGTCGGCAGTTGAAAGAAGTGTGTTAAACACCTGTTCTGCACCGCCGTTTAGAGTTGCACTGTTGGATGAAAGCTTGCCGAGACCGCCCGCAAGTGTTGCAACATAACTGCTGAGACTTGCCGCACCGTTGTCAACCTGTGACGCACCGCCTGCAAGTGTTGCAAGACCGCTGTCAAGCTGTGATGCACCGCCATCAAGCTGTGACGCACCGTTTTTGAGCTTTGACGCACCGTCATCAAGCGTTTTTGCACCGCTCGAAAGACCGTCTGCACCGCTGTCAAGTTTTTTTGCACCGCTGTTTACCTGTTCTGCACCGTCATAAAGCTTGTCGATACCTTCAATGAGTGTGCCTGACTTGTCAAGAAGTGTGCCGATACCGTCATAAAGCTGCGAAGAACCGTCAACAAGCTGTTCAGCGGCGTCTTCGAGTTCATCAAGAGAATCCTTAAGCTCGTCAACCTTATCGTCAACCTTTGAAAAATCAACATCGTTGAAAATATCATTCATTGCAACTGTCATTGTTGTTGAAAGTTCAAAATCGGTTGTATCTGCTGTGATTTCAACATAATCAGGGATTTCCATTTCATCCTTGTCAATGTCAAGGCTGTCCTGCATACCCGGAAGAGCAAAACCGGCAACGATTGTTCTTGTACCGTCATTGATAGCCTTGCCGTTTGAAACCTCAACATTTTTGAATTTGTCATCGTCAAGAATCATACCCGAAAGCATAAGGAACGGAACATTAACTTCTTCTGTCTTACCGTTAATCTTAACCTTTTCCTTCTGTGTGTTTTCGTAGTCAATGCGGATTGTAACCTTGCCGCTCTTGCCTGCAATTTCATCGGCAGAAACAGTTTTGCCGTTGAGCTTGTAGCTTAATTTGAGCTTTACGGGAAGTTCGGTTGTGCCTGTTCCCTGATAGTAGATGTCATCGCCATTTGCAGCCCACTCATAAGCGTTGTCTTCGTTTACCGTGTATGTTTCGTCACCCTTAACATTTTTAACATCCTTGAGCTTTGAAACATCCTTAACCTTGCCTTTTGTATCTACACCCTTGAGCCAGTCGCTTACAATGATTTTCTTAGCCGCACCGCTTGCGTCGGCAATAACATAAACGGTTTCATTTTTGCTGAGCTTTTTGAGAGCCTCTTTAGTTGTGCTTGCCTTCTTAACAGCCTCAACCGTACTTTCTGTCTGAACACCGAGAGCCTGTGCAGTATTGTCTGCACCGGCGGAATAAGCGGCAACGCCTACTCCGCTGCAAAGAATTGTGAGTGCAAGTGCACCTGAAAGAGCGCCCTTAATGTAGTTTTTATTTAAAATTTTGTGATTATTATTTTTGTTAGTCTTTTTCATTATACAGCAGCCTCCGAAATTGATGTTTTTTTCGGCTTAAAACCGAGAGTTGTCTTTGCAATTACCTTGTCGAACAGCATAAACATTGCCGGCAAAATAAGCGTTACGCAGAACATACTGATGACAGCACCTCTTGCAAGGAGCTTACAGATTGATGAAATAAGGTCAACATCCGAGTAAAATGCGACGCCGATTGTAGCGGCAAAGAGTCCCATTGCACTAACGATAATTGACGGAATTGAAGTTTCAAGAGCCGTAATAACCGAGGTGCGTTTATCGTTTCCGAGATACCTTTCCTTCTTATATCGTGTCGTCATCAAAATTGCGTAGTCAACCGTTGCACCAAGCTGAATTGTACTTATACAGATAGGTGTGATGAACGGGAGCGACTCGCCCATAAGATGCGGAATACCGAGGTTGATAAAGATAGCAAGCTCAATAACCGCAACAAGAATAATCGGAAGTGTGATACTCTTTTCAACAATCGCAATGATAATAAAGATTGCAACAATAGAAATTGCATTTACAACCTGAAAGTCAACTGTCGTGATATTTACAAGGTCGTTTGTACAAGCGGCTTCACCGATGAGAAGTCCGTCCTTATCATACTTTGTAATGATTTTATTCAACTCGTCAATCTGCTTTGCCATAGGATCTGTGGCTGTTTTGTACTCAGAGTTGATAAGCATAAGCTCCCATTTATCATTTTTGAGAACGCTTGTGATTGAATCGGGAAGAACTTCTTCCGGAACAAGCGAACCTACAACGCTTTCAAGACCGAGAACATATTTTACGCCGTCAACCTTTTCAAGCTCGTTTGTCATATTTCTTGCATCCTTTGCAGAAAGCGAAGAATCAACAAGAACCATATGTGTTGTACCGACACCGAATTCATCTTTAAGCTTAGTGTTGGCAATTACATTTGCCATATCTTCGGGAAGACTTTCCGACAAATCGTAGTAAATCTCATTGTTTGTCTGGCTGTATGCCGAATAGAACGGATAAATTAGAGCCGCAAACATCACGAGAAATACGGGGAAAATTTTAACAAGTCCTGTTGCAAGCTTCTTTGTTGACGGAATAAGTGACTTGTGCATTGTCTTTTCAAGAGGCTTGTCAAGAACAAGAATGAGTGACGGAAGAACCGTTACACAGGAGATAACACCGAGGATAACACCCTTTGCCATTACAATACCGAGGTCAAGACCGAGTGTGAATGTCATAAAGCAAAGTGCGATAAAGCCTGCAACCGTTGTGATTGAACTTCCGATTACGGAACGGACGGTTTCGTGAATTGCAACGGCCATTGCCTGCTTGTGGTTTTCACAAATGCCCTTTTGCTCTTCGTAGCTGTGCCACAGGAAGATTGAGTAGTCCATTGTTACCGCAAGCTGAAGAACTGCCGCCAACGCTTTGGTAATGAATGAAACCTCACCCATAAAGTAGTTACTGCCCATATTTACGAGGATAGCAACCGCTATACTTGCAAGGAACACAAACGGGATAATCCAGTTATCCATAAAGATCATCATTGCAATTACCGCAAGGACAACAGCGATTGCAACATAAGTCATTTCCTGTTCCTCAAACATATCCTTCATATCCGTAATCATTGCCGACATACCCGAAACAAAGCATTGCTTACCAGCAACCGAACGGATTTCTTCGATAGCGTTCATTGTTTCATCAGCTGATGTTGAGGTATCGAAGAATACCGCCATCATTGTTGCATTTCCCGAATTGAACGCATCATAAATTTTGTCGGGCAACATTTCCTTTGGAATTGAGATGTCGGCAAAATCGTCATACCAAAGAACCGTATCAACATGGTCGATTTCTTTGATTTTTTCCTCTGTTGCCGCAACATCCTTATCATCCATATTCTCAAAGATGAGGAATGAAAAAGCACCCTTTCCAAAGTCATCAAGCAGATAATCCTGACCCTTGATTGTGTCGAGGTTATCGGGAAGATAACTAAGAATGTCGTAATTAACCCTTGTAAATGCCATTCCCAAGGCTGACGGAATCATCAGCGCAACGGCAAGTATAAGGATTACGAAACGGCTTTTAACAACCGCTTTCCCTAACTTCATATTTCATACTCCTTCATATATGATTTGCAGACTGCACTCTGCATTCAAAGGAACGATCCGAGAGGTGAACCGTATTTCCTTTGTCCGTAATATATTCTATTACGACTTTGTTAAAATTTAAACAGACACAAAAAATGCCGTGTCAGGAATTTAGACACGGCAATAAATTTGTACGGAAATCAGACATTTTGTTAAATTCGTCTGCATTTCAGACACGCAAATAAACGCAAATATTCACTTTTAACCAATAAAACAGCAATCAGGCGTTGATTTTGGCACATCTGTCCAATGCAGACTCCATTGAACCCTCAAACAGCTCACAAATGCGTTTCATCTTAATTCTGAGGTCATATTTCATACCTCCGCCGAGCCAGTCGATAATAAAACCGACAAGCTGACACTTGTAATACATAATCATTGCGTCAAGGTCATCTTCGGCAATATTTTTTGTAATTTCAAGCTTGTCAAAATAGCTTTTTATAGCGTGAGTACAAATCCTGTTGAGATACACATCAAATGTAGTTCTGTTCGCAGAATTGTAAATGTGCTGAATCACCGACTTGTTTGAAAAAGCATAGTCAATTACAGAAATCAGGCTTTCATAAACAGAAGTATTGTTGTCGGTTTCGGTCGCAACAAATCTGTCAGCCTCTTCAACGAGAATTTCCTCAAGAAGCGACGGAATGTCGTCAAAATGGTAGTAGAAAGAATTACGGTTAATTCCGCATTCTTCAACAATTTCCTTGACTGTAATTTTATTCAACGGCTTTTTATTCAAGAGCGAAATAAATGTCGCCTTGATAGCCGCCTTTGTAAATGTCGGCATAGTGTCCCCCCTGAAAATTGCAAAACATCCGTGTGCAGACGGATATTTCCGTTCCGAATTTTTTCATACACAATATATGCAGCCGATTGCTGCACTAATTAAAGTAAATTGTATCACAATTATTTAAAAATAGCAATAACAAGCATATTAACAAAATCAGGGGTTTGTTTTGTATTTCCTATGTAAAAAAGCCCCGAAATTGATGTTACCCCAAAAAAGTCAGACCAAAAATCTAATAATTTTGGAGGTTGATTCAAAATCGTGGCTTTATAGTTATAAAGTGATAAATTCAATATCTTTCGGGAAATCATTTTGCACACTGCAAAGGCTGATTTCATAGTCCGAAAATTTATATTGTTTCATATAATATTCAGTTTGATTTTCAGAGAATTTTCCGCTGCTGACATCAACACTTTTGGCGCCACGGTGAAATCCGTCACCCATACATTTTAGGAGCGCCTCTTTTTTTGTCCACAATTCAAAAAATGTGCCGAGCCTGTCAAAAGCGTTGTCGAGCAATTTCATCTCGTTGTCGCAGAAAACAATTTTGCCGAGCCTTATACCCTTGAGAAATCGAATTTCTTCAATATCACAACCGACTTCGGAATCCGACAACGCAAAAAGCACATAACTTCCGCTGTGCGAAATATTGAAACAAAGCCCGTTGTCACATTCGGGTTTGCCGAATTCATTCACGGTGATTTTTGCACCGCCAAGAAATTTGTTCATAAACAAGCCGCCTGCAATGCAACGCAGTTTATCGTCAGCTCTGCGGCATCTTTGAACACGCTCCGCTCTTTCGGGAGAAAGCTCACCGACTCTGTCAAAAGAAATTTTGCGGATATCGGTTATAAAAAGCCGTGTTTTCATATCAATAGCCACGAAGTGCGTCAAGCGAATCATCGGACATAATCCAATCGTTCACATCAATTTCCGTAAAATCGGTTTTATCATTTCTGACAATAACCTTGTCAATACCTGCGTTGATAACCATACGCTTGCACATTGCACACGAAGATGTGTTCTGAACATACTCGCCGTTTGGCATCTCCTTGCCGACAAGATAAAGCGTTGCGCCAATCATCTGTTCTCTTGAAGCGTGGATAATAGCGTTTGCCTCGGCATGAACGCTTCTGCAAAGTTCGTAACGCTCACCACGGGGAATGTTGCGTTCCTGACGGATACAAAATCCCAAATCACAGCAATTTTTTCTGCCTCTCGGAGCGCCTGTATAGCCTGTTGAAACAATCTGGTCGTTGTTCACGATAATCGCACCAAAATTTCTGCGCAGGCAAGTTCCCCTTTCAAGCACAGTTTCGGCAATGTCAAGATAATAATTAATTTTGTCAATTCTGTCCATATAAAAACACCGTCCGTTATCATAATTTCAAATTCGGTCAAGTATATTTTAGAGTAGTCGAAAGCAGTATCAGCCTTTGAGCTTTTCAACACAATCTCTGCATACATATTTTCCGCCGAATGCAATCAGATTATCAAGAGTATTGCAAAAAACGCACTTGCTCTCTGCCTTTTTTATCGTAACGCACTCATCGTCAGCCTCAATGTGAAGAATGTCACCCGGCTTAATGTTGAGGTGGTTGCGGATATCCTTTGATATTACAATTCTGCCTGCTTTATCAATTTCCCTAAAGTTTGTATAAATCATTTTAATTCACCATAATCCCTATTTTTTAATTCACCATAATCCCTATTTTTACCTATACTACCATTTTTCGGGATTTTTGTCAACGATTTTATTAAATAATTTGATTACAAAAATGACAATATTGTACATTTTGTCGTTAATTGCAGCAAAAGGAGTAAAAATGCTGAATTATATCTGGAGCGGACTCATTGCCGTGAGCGTATTGTGTGCGTTGTTTATGGGCAACACCGCCGACATTTCAAACGCACTCATCGAAAGCGGAGCGTCATCAATACAGCTTATTCTCACAATGGCAGGCATAATCTGCCTTTGGTCGGGAATTATGAAAATCGCAGTCGAAAGCGGTTTGACAAACATTTTTGCAAAAATCTTTGCACCGTTGCTCCGTCCGCTTTTTCCGAGGCTTGATAAAAAAAGTGACGCCTTTCAAAGCATCACCATGAATATCAGTGCAAATCTGCTCGGACTCGGCAATGCCGCGACACCTTTCGGGCTAAAAGCAATGGAACAGCTGCACACGCTCAATGACCGCCGTGACATTGCGAGCAACGAAATGGTTGTTTTTGTAGTTATGAACACAGCGTCACTCCAGCTGTTACCAACAACGCTTGCCGCACTCCGCCAATCCTACGGAAGCTCTGCGCCTTTTGAAATTATCGTTCCCGTCTGGATAAGCTCTGCGTGTGCGTTGACGGTGGCATTGCTGATTGCCTGTACGCTGAATATCAGGCAAGGTAAAATTTGAGAAATGTGGTGAGCAAATGGAATTTGTAATGCCGGCATTTGCGTGTATTGTTGTGGTATTCGGGCTGATAAAAAAAGTTCCCGTATTCGATGTATTCATCTCGGGTGCAAAAGAGGGAGTAAAACTTCTGTACAACATTGCCCCTACAATTATGGGACTTGTGTTTGCCGTTGACCTTTTGCAGTCAAGCGGAGCAATTGACGCAATATGCGCACTGATTCAGCCGACAGCGGAATTTTTGGGGTTTCCGAAAGAAATCGTTCCGCTCGTACTCCTCCGCCCTGTTTCGGGAAGCGGTTCAACCGCACTCCTCACAGCCCTTTACAAAACCTGCGGACCCGACAGCTTTGCAGGAAGAACCGCATCCGTACTCGCAGGTTCAAGCGAAACAACCTTCTACGCAATCGCAATGTACTTTGGCTGTATCCGTGTCAAAAAAATTCGCCACACCCTCTTTGCCGCCATAACCGCCGACCTAACCGCTGCAATCATGAGTGTTATAACGGTCAGATTGTGGTTTAATATGTAATATAAAAATAAGTTTTTGATTTATTTTCTTTTCTGCGGCTTTTTTATCATGCCGGTTACGGGCTTCAGGGTCTTTGACTTGTAATAATGTTCTATAATGCGAGCGCGAAAGCAGCACATCTGATTGTCTACATACTATGTAGATAATTTCAGGAAAGGGGGCTGTGAAAAAATAAAGTTTAAGACTTCATTCTTCGCAGCTCCACACAGTCACCTTCCTCGCGGAAGGTGACATAAACTTGGCTATAAAGTAGACGCTACTATCACATTTCAATCCACACCTTAATAAACTTTTACACACGGCACAAGATACTGTATCGGCAACATCTGCGCCTCGTCAAAAATAATTACGCTGTCGGAAATATTATGCAATTTTCTGCTTTTTGAGGGCTTGTTGCTGAATAAGGATTCAAAAAACTGAACCGCAGTCGTCACTATAACCGGAGCGTCCCAGTTTTCGCAGGCAAGTTGTTGTCTTTGAACCGTTTCTGACGAAGTTTTTTTAGGATCAAAAGTAACATTGGAATGGTGTTCAACAACATTTTCTGCGCCGAGTGCGTCCTTAAAAACGGCGGCATTTTGCTCAATAATGCTCGTGTAAGGAATTACATAAATCACACGCTTTCGCTTGTGCTTGTCCTGAACCGCATAATTCAGTGCAAAAGCAAGCGAAGATATCGTCTTTCCGCCGCCTGTAGGGACTGTAAGTGACAAAAGATTTTCGTCGCTGTCTTTGGCGGCTATACATTGCTTTTGAATTTCAGAACGAAGTATATTCAGTTCTTTTGTAGGTGTTCCCCATTTGGCAGTATAAGCGTTAAGTCTTTCAAGCAAAACAGGGATATCATCATATCCTCCACGGCTAACCGTATCGTCAAGCATAAAACGCTCAGTGCATATAAAATCCGAGTCAACAAGGCAGGAAAACAGCATATGTATCAAAAACGCATTTTTAAATTCATCGGTTTTTAAGACTTCGGGAACAATTTGCTTTTCAAAATCAGGCTGTTCGGTTTCCCACGCAGAATAATTTTCAATGCTTTTGTCATTTACTTTTCCGAGAAATGTACCGGAGTCAGGCATATCACAACTGCTTCCAAAATCAGGCAATCCTCCGTGATGACCCGAAATGCAAAACGCTGTCATAACCAATTTATGTTTACATGCGGTTATTGCACCTGCCGTTGAATGATTTACGGTAATATTTTCGCCGTTGATACGCCTTTGAAATTTTTCGCTGTATTTGCCTATATCGTGAAGTTTACCCATTTCATAAGCAATTTTTTCATAACCAAAACTTTTTGCAAATTCAGCCGCCATTTCGGCAGTTTGATTCAGATGATCAATCAACAATTCTTCTTTTCCGTCCGTATCATTTCGTTTATGTGCCAAATATCGCAAAAGCATCACTCCCAAAGATAATTATAACACTATTATATCACTTATTTGGTTATTTTCAATAGTATTTACGGTTATTTTTGAATACTATTAGTATGTATTTAGGTTTTATAATAAATTTTTTAGTGCTTACAAATCAAACTTATGTGTGTTTAATTATTGTTGTAATGCATTTTTAACCTTCTTCCGTTACCTTTCCGTTTTTTGGGGGTATCCCAAATATTGAAATTGAGCCGCATTAACAAAGGGCGGATATCGCAAAATACGGTATCCGCCCTTTTCTATATTAAAACATCCTCAGCAATAAGCCGAATGGGGTCTTAGTCAGCGTGCTTTATCAGCAGCCGCAACCACAGCTGTTGTTGTCACAACCGCAGCCGCCGTTATTTCCGCCGCAGCAGCAGAGAACGATGATAAGAAGAATAATCCATGAGCAGCAGCCGTTGCCGTTACCAAAGTTACACATACGCTTACCTCCTTTCGTTTACACTACATATTATTGCAAAAGGAGAAATGTGTGACATCAAAAAATGACGGCTGCGAAAATCTTCGTAACCGTCATCAACTGTAATGATTTAATTAAACATTGAACCTGAAAAGAACGACATCGCCGTCTTTCATAACATAGTCCTTGCCCTCACTGCGGACAAGACCTTTTTCTTTTGCGGCTGTCATACTTCCGCAGGCGATAAGGTCGTCATATGCGATAACCTCGGCTCTGATAAATCCACGCTCAAAATCCGAGTGAATTTTGCCCGCTGCCTGAGGTGCTTTTGTTCCTTTTTTGATTGTCCATGCACGAACCTCCTGTTTGCCTGCCGTAAGGTAGGAGATAAGTCCGAGAAGTGCATAACATTCCTTGATAAGTCTGTCAAGACCGCTTTCTTCAAGTCCCATATCGGCAAGGAACATTTCCTTTTCTTCCTTGTCCATCTCAACGATTTCTTCCTCAATCTGAGCGCAGATTGGAAGAACGCCGGCGTGCTCCTCGGCGGCAATCTTCTGAACAGCCTTGTAGCCCTCGTTTGAGTCGATGCCGTTTGAGAAATCCTCGTCACTCATATTTGCGGCATAGATAACAGGCTTGTTTGTGAGAAGCGCAACCTCTGAAAGAATTGCTTTTTCGTCATCGTCACATTCAACACTTCTCGCGGGTTTGCCCTCGTTGAGTGCGTCAAGAACTCTTTCAAAAAGGTCGATGTCTTTCTGATACTTTTTATCGCCCTTGAGCATTTTCTTTGTCTTGTCAATTCTGCGTTCGAGCATTTCAACATCGGAGAGAATAAGCTCAAGATTGATTGTTTCAATGTCACGGGCAGGGTTGATGTTGCCTTCAACATGGATAATGTCGTCGTTTTCAAAGCAACGAACAACATGAACGATAGCGTCACATTCACGGATGTTTGAAAGGAACTTGTTGCCGAGTCCCTCGCCCTTTGACGCACCCTTTACAAGACCTGCGATATCTACAAATTCAATTGACGCAGGAGTATATTTGTCAGGATCATACATTTCCGCAAGTTTATCAAGTCTTTTGTCCGGAACTGCAACAACACCGATATTCGGTTCAATTGTGCAGAAAGGATAGTTTGCACTCTGAGCACCTGCGTCTGTAATTGCGTTAAAAAGAGTACTTTTGCCGACATTTGGAAGTCCGACGATTCCGAGTTTCATTTATTTTCACCTCAAATAATATTCGGGCAATGCTTGCCTATTTTCACTGAATATTGTATTATTATATCGTATGGATACTTACTCTGTCAATTCACAGACGAGTAATGCACACTTTGTTAAGTATATCACATAAAATTGCTTTAAACAATAAGAAAGGAAATTTTTATGAGCGAAATAAATACATATTCTGTAACAATTAAGGTTGAAGAAGAAAATCTTGCCGTTTCAATGGGCAGCGGCAGTCTTTGTGTGCTTGCAACTCCTTGCGTTGTGGCTCTTATGGAAAATGCCGCCGCAGCTCTTGCAGACAAGGTTCTTGACAACGAAGAACTTACAACTGTCGGCACGATGATTTCAATTGAGCACACAAGCCCCACTCCTCTCGGTGCTGAGGTTACGGCAACAGCCGTTCTCAAAAGCGTTGACGGCAGAATGTTTAATTTTGAAGTTTTTGCCGAAGATAAAAAGGGTGAAATTGCAAGAGGCACTCACACAAGAGTAAGCGTAAAATCAGAAAAATTTCAGATGAAGGCGGACAGCAAGTTTGATGAATAAGTACAAATATTATCTGTTTGACCTTGACGGCACAATCAGCGAGAGCGCATTGGGCATAAGAGAGTCACTTGAAAACGCAATTAAAAGTATGGGCAAGCCGTTGCCGAATCTTGACGATTACACATTGTATATCGGACCGCCGCTGCTCGATACATTCCGCAATATCTGCCGTTTCAATGAGGAAGAATCGGCAAGAGGCGTTGAAATTTATCGTGAATACTACAACACCAAGGGCAAGCTTGTGAACAAGCTTTATGACGGCATTGACAGGGTTCTTGCAGAGCTTAAAAACAGCGGTGCAAAGCTTGCCGTGTGTTCGTCAAAGTATGAAAAGTTTGCCGAAGAAATTACAGAACTTCTCGGTGTGCATGATATGTTTGACGCGATCTGCGGTTCAACACTTGACGGCAGCAGAAAAGATAAAAAAGACCTCATTCCGTATGCAGTTGAAAGATTAGGCGGCAGTCTTGAAAATGACAGAAAAGATACCGTTATGATTGGCGACACTTGGTTTGACACAAAGGGTGCAAGACTTTGCGGTGTTGATTTTGTCGGTGTTGAATACGGCTACGGCGACCTTGAAAGTATGAAAAAAGAGGGCGGCAGGGTGTTTGTGAAAACAACGGCTGAACTCTTGGATGTTCTTACAAAGTAAATAATTTGAAATCGGACAAACGGAATTATCCGAAGATTTTTCGCATACATTTTATCAGAGAATAAAATGTGCGGAGGATTTATAATGTTCGTTTTTAATTTAAAAATTAAGGCTAAAAAAACAGTAATTTTGGCGGCGGTGCTGTCCGTAACAGCGGCAATAATATGTACAGCCGTCACGGTTGCAATAAATTCACGGTTGCCCGATACAGCCGTGAGTGATAAAACAGGGGAGTATTCTCTTGTGCTTAATGACGGTGAGGAGAAAAAATTCCTTGAACAGTTCGGAATTGAAACCGCCGATGCAAAGCCTGAGAAACGCTCGGTTGTAATTCCGTCGGATTTTAATGAATATTACGAGGAATACAACGAACTTCAGAAGAAATTCGGACTTGACCTCGGAAAATTCAAGGGCAAAGAGGTTACGGAGATTACCGTTCCCCTGGAAAAGCCAAAGGATAACAATGCCGTTTTGCTTGTTTACAAAAACAGGGTAATCGGCGGACACATTACAAACGGAGAATACGGCAGTAAAAATCTGCCGCTTGTTGAATAAGATGGAAAGACTTGATAAGCTTATTTCGTCACAAAGAGCCGACGGCAGAAAAGAGGTTCAAAAGCTGATTAAAAGCGGTGCGGTTCTTGTGAACGGAAAAATCTGCAAAAAGCCTGATACAAAGGTTGACCCCGACAAGGATGAAATTGTTGTGGACGGACAGGCTTTGAATTACAGCAAATACACATATATAATGATGAACAAACCTGCGGGAGTTGTTTCGGCAACCGAGGACAGGCAGTTTAAAACTGTTATTGACATTATCCCCGAGGATATGAAACGAAAGGGACTTTTCCCCGTCGGCAGACTTGACCGTGATACGGAGGGACTGCTTCTTATTACAGATGACGGTGACTTTGCGCACAGCATAACCTCGCCTAAAAAGCATGTGGACAAGAAATATATTGCAAAGCTTGACGGAGAAATCACAGAAGATACCGTAAAGGCTTTTTCTGACGGAATTGAGTTCTCTGACGGTACGAAGTGCCGCAGTGCCGTGCTTGAATGTGACGAAAATGATAAAAAAACAGGAATTGTCACAATTTGTGAGGGTAAATATCATCAGGTTAAAAAAATGTTTTTGTGTTGTGGATTAAAAGTTGTGCATCTTCAACGAATTTCAATAGGCGGTTTGTATCTTGATAGCAATTTGCACATAGGTGAGTGTAAATTGTTGACGGATTTGGATAAAAAGTCGGTCTTTATCGGCAATATACACTAAAAAATGCATCTGAATTTTATCCTGTGTCAGTTTTAAATAAAATAATGCATATATCTTTGGTCAATTTCGGTATGGTCAAATTGTGCGAAAAGTGGTATATTATTGTAGTAATAAAGCTAAGGACTTTATAGTTATCGACTAATTGGAGGTTTATACACAATGGCAAATGTTTCATTAAGACATGTTTACAAGATTTATGACGGCGGTGTAACTGCTGTTACAGACTTCAACCTTGAGATTGCCGACAAAGAATTTATCATTCTCGTTGGTCCTTCAGGCTGCGGTAAATCAACAACTCTCAGAATGATTGCAGGACTTGAGGATATTTCAAAGGGTGAGCTTTATATCGGCGATACACTCGCAAACGATGTTGCACCTAAGGACAGAGATATTGCGATGGTATTCCAGAACTATGCTCTTTATCCTCATATGACAGTATATGATAATATGGCATTCGGTCTTAAACTCCGTAAGTTCCCTAAGGAAGATATTAAGAGAAGAGTTGAAGAGGCTGCAAGAATCCTCGGTATCGAGCAGTATCTTGACAGAAAGCCAAAGGCTCTTTCAGGCGGTCAGAGACAGCGTGTTGCTCTCGGCCGTGCTATCGTTCGTAACCCGAAGGTATTCCTTCTTGACGAACCGCTTTCAAACCTTGACGCTAAGCTCCGTGCTCAGATGAGAACAGAGATTTCAAAAATTTATCAGCGTCTCGGCACAACATTTATCTATGTAACCCATGACCAGACAGAGGCTATGACAATGGGTACAAGAATTGTTGTTATGAAAGACGGTTTCATTCAGCAGGTTGATACTCCTCAGCATCTTTATGATATGCCTTGCAATATGTTTGTTGCCGGATTTATCGGTTCACCTCAGATGAACTTCATCAACGCTGTTCTCTCTAAGAACGGCGGCAAGTACACTCTTGATTTTGACAAGTATCACGTTCCTGTTCCCGAGTCAAAGGTCAATGCTGACCTCGACAACTATGTTGGCAAGGAAGTTGTTTTCGGTATCCGTCCTGAGCATGTTCACGATGAGCCTGAAGAAATTGCTAAGGCTGAGTGCCTTCTCAAAGCCAATGTTGATGTTACCGAGCTTATGGGCGCTGAGATTTATCTCTATGTAAACATCAACGGTACACCTATTACAGCTCGTGTTGAACCGACTTCAACAGCTAAGCCGGGCGACGACATTGAGATTGCTTTCGACCTCAGCAAACTCCATATCTTTGATAAGGACACTGAGAAGACAATCACAAACTGATTATAATTTAATTTGTATTTCACGGCGGAGCGTTATGCTCCGCCGTTTCGGCTTTTTAGGCAATTCTATTTTAACGGATTTTGGCAAAATATGCTCTGCTTTTTTACTTTTTATTTACAGGCTCTTTTTCTGCTCCAACTTTTATTATAGAGCCTTATTGTATAGCCTTTTTAAATTCGTTTTACTGTGACGAATGAACAATTTTTCGTATTTTGTCACAAAATCAACACAATGTTGTGATATATTAAAAAAGTAATAAAGTTATGTAACAATTGTTTAATTTTGCTTTCAAAACTGTAACTTGTTGCTGATTATGCAAATTCTCTAAAAAAATTCAAGAAAAATTGTAAATAGAGGTTGATTTTTTTCTCGTTTTTGTGTAATATGTATATGAGACAGATTGTATTTTATTGAACTCTTTTACAATCACAATATATAACTGCGGAGAAAACGAGGTAAAAATTTATGTCAAACAGATTATTTCAAGGTATTGTACACCAGATGAAAGACGCAATCGACAGAACGATTGGCGTAATTGACGAGACTTCGGTTGTTATTGCCTGCTCCGAGCTTGGAAAAATCGGCGAGGTAAACGAGAGCGTTAATTCCGAAACACTCAGCTCGACAGCACCGTTTGTTGTGAACGGCTATACATACAGATCTTTCGGCAGCAATGCAAAGTATGATTATGCAGTGTTTGTTCAGGGTACCGATGAGTATGCTCAGAAGTATGCTCAGCTTTTGTCGGTTTCCTTTGCAAGCATCAAGCAGTATTATGACGAAAAGTATGATCGTTCAAACTTTATTAAGAATGTTATTCTTGATAACATTCTTCCGGGTGACATTTACCTTAAAGCAAGAGAGCTTCACTTTAACAGCGAGGTTTCCCGTGTTTGCCTGCTTATTAAAATTGTTTCTAAAACAGATGTTTCCGCTTATGATATAATTCAGAACCTTTTTCCGGACAAGTCAAAGGACTTTGTTATCAACATTAACGAGGTTGAAATTGCACTTGTTAAGGAAATCAAGCCTGACACAGAGAGCCGTGACCTTGAAAAGTTGGCAAGCTCGATTTCAGACACACTTTCGAGCGAGTTCTACACGCATTGCGTTGTCGGTATCGGTACAACGGTTACAGGCATCAAGGATCTTGCAAGAAGCTTTAAGGAGGCTCAGTCGGCGCTTGAGGTTGCAAAGGTATTTGACACTGACCGTACAATCGTAAGCTATGATAACCTCGGCATTGCCCGTCTTATCTATCAGCTTCCCACAACCTTATGCGAGATGTTCCTCAAGGAAGTTTTCAAGAGAGGTTCAATTGAAAGCCTTGATCAGGAAACTCTCTTTACAATTCAGAGATTTTTTGAAAACAACCTCAATGTTTCCGAAACATCAAGAAAGCTCTTCGTACACAGAAATACTCTTGTGTACAGACTTGAAAAAATTAAAAAGCTCACAGGTCTTGACCTTCGTGAGTTTGAGGATGCAATTGTGTTCAAGGTAGCTCTTATGGTTAAGAAATACCTCAACGCAAGTCCTACAAAATACTGATTTAGTTAAAGTGTGCCCGAGCATAGTGCGTTCGCTGTGCTCTGGGCGTTTTGACTTTTTATGAGTATTTGTACAATAACTACAAAACAAAGGTGACTTTATGATTGATTTTATAAATGTGTCTAAAACATACCCTAACGGCACTCATGCTCTCTACGGTATTACGCTGAGTATTGATAAGGGCGAGTTTGTATTTATTGTCGGTGCATCGGGCGCAGGCAAGAGTACATTTCTTAAACTCATTATGCATGAGGAGACTCCGACATCGGGCAAAATCGTTATCAACGACACTGATGTTACAAAGCTGAGAAGGAGCAAGGTTCCTTATATGCGCCGTCATATGGGCATTGTTTTTCAGGATTTCAGACTTATTGACAAGATGAATGTTTTCGACAATGTTGCGTTTGCGATGCGTGCTGTCGGAAAACCTTCGGCAGTAATTAAAAAGCGTGTTCCGTATGTGCTTGAGCTTGTCGGTCTTAAAGATAAGATGAAAAACAGACCGAGTGAACTCTCGGGCGGTGAGCAACAGCGTGTAAGCCTTGCAAGAGCACTTGTGAATAATCCCGAAATTATTATTGCCGATGAGCCGACAGGTAATGTTGACCCCGAGATGTCACACGAAATCATTGAGCTTCTCAATGAAATTAACGCAACAGGCACAACCGTTATTGTTGTAACGCATGAACATGACCTTGTTCGTGAGTTTGACAGACGAGTTGTTGTTCTTGACCACGGAAAAATTAAGAGCGACACCAAGGATTTGTTTGTTAAAGATGACTATACTGACGATTACGGTGATGACAGCGGTGAAGAAGAAAATACACCGGATTATCCCGATAATGCAGTGGTTGTTCCGGAATAATGCGTTTGCGCAAATAGGATTTTGAAAGGATTTTTGATATGACCGGATTTGGTTATTTGGCAAAAGAAGGTTTCAAAAATGTGTGGAACAACCGTATTATGAGTATCGCTTCCGTCTGCGTACTTATAAGCTGTCTTGTTCTCACAGGTGCGGCGGCACTTTTTTCATTGAATGTTGACAAGGTTGTTGAATCTGTCGGCAAGTCAAATGAAACCTCTGTATACATTAAAGACGGATATTCACAGCTTGAGGCTGTTTATGTAGGAAAAGCAATTGAAAAGCTTGACAATGTTGAGTCTGCAACCTTCCTTTCAAAGGAAGATGCGATAAAGCAGTATAAATCAACCCTTGGCGACGACCTTTTTGCCGAGATGAAAGGCAGAAACAAACTTCCTGATTCATTTATTGTAGTGATGAAGGATTTGTCAAAGTACGATGAAACTATTGCACAAATCAAGAAAATTGACGGTGTTGACAGTTTCAGCAGTCACCGTGAACTTGCCAAAAAGCTTACGGACATCAGCAATCTTGTCAATATGATTTGTATTGCGGTTGTTTGTGCGCTGACAATCATTTCAATCTTCATCATTGCCAACACAATTCGTGCGACAATGTACTCACGAAGATTTGAAATCAGCATTATGAAATCGGTTGGCGCAACGAATTCGTTTGTCCGCTGGCCTTTCCTTATTGAAGGTATGATAATCGGACTTATTTCCGCAATTCTTTCAACAGGTGCAATTGCAATTCTCTATGAAACTGCACAGGCTCTTGTTTATCAGATTGTTCCGATTGATTTCATTCCGATTAACAATGTCATCTGGATTACAGGCGGCTTGTTTGCAGTTGCGGGTGTTGTTATCGGCTTCTTCGGCAGCTTTATCTCAATAAGAAAATACCTTAAAATGGAAGGTAACGAAATACTCGGTTGGTAATCCCGACAGAAATCTTAAAGGAGGAGATTACAATGAACAAATTAAAAAGAATTTTATGTGCAATGCTCTGCGTATGTATGATTTCAATTCCTATGGCAATTCCGACTGTTGTTTCTGCTGAGGACAGCATCTCAGACCTTGAACAACAGCTTCAGCAGCTTGAACAGGAAAATCAGAAGTATCAGAAGATTCTTGATGATACAAAGTCTGACATCGCAGAAAAGGAAGAATACAAGAGCGCCCTTGTAAGCAAGGTTCAGGTTCTTGATGAAAAAATTGCAGTAACCCGTGAGAAAATTTCAAGCCTTAACGATGATATTAAGGAAAAGCAGGACGCTTATGACAAGGGACTTTCGGAAGTTGAGGATCAGTTTGACGCACTTGCAAACAGACTCAGAATTCTCTATATGTCGGGCAACGCAACAGACCTTGAAATCATTTTCGGTGCAAAGGATTTTTCTGACCTTATTGATAAGATGGAGCTTGTAAAGAGCCTTGCAAACAGCGACAAGGAGCTTATCAGCGAAATCCAGACAAAGCTGGACGAGCTCAGCACCCAGAAGGAATCCCTTGAGGCCGACAAGAAAGACCTTGAAACTCAGCAGTCGTCATTGAAGTCGGATCAGGACGAGTTTAATAAACTCATTTCAGATAATGACGAGATTCTTAAAAATCTGTACGCATCAAATTCCAAGGCGCAAAATTCTCTTGAAAGTGCGGCTTTGAAGAGTGATGAGATTGAATCCAAAATCAGCGAGTACTATGCCGCTCAGAAGGCGGCTGCGGAACAGGCTGCTCAGGCTTCACAGAGTTCAAGCTCAAGCAGTTCATCAAGCAGCTCTTCAAGCAGTTCATCAAGCGGCTCAAGCGGTTCGGGTTCATCAAGCTCAGGTTCATCATCTGTAATTGTTCCGTCGGGTTCGGGCTTTGCATGGCCTACACCGGGCTTTGTAAGCCTTTCATCAGAATGGTTTGAGGACAGAGAAGTTTATAACCACGGCGGAATTGATATTGCCGGCGCAGGCATTATGGGAACTCCTGTTGTTGCGGCTGCCGACGGTACTGTTATCGCAACCAACAGCAGTTGTACACACAACTGGGGCAAGAGCTACAGCTGCGGCTGTGGCGGCGGTTATGGTAACTATGTAATGATCAGCCACGCGGGCGGTAAGATGACAGTTTACGGTCACCTTACAAGTCTTACAGTAAGTACAGGTCAGTCTGTTTCAAGAGGACAGATTATCGGCTATGTCGGTTCAACAGGTAACTCAACAGGACCTCACCTCCACTACGAATGCCGTCTTAACGGTGTAAGATACAACCCGATGTCTGAGTATCCGTACATGTGATAATTTCTTTGATACATACACAATTTGATAATTAATTTAAAAGCCTTCGCATATACTTAAATAAGTAAATATGCGGAGGTTTTTGTTTTGATTACTTCATTGAATGTTGTGTTTCCCGAAAAGTGCGGGAAAATAAGGGGATTTTTTAACAGGCTGAGAGGGGACAAGGTGTGCGTTGAAATCAAAAGGGCAAGGGGCGTAAGCGTAAAACAGCTTACATACATCTGTCGCAGACAAAAGGTCAATCTCAATAAAATTGACAGGGCAATCGGCAATCAGCGCACAAGACTTTTGTGTTGCGAAGAAATGACTTTCCCAAATGACAGCGGTTACAAGCGTTTTTACTCGCCGTTTTTTTCGGCAAGACTTTGTACAAATATGGCGCTTTATGCCCTCAGCAAATTTGATACTCCCGAAAGGCTGACGGTCGGAATTTATGACCCCGACGCTCAATGCACCGACCTTGTTTCATTTGTGTTGAAATATACGGGCAATGCCTGTATTATCACAGACAACGAAGATGTGTTCTATGATGAACTGAATACCATTGCCGAAGAAACGGGTGCGTGTGCCGTTGTTACCCATCACCGTGAACAGCTTTCAAATTGTGACCTTGTCATTGCACCGTTTGAAATTGAAGAAAATCTGCCTGTAAGAAATGACGCGGTCATCCTCACAAACGGCAGACCAAAGGAAAATATAAAGGGCTTTGTGTATTTTCGCTATTGCTTTAAAATGCCGAACGGATTCGCACTTTTGCGGCCTGAGGGATTGTCGGAGGAATACTTCTGCTCAGCACTCTACACACTCGGTTCACAGTACGAACTCGGCTCAATTGTTCCCGATTTGTGCCGTAATGACAATGAGGCGCAGACAGTGAAATCTCTTTGCAGTTATCTTGCCCGTTTTGCTTGACAATCGGTGCGAAAAAAATTATAATAAATCTATATGCAGTTTTTTGCTGATATGAAAGAATTTTATACCGTATGCACGCTTGTGCAGGTGCGGTATTAACTGAAAGGAACGATATAAAATGGCAGCTAAACCAACAATGCTTACTGCGGAAGGTCTTAAAAATCTTGAAGAGGAACTTGCAGAATTAAAAAATGTCAAGCGTAAAGAAATTGCAGAGAAAATCAAGGTAGCCCGTTCCTACGGCGACTTGTCCGAGAACAGTGAATATGATGATGCAAAGAACGAGCAGGCTATTATGGAGGCAAGAATCGCTACTATCGAGTCTATCCTCAAAACTGCTCAGATTATTGATGAGTCCGAAACATCTAACGATAAGGTACACCTCACTTCTGTTGTTACAATCGAAATGGTTGGCACAGACAGACAGATGACATACAAAATTGTTGGTTCGGGTTCTAACGAAACAAATCCCGCACAGGGCAAAATTTCAGACGAATCACCTGTCGGCAAGGCTCTTATGGACAGATGTGTCGGTGATGTTGTTGAGGTTGAAACTCCCGGCGGCGTAAAGGCATTTAAGATTCTTGAAATCTCAAAGTAATTTGTTTATCTATTGAATTTTAGCTGACGGATTCTGCTTTTGCAATCCGTCAGATTTATTGATGTTGAAAAGAGAGGAATGATTGGAAATGAGTCAGAAGCCACAGCAGACCGGCACAAGCGATGTTATCAAGGTCAGATACGAAAAGCTTGCCGCCCTCAAAGAAGCAGGCAGAGATCCGTTTGTAATTACAACAAGTGCCCGTGATGTTCTCACGGAAACAATTAAAAACAATTTTGAAGAGTACGAAAACAAAGATGTATGCGTTGCAGGCCGTTTGCTTTCAAAAAGAGGCAAGGGCAAGGTTTCGTTTATGGACCTTTGGGATCGTTCGGGCAAAATCCAGATTTTTGCAAAGTTTGACGATCTCGGTGAAGAAGAATACGGTTTCCTTAAAAAGTGGGATATCGGCGATATCGTTGAAGTAAAGGGCTTTGTTTTCAAAACGCAAATGGGCGAAATTTCTGTTCATGCAAAAGAGGTTAAGCTCCTTTCCAAATCACTCAAACCCCTCCCCGAAAAGTATCACGGTCTTACAAATACAGACCTTCGTTACCGTCAGCGTTATGTTGACCTTATTATGAATCCCGAGGTAAAGGATACCTTTGTAAAGCGTTCAAAAATTATCGGCAGTATCCGCCGTTACCTTGACAATCAGGGCTTTATGGAGGTTGAAACTCCTATGCTCGTTGCCAATGCCGGCGGTGCGTCGGCTCGTCCGTTCCTTACTCACTTCAACGCTCTTGACGAGGATTTAAAGCTCAGAATTTCTCTTGAACTTTACCTCAAAAGACTTATCGTAGGCGGACTTGAAAAGGTTTACGAAATCGGCAGAGTATTCCGTAACGAGGGTGTTGACACCCGTCACAACCCTGAGTTTACTCTTATGGAGCTTTATCAGGCATATACAGACTACAACGGTATGATGGATCTTACCGAAAACCTCTATCGCCATGTTGCACAGGAGGTTCTCGGCACAACAACAATCACATACAACGGCATTGAAATGGATCTTGGCAAGCCGTTTGAGAGAATTACAATGCTTGACGCTGTTAAAAAGTATTCAGGTGTTGATTTCAACGAAATTCATTCTGACGAAGAGGCTAAGGCAATTGCTAAGGAAAAGGGTGTTGAGTTTGAAGAACGCCACAAGAAGGGCGACATCCTCAACCTTTTCTTTGAAGAATTTGCAGAAGAGCATATGATTCAGCCTACTTTCGTTATGGATCATCCGATTGAGATTTCTCCGCTTACAAAGAAGAAACCCGAAAATCCCGATTATGTTGAGAGATTCGAGTTCTTTATGAACGGCTGGGAAATGGCTAATGCGTATTCAGAGCTTAACGATCCGATTGACCAGAGAGAGCGTTTTAAGGCTCAGGAGGCACTTCTCGCACAGGGCGATGATGAGGCTAACACAACCGATGAGGATTTCCTCAACGCACTTGAAATCGGTATGCCTCCGACAGGCGGTATCGGCTTTGGTATCGACAGAATGTGTATGCTCCTCACAGATTCAGCCGCAATCCGTGATGTTCTCCTCTTCCCGACAATGAAGAGCTTGGATTCCGACAAAAAGCCGTCGGGTATTCCGAAAACAAAGGATGCTGTTGTTGAAGAAAAGATTGACTTCTCAAAGGTAAAAGTTGAGCCTTTGTTTGAAGAATATGTTGATTTTGAAACATTTTCAAAGTCAGATTTCCGTGCAGTAAAGGTTAAGGCTTGCGAGGCTGTTAAGAAGTCGAAGAAGCTTTTACAGTTCACTCTTGATGACGGCACAGGCACAGACCGCACAATTTTAAGCGGTATCCACGCTTATTATGAGCCTGAAGAGCTGGTTGGAAAGACTCTTATCGCTATCACAAATCTTCCGCCGAGAGCAATGATGGGCATTGACTCCTGCGGTATGCTCCTCAGTGCAGTTCACGAGGAAGAAGGCGAAGAAAAGCTCCACCTCCTCATGGTCGATAACCATATTCCCGCAGGTGCAAAGCTTTATTAAAATATGATGTAAAAATGTACCGTTTACAAAATAGATTGATGCAGAAATCGGTGCAAGCAAGGAAAAATCGCATAATTAGTGCAATGAGTGGGCAATTCCAATCGGGATTGCCCATTTTCAGAAAGAAAAAGACAAATCGGAATTTGAGAAGGTAAGTGAATGGGATACCATGGAGGAATATGATAATGTCGAAAGATGAGTATTTGATAACCGATACGCCCCTCAAAGCGTTGACGGTTTTTGCAATGCCAATGATTCTTGGAAGTTTTTTTCAGCAAATATACAATATGGCCGACTCTATTATTGTCGGCCAGTTTGTTGGTCCTTCCGCACTTGCAGCTGTCGGTGCATGTGCAGCATTGACCAATGTGTTCATTTGTGTGGCACTGGGAGCCGGTGTCGGAGCCGGTGTGCTTGTGAGCCGTTATTTCGGAGCCAGGGAGTATGGCAAAATGAAAACAATCGTGTCAACCTCCTTGATTAGCTTTTTGCTTCTAAGTATAGTCCTTGGTGTTTTTGGCTTTTTCTTCGCCGGCTCGATGATGAGTGGACTGCAAACCCCTGCCGACATACTGGATGATGCAGTACTGTATCTGCGGGTCTATTTTGTGGGCTTTCCGTTTCTGTTTATGTATAACATTCTTTCTACCATGTTCACCTCAATCGGCGAATCCAAAATTCCGCTGGGACTGCTGATTTTTTCGTCCATCCTGAATATTTTAATGGATCTTTGGATGGTAGCCGGGCTAGGTCTCGGTGTGTTCGGTGCGGCTATTGCAACCCTGATTGCTCAGGGAATTTCCGCAGTATTTTCGTTTTTGATTTTCTTTGCACGGATGCAGCAATATAAAAGCCCCTTTAACAGGTTTGAACGGCAGGAGCTGTATTCCATGCTTCGCATTGCGGTGCCGTCGGTTTTACAGCAGTCCACAGTGTCCATCGGTATGATGATTGTGCAGGCAGTGGTAAATCCTTTCGGTACACAGGCACTCGCCGGGTATACAGCAACGATGAGGGTGGAAAATGTTTTTTCATTGATCTTTGTATCCATCGGCAATGCGGTTTCGCCGTTTGTTTCCCAGAATCTTGGCGCAAAGAAAATTGATCGTATCAAAAAAGGCTACCATGCTGCACTGGTGCTGGATGTGTGCTTTGCCGTTCTTGCCTTTCTCGTCATTGAAACGCTACACACGCAGATCTCCTCGCTGTTCTTAGGAAAAGACGGAACGGCGTTTGCCTATCAGGTGTCCGGTGATTATATGAGGTGGATTGGTTACTTTTTCATCTTCATGGGTATCAAGATGGCAACCGATGGAGTTCTTCGCGGCCTCGGAATTATGCGTCCGTTCCTCGTTGCAAACATGGTGAACCTTGCGATTCGTCTGTCCGTTGCCCTGATCTGTGCACCGCGTTTCGGCATTG
This sequence comes from Ruminococcus bromii, assembly GCF_928721825.1. NCBI lineage: Bacteria > Bacillati > Bacillota > Clostridia > Eubacteriales > Oscillospiraceae > Ruminococcus > Ruminococcus bromii. Next base: position 1,277,526 of record NZ_CAKMVP010000003.1, read on the forward strand.
CCTTTGTCTGGCTTGCTGTACCGGCTGGTTGGCTTGCAAACTTTTTAATCTCCTATGTGGCTCTCAGGAGATCATGGCCGACTGATAAAATGGCATCAATTAGTTAACTTCCAGTTTATCGAACTTGCCCTTTGAGAGAGGAGAAATCCTTTTCTCAAAGGGTTATTTCTGTTTTGGCATTGATTTTTATAGTTAGTCTTTCCGTCGGAAGTTACTGTTCTCTCGTTTGAAAGGACAAAGGCTTTTTTAATGTGATAATCTTCGTTGCTTACAAATGTGTTCAAGGCGCTGTGAACCGTGTAATCCTTGCCCGATTTCACCTCAATAGGAACAGCTAAAAAATACACTTTTCAATGCAAATTGAGGGGCAAAAGCTACACTTTTCAAATTATGAACAGAAATTTGATATAAAAAACACGGTGCAACCTTATGCATTTGGGTTACACCGTGTTTTGTAAAATTGTTTAAATGTAGGCAGCTCTATGCTGTGATTATTTTATCAGTTCTTCAAGCTGTGACTTATTATATTTACTCTTATAGATGTCATAGCCTGCCGTGTCAAGGTTTATGTTTGCGTGTCTTTTGTCAGCCTGAACATAGACATCATCACCCTTGACATATATCAAAGCCCAAATATCTCGACTGGTATCTTTCAGGTATGATAAAAGAAGTACATAACTCGGTTCAACATCTATCGAATCCACCTTATTATCAGATGTCATATATATCAAATCGTCAGATGCCTTCAACTTTTCGTTAAGGTTGTTTTTGTTTGATTTTGAAATGAGTTCATTAGTTTTGTAGTCATAAAATTCAACTGAAAATTGGTTTGGATCTGCGGTCGGAGTAGTATCTGATAAAGCAGTTGTATCGGCTTCATCAGAAGTTTGAGCGTTATTTGACGCAACTTCACCACCACAACCTGTAAACAAAATTGAAGTTGAAATAACAACTGCTAATAACATAATCGAGATAATTTTTTTCATAATTAACACCCTCTTGTGTTTTTGTAGGCTTAATTATACACCTTAAATTTATTTTGTCAAGATATTCAAAGCAAAAAAATCAACCGCAAAGTTTTTCGCTCTGCGGTTGATTTTATTTTTATTAAGGATTACGCTTAATTGGCGTTTGCTGTTGTAAAGGTAAACTGACCGTCTGCGAAATCGCAGGTAACTACTGCGCCGTCCTTGACCTTGCCCTCAAGCATCTGCTCTGAAAGCGGGTCTTCAATCTCGTTCTGTATTGCACGGCGGAGAGGTCTTGCACCGTAGTTTTCGTCAAAGCCCTTGTCGGCAATCTCGCTGATTGCGTTGTCTGTAAAGCTGATTTTAATATTCATCTTATCAAGACGGTTTTCAAGAGTTTTGAGCATCTTAACGGCAATCTGCTTAATTTCGTCCTTGTTGAGCTTGTTGAACACGATAATATCGTCAACACGGTTCAAGAATTCAGGACGGAATACCTTGCGGAGTTCGCCTGTTACAAGCTCCTTGATGTCCTTTTTCTCGCTCTCTTCGGCATTCTCATTTTCGGAATTAAAACCGAGTGAGCTCTGCTTTTCGGTGATAAGTCTTGCGCCGACATTAGAGGTCATTATGATAATGGTATTCTTAAAGTCAACCGTTCTGCCCTGTGAGTCGGTAAGTCTGCCGTCCTCAAGAATCTGGAGGAGCATATTGAATACATCGGGGTGAGCCTTTTCAATCTCATCAAAAAGTACAACCGAATACGGTTTTCTTCTTACCTTTTCGGTGAGCTGACCGCCCTCCTCAAAGCCTACATATCCGGGCGGTGAACCGATAAGCTTTGACACGGTGTGTTTCTCCATATATTCACTCATATCAAGACGGAGCATTGCATTTTCATCGCCGAACATTGCCTCTGCAAGAGCCTTGCAAAGTTCTGTTTTGCCGACACCCGTCGGACCGAGGAAGATAAACGAACCTACAGGTCTTTTCGGGTCTTTAAGACCTACTCTGCCTCGTCTGATAGCCTTTGCGATTGCAGTTACAGCCTCGCTCTGACCGATAACTCTTTCGTGGAGAACATTCTCCATGTTAAGAAGTCTTTCGCTTTCTTCCTTAGTAAGCTGAACAACAGGGATACCTGTCCATTCGGAAACAATCTTTGCGATATCCTCGGCAGTTACCTCACCGCTGTTGCCCTTCTGCTGTTCCTGCCACTTCTTCTTTGCATCGTCAAGCTTTGTCTGAAGTTCCTTCTGCTCATCACGAAGTCGTGCAGCCCTTTCAAAGTCCTGCTCGTTAATTGCGCTTGCCTTTTCTTTTTCATAGTCTGCAATTTCATCTTCAAGCTCCTTTACATTATCAGGAGAAGTAAGAGATGCAAGCCTTACCTTTGACGCACCCTCATCAATAAGGTCAATTGCCTTATCGGGGAGGTAACGGTCTGCGATATATCTTGATGACAATGTTACTGCGGCATTGATTGCCTCATCGGTAATCTTAACCTTATGGTGTGCCTCGTAGCTGTCACGCAAGCCTTTAAGAATCTGTACAGCCTGTTCGGGAGTAGGCTCGCCAACCTTTACGGGCTGGAAACGACGCTCCAAAGCGGCATCTTTTTCAATATATTTTCTGTACTCGTTAAGAGTTGTTGCACCGATAACCTGAAAATCGCCTCTTGCAAGTGACGGTTTAAGGATATTTGCGGCGTCTGCACTGCCCTCTGCGGCACCTGCACCAACGATAGTATGAAGTTCATCAATGAAGAGGATAGTGTTCTTTGACTTTTTAACCTCGTCAATAGCCGCCTTAATTCTCTCCTCAAAGTCACCTCTGTACTTCGCACCTGCTACCATACCTGTGAGGTCAAGGCTGACAACTCGCTTGTCTTTAAGAATTTCAGGCACATTGCCCTTTGCAATTTCAAGTGCAAGTCCCTCTGCAACCGCAGTTTTACCTACACCTGGTTCACCGATAAGAACAGGATTGTTCTTTGTACGGCGGGAAAGAATCTGGATAACCCTCTGGATTTCCTTTTCTCTGCCGATTACAGGATCAATTTCGCCGTTCTTTGCGGCTTGAGTAAGATCTCTGCCGAATTTATCAAGAGCAGAACCGCCTTTCTGTGAACCGTTCGGAGCGGATTCGTTTTCAAAACCGCCGAAACCGTCATCTGCACCGCCCTGCATACCTTTTGACACAGCCTGTGCAAGTCTTTCAACAGATACACCGAGTTCTTCAAGAAAAGCAACTGCGTAGCTGTCGCTCTCCGAAAGGATTGCAAGGAGCAAATGCTCTGTGCCTACATAGGTGTAGCCTGTTTTTGAAGAAATGATAACTGCGGCTCTCAGAACTCTCTTTGTACGGGGAGTAAAATCATCGGGAGTAAGCTCAACGAGCGACATTGTACCGTTAATGGATTCAAGCTTTTCACGGAGAGCATCTTCCGTTACTCCGCACTCATTAAGAGCGGTTGCGGCAACACCGCTGCCCTCTTTTACGAGTCCGTAGAGAATGTGTTCTGTACCGACATAGTTGTGGCGCATCTCCTCTGCACTTTCAATCGCAAGATTAAGCGCCTTGTTTGCTTTTTCTGTAAAACCTTTGAACTGATACATAAAATCATCACCCTTCCTTGTGGATAATGTATTAACTGCTTATTTTCTATGAAAGAGCCTCTCTTAAAATTTTTGCCCTTTCAATATCTCTTTCCTGTGCAGAAAGATTTTTTCCTGAGTTTACCATAAGCGTTGCAGGCTCAATTTTTTCCATAAGAGAGTCAACAACCTCTGCGGTAACATCTTTTATCTGTCCCGACAAAATGCCGAAACGAACATTTGACAACAGCTTTAAAGCCTCGTCATGAGTCATAACCATTGCCGATTTCAACAAGCCTAAGCTTCTGCTCACGCTGTCCTGAATATCAATACTCTTTGCAAGTCTTTCTCTTGCCTGTTGTTCCTGAGAAACAAGCTGTTTTGTGATGTTCTCAAGATTTTCAATTGCGGCTTTTTCTGAGATACCGAGCGTTACCTGATTTGAAAGCTGATAAAGCGAACCGCTGGGTTCTGAGCCTTCACCGTAAGCACCGCGGATTGTAAGTCCGAGCTTTGAAAGGTTGCCTGCAATTCTGCCGATTGTACGGCTCTTTTCAAGTGCCGGCAGATGGAGCATAACAGAGGCTCTCATGCCTGTGCCGAGATTTGTAGGGCATTGTGTAAGATAACCGAGCTTGTCATCAAAAGCAAATTCAAGGTTTTCATCAAGCAGGGTATCAAGCTTATCGGCTGTATCATATGCCTGTTCAAGCGACAAGCCGTCTGTGATAACCTGAAGTCTTATGTGATCTTCCTCGTTAATCATAATGCTCATGCTTTCATCCTTGCTCAACAGCAATGCTCTGCCCTCTGTTTCGCTGATGAATTCGGGACTTACAAGATGTCTTTCAACAAGCGACACACCCTGTGCCTCTGTCAAATCATCAAGCTTAATCAGATTGAAATCCGAGGCAATTGAGCTGTTGCTGTCCCTGATTGCACTTGTAACCTTTTCAATAACCTTTTTTCTGCCCTGTTCGGACAGTCGGCACGGAAACGGGTAATCTTTCAGGTTTCTTGCAAGTCTTACTCTGGTGGAAATTACTTCGTTACTCATAATTAAGCCTCCATTTCCTTAATCTGATCTCTTAACTCTGCGGCATGTTCAAAATTCTGTTCCGAAATTGCCTTGTCGAGTTCCTTTTTAAGTGCCTTGATTTTATCTTTCTTTGTCATCTCGGCACTCTTTTCGGCTTTCTTTGTACCAAAACGGCTGTTCTTACCGCAATGGGTTGTGTTGCCGTGGATTCTTCTGATTGAAGGAAGAAGCTGGTCGCCGAAAATTTCGTAACATTTTGCACAGCCTACATGACCCGACTTTGCGATATCGGAATATGAGCTTCCGCAGAAGTCACAGCGTGTTGCCTGAGTTCTTGCGGGAAGGCTGTTGCCGAAGAAACTTCCGAGAAGTCCAGAAAATTCGTCCTCAAAGTTACCGAAGATGTTTGTGTATCCCATTTTCTTTGCACATTCACTGCACAAATCATATTCCTTAATTTCACCGTTGATAACGGTCTTTACATGAGTATTTGCATTGTTAGCACCGCATTTTTGACATTTCATAATAACTGCCTCCGTTCAAAATCAACTTAATGTGAGCAACATATTCTTGAACAAGTCCGCTCGCACGGCATCTCGTTTACTCTGTTCAACATTTGTAAGCGTTCTGTCGGACAACGCCGAGGCTATCAGCTTTGCCGATGTAAGCTCAATCATATCTCTTTGCAACATATTTTTGAGCATTGCCTCTGCACTTGCCTTGTCAAGTGTTGTTCCAATCGAATTTATTATATGCATAAGCGCCGTACCTCTATCCATCTTCACACGGCTTATTCGGATAAATCCGCCGCCGCCCCTACGGCTCTCTACAATGTAGCCTTTTTCGGGAGTGAATCGGGAGGTTATAACATAATTGATTTGGCTCGGTACACAACCGAGGTTGCCGGCGAGTTCGTTTCGCTGAATCTCCGCACTGCCGTTTTCACGGTCAAGCATCTCTATAATGTACTGTGCCACCAAATCGCTCATTCTCATTTTGGTCGCCTCTTTTCATTTGTTTGACTACATTATAATATCAAGGTCAGAGAAAGTCAAAGTCAATTAAAGTCAAAAATTAAAGCATAAGCTTTGAAATTCTCACGAATCCTCGCTTATGCTCTCGTTTCCTAATATTTTAAAATATTTTTGACTTTTTCTGACTTTCGAATTTTATCCGATAAAGTCTGACTTTTCAAGCAATTTGACCTTACATAATCACATTAACCGTGTAATCAACATCGTAAATTTCACCGTCAAACCAATTTATAAAACCTATGTAGATGCAGATTTTGTCATCATGTTTATTCATATCACGAACAACCTTAAAGCACTCCGACCAACCCGAAAAGCGTTCAAGTCTTTTGACTGTATCAACATCGGCATTGCCGTTTACAAACACACACATTGCAAGGTGACGGGTTGACGATAACATTCTTACAAAGTCAAGGAACATCATATTAACCTCATCGCCCGAACATTCAATTTTAAGAGCGTCTTCCTCGATTTTGTTTCCGAAAAAATCAAGCACATTGTCAAACGCTGAATCAAAGTCATCGGTTTCAGCGTTCTTTAGTCCCTGCGAAAACTTGTAAATTGCGGTAGATGCATAAATTCTCTTAATTTTTTCAATCGTCACGGCAATCACCTTCTCGGTATCGTTACTTTTATTATTATACATTATATGTGCAAATTTGACAACAAGTATGTTATTCGGGCGGTTTAATACAATTTTCGCAAAAAAGCATTTGAAATTAAACAAAAATTTTGTGCTTTCCGATTGACAATTGTACAAAGATGCTGTATTATATAATTGTACTAATGAATTAGTTCAATTGCTTGATAAGGAGCGTGATTTTATGTACAGCGACTTTGCATTAAGAACAGTTTTATATGCTATACTCTGCATCGGTGCCACCGGAATAAGCACAGGAAAACTGTTTGCCATAAATCACGGCATTTCAAAATATCTTGCTAAAAAGTCATATAGCGGCAATTTTAAAACAGTAAAAACAACATTTATTTCACTTGGTGTTGAATATGTTTCGATAGCAATAATTGCACTTTTCATCAGTTTATGCACCATAAATACAATTTACACAAATGCATTTTTTGATGAACTGTTGCCTGAATTTTTCTCGACAGCTGTTACCGTATTTGCAATCGTTGTTCTTGGTACAGAATGTGATTTCGGTTTGTGGTTACTCTTTGCAATACCCTATACTTTTCTGATTATTGCAAACATTCTCATTCTGTTTTTCGTCAATTACAAATTTGTTTATAAAGATTTTGAAGTTTCTAAAAGTAAAAGAATGAAACTTTCATTTTTCACAGCACTTGCGAATGCACCGTATGAATTATTAATACCCTACGGTCAGTTTAGAGCAATGATTTTCAAGAGTTCGATTTTATGATTTAATGTTAAGGAGGTTTGGTTTATGTTTAACTCGACATTTATGTTCAACACAACCTTTGATCCGCAATATACTTTTGTTATCCTGTTTATTAACATAATTGCATCTGTACTTTTTACATCTGTTACAGTTTTCATTGCTATGAATTATGCAAAAAGAAAAGCCTGTATGGAAAACATAACACTTATAACAGGGAAAAATTACATAACAGTAGTTCTGATTTTTTCAGTTATAAACTGTATTGCTTCATTTGCCTCATTTATGGCTATGTATGCTACTTATTATTTTACATACATACCTGTTTGTTTGATTTTTACAGTTTTATCCGCTTTGGTTGAATATTTCATTGCAAGAACCGTAGTATTCAAAAAGTTTTCGTTTGATAAAAAAGAAAAGAATAAACGAGCTTTATCCTTTATTTGCATTTGCGCACCGTACTATATTTTTATTGTCAATGCACCGTTATTTTTATACCCAATTGCTTTCACACTCGACCCCTGCTGATTGTAACGAAGTGATATTATGAAAAACATAAAAAACGGTGAGCAGATGCCCACCGTTTTTGGAATTATTTAGTTTTGGTAATTGATATAGTTGTAATGCCGCCGGTATATGAAATTGATATATCGTAACTGTCTGATTCACCAAGGTAGTTAAGAGTTGGATTTTTCTTATCGTCAGTAACTTGAGATTTTACGGTAGAAACACCTGTTTTTTCCAATGATTTAACATACTGCTTTGTGCTTTTCAAATCAGAATTATCAATAATAACCGAATAGCATTTTCGACTGTCATCAACCAGATATTGGCTGACATTCCACTCTTTCTGATTTGGCAAAACAGATGTATATTCATTGCCACTCCAGTCAAATTCACCCCTGTTGACCTTATAGGTTGCAACGGTGTCCTGTGTGGCATTTGCATTGTCACTTCCCGAATTGCCGTTGCCGCAACCCGACACGGACATCACAAGAGCAAACATACAAATAACAGCAATAAAAAGCTTTATTTTTGAATTGCACTTATGTTTTAAAAATTGTTTAATCATCTTAGCCTCCATAAAATATATGTACTTTAACTACTCATGGTTCATACATTTATTCTCATTTGATAATAATATCAAATAATTGCATAAATTGCAATACTATCTTAAAAATATAAAAAAACGGTGAGCAGATGCCCACCGTTTTTTGTGTTTAGCTTTTTAAATTTGAAATTAGTCTGAAGATAATCAAGCTTTTAAAATTAAAATATTTAACCTCAGTTACGAGAAATTAAACTAAAACAATAAAAATTTAATTAATTATTCAGCTGCTTTTCTTTTTGCAAAACATTCGCTGCAATAGTAGCTTTTGCCTTCAACAGGCTTGAAAGGAATCTTTGCAATTCCGCCGCATTCAGCGCAAACGGTTTCAAAGAATTCTCTCTCTGTCTTGGCAGCATTTTTACGAGCCTGTCTGCAAGCCTTGCAACGCTGTGGTTCGTTTGTGAAACCCTTTTCAGCGTAAAATTCCTGCTCTCCTGCAGTAAAAACAAATTCGTTTCCGCATTCTTTGCAGACAAGTGTTTTATCTTCGTACATTGGTATTTACCTCTCTTTTTCTACCTCTCGGAGGTTAGTTTGTTGCCCTGTGCGGAGTTGCACCGCAATACTGTTTAAGGACATATGCTATTTTTGCAATCCGACACGAACCTTTTTTCTTGCTCTTTGGAGTGCATTATCAACCGCCTTTTCGGTTACGGAAAGCCTTTCGGCAATCTCTTTATAGCTCAAGCCGTTGCCGTAAAGCATAAGAACATCGTACTCGGATTTTGACAAAATGCCTTGAAGGCGTGACAACAGCTGATTAAGCTGTTCCCTGCACATCAAAAGCTCCTCGGGAGTTTTGGCGGAATCTTCAATTGACTCGCCCACATCGTCCATCGGAACAATGCTTGATGAGGGAATGGCTTTTTTCTGTTCTCCCCGTCTGATTATCGAAATAAATCTTCTCTCAACAACAACCGACATATAGCTTTTAAAGCTTGCACCGCCGTTTTGGTCAAAGGCTTTGCAGGAACAAAGCAGTCCCACAAGACCTTCCTGAACAAAGTCATTGTGTTCATAGCCCTCTGCCGAAAACTTTCGTGCAATTATGCTGATTGTGTCAAGATACCTCACCGCAAGTTCATCAAAAGCACGGTCATCACCGAGGCTCACAAAATGCGCAAGCTGTGCGTCGGATAAAACACCGTAGGATTTTTGCAATTCGGTCATAACCTGCCCCTAATACTTATTCTTATACGCTTAATAATATAACAAAATCGCATAAATGTCAACAACTTAAAAGCAATTTCTGTAATATTGCATTATGATATTGAAAATAATTGTGCAAAATAGCTGAAATAAAGTCGAAATTACATACATTATGAAACTTGTTAAGAGAAAAGGAAAATGGTATAATAAAATATGTTTTACTTAATTTCAAATTAACGGTCTGGAGGAATTTTGATGGTTGTTACCTGCAACAGCTTTGGTGTGAGCGGTATGGACGGCTACAAGGTTGAGCTTGAAGCGTCAATGTATTACGGCACACGGGAATTTGATATGGTAGGTCTGCCCGACACCGCCGTGCGTGAGAGCAAGGACAGGGTTTTGAGTGCATTAAAAAACTGCGGTTTTAAATATCCTGCCGCACACACAACAGTAAACCTTGCTCCTGCCGACATAAAAAAAGAGGGACCGATTTACGATTTGCCTATTGCGGTTGCAATTCTTGTACTGCTCAATCAGATTAAGAGCAACATCTCCGACTGCGCATTCATCGGCGAGCTTTCGCTTTCGGGAGAAGTCAGAGGAATCAACGGAGTTCTGCCCATGGTTATCAAGGCGAAGGAATGCGGTATAAAGAAAATTTATGTTCCGAAAGCCAACGCAAGCGAGGGCGCTGTTGTTGACGGAATTGAAGTGTACGGTGTTGACAACATTCTTCAACTGAAAGATTATCTCAACAGCATTCTTGAACCCGCACCCGCAAAGCCGAATACACACTCACCGAAGGAGGAGCAGGACTACATTCCGGATTTTTCACAGGTTAAAGGTCAGCTTGAGGTGAAGCGTGCGCTTGAAATTGCCGCTGCCGGCGGTCACAATATTCTGCTCATAGGCCCTCCGGGTTCGGGCAAAAGTATGCTTGCAAAACGGGTTCCGTCAATTCTGCCCGATATGAGCTTTGACGAAATGATTGAAACGACAAAAATCCACTCAATTGCAGGAACGCTAAAGCATGACGGACTTATCACAACACGGCCGTTCCGTTCGCCTCACCACACGGTAACGCCCGTAGGACTCGGCGGAGGAGGTACGGGAACTATCAGACCGGGTGAGGTTTCACTTGCAAACAACGGTGTGCTGTTCCTTGACGAGCTGCCCGAATTTTCAAGGACGGCGCTTGAGGTACTCCGTCAGCCGATTGAGGACGGCTCTATCACAATTTCAAGAGCAGGTCAGAAATGCACCTATCCGTGTTCGATTATGGTGGTTGCCGCAATGAACCCCTGTCCGTGCGGATATTACGGTGATCCGACAAGAAAATGCACCTGTTCGGAACAGAAGATAAAACGCTACCTCAACCGCATTTCGGGACCGCTTCTCGACCGTTTTGATATCCATGTAGAAGTGCCTGCCGTGAAATTTGAAGAACTGCGTGACGCTTCATCTGCCGAATGTTCAGCCGACATCAAAAAGAGAGCCGACAGAGCAAGAGAAATTCAGCGTGAAAGATTTAAGGGCAGTAAAACAACCTGCAACGCAAAAATTAACGCAGAGCAGTTTGAAAAGGTCTGCATAATTGATAAAGAGGCTGAAAAGACGCTCAAAGACGCTTTTGAAAGTCTTGGACTTACCGCAAGAGCGTATGACAGGGTTTTGAAAGTTGCAAGAACCATTGCCGATTTGGACGAGTCGGAAATAATCCGCTCCGAGCATGTTCTTGAGGCGGTTCAATACCGCAGTCTTGACCGCAAATATTGGGCAAAATAGAACTTAATGCACTACACAAGAATTTAAAAATATTACTTTTAAAAATCACGGCTTTATGCTATACTATTATAGTGTGACATCAAAGCGATGTTGCAGTTTCATGACACAGGAGGTTTTTATAATGGAAATTACAAAGAATTCAATAATCGGTGATGTTCTTGATCAGTACCCCGACACAGCAGAGCTTTTCTTCAGCATCGGTATGCACTGCCTTGGCTGTCCTGCATCACGAGGCGAAACGATTGAAGAAGCTTGTATGGTACACGGTGCAGACGCAGACGCACTCGTTGCAGACCTTAACAAAGCAATTGCATAATGAACGGCGCATCTGATTTTTCGCTTGATAACCGTCTTGCGCTTTGTGCAGACTTTGTGCGTGACGGAGCAAAGGTTGCCGATATCGGCACAGACCATGCCTATCTTCCGGTGTGGCTGTGCCGTATTGGCAGATGCGACACAGCGATTGCCGCAGACATCAACCCCCTGCCCCTTGAACGGGGAATTGAAACAATTAACAACAGCGGTCTTAACAATCGAATTGAAGCAAGGCTTTCAAACGGTCTTGAAAAAATTTCGGGCGATGAGGCTGATGACATAGTAATTGCAGGAATGGGCGGAGAACTCATTTCGCAGATTATCGAAAACTGGGAGTTTTCAAAGGACAGGTCAAAGCACTTTATTCTTCAGCCTATGACCAAAAGTGAAGAGCTTATGCGTTGGCTGTTTGCAAACGGTTTCAGCGTTATCAAGCGTGACTGCTGTACTGCCGCAAACAAGTGCTACACGGTAATTCTTGCCGAATACAGCGGTAAGGTTCGCACGGTATCCGAAAGCGACCTTTTCCTTTACGGACTTGATCCGAAAAACAACCCCATGCACCGCAGATTTATTGAAGGCTGTGTGCGCAGACTTTTAAAACAGGCTAAGGGCAACCCTGTCTGTGCCGAAACCGCACGCATTCTTGAGGAGAGCTTTAAGTGAAAACCATAAACGATATACTTAATTTTTTTGAAGAATTTGCGCCCTGTGCAACTCAGATGAGTTTTGACAACGCAGGGCTTATTGTGGGCGACAAATGCACAGCCGTAAGCCGTGTGCTTGTCGCTCTTGACATTACGGAGGATGTTGTGAATGAGGCGGAAAGTCTGGGATGTGAGCTGATTATCAGTCATCATCCCGTAATTTTTGCCCCTATAAAAAGGCTTTCGCCTTCTTCCGTTCCCTATATGCTTGCACAAAAGGGAATTTCCGCCGTTTGTATGCACACCAACCTTGATCTCGGAGAAAAGTTCGGAGTGAACATCTGCCTTGCAGACGCACTCGGAGTCAAAAAGCCCGTGCTGTCGGAGTTTGGAGAGTGTATGTTCACGGGCGAGCTTGAAAGCGAAACCGATATTCACGATTTTGCAAAGCTTGCAAAGAAAAATCTTGACTGCAAAGGACTTCGCTACACCGACATTAAAGACAGGGTTAAAAAGGTTGCCGTATCGTCGGGTGCAGGCGGTTCAAATGTGTTTGATGCAGCTTTGGCGGGTGTTGATGTGCTTGTCACGGGAGAAATCAAGCACCATGAGATTATCGCCGCAAATTCACTCGGAATTGACATTATTGATGCAGGTCACTTCAAAAGTGAAGATGTTGTAATTTTGCCGCTTGTAAACAGGCTTTCAGAGAAATTTTCCGACATTATTTTTACAAAATCGCAATCCTGTGACGATATGATTAAATTTATTTAACCTGTAAGCATCATTATCAAAATATTTGTTGCATAATTTGTTACAATTTGATATAATGATACGGTAAATTACTATATGTGGTAGTGCGCCGTCTGTACGCACCGCAAAATGAGGTATTATGAGAATCAGAAAAAAGAAATGGGCAGAACCGGAGCTTTCCGTTTGCGACTTTTATGTAAAAAATCCTGAGGAATACGCAGGAAAATGGATGCAGGCTTTCAAAAAAGAACAGCCGTTGTATCTTGAAATCGGCTGCGGCAAGGGTGGCTTTGCGGGACAGCTTGCACTTAAAAATCCCGACAAAAACATTATCGCACTTGACATCAAGGTTGATATGCTCGGCGTCGGCAGAAGAACAATTGTAAAGCTTTTTGAGGACGCAGGCAAAACGCAGGATGATATTACAAATCTTTTACTTGTAAAGTACAATGTTGAAATGCTTGACAAAATTATTACGGCTGACGATAAGATTGACAGACTTTTCATCAACTTCTGTAATCCGTGGCCGAGAGCAAAGCACAAAAAGCGCAGACTTACATACTACAAAAAGCTTGAAATGTACAAAACATTTTTGAAGCCTGACAGCGAAATCCGTTTTAAAACGGACGATGACGAGCTGTTTGACGAAAGTCTTGAATATTTTGAGCAGAGCGGATATGAGATTTTGTACCTTACCCGTGATTTGCACGCAAGCAATGTTACGGACAATATTGAAACGGAGCATGAAAAAATGTTCTCCGAGGAGGGCATAAAAATCAAGTATCTTATTGCAAGGCAAAAGACTTAAAGAATCAAAATAAATGGCAGGGGGATTTTTTGTGAAGATTAAAAAACTGATTTCGGCTGTGCTTTTCGGCTCAATGCTTTTATGCATGAGCGGCTGCAATATTTCCGATTTCAGTGCCGACAATCTTCTCCGACCTCCCAAGGCAGTCGGCGATGAGGCTGAAATTGAACAGCTGATTGCAAAAACCGCCGACAGCGGTTATACGCTTAAGTATCCGAAAAACGGAAAATTCCGCAGTGCGATAATTATGACTGACCTTGACGGCAACGAAAGCAACGAGGCTGTTGCTTTTTTCCGCAACAGTGCCGAAACCTCTTCGGTACATATGCTCGTTATGTATTCAAAGGATAATTCGTGGAAGATTGCATCCGACAACATCTTTGAAACAACGGATATTGACAGCGTCGATTTTGCGGATTTAACCGGCAACGGAAAGGCTGAAATCATTGTCAACTCAACAACCTACACTCCGAATGTCGGCAAGCTTTCCTGCTATTCCTACTCAGACGGAAAAACAAGCGACATCGGGTCCGGACAGAGCTGTTCAAGCTTTGTTACCGGAGATTTTGACGGTGACGGAACAAACGAAATTATATCACTTGTTCTCTACACAACCGAGAACGAGGCTCTTGCGTCAATGCTTGATTACAACGAGGACAGCAAAAGCCTGTATGCCAAAGCAATGGCAAACATGGATCCGAATGTTGTAAAGTACAAGAACATTGCCGTTACAAAGCTTGATAACGATATTACGGGAATTGTCGTTGACGGAACCTCGGCAAGTGAGATTACGAACACACAGGTTATCTTTTACAGCCGTGACCTTGCAATTCTGCGTAATCCTATGTTTAAGGAAAAGACAAAGAACCTTTCCGAACGCACCTCGTCTGTTATTTGTTCCGACATTGACAAAGACGGCAGTCTTGAGATTCCGGTTACACTTGCTCTTCCAAAACAAAAGGGCGACACCAAAAACATCTATGCAGACAAAATTATCTGGAACAGCTTTGATACCGTAAAAGAAAATCTTATAAAAAAGCAGACAGCCGTTATAAACTATGATTTTATGTTTATGATGAGCTATCCCGATAAGTGGGACGAAAACAAGGTTACGGCAATTACAGACCTAAAAAAAGGAACTACCTCATTTTTCGCATGGAACGGCTCAAAGCTTGACACGGAGCTTTTTGAAATAAAGGTGCTGCCGATAAACGAATGGGAATCCGGAAAATCAAACAATTTTACACTTATTACAAAAGACGATAAATATGCATACACATTTAATAATATAAATCCCGACACACAGATTTCGCTCAGTGATGACGAAATTAAAACCGGTTTTATGACACTTGTTCAATCGGGAATCTAACCATAGTAACGGAGGTTTTGGTATGAAAAAAATTCTTGTTTGTGAGGACGAGGCGGCAATTCGTGACTTTGTCGTTATCAATCTTACAAGAGCAGGCTACGAAGTAGTTGAGGCAGACTGCGGCGAAGCGGCTTTGCAAAAATATGAAGATAATAACGGTGACTTTGATGTTGCAATTCTTGATGTTATGATGCCGGGCATTGACGGTTTTCAGGTTTGTAAGGAGCTGAGAAACCGCAACGGCGGAATCGGAATTATTATGCTTTCCGCAAAAACACAGGAAATGGACAAGGTAACAGGTCTTATGCTCGGTGCAGACGACTATGTTACAAAGCCATTCTCACCGAGTGAGCTTCTTGCGAGAGTTGACTCACTCTACAGAAGGGTTGCGCTTGCACAGTCACATTCAGAAAACAACTTTAAGGAAGAACTTAAATCAGGTGAATTTACACTTAATCTTCGCAACCGTGCTCTTATGAAAAGCGGCAAGATGATTGAACTGACACAGGTTGAATTTCAGATTATGGAGTACTTCTTCTCGAATCCGGGTGTTGCTCTTGACAGAATCGACATTCTCAATCATGTATGGGGTGACGCTTATGTCGGTGAGGATAAAATTGTCGATGTTAATATCCGCAGGCTCAGAATGAAGGTTGAGGACGAGCCGTCAAATCCCAAGCACATCATCACCGTTTGGGGACTCGGCTACAAGTGGGATTCAGGCGAATAATTCCGACAAAATTCCGCACATAATCTATACAAAGGAGGACGGCAACAATTTTTAAGGGCATTTCAAAAAGATGGATGCTCAACACATTGAGCGTCGTACTGACAATCATAATACTTATTGTTGTCAGCCTTATTTTTATTGTTACATATATTTTTCAAAACAGCGTTGAACAAAATTTAAATACAACAAGCAGTGAGCTTTCTCTTGTTTTCTCGGGATTTCAAAGCGACAGTTCAACCTCATTTGTGGCGTCTGCCCGTGACTATGTTGAAAACTTTGACAAAAAGGAAGAAATGGAAGTTATCGTAATCAATTCTTCCGGCAGAGTTGTTATGACTTCAACAGGATTCACTCCCGATGAAAACGAACAGATTCCCGACTTTAACGAGGCTCTCTCTGATGAAAGCGGATATGCCTACTGGAACGGCAAGCTTTCATCGGGCGAAAGTGCTATGAGCCAGACGAGAATTATCACCAACGAAAACGGAACCTGCGTCGGTGCGGTAAGATATATTGTTTCTATGGAACAGGTAAATACTGCAATCGTGCTTGTATCTGCAGGGATTATCATAAGCGGTATTGTTATAATTGCACTTGTAATTTTGTCGGGACTTATGTTTATCCGTTCAATCGTTACCCCGATAAGAAAGCTTTCGGAGATTTCAAGCAAGATTGCCCACGGCGACTTTTCGCAGGCTAAAAAAATCGAGTACAAATATGACGATGAAATCGGCGACCTCTGTGACGCAATCAGCGATATGGCGCTGGATCTTCAAACAGCCGATCAGATGAAAAACGATTTTATTTCACGAGTATCACACGAACTGCGTACTCCGCTTACGGCGATTAAGGGCTGGGCTGAAACAATGCAGCTTTCCGAAAGAGGAAAGCTTGACCGCAAAACCTTTGACCGCGGTATGGGAGTTATTATCAATGAAAGTTCACGCCTTACAAGCATTGTAGAAGAGCTTCTTGACTTCAGCCGTATTCAGAGCGGAAGAATGAAGCTCATCAAGGAAAAGCTTGACATTCTTGCAGAATTTGACGATGCGGTTTACTTCTTAAAGGAAAGAGCCGTTACAGAGGGCAAGCATCTTCTCTATGATGAACCCGAGGCTGTTTATCCTGCCGTTTACGGCGATAAAAACAGGCTCAAGCAGGTTTTCCTCAATGTGCTTGACAATGCGTTAAAATACACACCAAAGGGCGGTGTTGTTGCCGCTCAGGTAATCTACAGCAAAGATGAACCCGATATTATCAAGATTGTAATAACCGACACAGGCTGCGGAATTTCTGCCGAAGACCTTCCAAAGGTTAAGGAAAAATTCTACAAAGCAAACCAGACTGTCGGCGGTTCGGGAATCGGACTTGCGGTTGCCGATGAGATTATGAACCTCCACAACGGTTCGCTTAATATCGAAAGCGGAGAGGGCGTTGGCACAACCGTAACACTAACCTTCCCTGTATATAAAGAGGGCAGTGAAAACTCACTTCCCGAAAATATTAAGCTTTAATCTTATTTCTCTGTGCAGCCTAATACAGAAAGGAACAGCTAATGGCTAAAAATACTACTAAAAAAATCACCTCAATCGGCGGCAGTGCTTTGATTGAGGGCATTATGATGAGAGGTCCGAAACGCACAACCGTGTGTGTTCGTACCGCACCCGACAAGATTTACAGCGAGGATATAAGCATAAACACAATTCCCTCAAAATGTAAGCTTTTCAAGCTTCCGTTTCTCAGAGGAATTGCAGGTCTTATTGACTCAATGCGACTTTCCTACAAAGCGCTTATGCTCTCTGCCGATAAGGCAATTGAATCAACCGAAATTGAAGAAGAACCGTCAAAGTTTGAAAAATGGCTTGATGATAAATTCGGCGACAAGCTTGTTAAGGTTATGATGGTAATTGCGTCAATCCTCGGTGTTGCGCTTGCCGTGGGACTTTTCTTCTTTGTCCCCTCTTTCCTGTTTGACCTCAGTGCAAATGTTGTGCCGGCTTTCAAGGGTGACGGCGGAAACGCTGTTTTCTGGAAGTCTGTTTTTGAGGGTGTTCTCAAGATTATTCTTTTCTTACTTTATATTATAGTATGTTCACAAATGACAGAAATGAAAAGGGTGTTTATGTACCACGGTGCCGAGCACAAGACAATTTTCTGCTACGAAAACGAAGAAGAACTCACAGTTGAAAATGTTAAAAAGCAGAGCCGTTTTCACCCGAGATGCGGAACAAGCTTTATGGTTCTTATGCTGATTGTCGGCATTCTTGTCGGTCTTTTCGTTCCTGTTGCACCCTTCGGCATCGGATTTTTAAGACCTGTATTCAAGATTCTTCTTCTCCCCGTTTCATGCGGAATCGGTTACGAGCTTATCAAAATCTGCGGTAAGCACGACAATGCCGCAACAAGAATCATTGCCGCTCCCGGACTTTGGGCGCAGAGAATCACAACAAAAGAGCCTGACGACACTATGATTGAAGTTGCAATTGAGGCTATCAAGGCTGTTATCCCCGAGGACGGCTCGGACATTGTAAGCAAGTAATGACTGTAAACGAAATTTATCAAAGCGGACTTAAACTGCTTGAAAATAATAATATTGAAAATTCAAAATTTGAGGCGCAAAGTCTTTTACAAAAGGCTTTTTCGCTTGACAGAGTCGGCTTTATCATTCACAAAACTGATAAAGCCGATGAAAACTGTTCGCATAACTTTTTAAATTTTATAGAAAGACGAATTTCAGGCGAGCCGTTGCAGTATATTCTCGGCGAATGGAGCTTTATGGGATTCGATTTTAAGGTGGGCAGAGGCGTGCTTATACCCCGTGATGACACGGAAGTGGTTGTCAATCTCTGCATTGATTTTCTCAAAAACAGAGCCGATAAAAAAACGGTTGACCTCTGTTCGGGCAGCGGTGCAATTGCCGTTGCACTTGATAAAATTTCGGGTGCAAAGGTTACGGCAGTTGAAATTGACGAAACCGCTTTTTCATATCTTGAAACAAATGTAAAAGAAAACAATTCGTCAGTAAAGCCTGTTATGGCTGACGCTCTCAAAATCTGCGATACATTTGCAGACGGTGAGCTTGACCTCATCGTTTCAAATCCGCCTTATATAAAATCAGCCGACATAGAAACACTTCAAAAAGAGGTTCAGCTTGAACCAAGACTTGCACTTGACGGCGGCGAGGACGGCTGTGATTTTTACCGTGAAATAGTGAACCGTTGGAGCAGAAAACTCAAAAAGGGCGGTGCGCTTGCATTTGAACTCGGAGAAGGTCAGGCTGACGCAGTAAAGGCACTTATGACTGACAAAGGCTTTTCGGATTTTAAAATTTCGCTCGACTTTGGCGGTGTGCAGAGGGCGATTATTGGGACTTTGCTCTGATTTTAGAAAATTTGTTCGATGAAATTACCGCCAAATTATTGCATTTTTCCCTCACATATTTTATAATCTTAGTGCGAACATAACCGCCGTTGAAGTAACGGTTATGTTACAGACTGAAAAACATCAGCTCCCTTTGCGGAGTACGGAGGTATATGAAATGGCAGTAGATAAAAACAAAGCGCTTGAAACTGCGCTCACACAAATTGAAAAACAGTTCGGCAAGGGTGCTGTAATGCGTCTTGGCGAAAATAAACATATGAACATTGAACACATCTCAACAGGTTCGCTTTCGCTTGATATTGCACTCGGAATCGGCGGACTTCCCCGCGGAAGAATTGTTGAAATTTACGGACCTGAATCTTCGGGTAAAACAACACTTTCTCTCCACTGCATTGCAGAGGGACAGAAAAACGGCGGCAATGTTGCATTTATTGATGTTGAGCATGCACTCGATCCGACATATGCGGCAGCTCTCGGTGTTGATGTTGATTCACTCCTCGTTTCACAGCCGGACACAGGTGAAGACGCTCTTGAAATTGCAGAGGCGCTTATCCGAAGCGGTGCGATTGATGTTATCGTAATCGACTCCGTTGCCGCTCTTGTTCCAAAGGCTGAAATTGAGGGCGAAATGGGTGACAGCCATGTAGGTCTGCACGCAAGACTTATGTCACAGGCACTGCGTAAACTCGCAGGTGCAATTTCAAAGTCAAACTGCGTTGCAATCTTCATTAACCAGTTGCGTGAAAAAGTAGGTGTAACCTACGGTAACCCCGAGGTTACAACCGGCGGTCGTGCGCTCAAGTTCTACAGCTCCGTTCGTATTGATATAAGAAGGGTTGAAACCCTTAAATCAGGCGGTGAAATGGTCGGTTCACATACAAGAGCAAAGGTTGTAAAAAACAAGATTGCTCCTCCGTTCCGCGAAGCTGAATTTGATATTATGTACGGTGAAGGCATTTCCCGTGAGGGCGAGCTTCTTGACCTTGCCGTAAAGGCTGAGATTGTTCAAAAAGCAGGAGCATGGTTCAGCTATGACGGCAGACGACTCGGACAGGGACGCGACAAGGTCAAGGAGCTTCTCAAAACCGACAAGGAGCTTGCTGCTGAAATTGAGAAGAAACTCTGGGAAAATATTGACAAGCTTTATGAACGCAAAAAGCCTGCTCCAAAGGTAAAAATTACCGAAGTTCCGTCTGCAAACCAAGAAATCAAGCCTGATTCTGCGGATAAGACAGACAAAAAGAGCGGTGCAAAAATTGATGTTCTGGTTGACGACTGATGCTTATAACCGCAGTTGAACCACGAAGAAAGGCGATGTGTGCGCTCTACATTGACGGCGAATATGTTATGAATCTTGACGCACGCACAGTTATTGAAAACAGATTTGATGTCGGCAGAGAGATTGATGACGAGGAGCTGCACGAGATTATCAGGCTAAGCAATGAGCGCCGTGCAAAGGAAAAGGCTTTGTGGCTTATTTCCTATCGTGACCACTCAAAAAAAGAACTCACCGACAAAATCAAACGCACCTGTGATGAAGAATCGGCGGAAAAGGCTGTTGAGCGAATGGAAGAACTCGGTCTTGTAAATGACGAAAACTTTGCAAGACGATATGCCGAACAGCTTTTGTTTTCAAAACATAATGCTCCGAGAAGTGCGGTAAGACAGCTTGTTCAAAAAGGAATTGACCGTGAACTTGCAGAAGAGATTATCGAAGAAATCGACTTTGATCCATGTGACGGAATAAGGGCGGTTATCGACAGAAAATATAAAAACATAAATGATGAAAAAATAAGGCGAAGAGCCGTTGCCGCTCTGCAAAGGCTCGGATACGGATGGGATGACATTAAGACCGTCCTCAGAGAATACACAGAGGAAGACTGATTATGAATTATAAAGTAGGCATTGTATCACTCGGTTGTGCAAAAAATCAGGTTGACGCCGAGATGCTTTTGTACACACTCAAGAACAGAGGATTTATTATTGTGAACGATCCGGCAGATGCGGACGCAGTAATTGTAAACACCTGCGGATTTATCGAAAGTGCAAAGCAGGAAAGCATTAACGAAATTATTGAACTCGGCAAGCTCAAGGACGAGGGCAAAATCAAGGCAATCATCGTAACAGGCTGTCTTGCTCAAAGATATAAATCGGAGATTTCCGAACAGCTTTACGAGGTTGACTCGGTTATCGGAATAGGTGCCAACGAAACTATCGCAGACATCGTTTTGAAAACACTTGACGGACAGAAGTGCGAAAGCTTCCCCGACAAGGTTTGTCTGCCGCTTGAGGGCGGAAGAATCCTTTCAACTCCCCCCTACACCGCTTATCTCAAAATTGCCGAGGGTTGTGACAACCGTTGTTCCTACTGTGCAATCCCGATGATCAGAGGCAGATTCCGCAGCAGAGATATTGAAGATGTTGTAAAAGAGGCGGAAGGTCTTGCTGAGCGCGGAGTCAGGGAACTCAATGTAATTGCTCAGGACACAACCCGTTTCGGTGAGGATAAATACGGCAAACCGATGCTTGCAGAGCTTCTCAGAAGACTTTGTAAAATTGACGGCTTTAAATGGATAAGGGTTCTCTACTGCTATCCCGACAGAATTACAGACGAACTTATTGACACAATTGCAAGTGAAGATAAGATTGTGAAATATATGGATATTCCGCTCCAGCATTGTGACGGGGATGTTCTTCGCAGAATGAACCGTCACGGTGACAGAGAAAGCCTTACTGCACTCATGAACAAGATTAAGGATAAAATTCCGAATGTAATCTTCCGCTCAACCTTTATTACAGGTTTCCCCGGTGAAACCGAGGAGCAGTTCAATGAGCTTGCAGAGTTTGCCGCTGAGATGAAGTTTCAGCGACTCGGCTGTTTTGCCTACTCTGCCGAGGAAGACACAAAGGCGGCTGAAATGCCCGACCAGATTGACGATGAAATCAAGCAAAAGCGTGCCGATATTATTATGGAGCATCAACAGCAGGTTATGGCTGAATACTGCGAAAGCCTTGTTGGCAAAGAGATTGAAGTTCTTGTTGAAGGCTTTGACAAGCTTGCCGAATGTTTCTTCGGCAGAAGTTATGCCGACGCCCCCGAGGTTGACGGCTGTGTATTCTTCACCTGTGACGGTGAAAAGCCAAAGGCAGGAGATTTTGTCAAGGTGCGTGTAACCGATTACACAGGCTGCGATCCTATCGGTGAATTTGTCGGCAAAATCGCCTAAGTGGCTAAAAGACTCAGCAATTTCATAATATTAAACTTTGAAAGGCACATAAAATGAACTTACCAAATAAACTGACAGTAGGACGAATAATTCTTGTTCCGTTCTTTGTGGCGGCACTTCTTGCGGATTTTCCGCTCAACAATGCAGTTGCTATGATTATTTTTGTAATGGCATCACTCACAGATATGTTTGACGGAAAAATTGCAAGAAAAAACGGTCTTGTAACCGACTTCGGAAAATTTGCCGATCCGCTTGCAGACAAAATTCTTGTACTTGCCGCCTTTCTGTGCTTTGTACAGCTTGGAATATGTGACTGTGTTGCGGTCATAATCGTGCTTTTCCGTGAATTTTCCGTCACCTCAATACGGCTGATTGCCGCCTCAAAAGGCAAGGTTGTCGCCGCTAATATGTGGGGCAAAGCAAAGACGGTTTCACAGATGATTGCTATAATTGCAGTAATTGCAATGCAAATCGTGCTTGAACTGCCCGAAGTCGGACTTAATTTTATAAACACGGCAACATTTGAACCGATTTTCTTTGTGGTGGGAGAAATTCTCATCTGGATTTCGGTTGTATTCACAATCATTTCGGGCGTTGTATATATAGTTCAGAACAGACAGTTTATTTCTCAGACCTGAGAACATACTCTCACGGTCTTGACAGGAGGGTGATTGCGTGTTTAAAAACCTGAAAGCGGATATTGATGCGGTTATGGAGCGTGACCCTGCCGCAAGGAGCAGAGCAGAGGTGTTTTTTCTCTACTCGGGTTTCAAGGCGGTGCGTTCTCACCGAAAAGCCAACTGGTGTTTGCGGCACAACCTCAAGTTTCTTGCAAGGTGGATTTCTCAACGCAGTCGTCACAAGACGGGAATTGAGATTCATCCCGGCGCAACAATCGGTAAGGGACTTTTTATAGATCACGGAATGGGCGTTGTCATAGGCGAAACTACAGTAATCGGTGACAACTGCACCATCTATCAGAATGTTACTCTCGGAGGAACAGGCAAAGAAACGGGAAAAAGACACCCCACACTCGGCAATAATGTGCTTGTCGGCTCGGGGGCAAAGGTTCTCGGTCCGTTCAAGGTCGGTGACAACGCAAGAATTGCCGCAGGTGCGGTTGTTTTAAGCGAAGTTCCGCCGAATGCAACGGCTGTCGGAGTTCCGGCAAGAGTAGTAAAAGTCAACGGTGTCCGCAGTGAAACCCTTGACCAGATTCATGTATCGGATCCGGTTGCGCTTGCATTGTGCAACCTTGAACATAAAATTTTTGAACTTCAAAAACAGCTTGATGAGCTGAAAAAGGAAAATGTAAAAAGTGAGGAATAGCAAATGATTTTATATAATTCTCTCGGACAGACAAAGCAGGAATTTGTACCGCACACACCCGGCAAGGTTAATATGTACACCTGCGGTCCTACTGTTTATCACTATGCCCACATCGGCAATCTTCGCACCTATATTATGGAAGATGTTCTTGAAAAGTATCTTCGTTTTTCGGGTTATGATGTAAACCGTGTAATGAACATCACAGATGTAGGTCATCTTTCAAGCGATGCCGACACAGGCGAGGATAAGATGCTTTCAGGCGCAAAGCGTGAGCATAAGACTGTTATGGAGATTGCAAAGTTCTACACAGACGCATTTTTTGCCGACTGCGAAAAGCTCAACATCAAGCGTCCCGATGTTGTAGAGCCTGCAACAAACTGCATTGACGATTTTATCAATATGATTTCCGTTCTGCTTGAAAAGGGCTATGCCTACATTGCAGGCGGCAATGTTTACTTTGACACTTCAAAGCTCGACAACTACTATGTGTTCGGCAATATGAACGAGGATGACCTTGCTGTCGGCGTTCGTGACAGCGTTGAAGAGGACGAAAACAAGCGTAACAAGGCTGACTTTGTTCTCTGGTTCACAAAGTCAAAATTTGATTCACAGGAGCTCAAGTGGGAGAGTCCGTGGGGTGTAGGTTATCCGGGCTGGCACATTGAATGCTCATGCATCAGCTACAAGCACTGCGGTGAATATCTTGACATTCACTGCGGCGGCATTGACAACGCTTTCCCCCATCACACAAACGAAATTGCACAGAGCGAGGCTTTTCTCGGTCACAAGTGGTGTCCGTACTGGTTCCATGTACTTCATCTCAATGATGCAAGGGGCAAAATGAGCAAGTCAAAGGGCGGTTTCCTTACAGTTTCACTTCTTGAAGAAAAGGGGTACAATCCGCTTGTTTACAGAATGTTCTGCCTCCAGAGCCACTACCGCAAGCCGCTCACATTCTCATATGACAACCTCGACAACACAGCTACAGCCTACAACAAACTTGTAAAGAGAATTTCCGCTCTTTCAAGGGACGGTGAGCCTGATATGGCAAAGGCTGAGGAGCTTACAAAGGGATTTTGCGAGGCACTCGACAACGACCTCAACACTTCTCTTGCTCTCACCTGCGTTTATGATGTTCTCAAGGCTGACGCAGACGATGCGACAAAGCTTTATGTAATCGGCGAATTTGACAAGGTGCTTTCACTCGACCTTACAAAAGTTCCCGAAAGCAACAAAGCGGACGCTGACGATGACTTTGCCAAGGAAGTTGAAGAGCTTATTGCACAGCGTACAAAAGCCCGTGCCGAAAAGGATTGGGCGACAGCCGACGCTATCCGTGACAAGCTTAAAGAGATGAAGGTTGTTGTCAAGGACACAAAAGACGGCATTGAATGGCATGTTGAGGGTTAACTTGACTGCTATCGCCCAATGAACGCACCTAATTAAAACAAAATATGAATAAATAAAAATCCCCTTCATATAAATTTGGTATGGAGGGGATTTTATGCGTTTGTATATCATAACAAAACGAAATCTAATATCAATCGGATTCTGTCTTTTAATCGGAGTTCTTGCAGGGGCAATTGCAGTCACATCAACCGTTCGAGCCGTTCAAAGTGCGGCTGCTCAGCGTGAAATTCCCATTTACTATGTTGACACGGACAAAAAGCAGGTTGCCCTGTCGTTTGATGCGGCATGGGGCAATGAACAGACAGAACAACTGCTTGAAATTCTCGACAAATACAAGGTGAAATCAACATTTTTCCTTGTGGGCGACTGGGTTAAGAATTATCCCGACAGCGTAAGGGATATTGCAAAGCACGGTCACGATGTTGGCAATCACAGCAACACCCATCCGCATATGACGCAGATGTCGTCGTCCGATATGGTCGGTCAGATTCAGTCCTGCAACGAAAAAATCAAGGAGCTTACGGGCAAAACTCCCACCCTGTTCCGAGCCCCCTACGGCGATTACAACAATGATGTTGTAAAGTCGGTCAACGGATGTAATATGTATTGCGTGCAATGGGATGTCGATTCGCTCGACTGGAAAGATCCTACTCCCGAGCAGATAAAGCAGAATATTATGAAAAAAATCAAAAACGGCAGTATTATATTGATGCATAACGGTGCAAAAAATACCCCCGAAGCATTGCCGACGGTAATCGAGGCAATCAAGTCCGAGGGCTACGAAATCGTTCCGATTTCGCAAATTCTGCTCAAAGGCGAATACTACACAGATGTTGACGGCAAAATGTGCAGTAAAACCGCCACACAACCGAGTTCGTGAGTAAGGCATATTTAACCGTAATAACTCAAAAATTTTATGTTTTGGTATGATGAAAGCAATGTGTAATCTGTAGGGCGAACCTCGTTCGCCCGCAAGTAATAGTGCAAACTATATGTTAAAACAAATTTTATAAATACCGAAGTTTTTTCAAATTACCGCCTTATTAAGTCGTTCACTTATTCACACGATGCCTTTTTACTGCGGATTCTATTCTTTTTGACAAGCAAAACCCCAGTGCCGCACCTGCGACATTAATAATAACATCATCAATGTCAAACATTCCCAAGGTTGTAAACAACTGTATGATTTCAACTGAAAGCACAATAATACAAATCAAAATAATGTAATACTTAAATTGCCTTGTTTTTTTCAGTAGGTGCGGCAGGAAAAATCCCATTGGCATAAACAGCATGAGATTTCCTATGATGTTTTTGATGAATGACAATGTATATTCTGCGGTAATTATGGGAGTGGTGAAAAAATCATAAAAACTCCAAAAGGGTATCGGGCTGATCATATTTGTTATCCACTCGATATATGTGCAGCCGATGTCCGATCCCATTCTGTAGAAAAACAAAATGTATGCAAGAGCGAGACAATATAAAGCAAATATTGTTTTTATAAATTTACTATTCATTTTACGAGTCATTTTAATAATAACTCCTGTTAATGATATATTTTTGCACTACCATATGGCAGGTCGAGTTAGCTGAATGTTTAGCGGATTCGTAAGCAAGCTTTGCCACTACGCTTTCAAGGTTATCGTTTTCTAAAAAATAGTTATCCTCATCGTTTGCCCAATCATCAATTCTTAAATCAATACAATTTTCAGGAATTACAATTTCCCTCTTCTTTGCTGCATCTTTTGTAAGATTGACAATGCAACTGTTTTCATCCCACACGAAGTCGCCGATAACTGTATTTCCGACTTCAGCAGTACTTGAATCATCAGCCGATGAATCGTTCACGGACTCAACCTTGCTTGAAGATTTGTCGGTTGAAGATGAATTGTTACCGCCCGAACAACCCGTTGCAACCGCACCAAGCGCAACCGTCAAAGCCAAAAGTGCAACTATAAATATTCTTTTCATTTTTACTCTCGTCATGTTTGCTTTATATCACCACTTAATACAGCAAGGCTATTATATTATTAAAACAAAATTTTGTCAATAAGTTAAAATATTATTCTCTAATACAAACAAAGAACAACTTTTTCGGTGCAGAAATTATATTAATTTATATCAAAATCATAATTTATTATTAAACCGCTACATCATAAAATAAGGCTGACAGGTTATTAAAAATCTGTCAGCCTTAATTATTTTATCAAGTTTTCACTACGGATTAAAATCAATAAACAACAACACGGGTTCCTGAGGAAATGTTGTTATAGATTTTCTTAACTGCGTTGTACGGTGTGTTTACACAGCCGTGTGAGCCGTGACCCTTGTACCTTGTTCCGCCGTATTCCCAGCTTGAACGCCATGATGCGTCATGGATTCCGCAACCGTCAGATGTGAACGGTAGCCAGAATGTTACATGAGAGTTATTCATCAAAGTTGCAGGCGATGCCTTGTAGATGATTGAATATGCACCCTTTGGCGTATCGTTTGTACCGTAGTTGCCGGTTACAACATCTGTTTCAACAACGAGCTTACCGTTCTTGTAGTACCACATATGCTGCTGATTGATGCTGATTTCAACATATGTACCGCCGACTGAAACACCGTAGGCATTCTTACTGATTTTTACACCCTTTGTTTGATATGTTCCGAGTATCTTGTATTTCTTTGGATTGCTGCCTGAACCGACATATCTGTAAGCACGAACACGGAAGTAGTAGGTTTTGCCTGCTGTGAGCTTTTTTGTGTTATAAAATGCATTCTTTGTTTCACCGAGTTTCTTATATTTGCCGTTCTTTGAGGTTGAATAGAAAATCTCATAGGCTGTAGGAGTAACAGGCGTCTTTTTCCATGTGAGATTTGCCCTTGAAAGCTTTGAACCGATTGAAATGGAAGGGGCGCTGAGGCCTGCCATACATCTTATTGTTGACGGTGACGAATAGTAAGTGTTCTTTTTGATTGCACGGTAAGCCTTAATCTGATAATAATAAGCCTTGCCCTGCTTGACGCCGGTATCCCTGTATGATGTTTTTGAGTTTGAAGTGATTGTCTTATAAAGAACATATTTTCCGTTTGTGTTCCTGCTCATACGGTAAATCTTGTAGCCTGTTGCCTGCGGAATCTTATTCCACGAAAGCTTGATGGCAGAGCCTGATTCTTTGAGCGAAACGCTTACGGAGTTCGGCAATGTTGCTGTTCTGTATGTTTGGCTCTTGCCCTCATACTTTACGCCGCCCTGTTTAACATAAGCGGCAATTTTAACATCATACCATGTGCCTGACTTAAGCTTTTTGACTGTACAGGCATTTGACTTTATATATGTAAGTCTTGAAAAATTCTTGTGTGCGTCATTGTTGCGGTAATAGATTACATAGCCCGTTGCACCTTTTACCTTATTCCACTTGAACGAAAGTGAGTTTGTTGTAGATTTCGTTCTTGTGAGGTTCTTAATTGCACCGACGCTCGGCTTGATAGGCTTAGTCGGAGGAACTACGGAAGGCTTTGAAGTGGGTTTTGTTGACGGCTGTGAGGGCTTGGTAGTTTCCGTTGCCTTGGTGGATTCAGTATCCATATCCGCTACATCAGATGAAACGGTGTTTTCTGTTGAATACCGAGTGCCTGTTTCTGCGGCAGAAACAGCTATTGTTCCGACAATGGAACAAGCTACGGTGATTGCTGCGAGCATTACAGCCAAAGCGTGTTTAAATTTGAATGTCATATATTCCATCTCCAATCGTATTTGATAATTAGATTATATATGTTTTTTTGGAAAAAATAAAGAGTATTTAGTAAAAAAATTCAAAAATCTTCCACTAATTACTCTTACTTTATCTTGTCATTTTTATTCAGTTTTGAAATGCGTTCACACTCGGCAATCAGCTTACTTTGTTTAAGCCGTCTTTCGTCCTCAAGAACAGACTCACGAACCTGCCTTTGCAGTCTTTCAAAAGGGGTGTCACGGTTGCCTGTTATCTCTTTCGGGCTTAAAATTTTGGGTGCAAGGTTTGAAGCACCGGGACGGGTAAGCATCTGAATCGTAATATGCTCGTGCTGAATGAGAGCGAAAAGCTGACTTAGAGAGGTACATTCGTCAATTGCCTTGACGAGTTCTTCCGTTGTTTTGTGACGGTACCCATGCACCTTTGTTTCCTTCAATTTCGCTCACCGCCCTTTATCGCTCCTGCAAAACACTGTAATCATTAAATTCTCAAATGACTGCCATCGCCTTTTGAGCGAGTGACACTTATACCTTAGATTATACTTAATTTTCACAAAATTTTCAACATTTATTTTCGGTTTCTTTGTTTACATCAACTCTTTTTTATGATATGCTGACTAACAGATACGCAAAATGCCCGTATAATCGACATTTTTCAGCGTTAAAAATCTTTTAACAGGAGCAGAATAATGAAAAAAACTATTTGTGCCGTAACGGCTGCCATGCTTGCACTTACCTCGGTTTTGTGCGGTTGTTCAAACAACGCTGAAAGCAGTTCGCAGTCGGGCAGTACGACCTCGGCAACTGTTGCCACAGACACAACGGTCAAGACAACAGGCGAAAAAATACATATAAACGACAGCACTCTCGGAGAAATTTGGATTACCGAGCTTGACGGTGTGCCGAAAAACACACTCAACAATGACAGCTTCTCCTCTGACGACACATTCAAATACTACAGCGAAAACGGCAAGCCTGCGTCAATGGAGGGAATTGACATTTCATCATACAGCGGAACAATCGACTGGGACAAGGTTAAAAAGTCCGGCGTGGATTTTGCTATGGTTCGCATCGGCGGAAGAGGTTACGGTTCTGACGGAAAAATGTACTCGGATGACTCTGCCCTTTCATATATAAAGGGTGCCAAAGCGGCAGGTATTAAAGTCGGCGTGTATTTCTTCTCGCAGGCGGTCAATAACGATGAGGCAATTGAAGAGGCTGACTATATAAAGTCACTTCTCGGCGATGAAACAATCGACTTCCCCGTTGCATATGACTGGGAAATCATAAAAGATGATGACGCAAGAACCGACGGCGTTTCGGCTGCTCAGGCAACAGCCTGTGCAAAGGCATTCTGCAACCGTGTAAAGGAGCTTGGCTACACACCGATTATCTATTCTCCGAGCAAAGAGCTTTACTTTAAATATGACCTCACCCAGCTTGCGGATTTTGACATCTGGTACTGCGAATACGCAAATGTTCCGACATTCTATTATCAGTTTTCTATGTGGCAATATTCCTCATCGGGCAAGGTTGACGGAATTGAGGGCGATGTTGATATGAACATCTGTTTCACAAACATAGCCGATTACGATTAAGAAAGGATAATATATATGAAAAAGATAGCAAGCTTTACAATCAACCACAACACACTTATGCCGGGTGTTTACATTTCAAGAATTGACGGCGACATTACAACATATGATATGCGTTTTGTAAAGCCGAACACACCGCCGTATCTTCCAAATCCCGTTATGCACACAATTGAACACCTTTTTGCAACATATGCCCGCAACAGCAAATTTGCCGACAATGTAATCTACTTTGGACCTATGGGATGCAGAACGGGTTTTTATTTTCTTGTTCGTGATATGTCGGAAGAGGACGCATTACAGCTTATAAAAGACACAATAAAGCAGTGTGCGGAGCACAAGGGAGAAATACCCGGAACAACAGCAATTGAATGTGGAAACTACCTTGAACATGACCTTGACGGCGCTCTGAAAGAGTTGAATAAATATTACTCTCTGTTAAGAAATTACACTGTTGATAACTTAAAGTATAATTAACATAGAGAATTATTGTTGATTTTTCCCTGTTTTTTGTAACCTTCTCCCCTATTATATTATTGATTGTGACATTTTTTAATTCTCATATTGCAATTTCGTAACTATTTGGTATAATAAAGGTATCGTGTTTGTTACAGAAATGTAACGGTTAATGAGATAGGAGAAATTATTTTGGAGACAAAGTTCATTGGTTTGGAAGGTTTCAATGAAATCGAGAGTCTTCCGACAAAAAAACGCAAAGCCTGCAAGCGTGAGCTTACAACCGCACAGAAAACCGTTCGCTTTGTAAAAAGAGCAACAACATTTTGTGCAAAATCGGTTGTAAGAGTTTCAAAAAATTCCGCTGCAAAGCTTGCTCAGACGATAAAGAACAGGAAGGGTTCCTTTAAGTCTGCAACAGTCAAATCAGTTAATGTGCCGAAAAAGACAAAAACGGCAAAAACACAAGCGTTGGCAATTGACAGAGCCTTCAGAGAATCAAGAAGCGGCACAACCAAAAGTGCAAGAGAAATTGTATCCGGACTTTCGTTCAAGAGTGAAAAGCAGTACGCGCACCTTGCACCGTCAACAGTCCGTTCACAGAAATTGATTAAAAAGAAGGCTGTGCTTGCGGTTGTTGCGTGTTTCAGCGCAATCACACTTTCGTGCGTTACTGTTGCAAGTGCTCTTGATGTGCAAGAAACAAATACTAACGGAACCGGAACAGAAGCTGCTGCAGTTGTTGCTGCAGCTACAAGTGATGAAGCAGTTCCCGATTACACAGAAATCAGCGGTGAATATGCTGACCTCAACACAATTTCACCGTCATGTGCAAGTCTTTATATTGACGGCAACTTTATCGGTGCGACAGAAGAGATTGACGAGCTTAAGGCAGACCTTGATCAGGTTCTTGTTGATTACCGCAAGGATTACGATAACGAAACAACAACCGAATTTGCAAATTCGGTGGAGGTTGTAACAGGCAACCCAAGCGGTACAGACCTTGTGTCGGCAGAAGATGTTATGGCACTTGCAGACGGCAAGTTTTCAATCTCACTTTCAACAGACATTGTTTACACAAGAGATGTAGCTTATGACACAAAGGTTAAGTATGACGAGGACAAGTCTTCTTCATACAAAAAGGTAACTACCGAAGGCGTTAAGGGCGAAGAAGAAGTAACGGTAAGAACTACATTTGTTGACGGTGTTCAGACCGATGCGGTTCAGACTGACGCAAAAACTATTAAAGAGGCAGTTGACGAAGTTGTCGTAAAAGGCAAGGCTGAGGATACTTCATCAAGCTCAGGTTCATCATCAACCTCATCAGACAGCAGTTCTTCATCAAGTTCAGATTCATCTTCAAGCTACACAACAGGTTCATCGGGTATGTTTGCATGGCCACTCCCCTACACACATACATTGACAAGTACCTTCGGCACACGCTGGGGCAGACTTCACGGCGGACTTGACATTTCAGCCGGCGGTGTTTACGGACAGCCTATTTATGCATCCGCAAGCGGTACCGTAACATTCTCTGGCGGTGACAACAGCGGCTACGGCAACTATGTTATCATTGACCACGGCAGTGGCTACACAACACTTTACGGCCATTGCAGTTCACTTGTTGCAGTAACAGGTCAGTATGTAAATCAGGGCGACCTCATCGGTTATGTCGGTTCAACAGGCAACTCAACAGGTCCTCACCTCCATTTTGAAATCCGCCTCAACGGTGAAAAAATGGATCCCCTCGGCTACACAAGCTGATTTAATTAAATATAAAATGCAAAATTATAACCCCCTATTCACTTGAATAGGGGGTTTTGTTTACTCATCTTCGGCTGATTCTTCTTTTAAATTTTCAAGAGCTACTCTTACTGCTTCCACAACAAAGGCAGAAAATGTGCAATCCGTACCGACAAGGACAGATTCCACTTCATCAATCACATCGTTTGGAAATCGTATACTTTTGCTTGTTGTTTGGGGAATTTGCGGAATTTTAAACTTTTTCATTGCGTGAACCGCTCCTGTATTACATTATATATTACTATTGTATGCAATTTACACAAAAATTGCGTATTACTTTTGTCTTGCATTTTGTATTACGCAATGTTATAATTGAATCAATGAAGCTTCATATCTAAAAAATTTAATAAGGAGGCAATAAGTGATTACTGTTATTGGGTATATTCTGACAACTCTCGGCTTTGGCGGACTTGCATATTCGTTATTTACTGTGAATACAAACAAAAGATATTCGTGGACATCTCCATTTTCTTCATTTGAAAAAACAATTATTGCAGTTGCTATAATTTCATTTATTATTCTGCTTGTAGGAATTATTATGGTTATATTTTCTTTTGTTAAAAAGAAAAATGAGGATAAGCTTAATTCACTTAAAAATTTAGGAAATAACAATAAATGTCCAAATTGCGGTCTTAATGTTACCGCAGGTATTAACGAATGTCCACGATGCCACCAAAAACTTAATAATATTGACGGAGGTTTTTATAATGGCAAGAACAATTATTAACCTGCCACTGCGAAACAGTGTTGATGAATCATACAACACTGCTGTAAACATTTTGCAGGCAAACGGTTTTAAAGAAGTTTCCTACAACGGCGAAACTGTATGGAAAAAAGGTACAGGACTTTTGACTGCTATGCAATACATAAAAATTGAATTTACAGATACAACGCTCATTGTATCTGGTTGGGTACAAGCAGGTGTCGGTAGTGTTGGCGGAAACGAAATGGCACTTAACGGTATTGTTGCCGCTGTACCAAAAAAATCTGTTATGAAGGTCATTGAACAGATTAAGGCAAGTCTGTAAACAGAGGTAACAATATGATAAAATTAAGAAAAATATCAATGGTGTTATGTATAATTACGATGTTGTTTGCGGTTATGTCATTAAGCGGTTGCAGTAACAACAGCATAACCGGAATATGGGCATTTGTTGACGACGATGGGCAAATTAGCGAAAATTCAAAAATGTATTTTAATGATGACGGTTCTTGCAATGATATTGATTATCATGGTCCGACAAGTGCTGACCCTGTGTCATACAAGGTCATGAGTGATGGAAAACTTGTATTCACAATGGAATGGGACGGCACATCATCATTTGACCTTGCTCAAAGCGAAGAGGAAGCCCTGAATGATTATCACAAATATTATATTTCGGGCGACACATTGATTTTCAGGAAAAGCACATACAAGAGAGTATAAAATTACACCCCGATTCGTTTGAATCGGGGTTTTGTTTATGATGAATATGATTTTATCTGAACATATACTGTGCGGTGTCGAGGACTGACTCCATTGTCTTAAAGGCTTTGTTTGCCTTTTTCTTGAGTTTTGGGTTGCTGTCTACCATATTTTTGCCGACAATACCCATGCAGACGCCTGCCGTCATTCCTATTGCAACGCCTTTCATCACATTCATCATTGGACTTGTATTCATAATCACACCTCCCCATCCTGCAAATTCATTGACAAAATGTGTGTTTTTTCATCTTTGTCACACGGCTTTGTCAAAAAAACTTGCATTATTATTGTTTACGATTTAAAATGTATTTAAACAGAAAAAGAATGGAATAATAAAAATTGGAGTGATAACTTTTGGCAACTCTCAACCTTGTGCTTGTTGAACCCGAAATTCCGCAGAACACGGGCAATGTGGCACGAACCTGTGCTGCAACGGGAACAAGACTTCATCTTGTCAAGCCTATGGGCTTTGAACCCGACGATAAAAAACTCAAAAGAGCGGGACTTGACTACTGGCACTTGCTTGACATCACATATTATGAAAACATTGACGATTTTTTTGAAAAAACAAAGGGCGGAAAATACTTTTTCTTTTCAACAAAAGGAACTCACCGCCACAGCGATGTTGAATATCCCGACAACTGCTATCTTCTCTTTGGCAAAGAAACAAAAGGCTTGCCCGAGGAGCTTTTAATGCAGCATCCCGATGACACTTTAAGACTGCCTATGATTGACGAGGCAAGAAGTCTTAATCTTTCGAACTCGGTTGCAATTGCAGCTTATGAAGTTTTAAGACAATGGGATTATCCTGCTTTGCAGAACAAGGGCGAGCTTCACAATCACAAGTGGAGCGACCTCAACAATATGACATAAGAACAAAAATAATATTCATAAACTTCCTTAAAATCAGTATTTGTAAAGACAGTGCAAAAAATACCCCGACAGGCGAAATTTTTAAAGTTTTCTATTGATAAAAAGGGGTTTTTGATATATAATAATGGTGACTGTAAAAATACTAAATTTTTACAAATTTCTTCTTACACGAAAGGAATGTATATTATGCAGCTCAACAAAGTATCTGTTGATGACATCAATGTAAAAGGTAAAAAAGTACTTGTTCGTTGTGACTTCAATGTACCGCTCAAGGACGGCGTAATCACAAACGACAACAGAATTACAGCAGCTCTTCCTACAATCAAGAAGCTCATCGCTGACGGCGGCAAGGTTATCCTTTGCTCACATCTCGGCAAGCCGAAGAACGGTCCCGAAGAGAAGTTCTCACTTGCTCCCGTAGCAGTAAGACTTTCGGAACTCCTCGGTCAGGATGTTGTTTTCGCTAACGATGACGAGGTTGTAGGCGAAAATGCTAAAAAGGCTGTTGCAGAAATGAAAGACGGCGATGTTGTTCTTCTCCAGAACACTCGTTTCAGAAAAGAAGAAACAAAGAATCTTGAGCCGTTCTCATCAGAACTTGCTTCACTCGCTGATGTATTCGTAATGGATGCATTCGGTTCGGCTCACCGTGCACACTGCTCAACAGTAGGTGTTACAGACCACATCAAGGACACAGCAGTAGGTTACCTCATGCAGAAGGAAATTAACTACCTCGGCAATGCCGTTGAAACTCCTGTTCGTCCGTTCGTTGCAATCCTCGGCGGTGCTAAGGTTGCTGACAAGCTCAATGTTATTTCAAACCTCCTCGAAAAGTGCGACACACTCATCATCGGCGGCGGTATGGCTTACACATTCCTCAAGGCTCAGGGCAAGGAAGTCGGTCTTTCACTCGTTGACGATACAAAGATTGACTACTGTAAGGAAATGATGGCTAAGGCTGAAAAGCTCGGCAAGAAGCTCCTTCTCCCAATCGACACAACAATCGCTGCAGGCTTCCCTGATCCTATCGACGCTGAAATCGAAGTTAAGGTTGTTGATTCAGACAAGATTCCTGCTGATATGGAAGGTCTTGACATCGGCACAAAGACACAGGAACTCTTTGCCGACGCTGTAAAGAGCGCAAAGACTGTTGTTTGGAACGGTCCTATGGGCGTATTTGAGAACCCGACTCTTGCAAAGGGTACAATTGCTGTTGCTAAGGCTCTTGCCGACACAGACGCAACAACAATCATCGGCGGCGGCGACAGCGCAGCTGCTGTTATTCAGCTTGGTTTTGCTGATAAGATGAGCCACATCTCAACAGGCGGCGGTGCATCTCTTGAATATCTTGAGGGCAAGGTTCTTCCGGGTATCGCAGCAATCGCTGACAAATAATTTAATCAAATAAAAGGGCGGATTTTTCCGCCCTTACTGATTTAACCCTGTTATTTTATTATATTAAAAACATATTCTGAAAGGAAAATTATCATGGATAAGTCAAAGAGAAAGGCAATTATTGCAGGCAACTGGAAAATGAACAAAACTCCAAAGGAAGCTAAAGAGCTCCTCAACGCTATTACTCCCCTCGTAAAAGATGCAGGTTGTGAAGTAATCGCTTGTGTTCCTTATGTTGACCTTGCAACAGCACTTGAGGCTACAGAAGGCACAAATGTTAAAATCGGTGCAGAAAACTGTCACTGGGCTGAAAGCGGTGCTTTCACTGGCGAAATCTCAACAGGTATGCTCAAGGAAATGGGCGTTGAATATGTAGTTCTCGGTCACAGCGAGAGAAGACAGTATTTCGGCGAAACAGACGAAACTGTAAACAAGAGAACAAAGGCTGCTCTTGCCGCAGGTCTTAAGCCAATCGTTTGCGTCGGCGAACTCCTCTGGGAGCGTGAGTGCGACATCACAGAAGAAGTTATCGCAAGACAGATTAAGCTTGACCTCTTCAATGTAACAGAAGAAGAACTCAAAAATGTTGTTATCGCTTATGAGCCTGTATGGGCTATCGGCACAGGCAAAACTGCAACAGCTGATCAGGCTGAAGAAGTTTGCTCTTTCATCCGTGCTACAATCGCTAAGCTTTACAATCAGGCTGCTGCCGACGCTGTTACAATTCAGTACGGCGGTTCAATGAATGACGGCAATGCTGACGAGCTTCTCTCAAAGACAAATGTTGACGGTGGTCTTATCGGCGGTGCATCACTCGTTGCCGAGAAGTTTGCCGCAATCGTAAAGGCTGCAAGCAAGTAATTTAAACAGTATATTCAAACACAATGCCGTGTCCTTTTGGGCACGGCACAAAAGTCTGTAATCGGCTTTTGGATTTTGTTTTTTGCATAACAAGATTGTGTATGCTTTATGGAAAGGACACGCAAAATGAAAAAACCGGTAATTTTAATGATTCTTGACGGCTTTGGTATTGCTCCAGAAAAAGGCAACGCTATCAAGGCTGCTAAAAAGCCAAACATTGACAAGCTTTTTGCATCTAATCCGCTCACACAGATTGGTGCGTCGGGTATGGATGTAGGTCTTCCTGACGGTCAGATGGGTAACTCTGAGGTCGGTCACACAAATATGGGTGCCGGCAGAATCGTTTATCAGGAACTCACAAGAATTACAAAGACTATCAACGAGGACAAGCTCAAAGATAACGAGGCTATTGTTGATGCAATGGACAAGGCTCTCAAGAACGGCACGGCACTTCACCTTATGGGACTTCTCTCAGACGGCGGTGTTCACAGCCACATTGAGCATCTCTACGGTATTCTTGAACTTGCTAAGAAAAAGGGTCTTAAGGATGTTTACATTCACGCATTCCTTGACGGCCGTGATGTTCCGCCTTCAAGTGCCGCTGAATATGCTGACAAGCTTCTTAACAAGCTCAAAGAAATCGGCATAGGCAAGGTTGCCACAGTTGAGGGCAGATACTACGCAATGGACAGAGATAACAACTGGGACAGAGTTGAAAAGGCATATGCCGCTATGGTATATGGTGAGGGCAACAAGGCAGAGTGCCCTGTTTGCGCAATTAAGAACTCTTACAATGACGGCGTAACAGACGAATTTGTTGTTCCTTGTGTTATTGAGGGCGGTGCTCAAGTTAAGCCTAACGACAGCATCATCTTCTTCAACTTCCGTCCTGACAGAGCAAGAGAGATTACAAGAACATTTGTTGACCCTGATTTTAAGGGCTTTGAGAGAAAGAACGGTTTCTTCCCCGTAAACTTTGTTTGCATGACTCAGTATGATGCAACAATGCCTAATGTTGAAGTTGCATTCAAGCCAGAGGTTCTCAAGAACACACTCGGCGAGTATGTATCCGACAAGGGCATGACACAGCTCAGAATTGCAGAAACAGAAAAGTATGCTCATGTAACATTCTTCTTCAACGGCGGTGTTGAAAAGCAGTATCCCGGCGAAGACAGAATCCTTGTTAAGTCACCTGCTGTTGCAACATATGACCTTCAGCCTGAAATGAGTGCTTACGAGGTTACAGACAAGCTTGTTCCGGCAATCAAGAGCGGTAAGTACGATATGATTATTCTCAACTACGCTAACTGCGATATGGTTGGTCACACAGGCGTATTCGAGGCAGCCGTAAAGGCTGTTGAGGCTGTTGACACCTGCGTTGGCAAGGTTGTTGACGCAATCAAAGAAATGGGCGGTGTTGCTCTTATCACAGCCGACCACGGCAATGCAGATAAGATGGTTGCAGAGGACGGTTCACCGTTTACTGCTCACACAACAAACCCTGTTCCTTTCTGCGTAGTAAACTACGACTGCGAGCTTCGTGAGGGCGGCAGACTTGCCGATATTGCTCCGACAATGCTCCAAATTATGGGACTCGAGCAGCCCGAAGAAATGGACGGCACAAGCCTTATTAAGTAATTTATTTTACTAATTATATACAGAGCTTATATACAGAGCCACCGATGTTTTATCGGTGGCT
This sequence comes from Ruminococcus bromii, assembly GCF_928721825.1. Taxonomy (NCBI): domain Bacteria; kingdom Bacillati; phylum Bacillota; class Clostridia; order Eubacteriales; family Oscillospiraceae; genus Ruminococcus; species Ruminococcus bromii. Next base: position 1,316,395 of record NZ_CAKMVP010000003.1, read on the forward strand.
TTTTTGTGTTAGCACAAAACTGTAGGGGTAGCCTTGCGACCGCCGCAAATTCCCGCAACGCAAAATTTAAGTTGTAAAATATCGTTAATCGGTGTAAAATAATATTACTTATGTATTGTTAATTATATGGCAGAGAAGGGGAAAATTTGATTAAGCTACGAAGATATCTTGCATACTACAAAAAGGAATGTATCATCGGTCCGCTTTGCAAGCTGTTTGAGGCAATTTTGGAGTTGCTCGTTCCGCTTGTTATGGCAGGAATCATCGACAACGGTGTGCGAAACGGCGACACGGCATACATTTGGAGAATGGGCGGTCTGCTCGTTATTCTTGCAACTGTAGGACTTTGCAGTGCGCTCGTGTGTCAGTATCTTGCATCAAAGGCATCTCAGGGTGTGGGAACAAGACTGCGCCGAGATTTGTTTTTGCACATCAACAAACTCTCTCACGCAGAGTTGGACAAGCTCGGCACTCCGTCACTTATAACACGAATCACATATGACACCAATCAGGTTCAGCAATCTGTTGCAATGGCTATCCGCCTGCTGACAAGAGCACCGTTTATTGTTATCGGTTCAATGGTTATGGCAATGACAATCAACCTTGAAATGTCAATTATTTTCTTCATTGCGGCTATATTGATTGCCGTTACTCTTTACCTCATTATGACAAAGAGTATTCCTATTTTTGAAAAAATGCAGAAAAAGCTCGACAAAATCAGCCTTATCTGCCGTGAAAATCTTTCGGGCAACAGGGTTATCAGAGCCTTTTCAAAGCAGAAAAATGAGAAAAAGCGTATTGACGATTCAACCGAGGATTTGGCTAAAACTTCGATCAGAGTAAGCATTCTTTCGGCACTTTTAAGCCCTGTCACCTACATCATCACCAATGCTGCAATTATTCTCATCATTTGGTTTGGTGCTCAGAATGTCAACGCAGGCAGCGGAATGCTTTCGGGTGATATCATTGCCCTTGTAAACTATATGACGCAGATTTTGCTTGCAATGATTGTTGTTGCAAACCTTGTTGTACTTCTCACGAAGGCAAGTGCAAGTGCGGCAAGACTTAACGAAGTGTTTGAAACTCAGCCGAGTGTGTGTGAAAGCACTACCGAGAACATTGAAATTTCAGAGAGCGAAAGCACTCCGAAAATCGAATTTGACAATGTAAACTTCACATACGGCACGGGTGATGATGAGCTTGAGGACATCAGCTTTAAAATCAAGCGTGGTCAGACGGTCGGTCTTATCGGCGGTACGGGTTGCGGTAAAAGTACGCTTGTCAACCTTATCCCCCGTTTTTACGATGCAACACAGGGTACTGTAAGCGTTGACGGCAGAAATGTCAAGGACTATCCGTTCTTACAGCTCCGTTCACAGATTGGTATTGTTCCTCAGCAGTCAATTCTTTTCAAGGGAACAATCCGTGACAATATGAAATGGCAAAACGAAAATGCAACTGACGAGGATATTATAAAGGCTCTCAAAATTGCACAGGCATACGAGTTTGTAAGCAAGCTGAACAAAGGGCTTGACAGCTTTGTTGAACAGGGCGGTAAGAACTTCAGCGGAGGTCAGCGTCAGCGACTTTGCATTGCCAGAGCACTCACAGGCTCACCGAAGCTTCTCATTCTTGACGACAGCTTTTCGGCTCTTGACTTTGCAACAGATGCGGCACTCAGAAAGGCTTTGCGTGAAAACACAAAGGATATGACCGTAATAATCGTTACACAGCGTTGCTCAACAATCAAGAACGCAGACCTTATTCTTGTGCTTGATGACGGCAGAATTGTAGGCAAAGGTCAGCACGATGAACTGTTTGAAAGCTGCGAAACCTACCGTGAAATCTGTCTTTCACAGCTTAGTGAAGAGGAGGCAAAAAGATGAAAAATTCAGCAAAAAAACCCTCCTCTGTAAAAAAGGTACTCAAAAAAATAAAGCCGTATTCGTTTTATCTGATTTTAGCTCTTGTGAGCGCAATCATCAGCGTTTCGCTCACGCTCTATATTCCTGTTCTCACAGGTAACGCAATCGACAACATCATTGACAAGGGCAATGTTGACTTTGCAAGCGTTATTCAGATTCTTGTGTACATCGGTGCAGGCATCGGCGGTGTGGCACTTTTCCAGTGGATTATGACCTACTTTACCAACATTGTCAGCTACCGCACTGTTCGTGACCTCAGAAGAGAGGTTTTTGAAAAATTCAACACAGTTCCCCTCTCCTACATTGACACAACACCTCACGGCGACCTTATCAGCCGAGTAATCAACGATGTTGACGCAGTTGGTGACGGTCTTACACAGATGTTCCTACAGCTTTTTTCGGGCATTGTTACCATTGTCGGCACGCTTGTATTTATGCTGACAATCAACTGGAAAATCGCCCTTGTGGTTGTTGTTCTCACACCGCTTTCGCTCTTTGTTGCGGCATTTATCGGCAAGATGACGCACAACCGCTTTACCCGTCAACAGGCACTCAACGGTGACATCTCGTCATATGTCGAAGAGCATATCGGCAATCAGAGAATTGTAAAGGCTTTTTCATATGAGGACAGAGCCTTTGAAGAATTTGAAAAGTACAACGATGAACTTCTTGAAGTGGGATTCAAGGCGCAGTTTGCAGGCGCACTTGCCAACCCGTCAACAAGATTCGTAAACGCATTGGTTTATGCCGCAGTAGGCATTATGGGTGCTCTGTTTGCCGTTGCAGGCACACTTTCGGTCGGACAGTTATCATGCTTTCTCACCTACGCAAATCAGTACACAAAGCCGTTTAACGAGGTTACAGGCGTACTCACGCAGTTGCAGACAGGCATTGCGGCGGCAGGACGAGTTTTTGAGGTTCTTGAGGCAGATAACGAAATTCCCGACAACAGTACAAAAGAGCTTGAGCATTGCAAAGGCAATGTCAAGATTCAGAATGTAAACTTCTCCTACACAAAAGAAAAACCGCTCATCACAAACTTTTCGCTTGATGTCAAGAGCGGCAGTCACATTGCCATTGTCGGTCCGACAGGTTGTGGCAAGACAACATTCATCAATCTTCTTATGAGATTTTATGACACGGACAGCGGCAAAATCAGCATTGACGGTGTTGACATTATGGACATCACCCGTGACAACCTCAGAAAATGCTACGGAATGGTTCTTCAGGACAGCTGGCTGTTCAACGGAACGATTATGGAAAATCTGCGTTACGGCAACGAAAACGCAACCGAAGAAGAAGTTATTGCCGCCGCAAAGGCAGCATATGCGCACTCATTCATCCGCCGTATGTCTGACGGCTACAACACCGTAATCAGCGAGGACGGCGGTAATCTCAGTCAGGGACAGAAACAGCTTTTGTGTATTGCAAGGGCGATGCTTACAAACCCATCAATTCTTATTCTTGACGAGGCAACTTCATCAATTGATACCCTTACCGAAATCCGTGTTCAAAAGGCTTTTGCCAAGATGATGAAGGGCAAGACGAGCTTTGTTGTTGCCCACAGACTTTCAACAATCAAGGAAAGCGATGTTATCCTTGTTATGAAGGACGGCAACATCATTGAACAAGGCACACACGAGGAGTTGCTTGCCAAAGGCGGATTCTATAACAAACTCTATAACAGTCAGTTTGCAAAGCAGTAACTCAGCGGCAATCTGTTTTATCCTCCCGAAGTGTGAAAGCACAGTCTAACAAAAAAAGGCACATAACCGAAAATGATGACGGTTATGTGCCTTTTTTGGGTTTTATATATCATTATATAATATCCGCCCGTACTTTTACGCAAAAATTAAAAGGAACTGCGAAGAACGAAGCCTTGGACTTCATCTCTTCACAGTCCCTGAAATTGAACTTGTATAAACTTAAAAAGAATTAAACGAGCTCGATAATTGCCATTTCAGCTGCGTCACCGCGACGGGGACCGATTTTAGTAACTCTTGTATAGCCACCGTTTCTGTCGCTGTATTTTGGAGCAATTTCCTTAAAGAGCTTGCTTGTAACATCTTCCTTGGTAACAAAAGCCAAAACAAGGCGTCTGTTGTGAAGAGTATCTTCTTTAGCTGTAGTAATCATCTTCTCTGCCATAGCCTGAACTTCCTTGGCACGAGTAAGAGTTGTTTCAATTTTGCCGTTTTCCAAAAGGAAAGTAACCATAGCACGAAGCATTGCAGTTCTCTGTGCAGTAGTTCTTCCTAATTTTCTTGTACCTGGCATTTCTTTCACTCCTTTACCGTTGAGTTTATTGGTAAGAATTTGACAGAACAACTGTCAAAGACTTGGGAAGTTTATTCGTCTTCCTTCTGAAGACTAAAACCGAGAGAATTGAGCTTCTGTACTACTTCCTCGAGAGATTTTCTACCGAGGTTACGCACTTTCATCATATCCTCTTCGGACTTGTTGATCAAATCCTCTACCGTGTTAATGCCTGCACGCTTGAGACAGTTGAAAGAACGAACTGAAAGATCAAGATCTTCAATTGTCATTTCAAGAATCTTTTCCTTGCCCTTGTCATCCTTCTCAACCATAACCTCGGCACTTGAAGCCTTGTCGGAGAGGTTTACAAAAAGGTTAAGGTGCTCGGTAAGAACCTTTGCTGCAAGAGAAACAGCCTCCTGAGCATTGATAACTCCGTTTGTCCAAACATCCAAAGTGAGCTTGTCATAGTCGGTAATCTGACCTACACGAGTGTTATCAACTGTATAGTTTACCTTTAACACGGGAGTATAAATTGAATCAATCGGCAAAACGCCAATAACATTGTTGCCGCTTAACTGCTTGTTGCGCTCTGAAGGAATATATCCTCTGCCCTTGTCAACTGTGATTTCCATATTGAGCTTAGCACCCTCACCGAGTGTAGCAATATGGAGTTCAGGGTTGAGAATTTCAACCTCATCATCACATTTGATGTCGGCAGCCTTTACCTCACAGGGACCCTCGGCTGCAATTTCGATAACCTTTGGGCTTGTTTCATGGAGCTTTGCAACAAGACTTTTCATATTAAGAACAATTTCCGTAACGTCTTCCTTTACGCCGGGAATAGTTGAAAATTCGTGAAGAACGCCGTCAATCTTGATTGATGTAACAGCACAGCCTTCAAGAGAGGAAAGCAGCACACGGCGCAAACTGTTGCCGAGTGTGTTGCCGAAGCCGCGCTCGAGCGGTTCAACAACAAACTTGCCGTACTTTCCATCCTCGGTTAATTCCTCGGTTTCAATTCTTGGCTTTTCAATTTCTATCATTCGCGAATCCTCCTAAACATTATGCGACTGCAAAAGCAGCCCATCTGTGTGTAATCTGCGTGTGAAATATAAGATTACTTGGAGTACAACTCAACGATGAGGTGTTCTTCAACAGGAAAGTCGATGTCTTCTCTCTGAGGAGCTGCAACAACCTTGCCGCCAAGAAGGTTTTCGTTCTTCTCAAGCCACTTTGGTGTTACAATTGAAGATGTTTCGCCATCTGCGATTGCCTTGAATCTTGCAGTTGAACGGCTCTTCTCCTTAACTTCGATTACATCGCCAACCTTAACAAGGTATGAAGGAATGTTTACCTTCTTGCCGTTTACGGTAAAGTGGCTGTGACTGACAAGCTGTCTTGCTTCTCTTCTTGTTGCTGCAAGACCGAGTCTGAAGATAACATTGTCAAGTCTTCTTTCAATAAGTGTGAGCAATACAGCACCTGTCTTACCCTCAGCCTGTTCAGCTTTTTCGTAGTAAGCTCTGAACTGCTTCTCCATGATGCCGTAGATAAATTTTACCTTCTGCTTCTCAGTGAGCTGCATGCTGTACTCGCTCTTTTTTCTTCTCATCTTACCGCCGGGATTTCTGTTGGAAGTCTTCTTGGAATAACCCATAACTGCAGGTGAAATACCAAGAGCTCTGCAACGCTTAGCGATAGGCTGCATATTTTTAGCCATAGTAGAATTTTCCTCCTTTTAAAATACTATACACGTCTTCTCTTTGGAGGACGGCATCCGTTGTGCGGAATCGGAGTAACATCCTTAATCATAGTTACTTCAAGACCTGCAGTCTGCAATGCACGGATTGCAGCTTCACGACCCTGACCGGGGCCCTTTACATAAACTTCAACATATTTCATGCCGTGTTCCATTGCTGCCTTTGCAGCTGTCTCGGCTGCTGACTGAGCGGCAAACGGAGTTGACTTCTTTGAACCTCTGAAACCGAGCTCGCCTGCGCTTGCCCATGAAACAGCGTTGCCCTGTGTATCGGAAATAGTAACAATTGTGTTGTTAAATGTTGACTGGATATGCGCTGCGCCTTTTTCAATGTGCTTGCGTTCACGGCGACGGCGAATAACCTTCTTACCACCCTTTGGTGCTGCCATAGTCCTTTGCCCTCCTTACTTCTTCTTATTAGCCATGGTCTTACGGGGACCCTTACGAGTACGAGCGTTAGTCTTAGAACGCTGACCTCTTACAGGAAGTCCTTTTCTGTGGCGAACGCCACGGTAACAACCAATATCAATAAGTCTTTTAATATCATAAGCGATGTCACGGCGAAGGTCACCTTCAACGCGGCAGTGATGCTCGATGTATTCTCTGAGCTTTGCAATATCTTCTTCTGTCAAATCTCTGACACGAGTGTCGGGATTAACACCTGTTGCAGCAATAATGTCGTCTGCAGTCTTACGGCCGATACCGTAGATATAGGTTAAACCAATCTCAACTCTTTTATCTCTCGGTAAGTCAACACCTGCTATACGAGCCATATAGTTGCACCTCCATATAAATTCTAAAATATAGTTTTGTTTTTCTTAGGTAAATTAACCCTGACGCTGCTTGTGCTTGGGGTTTTCGCAAATAACTAAAATCTTACCTTTTCTTTTGATAACTTTGCACTTATCGCACATTTTCTTTACTGAAGGTCTGACTTTCATGTATAATCATTCCTTTCTAAAAAGTCGTGTTTTTACTTTGGATTATTTAGTTCTCCAAGTAATTCTGCCTCTTGTCAGGTCATAGGGGGACATTTCCACCTTTACCTTATCGCCCGGCAAAATGCGAATGAAGTTCATTCTCAGCTTGCCTGAAATAACAGCTAATATCACGTGACCGTTCGGCAGCTCTACCTTGAACTGTGCGTTCGGTAAAGCTTCCTTAACAATACCTTCAATTTCAATTACATCCTGTTTTGACATATTGTCAACCCTCGCTTTTTCTAAAATCGTTTAAAATTTTTCTTATCTGCGGATTGGTCTTGATTGAACCCTCTATCACGGTTCTTGTAGGAGAAATATGAATCAGCTTTTTCTTTTTTGGTTTCTCAACCTTTCTTCGCTTTCCGTCTGCAATGTAAGCAAACACGGAGTCACAGCTGAGAACAACAAAAAAGCCGTTCTTTTCCCTTCCTGCCACAGCCTTTACAATACTACCTTTTACTGTGTTCATAAAATCACCTTTAATCGCACAAAGTCATAATTTTAGGCCCGTCAGGAGTTATTGCAACAGTATGTTCAAAATGAGCAGAGAGCTTTCCGTCAGCAGTGACGGTAGTCCACTTGTCATCAAGAACACGCACATTGCACCTGCCCTGGTTTACCATGGGTTCAATGGCAATAGTCATACCCGGAATAAGCCTTACTCCTCTGTGCGGAGTGCCGTAATTGGGTACGCTTGGGTCTTCGTGCAGTTTCGCACCTACGCCGTGGCCGACAAAATCTCGTACCACCGAGTAACTGCGAGCTTCGACATACTTTTGAACTGCGCTGCCTATGTCACCGACACGGTTGAAGGCAAGAGCCTGTTTAATTCCCTCATACAGACTCTCTTTTGTGGCGTCAAGCAAAGCCTGTGCCTCAGCACTGATTTTGCCGCAGGGGAAAGTGAAGGCGTTGTCGCCGTGAAATCCCCCGTAGAAAGCGCCAACATCAACGCTTACTATGTCGCCCTCTTTTAAAACGAGTTCTTTGCTGGGTATGCCATGGATAACCACATTGTTAACGGAAATGCACGCACTCGCAGGAAAGCCGCCGTAACCGAGAAACGAGGGAACTGCTCCCTGTTTCTCGATGTATGAGCGGACAATGTTATCTATTTCATAAGTAGTAACGCCGGGCTTTACAGCCTCTCCCGCAACACGCAACGCCTCGGCAGAAATTCTGCAGGCGTCTTTCATTTTTGAAAGTTCCCGTGCTGTCTTAACTACAACCATGAATTAAGCCTCTATACCTTCAAGGATAGCCTTTGTAGTAGCTTCTACATCATCCTGTCCTTTTACAGTAACAAGCTTACCCTGCTTCTCATAGTAAGAAACGAGGGGCTCAGTCTCTTTGTGATATGTTTCGAGACGAGCAAGCACGGTATCGGGGTGGTCGTCCTTGCGCTGAACAAGGGTGCCGCCGCAATCGTCGCAGATGCCTTCCTTCTTGGGCTTTAAAGTCACAATGTGGAAAGGTCTGCCACAATTTTCGCAAACACGGCGTCCGGACATACGGTTGATGATTTTTTCATCAGAAATGTCGATGTTGATGACATGCTGAATCTCAACACCCATGTTATCCAGAGCCTCAGCCTGAGGAATAGTTCTTGGAAAACCGTCAAGAATGAAACCCTTCTTGCAGTCATCGGCAGAAAGTCTTTCCTTTACAATACCAATTACTACTTCGTCGGGAACAAGCTTGCCTTCATCCATAAAGGATTTAGCCTTCAAGCCCATCTCAGTGCCGTTTTTCAGCGCTTCACGGATCATGTTTCCGGTTGAAATTGTGGGAATACCAAAGTGTTCACAAAGTACAGCAGCCTGTGTGCCTTTACCTGCACCCGGAGCACCTAACATGATAATGTTCATCTATTATACTCCTTTTTTCTCAATTAGTCAAGAAAACCTTTGTAATGACGCATCATCATTTGTGACTCGAGCTGTTTAACAGTTTCAAGAGCAACACCAACTACGATGATGATTGATGTACCACCGATTGACATCTGACCCATTCCTGAAGCAGCGCCGTAGATAAGCGGAATCATAGCAATAACAGCAAGGAACATTGCACCGATTAAAGTGATTCTTGACAAAATCTTTCTGATGTAATCGGCTGTCGGAGCACCCGGACGGATACCGGGAACCGTACCGTTATTTGCCTTAAGATTGTTAGCCATCTCAACAGGGTTGTACTGAATTGATGTATAGAAATAAGCGAACATTATAATGAACAAGAAATAAAGTACCATGTACAGCCAGCCTGAAGTGCTGAATGCTGCAAAGAATGCACCCCAGAAACCATCTCCTGCCGGAATCTTGAGGAAGAGGTTGATTGTACTTGGAATTGAAAGAATTGAGCTTGCAAAGATGATTGGAAGTACGCCGCCGAGTGCTACCTTGATAGGAAGGTGGCTTGACTGACCGCCGTACATCTTTCTGCCCACAACACGCTTTGCGTACTGAATCGGGATTCTTCTTTCACTGTCCTGCATGAATGTGATAACCCATACAACTGCAACAAAGAGAATAACCCAAAGCGGTACAAGGAAGAAGTACTGTGTGCTGCCGTTTAAAGCAAGACCCCAATACTGACCGAGTGTGTTGATAATCTGTGGGAACTGAGCAACGATACCTGCAAAAAGGAGAATGGAAATACCGTTTCCTATGCCGTGGCTGTTGATCTGTTCACCGAGCCACATCATTACGGCTGTACCTGCCGTGAAAACAAGGATAATTACAATAGCTGAGAACCAAAGTTCAAAACCGCTGTTGTAAAGAGTTACCTTGCTGTTGAGAAGATAGAAGTAATATGCAGTACCCTGAATAATACCGAGACCGACAGTTACATAACGAGTGATTGCACTGATTTTGCGTCTGCCGGCTTCGCCTTCTCTTGCTAATCTCTCAAGCGGAGGAATAGCAACACAGAGGAGCTGGACAATGATTGAGCTGTTGATGTAAGGGGTGATACCCATTGCAAACAATGTTGCGTTTGAGAATGCACCGCCTGAGAGCGTATTCATATAAGAAAGCATTGTGTTTGACCAGTCATCCGGATTCATAACACTTCTGAGAGCCGCAGTATCCAGGAACGGAACCTGAATAACCGAGCCGATTCTGAATACAACAATGATTAAGAGAGTAAATAAAATTTTCTTTCTTAAATCGGGGAGTGACCAAGCATTTTTAATTGTTTTAAACACTTAGATCACCTCTGCCTTTCCGCCCGCAGCCTCAATTGCAGCTTTAGCTGATTCGGAAAAAGCAGAAACCTTTACTGTAAGTTTTTTGTCAAGCTTACCGTTGCCAAGAACCTTAACAGCATCAAAGCCGTTCTTAACAACGCCTGCATTAACAAGAGCCTCAATATCTACTGTCGCACCGTCTTCAAACTTTCTGTTCAAAGTGCTGAGGTTTACTGCTACTACAGCTCTTTGCAAAAATGTTGTTGAAACCTCTTTTAGGGATACGACGCTGTAAAGGCATCTGACCGCCCTCAAATCCGGGACGGATGCTGCCGCCTGAACGAGCCTTCTGGCCCTTATGACCTTTACCGGAAGTTTTGCCCCAGCCTGAGCCGTGGCCTCTGCCGATTCTTTTTGAGTCCTTTTTAGAACCCTCAACAGGAGAAAGTTCATGTAACTTCATTAGTTCGCACCTCCTTGCTTATGCTTCACTAACCTCTACGAGGTGAATGATTTTCGCTACCTTACCCTTAGTCTGAGCGTTATCGGGCTGTGTAGTAACATCACCGATTTTCTTAAGACCGAGAGCATGGGCGGTTGCAATCTGATTTTTCTTAGAGCCGATAAGGCTCTTAACTAACTTAATTGTCATAATTTACAACCTCCCTATTAAAGAATTTCCTTAACGGATTTACCGCGGATTGCAGCAACTTCTTCAGCATTTCTCAATGCGCCAAGACCTGCAAGAGTAGCTCTAACTACATTGCACGGATTATTGGAACGAAGAGCCTTAGTTCTGATGTCCTTAATGCCGACTGCCTCAACAACGGCACGAACGGGACCGCCTGCGATAACACCTGTACCGGGTGCAGCCGGTTTCATAAGAACTCTGCCCGCACCGAACTCGCCGATTACTTCGTGTGGAATTGTTGTGCCTCTGAGAGAAACCTTCATAAGGTTCTTCTTAGCGTCCTCAATACCCTTACGGATAGCATCAGGTACTTCGCCTGCTTTGCCGATACCGAAACCAACTGTTCCGTTACCGTCGCCTACAACTACGAGAGCTGCAAACTTGAAAATACGACCGCCCTTAACTGTTTTAGAAACACGGTTAATAGTAACTACTCTTTCTTTTAATTCGCCTGTTACTTCTACTGTTTTAGCCAAAGTTATTCCTCCAATCCTTAGAAATTGAGGCCGCCCTCACGGGCGCCTTCGGCCAATTCCTTAACACGGCCGTGATATATATTACCGCCTCTGTCAAATACAACATCAACGATATTCTTTTCTTTTGCACGCTCTGCAACGAGCTTGCCAACAGCCTTAGCTGCCTCTTTGTTTCCGCCATTGCCTGTGATTTCTTTATCAAGGCTTGAAGCCTGAGCAAGTGTAACACCTGCTACATCGTCAATAATCTGAGCATAGATGTTGCTTGTGGAGCGGAATACGCAAAGACGGGGACAAGAAGCTGTACCGCTGATTTTGCTGCGGACTCTCTTATGGCGTTTTGCGCGTGCCTTTTTTGTATCTGGTCTGCTTACCATTTGTTATTCACTCCTTAATTATTTGCCCTTACCGGCCTTGCCTTCCTTGCGGCGGATAACTTCATCAGCGTACTTAATTCCCTTGCCCTTATATGGCTCCGGAGGACGCTTTTCTCTAACTTCGGCAGCAAACTGACCAACCTTTTGCTTATCAATGCCGGTGATGATGATTTTGTTCGGATCGGGAACTTCAATCTTGATGTCCTCTGTATCCTCAACGATAACCTGGTGTGAATAACCAAGGTTCATAACGCACTTGCTGCCCTGCTTCTGAACACGGTAGCCAACGCCGTTTACTTCGAGAGTCTTTGAATAACCCTCTGTAACACCTATAATCATATTGTGGATAAGTGTTCTTGTAAGACCGTGAAGTGAACGGTTTTCTTTTGCGTCGTTTGGACGGGTAACCTCAATTACATCGCCCTTAATCTCAACAGTCATTGCAGGATTGAACTTGAAATCAAGTGTACCCTTAGGACCTTTAACTGTGATAACGCCGTTGTCAATTGAAGCTGTAACGCCGGCGGGAATATTTATAGGTTTTCTTCCAATTCGAGACATTTATCGCACCTCCTCTTACCAAATGTAAGCGAGAACCTCGCCGCCAATGTGCTGCTTTCTTGCCTCACGGTCTGTCATAACACCCTTTGAGGTTGAAATGATGGCGATACCAAGACCCTTCATTACCTTTGGCATATCTTCTGCATTACTGTAAATTCTAAGACCGGGCTTTGATACACGGCGAAGACCTGTGATAACAGGAGTCTTGCCGTCTGTATACTTGAGTGTTACCTTAATAACGCCCTGCTTGCCGTCTTCAATAACTGTGAAATTCTTTACATAACCCTCGTCAACAAGAATCTGACAAATTGACTTCTTGAGGTTTGAAGCGGGAATTTCAACAGAATCATGCTTTGCTGAATTTGCGTTACGGATTCTTGTAAGTAAATCAGCAATTGTATCTGTAATCTGCATTATGCTTTACCTCCCTTGCTTACCAGCTTGCTTTCTTTACACCCGGAATTTCGCCCTTGTAAGCGAGTTCACGGAAGCAAATACGACAAATGCCATACTTACGGAGGTAGGCGTGTGGTCTACCACAGATGTTACATCTTGTGTACTCTCTTGTAGAGAATTTCTGCTTTCTCTGCTGCTTTACTTTCATCGAAGTTTTAGCCACAACAATCCCTCCTTACTTTGAAAACGGTGCGCCCATAAGCTTTAAAAGCTCGCGAGCTTCTTCGTCTGTTGCTGCAGTGGTAACGAAGCAAATGTCCATACCACGAACCTTGTCAATCTTGTCATAGTCAATCTCAGGGAAAATAAGCTGTTCCTTAAGACCCATGTTGTAGTTGCCGCGGCCGTCAAATGAATCAGGGTTGATACCTCTGAAGTCACGAACACGGGGAAGTGCTACATTGAAGAATCTGTCGAGAAATTCATACATTCTCTCGCCTCTTAATGTAACCTTGCAGCCGATTGCCATGCCTTCTCTGATTTTGAAGTTAGCAACTGACTTTCTTGCCCTACAGATGAGAGGCTTCTGACCTGTAATAGCAGAAAGGTCTGTACAGATAGCGTCAATTACTTTTGAGTTATCTTTAGCTTCGCCTGCGCCTACATTGATAACGATTTTATCAAGCTTAGGAATCTGCATTGTGCTCTTGTAGGAGAACTTTGACATAAGAGCAGGTGCAACTTCTTTTGAATAGTATTCTTTAAGTCTTGCCATATCTTATTTCCTCCTTAAAGTGCTTCGCCGCATTTAGCGCAAACTCTGCCCTTAGAGCCGTCCTCATAGAACTTATGAGCAACTCTTGTAGGCTTTTTGCATCTTGGGCAAACGATCTGAACCTTAGATGCGTACATAGCACCCTCAGCCTTAATGATACCGCCCTGCTCGCCCATCTTCTTGGGTTTAACATGCTTTGAAACCATATTTACCTTTTCTACGATAACTTTGCCTTCTTTAGGGCTTACAGCCATAACCTGACCTGTCTTGCCCTTGTCCTTACCGCTTAATACGATAACGGTGTCGCCTGTTTTAACATGAACTTTACTCATTGTGACACCTCCAATTAAAGTACTTCGGGAGCGAGAGAAAGAATCTTCATATAATCTTTATCACGAAGCTCTCTTGCTACCGGTCCGAAGATACGAGTACCCTTCGGGTTCTTATCTTCCTTAATAATAACAGCTGCATTTTCATCAAAACGGATATAAGTGCCGTCTTCTCTTCTGACGCCCTTTGCAGAACGAACAACTACAGCCTTTACAACGTCGCCTTTTTTAACAACACCGCCGGGTGCTGCCTTTTTAACCGAGGCTACGATTACATCGCCAATGTTGGCATATCTCCTTCTGGTACCGCCGAGTACACGAATGCACATAAGTTCCTTTGCGCCGGTGTTGTCGGCAACCTTGAGGATAGTTTGCTGCTGAATCACAGTGTAATTCCTCCTTTACTCAAAGCCGCTAAAATAAACTTATTTAGCTTTCTCTATAATCTCGACGAGTCTCCATCTTTTGTCTTTAGAAAGAGGACGGGTCTCCATAATCTTTACACGGTCGCCAATGCCACACTCGTTGTTTTCGTCGTGTACCTTGAAACGAACTGTACGCTTAACAATTTTGTTGTAAAGCTTGTGCTTTACGCTGTCTTCAACTGCAACGACAATTGTCTTGTCCATCTTGTCGCTTACAACTTTTCCGACAACAGTTTTTCTCATATTTCTTTCACTCACTGTTAAGTCCTCCTCTCTTAAGCTTCAGCGCCGTTAAGTTCCATCTGACGAAGAACTGTTGAAATTCTTGCGATGTCCTTTTTAACAGCACCGATTCTGGATGAGTTTTCGAGCTGATTAACAGCAAGCTGGAAACGAAGATTGAATAATTCTTCTTTGAGTTCAGTGAGCTTTGTCTGAAGCTCTTCTACTGACATATCTCTGAGTTCTGATGCTTTCATTACTGCTCACCCTCCTCTTTCTTAACAAACTTGCACTTGATAGGAAGCTTATTTGCAGCAAGGCGAAGAGCCTCTCTTGCAGTAGCTTCATCTACGCCGCCGAGTTCAAACATAACTCTGCCGGGCTTTACTACGGCTACCCAATACTCGGGTGAACCTTTACCTGAACCCATTCGTGTTTCAGCAGGCTTTGCTGTAACAGGCTTGTCAGGGAAAATTTTGATCCATACTTTACCGAATCTTTTGCAGTAACGAGTCATAGCGACACGGGCAGCCTCAATCTGGTTTGAGGTAATCCATGCAGGCTCTGTAGCCTGAAGACCGAAATCGCCGTAAGTAACCTTGTTACCACGAAGAGCCTTACCTGTCATACGACCTCTGTGAACTCTTCTGTATTTTACTCTCTTAGGTAATAACATTACTTTCTGCCTCCTTCTCTGCGGGGCTTTCTTGACTTAACTTCGTTAAGAACCTCGCCCTTGTAAAGCCAAACCTTAACGCCTACTTTACCGTAGGTTGTGTTAGCTTCTGCAAAGCCGTAGTCGATGTCGGCACGAAGTGTCTGAAGCGGAATAGTACCTTCGTGGTACTGCTCTGAACGAGCAATTTCAGCACCGCCAAGACGGCCTGAACACATAATCTTGATACCCTTAGCGCCGCGACGCATTGCGTTGCCGATTGACATCTTCATTGCACGGCGGAAAGAGATTCTCTTTTCAAGCTGCTGAGCGATGCTTTCTGCAACGAGCTGTGCATCAAGTTCAGGAGCCTTAACTTCTACAATATTGATTGCAACGGGCTTTGAGAGCATCTTTTCGCACTGTGCTCTGAGCTTTTCAATCTCAGAACCGCCCTTACCGATTACAAGACCGGGCTTAGCGCAGTGGATGCTGATTTTAACCTTTTTGCCGTCACGCTCAATTTCAATTTTTGAGATACCGAAGTTGTAAAGCTGAGCCTTCAGAGTCTTACGGAGGTTATAGTCCTCAACGAGTGTAGCACCGAAGTCCTTCTTATTTGCAAACCAACGGGAATCCCAATCTTTAATAACGCCGACACGGAGACCGTGCGGATTAACTTTCTGACCCATAATCTAACCTCCCCTTAGTCGTCTTCTCTTTCCTTGAGTACGAGGGAAATGTGAGAAGTTCTCTTGTTGATTCTGAACGCTCTGCCCTGTGCTCTCGGACGAATTCTTTTAAGGATGGGGCCTGCTGTTGCATTGCACTGAGCAATGTAAAGCTTGGATACATCCATGTCATGGTTGTTCTCAGCATTTGCCATAGCTGAATTGAGCAGCTTTAAAAGCGGCTCGCAAGCGGCCTTGGGAGTGTGCTTAAGAACAGCTTCCGCATACTTAACATCTTTGCCTCTTACGAGGTCAAGAACAACATTAACCTTGCGGGGTGAAATACGAACAAATTTTGCATTTGCCTTTGCTTCCATCTGCAATACTCTCCTTCCGCTTATTTGCTTGTCTTTGATCCTGCGTGACCCTTGAATGTTCTTGTCGGAGCAAACTCGCCGAGCTTGTGACCAACCATATCTTCGGTTACATATACAGGAACATGTTTTCTGCCGTCATGAACGGCAAATGTGTGACCAACGAACTCAGGGAAAATTGTTGAACTTCTTGACCAAGTCTTGAGAATTCTCTTTTCGCCTGCTTCGTTCATTTCGATAACCCTTTTGAGCAGTACAGGCTGAACATAAGGGCCCTTTTTAGTACTTCTACTCATGTTTTAGCTCCTTTCCGCCTTACTTACCGTTTCTTCTTCTTACGATAAGCTTGTCGCTGCTCTTGTTGTTCTTACGAGTCTTGTAGCCGAGTGCGGGCTTACCCCATGGGGTTACAGGGCCCGGACGACCAACAGGTGACTTACCCTCACCACCGCCGTGCGGATGGTCGTTAGGGTTCATTACAGAACCACGAACAGTAGGACGCCAACCCATGTTTCTCTTACGACCTGCTTTACCGATCTTAACATTTTCGTGATCGGTGTTACCTACCTGACCGATTGTAGCCATGCAGTTTTCAGGAACGTTTCTGAGCTCGCCTGAAGGAAGTCTTAAAAGTGCAAGACCGTTTTCCTTAGCCATGAGCTGAGCCATGTTGCCGGCTGAACGAGCGAGCTGAGCGCCTCTGCCGGGATAAAGCTCTACATTGTGGATAAATGTACCAACAGGGATTGCTGTAAGCGGAAGTGCGTTACCGGGCTTAATATCAGCGTTTGCACCTGCTGTTACCTTGTCGCCTACCTTAAGTCCTTCCGGAGCAATAATGTAAGCCTTCTCGCCGTCTGTGTACTCTACAAGAGCGATGAATGCAGAACGGTTTGGATCGTACTCTAATGTTTTAACTGTACCTTCAACATCAAATTTCTGACGCTTGAAGTCAATAATACGGTACTTTCTGCGGTTGCCGCCGCCTCTGTGACGAACGGTGATTCTGCCGTAGCTGTTACGACCTGCCTTTTTATTTAAAGAAGCAAGCAAGCTTTTTTCCGGCTCAACCTTTGAAAGACCTGAATAATCTGTAACCGACATATTTCTTCTTGAGTTAATGGTCGGCTTATATACTTTAATGGCCATTTGGTTTCACTCTCCTCATGATGGCTTTGCGGGAATATGGCATTTCCCATACATTCTGCCTGAATTATTGTTTTCAGACTCAATACTGAACCTGAGTCAGTATTACATCATGCCTTCAAAAAATTCGATAGGCTTGCTGTCTTCTGTAAGTTTTACGATTGCTTTCTTCCAGCTTTTTGAGTAGCCGCCGTTGTTTCTGCCCTGACGACGGAACTTTCCTCTTACGCTTACTGTGTTTACCTTAGCAACCTTAACCTTGAAGATTTCTTCACAAGCTTTTGCAATTTCAATCTTGTTTGCTGACTTAGCAACTTCAAAGGTATAAATTTTGTTAACTGCGCCGAGCATACTTTTTTCAGTAATAACAGGGCGGATTACAATATCATGAGCTATCATGCATATACCTCCTCAATCTTGCTTACTGCATCCTTAACGATGATAAGCTTGTCAGCATTCAAAATGTCATAAACATTAAGAGTGTTTACCTGAGCTGTCTTAACACCGGGGATGTTGTTAGCTGATTTAATAACCTTGCTGTCAACCTCAGGAAGAACAATGAGAGCCTTCTTTTCAGCTCCGATTGCGCTGAGCATTGCAACAATCTTCTTTGTCTTGTACTCGTCCATGCTGATTGAATCAACAACGATGAGCTCGTTCTCCATAACCTTTGAAGAGAAAGCTGACTTCATAGCAAGTCTTCTTACCTTCTTGTTTACAGAAAATCTGTAATCTCTTGGCTTCGGAGCGAATACAACGCCGCCGTGTGTCCACTGCGGAGCTCTTGTTGAACCCTGTCTTGCACGGCCTGTACCCTTCTGTCTCCACGGCTTTTTACCGCCGCCTGAAACCTCTGATCTTGTAAGAGCGGACTGTGTGCCCTGACGCTGTGCTGCAAGGTAGCTAACTACCATCTGATGCATAACAGCTGCATTTGGTTCGATACCGAATACGGACTCAGCAAGCTCGATTGTGCCAACGCTCTTGCCTTCCATATCTACTACTGCTAAATTTGGCATTTATAATCCCCCTTCCTTAAGCCTTTACGGAATCTTTGATTACAACGATTCCCTTGTTAGGACCCGGAATAGCACCCTTAACAGCGATGAGGTTGTTTTCTGCGTCAACCTTAACAACTGTGAGGTTCTGAACCGTTACCTGTTCTGCGCCGAGGTGACCTGCCATTCTCTTACCCTTCCAAACTCTTGAAGGTGATGAGCAGGCACCGATTGAACCGCCGTGGCGTACGCAAGGACCTGTACCGTGTGATTCCTTAAGACGGTGGAAGTTCCATCTCTTAATAACACCTGCTGTACCCTTACCTTTGCTCTTGCCTGTTACGTCAATCTTGTCGCCGGGGGTGAATACGTCTGCTTTAACGAGATCACCGATGCTGTAAGCGTCTGTGTCTGTAAAGCGGAACTCTTTGAGAGTTTTCTTTGGTGCTACACCGGCCTTATCAAAGAAGCCCTTCATTGGCTTGTTTACCTTGTGAGGTTTAACATCGCCGTAGCCGAGCTGTACCGAAGCGTAGCCGTCGTTTTCAACTGTTTTCTTGGCTGTTACCACGCAAGGGCCTGCCTCAACAACAGTTACGGGAATCATGATTCCCTTTTCATCGAAAATCTGTGTCATACCGATTTTCTTACCGATGATTGCTTTCTGCATAAATTGTATCCTCCTTATAGGTTATTGGTTGGTTTCCCAACATGACCCTGTCTGCTTGTAGGTTGGTATCCGATTATAACTTAATCTCGATATCAACGCCGGCAGGGAGCTCTAAGCTCATAAGAGCCTCGACTGTCTTGTTTGACGGTCTTAAGATGTCGATAAGACGCTTGTGAGTTCTGATTTCAAACTGCTCACGGCTGTCCTTGTACTTATGAACAGCACGGAGAATTGTTACAACCTGCTTCTCAGTCGGGAGCGGAACGGGACCTGAAACTCTTGCGCCTGTGCGCTTAGCTGTTGCCACGATTCTCTCTGCAGACTGATCAACGAGCTGATGATCATAACCCTTTAATCTTATTCTAATCTTTTCCTTGACTGCCATTATCGTCGCCTCCTTAAAAATGTTAGTTGGCGGGCGTTGCTTTTCAAAACTTTTTTGAAACTCTGCCGGGTGTTTCCTCACCCCGCATTAAAAAACCCGTTTAACTATTCAGTTAACCGGGAAGTTCTGAAAGCGTTTGAGCGCAGTTATGGCAAAGCAACCCCATTGCCACTCAATCGCTCTGTGTTTCAATTTAATCGCCCGGTTTAAAATCGGACATACTCCACGGAAAAACCGGCTTAATGCCGCAACCTCCCGCTTCATCGCATATCTTGTGCAGTCACACAAGCATTATTATAAACGAAATACCGCATTATTTCAACCTTTTCGGCAAAATAAGCGGTATAGAAGTTTTTGAAATATTTTTAATTAATTTTGTTTAATTTGTACATACTCCCGTTTGCCGATTTTATGTTATAATTATGCAGACGAAAATGTTTTTTCTATACTATTGTATATAAGGGATTCCATTTTGTCAATTGTGCAGTTTTATGAAAAGGAATGACAGACAATGAAGCATTTGTATTTTGGTGACGGTAAGGGCAAAACCACAGCCGCCATAGGAATTGCCGTCAGGGCGGCAGGCAGTAACCTCAAGGTGCTGTTTGTGCAATTTTTAAAGACGGAATTTTCGGGAGAACGCCATGTTCTCAGCCACACCGAGAATGTAACGCTCACCTTCTGCCCCGCCGACCTCAAGTTTACATTTCAGATGAACGAAAAGGAGAAGGCTCAGGCGGCAAAAATTTTTAAGGGTATTTTTGACCGCAGCGTCACACTTGCATTAACAGAAAAGTATGATATGGTCGTATTTGACGAAATCATTGACGCAATCAATGCTGAAATGCTCACAGAATCCGAGGTTGTTGAATTTATCACCAACGCTCCGTCAAGTATGGAAATTGTTATGACAGGTCACAACCCGTCGCAAAAGATGATTGACCTTTGCGATTATGTGACCGAGTTCAAGAAAATCAAGCACCCCTACGACCGAGGCATCACAGGCAGAATCGGCGTAGAATTTTAATTCACACAGTAGTTTTGCAAATTTTCGGCAGTTCGGCAGATAATAATTTAACCTGAATTTCCCGAAAAAATATAATTTTTAAGTTATCTAACAAGCGGCATATAATCCGTGTGCAGGCAAAAATACAAAATATCCGATATATGCAAACAGAGGCCATCAGCCAAAAGCGATGGTCTCTGTTTTTTATTGCCGGCAATTTAATCCGAAAGAGATTTCTCAACATTTATTATAGGATAGAGCTTATTGTTAATCGACTTGATTTTCTCGATTGCACTCTGTTTTATCTGTCTTTCTGTAAGGTCAAGTCCATACGGAATAACCATATCGAAAACAACATTTGTATGCGTACTGCCCTTTACAATCCTGAAATCGTGGATTGAATATTCGGGATTAAGCTCACACAAGCCCTCGGAAATTTTCATTTTCAGCTCATTTGTGAACGCGTCGTTTGACGCAATCGGATCCATATGTATGGTTGCAAAACAGTTGTACCTGTTTTCAAGCTGTTTTTCCGTCAGGTCAATTGCGTCGTGAGCTTCAAGGATATCCTCGTCACACGGTACCTCTGCGTGGAGTGAAATAAAGCATCTGCCCGGACCGTAATCGTGAATAATCAAATCGTGGATACCCACAATCATATCATTTTTCAACACTGTTTCCTTGATTTCATCAACAAATTCAGGGTCGGGCGCTTTGCCGAGGAGCGGAGAGAGGCTCTCTCTGAATGTGCTGACACCCGTAAAAAGTATGAACAGCGAAACACACACGCCGAGCCATCCGTCAATCTGAACTCCTGTTGAGGCTGAAATAAGCAGTCCTATTATTACAACCGAGGTTGCAATGCAGTCGGTCAACGAATCGAGTGCCGCCGCCTTGAGTGCGGTTGAATTTATTTTTCTCGACAATCCCGAATTAAAAAAGTACATCCATAATTTTACGAAAATTGACGCAATCATTATTGCAAGCGAAAGCGTTGAAAATGCCGTACCGCTCTCGGGACAGATTATCTTTTCGACTGAGCTTTTGATAAGTTCAATGCCCATTAAAAGAATCACAACGGAAATACCCATTCCCGCCACATACTCATATCGGCCGTGACCGAACGGATGCTCTCTGTCGGCAGGACGGCTTGCAAGCTTAAATCCGAGGAATGTAACAACCGAACTGCCTGCGTCCGAAAGGTTGTTAAGTGCGTCGGCAATGACGGAAACCGATGCCGAAACAATTCCGGCAAACAATTTTCCTCCGAACAGTACCAGATTAAGAATTATTCCGCAAATACCCGAAAGGTTGCCATAGGCAGTTCTAACCTTTGGATTATCACAGTTGTCGCTGTCTTTAACGAACAGCTTTACAAGTAATTTTGTCAAATAAAACACCAACTAAAATTTATTTACAGCGAATCGTTTCGGCTGAAAACATCGGCAACCTCTGTAATTGAAATGTACGCTTTCTTGTCAATTTCACGCACAATTTCCTTCAGCTTGCCAATCTGGAAACGGTTGACAACAAAGTAAATCATCACCTTGTCCTTGCCTGAATATCCGCCCTGAGCCTGCATTACGGTAACGCCGCTTTGAAATTCCTCCGAAAGTGCGTTACAAATTTCATCGCAACGGCTTACAGACGCAATAATCGTTGCCGCCTTTGCCCTGTCAAAACCTTCAACAATAAAGTCAATCGTTTTAAGTGCGGCAAAATATGTAACAATCGAATAAAGCGGAAGAATCCAGCTTTGAAGAATGAAGCCGCATACAACATAAAGAACAATGTTGTACGCCATAACGAACGAGCCAACCGATACACCGATTTTTTTCGCAAAGATTACCGCCATAACCTCGATGCCGTCCATTGCACCGCCGAATTTGATTGCAAGACCGCTGCCTATACCCGAAATCACACCGCCGAATACGGCACAAAGGAGCAAATCGGTTCCTGCAAGCGGAGATGCCATACTGACATCAACGGGCAGAACATCGGTTATCAGCCACGAAACAAACGAATAAACCGCAACCGTATAAATTGCGTAAAATGTAAACTTCTTTCCCTGCTTTTTAAGTCCGAACAAAAACAGCGGCAGGTTAAAAATTATAAGAAAAAGTGAAAGCGACAGGCTCTCGGGGGTAAGCTGTGCGGCAAGCATAGCCGTACCTGAAATTCCGCTGTCATAAAGGTTTACGGGGTTAAGAAATATTGTAATTCCGAACGCATTGATAATTCCGGCAATTGTGAGAAAAAGCATATTTTTGATTTTGATTGCCTTTCCCGCTCTTTGTAAGAGATTTTTCATTGTCATCATCCTTTGCAGTAAATTCCCATCCCCATCATTCACACAAGTATAATCTACATTGTACCACGATATTGATATTTACGCAAGAAAAGCAAAACAAACAACCGCTTAGGTTGAGAAAGCAACGGTTGTAACGCAAAAAATAACAGGCTGAAATTTTCAACCTGTCATTTTCATTTTTGATAACCGTTATTTAGTTATCTTAATGGGTTTTATTAAATTGCAAAATTTATTAAAACCGTGCGGACAAAGCATGATTATATTTTTACGGTTTTTCATATGAAACTACAACATTGAGATGTAAAGGAAAATCTGCATTTACACATTTTTCAATATATTTTTTCTCTGCGTCTGTTTTTGTGTCAAAAATTTTCAAATTTACACGGTTTTTGAGTGCAATTTCCTTTATTGTAAAGTTTTCCACACCGTAGCCCCTGACAAACTGTTTAAAATCATTGAGAGTACACCTTCCGCCGACTTTCTGCTCCGCAATTTTGAGCATATCTCTGCGTTTTTCAATAGAATACCCATCACGCACCTTGCCGACAAACCTTTCTCTTTCTGCAATTCCGAAATCCTCTGCCGTATCAATAAACAGCTCCCGTTCCATCATTTCAAGCATATTAAACACCGAATCCAGTCCCTCTGCATATGCCAAAAGCTCCGCGCCGATATTTGATTTTGCCGTAATATCATAAAGCCCCGTGCCTTCTAATTTTGTTTTCATCGACTCAAAGCTGTTCATTATTGCACCCCAATCGTAACCGTACCAACTGTGAAGCACTGCGATTTTGCCGCTGTCACATCCTGCATATCGGTATTCCAAGTGTAGTTATTTATGCATCCCGTTGCAACGAGCTTTGCTCCCAGCTCCGCAAGATGAAAAGTTCCGCCAATCGGAATTGAATTAACATAATCCGCAAAAGCCTTTGAAAGCAGAGCTTTCACCTCCGATGAAGAATAGCCGTCCTCGGCATAAACCGTCACACTCATATTACAAGCAGTACGCTGAGCATTGACAACAAGAACATCCACATTCAGCTCTCTCTGCTTTGCAACAATTTCCTGAACTTTTGCAACAACATCAGTACTGACAGCGGCATCCGAACCTGTAACATAAATATTTACCGTGCCAAAGCCTCTCACCTTACCGACGGCACAGACCTTAGCCACACCGTCAACCGAGAGTGCAAGCTGTTCGTAATATGCCGCATTTGTACCGTTAGAGGTGTTGACATATGTATCCCTTATGCGTTTGCGAAGTTCGTCATCCGTTTCTGCGTCACAACCACCCGTAAATTTCTCACGGTTTGTAACCGTTTCAATCTCTGTCGGCACACTCACGGGAACAACCGCACAACCAAGCCCGATATTACCGTTGCTCCCCGCCTGTTCAGCCTCGGCATAAACACTCACAAGCGTGTTGCCTGCGCTGATTTCTTCATCTTCCGTTGTAACATATCTCACAGGCACAGGGTCTGCCGTTGCCACAACACAGCCCTTTGGAATTATAATATCGTGACTGCACGGCTGAGAAATATAGAATGTAATTTCGCCCGTTGACTTCATCGCCTTTTTGCGTTCAATACCTCTCTGCGATGCGAGTTTATCAAGGCATTCACCGCTTGCGCTCACTGCAAACATCTGTCTTTTCCACCACTCAAGGTTTGTCTGCACCTTGAAAATCTCGCCCGCAAGCACCTTGAGCCTGATTGCAATATCGCTTTTTTCATTAAAACTGTCGCCTGTTTCCTGCTCATATACATTCTTCATTCTGCCGTAAATTTCGTCATATGTATCCATTTATCTGTACCTCCCTTGTAATTCCGTCAACCGTAAGGTCAATTGTAATTTTTCTGCCGACATCCTTAATGCTTGCAAAGACGTTTTCCATTTCGGCAAGTGATTCATTGGCAAGCAGTTCAAGTTGTTTTGCCGAAAGCGTTTTGCTCTGTAAAGCAACAGTCGAACCGAGTTCTCGGTCATAAACAAATCCGCCGAGCTTTGCCGAAATACAAATCACAGCCTGCTGAAATTTTGCGTCAAGCCCCTCAAGCAGCACCGTACTGCCCGAAGAATTGATAACTGTGTCACCGTTTTTTATCATTATATCCCTCATTCTACACCGCCTTGCCGTTGATAAGAACCCTGCCGTCATTTTTCAGCACAATACTCGCTCCGCCCTTTGACGAGAGCATAACCTCGCCCTCATCAAGCTCAACATTTTTCGCAAGCACACCAAGGCTCACTTCACCGTTGGCAAGCGGCAATACAACCGCCGACTCTCCCACGGGAACAACGCTTGCAAAGCCGTATGGCACGCAACATTTTATCCCCCTGTGTTCTTCCGAAGAGTCAACCGAAACGGTGTTTCCCGAACTTTTCACACCGCCTCTTTCCGCCTTAGGAGCGGTAATCGAATTTTTAGTTATGTAATTCATCAGCCACATCGCCGTTCTCCTTTCCAAGCACAACCGTTGTGCTTTCACCGTTTTTCCCAAGTGAATATTTAATGCTTTTCACAACCAAGCCCTCTCTTTTTCCAAGGAGAGAGTCATCAATCACAGCCCTTCTGCCGACAACTCCGCACAGACATTCTGCACATTCAAGCATTATTTCAAAGCTCTGCCTGTTGCCGTTTTCAATCATTCTGTCGGCTGTTTTAACCGCGTTGTTGTCGAGAAAAGCGTTTACATATCTAACTCTCTTAATTCTGTCGGCAGCACTGCCGTTGCCGACAACACTCTTGTAACCGCCGTATTCCTCGGTGCGTAGTTTGACCTGCGAAATCACCTTGCACGGCTTTATGTACTCACGCAGAGATGTGTAGCCTACTCCGTTTCTGCCGAACACAATCGGCTCTGCACCGCCGTAAGTGCCGCACATCAAGGCAAATCCCGCACCCGTAATTCTCGGACCTTTGCCGTATCTGCCGTTGCAGAATTTTTCAAGCACCTGCCACTCGGTCATACCCTTTTCAATTTTGATTGTGCCCATAAACGGATGTTCGTCACCGTCATAACCGACAATTCCGAACGGCTTTAAATGCCTTTCAAAAATGAACTTTGCCGCAGGATTTATATATGTAACAGGCTCCGCCTCATTGTCGAGAAGCCTTCCGGCAAGACTCCTTGCACTCAGCCTTACAATCGCACCGTCGGTTCTCACAATGCTGACAATCTCGTCCGCCTGCCCAACAAATACAAGCGACTTGCCGTCATAAGCCTCAAGCATATCAACATTCCTGTATTTTCTGTCATACGGCACAGTCAGCACAAGCTCATCGGCAGGCACATCGACATCTGCCGAAATTTCAACAGTAAGGACATTTTTAAATTCACACCTTTTGCCGTTTTTGTCCGTAAAAAAGTAACTCAGCACAGCCTCACCCTCCTTGTTCCAAGGTTTTCATCGGGGAACTTAACATCGGGATTCAGTCGCACAAGCTCGTCAATTTTCACCTCTGTTTTGTATGCAACATCCCACAGGGTTTGTCCGCTTTCACAGTCAAAATATGTAGTTTCCGTTTTCTGCTTTTTCTCCATAACCTCACGGAACACAAAGCTGTATTCAAGCACATTCGGCTTTGGCTCTCCCTTTATTTCAAGCTTTTCAAACACAGCATAAATGCTCGGCAGGCTCGGCACGGAAAGCACTTCCTTTCCGCTGTTTCTGAACACCTCAAACAGCCTTTCAAACTGTTCGGCACAATCCTCGCCGTACAGCTGTCCCGAACCGCTGATTTTCATATTCTTCCGCCCCATATCCTGAACAGCGGATTCGCCGAACGGACTTTTCATTTCTGCAACGCTCTTGTCACATTCAAAGCTGATATTCTGCGGATTATGATGCCACACATATTCACCGAATTTCATCGGCACCGGTTTCATCGGCTTTTCGCCTCCTCTTCTTCGTCAAGTCTGCGGCTGTAACGGCGGCTTTCTCTTTCAAGAAATTCACCCAACATCTCGGTATCTTTACCGCCGTTCTCAGACTCCGCAAGCCTGTAAAGTTCGTCTGAATTTTTATCATTCATATAATTTTCCTCTCGTCGGCACTGATTTTCACGGTTGCAAGAATACTTCCGCTGCCCTGAGTAACGCTTGAAAATTCAAGCACTTTGCAATCCGTGTAAATAATTTTCTTCTTTGCAAGGTCAAGCTCAAGGTTTTTAAAGCTGTCACGCTCCAAAAACGGAGTTTCATCCGTAATCTTCATCACAAAGGTAAGTTCCCATTCATTTGAAACAATCCTCTCAACGGGCTTGTCATTGAGAAATTCCTTGATTTCCGTGAAGGAGTTCTTTCTTGTACAGGTTGCCTTTTCAACGCCGCCGAGAATTTTCCCCTCACATTTCAACATGGCATTTCCGCAATTTTCAAATTCAAAGCCGTCCATTTAAACCTCCTCGCAAAGACAGAATTCCATATTAAAACTCACCGTTCTGTAAATTGCGTTCATATCGGGGTCAAATTCAATTGAAGCCGCCTCACTGTGGGTAATCGTCTTTTCAGCGTCGGCAGTTTTAAGTCCGAGAAGAATTTCACTGACAACCTCCGAAAGACCGCTTCCGTTCTCGGTTGCAGGAGCATACACCCTGATTTCAACATCTGCGCTGTAGCTTTCGCCCTTGATAGACGGTGAAAGGTATCCGCCGATATAGCTCTTCTCCGTTGACATATCTCTCACCGACACAACGGCAGTCATTCCGTTCACCGGCGACGGTGCTTCATCAGAACCGTACTCTCTTATAAACCTGACATTTTTCAAAGCCTCATTTACCTTTAAGCCTGCAATAATACGGTCAACCTGTTTCTCAATTCTATTCAAAATCATCCCTCGTTTCTTCTCTGTACGCACACAGAACAGCCCTGACATAAATCGGATTATCCTGCACATAATATTTTTCGCACCTTTTAACAGTATATTTACCGTTTTCACTTTCTATTACGCTTTTTTCCGAATTAAGCAAAACATCGGGCGGTGCAATAAACAAAAACAGCTTCGTTTTTCTCATACCTAACTTATGCCGCACACTTTCATAATTCTGATTGAAGTTGTATCTCAAAGGTGAAATAAAAGCCTTTGTCTTAACCGTTTCATCTCCGTTTTTAACGGTAACATCACAGCCGTATCTGTTTAATATTTTCCCGATAGACGGTGAAATATTCATCATATCACCCCAAGCAAAAATTTTTCTCTGCCTATAAGATCCTGCGACTTGTCGGCATATTCCCTCCACAGCTTTTCGGCTCGGCTTTCACCGTCCGCAGATGATGAAATTTTCAAATCACCTGCGGAAAAAGAAGAAATGCTGTCATCATTGCAAAGGGAATACAACTTAAAAGCGTAAACGGCACACAGGTTTTCAAGTCTTAATTCGTCATCCTCCGAAAGATTTTCCTTCGTAACAATTGAATTAACATACACCACGGCATCGTCAATAATGCTCTTCCATTTGTATGCTTCAGCACCGTCAATACCGCTGTATAATGCAAAACGCTTTGTAATGTTTGCAATGTTCAAGGCAATCCCTCCTTAACAGCTCATCACCTTTGACGCCTCTGTAAAGATTTTTGAAAAACCGGCGGTACAGGTAACTGCGGCTCTTTCAAGCTGACGGTCAATAAGCTTGTCGTAATCTGTAACAACACCGCCTGCCTGAACCATTTCAAGCGCACAGTTTTTGTCAAGACCGATAATCTTACCACCCTCAAGCTCAGGAGTGTGAAGAAGGCTTGCACCGAGAGGTGTAATCATTCTGCCCGTAGCCTGAAAATCAAGACCTGCGTTTGAATCCTGAAGCTGAGAGAGCGAAAGAATCTTCTGCATTTCGGGAGTTGACGCAAGAATTGTGTTGAGTTCATACGGGGCAAGCTCTGTCCAAAGCTTTAAAAGGTCCTCATATGTAACCTTGCCGCCTGTTGCAACATTAAGTGTGCCGGCGGGATTTTCATTGCCGTCACCGTTCACAAGCACATCAATCGCATCTTTAAGCTGTGCTCTTGCAATATATGCGCCAATCTGATTGAGTGTTACGGTAAAGAGATCAAGACGCTGAAAGCGAAGTGCCTCATATGATGCAACAAGCATTCTGCCACGCTTGTGAAGCTTAACAAGATTTTCTCTTGTCTTAACCTCAGTCTGCGGAATCTTTGCACCCTCGCCGACGAGTTTAAGACTCTTGTCATCTTCACTCGGAACAGATGCAATACTGCGGTAATCCATACCCTCAATGTCTGTCACGGTTGCCACAAGATTCGGGAGAATATCCGCTCTCTCCATGCCCTGCATAACGGCTCTGCTCACATATTCGGGGAAAAGTGCCGCAGAGTTTGAACTCTGAAAAAACTTTTCAACACAGTCGCTGTTTCTGCCCTTAACCTTAATGTCAAAGCGTTTGAGCTGACGAGAAAATGCGTCAAGTCCCTCAAGTGCAGTACCTCTGTAATTTTCTGACGGATCAAGCTTTTCAAGTGCGCCCGAAATTCCGCCCTTTGTCTGATACATACCCTTTTCAATTGTAATATTTTCAAAATTTGCCATAATATCTTCCTCCCCTTATCAAAGAATAAATCCTACCGAAGTGTCTGTTGAGTCAAGCACAAGGTACTCTCTGCCGGTTGTTGTAACCGACACGCCGCCGGCTGCCGTTGCAGAAAGCTTTTTGTAGCCGACGGCGATTTTCTTGTCGCTCTTAACCTTTACATAGCCCGAAAGCTGAACAACCGCATAACCGCCTCTCACGCTTACGCACACACCGCAAAAGTTCTCGCTTGCGTCACATTTCGCAACAGTGCCGTTGTCCTTCATCTTAACAGGCACGCCTGCCTCTGTAAGTGTTTCGTCTGCAATAAATGTTGCGGCATTTTCGCCATAACCGTTAAAATTTACATTCATAATAATACCTCCGTTAAATACTGAACTGACCGTTTTCCACGGTGTTATTTCTCTTGTCCTGCTTGCAGTAAAGCTGCGGAACAGGCTCAAAAGCTGCTTTCTTTTTCTTTTCAAATGCTGACTTAAATTCTCTGAGCTGTTCAATTGTCATGCTCTTTGCAACGCTCTCCATAGTTTCGCCCGAAATGTCAGGCTGAACAAAAGCGGCAAGTCCCACAACATCACGGGTAAGGCTTTCACGGTACAGCACACCGTCCTTAGCCGACTTTTTAAGCCCGTCAATATATTCGCACAGCTTTCTGCTGTCGCTCTCATCAAGTGTAAAAGCCTTTTTGTTTTCAATGGCTTTAAGAATTTTCTCCATATCATTTTCCTTTCCAAAAATTTTGTGACCTTTCGTAATGCCTGCCCTCTTTTGTGACGGCACGGCAACAAAGCTCCATTCGTATGCGTCATACGGGTTCACAAGTTCACCGCAACAAAGCTTTGAGCCATAAACCTCGCCCTTTTTGTGAGTACACATCGAGATGTCCTCACCGCACACATTGCACACAACTCTGCCAACGGCACAGCCAACGCTTACTTCCTTGATAATTCCGCTGTCAATCGCAAGGATAATATCCCTGTTGCTCTCACAAACGGGAAGATATGCCCTTGCCTTGAGCCTGTAGTAATCGTCACCCAAGGTCGTTTTCTGACCGTCAATTTTCTCAACCTTACAGCTGAAAATTCTCGCCGTCTGATTTTTGGCACTCGGATTGTGGTCAATAATTCCTGTCTTGCCGACAAAAAGCTTTTCAAGCTCATAAAGCGAATCTGTTGTAAAGCGTTCGCCGTCACGGTCAACATCGTTGTCACACAGCACAACCGAAAACGCATACACCTCATTTTTTGCAAGATTTCGCCTTGTAAAGCGGTTAATCAGTTCGAGTTCATCATCACCGACAGTCTGATTTTCACCGTCAACAACACCCGAAACACCGCTTTTAATAAGTTTGTTATCCTTCATTCTGCACCTCCGCTCCAATCTGTCTTTCAATGTTCATCGCATTTGCATTGTTAAGTCTTGCCTGAGAAAGCTCAACCGCATCCTGAAGATTGATCTTATCCCACTCAATCTTAAAGCTGTCGTTATAACCGCACATTTTAAGATGAGCCGACACAATTTTTGTAATCACGGGTTCAAGCACTGTGCGGTAGTAGGCAAGCTCGCTTGTGAGGATATCCGCCTGCTGTTCGCTCATTCTCTCCGTACTCGACCACGAAATGCCGAGCAAAAACGGCGGAATACCAAGCTTTGCAATAATCTGCTCAAGAATATGCCTTACTGGAATGTCACAGTCGGGCATATCGCTTTCAGCGCCGATAACCTTAATGCTGACATCGCCGACCGACACAAAATCACACACACTGTCGCTTCTCATCGCCTTTTTCCACTCATCGGCAACCGCCTGTGCATTTTCTCTGCTCACAGCCGAACCGTTTGAATCGGGATTGAGAGTAACCGCAAAACGGATATCACCAACCCTCTCCCAGTTTGTTTTTACCGACTCAAAAATCCTCAAAAGTATTGAGCTGACAAACGGCAGACCGCTGAGTATGGAAGTACCGCACACAGTACCCGGCTTTGGATTAAGCAGGGTTGCAAAAATCCTTTCCGGATGCTTCGGTTCTTCGGCTGTACCGTTGCCGAGTGTGTAAACCGCAAGCTTCAGCGGAGAAGAATCCGCTCTGATTTCAACATCGTCAAGGCTTGCATTGTACAATGCGCAAATCCCTTCACCATCACTATCGGGAACAATCTCACCGACCGCCTGTCCGTAGGTGAGAAGCGAATCAAGATAGCAAAGCACAAAGCTTTCAAGTCCCATCATTTCACCGTTTGTGCGGACATTTTTAACAAAGCTGTCGGCAATCTTCTGACTTTCAGCCGATGAAGTCACAATTTTGAATCCGCCGATAAGTCTGATAATTTTGCAGAGTGCCGCGTCAATAATCGGCACAGACTCACGCAAAGTTGTGTACAACTGCCTTTCCGTTCTCGTCTGAACGGCAAATCGTGAGAAAATCGGCGAATTATTTCTCGTTTCTCTCAAAACGGTCTGCACCGTCTTTATGCTCTCGGTCTTTTTATTTTTTCTGCCAAGCCTCAAGCTGTTTCCTCCTGTCTTTTGGCTGCAACGGCAAAAAATCCGTCACAACCGTAAATTTTCGTAGCGACAAAATATCTTATGTCGTCCATTGCATGGTCGTTTTCCTTAACAGGTGCGTCACTACGCCCCGAACCGTCCCAACGGTAAAGCGAAAACTCCCTTCTTGCGGCTCTGCAATTTTTGCAGATTCTGATTTTTCTGTCCTTCAAAGCCTGCGAAGTCTGTCTTATGCCGTTGATAACATTGTTTTCAGCCGACACAACCGTGTATTTTCCGTGTCTCCTTATAACCTCAATAAAGCTTGCGGCAGACGGATCGACAATCACACATTCGATTTTCCGCCCGTCAATCAGCTTTTCAAGTCCGTCATAATGCTCCTCGTCGGTCTTTTGAAAGCCCTGAGTGCGTGAGTTGAAGTAGTATTCGTCAACCCTGTACCACACACCGTTTTTTCTGCCCCACAAACCGAATGATGCGGGATTCACAGTACCGTAATCGCACGATACCGCCCAGCTTTCAATATCTGACGGAATATCGCAGTACATCTTTTCATCGTCCATAAACGGATAAACCGCACCGAAAACGGCTACCCATCTGCCCTTTACGAACCTCTCGTAAAACACACCCGAATACAGACTTTCATACCGCTTGATAACCTCAGGCTTCAAAGACGGATTGTCCTGCATTGTAAAGTGCAGATACAACGCATTTTTGTCGCCGCACTTTTTAATCCACTCACGGTAGAACCAATGCTCAGGAAATTCGGGATTGCAGTTAAACCAAAATCTTGAACCCGACACGGAACATCTCGCCAATGCCTGTTCAACGAACGACCTCGGCATCAACGCAACCTCGTCAAAAAGCACACCCGAAAGCGTCATGCCCTGAATGAGCGAAGCGGATGACTCGTCCTTGCCTCCGAAAAGATAAAACCTGTTCATAACTCCGTTAACGCTCACGGTCAGAATATTCTGCGACAGCTTTTCTTCACACTTAAAACCGAGTGATTTCAAAATCGGAATCACGGGCGTAATCATATTTCGCCTTAAAGAACGGATTGTCTTTCCGCAAAGTGCAAAGTCCGAATTTGCAAAATCGTAAAAGCTCCACAGAATGAACGACAGCGACATACAAAAAGTCTTTCCGCTACGCACAGCACCGTCACAGATGATTGCGTCCCTGTCACGAAAAGCCGACTCCCTGTTCCACCACGAAAGCACGGTAAGCTGTTTTTTAGAAAAAGTTTTAATTTCCATTTTCCTTGTCATTCACCGCCCTTGCACTGTTTGAAATGGCGTCAAAAAGCTGTTTTGCGCCTGTTTCATGCTCACCGCCTGCACCGAGTTTTTCAAGTGCCTTTAGCCTGTCAAAAAACTTGATTTCCATTGAACCGTCCTTCGGTCTTTTAATCTCCGACACAAGGAACAAATCCATTCCTTCAAGGTCCTCCTTGCTCGGATCACTTTTGTAAAGCAAAGAAATTGCATCGCAAATGCTCCCGAAAGCCAACCGCTGATACCCTGCAGCCGCCATGTTGGCAAGGGATTTTTCTCTTAGCCGTGACAGCCGTTCAAGCTCGGCTGAAATTTCGGGACGGCAGATAAGCTCTTCCCCCTTCTGCTCACAATCCCCCGTGTAGCCTGCCTTTTCTGCGGCAAGCTCGGAATTTCCCGAACTGAGAAATAAACTGCAAAACTTTTTTTCCCTACCTGTCAATTTTCTGATATCTCGTCACCTCCGTTTTTCGAGAGGCTTTATCAACGCCCCTCACTTATACCCGTGAAATCTCAAAAAAATGCATACTTTAATGCAATTTTCAAAAATATTTTTCAAAAGATAATTCTTCTCCTAAAATCATTCAGCAAAGACCTTCACCTGCTCCCCTAACAGCAAGCCGTCTTTTCCGAATCAGGTAATAAAAAAACCGTGTGTACTTTTCTGTACACACGGTTTTGTGTTTTAGTCGGTATATTTACTTGAGCATTTTAAGAATTTCGTCCTTTTCACGATAGCCTACTGCCTTATTGACAAGCTGACCGTTTTTGAACACCATAAGAGTCGGGATACTCGACACATTATACTGCATTGTAAGGTCGGGTTCTTCGTCAACATTAACCTTGCCGACAAGAATTTTGCCGTCATATTCGTCAGCGATTTCTTTCACAATCGGTGCAATCATCTTGCACGGACCGCACCATGTTGCCCAAAAGTCTACAAGCACGGGAATATCCGACTGCAAAACCTCCTGCTCAAAAGTTTCTTTGTAAAGCTCTATTTCCATAACAATCCTCCTGTTCGGTTATTTTAATCTTTAGATTTGTAGTAAAGCATACAATGACAAAAGCCTTCAAAATCGGGATCGGCAATTTGCTCTTTGAATTCCTTGCACATACACTTGTATTCCTCTGTACGCTGAATTCTGCACGGGCAGTAACCGCCTGTCCTCTTTAAGCCCTCTTTAACTGTTTTTACTACTTCTTTGTCGGGATTAAGTGTTATTTTCATCTGCTCACCCCACAATTTTTCGGCGTTTGCCGTTAATCTCTTCCCTTGCCTATACTATATATTCAAATCTCAATCTTGTCAAGCGGCGGTGTGTCACCGCACCCCGTTCGTGTAGATAGTTTGATATAATCAAAACTATGACTCCCGAGATTAACTTTGTGCTAATATTGCCCTATGCATAGCGAGTGCCTCGCACCCTATTCGTGTAGACAGTTTAATATAACCAAAGTTACGACTCCCGAGATTTGCTTTGTGCTAATATTCCCCTATGTATAGCGAGTGCCTCGCACCCTATTCGTGTAGATAGTTTGATATAATCAAAACTATGACTCCCGAGATTTGCTTTGTGCTAATATTGCCCTATGTATGGCGGTGTGCCTCGCACCATATTTATATACATAGTTTCCGCAATGCAAACCATATTATGCCCGAGCGTAAAATTGCTATTGTTTGTGCAATACAGTATCACAACATAAAATTATATTCACACACAAAAAATCCGAACATCAAAAAACGATGTTCGGATAATTTTTTACAACAATTAAATTTTCAATTTTTAATTAAAAATCAAAATCAGATTGCACGAACTCTGATTACGCCGTCAACTGCTGCGATTTTTGCAAGGTCATCTGCACCGGCGCCTGCAACATCAATAATTGTGTAAGCATAGTCGCCGCGGCTCTTTGAAAGCATATTTTCAACATTGCCGCTTATCTGAGAAAGAACCTTCTTAAGAAGCTCAGGAACATTCTTGTGAGCAACGCAGAAACGGGTATCGTCAGCGTTTGTTCTTGCAAGTGAAATTGCAGGATAGTTTACGGAGTTGATGATGTTACCGTTCTCGAGATACTCCTTAACCTGATCACAAGCCATAACAGCACAGTTTTCTTCACTTTCGGGAGTTGATGCACCGAGGTGCGGGAGGCAGATAATATTCTCTTCACCGAGGATATCGTCTGTTCCGAAGTCTGTAACATACTTAGCAACCTTGCCGCTCTTAACAGCCTCAAGAACTGCTGTTGAATTAACAAGACCGTCACGGCTGAAGTTGAGGATACGAACGCCGTCTTTCATCTTGGCAATCATATCGGCGTCAACCATATCTCTTGTGTCGTCAGTAAGCGGAACATGGATTGTGAGGTAGTCGCAATTTACCATAACATCTTCTGCGCTCTTTTGGAGCTTAACTGTAGGAGCAAGCTTGAGAGCGTTGCCCACAGACATAAACGGGTCAAAGCCGATTACATTCATACCGAGAGCAACAGCAGCATTTGCAACAAGAATACCGATTGCTCCAAGACCGATAACACCGAGAGTCTTACCCTTGATTTCGGGGCCGACGAACTGACTCTTGCCCTTTTCAACCATCTTACCGACAGCTGCACCGTTGCCCTTGAGAGTCTTTGCCCATTCATAACCCTCAATAACCTTACGATTTGAAATAAGAAGTCCTGCGATAACAAGCTCCTTAACAGCATTTGCGTTAGCACCCGGTGTATTGAAAACAACAATGCCCTGCTCGCTGCACTTATCCTTTGGAATATTGTTTGTGCCTGCGCCTGCTCTTGCAATTGCAAGAAGGTTGTCGGCAAATTCCATATCGTGCATTGCGGCACTTCTTACAAGAACTGCGTCAGGGTTCTGAACATCGTCACCGTATTTATAGTTATCACCGAGACGGCTTGTGCCGATAGCGGCGATTTTGTTTAATGTAAGAATGTTATACATCAAAATCAATCCTTTTTAATTTTTTATTTTAAGAATTTACAATAACAGGCGAACAGCGTTCGCCCGTTATATCATAATATTCAATAATTACTTGTTTTCAGCCTCAAACTTCTTCATAAACTCAACGAGTTTTTCAACGCCCTCATAAGGCATAGCGTTGTAAATTGAAGCTCTCATACCGCCGACTGTGCGATGGCCCTTGATATTAACAAGACCGTTTTCAGTAGCCTCTTTAACGAATTTAGCGTCAAGGTCAGCGTCACCTGTAACGAACGGAACATTCATAAGCGAACGATCCTCGGGAACAACAGTACCCTTGAAAAGCTCTGAAGAATCGAGGAAACCGTAGAGAAGGTCAGCCTTCTTCTTGTTGATTTCATACATCTTATCAAGACCGCCAACCTCGTTCTTAATCCACTCAAGAACAAGCTTTGCAATGTAGATTGTGTAGCAAGGCGGTGTGTTGAACATTGAACCGTTGTCAGCGTGAGTTTTCCAGTTAAGCATTGTAGGAGTGATATCCATAGCGTTGCCGATAAGATCCTCACGAACGATAACAACCGTAAGACCTGCCGGAGCCATGTTCTTCTGTGCGCCTGCGTAGAGAACGCCGAACTTTGAAACATCAATCGGTCTTGAAAGAATACAGGAAGAAATATCTGCAACGAGCGGAACATCGCCTGTGTCGGGAAGCTCGTGATAAACAGTACCGTAAATTGTGTTGTTCATACAGATGTAGAAATAGTCAGCGTCCTTTGTGAATGTTGAAGGATCAAGCTTTGGAATGTATGTGAAGGTCTTGTCAGCCGATGAAGCAACAACATTAGCCTGACCGTAACGGGCAGCCTCTGCATGAGCCTTTTTAGCCCACTGACCTGTAATAACATAATCAGCCTTACCGCTCTTTGTCATAAGGTTCATAGGGATAGCCGCAAACTGTGTTGACGCACCGCCCTGAAGGAAAAGAACCTTGTAGTTGTCGGGAATGTTCATAACCTCCCTGAGAAGAGCCTCGGCACCCTCGATGATTGTACCGTAAATTTTTGAACGGTGTGACATTTCCATAACGCTCTGACCGCTGCCCTCATAATCGAGCATTTCTGCCGCAGCTTTTTTAAGCACAGACTCAGGCAGCATTGAAGGACCTGCCGAAAAATTATATACTCTTGCCATTTCTGATATCTCCCTTTTTAAAGAAAATTTAAAAATATAGTTGTAAAAATAAATACATTTAAATTATACGCTTTTAGCACGCTAAAGTCAATAAATTCAAAGCGATAAAGCATAAAAAAACGAAAAATTTCGTGATTCTGTTGTGCAAATGAATCAGCCAAGCTTAATTTTGCCGATGCAACCAACGATTTCATCTCTCATACGCTCTGCTTCTTTGCGAGCGGCAACGGCAAAATCTTCTTCTGTAAGTCCCTGCTTTTTCCAAGCACACATAATGCCGCGGCTTGAGTTGATGATTGCACCAAGACCGTTTTCGTCAAATGCGTTTTTAACATCATCGGCACCGCCGCCCTGAGCGCCGTAACCGGGAACAAGGAAGAATGTGTGCGGAAGTTTTGCTCTCATTTCACCAAGCTGTTCGGGATATGTTGCACCCACAACTGCACCTACTGCCGAATAGCCATGCTTACCCATAAGGTCTTCGCCCCAGCCTTCGCACATCTTGCCCATATGCTCATAAACGCTCTCATTTGTTTCAAGCTTCATATCCTGAAGTTCGCCCGAGCTTGGGTTTGAAGTTTTTACAAGAACAAAAATGCCCTTGTCGTCCGAATCGCAAATTTTTGCAAGCGGCTTGATACCGTCTGTTCCGAGGTAGCCGTTTACCGTGAGTGCGTCTGCACCGAATGCGTCAATGCTTTCGCCTGCAACATCTGTATGACCGAGATGTGCCGTAGCATATGCCTCCATAGTTGTGCCGATATCGTTACGCTTGCCGTCTGTGATAACAAACATACCCTTTGACTTTGCATAAGCGATTGTGTCGCAAAGAGCCTTAACGCCCTGCCAGCCGTACATTTCATAATATGCAGCCTGTGGCTTTACGGCAGGAACAATATCATAAAGTGCGTCAATAAGCGCCTTGTTGAACTCAAAAAGTGCAGCAGCCGCACCCTCAAGCGTCTTGCCGTACTTTTCAAAGCATTTTGTTTTGATTGATTCGGGAACATAGTCAAGCTTAGGGTCAAGACCTGCAACCGTAGGATTCTGCATTTTTACAATGTTTTCGATAAGTCTGTCAAATGCCATGGTAATTCTCCCTTTTGTTTTTCTTTTTTCGGTCGGGCAGACAAGCTGCGTTCCGACTGCAATATCCGTCTTTTACAATATTGTTATTCCGTATAGGCGGACAATCCTCTTAAATCCCGATTCATAATATCGGTTCATCTGTAACACGCCGCATTTCTCCTCAGATTATACCATATTGTGTCGGGGTGTTACAACTATAGCTATAGTTTCAATGGATATGATATTAAAAAACAGTTTAAACTTGCTGTTA
Organism: Ruminococcus bromii; assembly: GCF_928721825.1. Classification (NCBI taxonomy): domain Bacteria; kingdom Bacillati; phylum Bacillota; class Clostridia; order Eubacteriales; family Oscillospiraceae; genus Ruminococcus; species Ruminococcus bromii. The sequence goes on from NZ_CAKMVP010000003.1 coordinate 1,354,771, forward strand.
AAACATTTTTCAAAAGCCGTCAAACGAGCCTTGTTCAGTGTTTATCGGTTGTTTGACGGCTTTTTGTTATGGTGGAGATGAGGGGAATCGAACCCCTGTCCGAAAAAATCTTGCCAAGGTTTTCTCCGAGCGCAGTTGGTGTTTTAAATCTCCCTCGGTGCATCGCCCATCAACAGGCTATGCACTTTGGCAGCTCCTAAGCTGTGACAGGGTTCGGAGCGCTCCCCTGTTCACATTTACCTCTAATCGACGCCCCTTACACAGCCGAGGTACTCTGTGCAGGAACGAGCAGCACTCAGGCTGCTAAAGCAACTGTTTTGTTGTCAGTTAATTTTAAAGTTGCGGATTTTATGGCGGTTCCGCACCGCCGCTCGCTTACCAAGGTTTGAAATCCCCGTCGAAACCTTTACATCCCCATATTCAATTTAAAAATTTTATATTGAAAACCTGTATTCAGCGGCAGGCTTATCAAGCATTTTTCACAGCAGACAAGACAACATTCAATGTGCTTTGTATTCGGCTCAATCGGTGAATATATCACAGCCGATTTCAAATTGCTTTCGCTTGAATCATCTACTGCTAAAGCAACAACTCCGTCATCGGTTGCCAATCCGCCCATACCCTTGAAAGGTTTGTCAAGCTCATCAAAAAGGCAGAATATCACTGAGATTTCATCATCACACGAATACTCAACATACGGAAGCACAATATCATTTTCAACAAATTCTTTCATTTCGGAATTATCGGCTGAATACAAAAGTTTAAGATTTTTAATCACAATCTGATTTTCACCGTCAAAAATTCCAATCGGAATATTTACTTCCTTGCCAACTTCAAGACTGAGTTTTGCTAACGGATAATCTGTCTTTTGATATTTTGAAAATATTATTTCAACATTCTTTGTCAAATCAAGCGAAGACAAATCATCAATTTTATTCTCAAGTTCAATAAAGCTTATGAACAGAGAATCAAGAGGAGCGTCCAAAAGCCTGTCGCTCTTCCAACCGAGTTTCATAAACTCTGAGATGATATATGACTTTGTTAATTCGCAACATTCAAGCGTTTCACCGCATACTGAGTCAAAGTCAAAACGCTGTCCGTCAATTACAATTGCGGAAAAATCATCGGATAAATCAGATTGATTTTTCTTTTCAAGCATAATATTTTCTCTGAAAGTCAAATCTTCACAGCAAATATCCTCTTCGGCACAATTGAAATTCAGCAGAACAAGTTCGGTTTTATCGGATGAATTTGCAAAACCGAGTACAGAATAATCGGTATCAAAGGCGGAAAAGTCCCGTCCGATTAAAGCAAAATCGCTGTATTCCGAAATCTTTTCGTACAGGCTACGCAAACTCATAATAACACCAAACTATCTTCTCTGTTCTTTAACGGCGCGTTCCATATCACGCTTTGCGGAGCGTTCTGCCATATCTGCACGCTTGTCATAGAGCTTTTTGCCTTTACAGAGTCCGACCTGAAGTTTGACCTTGCTGTCTTTAAAATAAAGGCTGATTGGGATAAGTGAATATCCCGTCTGCTTAACCGTGCCGTAGAGCTTTAAAATCTCTTTTTTGTGCATAAGAAGTTTTCTCACACGCATAGGGTCACGGTTAAAGATGTTTCCCTGCTCATAAGGAGAAATGTGCATTCCGTTGACAAAAATTTCGCCGTCAACAATCGAACACCAGCTGTCCTTGAGATTCACTCTGCCTGCACGCAAGGATTTTACTTCCGTACCGCAAAGCTCAATTCCTGCTTCATAGGTTTCCTCGACAAAATAGTCGTGTCTTGCCTTTTTGTTCTGAGCAATTGTTTTCATATTTGCCACCGCACATCCTCCCTTCTGTTGTGGAATATGTTATTATACTATTGTTTTGAGAATTTGTCAATAGTTCCAATCAAGAAATTAAAATCAGCGGCTTTTGTGTAACGAATTTTACAAACCGCGATATAATAAAATCTCCTATGGCAGTTTTTAGTTCTGCCATAGGAGGCTGTAAATTTAAAGATTTATTCATTGCTTATCGGATTTAATCGTCTGTGGCTTTGAAATTTATTTTATTTTCGGTCGCAAAGGTGTGTGCATAGGAATCCGTCGGAGCGTGGATTGTTAGGTCTTCTGAATCTTTGAAGGCAGATTTTCCTATGTAGGACACATTTTTGGTCAGGTAGATATCCTCAAGGGAGTAGGATTCTTTGAACGCATTATCGGCGATGAATCTTACTGTGTCGGGAACGACTGTTTCCTTTGCACCGCCGTAATTTATTGCATCATCTGCAATTGAAATCACATCCAAGCCGTCAATATGTGCAGGAATTTCAAGCTTTTCCTCTGACGACATTGTGTTATAGTTAGTTATTACGCACACGGGCTTGCCGTCATCATAGATAACATCATAATTATAATATTCGCCGTAATACGCACCGTTTCTGATTTTTGAATAATCGGTATTTTTAGCCTCCGGATTTTCAGGCTCGGTCGTATAGTTTTTATAATTGATTTTATTTTCAACCGCAAATTTTTCAGCATAAGAACCCTTTTCGGCATATATCGTAAGGTTGTCAATGCCGTCAAAAGCGGTTTTTGCAATCTTATTTACGGAGGGCGCAATATAAATTTCCGTTATATTTTTTGAATCCTTAAATGCGTCATCCTTGATTTCACAAATGCCGTTGGGGATAACAACTTTTTTAAGACAATCAAATTCGCTGAAAGCTTCCTTTTCAATAGCGGTTATTTTTGTATTTTCATCATATGAAGTAGGAATATACGCATCGTCCAAGCCGTAATATCCGCCCTGAAACAAGCCGACAGTGGCATAAAAATTTCCGTTTTCATCGTCTTGAAACTGAATTACAAACTGACCGTCGGCAGAAAACTTTAGGCGATATTTTTCATCAACAGCCATTTGTTCAAATCTGTTATTTACGATTGTCGCTCTGGCAAGGAAAGACAATCCGAGCAAAGCGGCAACCGAGATGCAAAGAACAACGAAAAATTTATGAATAAACAGTTTACTTTTCATGCAGCTCACCTTCTGTCATTTCCAAAACAACATCACAAACTTCTTCCAAATCCTCTTTGTGATGAGTTGTGATAACTACGAGCGCACCTCTTTCTTTTTCTTCTTTAAGAAGCTTGTAAATCAGCTGTACACCGTCATTATCAAGTGCATTTGTCGGTTCATCAAGCAGGATGATTTTCTGCTTTTCAAACACAGCCTGAGCAATGTTCAGCCTCTGTTTCATACCAAGCGAAAACTTTTTCACCTTTAAATCAGACTTTAATCCAACACGCTCAAGCGCTGTTTTTATATCCTCATCGGTGGCGGTTTTCTTGATTTTGCCGAGGATTTTCAGATTGTCAAAAGCATTGTACTGGGGCAACAGGTTCATATTTTCAATCACGATGCCTATGCTCGGAGGAAACGACATATCCTTGTGCAAAACCTTTCCGTCAATCACAACAGAGCCGCTGTCGGGAACAAGCAAGCCTGCAATTGCTCTCAAAAGCATAGTTTTGCCCGAACCGTTGTGTCCGTAAATTCCGTAGATTTTGCCGTACTCAAAATTGTAACTTACATTATTTAAAATCGGTCTTGATTTGATACTTTTACAATAATTTTTTATTTCTACCATAATATCACCTCAAAAAATATCGGTTTTCTTAAATCTCAAATTCAGAATGAAAATGCACAAAGCATTTAACGCAACTATGAATAACAGGTATCCGTAGTAAATGCTCTCGCCCGACACAGCACCGTTCTGCATTCCGAACATCAAACTCGGGAAGAGAATCATTTTCCAAATCGGTGCGTCAACGAAATTCTGAACCAAATAGTACGCAATAAAGCAATAGGTGAAAATTCCTATGTTCACAATGTGTGCAGGAATACTGATTTCAAGCAAAGACTGAATAACTATCAGCGAAAAAATTGTCAAAAAGTACATAATCAAAGATTTAAGAGTTCCGCTTTCAACGGGAGTCATACTTTCTCTTGCAACAAAAAAGATTATGAACTGGAACAAAACAATGCAAATCAATGCTATAAAATTGTTAAGACAACGCTTTAAAATCAGCACTGTTTTTGAATAATTGCGTACAATCAACATCTTGCCGTAGCCTTGTTTAAGGTTCTCAATTGATCCGCTCGTAAAGAAGAGAATAAAACACACAGGCAGCAAAAGCGGCAGAAATTTTGTAATTTCAAAGCCGTAATCGCTTGGGGCTAAACCAATCATAAAGGCATTTTGAAAATCTCCCTGAAATACACAACTGAACAATTGAGCAAAGCACGCAACAATCAGTATTATCGACAAAACAAGCTTACTTTTTAACATTACTCAAAACATCCTTTTTCTGATACAAAAAGTAGGAAGAGAAGATAAGCAAAAACATCATAAGCAATGCTCTTAATATAATGCCCCACATATCCGACAGAACCATTTCGCCGTGCATAAGTTTTGACACCACTACGGAATCTCTGAACGGCAACCATACTTTACTTATCATGAAAATAATAGTCGCAAATAACTCTATAAGATATAATGCAATAGTAATGAACGGAGCAACTTTGGGAGAAATTATTATTCCGAATGAGAGCATAACGAGTCCTGCTCTGAAATAAAACAAAAACAAAGTCAAAAGTTCAAGTGCCGAATATTGCAGAAAATTCAATTCTAAAATCAGGTTAATGTCAAAGCAGATGAGTGCCGCAACTACGTTGACTGCTTCTATCAAAAATGAAAACAAAAAAGCAAATACCGCACAATCAGCAATTCTTCCTGTCACAAAAGAGGCTCTCGATTTCAGTCTTACAATGTAGCTTTCATTCTCATCGGTAAATATGTAAAACAAAAACAAAACGAACAATATTATATAAAAACCGATAACATTGCCAGATGTGATAAAGTCACCATCACCGCCCGCAACATTATAAAAAATATTTTTTTGGCTTAACTTCTCAGAATAATCCGAATTCAAATAATTATAAAATCGTAAATATGTGTATGTGCAAAGCGAAATAAAAAACACTGCGCAAAGCGGAAGTACGATTGCATATTTTCTTAATTTACACCTGATCATACTTAGTCACCTTAAAGAACGAAAACAAAACAGCAACCACATTTGTAGCTAATACGAAAATAACTGAAGGAAGTGCATATGACAATGGATATTCGGTAAAAGGCTGAAAAGCCATCATAATAGACTGTTTAGCAATTGACGGTATATACCACAATATAAATATTAACGGATAAAGGATAAATCTGTTTGGAAATGCCATTGCAAGTGCCGTTGCACCGCTTCCCACAACGCCACCGGTGAGCGAAAGCAGAAGAATACAAAGCAGGTTATAAAACATTGGGTGGCTATAATACTCCGCCATACTTGGAATTGCTTTTATAGATTCCGGATCCATAAATAAATATGTACCTCCTGCAAAAACAATATACACCATAAGGAGATTAAGCAAAAGAGGAATTATAATAATCAAAAAAGAAATAACAAAACTTTTAAGCATATTTAATGCAAAATATTTATTCTTACCTCTTTTTGTGATAAGAATATTTTTGTATCCTATTCTGTAATCCTCAATGCAATCATCCGCAACAACGATTGCTAAAAGCAGTGGTAAATACCACTTTAGTAATTTTCTTAACCCTCCAATTGAGAAACCTCCTAAAAAGGTCGCCAAATACGGTGCAGGAACAGAAGCTCCTTTACTTAGATCAATCAGAGTCAACAGTATATCAAGTATAGGAGCAATAAAAATATACAGTATAACGCCTAATTTAAGTTTGTTATTAAATATTCGGGTAATATAATATGACATAATTTTCACCTCAATTTTTACTAAACACATTTTTTGATTTGAACAATTACAATGAATATGCCGATTTGTTAATTTATTTGCTATTTGTTTTAATCAACCGATTCCTTTTATATTCAAATTATACAAATGCAAAGTGACTGTAAAATGACTATAACCTTTTTACAAAATAAAACAGGAAAACAAAGCGACAAATACGCATTTTGTTTTCCTGTTTTATTTATTTGATATTTTATTGTATTGTTAATAGCTTCCGTACATCAGAGCATTTTCCAATTTTCTGCATCAAACACACCTTTGGTGGTTATTCTCAAGCTTGGAATAACGGGCAGGCTTAGAAACGAGAGAGTCATAAACGGATCAATGCTTTTGTCCGCACCAAGTTCATATGCAGATAACTTTGCATTTTCGAGCTTTTCGTTTACGGTTGTAAGCGGTTCATCAGACATCAAGCCTGCAATCGGGAGTTCGAGCAGAGCCTTGATTTTGCCGTTTTCAACAACTGCGATACCGCCCTTGCTGTCCTTGATTGCGTTCACGGCAACGGCAATATCATCATCATTACAGCCGACTGCGATAATGTTGTGCGAATCGTGGGCAACAGAGGTTGCGACTGCACCCGATTTCAGCGAATATCCTTTAACATAGCCGACACCGATATGATTTGTGCCTTTGTGACGCTCAATGCAGGCAATTTTCAGAATATCGTTTTCCACATCAATTTTATCTGCTGTGCCGAGATTGCGTGTGAGCAATTCACCGCCGACAAGACCGATAAGCCCGAGTTTTCCGTCAACCTTGAAACTGCTCGGAGTTACGCTGTCAAGGTGGAAAGTGTCAAAGCATTCTTCGGCAAGCTTTTCATCAACTGTGGGAGCAGAAAAGTCCTTAACTTCGCCGTCAAAAACAAGCTTGCCACGCTTGAAAACAGTTTCAACATTGAAATCTTCAAGATTATCGACAACAACAATATCGGCAAGATAACCCGAAGCAATCGCACCTTTGTTATTGAGCAAAAAGTATCTTGCGGCATGGTGGGTTGCTGTTTTGAGAGCAACAATCGGATCTGCACCGTTTTTCAGCGCCTGTTTTACGATGTAGTCAATATGACCGCCGTAAAGCAAATCGCTTGGATGCTTATCATCTGTTGCAAACATACACCTTGAGTAATACTGCTGAGTCAAAAGCGGCATAAGCGCCTTGAGATTATGAGCGGCAGTACCCTCTCTTATCATAATAAACTGACCTTTTCTCAGCTTTTCAAGGGCATTTTCAAAGGTGGAACACTCGTGGTCGGAATAGACACCTGCGGCAATGTATGCGTTGAGGTCATTGCCCGAAAGCTCAGGAGCGTGGCCGTCAATCTTCTTGTGATGAGCCTGCGAGGTGACAATTTTTGAAAGCACATTTTTATCGCCGTTGATAACACCGACATAGTTCATCATCTCTGCAAGTCCGAGTACCTTTTTATTATTATCCAAGTACAAGTCAATATCCTTGCGGTCAAGCTCCGCACCGCTCTCGTCAATTTCTGTGGCAGGCACACATGACGGCATCATAAAATGAACATCAATCGGCAAATTTTGCGATGCCTGAATCATATATTCAACTCCGTCAATGCCCATTACATTTGTGATTTCGTGAGGGTCGGTTATGACTGTGGTTGTACCGTGGGCAACAACTGCCTTTGCAAATTCAGCAGGAGTCACCATTGAACTTTCAAGGTGAATATGTGCGTCAATAAAACCCGGGAGAACGAGTTTTCCGCTGACATCAATCTCTGTTTTACCGTCATATTTTCCGACGCCGGCAATCAGTCCGTTTGCAACGGCTATGTCACCGCACAAAAATTCATTTGAAAACACATTAAGATACTTTGCGTTTTTCAAAACAAGGTCTGCCTTTTCCCTGCCTGCCGCAACCGCAATTATTCTCTGCTTTGCTGCAAGCTGTCTGTTTATTCTCTGTTCGAATATTTCCTGCATAAAAGCACCGCCCTTCTTATATATATTTACAAGATTATAGCACTTTGCAAAAACCATTTCCATAAGTAAATTTCACGAATATCATACGCTGTTTTTTAGCAAATTGCATAAGAAGTCTGCAATTTCAAAGAACTATAATAAATAGTTTTTACAATTTATCACTTTAATATGATATACCGCGATAATTTTTGCAATGTGAAATTTTTTATGTTTTATTCTCTTAGAGCTTTTTATTATGTATCAGTAAATTGTTGCCGTAAAACTCACTTTTAACATACAAAATGTTACAAAGCCTTCAAATACACAAAATATAATATTATCCTCAACTACGCTCAAATATACAAAATGCATTCTCAAAACAAGCGCAAAAAAACGACACTCCGAAAAATATCGGAGTGCCGTAATTATTTTGTTTAATTACAGATTCAGGAATAAACCGAGTCGGAATTATTTAGCGTAAGCTGAATCTCCGCCGATCTGACCGTCGATACCTGTAAATCCGCTTGCGCAGCATACATAAACTCTCATGTTAGCCTTAGCAAGTTCCGGAACTGTAAGTGTACCGTCTGTAACATACTTAACATCACCTGTAACAGCGTCAACATACTTGCCGTTAGGAATGTTCTTAAATGTTGCACCTGAAGAAATTGAAACGAGTGCAAGGCTGTCTGTGTTGTCGTCAGTATAACGGCGAACATAAGACATATCTCCACCTGTTACATATGTGTTTGATGCTGTGTACTGACCCTTCTGGAGAGCGGGGATAGCACGACGAATAGCATTAACCTTTGAAAGGTGCTTACTGAGCGGGCTTGCAAGAGTGTCAGCAACAGTGCCTGATGCTGTGTACTCACTGAAGTCAGTAGCGTTTACAGTACCCTCAAGATAATCACCGAAGTATGCACGACCTGAGTTTTCAAGAGAAATAAGTGTACCCTTATCAATAAGCTCACCCTTCTTGAACTCAACTTCTGAACCATAGTATACGCAAGGAATACCACGGAATGTGAACATAAGATCCATATTCTCTGCCCATGTCTGTGTACCGCCTGTGAAACGAGTTGTTTCATCCGGCTGTTCAGGAGCATAGTCGTGTGAATCAACATACATTACGCTGTATGTTGCATCATTGTAATACTGGTCGTTGTTAACAGCGAAGTTATAAGCGTTCTTAGCGCTACCGAACATTCTGTGCATCTGGAAGTCAATTGCATCCATGCCTGATGCCATAGAACGGTCGGAACCGTGATATGTAATACCGTCAAGGTAAGCGTTGTCGCTCTTTGGCTGTGTAGAATCCATATCACCGTTGTAATTATCTTCTTCAAGATAATGCTGAAGAACGAGGTTCATGTTGTCGTTGATTTCTGAAGCTGATGTGCCCCAGTTCCAGCTGTCTGCCCACTTAGAGTTAGACTCTTTCCATGTGTAGTAAGGAGTTGACTCCTCGGCATGGCCACGATACCAAACTGATGTGTATCTTGTGCAGATTTCGCCGAACATATAGAAGTTAGGCTTGCCTGCTGCCTTAGCAGCGTCCATAAGCTGATCATTGAACATAATGTTGAGAGATACTCTCGGAATGTGACGAACAGTATCAACACGGAAGCCGTCAACGCCCATATCCATATACTTTGAATATGAATCTACAACATATTCTGCAACTGCAGGGTTCTCTGTGTTAAGGTCAACGCAGTCGCCTGCAATCTGGCTGAACTTTGTTGTCCAGTCATCATAGTTAGGACTCTGGAAATAGCCTGTATGATAGTAGTTGTTCGGGTTGTAAGTATCACTCTGTGAAATCTTATCCATAGAGAAGTCCTTAGCTGCGGGCTGAGGTCCTGTTGAGTTACCGTTGTCGCCTGAGTAAGTAACATTCTTCATAAGATTAAGTCTCTGCTGATACTGAACACCCGGCTTCTGAGCCCAGTATTCCTCAGGTGACTTAAGGCCGTATGTATCAAGAAGATACTGTGTAGGAATCAATGACTCCTGAAGGTTGCCAAGGTCTTTAGTTGTATCCTTTGTGAAAAGATCACAGAAGTGTGCTTCACCAAAGTTACCTGTGTGCTGAAGAACTACGTCCTGAATAATCTTCATGCCCTTCTGGTGAGCATCGTGAATAAGATCCTCGTATGTGTAGTCTGAGCTTTCATAACGAGCATCAACTGTTGACAAATCCATAGCATGATAGCCGTGGTAGTCATAGCCTGATCCGTTTGTAACAACAGGTGTTACCCAGATTGCGCTGAAGCCGAGAGCCTTGATGTAGTCGAGCTTTTCGCCAAGACCCTTGAAGTCACCACGCCATGCAGGGTCGTCATCACCGTTGCCGGCTGTGCCGTCATCCCAGCAGTGAACATCGTTGCCTGTATCTCCGTCATAGAAACGGGTTGTCATAACGAAGTAGATTGTTTCTTCACGCATATCAACGCTGCCAATCGGATCCGGCTCGTCAGGGTTGTATTTTGACCACTTACCGTTCTCAAAGTACCAGTCTGAGCTTGCTCCTGACTCAAGCTTTTTCTCTGTAGAGTACTGCTTGCCGTCTGCGTCTGTGATAATTGCGTTTACTTTTGTAACATCAGCTACATGGTAGTTGTACCATTTGTCGCCCTTTGTCATCTTCTCACCGGGGTAAGACTTTGACATAGCGCTATTTGTAGGAAGCGAGTTCCACAAATATACATATGGCTGAGTGCTGTCCTTCATTCTTACATGAATTGTAATGCCTGTATTTGTTGTATCCGCAGCAACAGCATCAGAGTCGGAACTCTGAGCTGCATTTACAGAAATCACGCCTACGGTTACAACCATCATTACAGCAAGAACAAGCGCACACAGCTTCTTGATTCCTGTCATAAGTATATCTCCAATCTTTATTATTTAATTTAGATTATTTAAGATTTAGAACAATTGTCTGGATAATAGTTGCGTCTTTAATACTGATTATGCCGTCACCGTCAAGATCACATATTGCAAGATCAAGCTGATCGAGCGAAGGAACACCTGCGATATGAACAAGTGACTTCTGGAGATATGTTGTGTCAACAACAGTTACAGTACCGTCACCGTTAACATCACCGCGGAGTCTTTCGGGAGCAGTTGTAGGCTGAACTGCTGTAGTCGGCTGAACCGGTGAAGTAGTTGGCTGTGGCTTTGTTGCAGGCTGTGGAGCTGTTGTAGGCTGCGGAACAGTAGTTGGCTGAGGAGCTGTTGTAGGAACAACAACTGTTGTCGGCTCAGTAACATCATCTGCTGCTGTGTAAGTATAAGTCTTGTTTATTGTGCTGTTGTCAGAGCCCTGAACATAAACATTAACCTTGTATTCACCCTTCATTGTAGGAACGAATGTGTAAATGTTGTTGAGTGTGTAGTAAGGAGTGTTCTGAGCGCCGTTAGGATCAGTTACAACATACTTGTAGAAAAGAAGGTTTGTACCTGTCTTACCGCCGCCTGCCTTAACTGTTACAGTAGCAGTTGAGTTAACCTTAATGAGGTTAAGGTTTGCAGGAGTAACACTCTTGATGATTGGCTTAACAAGTGCTGAGTCGTCCTTAACTTCAAGAGTCATTGTACGGCTGTTTGTGTTGCCGTCTGTATCCTTAAAGTCAAATGTAATTGTGTATTCACCTGCAACTGTAGGAGTCCATGTTACTGATTTTGCTGAAGAGAAGTCGGAAAGTGTTGATGTTCCGCCCTGTGCGTTAGTAACAGAGAACTTGTAGCTTACTGCTGCACCGCTCTTATTGGCAGCAGTTGCAGAAAGCTGTACATCTGTACCTGTGTAGATGTTTGATGCAGGATCAGCAGTAAATTCCTTAACCTGGAGAGGGCTTGTATCATAAACAGACCACTGATTAGTCTTGTTGTTGTATATATAGCCGTCCTTTGCAGTAAGGTCTCCTGTCTGTGACTGACCGCTGTTGCTGAAGATGCAGCTTGTAAATGTCTTTGATGCAGTATACTGATAGACATTGCCGCCGATGTTTGTCATCTTTACGCCCGGCCATGCGCCGTTGCTGTCAGAATTGCTGTTCCACATATAAGCAACAGGTGTTGCCCAACCTGCCTCGTTATTGAGGAAAATAGTTGTGCCTTCACTGCCCTGTGTGGGAGTTGTTGCTGTTGTTGCTGTTGTTGCGCTTGTAGGTGTCTGAACAGTTGGACCCTGTGAAGGAGCACCTGCATAATCCGACCATGTTTTCTTTGAAAGGTCATAGATTTTGCCGTGACCCGGGTATGCAAGGTCGCCTGTCTGATCTGAGCCGTTGTTGAAGATTACCATTGTATAATCCTTGTCAAGAGTGTAGGAATATACACCGTCTTCAACCTTTGTCATTGCTTTACCCGGCCAAGATGCGTTGCTGCCGAGACCGTCAGTCCACATATAGCAGTTAACATTTGACCAGCCGTTGTTTACCTTAACGTAAACAGTATCGCCTGTTGCAGCAGAAGCGCTTACTGCACCGACGAATACGGTTGAAACCGCCAGCATAAGGCAAAGCACAAGGCAAATGATTTTGTGTTGTCTTTTTACCATTTTGATTTCCTCCAAAATTATTTTTTGTTGCATGTGTGAAGCTACTCAACACTACTCCACAATTACTCCTTAATTTTACATTATCGAATCGGTTTTTATTTTCTTTTTTAGAATAATAAAATATCTTGTGTCACAAAATATTCACATTCAAATTGTGCATATTAAACAATAAGAAAATAAATAGCAAGAAATGAAAATATAAAACGCAACAAATCAGATGTGTACTTATAATTTTCGAGCTTTTTTGACCGACTCATAAACGACTTTTATATTAACTTGTTTTTTTAAAATCAAAATTCATTAAATCGGATTACTTCCCCTTGATTTTGTCCCAGTAGGCTTTGAACGCCTGTTCGTTCTTGTTTTTGCCGTACTCATAATACTTTTTATCCTTTAATGCGTCGGGCAGATATTGCTGTTCAACATAGTGGTTCGGAAAATCGTGGGGATACAGATAAAACTGACCCTTATTCGGGTTGTCTTCTCCGTCGCAGTGCTTATTCTGCAGTTGTCTGGGCACCGGTCCCGAATTACCTGTGTGAATATCTGCCAAGGCTCTGTTTATTCCCATATATGCCGAATTGGATTTTGGAGCATTGCACACCATCACCACCGCGTCTGCAAGGGGTATTCTCGCCTCGGGAAGCCCTACAGCCTGCGCCATATCCACGCACGACTTTACAATCGGCAAAAGCTGCGGATACGCAAGCCCCACATCCTCACACGCACACACCATAAGTCTGCGGCATGCACTGGGCAAATCGCCTGCCTCAAGAAGTCTTGCAAGATAATGAAGCGCCGCATCGGGGTCACTGCCGCGCATACTTTTTTGATATGCTGAAATAATATCGTAATGCTCATCGCCCTCACGGTCATATCTTACTGCACTTTTCTGCACAAGCTGTTCAACGGTTTCAAGTCTTACAACCTTTTTTCCGTCAATTTCATCTGTTGCAATCACGGAAAGCTCAACCGCATTCATAGCCTTGCGAACATCTCCGCCACAGCCCGTTGCAATTTTTTTTGCACACTCCTCCGACATTTCAATATCAATGCCGCTCTCTTCGACAAGAAAATCACATGCACGGTAAACCGCCCTTTCAACCTCGTCGGGAGTAACCGGCTTAAATTCAAAAACCGTTGAACGGCTGAGTATTGCGTTATATACATAAAAGTACGGATTTTCGGTTGTTGAAGCAATCAGGGTTATACTTCCGTTTTCGATGTATTCAAGCAGGGTTTGCTGTTGCTTTTTGTTAAAATACTGAATCTCATCAAGATAGAGAAGAATACCGTTTACTCCTGAAAATGTGTTGAGCTGCGAAACAATTTCCTTTATATCGGCGGTTGACGCAGTTGTGCCGTTCAGCTTTTTGAGAGTACGGTTTGTTTTTCTTGCAATATATGTTGCAAGTGTAGTCTTGCCCACACCCGAGGGTCCGTAAAAAATAAGATTCGGAATATCTCCGCTGTCAATAATTTTCCGCAATGGCTTTTCGGGTGCAATAAGATGCTTTTGTCCCACTATATCATCAAGAGTTTTCGGGCGGATTCTGTCCGCAAGCGGTTTGTTCATAGTTTTTTCCCCTTGTGATTTTTAAGTTGCATATTTTCTGCATATTTCAAAGTTATCATTCTCGGCTTAGTCCTCGCCGGTCGTTATTTTAAGGCTGCGAACCTCGGCTCTTCTTTCTGTCAAGCCTCGTTGTTCTCCGCTTTCCTTAAAATATCTCCCACTCGTCTAATCCCTTCCAATCATTCCGTGATTTCCTCGGCTTAGTCCTCGCCGGTCGTTATTTTAAGGCTGTGAACCTCGGCTCTTCTTCCTGTCAAGCCTCGTTGTTCTCCGCTTTCCTTAAAATATCTCCCACTCGTCTAATCCGTTCCAATCGCTCCGTGATTTCCTCGGCTTAGTCCTCGCCGGTCGTTATTTTAAGGCTGCGAACCTCGGCTCTTCTATCTATAGTACATTTGTTCGTACAGTTTGTCAAGCAAAAATTAAAGGTCGCAGCGGTTGCAATAATATGGTCGGAAACAATAAGCTTTGCACTTAACAAGACTTTATTTCCGACCGAAATTTTCAATTATGCGTTTTTAATTTTCAATTAAACAAAAACAGCCGATATCTTTCAATCGGCTGTTTAATAAATTAGATTATGTATTGATTACCATCTTGTGTTAAGCTCGTCCTTTGTGGCTCTCTTCTTCTTTCTTGCGACATATCTTGAATATCTTGAAAGCTTTCTGTCACGAAGGAAAAATACGAAAGCGATTGCACCGAGGATAACTGCAACAAGCGCAAACCAAAGACCCACATTTGCCGATCTCTGAACTGCGGCAACAAGTGTCGGAGTAGTTGCGGCTTTTGATTTTGCAAGAGCCCTGTCAGCTGATTTTACAGACTGAACCGCAACGCTTGACGCTGTGTCTGAATAGTTCTGATTCTTTTCGTTTGAAAGAATGAACTGCGATGCACCTGTTGACGAGGGCATTTCAATCGGAGCGGCTGAAACTGCCGGTGAAACCTCACCGCTTACAACCTCTGTATCAGGATTTGCAACTGCTTTATCGCTGAAGAGTGCGTTGTATGTCTTCTCGTCAACGATACCTGTTGAATCGAGTGAGTTCTGATTCTGGAAGTTCGCAACAGTCTGTGCTGTGTACTCGCCGTAATAGCCTGTTGCTTCCATTGCAAAGTAGCCGAGCTTGATGAGCTGCTGCTGAATTGCAGTTATTTTCTCACCTTCGTCACCGTTCTGATACTGAACTGCTTCTGTTGTAGGCTCTGTCGCAGGCTCTGTGGGAGCAGTTGTTTCTTCTTCGGGCTTGTCCTCCTCAACCTTTGCAGTTGTATCTGCCTTTGGGGCTTCAGGAGCGTCCTCTGAATAAAGCGTATTTCTTGAGTCGCCTGCGATACCGTCAACCGTAAGACCCGCAGCCTTCTGGAATGCCTTGTAAGCCTCTTCTGTTGCATCGCCGAAGTTTCCGTCAATCGCACCGTTATAGTAACCGAGGTCAGCCAGTCTTTGCTGAATCTTCTTTACCTCTGCACCCGATGAACCGTTCTTGTACACGCTCGGTGCGTTGCTTGAAGATGACTGATTGCCGGATGAATCAGAAGCGCTTGATGAGCTTGAACCTGATGAATTATCCGAACCTGACGAACTGCTTGAAGAACTGCTTGATGAAGTATCGGAAGGAGTCTTGCTCGATCGACCCTGTGAATCAAAGTAATATGTAGTACCGTCAATTGTTCTTGAAGTATTTACAATGTACTCGCCGTTTTCATAATAGTAATAGCTGCCGTTAAAGCTTTCCCAACCGTTTGTTACATAGGAAACTGCGGCAAGCTTGAACCAGTATGTCCAATTGTTGTAACCGCCGATTGCCTCGTAGCAAACACCGTATTCATCGCCTCTTGCGTCAACCTCCATACCGTTGCCGACATAAACGCCCACATGACCGGGACGCCAAAGTCCAAGACCGTGAACATTTGGGATACCTGCGCTTACCGAACCTGTTTCGGTAGCTGTTTCAAGCTGAGGATTACCGCATCTTTCACCGCCGGCATATGAATAGATAAGACCTGAACAGTCTACCGCACCGGGGGTTGAACCGCCGTAAACATATGACCATCCGCTGTTATAGGCATTAAGCGCCCACTCTGCAAGACCGGCACCCGTGCCTTTTGCACCGGCAGAAAAAGAAGAACTGAACACGCATACACTTGAAAGTGTGAGAACACTCAGTATGATTGCAGTAATCTTTTTTATTCTCTGCATCGTTAATTACCTCCATCTTAATTGTTACCAAATCTGACTGTTAATTACAATTAAGGTTACACCTTGATAACAAATTTGTAACTATTATAGCATCATATTTTTAAAAAATCAACCCCAAAGCCTGTATTTTTTGCTAATTCGGAAATTTCGATGCAGTTTCACTCACAAAATCTTTATTTCACACACTCAAATAGAGCAAATATTACAAAATTTGTAATATTTTGTAATATTTAAGTTGCTTCGGTGTAACAAAAATTGGCTCTATATAAAAACGGAGTAACAAACACAGTGTACAAAAAAGCACTCCCACTCCAAGCGTGTGGAGTGGGAGCGCTTTTATTCGGTTTCCGTAATACAATTATGAAAATATGAAAAAATAGAGGAGAGAAAATTTCAATATGAAATTTGGAAATCAATCAACGGTCAGTAATGTTAAAATACCTTTAAAAAGCGTCGCATTACTGATATTCACAAACACTTGCCCATTTTAGGAGAAATTCTCTTTCTTCGGGTTTGCCCTTAACAGACTGCGATGCGGCTACGATTGGGAGCCAACGGTCAACATACTGACGGGCTGTGTCCGTCTTTGTGCAATAAAGCTTCATATACTTTTCAGCAAGCTCTTCCTGATGATTCAAACGGAACAGCAGATATGTTCTCGCTGCATCGGCTGAACCGTTACCCTGTGTTGCGTGCGACCAGTCGATTACATACGGTGTGCCCGACTCGTCAATAATAATATTGCTCGGGTTGAAATCGCCGTGACAAACCTTTGTGTGGTTCGGCATACCGTTAAGGCGTGTTTCAAGCTCATATCTTGTTGTTGCATCAAGGTCTGTTTCGCTGATTTTGCGTTTCATCTTATCTTTCAGCTTGTTAAGCAACGGTGCTTTCTGACTGAGGATTTTAACCTGAATGTCAACAAAGAGATTAAGATATTCATCCTCCTTTTCAGGATGCTCTGCCATAAGCTCAGCAAGAGTCTTGCCTTCAATAAAGGTTGAAATAATAGCCCACTTGCCGTCAATCTTTGTAACTTCTTCGATTTTCGGAATATTAAGGCCTGTTTCTTCAACTCTCGCCTGATTAAGAGCCTCGTTAAGAATATCTGATTTCGGATAGCACTCGTCAAAAACTTTTGCTGCAAGCGCGCCGTCTTTATAAACTACCTTGTTCTCTCTTTTTGCAAGAACTGTATCTAATTTCATAATAAAGCCCCTTTCGCTTTAAAATATTTATTTTTTATTGAGCAATCTTTCATTGCTTCGGTTATATTATACAACAAATTAAGGGGTTAGTATAGTGTAAAAATAACAAAATAATCGGAATTTTCTTTGTGCATTTAGCAAATACAAATAAAGAGTTTTTTACATTTCCTACAAAAAGAGCAAAATATTTTATATGAAGTGCATAATTTTTTGTTAAACTTTTAACTAAATAATTGTGAAATTTTTAACATTCTTTTGTGCATATTGCATAGCTGTATAAATTTTCAAAACAAATCAGCCGTTTTGCAACCGTTCGCACAATTCTGTAGTGGCGGATATTATCCGCCCGCACGGCGAGCCGCCGTACCCAATTCGTGTAGATAGTTTGAGATGTCAAAAAACATACTATGCCCGAGCATGACATTGCAACCGTTCACACAATTCTGTAGTGGCGGATATTATCCGCCCGCTTGATGAAATTTTATGTTTATGCTCAAGTACCCCGACACAATAAAAGCCGTGCGTTATTGTGTCGGGGTACTACAGAAACCTTGCAACATTATTTATATATGAATACAAAACCGCAAAAGGCACATAACCGTCATTGTTTTCGGTTATGTGCCTTCTTACAGCATAAAATGCTGTGTGTTAATCGGTTTTATTAAAATTTATTGCAATCAGCAGAAGAATACATCCATTTCTTCTGCGTTGCCGTCGGCAACAAAGTAAGCCTTGCTCTCCTCCGGCTTGAGATAAATTGAAATTTCCTTTGCTTCCTTGCCGTATGTAGCCTTAACATTTTTGATTACTTCTTCAACAGGAACCTGTGCGCCTGCATATTCTACGAAGAAATTAACCTTTGTTTCAACCGGAACGGGCTTCTTTGGAGCAACCTTCTTTGGAGCTGCTTTCTTAACAGGAGCCTTTTTAACGGGCTCTGCTTTCTTAACAGTTTCAACCTTTACGGTTTCTGTCTTTGCGGGTTCAGCCTTCTTTGCAGCTGCAGCAACAGTCTTAGCAGGCTCAGCCTTTACTTCAACAGCCTTTTTTGCAGGCTCTTCTTTAACATCCGCAGCCTTTGCAGCAGTTGCTTTTGCAGTTGTTTTCTTAGTTGTTGCCATAACAAATCCTTCTTTCAAAGTAATAAAATATTGCAGGAATAAAAGTTTTATCTTTTGTAAATATTATACATTTCAGAGTAAAAAATGTCAATAAACTGTACAAAAATTCGGCGGTTAATACATATTTGCGAAAAAATAAAATTCCTGTTAGTTGAAATGCACAATGTTATTGCCTCATATTTGTGAACTATGTCGTTTTTTCTTGTCAAAAAAACGAAAAAAAGCACATCATCATTTGAAAACCCCTTGCAACTGTGCTAAAATAGTAGCCAATTAATGTAAGAGAGAAGAATGATTTATGGGAGAGAATTTCATTATTATTGCACAACAGGTGCTTGTACTGTTCATTTTGATTGCAGTTGGTTTTATTTGCGGTAAGAAGAAAATTATCACCGATTTTTCCGCCCGTCACATGACCGATATAGTGTTGTATGTTGTGACGCCCTGCGTTATGATTTCTGCTTTTCAGCGGGAGTTCTCGTTTGAGCTTTTAAGCGGACTTATAATTTGCGTTACCTGCTCTGCACTTATTTTCGCTGTGTCAATACTTATCTGTAACCTGATTTTTCATGATAAAGATGAAAGCCGTAAGGCGGTTATCCGCTTTGCAACAATTTATTCAAACTGCGCGTTTATGTCCCTGCCGCTTCAAAAAGCAATTCTCGGTGATGACGGTTGGTTCTACGGCTCAATTTTTGTTGCCGTATTCAATATCTTTGTCTGGACGCACGGACTTGTTTCGATGAGCGGTGACAAAAAACAGCTTTCGTTCAAAAAGCTTGTTCTCAACCCCGGTCTTATCGGTGTTCTTCTTGCAATTATCCTGTTTATTACAGGTTTTAAGCTTCCGTACATAATCAGTCAGCCGGTTGAATATCTTGCAGTTCTGAACACTCCGCTCCCGATGCTTATTATCGGTTTTTACCTTTCACAGGCTGACTTTAAAAAGGCATTCACCGACAAGGGCGTATATTTTTCATCGGCGGTTCGTTTGATTGTTTTGCCGATGCTTACAGCGGTTGTAATGTCATTGTGCCGTGTCACTCCGATTATTACCATGGCTTGCGTAATCGCTACATCAGCGCCTACTGCCGCAACAACAACTATGTTTGCAACAAAATTTAACAAGGATGTTGAATTGTCAGTCAGTATTGTTGCCGCAACAACAGTATTTTCGCTTGCAGCAATGCCCTTAGTTGTTATGCTTACCGGTATGATGAGCGGATTTAGTAGTTAATGTAAAATGGAAAATTGAAAATGGAAAATTATGGTCGGCGGTGTGCCACCGCAGACCTTTCGAGAAGATAGTTGAGATAAATGAATTGCATTGATGCCCGAAACGGCATTGATGCAATTTTTATTTTATATGAATTTAACTGTTTAATTGTAGGGGCGCTCATTGGGCGCTCGCCTTAATGATAGAATTTGTTTAAACACATATTTTTTTATGTGATGAAAAATGTGTATTCAAATTTGTACGCAATGCGCGCAATTGTGTACGTTGCACACGAGCGGGTGTCCGATGAACACCCCTACAATTTTTCATTTTCCATTTTCAACTTTCAATTTGAAAATAACGCTCGGGCGATAATGTTTGAACTATCGCAAACTGTCTTCACGAACAGGGCGCAGCGACTCGCCGTTTTCCATTTTCAACTTTCAATTAAAAAATAACGCTCGGGCGATAATGTTTGAACTATCGCAAACTGTCTACACGAACAGGGCGCAGCGACACGCTGCCGGCGGTGCGCCGTGCATTATTTAAGAGTTTTCATACATTGCTTGAATGTTTCGATAACATACCATGCCTCATCATCGGTGAGGGTTGAGTTCATCGGGAGGGTGAGCTGGTTTTTGTGCATATTGTACGCATTCGGGTAATCGGTAATTTTGAAGCCACGCTTGCTGTATGCCGAAAGCAACGGCAACGGCTTGAAGTGGACATTGCACATCACTCCGTGGTCAGCCATCATATTATAGAACTTATTACGGTATTCTGCGTCTTTGCCGATAAATCTTACAAAGTAAAGGTGACCGCTGCTGCGGTGGTTTTCATCGCAGTGATTAAGCACCTGAACGGGCAAATCCTTAAATTCTTCGTTGTAAAGCTTTATAAGCTGATGTCTGCGGTCGAGAATTTTATCGTAGCGTTCAAGCTGAGCCACACCGATTGCGGCAAGCACATCGGTCATATTACACTTATACTGAGTGTCAACAACATCATATTCCCACGATGCGACCTTATTTTTCTGATATGCGTCCTTGGTCTGACCGTGAAGCGAAAGAAGCATATACTGCTTGTACATATCTTCCTCATCAATTCCGTCATGTGAACGGTGAACAGCCGCACCGCCCTCGGCGGTTGTCATATTCTTTACAGCGTGAAAGCTGAAGTTTGTGAAGTCGGCAATTTCACCGCACATTTTACCGTGCCATTGCGCACCGAATGCGTGAGCGCCGTCAGCCATAACAATAACTCTGCCGAACTTTTCCTGAAGCTCGTTGCGCGGATTGAAAACGCTTTTCTTTCTTTCAACAGCCTCAAAAATACGGTCATAATCGCACACAACGCCTGCAAGGTCAACAGGAATGATAACCTTTGTGTTGTGGTTGATTGCCGCCTCCATTTTATCGTAGTCCATCTCGAAGCTGCCGCTTTTGCAGTCAATCATAACAGGCTTTGCGCCCACATGGTAGATAATTGATGCAGTTGCCGTGTAGGTGTACGCAGGAACTATGACCTCATCTCCGGGACCGATGCCGAGAATACGCAGAGTAAGCTCGGCACAAGAGGTCTGCGATGAAAGGCAGACAGCCTTTTCTGTGTGACATCTTTCTGCAATACGGCTTTCAAAAAGCTTTGTTTCGGGACCTGTTGTAATCCAGCCCGATTTCAGAACCTTTATAACTTCGTCAATTTCTGCCTGAGAAAGGTCAGGCGGTGAAAACGGAATTTTTCTCATTTTTAATTTCTCCTCAGGTACAGCCGTGCATTAACCACTGCCGTACACAAACTATAGACAAATCTGAAAATATTTACACTCCATTATACAACGCAAGTCATAAAAAGTAAAGTTTCAAAATATCCAAAATATGCTTTAAAAAGGCGATTTCGTATGGTATATGAGCCGTATTGCAGTTGATTTTCAGCTTTTTTCGCTTTCGGAGGCTTTCTTTTGCAGATATTTATTTTTTGTTGCAAGACCGCCTCTTATATGCCTTTCGCTTTTGTTGGTGTCAAGAATTTTCCTCACCTGTCGGTAAAGCGCAGGGTTAAGCACCTTTAGCCGTTGGCTGACATCCTTATGTACGGTGCTTTTGCTCACACCGAATTTTTTCGCCGTACTTCTGACGGTTGCCTTGCTTTCGATTATGTATTCGCCGAGCATTGCCGCTCTTTCTTCTACGATACCTTTCACATACAGCCCTCCTGTCTGTCCTCCTTAGGGGGACATCTGTAATAGATTGTATGTGCAGACAGCAGATTGTATGACGGTATAGCTTAGTATGTTTTATTGCGTTTTGCTGCCGTTTTATTGCGTTTTATCTGTAATTAAACTAAATTTTTGTATAAACAGACAAATAAATGCTTATAATTTCGGTATTTATGCGGATTGAATTATCACGGTTACCAATGGTATAATTTAATCATAACAGTCAGAGAAAATCAAAATTTTTTGTGCATTTTGCTTCTTTGACTCAAGAAGGGGAAATATACATGAAAAAATTAACAGGTAAATTATTTGCAATGATTCTCACGGTATCGGTTGCAGTATCCTGTGTGGTGTCAACGGGCATTTTCACAGCCTCGGCATACACAGCGCCGAAAAAAGGCAAAATTGTTTACAACAAAGCAATACACAATAAATACAGCAAGGTCGAGAATACGATTCTTGACAGCCTTAAAAATTTTGACGAGAAAATTGATATCAGCAGTCTAAATGTGCCGAGAAGTGATATTTCGGAAATTTTTAGGGTGCTGACATTGACTCATCCTGAGCTTTATTATGTGAATCAGGGATTTTCGTACTCCTACTATCCGTCAGAGGACACGATTGCATCAATCCATCCCGAGTACACAATCAGCAAGAGCGAGTATGCAACACAGAAAAAGTTGCTTGATAAAGAAACCGAGAGAATACTTTCACTTGTGAAAGAGGATATGACCGATTCCGAAAAGGCTCTTGTAATCCACGATGAGCTTGCCATTATGAGCGAGTACAGCACATCAGATTACAGCAAGGCCGATATATACAATTCACTTGTTGAAAAGACTTCCGTATGTCAGGGCTATGCACTTGCGTATTCCTACATTCTTTCGCTTGCCGGAATAGACTCCGAACTTGTTGAGTCAAACTCAATGAACCATATGTGGAACAAGGTTCATATCGGCAACGCTTGGTATAATGTTGATGTTACATGGGATGATCCTATTAATGACCGACCGGGACACGCTCAGCATACATACTTTCTTTTAAGCGACAAAGCCATTCAGAATCTTCCGTCAAAGCACTATGATTACACAATAAGCAACAGCGCAAATTCGACAAAATACGATAATTACGAAATCCATAATTTCGACACAAGGCTTTGTGAGATCAACGGCGAATTTTACGGCTTTGTCAACAACAATTCTTCAGCTAACAAGGGTGCATTGTTAAAATACAAGCTTGACAGCAATACATATGAGAAAAAGCTGACAGTAGACGAAAAATGGAGTGCCGGCGGTAATTCCTACTGGATAAATACATTTATGAGCCTTGAAAAATACAACGGTGTCCTGTATTTCAACACCTCCGACACCGTGTATTCATACGATGTTAAAACAGGCAGACAGGCAGTTGTCGCATCTGATATCAGCGGTGTGTCCGCATCATCAGGCAAGCTTTGCTACGGTATGGTTCTCAAGGGTGACGCAATGTATGCCGCCGTGTCGGATTCTCCGAACAACAAAGCGACTTTGAAGTATATAAAAAGGGTTGACAAAGACAGTCTTGCAATCGGTATGACAAACTATATTATGATTTCAAGCACAAATTCAATTGAAAAAGCATATTACGGTGATGTAAACGGTGACGGCGAAATAAATATTGCCGATGCAACCGCAATTCAGAAGGCAATTGTGGGTCTTGTCAATCAGAGCGAAATTGAGAGTATAAACTCCGATGTGAACTTTGATTCCGATATCACCGTCATTGACGCAACCACAATTCAGAGTTACATTGTAGGACTTATATAACGGCAAGCAGTCAGCAAATTGTCAGCAAATTGAAAATAGAAACTCACAGTCGGGCAGCAGGTTTGCAAAATGCAAAATTTCTGTTGCCCGACTGTTTTTTATAATCGGTTCTGTTCAATTTTAGCATTTTTAGAGGGCATACCCCCAAAAATAAACACCAACTCGTAAAAACAGGCGTTCGGAATATAAAAAGAAAAACGGCAAAACCTTAGTGGTTAAGCCGTTTCTTAGTGGTTGCGGGAGCCGGATTTGAACCGACGACCTTCGGGTTATGAGCCCGACGAGCTACCTAGCTGCTCTATCCCGCGATATGGATGCTTGCTGTTTTTTACAGCTTTTTTATTATAGCACTGTGCATGGATTATGTCAATAGTTTTTTAAAATTTTTTCTTTTTAGTTAATTCCCATAGTAAAGTTTGCCTCTTTCCTACTCCTGCTGTGGAACTTATATCTGTCAACCTATTTTGTGTCAAAGTTAATCCTGCAACAAAAAATACGGGTAAATACGAATATATAAAATTATGCGGTTTTATACAGGCACAATCAATAATAAAAATTTTCAATATGTTTATTGTGACAAAATAATATGGCAAAAATTGTGCATAATTCAGCCGCAATACTGCCTGCCTGAACAATTTGCACTAAAAGCTAAATTTATATTTATACATTTCGCCGTAGCAATAATTGTTAATTTGTGTTACAATTATGATGTCATTTTTTAATGATATTATGTGATTAACGGAGAGCTTATGCCGATATACAGAATTGCAGACTTAAATGTTGAAATAAACCCAAAATATAAACTTGCAGGACAGCGTCTTGAGCCGTATATCATTCAGTCGGATAAATCGGATAAGGTTGATATAACTGTGTCTGTTACCGACGGTGAAATTACTCAGCGTTGTATGCTTGGCAACAATATCGACAGGCAGGAAGCGGAGGATGTTCTGATACTCACAAAATTTTGCAATGCGGTGCTTGACGGGTTTGACGGTTTCTTTTTTCATTCATCGTGTTTAGAGCTTGACGGTGAGGGCTATGCTTTTTCGGCTGTCAGCGGAACAGGCAAGTCAACCCACACGGCACTTTGGCAGAAGCATTTTGGCGACAGGGTGACGATGATTAACGACGACAAGCCGATTATACGAAGGTGTGGCGGAAGGTTTTATGTTTACGGAACACCCTGGATGGGAAAGGCTAACATAGGAACAAACACAAAGGCTCCGCTTAAGGCTGTATATATACTTGAAAGAGCAAAGGAAAACAGGGCGGCAAGGGTTTTGCCGTCACAAGTTTTAAGGCAGTTGTTTGAAGCAGCTGTTATTGATGTTGAACGGAGCAGAATGGAAAGACTGCTTGAATTGTTCGACGGGTGTTTCAGTGTAACGCCATTGTTTCTGCTCGGCTGTAATATGGAAGACAGTGCCGTCATCACGGCTTATAATGCCGCAAACGGCAAGGATAAATAGAGTTATCGGATTTTTCGGAGAACGGAGATATATTATGGAATTTGCTCAGGTTGTTTCAGTTGAAAATATGAGAAAGAGCGACGCAAAAACAATTGCGGAGCATACCCCCTCGGCAGAGCTTATGTACAGAGCCGCAAAGGGGATTTTTGAATCGGCAAAATTTGTCGGTAAGGTTGCCGTGGTTTGCGGAAAGGGGAATAACGGCGGCGACGGTTATGCGCTCGCCTGCATTTTGTGCCAAAACGGCTTTACTCCGACAATTTTCAGAGTAGGCGACGGCTTTTCAAAGGACGGTCTTTACTATTATAAAAAAGCAATGTCACTTGGTGCGGAAGAATTACCGATGTCACAGGCGGCTGCCTTTACAGGCTTTGACATTGTCACAGACTGCTTGCTCGGAACAGGGTTTTCGGGTGAATTAACGGGCGAAATGCTTGATGCCGTTGAGCAGATAAATATGACAAATGCCTATGTTATAAGCGCCGATATAAACAGCGGAATCAACGGCGATACCGGTGTGTGCGGTACGGCGGTAAATTCAGACCTTACCGTTTCAATCGGTTCATTTAAGACAGGAATGTTTTTGAATGACGCACCGTACTATATCGGGTCAATGACGAATTGCGATATAGGAATCAATCTTATTGAAGAAGAGTACAAGCTGATTGATTATTCTCTCCTGCATATGTTTGAGGGCTACGGCTCACTTGTTATGACAACCGAGGAGTTTTTTGAAAAATACGGCTACGAGCCTTCAAAATGCAATGTTGCACGCTGTGTTGAGGAAATCAGCAAAAAAGAACGCAGAACAGTTGTTGTAAAAACAGACCATTCTGCGGTAATTGCGGATCTTAAATATATTTATTTTTGCGCAGACTATGTAATAAATAACTGACAGTGAAGGTGAAACTATGAAGTACAAAAAGGCGTTGTTACCGCCCGAACCGTATTACAGCGGACGGGTTACAAGATACCCCGACAGGAAGGTGCCTTTTGAGGCAGGTCTTCGCTGGCATGTGTCGTATGAAATTGCCTATGTAAAAAAAGGAAAGGTAAGGCTTAATAAGCTCGACTGCGAAATAATTCTTAACGAGGGCGATGTTTATGTGCTGAACAGTCAGGAGGTTCATTCCTACGAAGATATCGGTGACGATACTCAAGTTATTATGCTCAATATAATCCCCAAAGCCATTGCACCGTATGTTGATGACCCGCATATTGTACCGAAATTTAAACAGCCCCAAGGCGAAGCGTTGGAATTTATCAGGGAAACAATGAACACATTATACGGTTTTGAGGAATACAAAAGCAAGCTCATCAGTATGAAGGTCAGAGCAGTAATGTACAGCGTTGCGTACTACCTTATCCGCGACTGCATTGATAATAACATTGAGTATGTTCACGGCTCACAGGCCGATGATTTTGACTGTGCAAAAAGTGCCATCCGATATATGCACGACAACTATAAGCACGAAATAACGCTCGGTGAAATTGCCAATTATGTGGGAATGACGCCGGCACATTTTTCAAAATATTTCAAGGAAAAAACAGAGGAAACCTTTTCAAGGTATCTTCGCAGGGTTCGCCTTGAGCATGCAATTGATGATTTGAGAAATAAAAAAATCACTGTCAGACAGGCGGCGATTGAAAACGGTTTTCCGAATGTTAATTCTCTTATTTTATCCTGTAAGTCCGAATACGGCAGAACCCCTGCGGAGCTGAAGAATTACAGCGAAAAGAATTAACGGCAGGTTGCCGCTGCCGATTTTACACCGTCATAATCCGCACCGTCTTTTCATACATATTATCGGTGATTGATATGAAAAAATTGTTCTGTGCGTTCTTGTGCGTAATGCTTGCGGCATTGTCGGCAGTGATATTTTTGGGCGGAAAAGAAACCCCGTCAGGCTACATAAAATATGTTGAATTTAATGTTACGAAGGACGCTCTGCAAAATGCCGTTGACCTCGATATACAAACTCACGATGACGACAGGCACACCGACTGCGTAACTGTGCTTGCGTATCTCGGCGCAAAATACGGCGGTGATTTTACAAAGTACAAATACAGCGATATGACCGCTTTTGCCGACAAAATCAAAAACGGCGAAACCGTTGAAAACCTGACAAAGGATATGAAATATTTCAGCTACTACTCTCAGGCATACGGTGCGGCACTTTCCGGAATTGTAGGCAATTACGAAAAAGAAACCTCAAAAGGTACTGAAAAAGGCTACGGCTTGTGTTGGTTTTCGCCGATTGCCAAAACTTTTCCGTATTCCTGCTATGATGATTTCGGGGCTGTCAGAACCTATGGCTACACAAGACCGCACCTCGGTCACGACCTTATGGCGGCGGTCGGCACACCTGTCACTGCGGTTGAGTCGGGAACGGTTGAAATTATGGGCTGGAACAGATACGGCGGCTGGCGAATCGGAATCCGTTCTGCCGACAAAAAACGCTATTGGTACTATGCCCACCTAAGACAGAACCGTCCCTTTGCCGAAAATCTTAAAGAGGGCGACAAGGTTTGTGCAGGCGATGTAATCGGTTATGTGGGAAGAACGGGTTACAGCGATACCGAAAATACAAACGGAATAACCGAAAGTCATTTGCATCTGGGGCTTGAGCTTGTGTTTGATGAGAGCCAAAAAGAGAGCAATAACGAAATATGGATTGATGTGGGAGCGATAACAAGCGTTGTCGGGCAAAATCAGAGCGAAGCAGTGCGCAATAACGAAACAAAGGAATTTACAAGAAAATTCAAATTTTCGGTTAATAATGATTTACAAACAGGTGCAGAAGGATAGATGCTTCAGCAATTGTCGGCAATACTGATTCTTAACAAAGTGACTGACGCAAAATCATATGCAGTTTTCATAATATCCAATCACTTTACACCAAAACCGCAGACTGTCATACGGCAGTCTGTTTTTTTGCCTCTAAGTCGAAACGCGTCACGAAATGTCAACTGAACCGTACAGAACGACCTCTTCCGTTAATAGTACAAAATCATTAACATTACTTTTATTCTGTTTGGGCAAAAAATCATATAATTTGTATGTTGACGGCAAATCTTCAATAAGTTAAAATATGTAGGATGATATTTAAAAAATGATTTTGAAATTATGTTTGTGGGAGGTAAAAACGAGTGGTATTTTCAAGCCTTGTGTTTTTATTTGCGTATCTTCCGATAACCCTGCTTGCCTATTATCTTGTGCCAAGACAGGGACGCAATATTTTTCTTTTTATCGTAAACCTCATATTCTACGGCTGGGGTGAACCAAAGCTTGTTCTGCTTATGGTATTCAACATTTTCTTCAACTACATAGGCGGTTGGCTTGTTGACAAATACAGAGCCGACACCAAAAAGAAAAAGCTGTTTCTGATTCTGACCTGCGTGCTTGATATTGGTATTCTTGCGGTGTTCAAGTACACGGGAATGATAACCGAAACGCTCAATATGCTGCCGTTTCTCAATATTCCCGAGCTTCAAATCAGCCTGCCAATCGGTATCAGCTTCTACACATTCCAGACAATGAGTTATGTTATTGATGTTTACCGTGATGATGCGCCCGTGTCGAAGAATTTTATCAACTTCGGTACATATGTTGCACTCTTTCCGCAGCTTATTGCAGGTCCGATTGTCCGCTACCGTGATGTTGCCGAACAGCTTGTAAACCGCCGTGAAACTCTTGAAATGTTCACAAGGGGCGTGAAGCTCTTTATGGTCGGTCTTGCCAAAAAGGTAATTATCGCAAACACCATGGGAACGCTCACAACAAACATTTTTGCAACAACCGATGAAAACGGCGTTGTCGGAACATGGGTGGGTATGATAGCCTACACATTCCAGATTTACTTTGATTTTTCGGGCTACTCCGATATGGCTTGCGGTCTTGGCAATATGTTGGGATTCGAGTTTCTTAAAAACTTTAACTATCCCTACATTGCAAAGTCGATTACAGACTTTTGGAGAAGATGGCACATTTCACTTTCAACATGGTTCAAAGAGTATGTTTATATCCCCCTCGGCGGCAACAGAAAGGGCGTTAAAAGGCAGATTCTCAACCTTCTCATCGTGTGGGGACTTACAGGACTTTGGCACGGTGCGGCATACAACTTTGTACTTTGGGGACTTTACTACGGACTTCTTCTTATTCTTGAAAAATTCGTACTCAAAAAATTTCTCGACAGACTGCCGTCATTTGTTCAGCACATTTACACTCTGTTTATCGTAATCATCGGTTGGGGACTTTTCTACTTTACTGATGTAGGACAGCTCGGTGAGTTTATGGTTGACCTTTTCAATTTCGGCAACGGAATTTGCGGCAATCAGGCATTTAACCTCATTATGAGCAACCTGCCGATGCTTATTATTGCGGCTGTTGCGTCAACTCCGCTTGCAGCAATGCTTTACAACCGCTTTGAACACACACGCTTTATGTGGATTCCCGAAACACTCTACTGCATGGGTGTCCTTGGCGTCAGCACGGCAAGCCTTGTTAATCAAAGCTACAACCCGTTCCTTTATTTCAGATTTTAAAACGGCTGTGAACAATTAGAAAAAAGTCAGGTGAATATATATGCGTTTTGCTGATAACAGAAATAAAATCGGAAAATACATTCCTGCGGTTGTATTTCTGATTTTCATATACGGAATGGCTTTGTGGTTCTTGTTTTCACCGAAAACCGACTACAGTTCTTCCGAAAAAAGATACTTGCAAAAGTTCCCCGATGCCAATGTTGAAAAGGTGCTTTCGGGAGAGTTTGGCAGTGAGTTTGAAACATTCTTTGCCGACCAGTTTCCGCAGAGAAACACATGGGTAGGTATTAACGCATACACCACCCTTGCGGAGGGCAACAACGGTGCAAGCGGTGTGTACAACTGCAAAAACGGCTACCTTATCAACAAGCCTGTTTCGACTGAGAACAATCTTGATAAGAATATCGGTGCGGTTGCGGACTTTGCAAAATCAATCGACACTCCGACAACGGTTATGCTCGTTCCCTCAACAGGATATATTGCCGATGATGTGCTTCCGACATTCCACGATAAATACAACGATGATGAGGATATAAGCAAGATTTCTTCAACGCTTTCAAAGGATAAAATCGGCTTTGTCGATTTGCGTGAACGCTTTAAGAGCGAATACAAAAACGGCAGTCAGCTTTACTACAAAACAGACCACCATTGGACAACAAAGGGTGCTTACACGGGCTATCAGGAGCTTTGCAAGGCACTCGGCGTTACTCCGATTGATGATTCAACCCTGAAAAAAGACAGCTACCCCGGCTTTTACGGCACAACATATTCTTCAAGCGGTTTTTGGCTCACTCCGCCCGATAATATCGAAATTTGGAGCAATCCGAACAATTCTTCAAAAAATATCTCCGTAAAAATTACCGAGGGCGCAAACATCAAAACTTCGGGTTCAATGTACTTTACCGACCATCTCAAAGAGGATGACAAGTACCCCGTGTTTATTGACGGCAACCACGCTCTCACGGAGATTACAAACACCAACGCAAAGAACGGCACAATTCTTCTCATAAAGGACAGCTTTTCGCACAGCCTTGCGCCGTTCCTTGCAGAAAATTACAGCAAGGTGGTTTTGGTTGACCTGCGTTATTATAAGGAAAGCGTGTCAGACCTTGTGTCAGCCTACAACCCCGAACAGGTTGTTGTGCTTTATGGAATTGACAACCTTGCAACCGATACCGACATTGTATGGCTCAAGTAAACTGACAATCTAAATAAACTATACGGCACTCCGATTCAATCGGGGTGCTTTTCTTTTGGCAAGCTCTCATTTGCCTGATTGAATAAAAATTCACGATATGTTTTCAAATCGGCTCGCCTCATCGGCATTGTTCACTTAGTATTGTTCTCTTAGTATTTTTCTTTTGGTCTTCTTCTTTTAGTATTATTAGTCCGTAAACGGCGAGGGGGACGGGTATAAAATTTACAGGGGTCAGATACAAATTTTTAGGAGGAAGGGTGAAGTATCTTTCGTAGGGGGGTGTAAAATATTACACAGGTTGACCGGCAGGACAATAGTTTGCACAACATTAGTAACCGACAGAACACTACAACGATTAAAGTCAAAATTAAGCAAAGGACGCTATAAGATTTTCTCTGGCAAAGCCCTCGTCAAAAAAGTCGGGATTTACCGAATACACATACGGTGCAGACTGAATTTTGCCGAATTTTCCAATAGCAAAACCGCCCGCCTTTGAAATGATGTTTCTCTCGCACAGCTCATAGATGGTCTTTCTTGCCGTTGTTTCCGAGATGGAACATGATTCTGCGATTTTACGCATTGACGGATAGCAGGTATTCGACTTGTCACAACACCTCATAATGTAGCAAAGCACGGCAAATTGTGCAGGTTTGAGTTGGAGGTCAAAGACCTCGTTGGGAATCATAAAGAAATTTGTCATAAAAAATCGCCTCCACTAAAGAGCCTTAAAAAGAGAAAATTGCATATTTTAATACATTTATTTAAAAATATTTTCAAAAAATTTTTTCGGAATAAAGAGTTGTTTTGTCATAGTTTTGTCACGGTCGATATGATATGATGTGTTTGCAGTCAAAGGTACTGTGCAAAAAAATAATCGGTATATATTTTGATTTGTTCAAAAAAAGACAAGGAGATTACCGTTTTCGGCAGTCCCCCTGTCAAGTGCAGAATATTTATTTTTTAGTTATCAGCCTTTTATTAAGTGATACTTTCTTGCGCTTTTAACGATGAATGTAACAGAAATTGCAACGGCACAAAGCTCGGCAGCGGGCAATGCCAGCCATACACCGTTTATGCCGATAAACATCGGCAAAATTAACATTGCGGCACACTCGAAAACAAGTGTTCTTGCAACCGAAATCACGGCTGAAATCTTGCCGTTGTTGAGTGCGGTAAAAAGTCCCGATGCAAAAATATTCGTTCCGCACAACAGATAATTGATCGCAAAAATTCTGAATCCGCCGAGTGCAATCTGCTGAAGCTCCTCATCACCCGCCGAGAAAATTCTTACAAGCGGTTCTGCAAAAATTTCAGATGCCGCAATCATTGCGAGTGAAATTATCAGCGTGATTTTTATACATAGCCTAAACAGCTTTTGCAGCTTTTCGTGATTTTGTGCGCCGTAGTTAAAGCTGATAATCGGTGAAACTCCCGAAGTAAACCCGAACGAAACCGCCGTAAAAATAAAATGAATGTACAAAATTGCACTTATTGCCGCAACACCCTTTGCACCTGCAAATTGCATCATCTGAATATTGAATAACGCTGTTGTCACGGCTGTTGAAAGGTTCGTCACCGCCTCGGAAGAGCCGTTCGCCATTGCAAAGAGAATTTCTTTTACTTTAAATTCAGGTTTGCCAAAGTGCAGAGCTTGCTTTTTGTTGAAAAAGAGCAAAAGCGGAATTGCGCCCACAGCCATACCGATGATTGTGCCGAGTCCCGCACCGATTATTCCAATCCCCCACACAGCCATAAAAAGAATGTCCAGCACAATATTTGTACAACCCGACAGTATTGAGAAAATCAGCATAATGTGGGGCTTGTCCGCTGTTACAAGGTACGATTGATTGAGCATCTGCCAGCACATTACAAAGCCGTAGGGAATCATAACGCTGCCGTAATCAATGCAATATGGGAGAATCTTTTCGTTTGAACCGAACATCATATACATAGGTTCGGCAAAAATTGTGAACAGCACAGCAATGATAACAGAAATGACCGTTGCCGTGATTGCAACTCCCGACATAAGACGGTTTGCCTCCTCCTGCTTTCCCTCACCCATTTTCTTTGCGATTATAGCATTTGAGCCTGTTGAAAACATTAACCCCACAGCCATAAACACAAGCGTGAACGGATATACGATGTTGATTGCCGACAGTGCGTCGCTTCCTACACAGTTTGCAACGACTATTCCGTCAACAACCGTATAGAGTGACATAAAAACCATCATAAGAATAGTCGGCAGAGTAAATTTAAGAATTGTCCCCGCCTTAATAGGCTTTGCATAAATTGATGTCGCCATAAAATCTCCTAACCCTCAATTATTGTTTTTTACAGACCATTCAGATGATTGTATCATAACTTTGTCGCAATTACAACCGATTTATCTTTTTTCGTAAATTATGCCTATCAATACCCAAGCGTACGGAAATTTGAAAGTCGAAAATGGATAATCGAAAATGAAAAAATGAAAATTGCGGTCGGAAATAAAGCTTTATTAAGTTCAAATCTTACTGTTCCCGACCGTAACACAGCATTTGAAATTTTATGTTTATACTCATATGCTTTAGCATAATAAAATCCGTGCAAAAGGCACATAACCGTCATCGTTCTCGGTTATGTGCCTTCCTGTTTTTGTAAGGCTGTTTTTTCACAGACACTGTTTTGTTGAACGGGCAACCCTCTCGGATTGGTCATTTTTTCTTTTTAGGCGGTCTTAATGCGACAGCACCTTTAAATATTTACAAATCGGCATAGTGAATTATACTATTTTCTTGTAATTGACCAACCCTTTGAGTTGAAACCGCTTACCGTTTTGCCTTTTCTGTCAATACAACGGACTGTGTAGATTACCTTCTTACCCTTTTTAGCACCTGAATCTGTGAAAGAGGTTGAAGTTGTATCTTTTACCTTTGTCCAGCTTCCTCCGTCATATTTTCTGTAAAGACGGTAGCCGTAAACACCGGCAATCTTATTCCATGTCACACTTACACCCTTTGATGTATTTGTAAGCTTTGTTATTTTCGGTGTTGCGGCTGTGTATTTCTTAGACCAGCCCTTTGAATTGTAACCACTGACGGTGTTGCCGTTCTTGTCAATGCAACGGATTGTGTAGGTTTTGGTTTGATTTGCACTTACCGCTGAATCCGTAAAGCTTGTTGCGGTTGTGTCTTTTATTCGTTTCCAACCGTTTGAGGTTTTCTGATAAATTCTGTAGCCGTAAACTCCTGTGACTTTATTCCAGCTAAGTTTAATACCGCTTGATGTGTTTTCAAGTTTTGAAATTGTCGGTGCAACAGGAACATATTTAATTGACCAACCGTTTGAGTTAAAACCGCTGATTGTGTTGCCGTTCTTGTCAATGCAACGGATTGTGTAGGTTTCGGTTCTGTTAGGACTTACTCCCGAATCGGTGAACGATGTGGCAGTTGTGTCCTTAAATCTCTTCCAACCGCCTGATGATGTTTTATAGTAAAGTCTGTAACCGTAAACACCTGTAATTTTATTCCAGTTAAGCTTGATACCGCTTGATGTGTTTTCAAGCTTTGAAATTGTCGGAGCAACGGGTGTATATTTTTTCGACCAGCCCTTTGAATAAAAACCGCTGACGGTTTTGCCTTTTTTGTCAATACAACGGATTGTGTAAGTCTTTGTCTGATTTGCACTTACCGCCGAATCTGTATAGCTTGTTGCGGTTGTGTCCTTAATTCGTTTCCAACCGTTTGAAGTTTTCTGATAAATTCTGTAGCCGTAAGCACCGTCAACCTTATTCCACGAAAGCTTGATACCGCCTGTTGTGTTTGTAAGACTTGATACCGTCGGCACAATATCAAAATATTTATTAACCGTACCCGAATAGTTGCCGATGAACTGAATCTTCACGGAATATCTTCCTACATTTACGCTGTTTGTCGGGTAAATAACTTTGTAATCCTTGCCTTTAACAAGCTTATTGTTCTTACTGTTTTTGACGGTTACACTCGGTGTAATGTTATTTCCGCTGTATGTAAACACCGTTGAAGAAAGGCTTACGCTCGTTATTTTGTATATTTTGCTTTTTGAAGACGAATAGCCGCAAGCTGTGCATTTTTTAGTAATTGAACCGTCTGCACTTGTTGTAGCAGGTGTTACATACTGCTTGTATGAATGTGCAAGCTTGTTGATTGTTTCTGTTTTTTTTGCACCGCAGGTTGTGCATGTATATGTTCTGACGCCTGTTGCTTTACAAGTCGGCTGTTTTGTAACAACAGATGTGTAAGTATGTTCGTGACGCTTTGTCAAATCATACGGATTTATACTGTACAATTTCGGTGAAGAATTGTCGGAAACATACCATTTAACCGTACCGTCACTACACATAACAGGCTGACAATCCGAAAGTCTGACAGACAATGTTGCAGATGCAACTGTATTTGCACTCGAATCAACTGTCTTTGCCTTTGTTGTAACCTTATTTGTTGAGGAATTATACTCCTCCCACATAACGAGGAAAAGATTTTCATTAATCTTAACAAGCTGCGGAGTGCGACAGCTTACTTTCGTACCCGATTTATAGTTCGTGAGTGCAACATTATTTGTTTTGTTAAAGTACTCATCGGTCACACTGATGTAAGCATTTCTGCTTTTGCATGAAGATGAAATATCCTTTGTATATACAATAAGACAATTTCCGCTGCCAACTTCAAATCCACCGATTGACGCACCCGTGTAGTTTCCGGAGTGAATATCAAATTTCAGCGGAATTGTAACCGCAACATTTGTTGAGGAACTGTTTTTGTTGTATCTTGAAAGTGTAATTCCGTTAACAGTAAGATACTGCCCGCTCATAATCATATTGTTTGACTCGGAGTGATCTACCCTGTAAATATAAGTTCCGTCAGTTTTGATGAACTGATTAAACGAGTGGCTGACATATCCGTCCTGAAGATTTGACACCTCATACATTGAATCGGTGGTTTTCATTGTACTTTCATCAACGGTAAACAGCATATTTGCCTGATGATTCAATTTGTTTGAATCTGCATACATTGTGTGGCAGGTATAAACATAAAGCTTTCCGTCAAGTTCAATCATACGAAGTGAACCTGCTTCAAAAGGCTCAAAGGTATTTGAACCGTAAATTTTGCAGTCGCTGACTCTTGACCAGCTTTTTGAATATTTTACAATTCTTACGATTTCTGCGGAATCCTTTTCGCCCTTGTTGTTCTGACCGAAAACAATATAGTTGTTATTCTTGCCCGAGAAATAACCGCCGTAAATAGGAAGTTCGTTTTTGATTGTTGATTTTGAAATCAAGGTTTTGCCGTTTGCGGAATACTTTTCAACAAGAACGCCTTTTGACGTGCTTTCAACCCTTGTAAGCGTTTTGTCGCTGTTTTCGGTAAGATTTGATTTTACTACCGATGACCAGGTGTAATAATCGTTTGCGGAAATATTATTCGATGACGCACCGTTCTGCTTAACCTCGCCGCTGTCGGGATTGTTTGCTTTATTCTGAACCGTAACCTTACAGACTGCCGTAATTCCGTTTTCACTTTTTACTGTAATCGTTGCAGAGCCTGCTTTGTTGCCGTAAACCTTGCCGTCCTTTGTAACAGACGCAACGGAGTTATTGTTGCTTGACCATGTAAATGAAATATCAAGAACCGAATCACTTGTTGCCTTGAGCGAAAGGCTCTCGCCGACTTTAATTGTGGCAGAAGTTTTTGACAATGTGATTTTAGTAGGATATGCCCATTTCAGATTTTCAACATAAAAATTTTCGTCTGTATCCTTTTCAATAACAAGTACGCTGTCGCCGTAGTTATACATTGCAAAAACAGGATAAGCTGTTTTGAAGGTCGATTTTTTATTGCCTTCTGAATCAAGCTCAGCAATAGTATTATCGTTTACATACATAAGGTAATCGCCTGTAGCTGCATTATACACCGTTCTTGTGCCGATACTGTCTGCATATCTGTCCTCAATTTCGTAACCGCTTCTTGAAACGCTTAATTTGAGTGGCAGTGAAGAATCTTTGTCGGCAATGTCAAACTTAGCCGAATCAAGCACTCTGACAGCACCTGACATGGTAGAAGTCCACACGAAATCTCCGTTTGTAAGCATTACTGCATTGTCATAATGCGGAGTATAATACTGCTGATATAAAATATCTACATAATAATTGCTTATACTTATTTTGTTGTTTTTTACATTACCGCATTTAAGCGACTGCGTATCGTGGCTGTATCCCCAATAAATCCAGTCTGTGTAGCCTTCAAAATAGAAATTGCCGTTTGTTTTGTCAAAACCGCTGAATTTATAAACTGCGTCACCGGCAACAGCTGATGACAACAGCTTCATATCGGCTGAAATCAAATTGATAATATACTTATCCTGATTGCTGTCATACACGGCAAGGTAATATCTGTTTTGACTGTCAACACCAATAGATTCCGGATGTGAAAGGTTGTTGCTTCCGACAAGCGATGATATATCCTTGGTTGAAACAAACTTTTCAGACTTAACATCAAATTCATCAAGATAATAGTATTTTTTATTTCGATTTGATGAGTCAAGCCATACTATATAAAACTTGCCTTTTTCGGCATCGGCATAAACGCAGATAACAGTGTCTTTGTTTCTGCCTTTATCGTTGTAATCATAAATTTTTCTGAAAGTGTTGTTTGCAACGCTGTAAAAATAAATGACCTTGTTGTTATAGTAATACATACCGTTTTTGCTTGCAGCAGGAATGATTTCAAGCTCGTCGCTATAGGTACTGCTGAATGTGATTGCATTGTCGGGCATTTTTGTTGCCGTCTTTTCTGTCGCAGCCTCTGCGGTGAGTGTGTTTCCGAAAATGTTGCCGTTTTCATCAACCGTTGCCAATGAAACAACTCCGAAAGCCATTACAACAGCCAGAAATGATGACAAGATTCTTTTGAGTTTCATACTTTTTCCCCTTTCAAACAGTAATTTTTACCGAAGTATATTTCTATACCGTTACAACTAAATTATAACTTTATCTCTTTTGGTTGTCAATATAAAGTATTATTCTTTTGACTTGATTTTAAAAACTACAGCTGTTAGTAACGGTGTAGGAATACAGAAAGAACATTAAAATAAACACGGCAGGAAATTTGATGTGAGTTTTCGGAGGGAATAGGAAAAAACGCAAAAAGCCAATTTCTTTCGAAATTGGCTTTAGTGAATCCGGAATATTAAATTTTGCTTTCCTTATCTGCCGACGGCAGCCGCAAAGCTGTTTACCTTAGCTGTTGATAATATCATAAAGTTCGTTTGAGAACTTGTAGTAATCCTGTCTGTCCTCTTTTACAAACTGAATTGCCGGACGGGGGTGCGTATTGTACTGACCTGTGAGAAGATACGGAATATCGTAGCCCCACTTAACGCCCTCAGCCTTAAACTTGTGGGTGTACTCCTCAATGATTTTGAGAATAGGAGCAACCTGATACTTCGGGTTTTTGAGGAAACCGAGGAGGAGCTCAAGAGCACAGTTGCCTGCGCCTCTGCCCATGCCGTCAACGGTTGCGTCAAGGTAGCTTACGCCCTGCGTCATAGCCTCGATTGTGTTGGCAAAAGCAAGCTGCTGGTTGTTGTGAGCGTGGATACCGACCGACTTGCCGTACTTATCGGCAATTGAGCAGTAAAGGTCTGCAAGTCTTCTTGACTCTTCGGGATAGAGTGCGCCGTAGCTGTCAACAATGTAGAAAGCGTTTACGGGAGTTTTGCCGAGAGTTTCAAGAGCCGCTGTAATATCCTCGGTTCTTGCCTTTGAAACAGCCATAATATTGATTGTTGTTTCGTAGCCCTTTTTAGCGGCATCTTCAATCATTTCAACAGCCGCAGGAATTGCGTTGATATATGTTGCAATTCTGATGAGGTCAATCGGGCTGTCTTTTCTTGCAATAATGTCTTTCTTAAAATCTGTTCTGCCGACATCAGCCATAACAGCGATTTTAAGAGGAGTCTTGTTGTCGCCTACAATTTTTCTGATATCTGCATCGTTACAGAATTTCCACTTGCCGAAATCTTCTTCGTTAAAGATTTCCTTTGATGCCTTGTAGCCGAATTCCATATAATCAACACCGGCTTTAACATTT
The DNA here is from genome assembly GCF_928721825.1 of Ruminococcus bromii. NCBI lineage: Bacteria > Bacillati > Bacillota > Clostridia > Eubacteriales > Oscillospiraceae > Ruminococcus > Ruminococcus bromii. The sequence goes on from NZ_CAKMVP010000003.1 coordinate 1,393,800, forward strand.
GCATTGTAAAGAGCCTTGATAAATTTGTCGTCAAATCTGAAATCGTTGCAAAGACCGCCGTCACGGATTGTTGCGTCTACTACTCTGATGTCCTGTCTTACCGACAGGAGGTCGCCTTTCTGTGCCATAATTTAACTCCTTTATGTTAAATAAATTTTCTGTTTATTTACCGACAGTCATTGACTGCCATTTTAACCGATTGGCGAACACGGTTCGCCGCTACATTTATTTGCACAAACGGTTGCAATGCTACGCTCGGGCATAATATGTTTTTGTTATCAAAAACTGTCTGCACGAACGGGGCACGGCGGCTCGCCGTGCGGGCGGATAATATCCACCCCTACGGGTTTTATTTGCTCAATCCTCAAAAACTACCTTACCGCCGAGGATTGTCTTTTTGACTTTGCCTGTGAGGGTTCTGCCTTTAAACGGTGTATTTTTGCTTTTGCCGTGAAGCTTTTCGACATCAACTGTCCATTCTTCATCGGGATTTACAAGAACAACATCGGCATTTGCACCGACTGAAAGTGTGCCTGCGTTGATTTTCAAAATTCTTGCAGGATTAACACTCATCTTCTCAACAAGCTGTGAAAGCGTCATTTTTCCTGTCTTAACAAGGTATGTGTTGCAGACCGCAAATGAGGTTTCCATACCGATTGAACCGTTGGGGGCTTTTACAAAATCAGCCTTTTCCTCAGGGGTATGCGGTGCGTGGTCGGTTGCTATGGCATCAAGCGTGCCGTCACAAAGTCCGTTGATAATCTCGTCAACATCAGCCTGAGTTCTGAGAGGCGGATTCATTCTGTAATCAGCGTCGCCTCTTAAAAGCTCTCTGTCCGTGAGCGAAACATAATGCGGAGCGGTTTCGGCGGTCACCTTAACACCTCTCTTTTTTGCGTCACGAATAAGCGCAACGCTTGTTTTGGTGCTGACATGGCAGATATGAACAGGCTCGTCAAGAGCGGCGGCAAGTGCAATTTCTCTGGCAGTTCCGCAGTCCTCGGCGCCGGCAGGGATTCCCTTGACTCCGAGCTTTTCCGAAACCTCGCCCTCGTTAATTTTGCCTCCGTCGGCAAGGAACAAGTCCTCGCAATGTGCAACAACTGTCATACCGAGCCTTGGTGCTTTTTTAATTGCGTCACTTAAATACTTTGTGTTTTCAACAGGCCTGCCGTCATCGGTAAGTGCGATTGCACCTGCGTTCTTCACGGCTTCAATGTCTGTGGGTGCTTCGCTTTTGAGTCCCTTTGTAACGCTTGCCGCAACATAAACACGGCTGTCTGCACCCTTAGCCTTGTCGAGAATATACCTTACAACCTCGGGACTGTCGGTTGTGGGGTTGGTGTTCGGCATTGCAAGCAGGCTTGTAACACCGCCTGCGGCAGCCGCCTTGCAGCCGGTGATAATATCCTCCTTGTGAGTCTGACCGGGATCACGAAGATGCACATGCATATCAACAAAGCCCGGCACGGCACAAAGACCGTCTGCGTCAATAACCTCACCGTCCGATGTGATACCGCTGCCGATTTTGGCAATCACACCGTCCTTGATGAGAATATCTGCTTTTTCGTTAAGATTGTCGGCAGGGGAAACAACCACTGCGTTTTTAATTAGCATTTCCATTGTGTTTTTTCTCCGTTAAGAAAAGAATTATCTTCTATTGTTTCTGTTTGAGGGGCGGTGATTCTGCTGTGGGCGGCGGTCGGTTCTGCTGTGGACCTGAACAAGTCCGTCGTTTTCGTCTCTTTCGGCACGCCTTCTTGCACGCTCCGCTTTTTGCCTTTCTCTCTCTCTTCTCTCTTCCTCTGCCTTTTTGCGTTTGGCAATTGCACGCTTACGCTTTATCATTCTCGAAACATTCTTGCAGAAGTATCCGCAATGAATGCCAAAATTCTTAACTCCGCCTGCAAAGCCCCTGAGAGCGTTACCGATGTTTTTGCCTACATTGGCAAGAACCTCTTCCGTTGACCGTTTATCGGTCGGTTCACTCTCGTTTTCTTTATTATGCTCTTCTTCAAGTGCATTTTTCCTGACGGTTTCCGCCTTTTTTTCAACCTCGCCGATAACATCAACATCCTCGGCATCTCTGAGGTCGGAGCTTTTGATAACTCCCATTGACTTTTTGGGAGCTTCTTCAAAGAAATCATAGCCGCTGTCAAACTTGTTTTTCTTAGCCTTAGCTCTCACAAGCTCCTCATCGTCAATCTCTTCCTCAGGCTCATCGCTTCCGAAAATGATGTTTGCGTACTCGTCAACCTTTTTCTCAAGCGGGTGCTTTTGTTCGGGAACTTCCTCGGCATCCACAACATCGGCATCATCCTCACGGTCAATATCGTCGGGTTCGCTTGTTTCAAAGAGGTCGTGCTCGGGTTCCGGGATAACGAGTGTCGGACCCGATGAAGAACTTATGTCTTCGTATTCTTCAGGTGTTTCCGCGTTATCCTCTTCGATTTTGTTATTCTTTTCGGTTTCAATCTCTGAGGTGTCTGCTTCGGTAGGCTCCTTTTTTTTTTCGTCCTCAGTACTGTTTTCCTCGTAACCGTAATTGTTTTTGTATACTTCACGCTCAAGCTCGTTTTTATAAGCTCTTGCCGAATTGATAATCTCATCAATCTCGCTGTCGCTTGCATAGCCCGTATCTGAGGTTGAACGATCATACTCCGAACCGTCATGCTCGTCATAATCGGCTATCACCTCGGGAGCATATCTTTTTCCCTCCGGTGCGTGTTCTTCTTCAGCCTCTTCAACATATCTTTGCTTTTTCTTTGAACGCTTTTCGGGCTTTGGCTGATCGTCAAAGTTATCAATATCATAATCGCCGCCCTTGTCGCCAAGCTTATACTTTGAAGCAAGTTCTTCAAGAACAGCATTGTTTCTCTTTGCTCTTTTATGTTTTCTGATTCTGACAGCAAAGATAATGATAATGATAATCAGAATAACAATGAGAATACCGCCGCCGATAATTATATATGGAATGATTCCCTTTGAAAACGGCAAATCGCTGAATTTCACCGATGACACAATCTTAGAAAATGTATCATAATCAACAGAAGTAACATTGCCCTCTGTTCTCTGCATTGTAATATTGATATTCATACCGTCGTACACCGTGTTTGCCACAAAGGTCTTAACATTGCCGCTGCCGCCCTGAGCAGTTGCGTCAAACACAAGCCATACAACCTTTTCCTGCTGATCCGGAGTACAGCTTTTGTATTCTCCGGAGTTTAAAAAGTTGTTGCGAATATTAACAAGCTCACTTGAAGAAAGCTGAGCATAATTGGAAACATTTTCGCTGCTTTCATTTTTAGTCATAGTCACGGTCAAAATAACCGATGACATACTGTCCATGCCCTGCAGATATATATTTCCGTTTTCAAAGCTTTTCATTGTAGTTTCGTAATCAATGCCGAAAACCGAAAAATATTTGTCAGTACTTTTGCTGTCCCTTGTAATGGCACTCATACCTTCAGGCATTGAAAGCGTCATATCGTCAATCTGCGGAATTTCATAATCATTTGTTGCACCTGCACACGCAAAAATACCGCACAACACCGTCACAACACAAACTGCAAGTGTCACAACTCGCTTTGAAACAGTTTTCATCATATTTGTATATTCCCCCGAAACTAAAATTAGAATCAATAATACTGCCTTTCAGAATGTATATCTAATTTATTATACATAATCTGTCAAAAAAATACAAGGTCTGACAGGTAAAAACCTTACGATTATTGCAGACTGCCGCTCAATGCCTGTGCGGACAGTCTTGCCGTGTGAACACAAAAATTGCACCAACGCCTTGCCGCGCATTGGTGCAATCCTTCATCTAATGTCTTGTCAAATAATAACCCTGCGACCGCTTTTAATGCGGAAAGTTGCGGCACATCGCCCGCATTCGTTTTCCGCCTTCAATTTGTAAAGCTATTTGCCGTATTATTTAGCCTTCTTGGCACTGCTGTCAAACAGCAGTACAAGCGTTGCGTTATCAGCTGTACCTGTTTCCTTCAAGCCATTCCGCTTTTGGAATTTCTTGACCGCCTCGGCTGTAACCTCGCCGTAATAGCCTGTTACATTGTCCTTGTCGGAGATGTAGCCGATGTTATAAAGGCGAAGCTGCATAGCTTTAACCGTATCGTTTTCATCCTCCTGCTTAAGTGAAAGGTCGGATGTAATGGTAAGCTTGTATTTATCCGCAACCGACTTTGAGCTGTTTGCAGCCGTTGCCGCCTGAGTTGCGGTTGTGGCTGTTGTTGCGGTAGTTTTCGATGCAGATGAATCTTTTGCAGGTTGGGTTGTTTCGGCTGTTGCCGATTTCGGCTTGAGATCCGGATACATAAAGTAAACCATTTTTTCAAGTGCCTCAAGAGATGTATTGCCGGGGCGTGACATTTCTTCAATGGAAACCTCAAGAATTTTTCCGTTCTTTACCGCTCCAAGACCTGCAAGCGTTGCGTCACTCTTAATCTTTTTAAGAGTTGCGTCATCTGCGTAAAATACAAAATTCGGATTTGCAACCCTAAGAGTTGCAACATCAACAGCGTTGTCTGTAATGTTTACTGCAACATTAACAGCACCCGTATAGCCGAGAAGCATATCGCCGTATGTTCCGTTTGACATAATTCTGAGCTGATCATCTTCCGTATATAAATAGCATACAGTATCAAGGATACCTGAATTTCTGCTGTTGACCTGCTGTTTGTAGTTGTTCATCTTGTCAAGCAAGTCATTGTAAGTATCCTCACCGTTCTTTGCACCTGTTTTTGTGCCGCCGCAAATCTTGCTGATCGTTATATAGTTTGTTTCAACCTGCTTTGGAGTATCACCGTGTGACATTTTTATGACCTGAATACCCTTGTCGCTAAGCTTGTTCTTTACGCTCTCATCAATTGTCGGACCTGCAAAAACAAGGTCTGCCCCTACCTCTATAATCTTGTCGGCATCAGGCTTTTCGCTTGAACCCATACTCGGAGCAACTTCAACGGACTTCTGGTCAACCTCGTCGCTCCTGCCGACAATGTATCTGTCATAGCCTGTGGCAATAAGAATATCGGCTGTGGGTGCGTCAAGAACAACAATGTTCTCCGGCTTACTTTCAATTTTAAGATTTGCCACCTCAACGGGGTACTCTCCGTCAGAACAGCCGCTCAAAAGAGCAACTGCCGAAAGCATTACAGCAACTGCAAGAGCAATTGAAATTATTTTTGTTTTCATAAACTACCTCCGGTTTATCAGCAAAACAGTGATTCAACATACTGTCTTGCGCATCTTGGTGAACGACCGCCTCTTGAAAGTGCAAACTGCTCCGCACCGAGGGCAAGCTCTTCATGAGTCATCTTAACGCCTCTTTGCTCTGCGAGAGAATATACAATTTCAAGAAAATCGTTCTTTGAGGGAACTGTGTAACAAACCGCAAGACCGAATCTGTCTGAAAGTGAAAGGCTTTCCTGCATATTATCACGAACATTTATATCGTCAACTGTGTGGGTTCTGTCGGAAATGCTTTCCTTAACAAGATGCCTGCGGTTTGATGTTGCATAGATTAACGCATTATCGGGACGAGCCGCAAGTCCGCCCTCAAGAACTGCTTTAAGGGTTGTATAGCTCTGATCCTGATGCTGGAACGAAAGATCGTCAATGAATATAATAAATTTAAGCGGAAGAGCGGCAATCTTGTCAACAAGGAGCGGAAAGTCAATAAGTCTGTCCTTGGGCATTTCAACAATGCGGAGTCCGTCTTTGCGGAACTCGTTTGCAATTGCCTTGACTGTTGAGCTTTTACCTGTACCCTTATCACCGTAAAGCAGGCAGTTGTTGCAGCTCTTGCCCTGAATAAACGAAATCGTATTGTTGACAACCTGACTTCTCTGACGCTCATATCCCGTAAATGTATCCATATCAATCCTGTCAGGATGCTCAACGGGCTGAATGTCGCCGTCACGCCAGATGAATGCCTTGTAACGGGCAAACATACCGCAGCCGTTTTCCTTATAATAAGCAGAAAGCTTGTCAAGTGAACCGTCAAAGCCGTCAAAGCACGGAGCGCACTTGCCCGTCTGCCACTTTGGGAGAATCGGAATAAGCTCTTTGATTTTGTCGGCATAGGCATATGCTTCAAGCACCTCGTCCGAAGTGAGCTCTGCAGCCGTTAAAATAGCGTCACAGTCTGTCTTTACAGCAGAGATAACATTTTCGGGTAACTCGTCCTGCTTGCCTGCTGTTGCGGCACGAGCAAAACAGTTATCGTCAAAAAGAGCCGTTTCGCTGATTGCGAACGCGAACTTATCCGCACAGCCTCTTTCGCAAAGCATAGAGCAAAGCTTGCCGTATGCACCGAGAAATTCCTCAGGCTTTTTGTCAAGCGAAAGCAAAAGTTCATAAAAGGCTTTCGGAACGCTTCTGTTCATTATACCTCTGAATACAGAGAGTGATGACAAAAGCATTTTACACTTATTTACATTATTCATTCTAAACATCCCAATCTATTCTAATCTATTTAATTGTACACATTTTTATCCGTTTAGTCAATAATTTACGAAAAACTGCGGCAACCTATTTTTTACACTTTATTGTGACAAAATATGTATAATTTTTCACCGCATCAAGTATACATTGGGTTCAATGACGGTTAAAACGGCGATAAATCGGGATAAATACGGGCTTTTCAAGGTTTTAAAAGAATTTTTAAATTTTTTTAAAAAAAGTGTTGACATTTGGTGCAGCCCGTAGTATAATCAATACTGTTCTCAAGAGAGAAACAAAAGTTAATAAGTTGGTGTTGATGACGCTGAGGGTCCACCTGTTCCCATACCGAACACAGAAGTTAAGCTCAGTGGTGCCGAAGATACTTGGCTGGTGACGGCCCGGAAAAATAGGGAGATGCCGACATATAAAGTGTCCACCCAATAGGGTGGGCGTTTTTTTATACTTTTTTTGCTTTGCAAACCCGTAGGGGCGTTCATTGCGAATACAATTACAATGCCATATACACTAATTGGAGTATACTTATGTTTAATATAACCGAACTTTTAAAAAACGAAATATCTGTATGGGAACAACTAAAAAATTCCGCAAAGCCTGTTGTGCTTTACGGAATGGGTGACGGTGCTGATAAGGTTCTTGCCGCATTTGACCGTTACGGAATTAAAGCGTCTGCCGTTATTGCAAGCGACGATTTCGTGCGCGGTCAAAAATTCCACAGTTTTACGGTTAAAAAGCTTTCCGATGTTGAGGCAGAATTAGGTGATGTTATTATCGCCCTCTGCTTTGCAAGCCAACTGCCTGATGTTATGGCACACATTACGAAAATTTCCGAAAAGCACGAAACGCTTGTCCCCTCTGTTCCTGTTTTTGGCGACAGACTTTTTGACAGTGATTTTATCAACGAAAACAAGGAGCAAATCGAAGGTGCATACAGTCTGCTTGCCGACGACCTTTCAAAAGAGGTTTACGAAAATATTCTGAAATTCTACTTCACCGGCAGAATTGACCTCCTCCCCCCTGTCACAACCGACAAGGACGAGGCTTTCGCCAACATTTTAAATCTCGGTGAAAACGAGAGCTATGTTGACCTCGGCGCATACAACGGCGACACGATTGACGAATTTCTGCACTACACAAACGGCAAGTACAAGCGTATAATTGCCTTTGAACCAAACGCAAAAAATTTTGAAAAGCTGAAACTTCATTGCAAAGGTATGGCGAATGTGTCGCTTTGGCAGCTCGGTTCATACAGCAAAAACACGGAGCTTATATTCAACAACAAGGCAGGCCGCAACAGCGCAATTGCCGACAAGGGCGTTGCAACAAAGGTTGCGACAGTCGATACGATTCTCTGCGGAATGGCGGCAGGCTATATTAAAGCCGATGTCGAGGGGGCGGATATGGAAACTCTTGTCGGTATGCAGAAAACTATGAAGAACTGCAAACCAAAGCTGAATTTTTCGGCATATCACAGGTTTGAAGACATTTTCCGACTTGCGTTGTATATTCACAGCGTGAATCCCGACTACAAAATCTTTCTCCGCCACCACCCCTACATTCCGGCATGGGACACAAATTTATATTGCATATGAAATACTACGGCGAGCCGCTGATTATTCTTCCTCGGCAAGCTCATCGGCTGTAACTTCTGCCTGCGGTTCTTCATTTGCAACCTCTTCGGGCTCTTTTTCGGAAACAATATCGTCAATTTCCTCAATAAGCTTCTGTTCTGCACATCTGTGCTTTTTTAAAGCGAGAAGTGCTGCCACGGCAGCCGCAAGTGCAGAAACTGCACCGATAATTGTGTAGAATAATTTTTTGTTTTTATCCATTTCTGGCACCTCTTTCATAATTGATATAATGTAGCGAAAAAGCCATATTTTTTTGTCTGATTCTATTTTATATCTTTTTTACAAATTTTGCAATAGGCAACTGATAATCTTTGCACAAATGGCTGTCAGTGTGTTATATTCTCTTTTTACGCTCTGCAAGGGCAAAAAGCACTCCGCCCGAAATTACAACAAGCATCATAACAGCCGTTGCTGTCACTCCTGTCTGAACACTGCCGTTTTTATCAGGCTGTGAAGGAGTGCTGTCCAATGTTGAGGCACCGCCTGTTGCCGAAGTCGGATTTGCAGAGGTTGTACCGACAGTTGCAGGCTCACCCGTCGGAGCAGTCTGAACAGTCTGTCCCTGAGTAGTAATCGGTTCTTCCGACTGTGACGATTTCTCAACAAGGACGGCTTAAAAATCTTTGAATACACCTTTGATTCATCAATTTTGGCTGAAGAAGAAACAACAAAAGCAGAATAACAAATAAAAATCAAAACAAAAACGGCAGTACCAAAAAAATCGGTACTGCCGTTCCTTATATTATAAACAAAATTATTCTCTTGTTTTTTCACCGTTAAGAATCATTTCCGCATTCTTAACACGCTCTTTTGACGGTGGGTCAATGCCCTCCAAAGGATAGTCATAACCGAGAGCCTTCCACTTGTACACACCGAGTGTGTGATACGGAAGCACCTCTACACGCTCAACATTCTTGAGCGAACGGATAAAGTCGGCAAGTCTGAAAAGATACTCGTCCTTATCATTTCTTTCAGGCACAAGAACATGCCTTATCCATACGGGCTTGCCCATATCGGAAAGCTGTCTTGCCATTTCAAGAATATTGGTGTTTGGCTGTCCTGTAAGGATTTTGTGCTGTTCGTTGTCGATATGCTTTATATCAAGCAACAGCAAATCCGTATATTCCATTAGCTCTTTCCACTTTGAATAGAACGGCTCTTTTGTTGTAAACGGGTTGGCGCTTGTGTCAATACAGGTATTAACGCCCTGCTTTTTAGCCTTCTTGAACAAATCAAGCAAAAAGTCAATCTGTAAAAGCGGCTCACCTCCGCTTACTGTGATACCGCCCTTATTTTTCCAATATGGGCGGTATGCAAGCGCTTTATTAAGCAGTTCGTCGGCGGTGTATTCCACGGTGTTTTCATCGTGTTTCCAGGTGTCGGGATTGTGGCAGAACTGGCAACGCATTGCGCAGCCGCTCAGAAAAATCACAAATCTCACACCCGGACCGTCAACTGAACCAAAAGTTTCTATTGAGTGTACAAAGCCTTTAACAGCGCTGTCCGACATTACATTCTGTCGTGGCAGGTTCTGGCAATAACATCCAGCTGCTGCTCTCTTGTAAGGTCGATGAACTTAACAGCATAACCCGATACACGGATTGTGAAGTTAGCATACTCTTCCTTCTCAGGATGCTCCATAGCGTCAATGAGCTTTTCTGTACCGAATACATTTACATTGAGGTGGTGTGCGCCCTGATCAAAGTAGCCGTCCATAACATTTACGAGGTTGTCAACACGCTCGTCATCGTTGTGTCCGAGAGCACCCGGGTTGATTGTCTGAGTATTTGAAATACCATCAAGAGCGTACTCATAAGGAAGCTTAGCAACAGAGTTAAGTGAAGCAAGAAGACCGTTCTTCTCTGCACCGTAGCATGGGTTAGCACCCGGTGAAAGCGGCTCGCCTGCTTTTCTGCCGTCAGGAAGTGAACCTGTAGCCTTACCGTAAACAACATTTGATGTGATTGTAAGGATAGAAGTTGTAGGCTCTGAATCTCTGTATGTGTGGCAGTACTTAAGCTTAGCCATAAATGTCTTAAGAAGATCAACGGCAATCTTATCTGCTCTCTCGTCATTGTTACCGTATCTTGGGAAGTCGCCCTCTGTTTCAAAGTCAACAGCGATGCCGTCCTCGTCACGGATAACCTTAACCTTAGCGTACTTAATAGCGCTGAGTGAGTCAACAACATGTGAGAAGCCTGCAATACCTGTTGCAAATGTTCTTCTTACATCTGTATCAATAAGAGCCATTTCTGCTGCCTCATAGTAGTACTTATCGTGCATATAGTGAATCATGTTAAGTGTGCCTACATAGAGGTGAGCAAGCCAATCCATCATTGTGTCATACTTCTTGACAACTTCGTCATAATCAAGGTACTCTGATGTGATAGGTGTATATTCAGGACCAACCTGCATCTTTGTCTTTTCATCAACACCGCCGTTGATAGCGTAGAGAAGGCACTTAGCAAGGTTAGCTCTTGCGCCGAAGAACTGGATTTCCTTACCTGTCTGTGTTGCGGATACGCAGCAGCAGATTGAGTAATCATCGCCCCATACAGGACGCATTACATCATCATTCTCGTACTGAATTGAGCTTGTTGTAACTGAAATATGAGCAGCATACTTCTTGAAGTTCTCGGGAAGTCTTGAAGAATAAAGAACTGTGAGGTTTGGCTCAGGTGAAGGTCCCATATTCTCAAGTGTGTGGAGGAAACGGTAGTCGTTCTTTGTAACCATTGAACGGCCGTCAATGCCAAGACCTGCAACTTCGAGTGTAGCCCATACAGGGTCGCCCGAGAAGAGCTGGTTGTAAGACTCGATTCTTGCGAACTTAACCATACGGCACTTCATAACAAAGTGGTCAACGAGTTCCTGAGCCTGTGATTCTGTAAGTGTACCGTTCTCAAGGTCACGCTCAATGTAGATGTCGAGGAATGTTGATACACGACCAACGCTCATTGCAGCGCCGTTCTGAGTCTTGATGGCAGCAAGGTAGCCGAAGTAGAGCCACTGAACTGCTTCTGCGGCATTCTTAGCAGGCTGTGAAATATCAAAGCCGTAAGAAAGTGCCATTTCCTTCATATCGTTAAGAGCACGAATCTGATCGGCGATTTCTTCACGAAGCTGGAAGTCGCCTCTTCTCATGCCCTGACGGTTTGTTTCTGCAAAGTCCTCTTTCTTGCCTTCGATAAGACGGTCAATACCGTAAAGAGCAACTCTTCTGTAGTCACCGACAATTCTGCCTCTGCCGTATGTGTCAGGAAGACCTGTAAGAATCTTGTTGTGACGGGCAAGCTTCATCTCAGGAGTGTAGATATCGAATACACCCTGGTTGTGAGTCTTGTGATATTTTGTAAAGATTTCGTGGAGTTTAGGGCTTGGAGTGTAGCCATACATCTGGCATGACTGCTCAGCCATTTTGATACCGCCGTAAGGCATAAATGCACGCTTGAGAGGCTTGTCTGTCTGAAGACCTACAACCTTTTCAAGGTCTTTATCAAGATATGCAGCGCCGTAAGCTGTGATGCCGCTTACAACCTCAGTTTCCATATCAAGAACGCCGCCCTTGGCTCTTTCTTCCTTCTGGAGTTCCTTAAGCTCGCCCCAAAGCTTGTCTGTTGCTTCTGTAGGACCTTCAAGGAAAGACTGGTCGCCGTCATAAGGTGTGTAGTTTCTCTGAATGAAGTCTCTGACATCAATGTCGGACTCCCATTTGCCACCTGCAAAATTTGTCCATTCTTCTCTCATTACTGTAAAACCTCCGATAATGATAATTAATACTGAATTTTGTATATGACACAAAAAAATGCCGACTCAATTCCAAGCAGACGCCCGGTAAGGTCAGCTCCTTGAAAAAATCGTCATACATCCTTGTATACTGTCATTTATTCACTTTTATAATCATATAACCAACACCATTAAAATAACACTTTTTAAGGGCGTTGTCAAGCATTTTGAGATACTTTTTACACCACTTTTTCACGCTTAAAACACTATGGTAAATGAGTACAATTTTAGGGTATGAGGAACATTATTTTCAGCAGATTTTTTCCTGTATTTGTGCGGAAAATTTTCTCATATGCCTGCTCTGCTGCACTGCGGCTTGAATCGTCCTCGTAAAGGTTCACAAGGAAGTCTGCCTCTACCAAAATTCGGTACGGCAAAGTATCAATATTTTCATAGGTGTGGTGGTGTCCCACAAGGTAACAAACCTTGTCAATAAATGTTTTTTCGTAGCCGAGAGCGGCAAGCAACTTTTCAGCCTCACGGGGTCCTTCAAGTTCCTGATACTTTCCTGCGGAAGAATTATACTTTTCTTCGCTGACCTTTATGCCGATGTCGTGAACAATTGCGGCAATTTCAAGAAGCTCCTGTTCGTCGGCGGAGAGATTTTCGCTTTCGCCGATTGTCTTTGCGAATGAATAAACCTTGAGAAAATGGTGAATTCTTTTCTTGTCACTTCCAAAATATTCAACTGTTGCGGTTATTACTTTATCGGTTTTCATATTGTCACTCCTTCGATTTGCAGTATCGTGAAGCTCAAAAGCTTAACGCCCTGCAAATTTTTTATAAACACATTATATCATCGGAAATTTTGCAAATACAATTTTATGTCAATATCAAAATGCAATGTTTTATCCTTAACCGTCCGGCATCGGCTTCCCAATGAGGCTGTAATTTAAAATTTAGTATATCATAAATCTACCGAATGTGATATACTTTATTAAGAAAATTTCGGCGGTGAAAATTATGGAATGTATTGAACTTAACAACAAAATCAAAGTAACCGATGTGCATGACCTTGACCTTGCGCAGACTCTCGACTGCGGTCAGAGCTTTCGTTGGAAGCCGCAGGCTGACGGTTCATTCCACGGTGTTGCTTACGGCAAAAGCGTGAGCGTCAAACTTGACAAAACCGATATGTACATTGAAAATGCAACGGCTGACGATTTCAAGAATATTTGGTACAGCTACTTTGATTTTGCACTTGATTACAGAAAAATCCGTGAAGAAATCAGCACAATTCACCCCGTTCTGAACGAGGCGGCAAAGTATGCCCCCGGCATAAGAATTTTGAGGCAAGAACCGTTTGAAACGCTCTGCACATTCATTATTTCGCAGAACAACAACATCAAGCGAATCAAGGGCATAGTTGAGCGTTTGTGCGAAAACTTCGGCACACGGCTTGCCGACGGGGAATATGCGTTTCCGACAGCGGAAACACTTGCCACGCTCTCGCCCGATGACCTTGCACCGCTCAGGGCAGGATTTCGCAACCGCTACATTATTGACGCGTCACAAAAGGTTGCAAACGGCGATGTGAACCTTAACAGCTGTTTCACACTTGATTATGAAGACGCAAGAACAGAGCTTATGAAAATTACGGGCGTCGGCAAAAAGGTTGCCGACTGCACGCTTCTTTTCGGTATGCACAGGATTGAGGCTTTCCCGATTGATGTGTGGATGAAGCGGGCAATGGAAAAGCTGTTCCCGAATATGAACGGTGACGATTTCGGTCAGTACGCAGGCATCGCCCAACAGTATATTTTTCACTACAGCAGAATGCACCCTGAGTTGTTTGAAAAATAAAATACTGTTATCCGGCAAAGACCCTACAGACAGGCATTAACTTTCATATAAAGCAAAAATTGCATCAATGCCGTATCTGGCATCAATGCAATTTTTTTATCTGACTATAATCTCAAAAAAACTGCGGCGGCACACCGCCGACCAAAATTTTCCATTTTCAATTTTCAATTAAAAACAAGACTGCCGTTCGGGCAGCTCAGCCCTCACATTTTGCAGACTAACTTCCCGAACATAAAGCACCGTTTTATTCTACTGTAACGGATTTTGCAAGGTTCTTTGGCTTATCGGGATCAATACCTCTGTTGATTGATGTGTAATAAGCAAGAATCTGGAGCGGAACTACCGCTGTAATCGGCATAAGAAGCTCGTCTGTATGCGGAATTTCGATAACATAATCCGCAACACCGTCCTTGAGTTCTCTTGCACAGGCGTCTGTACAAACAAGAATAACCTTTGCACCTCTTGACTTAACCTCAACAACATTGCTGATTGTCTTGGGGATAATACCTGTCTGAGTTGCAACGGCGATAACCGGAACATCCTCGTCAATAAGCGAAATTGTGCCGTGCTTTAACTCGCCTGCGGCATAGCTTTCTGAATGAATGTACGAAACCTCTTTGAGCTTGAGTGAACCCTCCATTGAAAGGGCATAGTCAAGACCTCTGCCTATGTAAAGCAGGCTGTCGGTTGCAACAAGCTTTGTGGCAACGAACTTGCAGGTATCCTCGCAGTTGTCAATTACATACTGAACTGCCTCAGGCATTTTTGTAAGAGCCGAAACAAGTCGCTTGCACTCGGCTGTGCTGATTGTTTCCTTTGCAAGAGCAAGCTCAAAGGCAAAGAGATACATAACAGAAAGCTGTGTGATGTATGCCTTTGTTGACGGAACGGAAATTTCGGGACCTGCGAGTGTGTAGATGAGCATATCCGCCTCACGGGCAATTGAACTGCCCTTTGCGTTTACGATTGCAAGAGTTTTTGCACCCTTCTGCTTGGCAAGACGCATTGCGGCAAGGCTGTCGGCTGTTTCGCCCGACTGTGAAATGATGATTACAAGGTCGCCCTCGCCTACAATCGGATTTCTGTAACGGAACTCAGACGCAATGTCAACATTTACGGAAACTCTTGCGAGATCCTCAATAACATACTTGCCGACCATACCTGCATGCATGGCAGTACCGCAGGCAACAATTGTGATATTTTTGAAATCCTTGATTGTTTCTGTTGTGATGCCGCATTCCTCAAGGAACGGAAGTCCCTCTTTGATTCTCGGCATAATCGTTGTTCTGATAGCCTCGGGCTGTTCGTTGATTTCCTTAATCATAAAGTGCGGATAACCGCCCTTTTCGGCAGCCTCCATATCCCAGTCGGCTGTCTGAAGTTCCTTTTCAATCGGATCAAGGTGTTCGTCAACAAACGAAACACCGTCTGGTGAAAGTGTTACGATTTCATCATGGTCAAGAAGATAATAATCCCTTGTGTACTGAAGAATTGCGGGAACATCGGACGCAATAAAGCACTCGCCTTCTGCAACGCCTACGATAAGAGGACTTTCACGGCGAACCGCAAAAACTCTGTCGGGGAAATCCTTGAACATAATTCCGAGTGCAAACGAACCCTTAAGCTCAGCCATTACACTGTCGATTGTTTCAAGAGGATTTCCGTTGTATTTATAGTCGAGGAGCTGAGCAACAACCTCTGTATCTGTGTCGCTTAAAAAAGTTCTTCCCTTTGAGATGAGGAAGTCTTTAAGCTCCATATAGTTTTCAATAATACCGTTGTGAACGATTGTAACCCTTGCACCGCTGTGTGGATGTGAGTTTACATCCGAAGGCTCGCCGTGGGTTGCCCAACGGGTGTGACCTATGCCGACATGACCTTTCGGAGTGCCGACCTCTGCAAGCTTATCCTTTAAGTCCTGAAGCTTACCCTTGGTCTTTACGGTCTTGATTTCTCCGTTATCAAAAACCGCAATACCTGCCGAGTCATAGCCTCTGTATTCAAGCTTTGTGAGAGCATTAACAAGCACCTCACTGCAATCCTTAGGTCCTACATAACCTACAATACCGCACATAAAATTTCTCCTTTTCGGTTAATCATTGACCTTGTGGCAAAAAGTAGGTACAAGTTCTGCCAAAAGTTCAACTGTCTTTTCACTGTCATTGTTTTCTGCGGTCTTTTTAAGAACCTCAAGCTTTGACAGCATATCTGTTTCGTCTATTTTAATTTGATTTCCTATGAAAATTTTCTTGTTCTGTGTTGACTTAAGACCTTCTTCATCCATAAGAAGCTCCTCAAAAAGCTTTTCACCCGGACGAAGTCCCGTGAAGATAATCGGAACATCTTTGTACGGAACCTTACCGTACATTCTGATAAGGTTCTCGGCAAGGGTTGTAATCTTGACGGGAGCACCCATATCAAGAACAAAAATCTCACCGCCCTTTGCCATTGCACCTGCCTCAAGAACAAGCGAAACAGCCTCGGGAATAGTCATGAAATATCTGATAATGTCGGGATGTGTTACGGTAACGGGCGCACCGTTTTCAATCTGACGGCGAAACAGCGGAATAACCGAGCCGTTTGAGCCGAGAACATTACCGAATCTTGTTGTTACAAATTCGGTATCGGTGCTGTGCTGCGCCTTGTACTGAATAATCATCTCGCACGCACGCTTTGTTGCGCCCATAACATTTGTCGGATTAACAGCCTTGTCGGTTGAAATCATAACAAACTTCTTTGCCTTGTACTTTTCTGCAAGGGTTGCAACATTGAATGTGCCGAAGATGTTGTTCTTTACAGCCTCCTCGGGAACGGTTTCCATAAGCGGAACATGCTTGTGAGCGGCAGCGTGGAATACGAGTTCGGGGCGATATGTCTTGAAGATAAGCTCCATTTTGTCGTAATCACGAACCGATGAAATAAGCGTTACAAGGTTAAGCTTTGTGCCGTATTCAAGCACAAGCTCCTGCTGAATGTCATATGCGTTGTTTTCGTAAATATCAACAATGATAATTTGTTTCGGATCATTCTTTGCAATCTGTCTTACAAGCTCACTGCCGATTGAACCGCCGCCGCCTGTAACAAGACAAACCTTTCCGTTGATAAGGTCATGAATCTCCTTTCGGTCAAACTCAATGGGTTTTCTGCCGAGAAGATCCTCAATCTTGATTTCCTTTGCCTGTGAAATAAGCTGTGTATGCCCGTCATCAAACAAAAGCTCACCGAGATAAGGGATAATCTTGATTTTGCACTCTGTTGCGGAACAGTAGTCAAGAATCTTCCTCTTCTCTTCTTCCTCACATGACGGAATTGCAACTATAATATTGTCTATGCGGTATTCATCACATATTTTAACAATTTCGGGACAGGTTCCGACAACGGGGATTCCTTCGATTTTCTGATTCAGCTTTTTCAAATCATCATCGACAAAGCATACCGGAATAATATTTTTTGACGGGTTATTAACATCATTCTGCTCATTCGCATTGTGAATTTCACGGATAATCATCATGCCGGCATTGCCTGCACCCACAATAAGTGTACGCTCTCCGCCCTCTGCCCTTCCTGCCTCGGTAAGGTCAAGAAAAGCCTTTCTGAAAACAAAACGGAATGCAAGAATTCCGACAAGGGCTATTGCGAAATATACTATACAAAAAATCTTTCTCTGCGGAATCTGCAAAAACAACGAGATTACAAAGCCGAGCGTAAACCCCGAAAAGACGGCAATTCCGCACACCATATAGTCCTTTGCGTTAAAGTATCGCCACAATTTTGAATATGTTCCGCTTATATAAAGTGTAAACAGACACATTACAAGGTTGATAACGATGTAACTCAACAGTCCTTTGCTTGCAGCAGTGCCTATGTAACCGACAAGTGAGAGAATGTAATTTGCAAGAATACCGCTGACAACGATAATAAACACATCTGCGAGAGCCAGAAACATCTTACGCAAATTAATCTTCTTCATAACCCATACCTCTTCTGTTTAACTTTGTGTAAATTTCCCGAGTAACATATAAATACAATTATGATTCATTATACAACAGTGCAAAAGGAATGTCAAACAAAGCAATTCCTAAATCAATTTAAAATCCGACAACCGAAGCACAAGGAACAGTAATAATCAGACTTGTTCGACACACATTTGTTGACAACCGCACAAAACGAGCCTAAAATAATACCATACTAAATATGAATGGTGAATTAAATGAAAAAGTTTTTTATAATTATCGGAATAATAATTCTTGTAATTTTTATTGCACTATTTATTTGGGGCGTTTACTGTGACAACACAATTGCAATCACAAATTACAGCGTAAACAACACAAAGAACGACGCAAAGCTGAAATTCGTCGTCATCACGGATTTGCACAACAAGGAGTACGGTGAAAAGAACGCAGACCTTGCAGGGCTTGTAAAGGAACAGAATCCCGATTTTATCGCGGTTTGCGGAGATATGGTCAACCGTGGCGATCCCGACACAACGAAGATGAAGGACGTGCTGAAAAAGCTTGCGGATATTGCGCCCACATACTGCTGTCTTGGCAACCATGAGCGTGACAATGCCGCCGAATTTGGCACAGACTTTAAAAGTGAGATTGACTCAACAGGCGCCGTATTGCTTGACGATGAATATATAAAATTCACCAAAAACGGCAAGAGTGTGCTTATCGGCGGGATGAGCGATTACCCTTATTATGAATTCTACACTCCCGAGGACGATGTTCCGTCAAGAACGCTGTGGGAAGAATTTGCCGAAAAGGCAAAGGATAATTTCACAATTCTTCTGCACCACCAGCCCGAATACATTGCCGAGGATGCAAAGAAGACCGACATAGATTTGATTGTCTGCGGTCACACCCACGGCGGACAGATTCAATTGCCGTTCATCGGCGGAGTAATCGCTCCGAATCAGGGCCTTTTTCCGAAATATGACAAAGGCGAATTTGACCTTGACGGCACAAAAATGATTGTCTGCGCAGGTCTGAGCAACCACGTATTCATCCCCAGAATCAATAATCAAGTTGAAATAGGAGTAATAAACATAAGTTAAGGAGATTCAATGTATGCCTGCAAAAAACGGCTGAGTTTTTTAATTGATTTTATAAATGCTGCAAATGGCGTTTTCTCCGGTTCGAAATCATACGCACCGTCTTTTGCCCGTTTCTCTTGTACGGCTTTTCTTCATTATGAATTTCTCCTTTTCCCGATTTGAACCTGAGCTTTTTCTGCCGCAAGTTTAAATTTTACAGCTTTTTTGACACAAAAACATCCCCTTAAAGCGTCCTTGAAATTTTATCTTTTCAAGAATCTGCTTTAAGGGGATTATATCGTTTTACTTAGCTTTTTAACTGTTCACTTTTCACTGTCAGCTTTAA
Organism: Ruminococcus bromii; assembly: GCF_928721825.1. Taxonomy (NCBI): domain Bacteria; kingdom Bacillati; phylum Bacillota; class Clostridia; order Eubacteriales; family Oscillospiraceae; genus Ruminococcus; species Ruminococcus bromii. The sequence goes on from NZ_CAKMVP010000003.1 coordinate 1,412,881, forward strand.
TACTGCTGCATTACCGAGTTTGCCTTAATATACTTCTTAAGCGGACCGTGCATAATCTCTTCAATCTGAGCGGGTTCGTCGGGCAGAAGAACAAGCAGCTGGTTTGCGGCTCTGATGACATAACCGTCGTCACCGTATTCATTTTTCAGCTTTTTGCAGTCATTAACAGGGGTTTCGCACAATGCACGCGAGATTATGCTCTTTATCCCCTTTTCATCGTCAAATCCGAGTCCGCCGACAACAAACACGACATTCAGCTTTTTAAAAGCGTCTGTAAGCTCGACCCCGAGTTGTTCGGAATCGGTTGCAAAACAGGTTTTGACAAGCTCAAGATCAAGCTCCGAAAAGGACTTTTGCAAAGCTCTTTCGCAAAACGAGGTTTTGCGAGCAGCGAAAAAAACAAGCCTGCAATTCATTTTCCGTCCTCCTACTGTGCGTTTGCGTATTCGGGTTTCAGCGTTGCCTTAAATTTCGGTGCAATGCTCAAATTAGCCGTTACCTTTGTATAGTCATAGGTAGTATCCCAACCCTCAAAAGTATAATCGTAATACTCATCACTCGGTTTTTTCGGTATGGTCTTAGGCACAACCGCCGACTTTCCGTACTCAACCTTTTGCTTTGACAATACAGAACCGTCATAGTTAATGAAGGTTACATTGCAATAAACCTTTGCCTGAGTTGTAGGCTGTGGCTTCTTTGTTACAGTCTGACCCTTTTTGTCGGTTGCGGTTGTTGACTCCGTTGTTTTCGGAGTTACTTTCTGATTTTTAAAGCCGTAGTCTCCGTCATACCAAGTAATCTGACCCTTTTTGTAGGCTGTGTCAAAGTCTGTAACAGTCGGTCTTGTACCGCCGTAGGATGAATAATAAACCTGCGGCCATACAGCATTCTTGTTGAGAGATGCCTTTTTTACATCAACCTTTGTTGATTCACCTGCTCTCACCTTTCTTGCAACAATTACTGTTCTGAAATTTGTGAACTCATACGAACAGGTTGAAAGCGTAACAAGCTCATCATCCTCATTTACATCAACAGGACAGTTAAACAGCGAACGAATACGAACATTGTAGACATAGTTCATAAAATCCTTGTCATTTTCAAAGTCGCTTATCATATAGTTGAAGAACTCGCCGTGTGCGGTAAGAGTGTTTGTCTTGAACACAGAGATAATCTTATAAGTACCCTTGCCCTTTGGGGTGTCAAAACGGAAGGTCGGAACTTCTTTGTAGAAATCGAGATCCCCTGTTGTTCCGCCGAACTTCATAAGATCACCGAACATTGAACCGTCCTGAATGTGGTGAGAGTGAAGAACAAGGTTCTTGCCGTCTGTACCCTTTGTTGAACGGTAGTCAACAAACACACTGCCAAAACCGTCCCACTCATTCTTGTAGTTGTGGTTAAGGTAATACTGTTGCGGTGTGCTGTCTGCCTTATGCCACAAAACAGGATAGTCAATGTGGGTGTCCTTCATCTGAATCCAGCCGACAATTTCATCGTTGATTTTCAAAAGCTTATCCCAGTTGATTGTATCGTCCTTTTTCTTTGCAGGGGTTGTGTCGGAGTCATCAACACTGTGCGCAATTCTCTGAATTTCTCCGTTAAGCTCGGCATTTCTCAGGCTGAGGTAAATCATATTGTAGAACAACAGCGAAAGCGCCGTAAGGAACACAAGGAACGAAACCATTACAACACATTTTCGTGTAACCTCCTTTGCTCCGTCACCGCGCAAAGGAATATAGTTGTTGACAAAGCCTGTTTTTGCAGGTACAAATTCCTGATTGCTGAAGCCGTTCGGATAATCCTCCTGCGAATTTTCAAAATTAGACCTCGTGCGGATACAAGCAAGGCACACCATATCATCGGGATTTTCGCCTGCAAGCGATGATTTCGGAAGAACTGCAACCTGAATACCACGGTACATAAAACAGTAGCCGCGATAACCGCTGCCCATATCCTTAAGACTGAAAACTCTTGACTTTTTGCGGAACATTCTGTACTTGTCCTTGAGCTGTTCCATCTCTTCCTTGTCTGCCTTACGCTTTTTGGCATTGAGAAAATCAAGATTTCTCTTTCGCCAATAGTCCTTCGGCACGGGAGTATTCTCATACTTCTCGGATGCCGCAACAACCTCGGCAAACTTTTTGCGGAACGATGTGCTGTCCTTTGTTGTAAGAGCCTCTGCAATCACAACCTGATCAGGCGCTTTTTCGCTTTTCGCAAGCTCGTTAAGTGCAGAAATAATTTTAGAATATGAAGGTGAAACGCTTTTTACTTTGGTTACGGAAAAGCCGTTTTGTTCAAGCTTTTTTGCAATTTCACCGCTTGTTTGAGAAAGGTCAGCGGAATTTTTGCCCGTTAAGGAAAAAATCTCAACATTCATGTCAATTCCCCTTTCAATCAGTTTTATTCATCATCAGCCGAAATTTTTGTGACCTTGAGGTTTAGGAGAGCCTCTTCAACAAGAGGTTCAAAATTCGGCTTTTCCTGAGCCTCTTTTACATATTTGAGAACAGGTCTTGTACGGGGATGCTTCGGTGTGAACACGGTACAGCAGTCCTCATACGGTTCAATTGATATATCGTAGGTGTCAATCTTATAGGCAATGTCGATAATTTCCTGCTTATCCATACCAATAAGCGGTCTGAATACGAGCATATCGGTCGCCTCATCTGTACAAGAAAGCGCACCGATTGTCTGGCTTGCAACCTGACCGAGGCTTTCACCTGTGATAAGTGCCTGACATTCGTACTTTTCGGCAATTCTTTCGGAAATCTGCATCATCAGGCGGCGCATAATGATTGTGAAAAGCTCTTCGGGACATTCGTCCTTGATTTTCTCCTGCAGCTTTGTGAACGGCACGGTGTACATAACCATATCACCTGCATATCTGCTGACTCTGCGGAGAAGTCTGACAACCTTGTCTTCTGCTCTGGGGCTTGTGTAAGGCGGACTTGCAAAGTGAATTGCAGTAAGTCTGATACCTCTTTTTGCCATCATATAAGCGGCAACGGGGGAGTCAAGACCTCCGCTGATGAGGATTGCGGCTCTGCCGCCTGTGCCGACAGGAATACCGCCTGCTCCTCTTATAGGTTCGCCGTGAACATAAGCGCCGAAGTCACGGATTTCAACATTTACAACAAGGTCGGGGTTGTGAACATCAACCTTGAGATGCGGAAACTTTGAAAGAATTTCACCGCCGACCTCTCTGCAAATTTCGGGAGATTTGAGCGGAAATTTTTTGTCGCTTCTCTTTGCCTCAACCTTGAAGGTTTTAATATTGTTAAGCTGATTTTCAAGATATTTCGGGGCGGTTTTAAGAACGGATTCGATTGTTTTTTCACAAACAGCAGCTCTTGAAAAAGCGATAATTCCGAACACCCTCGAAACAATTTCGCAAGCCTTTTCAAGGTCTGCATCATCATCAAGCGGTTTTACATAAATTGTGGACTGTGCCGATGTAATCTCAAAACGACCGGCACTCCTCAACGCGTGTTTAAGGTTCTTTTTGAGAACATCCTCAAACGAACGGCGGTTAAGTCCCTTAAGAACGATTTCGCCGTCTTTCAAAAGTAAAATTTCCTTCATAAAATGTATTCCTTTATTTTAAATATGTATTCATACTATTCCTATTTGTGGGCAAGGGTTTTCAGTCCCTTTTCAATACCTTCACAAAGTGCGTCGATATCTTCCTCCGTATTCAGCTTTGAAAAGCTGATTCTCAGTGCGCTGTCGGCACGGTCACGACCGATATTCATTGACTCAAGCACATAACTCGGTTTGCCCTTTGCACAGGCACTTCCCGATGATACATAAACTTCGAGATTTTCGAGAAAATGCAGCATCGTTTCGCTCCTGACTTTTCCTGCCGAGATATTCAGCACATACGGAAGCGCATTTTCGGGAGAGTTGAGAACCACTCCGTCAATTTTAAGCAGCTTTTCCTTTGCGTAGCTGTTAAGCTTTGAAACATAACCGTAATTTTTATCTATGTTAAATTCACTGCACGCAACACCCATTGCGGCAATCAGCGGAATTGCCTCTGTACCGGGGCGGAGTTTTTTCTCCTGCTCACCGCCGTAGTGAAGCGGAACAAGCCGTACACCCTTTTTCACGAAGATTGCGCCCACACCCTTCGGGGCATGGATTTTGTGACCGCTCACGCTGATTAAATCCGCATGAAGTTTTGATGCGGAAAGCGAGATTTTACCGAAAGCCTGAACGGCGTCCGTGTGGCAGATTACATCGCTGTTCTTCGCCTTAACAGCGGAAAAAATACCCGAAATATTCATAATTGCGCCCGTTTCGTTGTTGACGCACATTACAGACACAAGAATTGTGTTTTCGTCAACATTTTCAAGCACATCTTCCTTGTGAATTGTGCCGTCCTCACGGGGCATAATACGGACAACATCAAAGCCGTTATCCTCAAGCTTTTTCGCAGATTCCATAATACTGCTGTGTTCAACGGCAGACACAACAATCCGCCTGCCTCTGCGTTTTTTAGCCTCGGCAACGCCGAAAACTGCAAGATTGTTTGCCTCTGTACCGCCGCTTGTGAAATAAATTTCATCGGCAGTTGCACCGAGCCTTCCGGCAACCTCTTTTCGAGCCTTTACAAGCTCCTGCTCGGCATACATTCCACGCAAATGAAGTGACGAGGGATTGCCGTAATTTTCGGTCATTATCTCAAACGCTTTTTCTGCCGCACCTTGCGACACCTTAGTAGTTGCGCTGTTATCAAGATAATGCTCCATTACTTTGCCCTCATTTCGTTTTACATAGCTGTACATACTAATAATTATACTACAGCAGTCAAAAAAAATAAAGTGATAATTCAAACATAATTGAAATTTATGTGGTAAAAATAAATACAAACTTTATTTTTGGTACAAAGGCGGCATTTTATGATTTCAAAAAAAGAATACAGTACGATTGTGAAAAATAATTCACCGAAAAGTAAATGTTTTGTGAACGGGACTAAGGCATTTTTCATCGGCGGTTTCATCTGTCTTATCGGACAGATTTTGACCGACAGCTATTCATTGCTTGACATCGGCAAAGATGATGCAAAAACGTTGACTTCGGTAACGCTGATTTTCATAGGAATTTTGCTGACGGCAATCGGTGTGTACGACAAAATTGCAAAACACGGCGGTGCAGGTACGCTTGTTCCGATTACAGGCTTCGCAAATGCGGTTTCTTCGCCTGCGATTGAGTTTAAATCCGAGGGATATATCGCAGGACTCGGTGCAAAGCTTTTCATCATTGCAGGACCTGTCATAGTTTACGGTGTTACCGCATCGGCTGTTTTCGGAGCTATTTTGTGGATACTGCGTATGTTCGGGATTACCTTGTTCTGACTTTTCAATAATTTAAACCGCAAAAAGAGGTGTCGCAAACGCTGACACCTCTTTGTCTGTTATTTTATTATCTTTTCTTGTACAAAACAAGTTCGGTATTTTTGCCGTTTTCTTCATAAGTTGAAATCAGGATGAAATCCGTATTTGCGACAATTCCGAAATATCTGTCACCGCCGAACTCACATTCAAGCTGATTTCCGAGATATGTTGCGTTGTCATCCAAAAACTTAACCTTGTTGCCGTTCGGAAGTCTGTATCCAAGATTGACATAACTTCCGACAAGCGCATTCAGCTTTGTAAGTTTTGGCATACCCACAACATTCAAGGCATTTATCTCGTCAATCAGAGTATTTTTAAATTCCTCAAAAGCCTTGTTTCCGCCGAGTTCCTTATATCTTTTCCAATAGTCGAGCTTCGGGAGTGTTCTCAACAGATACTCACGCACCTCTTTTTCGGAATGTTCCTCGTCAGCCATATTTTTGACGCAGACATCAATCAAATCATCCATATCGCTGTACATATAATTTCCGTCGGCATAACACCACTTGCAGTAGTCTTCGTTCATAAAGCCGTCTTTTTCTCTGCTGATAATCTCATCTTCCAACGGCATACCACAGCATTGACATATCAATTTTCGGGGTGAACCGAGCAGGGTATTGATTGACACATTATACAGTTTTGAGAGAAGTTTTAATGTTTCCGTATTCGGAACCGTGTCGCCATTTTCCCAACGAGAAACCGCCTGTCTTGTTACAAACAGTTTTTCAGCCAGCTCATCCTGAGAAAAACCCGATTTTGTTCTTAATTTCAATAAAATTTCTTTTGTATCCATAGCCGTCACCTCTTGATTATATTATAATGCAGAGCGTGATTTTTCACAAGCAACCTGCTGTTGCACGGTATGCTACCGTTCCCTATTCGTGAAGATAGTTTGATATATAAACAAATATGTTTCCCGAGCGTAACACAGTATTTACCTCTGCAACTCTGTAAGGGCGATCCGCCGTTCCCTATTCGTGCAGACAGTTTGATATATAAACAAATATGTTCTCCGTATTACCTGTCTTTCAAATCAACATATTCCTTGTTTTCTGAAATGCTCATATATGCAGGACGGATGATTTTGCCGCAGTTGATAAGCTCCTCGAGTCTGTGTGCGCTCCAACCGGTGATACGGGCTGTTGCAAAAAGCGGAGTATAAAGCTCACACGGAATATCAAGAAGACTGTAAAGAAGTCCGCTGTAGAAATCGACATTTGCGGCAACTCCCTTGTAGATTTTACGCTTTCTGCCGATAACCTTCGGAGCCAGTCTTTCAACTCTCTCATAAAGGTCAAATTCATCATTGTGACCTTCGGCAAGCGCAAGCTTTTTAACAGCACCGTGAAGAATCTGCTGACGGGGGTCGGAAATTGTATAAACTGCGTGTCCCATACCGTAGATAAGACCTTTTTTATCAAAAGCCTGCTTGTCAAGGAGCTTCTCAAGATAATCTTCAAGAGCGTCCTCGTCCTCCCAGTCCTTAACATGCTTTTTGAGATCCTCAAACATATAGTAAACCTTAACATTTGCACCGCCGTGCTTAGGACCTTTGAGTGATGCAAGTGCCGCAGCTACTGCCGAGTATGTATCAGTACCCGAAGATGTTACAACATGTGTTGTAAATGTTGAGTTGTTACCGCCGCCGTGTTCCATATGGAGAATGAGCGCCATATCAAGAACCTTTGCCTCAAGCGGAGTATAGTGTCTGTCGGGACGAAGAAGCGACAGAATAACCTCGGCTGTTGACATTGTAGGCTCTGCACGGTGGATATAAAGGCTGTTATCACGCTGATAGTGATTATATGCGTGATAGCCGTAAACCGACAAAAGAGGGAATACGGAGATAAGCTGTATACACTGTCTTAAAACATTGTCGATTGATGTATCGTTAGCGTTCTTATCATAGCAGAAAAGTGTGAGAACACTTCTTGCTATTGAATTCATCATATCGTTACTTGTGGCCTTGAGGATAACATCACGAACAAAGTGCTGAGGAAGGGTTCTGTACTGAACGAGAAGCTTCTTAAAATCTTTAAGCTGTTCTTCGTTAGGCATATCGCCAAAGAGAAGAAGATATGTAACCTCTTCAAAACCGAAACGGTCATCCTCAAGAATACCGTCAACGATATCCTTTACATTATAGCCCCTGTAACGAAGCTCACCCTCGCAAGGAACAAGCTTTCCGTCAACAAGCTTATTCTGTGTGATTGTAGAAATATATGTAAGACCTGTGAGAACACCCTTACCGTCAAGGTCACGCAGACCTCTTTTTACATTGTACTTACTGTATAAATCTGTATCAATAACGGAGTTATGCGTCATTTTCTGAGCCAGAGCATGAATCTGCGGTGTAACATCCGAATACTCGCTGTTTGTCATAAAAAACACTCCTTTTTAAAATTCACAATAAATTGAAACTATATTTTATGTATTATAGCACATTTTTAAAAAAAAGAAAATGTACAATTCTTGCAGAAGTGTCACATCTATTTTCACTCTTATATGTAGAATTTGCATAATTTTCTGTTTTCTTATTCATTGCAACGCAGTATTACGAATATATGCCCTTAATTGTCCCGAATTTTGACGGATAAAAAATGACAATCCTTCATTTTGACAAAAAAACGGAGCAGGAAAACCTGCTCCGTAAAAACAACATTATTTTATTACTTGAGATATGTACCGTTAGTACCGATCTGACCGTCAATGCCGGTGAAACCGTCTGCACAGCAAACATAAACTCTCATATTAGCCCTACCAACAGAAGATACTGTAAGTGTGCCGTCTGTAACATACTTAACATCGCCTGTAACTGCATCAATATACTTACCGTTAGGAAGGTTCTTGAATGTAGCACCGCCTGAGATAGTTACACAAGCAAGGCTGTCTGTAGCGCCCTGTGTGTAACGGCGAACGAATGCCATATTACCGTCAACATAAGTCTTGCTTCTTGTATACTGACCCTTCTGAAGTGCAGGAACTGCTCTTCTGATTTGGTTGAGCTGCTGAATATGAACAGCGAGAGGTGCTTCAAGTGTGCTTGCAACAGCACCGCTTGCATTAGTATATGTACCAAAGTCTGTAGCTGTTACGTCGCCCTCGAGGTAGTCACCGAAGTATGCACGACCTGTTGTTGCAAGAGGTGCGTTAGGACCAACATCCATAGGAACACCCTTCTGGAACTCAAGCTCAGAACCGTAGTAAAGACACGGAATACCACGGAAAGTAAAGAGTACATCAAGGTTCTCTGCCCATGACTGTGTACCGCCATCGTAACGGCTGTCCATATCAGGACCGTAGTCGTGAGAATCAACATATGTTACATTCCATGATGAGTCATTGTAGTACGGATCTTCTTCACAAGCACGGGTAAATGCGTTGCTTGCATTTGAGAAGTTCCAATGCATCGGGAAGTCGATTACGCTTGTGCCGTTTGCCTTGCTGTAATCAGGTGTGTGATACTTAAGACCGTCAAGATAAACATTATCAGATGTTGGCTGATTTGCTGTACTTGCGTTGCTGTCATAGTGCTTAAGTGTAAGATCAATATTTGAAGCCTGATCATTTGTAAACGAATTGATGTACTGGCTGTCTGATTCAGCCCATGTATAGAACGGAGCTGAAATTGCAGGAATGTTGTGGTTCCAGAACTCACTTACACGAGTACAAACCTCACCAAAGATGAAGAAGTTTTTACCGCCTGTCTTGAGCCATGACGGGAAGTAATACTGGTTAAGTGTAAGTCTTGAAACGTGCTTTTCAGTATCAAGTCTGAAAGCGTCAACGCCCATGTTGATATAGTTGTTATAAACATTGTTAAGGTATTCTGCAACTGTAGGATTCTCTGTGTTGATATCAACGCAGTCACCGGCAATCTGACCTGTCTGTACAGTCGGGCTTTCCCAGCTGAGGTCTTTGAAGTGGTGATAGTTGTTTTCCGTGTCGTGATTACCGGAGTCAAGCTCCTTAGTATCCTTCATGATATTAAGTCTTGCGGCATACTGATACTTAGGCTCAAGGTCATCGTAGTTCGGGAATGTTTTAGCAAAGTCGCTTCCCTCAATAACCTTCATGCAATCTACAGAAGCAAGATCCTGAATTGAGTCGTATTCCTTTGTAAACATAGGAGCAAGAGTTGCCTCACCGAAGTTACCTGAATGGTTAACTACGATATCCTGAACAATCTTGATGCCCTTTTCATGAGCGGCATCAATAAGATCCTGATATGTAGCGCCGTCGCTCTCATAACGAACATCAACTGTTGAGAAGTCCATTGCATGGTAGCCGTGGTAATCGTAGCCCGATGCGTTTGTTACAACAGGAGTAATCCAGATTGCGCTGAATCCGAGAGCCTTGATATAATCGAGCTTGTCGATAAGTCCCTTGAAGTCACCGCGCCATGCGGGATCGCTGTCGGGGTTGTTTGCCTGTGAGTCATCCCAGCAATGAACATCGTTACCTGTGTCACCGTCATAGAAACGGGTTGTGATTACAAAATAAATTGTGTCTTCACGCATGTCAACACGGTCAAAATCCTGCATATCCTCAGGATTTTTGCTTGACCATCTTTTATTTTTATACCACCACTCGCCTGTGTTTCTTGTGAGCTCGGCAGACTGCTTTCCGTTTGTAACAAACATCATATTGATTTTTGTTACATCGTTGAAAGTGTACTTGTAGTAGTTGTTTCCCTCGGAAGTCATCTTAACGCCGGGGTACTCCGTGCTGATGTTTTTCGGAAGGCTGTTCCAATAATAGATTGTGGGCGTGCCTTCCTCACAGTAGTAATGTACTGTGATTGTGCTTGATGCCGAAGTGTCGTTGTCGTCATCTGTATTAGCCGCACTAACGGACATAACAGATACCGTACAAATTACGCAAATCGACAAAATCAATGCTAGCAATTTTTTAATTTTTGCCATAGATTTTCCTCCTTTTGTTATATTTCGTACAACATAACATACAATCATATTATAATTTAGAGAGTAAATTTCATTTTTCTTTTACGGAATAATTACAAAATTGATATGCCAAAGATTAGCCCCCTAATTTGGCTATTATATACAAAAAGGAGCATCAATTTCCATTTCACGCATTCCAACACGGAATTGCTGACGAAAACGACACTCCCATAGCCTTCCCTTTTCAATTTTCAGTTATTTTTAAAACAGAAAGCCTTGCGGTTACGACTTCAAAATATATTTTTCAAGTGTGTTCGCAATTCCGTCCTCATCATTTGACTCGCAGATATAATCGGCGATTTTCTTAATATCAGGCTCAGCATTGCCCATTGCAACGCCAAAGCCTGCGTAGCCGATCATAGTCATATCGTTATAGTTGTCGCCGAATGCAACAAGCTCGTCCCTTTTCATTTTGAGTTTATCAAGCAGCAGCGGAAGCATTGAGCCTTTAGTAACGCCAAAGGGCATAATTTCAAGAAAATACGGCGCGCTCTTATACACATCAAGCAAACCGTCGTAACGGTCTGCAAGAATTTTCTGATACTTATCAAGCTCATCGGGTTCGCCTGCAAGAAGAATTTTGTTGATATCAAATCTTACAGATGAGATAAAATCGTCAACAACAACCATTTCAGCCTTGATAACGTCCCTTTCAACATAGGTATAGTCGTTCACCTTGTTGTCAGAGATAATTCTCCTGTCATCATAGGTGTTGATTGTAATGTTTGAATCCTTAAGAACATTTACGATATCGGGAAGATATTCAAGCGGAAACAGCTTGCTCACCATAGTTTCGCCTGTTTCGCAGTTGATAATCCTGCCGCCGTTAAATGCCATAATAAAACCGCCAAAGCGGTCAAGCGCAAGGTCCTTTGCAATCGGCATTATTCCTATGGGATGTCTGCCTGACGCAAGAATGATTTTCTTGCCCTGTTTCTGCGCCTCCATAAGAGCATATCTTGTACGGGGAGTAATCTCCTTTTGGGAGTTTGTCAGCGTACCATCAATGTCAAGCGCTATTAATTTGTAATCCATGAAACCACCCTTAACATATCAATTTCTAAACACAATCAGTATGTTACGGTCAAATTTGACCGTATAAAATATAACACAAATCGCCCAAAAATGCAACTAAAAAGCCGCTTTTAGCCCATATAAAAGCTATTTTTACCATTTTTTCGCTTTGTCTTTTTTGCCAACAAAAAACGGACGAAAAGAGAATTTTCCTTTCGTCCGAAATTAAATATATTCAGCTTTTATTTATTCTTCCGATTTTGTATCGTTGTCGGATTCAGTCTTTTGCTGCAATTTTTCCTTCTGCAAACGGTCTATAATTTCATTGATGTCGCTGTCCTTCGGTGATTTGTCATGTCCCGTAAGTATGCGGATTATAACGACAAGCTCATCAATGAATATCAGCAACAGCGCCGCAATAAAAATCAGCAGTCCCCACGGTGAGAAGAAAAGGTTGTACAATGTGTCAATGAATCCAAGCTTGCACACCATAATATAAAGCACATCTTCGGTTGAAATTTCCGGGTCGGGAGTATCGTTTGCAATGCCCTTTGTCTGTAGCTTATATGTGCCGTCAGCTGTTTTATACGGTGCAACTACAACCTTATGAGTCACAAGAAGTCCCTCGGTCTGTCCACTGCCGCGATAGGTGATAATATCGCCGACCTTGAGGGCGGTCGGATTGTCAACGCACTTTCCGAGAATAACATCGCCGATCATAAGCTCGGGCTGCATACTGCCCGTTGAAACTCGTAGCACGGAATATCCGAAAAGCGAAGGTGTTTTTCCGTTCACCTTTGAACCCATAAACACAATTACGGTCAGCACAAGTATTGCAAGCACTCCCCAGCAAATTATATTTTTAATTATCCGCAGGGTTTTGCGGAGCTTTGATTCATGCCTTTTCTTTATTCTATTTTTTGATTTGGGGTGTTCGGTTGTTACAGATGTCACTTCAACCGCATTTTCAAAATCGTTATTTTTATCCATAAATTCCTCCACGGTGTGCCACCGTTCTCAGTTCGTGTAGACAGTTTGTCAAATTCAAAACATATTCGCCCGAGCGTTATTTTGTATCGGTCTTTACTTTCATTCATATCGGTGTGCCACCGTTCCCGGTTCGTGTAGATTGTTTGCAATGTGCGAAACATATCCGCCCGAGCGTTATTTTGTGGTTTGCGTAATTATTCGTGGCGGTGTGCCACCGTTCCCAGTTCGTGAAGACAGTTTGTTAAATTCAAAACACATTTCGCCCGAGCGTTACTTTATATCGGTCTTTACTTTCATTTATATCGGTGTGCCACCGTTCTCAGTTCGTGAAGACAGTTTGTTAAATTCAAAACATATTTCACCCGAGCGTTGTTTTGTGGTTTGCGTAATTATTCGTGGCGGTGTGCCACCGCTCTCAGTTCGTGAAGACAGTTTGTCAAATTCAAAACACATTTCGCCCGAGCGTTGTTTTGTGGTTTGCGTAATTATTCGTGGCGGTGTGCCACCGTTCTCAGTTCGTGAAGACAGTTTGTTAAATTCAAAGCATATTTCGCCCGAATGTAACATTGCAATCGTTCGTACAAACACAAGCTATCCGTTAATGAACATATTTTATATAACGAAAATGCGTATATATTCGTCAAAACGGGCGGATTTTATTCTCTGCCGCCGATTATAAATTATAATAAAAAAGGGCTGTAAAAACAACCCTTTTGGAAATTTAAAATTTTAAAGTGAAATTTGTACATCGCCAAGTGAATATGCAGCGCCGGATGCTGTATCGTTTTTGATATACCAATACACCTTTGTAACAACAGGATCGCTGTCGGCTTTGCCTTCAATCTTCATATTCGTAACAATCGGAATATACGAGCTTTTAGCCGGTTCATCACTTACGGTAAGCTCACATTTTGCAGTTATTTTATCACCGTACACACCCGTAGATGTAACTGTAACAGTAGTCTTGCCTGCCTTTTTGGCAATAACTTGACCTTTACCGTCAACTGTTGCAACATCAGTCTTTGACGATGTGTAAGTAACTGTACCCTGTGCCTTTGCGCTTAAATCAAATGTCTTACCTACTACAGCTTCTGCATTAGAATAAAAACTTGAAATTCCGGCAGCTTTAGCAAGCTCACCATTCACCTTGGTCTGTTCATAAACGGTTCGGAATTTATTGTCCCAATGAAACCACAATACAGTATTATATGTATCTACATTAGTATTATCACTGCCTTCGCACCATTCTTTACCACCAACTGTATTCTTTTTGTACATTTTTACATTATTATAATTATATGGGATTGTACAATAAGAAATATCATAATTAGCTTTAAAATTTGAATAACCTGGTGTAGCAAGAGTATATTCCACATCTGATTTTAAAAAGCTATTATTCACGCCTGCTTCAACGGCGCCCTGACCATTCCAACAATGCAGAAAATAATCACCGGGATTTAAACTATTACGGTCAGCTTTCAAATTTTCGGGTAAAGAATCAGCAGTAACAAAACCAACATACACATTCTTCTTATTCACATTACACTGTGTCTTGGAAACATAGGATGTTTGTGAATCGGAGGTAAATCTCTTGTAGGTTCTGAGGGGGCTGTTCACACCGACAGAAAGGGTGTTACTATCCGAATTATTAAGGAACAAAGAAATTGACTGCGGTGCATTTCCCGTGTTCTTTACCTCTGTACAGAAATATTTTGTTTCATGGGCGGAAACAGTTGTCAAACCACTAAAATTAAACGGATCAGTACTATACTCACTGCCGTCATCTTTTGTAGCAACATAAGTAACAGCAGTAATATTTTCTCCGTTGGTCACATTGTAATCTCCGCGCCAAGAAAGGGAGTCGCCCTTTTGCACATCAGGACGATTAAACCACGAAAAAGTCGTAGTTGTTCCACACAACAAACACAGTACAAGTCCGAGTACAATAACAAGTGTAAATTTAGATTTCTTCATGGTTTCACCTCCGTTGAATTTTTAATATGTGCTCCAGTCGCCACCATTGAAATCATTATTTACTGTAAACAAATTTTTACTTTTATCTATAGAAGTATTAAATTCATTATGGTGACCACCCAAAGCAGCTCTTGACAAATAAATAGTATCCTTATCTGTTGGAATACTCAGTTTCCAATAAGGTTTTCCGTCTTTAGTCACCTTAGTGCAATCAGACTTAAATGAATCATCGGTGCTGAATCTATAGGCAAGTACAGCACTATCATGGTCAAACCACGAGCAATTTCCGGTATAAACATATATATCTATGTTAGCAGTCTTACCTGGAGTATATGATGTCCAATAGCCGGTTGAACTTCCTCCGTTATTTGGAGAAGATGTTATAACATAACAATTATTATTGTAATCAATTGTTATATCAGAAGTCTTATTCCAAACATAGCCATTCCAATCTTCCGTTGGGAAATCGTTCAAATTTTTGCTCGGATCATATCTTACAAAAATTACTTGCTTCCATTGATTATTATCTAAAGCAAAGCTGTAATAATTGTCATAGTCAGTTTTAGATACTTCAAGCCATTTCTTATTGCCATTATCATCCCAAACATACGCTGCAAGTTTCGCCTTATCACCTGACCACAAGCCTCCATCATTAAGGTAAAATGTAACGTTTGTCTTCAACTCAAACTTAGCATACAGAGTGATTCCATTGTTTACATTATTTAAGGTTATAGGTGAAACAGCGTTGTTTTCATTGAAATACGGTTTATTACAAGCCTCGTCCGTATACCAACCGACAAACTTATAACCGTTATTGGCACTTGCCTTAACTGTTACATTTTCGCCCTCCATAACGGGAGCTTTCGAAATTTTATCGGCTTTTTCGTTGCCAACCTGTACAGTACCGGCTGTAACAACATTTCCGTTGTTGTACATCGCTTTGGCTTCTACCGTATACAAAGCCTTAAATCTTGCATACAGTGCATATGTCTTTACATCAGAATATTGTATCGTCATTTTTGTAGAATAGACGCCGTTATCTAAGATACAATCTTTAACCGCTACCTTCGGATCTGCTGCATCTTTACTCTCATACCAACCGATAAAAGCATAGCCGCTTTCAGGCTTAGCATAAAAAGTTACTTCTCCGTTACGATTTACCGTTGTTGTTACTTTCGACGCATATTTATTATTGTCAAAAGACACCTTACCGGCTTTATCAAAGGGAGCATTATTACCGTGCTGAGTGTATGCTTCTACAGTATAAGTATCAACTTTGAATTTCGCATACAACTTCTTGGAAACCTCAACATTAGCCAATTCATATTTATCGCTCGAACTCTCCGAAATACTCTCACAGGCTTCATCTGTGTACCAGCCGTCAAAAACATATCCGTCTTTAGCTTTTGCGTAATATGTAACTGTGCTGCCCTTAACAGCATTGAGTGTAATGTGTGTTCCATCGTTGGAATCTACAGTCGAGTTTTGGTTTCCACACTTAATTTCAACTGAGCCGCCATTTGTGCTTTCAGAAAGGTTTGCACCGTCATATGTTCTGACATAAGCCTCAAATGTCAACGACTCAACATAAACGGCTGTAAAGTTATAGTTACCAGAAGCTGTCGGGGTAAAATAACCGTTGCTGTCAATGCCGTCTGCCACGGCACTTGTATCGCTGTTTACCCAGTTTTTCAATACGAAACCTTTTTTAGGATTTGCTATTAGCTTAACCTTTGTACCTGGGGTTACAGAAATTGTAGTACTTGTCAAACCATCATAACTAACTTTAGGATCTCCTGCATCTTTCTTGCCTGCAGTAACAGTAATAGTAGCAGGTGGATCCCAATAACCTGTTGTAGCAGAAGTAACAACAAAAAGCGTTGAATTGCCTCTGTTAGGAGCAGGAATTTTATATGTATTACCGTTATTTGTAAAAGAAAAAGTCATGTTGTCTGCCTTTTCCTTTGCAATATAACCGACCCAGTTTTTCTTGTCAGCAGTAAATGGCATTCTAACTTTACTGTAAGAGTCATTTTTATCCGGAACCATATATACACTTGAAACATTGCCTGTATCAGGGAGTACATCGGCGGTTTTGCTTGAAACACTGATTTCAATCACTTCGCCCCATGTACCGTATCCGGCGTTACTGTTATTATGATCGCCATAGGCGGTGTAGTACATACTGTCGCCTGAATTGAGCGACTTCATATCAGTAGTCCAAGTAACACTTCCCGAGGTGAACTTAACTTTTGTACCGTCAGCGGCGGGTGTATAATCACAGTAATATGTATGCGACTTCGCATCAAACTTCATCGCTACAGAAGTTCCGCTACCCTGCTGAAATGTTACATTCTTTGTCCAATTTTTTGTGGTATCATTTACAGTACGGTCAACAAAATACACTTTATTGCCTTTTTTGTTCTGAGTTACAATATTAACGTCAGTTATTGAAACAGTTTTACCGGCATATGCAGTAGCCGCCTTATCATCCTGAAGCCACACTTTAATATTTATTGTTTTACTGCTTCCTCTATCAACCCGAAACAACTCCGTTGGTCTAGGTTCAGAACTAACAACAAAATCGCTAAAAGCTTGAACATTCTCAGGAGCGTTAGTGCCATCTGCTTTATTTACAACATTTCCGTCACCGGCATTAGAACCGCATACAACCGTATTTTGAGTATCGGTATCTGTAATTGCCATTCTTACAAGGTTTCCTGAAACATTTTCACCACCTATAGTTATCTTAGGTACTTGATCAAGGTAAAATTCTGCATGATCCGCTTTAAATGTTTCATCAACCTTTACATTAAATGAAAAGTCAATATAATTAACATTCTTATCATTTACATCCGCACATCTGTAAGAGCCAACACCAAACTCAGAAGCACCTGAGTTCTTTATTGGAAAAAATATATTTTCACCGTCAGCACTTGAAGCCGAAGCAAGATGCACTCCACCCGCAGCACGGAAATATTTAGTCAAGTCAATGATTTTGTTTGAATAACCATCACCACTGCCAATATCGGCATTAGTATAAACATAGTTGTCAATTTTTGCGCCCTCAGCTTTAATTGTGATTGTTGAAATAGTTTCAACCCAAGCCGAAACGGACACAACCGATATGGCGAGTACTTCAACAAGTGCCACCATAGTGAGTATAAAACCTTTTCTTGTTTTTTTATTCTTGCCAAATGCAAGTCTGTTTTTCAAATACTCCATTAAAAGAGCAAGTCTTTCTCTCATCGTGACACCTCCTTAATGTGTTAATCAATTAAATTTACCAATTGCCTGCTTTTTCAACTTTGCCTGATCCTTGATTTACCAAACTATAAGATATGATATATTCGTTAGAACCCGCACTCTCAGTAAATGTATGCTGAATGTTTGTAGGCACTAGATAATTCCTTATTATTGGATCTTCTTTTGCAGGATCATACAAATCAAATCTTACAAGTCGAGAACCGCTTTTGACGCTTGTCTTTGACAGCACGCACTTATCTCCGCCACCCTGCGGTTTCATTTCATAAGCGGTTTCTGTACCGTTTGAATCGAATACGGCTTTTAGTACCAAAACATTCTGACTAAGCAGATTTCTCAGACCTCCGCCGCCGTTATATGAATTATATTCATTTAACCATAAATTGTAATCAATTTGAATATCCGCTCTCGCGTAGGTTTCTCCGGTTATCGGCAGTTGTTCGGTTGTAGTCGGTTCAACACTGCCGCCTGAACTGTTGGCATACTTTGTACCCCAATATCCGATACACGGGGCAACATTTTCAGCAACAGTAGGGGTATCGCCGTAACCGTTACCGTGTACGGCATAATAGGTATTTTCTTTATTTCCGGTTGCAGTTCCGTCATCTGTGCGGTATGTCTGAAGACCGTTTTTATTTATTTCATGTGACCAATTAAACGCTTTTTCACCATTGCCACTTTTATTTGCAGCAATCCATGTGTTTACATCAGCTGTTGTATGCCATACATTATATATTCTGCCTACCTCAACATCATTAGTTCCGTCAAGCTTAATTTTCTCTTTTACTTTACTATATCGCATAAAAGATATGTTTGTTATTTTATCCTTTGGCAGATAAGCTATCCATTCAATAGGTTTATTTCCATCACTCTTTGACTCACTCATTACTACTGACTTTGGATTTTGAAAGTTTTCGTCATAATAGGTCATAACAAGGAAACATCCGGCATTGCCAACCCACCTGAGTTCCGTATTTTGGTCATTGTCAGCATCACCTTTTGTTTTGTCAACGAAAGTAACATATTCCATATCTTTCCAGTTACTTTCAAGTTCAACTGTAATTGACACATCCTGACCCTCGTAAGCGTCACAGTTCTCTCCGGTTGCCTCAAGCCACGCAACCATGGTTATGTTTTGGGATTTAAGACCGTCAAGAGTAAAAAGAGGAGCACCTGTACCGAAATAGTAGTCGGAAAATGACCTGCCCTTTGCTTTAGTGGTTGTTGCCGAGCCGAGCGAATTAACAGAACTTACTGCCTGACATTCGTCAGCGTAGTTGTCAATAATTGCAGTGGGATCAATAACGGTCGAAGCCTCAGCACTGTTTCTAATGAATGCAATCCTTATTGGACAAGGATTCTGATATGCCAAATATGTCGATGGCTTACTGTTGTTGTCAACAGTAATATGTGTTGCACCGTCATAAACTTCATCTTTATTTGTATTCCTATTATGTACCTGAACTTTGTAACTTTTTACATATACTTCAACCTGACCGCCTGTTTGACCGGTAAGGGTAAAATCGCTGTATATGTATCCGTTATTTTTATCTCCTACTGTGCCTTCACGAAATTTCATTTCGTTTGTGTCAACGCTTTGTCCTTTATCGCCGTATCCGCGATCTACAGGAAAAAACATATTACGACCGTCAACACTTGATGCTTCTTTCAGCTTTGCCTGTTTTACGGTGATTGTATTTCTTATTTCTTCACCCTTATTAACTCTCATTCCGGCAGCAGATTCAAGAGAAAAGGGATCTGAATCAATAGTTGCCGTATCTCTTATTGTGAACCATGAAAAAGTAGATACTGCGAAAATACTTAAAACAAGAAAAAGAGCAACATATGAAGTTGTGACCTTTTTTGTGTTATTCAGTCTTGAGTCAACTAAACCGTTGAGAAAGTTACAAAACTTATCTTTCAACTTCATCAAAAATTCCCCTTTCCTACTTTAAAATCAACTTTCTTTTGTCTCTTTTGTCAATACAAGATTAACATTAAATTTTCCGTTTACAAGGGCAAGTCTTGCCTCTGCGTCTTCGCCCTCGATCCACATATTACAGGTTACCATAGCACTGAAGAATTGATCATCTTCTTGACCTGTTCCTGAGGGCTTTTCAAGTCGTGCAATGGTTTGGTTTTTACCAAGCTCATAGGTAAATTTTCCGTCAACAAAACCATCTTTATTCACAACAAACGCACTATCAGTTTTAGAATCGCTGATTGTTTGTTGTGCCTTTTTCGTGTCATAGTATACATGACTGTACGAAACTCCGCTTGGCATATTGTCTGACAAAGTGTACTCGTCAGTCTCCTGCTTCAACAAGATATTCGGAGCCGGCAACCACAGGAGCTTTTTAGAAGGAGGATCCTGCTTATAGTCAACAACCGAGAATCTTACTGCACCAACTACGGAATCTCTTGAAAAATTACCGTACTTGCTTTTATTTTTAATGCCCGTACCGTCTTGAGTTGTGAGTTGAGGAGCATCCGGTTTTATTGTTGATTTTTTGCCTATTGATATATTATACTGCGATTTTGCACGAATGTAAAGGTCAAACGACAAATAATGCAAATTTTCAGTAGGCTTACTCCACTCTCCATCTGGATTAACATGGGCTTGACCGCCTGATTGAATCAAAGACGGTTTGCTAAAATATGTGCCATCACCGGTTATTTCAGTCAACTGAAGTTTATCAAGAAAATTGCAATTAGCTTTACTAAGCGTAATATTACCCGTTTTATATGCGGTAGGAGCAGGGGCACCGTGCCCAACAACAGCAATTTCAATACCGTCAGGTGCCTGACACTCAACATTTATACCGTTGGCATCAACTGAACTCTTATCCGTAAACCACGCCTGAATGCCGCAAAAGCCGGCAAGTGCAACAGTGAACAGAACTATTAAATTTTTAGCAATCATTCTGCCCGTTTTTCTGTTGGGCGCAGTAGAGTTTTTCATTTTTGCCCCTTATTCTTTACCAAAGTAAACTGAAACAAATCCGTTTGCTTTCAGAGTTTTGTTATGGAAAACAGTTGTTTTTCTTTTGGTTGCATCTCTTACAATGTTTTCAAAATTCATCACAAACGGTCTGTCAACACCAGAGAATGTAATTACAATCGGCAGATTGCTCATACCTTTCAGCATTGAACACAAATCGTTAAATGCAACAGTAAGATCTGCCTGCTTTTTATAAACATTATATACGCTTGCGCCGCTCTGTGAAAAGCCTGCAAGCACAACACCCTTTTTACTTCTGCATATGCAAAGAGATCTTACGCTTTTCTGTGCGTTTATAAGCTCGTCTGCAACAGTAGCTTTGCCGAACTTAACAAGCTCGTCGGCATATTTTGAAACAACTGCAACACTGCCGAAGCCATAGTCACGAACGAACAAATCGCCTGTATCCTTGACAGATTTAATTTCATCCTTAACAAGGCTGATTTTTTCGCTTGCTTTCTTTTCGGCTTTGCGAATTTCAGCCTGAGCCTCTTTTTTAACCTCGGCAACCTTGGCTTTCATACGCTTTTCACAAGCTTTTTCAGCAAGCTCAACCTTTTTGTCAACCGACTTATAAGCCTTTTTAAGCTCAGAAGCGTGAGCGGCATTGCTTGCTGCTGATGATTTAAGGTTGGCTTCCTTAATTTCAACAAGTTCCTTCTTGTGAGTTTCTTCTTTATCTGCAAGCTCTTTAAGATGCTTTTGCTCGGTTTCATTTGCCCTTGCGGCAAAATCCGCATTAAGCTTGGCAACATAATCATTATGTTCGACCTCAGCATCCGCAATCTTATGATTGAGCGATTCAACCTCGGCTGTGTGAGCATCTGTCATTTGCTGCTTTTCATCAGCAAAATCGGCATTCATTTTATTGACAGTGTCCCTGTGCTGAACACGCTCATTCTGAAGTGTTTCCGTAAGATTTTCATTTTTCTCGGTTAGGTCGGTAATCCTGCGGTTATCCTCTTCAATCTGCGCATGGCACTTTTCAAGGCTCTGTGTAAGAGCGGCAATCTTGGCAAGCTGCTCGGCAACCTGAGTTTCAAGCTCTGCAATATGAGCCTTCTGCTCGGCGATAACAGCTTCCTGCTCTTTCACCTTTGTCTGCAAACGAGCATTCTCCTGCACAAGCACGAGAATTCTGTTATTTAATTCTACTATTTTTTTATTGAGTGTGTCAATAGTCTGATTGAGTTCATCAATCGTTTTATTCAACTCTTCAATAGTATCTTTTAACTGCTGATTTTCTTCCTCAAGCTCGGCAATCCTCTTTTCTGCCTCCATCAACTTGAGTTTTGTCTGCTGGAGCTCTTTCTTAACCTCTTCAAGTTGGTCTTCAAGAGCAGAAACCCTGCCCCTAAGAGTGAGAATCTGCTGTTCTTTCTGATCAATTATAACCTTTAAATTCTTGATTTCATTCGTGAGGTCAAGAATTTTCTTTTCGCGTTCACGGATTTCACGAAGGCGGATTTCCATCTCCTCTTTACGAACAGCATCAAGCTGTGCCTTCATAACCGCCTCGCGGGCCTTCTGCGGCTTTGATTCTTCCTCGGCAATTCGTGCATTTTCAGCGTCGTACTGTTCCTTAAGGATTGAACGAAGTGCCGGGTTTGTAGCAATAGACATCATAAAATGCTGGAATCCCATCGCAAAGTAAACATCCTGCTGAACAGTATCTGTCATTTTACCGTTGTATTCCTCGCTTACAACCTCAAAGCCTTTACGCTTGTAGCTGTCGAGAAAGTTCCACAGCTCAACCACTCTTTTAAAGTTGGGGTTCTTTTTGAGAAGGTTGGTCTGCATGAGCGGAGGACGAACCTCAGGCTCTTTTGAGATTTCCTTAATCAACTGAGTGTTTAAAAACTCATTAAGGGTTGTTCTGATTCTTCTGATTCGGTCAAAGTCCGAAAGCTGTGAAACATCAAGAACATCAAGGTCATCTGCAAGAGTTTCGTGAGATTCATTTATATAGTTAAGATTAAAATCTACTTTTTTCTCATTAAAATCAATGTGGCGAACCATAGAAATTTTATTATAGCTGTCGTTCGGCACATCTTTCATTTTTGAATATTTATCGTCAACAAAATGAAGCGCTTTGCGAATCAGCGTCATAAGCACACGGTTTTCATAAATAGCAAAGCTTTCTTCGCGCTCAATTGTGAGGATTTTGTTAGGCGTTACCATATCACCCTCAACCTTGGCGATAAAGTTAGTGTGCTGCGAAAGGTGCTTAACAGACTCGGGTCCAATCTTTTTTGCAAGCTCAACTCTAACAACATTGTCAACCTGCTTAATAAAACGGCGCTGTTCGTCTATTGCTTTCTGAATGTACGGAAGTGTTTCCTCAATGGCAACAACCCATTCCATATCAATTACCTTTTCGTTGGTCTTACCGTCGAGCTTATCCTCGCCCTTATCGCCGTCCTTAAGGCCTTCTGTTATGTAATTGTAAGTAAAATCATTTTTCAGAATGTCCTGCATATACATATATGCTCTGAAATATTTACCAAAATCAGCCATTGATTTTTCTCCAATCAGATAGTTTTACCGCTAAAGGGACAAAGTCCTTTCACCAAGCAAAGGGCGAACAGAGTTCGCCCTGAATTGCTAAAATTATACAAGCTTCTTGAGCATACGGAGATAATCCTTGCTCTCAGTCATATTTTCTTCGCCGAAAAGCTCGTCAATATACGCACAAAGGCCATCTATTTCATCACGAATGTATGAAAGATTGAGTGACTCAAATTTTCTAAATACCTTGCGGGCAAGAACATAGTCAAGACCGTCAAGCTCTGTACCGCCTGTTCCGACATAAGCAGGAACAAAGTCACGAAGCTGTTTTACAATACGGTTACCAAAAGCTATGCGGAAATGCTCAATAACATAATCATCCAGAAGGGCAATCTTTTTGAGGTTCTCTTCCGAAACAACAAATTGAACCTTAGCGGCATTGAGGATGTACTCAAAATGTTTGTATGAAATGTATACAGAGTCTGTGAGAGGTGCTTCAAAAGGAACACCCTTTGTGTCGATGTTAATCGGCATAGCACGGTCATAAACCTTATCTGTGATAGCAAATGTCGAGTCATCGTTATTCGCAGTACCGATGTACCACATATTCGGCGGAATTTTGAGCTGACCGTTCACGATATGCTTCGGGTCAGACGGCCAAGAGTTCGGGATGATATCAACAACCCATTCATCTCTTGACGGCATTTCAAGAATTGAAAGCATCTCGGCAAAATAATACTCAACTCGAGCGATATTCATCTCATCGAGGATTACCGCATAGATGTTTTCGTTATACGATGCCTCATACATTGCACGTAGAAGCTCAGTTTCGTTGAACTTCTTTGTAAATTCGTTGAAGTAACCGAAAAGCTCTGTTCTGTCGCGCCATGACGGCTGAACGGAAGCAACGATTGAAGGATTGTTTACAAACTTACCAAAGGCGTAAGCAAGTGAAGTTTTACCTGTACCTGAAATACCCTGAAGGATAATAAGTCTGGTAGACGCAAACGCAGCAACAAAAAGTCTGATAAGCTTAATATCGTAGTAAAGACCAAGCTGTGAACAAGCAAAGAGTCTGAAACGCTCACAGAACTCGGGAAGTGTGATATCGTTGTCATAAACCGGCGGAACATAATCTGCCCAAAGATGGTCGATTTCCGTAAGCTTGTAGAAACGGCTTTCGCCTGTGTCCTCTTCTTCGCCGTTCTTGAGTGACTCGATTTCTTCGCCTGTAAGCTCTGAAATCTCGTTGGGGTTAAGACCAATCTGTGAAACCTTCATAGAGAGAATCTTATCCTTTTCAAGGTTAAGTCTCATAACCTCTTTGTTGAGTGCCTGAACCTCTTTAACAAGAGAATCTGTATCTTTTCTTCTTCTGTGCGAACGAATAAACTTTTTTACAGCGACGACAATAAGCCATACGCAAAGTGCAAGCACAGCTACCAGAAGCACAATGGCAATAATCGCAATTACCCATGCGAGGCCGCCAAGCTCCGTGGTATAGGCATTAATAATGTTTACATAAGCGGAAAAATCAAAGGCATTGCCTACTCCGCCAAATAACCCGGTGATTATTGACCATAATGAGCCAAAAAACTGACCGAGAAATTCAAAAAGAAATTTAAATACTGTATCCACGGTACTTCGTCTCCTTAAAAAAATCTACTCTCATCTTCTTTAGGCGAAATTACATCGCCTTATACTGCGGCAATCAGCGACTGCCGCTCGTTTCCGACGGAAACGGTTTTGTGTTAATGATTTGTTTTTGTATTATCAGAAAATCTGTATTTCAGACGGGAGAACTCGGTTCGCCACTGCAATTAACTGATAATTTCTGTTGTGTTTTTACTGTAAGCTGTAACTGTATTTCTTTCTCAGCTTTGATGCTGAGAAAGAAATATACCGTTACGATAAACGCTATGAATGCGTTAGGGACAAATTTGTCATAACTTAATCGGAATTATCAGCGGAGTTATTGCCGTCAGCAGGTGTTTGTACTTCAGGCTCATTTTCCGCCTTGTCCTGATTTTCTCCGACGGAGGCAAGATATTCCTCAATAGCTCTCTTTTTCTGTTCTTCGGTAAGCTCTGCGGAATCAACCGCAAGCTTTGCCTCTTCGAGAGTTTTTTCTTTATTGTAGGCAAGCAGGTTGAGAACAACACGAACCGCTTCATAAACAAAGAAAATAATCATCGGAAGCAGAACGCAGAGGAAAAATCCAAGCTGAGTTCTGATAAAGCTTAAAAAGTTACCCACGCCGCCAATCTTCGTACCTGTGTATTTGGCAACAATAGTTGAAGAGGTTTGAAGATCCTTATCGGGCTCGGGGTTGGTTTTCTTATTGTCACCCTGTGTTCTGTAGTAGGTAATGTTATCATCCTTAACAACCTCAACAATTCGGTGAGTATTGAGTTCGGATTTACCGTTGATATTCTTATAGAAAGTAACAATATCGCCTTTCTTATATTCATATGAAGGATCGTCCGTAACCTCACAGAAAATAAGATCGCCTGTATTAATTGTATCTTCCATTGAACCTGTCAGAACACTAAGGGGCGCAACACCGAAAACATTGGGGACCCCTGATGATTTGGAAGTTAGTGACAATGTAACGATTAAAACCGAAACTGCCAGAATCAAAATCACAATAATGTCAATTATTATGTTTACTATTCTTTTTACAACTTTTTTCATAAGGGGTCTCCATTGCATTTGAATTTTAAATAATGTTTAGAAAAAACAAGAAATTATTCTTCTACAGGTGTACCTTCTACATCAAATACGAGATTAGGAATCTTCTGACCTGAATTAGCATCTTTACAGTCTACATCCTGACCCTCAAACCAAACATAGAGGGCATAATAAGCAGCCTTATCTACATCAAGATCTGGAACTGAAACTTCATAAGTTGTAGATGGTGTAATAGAAGCACCTAAATCGCCTGCGAGTGAGCTGATCGGCTGATAAGGAGTAGCTTTCTTACCATATACAGTACCTGTACCGAATGTACCGTCAGTTGTAGTAGCAGAACCGTCTACACCGATAGGAACAAGAGCTACACGAGCGTAGTCACTATTTTCGCCCTGGAGATTAAATTTAATCTTAACATCCGTAACCTTAACTGCACCAGCGTTTTTAATGTTAAGTTCATTAATGAATACATAGTCTGCTGTTGTTGTGCCAGGTGCCTGTGCGTCCTTGATTGATGCGTTGTCAACTGCACCTGAAAGAGCGTCAGAAGCGTTAGCATAGAACCACTTGCTTCCGTTTGATGAAGAAGCAGGAAACATTATTCTATCTACGTCATACTCGATATGGCTCTGCCAGTTTGTTCTGTCACTCTTACTAAGAACGAGAGAACTTACTTTACTTGTTCTTACGTTAATCTTGTCAGCATAAGAACGCGTATCCTGTGTGAACCAAGCAAATGTTGCTGTACCAAGTGCGAGCATTGCCACGAGGAGCATTGCTACGGAAGAGATTAATAATCTCTTTCTTGATGTTGTTTTCATAGAGAAATTCCTCCTAAATAAAATTAATTTTTTGTCCCTAAAACACCATAGGGATTTTTTACTATATCAGTGCCGAGGCACATAATACCAAGTTGATGTAATACTGTACCGAAAATTACGGTTTTGCTGTGGATTCTTCATCGTCACGAACCGAGAACAGCATTCTCATTCTTACATGACCGTTACGGATATCGTCGATACATTCGGGGTCGTTACCCTCAATCCAAATTACGATTGTGTATTTGTCAATATCGCCAACCTTGAATTTTTCGGTTGATGTTTTATAAACTTCCTTATCGCTTACAAACTTTGTACAATCGGTTTCGGCTTTGCTTCTGTCTTTGTACTGACCTTTGCCGTAAATTGAGCTCTTGCCGTTTTTGTAAATCATAACTCGGGTTGCTTCATCTGCCGACTTAGCCGCACCTGTGATTTCAAGCACTGCGTCATAGTCAAGCTCAACCTCTCCGTTATTTTTACAATAGAAAGTATAAGCAACATAGTTTTTGCCGTTGTGCGCACCGTCCTTGCTTGTGTCAAGGTCAACAGGAAGCCATGCATATGTAATGTTTGTAACATCCTTAACCTGCTTCGCAGTAAGTGAAGCACACTGAGTTTTGAAGTCAGCGTCTTCGCTAAGCACGATACCTTTTTTTACGGCAGGAGAATCAATGCTGATAATCAAGTCGCCCCATTGCGTTACAAGCGTTGAAACAATGAACAGAATAAGAAGAATGATTATGCAGACCGAAAGGATAATGCTCAAAAGCCGTCTGCGCTTTTTGTATTTTACAATCTCTATTGAATCATTTTTCACATGAAAATGTTCAATCTCGGCATCTGCCATTTTCTTATCATTTAAGCGACTTAACTCCTCGGGAGTAATCGGTTGTTCAATTTTTGGTTTCTTTTTTCCGAACAAGTTTTTCTCTCCCCTCAAAGTTGTATCCGTTTAACTGTCGGATTGTGCGTATTTCATTAACCCATAATTTTTCTCCTGTCTGAAATCTGCGTTGAATGACAGTTCCTCCAGGGCGGGCGGCCGATGACCGCCCCTACGGGATATTGTTTAATTATGATATTGGTTTATTGTCCTTATCGCATCCGACAAAGCCAAGCTGTACAGAAAGCTGTGCATCCTGAACATCGTCATCACACTCGGGGTCGTTACCCTCAATCCAAAGGCGAACTGTTACCTTAACAGGTTCGAGCTGATTAAGATGGAAAAGCCTTGTGTTGTTTGAGTAAACCATTGAACCTGACGGCAAATCAAAAGTTGTCTGTCCGTTTACGGGATTACTTCTGTTCGGCTCATAAATTGTTGTGCCGTTGCCTGTTCCCTCAGCTGTGAAATCAACTCTTGCACAATTTACTACATCAGCCTTTGCGCCGGTTGACTCTGTTGACACCTTTGTACCGTCATCAGCACCTGCTTTTGTGCTTTCGGTTGTGAGATGGACCCACATTTCCTCGGTTGCGATGAAGTAACATTCAAACTCAAGGTAGCTGTGCTTGTTAGGCTCTCTGACTGTGCCACGCTGATTGGTGAACTCTGTACCCTCTCTTGTTGTAACAGGGTCAAGCACCGTATCTTCAAGGCTTGAACCATGCTTTTTAAGGTAATCGTCAATCATTTCATTTGTGATTACCTTGCCGTATTTTTCAAGGTCTTTGCCGTGGTTTTCCATACTGACTTTAAGTTGTGCGGCAAGGCTGATATTGAGGTCAAGCTTGTCAACGCCCGCGAAAGTGTTTACCGAGAACCACGCAACCGTAGCTGTTGTCATAGAAAGAAGGGTTATGATTGCCACAAATACAATCAGCCTTTTTCTCTTTTTAAATGGAACTTTATCACTGACCATTTTATCAATAATCCTGTTAAAAAGGCCCATGCAAACACTCTCCTCATAAGCACACATCTGCGCCAAAATATAATAGTATTTTATACCCTAAACGCACAATTTGCAATATTAATTCTTCGACTGTCACCATTTTTGGATGAATTCACAAGATTTTCACATTTCATTTGTGCAATATTCTAATTTTTCATTACTTAATCAATATTTTATAAATTTCTGAGTTTTTGTCCTTTATTCATATTGTTCCCTTTAAAATGGCATAAGAAGACAAAAAAGTCCCTTTATTTAAAGGGACTTTAGGTTTACAATAATAACAAATGACATTTATTAAATTTTAAATAGTTATTACGAATTTGTAACCTGTCTTGTTGTAAATTACTGTAAGATTGTGTTGCATTATTTAATTTTGCTTTTTGACTATTTTGTATTCATCATAAAGCTGGAAATAGTGACATGAATCTGTGTTCTGTGAAAGAAACCTTGCCATTTCATCCTCATCAAGGTTGATGCTGCAATAATCGCCAAATTCATCGTCGCTCACAAAGTTTGCACAAAATTCGCATTTGTCAGCCATTCTGCTCACCGTCCTTTTTGAGAAACCCATATTTATTGTAGGTGAACGGAACATAATTCTCGAGCTGATTGAAAACCTCTTCTTCGGTATCGGCAATCGTGTAGAGTCTGTTACAGGCATTGGTCATAAACTTTTCACTTACGGCATTGTCAAGCATCGCAAGCATTGAGTTATAGTAGCCTTTTACATTGTATATTATAATGGGTTTTGAGTGTCTGTTAAGCTGCTTTAGTGTGAGAACCTCAAAAAATTCTTCAAAAGTACCCATACCTCCGGCACAGATTACAAAAGCGTCCGCTTTATCTTCCATAATACCTTTGCGTTCACGCATTGTATCTGTTACAATAAGTTCGGAGCATTTGTCAAAAACAACACCCACATCAATAAAAAAATCGGGTGTAACTCCGATTGTGTAACCGCCTGCGTTGTATGCGCCGCGGACGGATGCACCCATAATCCCGTATTTTCCCGCACCGAAAACAAGGTTGTAGCCTTTTTCGGCAATCTTTTTGCCGAGATGCTCGGCAGATTCAAGATAGATTTTGTCAATTTGCTCACTTGATGAGCCAAAAACACATATATTCATACTTTTTATCCTTTCGCATTCGCAGCTGCGTTGTATTTTTCTGATTTTGTCTGAAATAACAGTCAGTTATCTGAACTTAGCTTGGATATTGCGACAGTTCGCAGTCATCCGCAATTAGATTATACATCTCAAATACACAGCGGTCAAGCAGTCAAAACGGCGGCAATACACAATTTACACAGATTTTATTTTATCAAAACAATCGTAAACACAAGCATTATTAACAAATAATTTATTATTCATTTTATTCAACGGAGGGTATATTTATGTCTGCTACTTCTTCAAAGCTCAAAAATCCGAACGATTCTGTTATGAATCAAAGAGTAATAAAGCTTGCATGGCCGATATTCTTACAGCTGTTGCTTGGCGTTTCACTCGGCTATGTTGACACGATTATGCTTTCAAACTACAACAGTACCGCAGTTGGGGCAATTGGCAACGCAAATCAGGTTCTCGGCTTTTTGACCCTTGCCTTTAACATTATATCAAGTGCAACCGGCATTATCGTCAGCCAGTACCTTGGTGCAGGCAAAAAAGAAAAGATGAATATGATTTACACGGTTGCATTGTCATTCAACTTTGTGCTGAGTATTGTAATCAGCCTTGTTGTTTTCATATTCAGCCGAAATCTGCTTGAGGCAATGCAGGTGCCTGCGGCAATGCTTGACGAATCCGATATGTATATGCGAATAGTCGGCGGTACAATCTTTACTCAGGCACTTATCAACGCTTTTAACTCAATTTTTGCAAGCAACGGCAAAACCGTTTTCGGTATGATTATCGGTCTTGGAATGAACATTATCAATATCTGCGGAAATGCTCTTTTGCTCTACGGACCGCTTCAGGTTCTCGGACTCGGTGCGTCGGGTGCGGCTGTTTCCACATGCGGAAGCAGAGTTATTGCGGTAATTGCATCTGTTATATACTTCTACACGGTTATCAAAGGCAAGTTCAGCCTTAAATATCTTCGCCCGTTTCCGTATGATGTTCTCAAAAGCCTTCTTAAACTCGGCATTCCGACAGCAGGCGAGAACATTTCCTACGACTGTTCACAGCTGTTTTTACAGGCATTCATCAATACAATGGGTATCGTTGCAATCAACGCAAAAATCTACGCAAATATGCTTTCAATGTTCACATATATGATTGCTCTTGCCGCTGCAAATGCAACACAGATTATTGTGGGTCACAGCATAGGCGCTCACGATTACGATTTTGCATACCGCAGGGTGCTGAAAACTTTGCGTTTCGGTATGATAATTTCAATCTCGGTTGCAATTATAAACTGGTTGATTTCGCCATTTACACTCGGACTTTTCACAGGCGACAAGGCGGTTATCGCACTCGGTTCAACGGTTATGTTCATTGCAATTATTTTAGAATTTGGCAGAACAACAAACCTTGTTATCATCAACAGTATGAAAGCCGCCGGTGATGTTAAGTTTCCGACTGCACTTGCTATCTTTTCGATGTGGATTTTGAGCGTCGGACTCGGTTGGCTGCTCGGCATTTTCTTTGGAATGGGACTTACGGGAATTTGGATTGCTATGGCGGCAGATGAGATTTTCAGAGGTGTTGTCGTGCTTATCCGCTGGATAAAAGGCGGTTGGAGAGGCAAACGAGTGGTGCTTGAAGAAAAAACAAACTCAAACGGAACGGCAAAGGCTACGGCATAATCCGACAAAAGATATGATACCATATAACGAAAGGGAATAAACTATGAACTTTACGGAATACAATGTTAATGATAAAAACCTCGAAGAAATTTTGCTTGCACTCAAGTCGCTTGATGCGGTTGAGGCTGTCGCACTCGGAGGCTCCCGTTCAACAGGCGAAGCCGATGAAAATTCAGACTATGATATTTATGTTTACTGCTCAGAAATACCGACCGGCAAAACAAGAGAAAATCTTCTGGGAAAATACTGCTCCGTTGCCGAATTTGGCAATCACTACTGGGAGAGCGAAGACAACACGGTTATGAACAACGGTACTCCTGTTGACATAATCTACCGCGAAATTGACAGGTTCGGCGGATATATTGATACGGTAATCAAAGGCGGCAAGGCTTTTAACGGCTATACAACCGCATTTTGGCACAACATCAGGAACAGCAAGGTTCTCTTTGACAAGACAGGGACTTTTACAAAATTCAGAGATATGGCGCAGATTGACTATCCCGAAAATCTCCGCAGAGCTATTATCAAAAACAACCGCAGCCTTTTGAGCGGAAAGCTTCCGTCATATGACAGGCAGATTAAGAAAATGCAGGAGCGCGGTGATATCGTCAGCGTCAATCACAGAATCACGGCATTCCTCGAAAGCTATTTTGATGTTATCTTTGCACTCAACCGTCAGACACACCCCGGTGAGAAAAGACAGGTTCAGCTCTGCAAAAAGTATTGTACCCTCTTGCCGAAGAATTTTGAAGAAAACATAAACGCTCTTATGAAGTCAATCTCAGACGGCGGTTCATACGAAATCGTCACAGCAATGGTCAATAACCTTGATGAAATTCTTAATGATGAATTCAAATAAAAAAAGCGGTGTCGGAAAGTTCCGTCACCGCTCAGCATTTTCAGCCATATAAAATTCAAATGGAATATTGACATTGCTTTTTGCATAATATATAATAAGAACACAAGGAAAACCGTTAAAAGCGGTTAGTCCCAAAGTTTTAAAACGAATATAAAATAATCGTCCGATATTTGAGGCTGTCGGGCGATTATTTTTTTATGCTATTGATGACTTCTGCGAGTGCTATAAGTAAAATTATCAGCAAAACCGATTCAGTCATGCATATCACCCCCTTTCGGGAGTGCTAACCGCCTTAAACTTCCTTGTATTCTCGTATCATATTGTATCAAGCTGAAATTGCGATGTCAACCATAGATAAATACTACGCTTACTTCAGGCTCCGTATCTATACATCTCACCAAAAATCTCTTTTGCCGTAACTGCATTGTCGGTTATGGCATTTTTTAATTCGGTGATATTGTCAAACTTTTTTTCGGGACGAATGAAATCAAGCAGACGGACATCGGCTGTCTGACCGTATATTTCACCACCGTGAAAGTCAGGCATCCATGTTTCGCTCAAAAGTTTCGTTCCGCCGACTGTCGGCTTTACACCGATATTAGTCACACCGCAATAGACCTTTCCGTCTTCAAGCGTAACGGCAGACGCATAAACGCCGTATTTCGGCACGGCAAGATTTTCGGGAAGTTTCTGATTGATTGTCGGAGTGCCGAGTTCTCTGCCGAGTCTTTTTCCGTGGGTGATCACGGCAGAAAATCCAAAATGCGAACACAAAAGCTTGTTTGCACGGCGGATGTTTCCCTCGCTCACAAGCAGACGGATAAGTGTTGACGAAACAACATCGCCATCGTCACGCTCAGGCTCTATCACTTTAAGCTCCGTGCCATTTTCATCACAAAGCTTTTTGAGCAAATCGGTATCGCCTTCGCCGTTTTTTCCGAAACGATAGTTAAAACCGCAGACAACAAATTTTGCGTTGAGGTTGCCGAAAATAATTTTCTCGACAAAGTCCTTTGCAGACATATTCATCAGCTTTTTGAAATCAAGGCTGAAGGTATGTTCAATACCCAGGCTTTCAAGCGTTTTCAGCTTATCTTCCGTTGTCATAAGCGCACCATTAGAAGATTTTCCGAGAACCTCCTTCGGGCTTTGAGCAAATGTAAAGCACACGGGCAAAAGTCCGTTTTTCTTCTGCTCAACAGCCGAGAGAATAACCCTTCGGTGTCCCTTGTGAAGTCCGTCAAAAAATCCGAGAGCAACGGCAGTATTCAATTTTTCGTGTTCTGAAACAGTAAAATTCTGCATATATATTTCCTATGATTAAATTAAATTTTACCGCTTTTCAAAAGTGCGGCAGTCTTTAAAACGGCAATCTGTGTTTTGGAGTCGGGAATCATATTGTTAAGCACCATTTCAACGGCTTTGTTGAGGGAGATTTTTTCAACATTCAAAAACTCACCCTCGTCAAGCCTTTGCTCACCCTGTGACTTTACCCGACAGGCATAAAGATGGATAATTTCCGATGTGTATCCGGGGGACGGATAGACCTGACCGAGAGAAATGTAGGAGTAGCCCTCAAGTCCCGTTTCTTCAAGAAGCTCACGCTTTCCGTTTTCAAGCGGAGTAGAACCCTTTTCAAGCTTGCCGGCAGGAAGCTCAAGCACAACCTCCTTGTACGGATAGCGAAACTGCTTTACAAAAGAAAGGTTATTGTCCTCATCAAGAGCGGCAACGCATACTCCGCCCGGATGATTGACAACCTCCCTCTTTGACCTTTTACCGTCAGGAAGCTCCACTTCGTCAAGGACTATATGCAGGACTCTGCCGTCAAAAATTTTCTTGCTGTCAAGAGTTTTTTCAAAAAGCTCCATAATTATGCCTCCGTTTTAAAGATTGAATTATCGAAAGGAAAGGATTTTGTTATGACCGATTATAATGTTTTTCCCGATTACAAAACGCGCAAGGAAATAATAAACGGACTTTGCGGGAAATACAAATTTATCAAGCACTGCTTTGCAGGAAAAAGCGTGTGCGGAAGAGGTATTGATGTTCTGCACATCGGCAACACCAAGAATCGTGTGCTATACTGCGGCGGTTTTCACGGTTCGGAGTACCTCACTGTGCTTGCCTTGCTGAAATTCTTTGAAGAATGTTGTCAGGCTATGCAAAACGATAATCCTGTCGGCGAATACAAAATCGGAAATTTTTTAAGCATTCGCGGACTTACGATTGTGCCTTGCGTGAATCCCGACGGCACGGAAATTGCCCTGCACGGCAGTGACGCCGCATTCAAATACAAACCGCTTGTCGAAAAGGTCTGCACCGATACATATAAATGGCAGGCAAACGCCCGTGGAGTTGACATCAACCACAACTTCAATGCGGGTTGGTGCAGACTTAAACAGCTTGAATTAAAGAACAATATCAAGTGTCCTGCGCCGACGAGATTCGGCGGAAATCATCCCGAAAGCGAACCCGAAACAAAGGCACTGACAACACTTTGCCGTAATATTGACTTTGAACGGGCAATCGCTCTGCACAGTCAGGGACGGGAAATTTACTGCTCATTCGGCAGACATACACCCGTTCTGAGCTTTCGGCTTGCGTCAATGTTCTCACAGGCAAGCGGCTACAACATAGCCTTTCCCGAGGAGATTGCCACAGGCGGCGGCTTTAAGGATTGGTTCATCGAAAAATTCCGCCGACCTGCCCTCACCGTAGAAATGGGGCTCGGCAAAAATCCCCTCCCCCTCTCCGACTTTGAAGAAGAATACAAAATCCTGCGAAGCATCCTCTGTCTCGGAGCGGTGGTTTAAAAATTTCATTTCATTGTATTTACAGCACTGAACACATATTGTTTGGTGCTGTTTTTAATTAAAAGGGCGCGTTAAAATTACATTTGGGCGCGTTAAGGGCGCGTTAAACACACATTTGGGCGCATTAAGGGCGCGTTAAACACACATTTGGGCGCATTAAGGACGCGTTAAACACACATTTGGGCGCGTTAAAATTATTCCTAACATTTTCTGATATAATTCAAGGGCAACCTCGGTTGCCCTTGTTTATTTTGTTATTTTTAATAACTTTGATTAATTTTTATCGTCCTCGTCACCAAAGAATGAGATTGAGTTTACGATATTGTCAACAGCCTCGTCTGAAATTACATTAGGCTCGTCAAGATATTTTGATCTTTTTTCAATGCTGTCAATAGCCATCTGCATCTGCTCCTGCGGAGTTGACGGCTTTTTCGGAGCATCGTAAATCTCGTTATCCTCCGGATTTGAGATGTTCACATACTCCTCTTTTTTAGGCTCTTCTTTAACCTCGGGTTCTTCCTCAGGCTCAACGATTGCAGGCTCATTGCCGTCATCGGGGACTTCAACTTTCTCTGTCACATCTTCCGCAGATTCCTCTTTTACGGATTCTTCCGCTTTTTCGGCAGATTCGTCATTTTTTTTTGACTTGTCAACGCCAAAGTTCGGAGCATCGTAATTTTCGTCAATCTCCTCTGCGGCAGCCATAATTACCTCACCGGGAGCGTCAATCTGCTTTTCTCTTCTCGCCTCGGCAACAGCCTTGAGTTCGTCAAGGTGATTTACAGGCTTTTCAACCTTTTCGCTGTCCTCATCAAAATAGATATCATACCATACGAGGAATACATAAATTGTCCAAACTCGTCTGCTGTTATCTTCTTTTCCGCTGAAATGACTGTCGAGCCATGAAACAAGGACATCTGTATTGAAGAATTTCTCGGCAGTTTTGCCCTTGAACTTAGTCTTTACCACATTATAATACTTTTCTTCACGAAGCCATACTCTTGTCGGTACAGGGAAACCGAGTTTCTCTTTTTCGGCAGTAGCCTCAGGCATATGGCGAACGGCAGCCTTACGCATTGCATACTTTGTGTTGTGCTTGTTGCAGCGCAGTTTTGTCGGGAGCGATGACGCAACCTTGAAAACCTCCTTATCGAGGAAAGGAACACGAAGTTCAAGCGAGTTAGCCATACTCATACGGTCGGCTTTAAGAAGGATGTCGCCGACCATCCACATATTGATGTCGAGATACTGCATTTTTGTAACATCGTCATACTTACGGCAACGATAATAATATTTTCTTGTAAGATCCTGTGGGCGTGTTGCAATTGACGGATCCTTCAAAAGCTCCTGCTTCTGCTTGTAGTCATACATAAATGCGTTACCGATATAACGCTCCTCAAGCTTGTCACAGGCACGGATAAGATAATCTCTGCCCTTTATGTCGGGGAGCTTTCTGCAGATTGCTCTTATTGCCTTTCTGATGCAATGCGGAACAATTGTCTGATAAATTTTGAACACTCTCGGATCGTTGTAGCAAGTGTAACCGCCGAACAATTCGTCTGCACCCTCACCCGAAAGGACAACCTTTACATAATGGCTTGCAAGACGGGATACAAAGTAAAGTGCGATACATGACGGATCTGCAAGCGGCTGATCCATATGGTACTGAACAGTCGGAACAGCGTCCCAGAATTCTTCACTTGAAATAAGGTGAGTGTGATGTTCAACACCGATTTTTTCGCTGAGATTTTTTGCCCAGCTGATTTCATTATATTTTTCGCCAAAGTCAAAGCCGACTGTAAATGTTTTCTGGTCGGCAAAATATGTTGAAACATAGCTTGAGTCAACACCGCTTGAAAGGAAACAACCAACCTCAACATCGGCAATTTTGTGAGCGTTTACGGAGTTTTCAAAGACCTTTTCAATCTTGTCAACAGCCTCTTCCTCTGTCATTTCTTCATTAGGATTGAAACGAGCCTCAAAATAACGGGTAGTTTCAACCTCGCCGTCTTTGTACCAGAGGTAGTGACCGGGCATAAGGCAGTAAACACCCTCAAAGAAAGTTTCGGGCGGAACTGCATACTGGAATGAAAGGTACGAATCAAGTGCCTTTCTGTTGAATTTCTTTTCAAACTTAGGATATTCAAGAATACTCTTGATTTCACTTGCATAGACAAAGTCATTGCCTATCTGAGTGTAGTGCATCGGCTTAATGCCGAAAAAGTCACGGGCAATAAAAAGTGAGTTATCCTTTGTGTTGTAGATAGCAAAGCCGAACATACCGCGGAGTTTTGGGAGCATATCTTCTTTCCACTCTTCAAAGCCGTGAACAAGCACTTCACTGTCTGTGTCTGTATAGAACTTATGACCTTTTGCGATAAGTTCTTTTCTCAAATCCTTGTAGTTATAAATTTCACCGTTGAATGTGAGAACAAGGCTTTTATCTTCATTGTATATAGGCTGATGACCTGCACCGAGGTCAATAATGGAAAGTCTGCGAAATCCCATGGAAATATTGTCGTCCGTAAAAAATCCGTCCGAGTCGGGACCACGGTGAGTGATAACCTCTGTCATATTTCTGATGACATCGGCTCTGTTTTCAACCTGTCCCATAAAGCCGGCTATGCCGC
This sequence comes from Ruminococcus bromii, assembly GCF_928721825.1. NCBI lineage: Bacteria > Bacillati > Bacillota > Clostridia > Eubacteriales > Oscillospiraceae > Ruminococcus > Ruminococcus bromii. The sequence goes on from NZ_CAKMVP010000003.1 coordinate 1,450,507, forward strand.
ACATATCACAATTCCCCTTTCAAGGTAATTTTCAAAATTAACCGCATTAGACTAATGCCCTATTTTAAACATTTTATCACAATTTACTCCCAAATTCAACTGTTTGCAGGCATAAGTTTCAAATCAAAGCAACGCCCCTCAGCCTTTTTTATTCTTTAAGTATTCATCAAGCAAATCCGCTGCATATCTGCACAATTCAGGACACGGACGGGCGGCATAATATTTTTCTGTTCTCTCAGACGGAGTCGGGGTATCCTTTGCCTTTGCTCTCATCCCGAGAAGGTCACGGCAGATGATTGAACCGTTGTCCTCTTTGAACCTTTCGGCAAGCTGCTGAACCTCGGTGTAGACACGCTTTTTGTCGGCATTATCCTTGCTGTCACTGTAACCCCTTGCAAGACCTAAAGCCATATACATTCCCGTAACAGTACCGCATACCTCACGCATTCTGCCTATTCCGCCGCCAAACGGCGATGCCAGCATAAGAGCAGTCCGTTCATCAAATCCCAAATCGTCACAAAATGCAAGCAATACAGCCTGAGCGCAGTTGTAGCCCTGCATAAAATTATTCTTAGCAATTTCACCTTTTGTCATACCAATTTCTCCTTTTACAAGTCAATTTCATATATGCCCAGTATAGCACCGAAAACCGCATACTGCAACGATTTTTTGCTTGTAGAAGAGGTTAGTGTATGATATAATTTATCATACAACAGCATTTCGCAAATTGTGTCGTTTACAAACACATTGCGTACGCTTTAAATTTGCTTGCTTTATTCGTTAAAATTGTTATAATCTAAGTACAGATATTTCTGTCGCAAGCTCTGCTCCTTGCAAGCAAAGCAGAGCGTTGCTCGGATTTAAATCTAAATACAGATTAAAATAAAGTACAAAAAGACATTAAAGAAAAAGGTGATTAGCATTGTCTTTTCCACAGGATAAAATAAGAAATTTCAGCATTATTGCTCACATTGACCACGGCAAGAGTACGCTTGCGGACAGAATTCTTGAGCAGACCAACTCCGTTTCCGAAAGGGATATGGAGGCGCAACTGCTTGATGACATGGATCTTGAGCGTGAGCGTGGCATTACAATCAAGGCGAGAGCGGTAAGCGTTATCTACAAAGCCGATGACGGCGAAGAATATCTTTTTAACCTCATTGACACCCCCGGTCATGTTGACTTTAACTACGAGGTTTCCCGTTCACTGGCGGCTTGTGAGGGCGCTATTCTTGTTGTTGACGCATCACAGGGCATTGAGGCTCAGACTCTTGCAAACACATATCTTGCCGTTGACAGCGGACTTGAAATTGTTCCCGTTGTCAACAAAATTGATTTGCCGAGTGCCGACCCCGACAGGGTTATTCAGGAAATCGAAGATGTAATCGGTATTCCTGCCGAGGATGCTCCGAAAATTTCCGCAAAGGCAGGAATCAACATTCACGCAGTTCTTGAAAAGGTTGTTCACGATATTCCTGCTCCGACAGGCGACATCAACGCTCCTCTGCGTGCATTGATTTTTGACAGCTGCTACGACAGCTACAAGGGCGTAATTATATATGTAAGGCTCAAAGAGGGACAGATTCACCCGGGCGATGAATTCAAGCTTATGGCAACGGGCAGTGTGTTCAATGTTGTTGAGTGCGGACTTATGCACGCAACCGCCCCCGAAAAGACCGACGGTCTTTATGCAGGCGAGGTTGGTTACATCACGGGTTCAATCAAGACTCTTGCAGACGCAAAGGTCGGCGACACGGTTACACTCACATCAAATCCCGCAGAAGAACCGCTCCCCGGCTACCGTGAGGCACAGCCTATGGTTTTCTGCGGTATCTACCCTGTTGACGGCGCAAGATACGGTGACCTTAAAGATGCACTTGAAAAGCTACGGCTTAACGATGCGGCTCTTTCGTTTGATCCCGAAACATCGGTTGCCCTCGGATTCGGTTTCCGCTGCGGATTTTTGGGACTGCTCCACATGGAAATCATTCAGGAGCGACTTGAAAGAGAATATCAGCTTGACCTCATCACAACCGCACCGAGTGTAATTTACAGAATCACACGCACAGACGGAACGGTTGAGATGATTGACAACCCGACAAACTACCCCGATCCGTCACTTATTCAAATGGCGGAAGAGCCTGTAACAGACGCTCACATCTATGCACCTAAGGAATATGTCGGCAATATTATGGAGCTTTGTCAGGACAGACGAGGAACTTTTGTCGATATGCAGTATATTGATGCCGACCGTGTTGATTTACACTATGTACTTCCGCTTGCCGAAATAATCTACGACTTTTTCGACACGCTCAAATCACGCACAAGAGGTTATGCATCATTCGACTACGAGCTTAAAGAATATGTTCAGAGCAACCTTGTTAAGCTTGATATTATGCTCAACGGCGAGGTCGTCGATGCGCTTTCGTTCATCATTCATGCCGATAAGGCATATTCAAGGGCAAGAAAGATGGCTGAGAAGTTAAAGGAAAAGATTCCGAGACAGCTCTTTGAAATTCCGATTCAGGCTTGCATCGGCGGTAAAATTATTGCCAGAGAAACCGTAAAGGCTATGCGTAAGGATGTACTTGCCAAGTGCTACGGCGGTGATATTTCCCGTAAGAAAAAGCTTCTTGAAAAGCAAAAAGAAGGTAAAAAGCGTATGCGCCAGCTCGGTTCTGTTGAAGTTCCGCAGGAGGCATTTATGGCGGTTCTCAAACTTGATACGGATTAACGGTGAAGATATGAAAGAACTTGCTATGTTTTACAACTTTTCGGACGAAAGACTTCGCAAGGCAAAGTTTGCACTTATGCCGTTGAAAATTCAGGTTAAAAAGGTTGAAAAAGAAGATTTCAATCAGCCTATCGGTTTCCTTGCAGGCATCAAAGGCATTGAGCCTGCGGCAGAAAAGTTTGACGGTGACGGCTTTGACGAAGAAATGATTGTTATGCACAATTTCACGAATAAAACGATTGACTCGCTAATCAGAGCGCTGAATAAGTGCGGTGTCGGACGAGTTCCGCTTAAGGCGGTTATTACTCCCACAAGCAAAGATTGGGACAGTCTGACGCTTATCAAAGCACTTAAAGCCGACCATGAGGAAATGCTTAAAAAATTGAAAATGAAAAGTTGAAAATGGGAAATGAAAGTCGGGAAGACAGTTTGCAAAATGCAAAGCATTGTCTTCCCGACTTGTTTTGTTTACATAAAATCGCAGTTAAAATTACTCTGTGTCACTATATTAAAGATCTCTGCCACAGCACTTCTTATACTTCTTACCGCTGCCGCACGGACAAGGATCGTTTCTGCCTATTTTTTTGCCCTTACGGATAGTTTTGTTGGCTGTGTCTGTGCCGTCAGCCGAGGTTTCTGTAGGACGGGCAATCTGCTCACGGTGGAGTGCCTGCTTTACAGCGTCTGACTGTTCAACAGTTCCTTCATCATCGGCTGCAGACTGTGCCGCTGCGGCAGCCCTCTGAGCCGCTCTCTTTGCAGCTGCAATTGCGTCCTGTCTTTTCTGAATCTCATAGATACGCTTTGGCATAATGAGCATCATCTTGACAGTATCTTCACGAATGCTTTCAATCATCTCATCAAACATATCAAAGCCTTCAACTCTGTATTCAACAACAGGATCGTGCTGACCGTATGAACGAAGTCTGATACCGTTTTTGAGCTGATCCATATTGTCGATGTGATCCATCCAATGTGTATCAACATTCTTGAGGAGGTAAACACGCTCCATCTCACGGATTGTTTCCTCGGGAAGAAGCTCTTCGTTTTCCTTGTAGATTTCGAGAGCATCATCAACGAGCATCTTCTGAATCTCTTCGGGTTCCATATCTTCAAGATCCTCAAGACTGAAATCGTACTTAGAATCATCTCTGATAAGCCAGCCTGCATAGTAATCCTTAAGACTCTGGAAGTTCCAATGCTCTGCAGGACCTTCGGGGAGATACTGCTTGATTGAAGTTGCGATTGTATCCTCAACCATTTTGAGGATTGTTTCGTGGAGATCCTCACCGTTAAGAACCTGATCACGCTGACCGTAGATGATTTCACGCTGTTTGTTCATAACATCATCGTACTGGAGGACATCCTTACGAATGCCAAAGTTACGAAGCTCAACCTTTTCCTGTGAGCCTTCGATAATACTTGTGAGCATCTTGTTCTCAATGGGCATATCCTCGGCAACATTCATACGCTCCATCATCATCTTCATTCTGTCGCCGCCGAACAGACGCATAAGGTCATCTTCGGTTGAGAGGAAGAAACGGCTGACGCCCGGATCGCCCTGACGGCCTGCACGGCCACGGAGCTGGTTATCAATACGGCGTGACTCGTGTCTTTCCGTACCCATAATGTAAAGACCGCCGGCCTCTCTTACCTTTTCAGCCTCGCCCTTAATTTCTTCCTTATACTTGTCATTCAGTTCTCTGAATGTATTTCTTGCATTGATGATTTCTTCATCATCGGTTTCTGCATAACCCGTAGCTTCTTCGATAAGCTCCTCTGTAAAGCCCTGCTTACGCATTGCGGCCTTTGCCATATACTCTGCGTTACCGCCGAGGATGATATCGGTACCACGACCTGCCATGTTGGTTGCGATTGTTACCGCACCGAGTTTACCTGCCTGAGCAACAATTTCAGCCTCTTTTTCATGCTGTTTTGCATTGAGGACATTGTGCTTGATGCCTCTCTTTTTGAGCATTTTTGAAAGAAGCTCCGACTTCTCAATTGAAATTGTACCGACAAGGACAGGCTGTCCCTTTTCGTGAGCCTCAACAATTGCGTCAATAACAGCGTGGAACTTGCCGTTTTCTGTCTTATAAACCGAATCGGGGAGGTCTTTTCTTAAAACAGGCTTGTTTGTAGGAATTTCAACAACATCAAGCTTGTAGATTTCCTGGAATTCTTCCGACTCTGTCTGAGCAGTACCTGTCATACCCGAAAGCTTTTTGTAAAGACGGAAGTAGTTCTGGAATGTGATTGTTGCAAGAGTCTTGCTTTCGCTCTGAACCTTTACGCCCTCTTTAGCCTCAATTGCCTGATGAAGACCTTCGTTAAAGCGACGGCCGTACATAAGACGACCTGTAAATTCGTCAACGATGATAACCTCGCCGTCCTTAACAACATAGTCAACATCGAGCTTCATTACACCGTTAGCCTTGATAGCCTGATTTACATGGTGCTGAATTGTAAGGTTGTCAGGGTCTGTAAGGTTTTCGATACCGAAAAATTCTTCGGCTTTCTTAACACCGCTCTGTGTAAGCGTTGCGGTTTTCTGCTTTTCGTCAACAACATAGTCAATGTCGTGTTCCTTGTAATATTCCTCCATATCCTCTTTTGCGTCAAGTTCTGCAAAACGCTGAACCTTAAGAGTTTTTGCAAAAGCATCTGCCTTTGCATAAAGGTCTGTTGACTTGTCGCCCTTACCCGAAATAATAAGAGGAGTTCTTGCCTCATCAATGAGGATTGAGTCAACCTCATCGACAATTGCAAATGCGTGCGGACGCTGAACCTTGTTTTCCTTGTAAACCACCATGTTGTCACGGAGGTAGTCAAAACCGAGTTCGTTGTTTGTTCCGTATGTAATGTCTGCGGCATAAGCCTTTTTTCTGCCGTCATTGTCAAGGTCATGGCAGATAAGGCCGACCGAAAGACCGAGGTATCTGTAAAGCTTGCCCATCCACTCTGAGTCACGGCGGGCAAGGTAATCGTTGACTGTTACAATGTGAACGCCTTCGCCCGTAAGAGCGTTGAGGTATGCAGGGAGGGTAGCAACCAAGGTTTTACCTTCACCGGTTTTCATCTCGGCAATTCTGCCCTGGTGAAGAACGATACCGCCGATAATCTGAACGGGGAAGTGCTTCATGCCAAGCACTCTCCAGCCTGCCTCACGACAGGTTGCAAATGCTTCGGGGAGAATATCGTCTGTTGTTTCGCCGTTGGCAAGTCTTTCTTTAAGGATTGTTGTCTGGTTCTTGAGTTCGCTTTCGCTCATAGCCGCATATTTATCTTCGAGTGCAAGCACCTTGTCACAGATTGGCTGCACACGCTTAACTTCACGCTTGCTGTAGTTGCCGAACATAGCTTTTAAAAAATTCATCAGGGTTCTTCCTTTCAATGTACCGAAAAAATCGGTCAAACTGTATTTTCAATAATATAATTTTTAATATAATTTTAATTTACTGCACCGCAGACGCTCCAAGGCTTTTTGCAGCCTGAATCATTGCGGTCTCAACTACGGGACCTGCATATTGGAAACCGAAACCCGAATCCTGTACAACACAGGCAAATGCAAGAGGGCAGTCCTCATCTTTTGAGTAGCCGACCATCCAGCCGTTAGGGTTCTTATCATCGCCGACTTCACCCGTACCTGTTTTGGCACAGACTGTAAGTCCGCCGAAAAGGTTGTCGCCGTAGTAATCCGAAACGGTGTATCTCATAACATCGTCAAGCTTTGCCGCCGTATCGGATGAAAAAAGCTCCTGTCCGCTGCTCTTGTAGTTTATGCCGAGTGCGGAGAGTATGGATTCATCTTTGATAAGGGTAGGGTTTGTAGCCTTACCGCCGTTTGCGATTGCGCCGCAGATAATTGCCATCTGCATCGGGTTTACCTTGTCATTATACTGACCTACACCCGACCAGCCAAGCTGATTTTCATTGGCGTTGCTGACATCATATGAACCTTTTGCGGTTTTAATTCCGTCAACATCAAAGGAGCTGTTAATGCCGATTTTCTCGGCAGTTTTTGTCATTGTGTCACTTCCGAGTTCAACGGCAAGCTTTGCAAAAACAATATTGCAGGAATGTGCCATTGCCTCTTTATATGTCAGCGTTCCGTGAGTTTCCGTACAGGTAACTTCACTTCCGCCTATGTTCTCACTTCCGTTACAAACCCAAGTGCGGTCATAAAGGTCGGGAATATTCTCAATTGCCGCCGCAGATGTAACGATTTTGAAGATTGAACCCGGGGTAAAGGTTGACGAAAGCACATTATCAAGGTAAACGCCCTCGTATTCGCTTTCGTTGTCCTCGGTAATTTCGGGAGGAGCCTGCGGATCGTAAGCCATGGTGCTTACGGAACAGATAACCTCGCCTGTTTTGTAGTTATATATTACACAGGCACCTTTTTTGTTATAAGCTGCAAGAACATCATAAGCCGCCGCACAGGTTGCGGAATCTACTGTCAGCTTTATATCGTGAGAGGCACGCAGTGATTCGGGCATATTAAGTCCGAAAACAAGGTTATAGCCTATCAGCTGAGAACGATACATACTTTGAACAGCCGTTGAAATGTTAAGGCTGTCATCACCGACAACATGAAGCAGAGATTTTCTTACGCTCTCGCTTTCGTTATAAACTCTTGCACCGTCAACCGTCTGTGCAAGAGCCGTGCCGTTGCGGTCATAAATCGCTCCTGCCTGTGCAAGGCCGCCGTCACCTGCTATATGCGCATTATATGCCTGATCGACCCAATCGTCTGCCCCTGTTACAAGCTCAAAGGCAAGATAGCCAAGTCCGCCGATAAACGCAAGCGCAACTATATATATAAGTGTACTTCTGCGAAGTATTTTTTTCAAACCTTACACCACCCTGTGTATCAGTAGGGGCGTTCATTGGACGCCCGCAAGTAAAGGCACTAATTTTATTTAATACCAAAGTACATATATGAAAAACAAGTTTTCAATTTACTAAACTTATCTTTTTACCGAATAAGTTCTCTCGTCTGCGGCTTTGATGAATGCAACAAGTCCCCAACAAGACATAATACTTGAACCGCCGGCAGACACAAACGGAAATGTTACGCCTGTGAGCGGAAGGACATCGGTTGCACCGAAAACATTGAGAGAAAGCTGAACGACAAAAAGTCCTGCCGCACAGCACGCTGAAATTGAATAAAAGGTACTTCTGCTTCGGGTTGTAATTGCCCTTGCATAAATAAACATTGCACCTACTGCCACGGCAAGTGTGAACGCAACGATAACTCCCATTTCTTCCGAAACAAGTCCGAAAACAAGGTCACTTTCGGATGCGGCAACCTGCTTTAAAAAACCGTTGCCGATACCTACGCCGAAAAGTCCGCCGCTTGCCATATATGTGAGAACTCTTGCCTGCTGATAACCGAGGTTGTCCTGAGTATGTTCCCACACATGACGCCAGCCCGAAAAACGGTCGGCAACATACGGTTTAAACTTGAGGACAAAGGTTACGCCGAAAATTGCGGCGGCAACAGCAAGAATAATCGTCTTGAAATCGCCCGAGCGCATAAACGCTGTGAGCAAAAATGTTACAAAGAAGATGAGCGCAGTACCGAAGTCGCCCATAAGAGCCAAAAGGCCGACGCAGACTGCCGAGAAGATAATGTACTCAAGCAAATTCTTCTTTGTCATCAACACATCAAGAGAACTTGCGCCGATAAAGATGAAAATAATCTTTGCAAGCTCTGACGGCTGAAATGAAAACGAGCCGATATAAATCCAGTTGGCGGCGCCGTTTGTAATCTTACCGAATACAATTGTTACGCCCAAAAGGCCGACCGCACAAATCATTGCCGGAAGTCTGAGTTTATTTACCTTGTCGGGATCTTCAATCAGCTTGATGATTATGCAGAAGAAAATCATACCTATTGCGGCGGCAACAAGCTGAACATAAGCCGAGCGTTCCGACTGTCTGATAAGCATCATTACGCCTATGCCCGTCAAAAACAGGGCGAGCGATTCAAGCTCGAAATTTACTCTGCGGATTACAAAATAGGAGATAAAGAAGAATCCCCATTCAACAGCCGCAAGAGCGCCGAACAGCACGAGCGGAGCCATTGTATTTGTGCCGTCATTCCAGAACATAGCCTGAACGCACATAAAGAAGTGGAAAAATGTAATAAGAAGCATAAGCTTCCACGATTTCATTGCAGGCTTATCACTTACCTTTGAGAAAAACCAGCTCGACTGCAACGGCTGTTGGAACTCCTCGCCTCTTTTTACTATAAGGCTTGTACCGCCTATTGTTATTGTATCGTCAATAAGCACCTTTGCCCTGCCTCTTGTTCTTTTGCCGTTGAGCATCGTGCCGCTCTTTGAATCGGTATCATTTACATACCAACCGTCTTTACGGCGAAGGAGTACACAATGATTTCTTGAAACTGTCGGGTCATCAACGGTTACATCACTGCTTTTACTTCTGCCGATTGAATTTTCCCAGAAAAGTACGGGGAGCATCTCGCCCGTTGCAGGGTTCAAAAGTGAAATCAAAGGAGTTTCGGGACGGCGGCGGCGGCGCATTGCGGCAAAGCACTGGTACACAATTATTATTGCATAAACAGGCATAAGAAAACGCAGTGCAACAACACCCATATCGAAAATTATCGAAAGATCCGGCACTTTTTTCAACTCCTTCACAAATCATCTGTCCTAAAAATAAGCATACTTAAAGTTATACAGTTTAAATAATAATCCAATTTCCTCCAAAAGTCAATAGCCGTGTGTCACGGCAGCCAGTTCGCGAAGACAGTTTGTACAATAGAAGACTAAAAATACCCGAGCGTTACTATCTAATTATAAGTGAAGCAACTTTGTAGCCGAGTGCCTCGGCAGCCAATTCGTGAAGATAGTTTGTGCAATAGAAAACTAAAAATGCCCGAGCGTGACTTTCTATATTAAGATAGTTTTTTCAGCCGAGTGCCTCGGCAGCCAATTCGTAAAGATAGTTTGTACAATAGAAAACTAAAAATGCCCGAGCGTAGTATAGCCATCATTTGAACAATTCTGTAGGGGAGGATATTATCCGCCCGTCCTGATGAAATTTTATGTTTATGCTCATATGTTTTGGCATAATAAAAGCCGTGCGTTATTTTGTAACGGTGAACCGTGTTCGTCACTACACCATTTCGATAACTCTGTTTCATTCATATAATTTATTTCTATCACAATATTTCTGCCATTGCTTGCGGGCGTCCGATGAACGCCCCTACGAGTTTGTGCTTTTTTATACAATTTTATTAAACTCCTTGATTTATTAACTTCAATAATTTATAATAACTTTGACAGAGGATTTGTTAATCCATCTGTTGAGTGTTTCGCCACTTGTTTAAAGAGCGAGTGTTTTTATCGTTGAGCGTTTCGCCGCTTGCAAAAGTGCGAGTATTAACAAAAGACCTCTCGAAAATCGAGAGGTCTTTTATCATGATATATCTATGAGGATTAATGAAGACTTTTCATTTTATCGGCTTTATCACGGCATATATGCGACCATTTGCAGTCGCCGCACACCTGCGAAAGCCTGTCTTTTAAAATTATATTTTCTCTTGCAATTCTCGAAAGCTCTTTCCAATCGGCAGTATCGCCGATTTTCATTCCGAGTAAATCAAGACACCTTTTGTCATAGCATGACGCCTTGCCAGTAACATCGCAGCTGCCGTTGTCACGGTTCGGACACGATGAACAAATTTCGTCACAACCGCCCGTAAGCGTAAGGTTTGCGTTGTTATTTTCAAGAACCGACACTATTTTTGCCATTCCGCAGACAAATTCATCGCTGTAACCCTTGCCTTCAAAAAACTGCACACAAAGGCTGTGATGCGGTCTGAACTTAAAGCTTAACGATTTTGTCAAGACGATTCACCAAAACTGTTGCAACAACAATCTTTGCAGCATCTGCAAGAAGGAACGGAACAACGCAGGTGAGAAGTGCGGCAACAAAGTCTGTATGCATTGCAATCATAAACCAGATTGTGCCGAAAATGTAGCATACTGCAAGGCCTGCAACCATTGAAACCGCAAGCACCCAAAGCTTTCTGCCGAGAAAATCAGTCATAAGTCCAACGATAAGCGCCGTAAAGAGGAAACCGATGATATAACCGCCTGTCGGACCGCCGAGAACGCCGATTCCGCCTGAGAATCCTGCAAACACGGGAACACCGATTGCGCCGAGGAGAACATAAACCGCAACGCTGATGAGTCCTCTTTTCCAGCCGAGCATAGCCGCCGCCATAAAGATGCCGAGAGTCTGAAGTGTGAACGGAACTGTCATCGGAATCTGAATCTGTGCGCACACTGTGATGATTGCGACGAACATCGCCATATACACAAGGCTTAATACATTACTTTTTGATTTACTGTTTGTTTTTGCTTCTGTCATAAAATTACCTCTCCTTTGCAAAACCGCTTTTTTGTTTTGCAGATTGTCAACCAAATTATTTTATCGGTTGACAATTATTATAGTACCGATTATCGCATTTGTCAACCCGATTTATATTTTAAAGTGACAATTACAATCCGTTTTGATGTAACAATTGACTTTACAACCGTCTTATAATGCAACCGAGTTGACCGAACATAACATAAAAACAGGGACAGCGTTTTGCTGTCCCTGAAATTTTTGTAAAGATTAAGTTTGCGTACTTACAATTAAGCCTTGTTAACCGAACCGAAGAGTTCCATCTTTTCCTTAACAGTAGCCTTGATAGCCTCTGCACCGGGAGCGAGGAGCTTTCTTGGATCGAAGCCCTTGCCTTCGAGATCCTTGCCCTCTTCAATGTACTTTCTTGTAGCTGCTGCAAATGCAAGCTGGCACTCTGTGTTAACATTGATCTTTGAAACGCCGAGTGAGATAGCCTTCTTGATCATGTCGGCAGGGATACCTGTACCGCCGTGGAGAACGAGCGGCATCTCTCCTGTAAGCTGCTGGATAGCGTCAAGAGTTTCAAAGCTGAGGCCCTTCCAGTTTGCAGGATACTTACCGTGAATGTTACCGATACCTGCTGCGAGCATTGTTACGCCGAGGTCTGCAACCATTTTGCATTCCTTAGGATCTGCGCATTCGCCCATGCCGATTACGCCGTCTTCCTCGCCGCCGATTGCACCAACCTCAGCCTCAAGTGAAAGACCGAGCTTGTTACAAGTTGCAACGAGTTCCTTTGTTTTTTCAATGTTTTCTTCAATCGGATAGTGTGAACCATCGAACATGATTGAGCTGAAACCGGCTTTGATGCACTTCTTAGCGCCTTCATATGAACCGTGGTCAAGGTGGAGAGCAACAGGAACTGTGATGTTGAGTTCCTCGAGCATACCGTTTACCATACCAACGACTGTTTTGTAGCCGCACATATATTTACCGGCACCCTCAGATACACCGAGGATAACAGGTGAGTTGAGTTCCTGTGCTGTTAAAAGAATTGATTTTGTCCATTCAAGGTTGTTGATGTTGAACTGACCTACTGCATAGTGGCCTGCCTTTGCTTTTGTAAGCATTTCTTTAGCGTTTACTAATGGCATTTTAATCTTCCTTTTGTAAAAAATTTCAGCAGACAAGCGTCCCCACCTGCCGATTTAAGTTTATTATACAATATATTTTTGAAAATATAAAGACCTAAAAAGAAGATTTAGTGAAAATTTTAACAATTAGTCGAAAAATTCTTCATTTTGTCCTGTTTTAGTCAATTATCACTAAACTTTCAAAATAAACTCACACTTCCGTAACACAACAAGGTTGATTTTCATTTTATGAAAAGGTATAATATAACTGTAAATTACAATACTTGATTTTGGTCAAGCGTTGTATGATAATATTTTTTGTAAACTATCCCGTAGGGGTAGCCTTGCGACCGCAAGTAATGACAGATATTTTATTGCAAACAAAGTTTTATAAATATAACAAAACAACCGATATAGTGACTGGCGGATGATATCCGCCCCTACGAAATATTTGTTCATTTCGGCAATTTGCTTGCAAAAAATTTTGTTTCATTACTTAAGGACAAACGCAGTTTGTACCCCACGGCAACAAATAAATGTAGGAGTAACTTTTATGGACAATTTTGACAACAACAATATGGGTGGGTTTGAACCGCAGAAGCCGTTCACCGAAAAGCCCGTACAAAACAATAGTATGAACACGGAACAGACAAGTCCCGTTTCCGAACCCGAAACACATACGGAGCAGGTTCAAAATGTTCCGCCTCAAAGCAGCACACAGTACAATAGTAATGCTTTCGGCAACAACACACCGAATATGTCCGGCAATGCAAATCAGAACGAAAATGTTCCGCCGCAGAATCAAAATCCCTCTACTCAGCCGTGGCAGTACGGTTACGGTCAGTATCCCTACAGCGGACAGAATCCGCAGTATAATCAGAACAGTCAGCAGTACGGACAGTATCAAAACAACACAGGATACAATCAGAATGTACCGCCGTATCAGCAAAACATGTACGGACAGCCGCCTTACGGCAACAACGGTACATACAATCAATATAATTCGCAGTACAATCCGCAGATGTACGCACAGTACCCACAAAAGAAAACAAACGGCGGAATAGTTGCATTGATTATCGTTCTCTGTTCGCTTCTCGCAATCGGTTTTATCGGTATGATGGTATACGGATTTTCGGTTGGCATAAAAGAAGATTCAAACAACGACCGAAGCGATTCGGGCAATTCGTTCAGACTTCCGAACGAAGACAGCACAACACCGTTTGAAACCCTTCCTAACACCTCATCACAGGGCAAAACTCACGATGAATCGGACTACAGCGACAAAACTAACAAAAGCTATTCGGGTATGAAGCTTGAAAGCAATCCAAAGGACGCAAAAACAAACGGCAGTTACACAGCCGCAAAGGCCACCGAAAAGGTTTCCGACTCAGTAGTCGGCATTCTTTGTTACTCGGACGATGTTCCCGATCAGGCTGACACAACAACCGCATCTTCACAGGGAAGCGGAATCATCTTCTCACAAGACGGCTATGTTATTACAAACGCTCATGTAATCGGCAACAGCAAAACAGCCTATGCAATCAGAGTTGTAACATCTGACGGCAAGGTATACAAGGCAGGTGTTGTTGGCTACGATTCAAGAACCGACATTGCAGTTCTCAAAATGGACGATGCAAAGGGACTTACTCCTGCAACATTCGGTGATTCGTCACAGCTTGAAGTCGGTCAGGACATTATCGTAGTCGGCAATCCCGGCGGTCTTGACTATCAGAACACTACAACAAAGGGTGTTATTTCGGCGCTTGACAGAAAACTTTCAACATCAAGCCTCACAAAGTACATTCAGACCGATGCCGCAATCAATCCGGGCAACTCGGGCGGTCCGCTTGTAAACTACTACGGTCAGGTTGTCGGAATTACAACTTCAAAGATTGTTTCCGAAACTTACGAGGGTATGGGCTTTGCAATTCCGTCACAGACAGTAAAAAACATTGTTGACACACTTGTAAAGAACGGCTATGTCGAAGGCAGAGTAAAAATCGGCATTTCGGGCATTGCGGTAACATCGGAGCAGGCATCAAATTACAACATTCCGCAGGGCATTTATGTTCAAAGCATTGTTTCGGGCGGTCCGTGTGACGGCACAAGCCTTGAAGAAGGCGATATCATCACAGAGGTTGACGGCGAAACAATTACAAGCTTTGCAGATGTTTATGCGATTCTTGAAACCCACAAGCCGGGGGACAAAATCAAGGTTAAATATTACAGCTCATCATCGGGCAACGGTGAGGTTGAAATCACACTTCAGGAAGATAAGTAATTTTAATAAGAATATCACCAAAAGCAAGAGGGCAGTCACGACAATGTGACTGCCCTCTTGCTAATTGAAAATTAAAAGTGAAAAATGGAAAATTATTGTCGGGTGGCCGGTTTGCAAATTGCAAACGATTGCAGCCCGACTGTTTTATTTTTGGTATTTTTATATTCGCCTATATTTTGGCACAATAATAACTTTTGGATTATTTTGTAGTACAGCGGCAAATCTAAAACTTTATGTTTTACAAATTTTTCACGAACATAATATATAATATATAGAAAAATTCTTGTAAATGCAATTTTCAATCAATATCGAAAAGTAAAGTTTTAGTTGTAACTGACCACTACATTTAAACGCAACTTCTATATATATATAAAAACGGTCGGGAAACAATGTTTTGCATTTTGCAAACTGTCTTCCCGACCACAATTTTCAATTTTCCATTTTCAACTTTCAATTTAAAAAAATCACAAATGCAAAATCAGCTTTGCAACACCAAAATAGATAAGCAGCGAAAGCGAGTCACAGACTGTTGAAATAAGCGGATTTGCCATAACGGCAGGGTCAAAGCCGACCTTGCTTGCCAAAAGAGGCAAGCTGCTGCCGACAAGCTTTGCCATAATAATTGTGCCGACAAGCGTAAGCGAAATTACAAGGGCAATCATAAACGCGTTTTCCTGACCGTGGAGGTCAAACAAAAGCAGCTTTACAAAGTTTGCCGCCGCAAGCGTAATACCGCAGAGGATTGACACCCTAAATTCTTTCCACAACACAAGAAAAATGCTTTTGAACTGAATTTCGCCGAGCGACAACGCACGGATTACGGAAACCGACGACTGAGAACCTGCGTTACCGCCCGAACCCGTAATCATCGGGATAAACGATGAGAGAATCAGCACATTTGCAAGCACAGCCTCAAATGATGAGATAATCGCACTTGTAAAGGTTGCCGAAAGCATAAGTATGAGCAGCCACGGCACTCTCTTTTTGTACAGACCGAAAATGCTTGTTTTCATATACGGTTTGTCAGACGGCAATACGGCTGCCATCTTTTCAATATCCTCGGTAGCCTCTTCCTGAATGACATCAATAGCATCATCAATTGTTACGATACCGACAAGTCGGTTTTCGTTATCAACAACGGGAAGTGCAAGAAAATTATAGTTTGAGAACATCTGGGCAACCTGCTCCTGATCGGCAAGAGTAGTTACCGAAATAACATTTTCCTCCATAATCGACTTTACAAGCTCGTCATCTTCGGCAAGCAAAAGGTCTTTTACGGTGGTAATACCGATAAGCTTGTTGTTGGCATCGGTTACATAGCAGGTGTAGATTGTTTCCTTGTCAACACCCGTTCTTCTGATTCTTTTAATAGCCATTTCAGCCGTCATATCGGGACGAAGCACAATAAACTCGGTTG
Source organism: Ruminococcus bromii (assembly GCF_928721825.1). Lineage (NCBI taxonomy): Bacteria > Bacillati > Bacillota > Clostridia > Eubacteriales > Oscillospiraceae > Ruminococcus > Ruminococcus bromii. The sequence continues at coordinate 1,466,460 of NZ_CAKMVP010000003.1, forward strand.
TCATAATCGAGCCTGCGCTGTCCTCGGGATATTTCAAAAGCTCGTTAATCTGCTTTCTCATATCCTTGTCGGCCTGTCTTAAAATACGCTTTACAACATTGGCAGGCATTTCCTCAATAAGGTCAACGGCGTCATCGACAAATAACTCATCGACAACCTCTTTCAGTTCGCTGTCGCTGAAGCCGTGGATAAGAAATTCCTGAGTTTCGTCATCCATTTCGACAAAGGTTTCCGCCGCAAGTTCTTTTGGCAGAATACGAAACAGAATCGGCATTTTTTCATCCTGTAGGTTTTCAAAAATCGCCGCAATATCATACGGTTTCATCGTAACCAGAATATCACGCAAGGTACTGAACTTTTTGTCATCAAGCAGCACCTTGATAGTTTCGGTAAGGGTTACATTAACCTGTTCCATCATCTTTTCCTCCTTTTTAATTCAATTGGAAGTAAAGACGGTGTCACCCTAAGTATTAAATTAAATCAATTCAAATCAAAATAAAAATACAAAGCAAAATCAATAAAACAAAATGAACGCACAAGCGCACATTCTGTTGCAACTTCGCCCGGGTACAGCGCCTTTATTACCGTCTGCGTCCATTAAGTTTTCACCTCATTCGCATAAAATTCGGGCAAAGCCCATATATATTTATTTTATTCTTTTTTGTGTGCTATGTCAACGGATTTACACATTAAAAATGCACTTTTCAAATATTTTACAGACACATTACAATCAGCTTTTTAATCGCATTATTTAATATTCCTTGCATTTTGCGCGATATCAATGTATAATTGGTACTGTAATAAAAACAAATGATAGGAGTTTGCTCATTATGTCAGATATGATAAAAAAATATGTTCCCTATGTGGTAATAGTTTTCGTTGTTTATATGCTTTTGCCGCTTATTTTCATTCCTGCAGCAATGCAGAAATTCTCACCTGTTGCTTATGATTGTATATTTCCGCTTACAGCAATCGGCTGTGCCGCCCATTATTGCTCAAAGCATGGCCTTGACTTTCTCTTTGCGCTCATCGCGCCCATCATCTATCTGCCGAGTATGTTGATTTACAACGGCGGATTTTCTTCAGGCACACTTTCAACTAATCTTATTCTTCTTGTTGTTTACCTTGTTTCAGGTATCTTCGGTCTTTTTCTCGGTGATCTTGCCTTCGGCGACAAACGCCGTCAGAAAGAAAAGGCTGAACAACAGGAAACAGAAGAAATGCTTCTTGAAGCAAGACGCCGTGAGAAGCAAGAGCTTGAAACTATGACAAAATCAAGCAGAAAAACCGAAAAAAATCCCCACAGACAGGAACGCAGACCGTCAAAGCCTGCACGCAGAGCCACACCTGTACAACAGGAAACAGGCAAGGACATTGACGATGATTTTGACTACGATAAGTACCTTTCCGGCATTGACAGAAAGCAGGACTCAAGCGAGAGCGAAATTGACGATATTCTCAACGAATACAGACACTGACGGCGAGCCGCCGTTCCCAGTTCGTGCAGATAGTATTTATAAGGGCGAAAATAAAATGCCCGAGCAGAACTCTATAACTAAAAATGTAAAATTAAAGTCGGAAAGACAGACTGCATATGCAGGTAAATGTCTTTCCGACTTTTTGTTTGTGTATTATCTGACAGTTCGGATTTTAGCTGTATGCTTCCACAATATATTTCTGAACAAGTGTGGCGTCAAGAATATTGATAACGCCGTCATTATTTACATCGGACACATATATGCCGAAGTCATCAAGTGCGGCAGCTCCGAGTATATATTTTTGAATCTCGGTAACATCCATAATATTAACCCACCAGTCGCCGTTTGCGTTGCCCATGGTCAGCTTATCAATATAGGTACCTGTTGTACCACCGCCACCGCCTGACGCTGTATCGGTTTCATATCCATAGCTTGTTGCATAGACCGTATCATGTCCTAGCTTGCGGCTGAGGTAAAATTCAACATATCCGTCCTTGTTCGGAGCACAGGCTGTCATAAAGCCGCCGCTCTCAATTATGAGATATGAATAATAGGTAACCTTGCCGGAACGCTGAGTTTTGTAGTTGAACTCCCATTTGCCGTTGTAGCTGTCCCTCTTGGTAGTGCCTTTTTCCGAAAAGGTCTTAGGGTCGAGGTCATGGAGCTTTACTCTGACTTTTACATATTTTCCCGAAAGGTCTGTTCTGAACAGATTTCTGTATGACGAACTTCCGCCGCCACCGCCGTTAGTTAAATACATGACATTGTATTTATCGGTTTTTGAAAAGTTATAAGCTTTTACCTTGTTCACAAGCGGTACAAAATCTATCTTTGTAAGTCCGCCTTTTTCTTTTCTGAATTCCGCATAAACACTGTCGTTGGAATCAAGATTAAATGCAGTTGCCCCAAGCTGACCGTCCGCAAGTGTAAAGGATTTTCCGACATCTGTAACAGCCTTAACCTTTACGGCTGAATTTGCCGTAACAACAGATGTAAGTGCCAGCACACCGCAAAGTGCCGTTGCGGTAATTTTTTTGATAATATTTTTGTTCATTGTTCTCTCCCTATAAATGCAGATTTATGATTTGTCGCTTACAATATATTTTTGAATAAGAGTTGCGTCAACAACATTGACAGCACCGTCCGAATTCACATCACCGTTAAAAAGCTGAAGCTTACTCAATTTATTTTCATTTACAACATACTTTTGAATTGCGGTTGCATCAGATACGGAAACCATCCAGTCGTCGTCTGTATTGCCGCAGATAAAGTTACTCAGCAAAGCACTTGTTACGCCTTCATCACCCAACACACCGTTTTTCAGTACGCTTTCACAGGTTATCATTAACTCTACATCATCACCGATATTTCTTGAAACATAGATTTCCGCATAACCGTTTTTATCGGGTACAAACGAAGTAATCGCTCCGCCGCTGTGTGCATACGCACCCGATGATTCGTACAACAGCATACCTCTGTTGTCCTTTCCGTAATCATAGTAATTATAATCGTAAGTTCTTAACACACCGTTGTTCAGCGGTGCTGTAAAAGTACCGTCAGAATTGAAATACCCATTAAAATCAGACAGTTTCACTTTCACCTTGACATATTTTCCGCCTGTTGTGTCAAATGTATGACAGGCAAAACTATTTCCGAAACCGTAGTTGTATTCATTTGCCATAAATCTTGAAAACTTCTTACCCTTAGGCAGCTGTATATATTTCGGATATTTCTCACAGCTTTTAAACATCAATTTAAATTCGTTTTCATGTTCGTCCTTGAATAAAACACCGTACAGTCTTGAGGTTTTGCTCGTGTAACCTGTAGTTGTTACGAACAGCTGATTATTATTTATCTGCTGTGTTTCGCCTGTAACCTCAAACCTCTCCTGAGATTTTTCGACACTTTTCGGGGCAGCACTTACAGCAAATGCCGAGCCTGCCGCAAGCACACCGCAAAGTGCCGTTGCGGTGATTTTTTTGATTACATTTTTCATTGTTTTACCCTCCGTATTTGCAGACATTGCCGCAAATTTGTTCATACTTGTTTAAGCTTATCAATATATTATCCTTAAGTCAATAACCGCAAATAAAATTCGGTATATACGGCAATATAAGCATAATTTCAAGGTATTTTTTATTGCAAATGACAGCAAAAAAGGACAGCCGATACACCTTGTTGTGTATCGGCCGTTTCCTCTATTTTATTCCTTCCATAACTATTTGACGAAGTTATGTATTTTCCGATTTGCAGAATGAGCGAAATTATCAAGACTGAGAGAAATACAATCATTCCGACATACACCATATTTTTATAGCTGTACCAAGTTCTTTTAAAAGCCTTTCTTGTACCGCCGCATTATTACAATCAATTTTTAAGAATTTTCTCAATCAATTGTGCAACACCATCGTTATTATTTGACGGGATTACAATATCAGCACGGTCAAGGCATTTTTGACTTGCGTTTTCAACAGCCGCACCGAGTCCCGACTCGGCAATCATATCGGCATCGTTATCGGCATTTCCGCAGGCGCAGACATTTTCCATGCCGATATTCAAAAAGTCACACAAACGCAGGAGTGCCTTCGCCTTTGATGCCTCTGCCGACATAATCTCAACAAAATGGTCGGTTGAAGTTGTAATTTCAACGCTGTTGCAAGCCTTTTCGATACTGCTCCACAGCCTGTTGCGAAGTTTTTCGTCCGTACTTATAATGCTGATGAGGTCAAGCTCATTTCTATGCCTGCTCAAAAAGCTTCTCATATCGACAATCTTGCCGTGGCATGAACGGGTGTATTCAAAATATTCAGGCTCACAGCCGTAGTCAAGCGGTCTATGCACATATCTGACATCGGCATATGTGAATCCGTCAATAAATCCCTCAAGAATAACATCGTCATTACGCACAGCGCCGAGAATTTTCAACACATCATCGGGTAAAATCAGCGAACGGTGAACCGTTTTACCGCACTTGCTTATTACCGCACCGTTCGAGGTAATCGCATAGTCCAGACCGACAATGTTCATCACGCTGTCGGGCATCATTACAAACGGTCTGCCGCTTGCCGCAACAACGGTTATTCCGCTTTTGATCGCAGATTCAATGGCAGTTTGCGTTCGTTTGCTCAAGGTGTCGCTGTCGGCAAGAGTTGTGCCGTCAAGGTCAAGTGCAATCAGCTTAATATCTTTCATCTTATCCATACAAATCCCTCTGTCAGATTTTTTTCGGGCAAAATCCGTTCATACAGCATTCTTCACATTTTGCCTTTCTTGCGGTGCAGACTGCTCTGCCGTGCAGAACAAGTCGGTGACAAAAATCATTGCTTTCATCAGGCGGCAAAAGCTCACGCAATGCAAATTCAATCTTTTTCTGATCCTTTAAATCGTGAAGTCCGAGCCTTCTTGTAATGCGTATGCAATGTGTATCAACCACAACCGCAGGCTGACCGAAAATGTCACCGCACACAAGATTTGCGGTTTTTCTGCCGATTCCCGGGAGTTTTGTCAAATCGTCAATATTATCGGGAACAACACCGCCGAAATCGTCACAAAGCATTCTTGCCATTTCAACAATATCTTTTGATTTGGTCTTATAAAGTCCGCAGCTTTTTATATACTCAGCAACTTCTTCGGGAGTTGAGTCAGCAAAATCTTGAGCCGTTTTGAACCTGTCAAACAACGAAGGAGTAACCATATTAACCCTTGCGTCCGTGCATTGAGCGGCAAGCCTTGTTGCAATGAGCAGCTGCAACGGATCTTTGTAGACAAGCGAACATATTGCGTCGGGATATTCTTTTTTCAAGGCATGAACAGCGTTCACGGCAATTTCTTTTTTAGTCATAAATTCACCCCGTAATTTTAAAAAATGCAAAAAATGCGATTAAATACTGTTTTCTTCAGTATAACACAAAAATTCTGCTATTGCAATCAGGATAAAAAACTGGTACAATAGACACATAAAAGTTAGAAATTTGTTTCGGAGGACAAAAAATGTACAATAATTATATTTTTGACTTATACGGCACTCTTATCGACATTAATACAGATGAATGGAACGATGATTTGTGGAAGAAAATTGCCATTCTCTATGCCTACAAGGGTGCACACTACACCTATGACGAGCTTAACGAGGAGTACGACAGACTTGTTCAGGCTGAAAAAAAGGCTGTTCTCAAGAAATCTCCCGACACAAAAGTTGTTGACATTAAAATTGAAAAGGTTTTCCGTAAGCTTTTCACACAGAAAGGCGTTAAGGTTACAAAAGCCGAGGTACTTTTTATTGCCGAGGCATTCCGTTGCTACTCAACAAAGTACATCAAGCTTTATGACGGTGTACTTGATCTTCTTGACACTCTCAAGGCAAAAGGCAAAAAGGTTTATCTTCTCTCAAACGCACAGCGTTCATTCACGGAAAACGAGCTGAATATGTTTGATCTGACAAAATATTTTGACGGCATTTGCATCAGCTCTGACGAAGAATGTTCTAAGCCTGACGAAAAATATTTCAAAACACTTTTTGACCGTTACGGACTTGAAAAGAGCGAGTCAATTATGATTGGCAACGACTATATCAGCGATATCGGCGGTGCGGCTGATTTCGGTATCGACAGCCTGTACATTCACCAGAGCATTTCCCCCGAAATTGACGGCGAACTCCGCAGTACATATAAGGTTATGGACGGCGATGTGTTCAAAATCAAGAAACTTATTGTGAAATAATAAAAGAATTCAACTGCACCTGATTTACGGGTGCAGTTTTTAGCATAAATAGTGTATATTTTATCTGTAGTTATGCACACTATAACAAAGGAAGTGTGCAGATGAAACGCAAAGTACCCGATTACAAAAAGATTTTAACTCCAAGTGATTTAGAGCTTAACACCTGTTCAAATCAGGATTGCACAGGGCTTATTCCAACGGCTGTACAAAACGAAGAACAGGCTGATTCATACGAAGAACTCTACCCATATATAACCGGTGTGTCGCCGACTTTACAAGATAATCCGAATAAAATTAATGCCGACACCAAAAAAAGAAACCGATTATAAAATACAAAAAGCAGAGTATATTGACCTACAATCCCATAAATCGGAATTAACGAAAAATGGGAATTAAGTTAAATATACTCTGCTTTAATTTCACGAAAAAGTTACTAAATGAAATTTTCTGAACAAGCTAACCATAAAATATAATCAACTTCAGCGGGGCGTTTTCTGATAAGCTCTGCTGTTTCTGAAATAATGTCAAACACCTCGTAATCGGGAACTTCTTTTTTTTCGGAAAATCCCAATCCGTTACAACCCAAAACGTTCTTCATATAGGTATTAGGATTTGCTATATCATAGCCTACATTTCTGAGATATTCGGCAACAAGCGAAACTGCCATTTGAGTCATCTTATCTTCACTTTTACCGTCAGCAAGATTACTAACAAGGCTTTTGAGGGAAGTATCCTTTTCAACAAATGTATTGTAGTAATTATCAATACTGCCGTACTCTTTTTCAAACTTAAGCAATTTCGGTATATTATCAAATACCAAAGCATTCATCTGAGCTCCGACAGATTTATTTCCAAGGGTAAAACCCATGATATTATTAGCCAAATCGTCAGGATTACAGCTAAGAATATAGTCAGGATTGTAGCCGCGGAAAATATCATCAACTGCTGTTATTTCGCCTGTATCAATATCAAAATATTCCATGAATTTACTCCATCTGCCGCCGTTGCTGAGCATTGAGTAAACCATAGCCTTTATGTGTTCCTCGGTTGTATAATGTTTGCCGTTTTCTCTGTTATCAATCTGATGTTTGATATATGTATTTTCCCAAAACATTATTTTGCAGTCATCACCGTACTTTTCTTTCATAGCCGTACGAGTAAGGCTGTCAATTGCATTTATGGCAAAACTCATAACATTTTTTGAATCGAAATTCATAACTCTCACCCTTTTATTCTTTTACATAATCCCATGTAGCAAAAGAATATTTATAATTTAATTCATTTGCTGCTTCTTTCGGATTTTTAATATCCATTTTTATGGACTTGTTCATTGCAAACTATGACTGTTCCCCTGTCATTTAGTTCTATAAATATTTACCCAATCTTGCGTATACCAATATTTATATCCACTTCTTGTAGAAACGCCACTTGTTAGGCATAAGGCTGTTTGTTTTGGATTATCAAATACATTATATGCTTCAGCACGCAAACGAAGAGAACCAGCTGAATTTGCTCCTACATAATAAACTAAGAATTTATCTATACCGGCTATCCATCCCTCTGTATCTTCAAAGGTAGCCTCGCTTAACGAAGATTGAAAGAAAGCAAATCCGCCAATAAACTCCGTTGTTGGCGGAATTGTGATATTAGATAGTGATTTGCACTTGTTAAAAGCAAACTTTCCTATAGATTCGAGATTAGCCGGCAGTTCTACATCAGTCAAATTTATACAGTTTTTAAATCCGCTGTCCCTAATCTCAATTATAGAGTCAGGTATACTGATTGTAACAAGATTTTGACAATTTGCAAATCCATTCTCCAGTATCACGGTTACATCCTTATTATTGAATGTTTTAGGAATTGAGATTTCAGTGTTATTTGCAGCAGTTCCGACTCTGACTCCGTATGTTCCATTAGAAAGTAATTCAAATATCAATCCATCTGCTTCTTCCGAATAGGTACTGTCGTTTGTAATTTTAAATTTATCACTTGTACCGTCAGTATAGGTGATAACAAGTTCACCGTTGACAAGTTCTGTTTTTGCAATACCCCTGCCGTCTTTTCCGTCTTTACCGTCTGCACCCTTATCGCCTTTTTCACCTTTTTCGCCCTTGTCGCCTTTTTCGCCTTTGATATTGCCAAGGTTGCATACGGTGTTATCGGTCAAAAGAATACTGAGATTTCCGTCTGACGAAAGGGTAACTGTTTTAATACCGATACCGTCCTTGCCGTCTGTTCCGTTATTTCCGTTAGAACCTACAACTACACCGAGATTTTCTTTGTTGCCGTTTGTGTATGTAAGTATCAGCTCTCCGTTTGAGTTAATTTCTGACTTTGTTATGCCAATACCGTCTGCACCCTTAATATTGCCAAGATTAAGTACAGTTCCGTTTGAAAGTTCAACACTTAATGCACCCTCCGAAGATACAGTTACATTTACAATACCTGTACCATCTTTGCCGTCAACACCGTTTTTACCGTCAGTGCCGTCTTTTCCTGCAACTTTTCCAAGATTGGTAGATTGACCGTTTGTATATGTCAGTACAAGTTCACCGTCTGAATTAACCTCCGACTTTGTAATGCCAATGCCGTCTGCACCCTTAATATTGCCAAGATTAAGTACAGTTCCGTTTGTAAGTTCAACACTTAATGCACCCTCCGAAGATACAGTTACATTTACAATACCTGTACCGTCTTTGCCGTCAACACCGTTTTTACCGTCAGTGCCGTCTTTTCCTGCAACTTTTCCAAGATTGGTAGATTGACCGTTTGTATATGTCAGTACAAGTTCACCGTCTGAATTAACCTCCGACTTTGTAATGCCAATACCGTCTGCACCTTTGATATTACCTAATTCAAGATTTGTACCGTTTGTAAGTTCAACAGTGAGTACACCCGCATCGGATACAGAAACATTTGATATGCCTACACCGTCTTTACCGTCAGTACCGTTTGCACCGTCTTTTCCGTCAACACCGTTTTTGCCGTTAGTACCGTCTTTGCCGTCCTGACCGTCCTTGCCGACAATACAGCCGAGATTGATATTTGATAAATCGGAGAAAGTAAGTTCCAGTTCGCCGTTTGAATTTATAACTACATCAGAAATGCCAATGCCGTCTTTACCGTCCTGACCGTCGGCACCATTGGCACCGTCCTTGCCATCTTTACCGTTTATACCGTCAGCACCGTTTTCACCGTCTTTACCGATTACAACACCGAGATTTGTAGATGTCCCGTCTGAATAAGTTACTACTAATTCTCCGTCGGCATTGATTTCAGATTTTGCAACACCAATACCGTCCTTGCCGTTAGTACCGTCTTTACCATTCTTACCGTCAGTTCCGTTTGTACCGTCTTTACCGTTCTTACCGTCAGCACCTACTACCGTACCGAGATTTGCAGACGTTCCATCTGAATACTGAATAACAAGTTCCCCAACGGAATTTATTGTTGTTTTGGTAATTCCGATACCGTCCTTACCGTCAGAACCATTAGTACCGTCTTTACCGTTGGTACCATCGGCACCCTTAATATTTCCGAGGTTTAATTTTGCACCGCTTGTCAGCATGATTTCGAGTTCGTTATCTGAGTTAATTATTATATTCTGAATACCGACTCCGTCCTGACCGTCAACACCGTTAATGCCATCTTTGCCGTTCTTACCGTCAAGACCGTTTATACCATTTGTGCCGTCCTTGCCGTCAGCTCCGTTTTTACCGTCTTTACCGTTTGCGCCCACTACAACACCGAGATTGGAAACAGTGTTATCAGAATAGGTCAAAACAAGTTCACCCTTTGAGTTAATTTCGGATTTAATAACACTGATACCGTCACTACCGTCAGCACCGTCTTTACCGTCAGTACCGTTGATTCCGTCCTTTCCGTTCTTGCCGTCAAGTCCGTTTGCTCCTATTACATTTCCAAGATTTGAACGCTGTCCGTTAGAGTAGGAAAGCACAAGTTCGCCGTTTGAATTGATTTCTGCATTAGATACACTAATACCGTCCTTGCCGTTTGTACCGTTAGAACCGTCTTTGCCGTTTGCACCTACCACAATACCGAGGTTAGTAACTGCATTGTCAGAGAAAGTTAAAACTAATTCGCCCTTAGAGTTAATTTCTGACTTTACAATACTGATACCGGCAATACCATTAGCACCGTCTTTACCGTCAACACCGTTTGTACCGTCTTTTCCGTTCTTACCGTCAAGCCCGTTAGTGCCGTCTTTGCCGTTTGCACCGACAACCACACCAAGATTAGAACTCTGTCCGTTTGAATATGTTAAAACCAATTCACCGTCAGAATTTATTTCAGAATTTGTTATGCTGACGCCGTCAGCTCCGTTCATTCCGACAACCTTGTCAAGATTAACGGTTTTTCCGTCTGAAAAGTTAAGAACAAGCTGACCGTCAGAATTGATACTTGCATTAGAAATTCCTATACCGTCATTACCGTTTGCACCGTCTTTGCCGTTTTGACCGTTTATACCGTTCTTTCCGTTCGCACCATCTTTACCATTAGTTCCGTCAGTACCGTTTTTGCCGTCAATGCCATTCTTACCGTTTGCACCGTTGGTTCCGTTTTTACCGTTAATGCCGTTTGCACCGTTGACACCGTTTGAGCCATTTTTGCCGTCAGAACCGTTTTTACCGTCAGAGCCTACCGCTTTGCCGAGGTTTAAAACAGAATTGTCGGACAGGGTTATAAGTAATTCGCCGTTTGATGAGAAAGAAGCTGTCTTGATGCTTGCACCATCCTGTTTTGATGCAGTCTCAAGTGCAGATGCCCATTCTTTTTCAGTACCCGAATAGCCGTTATCCACCGCAATATCATAGGCAGATTTGCCTGAAAGAGAATCAAGCCATTCCTGCACAGTGCCTTCGTAGCCGTATTTCACAGCAAGCTCGTAAGCAGAAAGTCCGTTTTCAACTTTTTGATTTCCTTTATAAATAGTTACTCCAATCATACCGAGCAGCAGTAACAAGATTAGACATACACATAAAATCTTGTAAAATTTACCGTCTTTTTTCTCTGATTTTTGAGTATTAACAGTATTTTGCTCCATAGTTCTACCCCCAATTAAAATACAATAATGTTTTTACTTCATTTTACGACGGTATTCTCGTTTTGTCAACTAGTATTTAGTATTTTTAACCATTATTGCGTATCTTCCATTAAAATAATTATGGGTGATTACTATGAAATTCAGCGAAAAATTACGCTTGCTTATAGATGAGTTTGACATTACACAAAAGCAATTTGCAAATGACCTTAATATTGCCCCGTCAACAATAGGTGGATATGTACAAGGTGTAAGCGAGCCTGATTTTGAAACCTTAAAAAGAATAGCCTTATATTTTAATGTGTCGGCAGACTATCTTTTGGGCATACAGGAAAACAAAACAAATAGTCTTGCGGAAGTAGAGTTACTTCGTGTATTCCGCTCAATGACAAATGAACAGCAACAATTGTTCATTGAACAAGGCAAAGTATTTACTAAAGCAAATAATAAACTAAAGGCAAGAAAAATGACAAAATCATCTTAATTGATTTTCGGAAGTAAATTGAAAGTAACAGAAAAACAAAAACAGCGAAAGCAAAGAGAAAATCTCTGCTTTCGCTGTTTTAATATACAATAAATATATGGATAAAAGGCAACAAAAAAGCACCACATTATGTGGTGCTGAAAGTTCAAATGAACCACCGATTACTCGGTGTATATAAAAGGGTAAACACCCTGAAAACTGAATAAAGGAAAGAAGATTAAGAAGAAAGATTAGTTAAATTCATATTGGAATGACCAATCGGGTTAAAGTATATACTACAGAGCTGACCAAAGAAATCTTGTGGTCAAGCCCTCGACCTATTAGTACTGCCAAGCTGAATGCCTCACGGCACTTACACACGCAGCCTATCAACCTCGTAGTCTTCAAGGGGTCTTACTCGTTATACGATGGGATATCTAATCTTGGAGTCGGCTTCACGCTTAGATGCTTTCAGCGTTTATCCGTTCCGTACATAGCTGCCCAGCCGTGCCATTGGCATGACAACTGGTGCACCAGAGGTACGTCCATCCCGGTCCTCTCGTACTAAGGACAGAGCTCCTCAAATATCCTGCGCCCACGACAGATAGGGACCGAACTGTCTCGCGACGTTCTGAACCCAGCTCGCGTACCACTTTAATCGGCGAACAGCCGAACCCTTGGGACCGAATACAGCCCCAGGATGTGATGAGCCGACATCGAGGTGCCAAACCTCCCCGTCGATGTGGACTCTTGGGGGAGATCAGCCTGTTATCCCCAGGGTAGCTTTTATCCGTTGAGCGACGGCATTTCCATTCACATACCGCCGGATCACTAACTCCAACTTTCGTTACTGCTCGGGCCGTCACCCTCGCAGTTAGGCTAGCTTTTGCGTTTACACTCAGAGGCACGGTTTCCGTCCGTGCTGAGCTAACCTTTGAGCGCCTCCGTTACCTTTTCGGAGGCGACCGCCCCAGTCAAACTGCCCACCTGACAATGTCCCCCGACCGGTTTCACGGCCGCAGGTTAGAATTCCAGAAACCTAAGGGCGGTATCCCAACATCGACTCCACACAAGCTGACGCTCATGTTTCCCAGTCTCCCGCCTATCCTGTACATAGATTTCCGAAACCCAATATCAGGCTACAGTAAAGCTCCATGGGGTCTTTCCGTCTTGCCGCAGGTAACCGGCATCTTCACCGGTACTACAATTTCGCCGGGTGGGTAGTTGAGACAGTGCCCAGATCGTTACACCATTCGTGCGGGTCGGAACTTACCCGACAAGGAATTTCGCTACCTTAGGACCGTTATAGTTACGGCCGCCGTTTACCGGGGCTTCAATTCGGAGCTCTCACTCCTCCTCTTAACCTTCCGGCACCGGGCAGGTGTCAGCCCCTATACTTCATCTTTCGATTTGGCAGAGACCTGTGTTTTTGCTAAACAGTCGCCTGGGCCTATTCTCTGCGGCTCTTTCGAGCACTCCTTATTCCGAAGTTACGGAGTCAATTTGCCGAGTTCCTTAACTACCCTTCTCCCGCTGGCCTTAGAATTCTCTTCCTGTCCACCTGTGTCGGTTTGCGGTACGGGCATCTGCTTCTATACGCAAAGCTTTTCTCGCCTTCAGCCAAGTGTGCTTCCCTACTCTAATTTCGGTCCCTTACGCCCGGGTCAACCAACGCCCGGGTCACACCCTTTTGAAGTGTCCCTTTGCTTAAATTACAGATGGTTACGGAATATCAACCGTATGTGCATCGGCTACGCCTTTCGGCCTGACCTTAGCTCCCGACTTACTTGGAGCGGACGAACCTTCCTCCAAAAACCTTAGACTTTCGGCCATTAAGATTCTCACTTAATTCTCGCTACTTATTCCGGCATTCTCACTTCTGTATAGTCCACCGCCGCTTTCGCTACGACTTCTCCCCATACAGAACGCTCTCCTACCATACATTAGATGTATCCCAAGCTTCGGTGTATAGTTTAGCCCCGTTAAATTTTCGGCGCAGAGTCACTCGACCAGTGAGCTATTACGCACTCTTTTAATGAGTGGCTGCTTCTAAGCCAACATCCTGGTTGTCTGTGCAATTCCACATCCTTTTCCACTTAACTATACTTGGGGACCTTAGCTGTGGGTCTGGGCTGTTTCCCTTTTGACAATGAAACTTATCTCCCACTGTCTGACTCCTGAAAAACGATTATCCGGCATTCTTAGTTTGATAAGGTTCAGTAACCTCTCGGCCCCTAGCCAATTCAGTGCTTTACCTCCGGTAATCTATTTCAAGGCTAGCCCTAAAGCTATTTCGGAGAGAACCAGCTATCTCCGGGTTCGATTGGAATTTCTCCGCTACCCACAGTTCATCCGCTACCATTTCAACGGGAGTCGGTTCGGTCCTCCATAAAGTTTTACCTTTACTTCAACCTGACCATGGGTAGGTCACCCGGTTTCGGGTCGAATACAACCGACTTCATACGCCCTTTTCAGACTTGCTCTCGCTGCGGCTTCACACCTTAGGTGCTTAACCTCGCCGGTTACATTCACTCGCCGGACCATTCTACAAAAGGTACCCGATCGCTCTTTGATGAGCTTTCGGTGCTTGTAAACACAAGGTTTCAGGTTCTTTTTCACTCCCCGTCAGGGGTACTTTTCACCTTTCCTTCACAGTACTTCTTCACTATCGGTCACCGAGTAGTATTTAGGCTTGGAGGATGGTCCCCCCATATTCCCACCGGGTTTCACGTGTCCGGCGGTACTCTGGATACAGATGGCTGTTCAGGCTTTTCGTGTACAGGACTCTCACCTTCTTCGGTTGGACTTCCCATTCCATTCCACTAAACCTTTACAATACCGTTTTCTGTCCGAACCCCGAAAGTATTACTACTCTCGGTTTGGCCTCTTCCGCGTTCGCTCGCCACTACTTACGGAATCTCAGTTGATTTCTCTTCCTCGCCCTACTTAGATGTTTCAGTTCAGGCGGTTCCCCTCATATACCTATGTATTCAGTATATGATGACAAGACTTTCCTCTTGCCGGATTGCTCCATTCGGAAATCTGCGGATCAAAGCCCACTTACGGCTCCCCGCAGCTTATCGCAGTTAGTCACGTCCTTCTTCGGCTCTCGGTGCCAAGGCATTCCCCTTGTGCTCTTTGTAGCTTGACCATTATGAGATATCTTTGGTTCTTCTTTTTCTTGTAATGTTAATTACTCTTTTTGCAGTTTAATAAGCCTTTAGTTTATTTATAACTAATCTTCTTATTACCCTTAAGCTTAATTGTAGTATTTTTTACCTATGGTTTACGCATTCAAATTATCATTTGAGTTTGTTTACCTGTATAACTAATACTTTTCTCGCTTTATCTGCTTCTTTATTCAGTTTTCAAGGTGCTTTTTAGAAGAGATTTTAGACTTGATGATGTCAAGTCCCGTTGTTCTTCGCTATTGCTCCGAACCTCGGCTCTTCTATATGGTGGGCTTAAGTGGACTCGAACCACCGACCTCACGCTTATCAGGCGTGCGCTCTAACCGGCTGAGCTATAAGCCCATATTGGTTTTGGCTCGTTATTTCTTAAGCCGTATTTTTAAGAATAGCTGTTGCTTGATGACTCAAGCGCTATTCTTATTGGTGGAGATAAGCGGGATCGAACCGCTGACCCCCTGCTTGCAAAGCAGGTGCTCTCCCAGCTGAGCTATACCCCCGTATATCTCGGGCAGGACCCTGAAAATTAAACAACGAGTTTTGAAAGAAATCTTTCGTAATGCTGACCTTGGAATTTAAACCAGCTTGTTTCATCTGATTTGGTCTCCATAGAAAGGAGGTGATCCAGCCGCACCTTCCGATACGGCTACCTTGTTACGACTTCACCCCAGTCGCCAATCCTACCTTCGGCAGCGTCCTCACGAGGTTGGACTACTGACTTCGGGTATTACCGGCTCCCATGGTGTGACGGGCGGTGTGTACAAGGCCCGGGAACGTATTCACCGCGGCATTCTGATCCGCGATTACTAGCAATTCCATCTTCATGCAGGCGGGTTGCAGCCTGCAATCTGAACTGAGAATGTTTTTAGGGGTTTGCTCCACATCACTGTCTTGCTTCCCTCTGTTAACATCCATTGTAGTACGTGTGTAGCCCAGGTCATAAGGGGCATGATGATTTGACGTCGTCCCCACCTTCCTCCGTTTTGTCAACGGCAGTCCTATTAGAGTGCTCTTGCGTAGCAACTAATAGCAAGGGTTGCGCTCGTTGCGGGACTTAACCCAACATCTCACGACACGAGCTGACGACAACCATGCACCACCTGTCTCAACTTTCCCCGAAGGGCACCTAATGTATCTCTACTTCGTTAGTTGGATGTCAAGACCTGGTAAGGTTCTTCGCGTTGCTTCGAATTAAACCACATACTCCACTGCTTGTGCGGGCCCCCGTCAATTCCTTTGAGTTTCAACCTTGCGGCCGTACTCCCCAGGTGGATTACTTATTGTGTTAACTCCGGCACGGAAGGGGTCAGACCCCCCACACCTAGTAATCATCGTTTACAGCGTGGACTACCAGGGTATCTAATCCTGTTTGCTACCCACGCTTTCGTGCCTCAGCGTCAGTTAAAGCCCAGCAGGCCGCCTTCGCCACTGGTGTTCCTCCCCATCTCTACGCATTTCACCGCTACACGGGGAATTCCGCCTGCCTCTACTTCACTCAAGCTCTACAGTTTCAAATGCAGTTTATGGGTTGAGCCCATAGATTTCACATCTGACTTGCAAAGCCGCCTACGCACCCTTTACACCCAGTAAATCCGGACAACGCTTGCTCCCTACGTATTACCGCGGCTGCTGGCACGTAGTTAGCCGGAGCTTATTCATTAAGTACCGTCAATTTTCGTCCTTAATAAAAGAAGTTTACAATCCGAAAACCTTCATCCTTCACGCGGCGTTGCTGCGTCAGGGTTGCCCCCATTGCGCAATATCCCCCACTGCTGCCTCCCGTAGGAGTCTGGGCCGTGTCTCAGTCCCAATGTGGCCGTTCAACCTCTCAGTCCGGCTACCGATCGCGGTCTTGGTGAGCCGTTACCTCACCAACTAACTAATCGGACGCGAGTCCATCTTCAAGCGATAAAATCTTTGATATCAAAACCATGTGGTTCCGATATGTCATGCGGTATTAGCATTCTTTTCAGAATGTTATCCCCCTCTTGAAGGCAGGTTACTCACGCGTTACTCACCCGTCCGCCACTAAACTAAATCAAATTCATTCCGAAGAAATCTTTCAAAACAGTTCCGTTCGACTTGCATGTGTTAGGCACGCCGCCAGCGTTCGTCCTGAGCCAGGATCAAACTCTCTAAAATTTGTATCTCAACAGTCTTTCGACCGTTCAAATCAATTTCAGAGCTTTAATCGCTCATTGACGAATATGTCACTGACTATATCCGTAATTTATGATGCTTTTTAGTGTACATCTCACTGTAATTCTTTGAGCTTTCCTCAAAGTCATTACGGGTTTCTTTACTATATCTCGTTGTTCAATTTTCAAGGTCCTATGTTCACTTTGCACAAGAAAAACTTGATTCTCTCTTTTGTTTTAAGAGGATTTGTTGTTTTCCTTCGCGGAACATTGTCTATTATATACCTTTTTCAAGAAAAGTCAACCCCTTTTTTCAAAAAAATTCAATTTTTTTCAAAAAACTTTTTGCCTTGTGGATTTTCAAACAAAATTCTTCCTTTTACCACAATATGTTGTGCGAACTGAAAATATATGATACTACGCTTCAAAAAAATCTATTGTATTTTCTCTTTCAATAATATAAAATAAAAGTACAAATTAACATTTCGGAGGAAATTTTATGAATTACCAAAACACATACTATCCTTTTCATCAGAACATTCGGATACTTAAAGGATTCTTTGCAAAACCGCTTACATTGATATGCGGAATTGTGGCAGGACTTTCTGCTATACTCGGAACGGTTAAGTTTAACTCCGGCTCAGGCAGTACAAATATTTCTGTATCAGCAGGCGCAGGCAGTTCTCTTTCCATTCTCTTGTGCATTGCACTTATCTTTCTTTATGTTAAATCCCGTTCAAACGACCCTATGCCGTTTGGCGGTATGGTAACGCTTATAAAGATATATGCCATTATAGGTATAATTGCAACAGGTATCGCTATTCTTGCATTGGCAGGACTCGCTATTTCAGTTAGGCTCTTTTTAGGTGACGCATACTTTATGCTGTTCGCAATAATTATTTCACCGTTTATTCTGATAACACTTCTGCACTCTATTGCAATGCTTATGTGGTCCGGCTCAATCAAAAAAGGCGCTACAACGGTTTATCTTTCAAGCAGAGGTTCAATACTTCTCGCTGTAACTTCAATTCTTCTTGCTGTAGTAGGAATAGCAACAACAATTGCTATGGCTATGTATATAAAGTTATACGGCTACGAATTTTCCGAACTTCTTCGTCAGCTTGCAGACGAGTATCCGAGCTTCCATTACAACAACGCTTTTGACGGAAATACCGCCATTGGGTCGATATTTCTTTCCGCTGCAACTATTATTATGGTAATCAATTCGGTTCTGTCTGCTGTTTTTTACGGACTGTTCGCTGCTCTTGCAATTTCCTATCATATGTATATTAAGAAATACACAATGGGTATAAATCTCGGTGCAGCTCAGGCTTATGAGCCTACAGCAGAGCAAAGCAATGTTCCTGTGCCGCCTGTTGCCCCTGTAACAAATGAAATGCCGACAAACAACAGTCAGCCTGCTCAGCAGCCGATTGATTTTCAACCGAAGAGCGTTGATTTCGGTTCAATGGAAACACATTCCGACAACATACCGAAAGTTGCTCAGTTTGAAAATCCGTACACACAGGCTGTTGCCGATGATACAAGCGAAACTCCCGACGCGGTCATCTGTCCGAATTGCCATACAAAATGCGGCTCCGGTATGAAATTCTGCGGTAACTGCGGAACAAGGCTCAGATAAAAACGCTATACATATTATATAGAAAAATAAGTGGCTGTGAAGAACTGAGGTTTATGACTTCGTTCCTCACAGCCACTCTGTCGTTTTGCCGTAAATTAAAATTAAAATCGGCAAATTACATAATCGAGTTGATAAGACCGCCTTTTTTGATAATGTTCTGAATGAACTCGGGGAACGGCTCAGCCTGATATGTTTTGCCTGTTGTTTCGTTGGTGATGACGCCTGTGTCAAAGTTTACGGAAACCGTGTCGCCCTCTTTGATATCCTTTGCCGCCTCGTCACATTCAAGAATCGGAAGACCGATGTTGATTGAGTTACGATAGAAAATTCTTGCAAAGGTTGATGCGATTACGCATGAAATACCGCTTGCTTTGATTGCGATTGGTGCGTGTTCACGGGAAGAACCGCAGCCAAAGTTCTTTTCGGCAACCATAATGTCGCCCTCTTTAACCTTGTTTACAAAATCTGCGTCAATGTCCTCCATGCAGTGAGCCGCAAGCTCCTTGTGAGATGCGGTGTTAAGGTAGCGAGCAGGGATAATTACATCGGTATCCACATTGTCGCCAAACTTGTGTACAGTACCTTTTGCGTTCATTGTTTGTTACCTGCCTTTCTTATACCTTTTCGGGGTCAATGATGTAGCCTGCGACAGCACTTGCGGCGGCAACAGCCGGACTTGCAAGATAAACTTCGCTGTCAACATGACCCATTCTGCCGACAAAGTTACGGTTAGTTGTTGAGATTGCTCTTTCGCCTGCGGCAAGAATACCCATATGACCGCCAAGACACGGACCGCAGGTCGGTGTTGAAACAACTGCGCCTGCCTCAATGAAGATATCAAAAAGACCTTCGTGCATAGCGTCAAGCCAAATCTGCTGTGTACCGGGGAAGATGATGCAGCGAACGTTCTTTGCAATCTTCTTGCCCTTGAGAATGTTTGCGGCGGCACGCAGGTCTGAAATTCTGCCGTTTGTGCATGAACCGATTACGCACTGGTCAATCTTAACTTCTTTTTCGCCGATTTCATCAACTGTTCTTGTATTTTCAGGAAGATGCGGAAATGCAACTGTGGGACGGAGAGTTGAAAGGTCGATTGTGTACTCCTCGTCATAAACAGCGTCCTCGTCTGCCGTGTATTCGACAGGAGCACCCTGATATCTGCCGTTGCAGTATTCACGGGTGATGTCGTCAACAGGGAAAATACCGTTCTTTGCGCCTGCCTCAATTGCCATGTTTGCAATGCAAAGTCTGTCGTCAATGTTGAGGTATTTAAGACCTTCGCCTGTAAATTCCATTGACTTGTAAAGTGCGCCGTCAACACCGATTTTGCCGATGATGTGGAGAATAACATCCTTACCGCTTACAAAACCCTGTGGCTTGCCTACGATGTTGAATTTGATAGCTGACGGAACCTTGAACCAAGCCTTACCGCTGATCATGCCGGCAGCCATATCCGTTGAGCCGACGCCTGTTGAGAATGCGCCGAGTGCGCCGTATGTGCAGGTGTGTGAGTCAGCACCGATGCAGAGACAACCCGGTCCTACAAGTCCCTGTTCGGGGAGAAGTGCGTGTTCAATGCCCATCTGACCTACATCTCTGTAGTTTTTGATATCATATTTGTCTGCAAATGTGCGAACCTGTTTAACCTGTGTGGCTGCCTTAATATCTTTATTAGGTGTAAAGTGGTCCATAATCATTGCGATTTTTGTGTTGTCAAATACTGAGGTAGCACCGTTTTCCTCAAAAACATTGATGGCTACGGGAGATGTTACATCGTTACCGAGAACCATATCAAGCTTTGCCTCAATAAGCTGACCTGCCTTGACTTCGCTGAGTCCTGCGTGAGCCGCAAGAATCTTCTGTGACATAGTCATACCCATAATAAATCACTCCTTTTCTTTAAGTTAATTATTGCATACACCTTGCAAAAAGATTGTAAACTATGTTACAATTAAGGAAATTATTACCGATAGACGGGGGTAAGTTATGGAACAAAGGGTAAATGCTTACGGACACACAAACAGTGCTGTTCACGAAAATATGCAGTCGCTGATTGAGCAGTCGGGAAGCGTGAGAAAATACGCAAAAGATGAGATAATCTATCTTCAGGGCGACACGGCGCAAAGCTTTTGCTACATTAAAAAAGGCAGTGTAAAGGTGTATATGAACTCCGTTGACGGCAACGAAAAAACTCTCAACACGGCAAGACGCGGCGAGATTATCGGCGAGGGTGCTTTCTTTGACAAAAAGCCGAGGGTCAGCTCCGCAAAGGCGGTTACAGGCACAGAGGTTATAATGATTGACAAAAAGCGATTGACCGACATTATCGCACAGCACCCGACGCTTGCGTTTGAATTGCTTGAAATTCTTGCCAACAGAATAAGACTTTTGTCGTCACAGCTTGACTCGATGACCTTTATGCAGGCGGACGCACGCATTGCCGGACTGTTGCTTGAAAGCGAACATAACGGTTCTGTTGCAATTACACATGAAGAAATTGCCAACACGGTAGGTGTATCAAGGGTTACGGTCAGCAAAGCCTTGAGCAGATTTGCAAAGGCAGGGTGCATTTCTACCGAATATCGAAGAATACTTATAAAGAGCAGAGAACTGTTAAAAAAAATTGTGCAGGGAGATTGATTATTTATTTACAAAACGAATTAAATAGGTTAGAATGTTGATAGAATCTGTTGCGGATTTTACATATATATGTAAGGGGGAGTATTTATGAAAAAAATAATGCCGATTTTGGCAATGCTGATAATAGTTCCGTTTGTATTGTGTTCGTGCTTTGCAAAACAGGTAGAGAGTATGTCACTCAGTTACGAAGAGCTTGAGCTTCATGTGGGAGATACAAAACATATTTCTGTTACAATCAAGCCCGACGGGGCGGATGCCGGCACAATCAATTGGTCAACATCAGACAGCAAAATTGTAACCGTTGACGACGGAACGGTTACAGGCAAGGCAAAAGGAACGGCAGTTGTAACCGCAGAGAGTGAAAGCGGTCTTAAAAGGGTGTGTAATGTGACAATCCTTGACAAAGAGATTGAAGGCATTACCGTAAGCGAAAGTTCAACCTCCGTTAAAAAGGGCAGCAAAATTCAGCTTGAGGCAAAGGTGAAGCCTGTTGATGCGCCGTCGGACAACATTGTGTGGTCTTCGTCAGACCCTGAAACCGCAAGTGTTGACAACAACGGAATGGTACTCGGCGAAAATGAGGGCGTTGCAATAATCACTTGCGAAACGGAAAACGGAAAGAAGGCTACATGCACGGTTACCGTTAAAGATACAGAAAAGAAAACCACCGTGCCTTCAACGGAAGCTCCGACGCAGGCGGTAAAGCAGGAAAGCCGTGACCGTTATCCCACAGCCCGTTATTACAACTATGACAACGATTTTATTTTGCCTGATTCATCAATCAGAAAGCTGAACGCCAACGAGGTTATGGGACTTGGTTCAGAGCTTGCTCAGGATGCAATCAACGAAATCTATGCCCGTCACGGATATGTTTTTAAAACAAAATCAATTCAGAAATACTATGAGAGCCAAAGCTGGTATCATGAAAACTATTATTTCAGCGAAAGCGACCTTTCGGAGATTGAGACATATAATATAGGCTTGCTCCGCAAATACAACTGATAAGGGATAATATTATGAAGCTTGAAATGAATCTTAAAATTGAAAAGCCGAGATATTTTACCGTATCCGACATAACCTATGCACAGGTTGACGCATGGTTCGGACACACCACAAGAGACTTGAAACTCGACTTGATTTATCCAAAATTAAAAAACAAAAAATCCCCGTGTATTGTGTGGTTTTGCGGTGGCGGTTGGATAAGACTGGATAAATCTGCCCATTTTGCTTATCTTGCAAAGTTGGCACTCGAGGGCTTTGCAGTTGCAAGTGTTGAATATCGCACAAGCAATGAAGGGGCATATCCGATGCCGTTGGAGGATGTAAAAGCGGCTATTCGCTACATCAAGGCTCACGCAGACCGTTATAATATAGATGAAAACAAAATCGGTGTTGCAGGCGAATCCGCAGGAGGCTATCTTGCTGCCATGTGCGCTTTAGATAATGATAAGGCTCTTGATGTCGGAAATTATCTTGACTGTTCAAGCGAGGTACAGGCTTGCTGTGCCTTTTATCCGCCGACTGATGTTTCGGCATTTCCATATGAATCGCCGTTAACTTCGGCGGCAAGTATGGAGTCGCTCATGCTCGGAATGAATGTTGCACTCAATAAGGAAAAGGCAATGAAGTGTTGTCCCGTTTCGTATGTAACCCCGTCAGCACCGCCGTTTATGATTTTTCACGGAACAGACGATTCCACCGTTCCTTTTTCGCAAAGTGCCGAATTGCACGATTTGCTTGAGAAAAACGGTTGCGATGTCACATTGGTTGCAATTAACGGAGCGGAACACGCCGACATATTTTTTGCACAGGAAAAGCTGTGGGATATGGTGGCGAAATTTTTCAATGATAAACTTTATCAATAAGAAACGGCTGTATGCCGTATGCAAAAAGGCTCAGAACCTGTACAAAGTTCTGAGCCTTTAAAATTTTATCTGTTGAGAAGCTTCTTTTTATACTGCGCCGGTGTACGTCCGTATACCTTCTTGCACTGTGTAATGAACGACTTTACATTTGCAAAACCGTTTTCAAGTGCAGCGGCAGAAACGGTTGAATTTTTGTCAAGCATATCGTTGATTGCATTTTCAAGACGAAGGTTTGCAAGATATTCCGAAAAACTGACTCTGGTGATGCTTTTGAAATACTTTGAAAAATATGACGGTGAAAGATTGACTACCGATGAAATCTCGTTAAGCGGAATCTCTCGCTTGTAGTTTTCATTTATATATGCGATTGCTGTCTTAGCATACGAAAAATCCCTGCGCGGGATAATCGGATTGTTGCTTGCTCTCTTAAAGCAGGTGCAATGCTTCAAAAGCAGGTAATAAATCTTGTTGACATGGGCAATCTGAAGCAGAGTGCTGTACTCGTCATTTTTGTTTGTATCCGCAATTTCATCAAGAACATCTATAAGCTCCTGCTTTGTTTCGGGAGATATCGAAACATCGAATATAATGCTGTCAATCGACTTGCAAAACATTCGCATATATTCAAACGAAAGCTGAATACATACAAGACGCACTCTTGTTCCTGCCACAGGGCGAACAAGGTGAACATCTTCGCTGTTGAAGAGGATAAAATCCCCCTCGTTTACAATGGTTGTTTCACCGTTTCTCGGACATTCCGCCTGACCTTCGATAACATAAACAAGCTCAGGCTCTCTGTGCCAATGCAGCTCGGTTTTATGTGTTTCCGAAGAAAGGTTAAGATACATGACCTTGGCAGGTGTGTTTTGGTCATAATTTATTATTTCGTACTTATAATTCAATATGTTTCACTCCGAATTTCCTGTTGTCAAAAATGTGAAATTGTTGTATAATAACATAATTATAACGCGAAGATGTTCGAAAATCTATATAAATATGTTATGCAATTATGGACAAATGTTGTATTCGAGGTGGTTTTGTGAAAAAAAGCGACAATTATAAGGCACTGTCAAATATATGCGTTTCAAGCGGTAGGCGATTTTCAAAGGACAGCTTTGAAATTGAGCCTGCAATGCGCGAAACCTATGTGATAATCCTTGTGACGGCAGGCAAGGGAATTTTTATTATTGACGGTGTAAAATATCCTGTGAAGAGAGGAAATTCCGTAATGCTTTTTCCGTTTACAAGCGTAAAAATCGTTGCTTATCCGAACAATATTTTTGAGTACAAATGGGTTGAAATTACGGGATTTGAAATAGCCGTAATGATAAGCCGCACCAATTTTTCAAAAAACCGTCCCATTGCTCCCGAACTGCCTGTTGATAATTTTCTTCAATATTTTGATGTCAGCGATTCATCAAGCGAAACTGCCTATTCGATCTGCCGAACCAACGGCAAGGTGCTGATATTATTGTCGTACTATCTGCAGTATTATCCGAGCCGAAAATCAACCGAAACAAATTATGTTATGCAGGCAAGAGATTATATAGACAGAAAATTTCGTGAAACAGACTGCACCGTAAAAAGCGTTGCCGAAAAAATTCAGATTGACCGCACCTATCTTTACCGCCTTTTTAAGGAAGAAACAGGCACATCGGTAATCGGGTACATAAATCAATGCCGAATAAGAAGAGCCTGCACTATGCTCAGCAGCACTACGGCTCAGGTTAAAGATGTCGCTCTGTCAGTGGGATTTTCCGACCAGCTATACTTTTCAAAGGTGTTCAAAAAAATCAACGGCATTACCCCTACAGAATACCGTAAAAAGCATTTAAGCGATAATGTTGATTGAACAAGAAGCTTTTTGCCGATTGCGGCAAAATATATGTGTAATAATTTTTTGTGTATCATATATGGTATGCGTTATCTTTAAAGAAAGTGGGGGCGTTTATGTTCTCGCTTTCTTTGCGTTATGAGTATTAAAAATGCCTGTTTTGCCTGCTGTTTTTCTCTATGCAAATACAGTTACAAAACGGTTACAAAGTGGTAACGAAACGGTAAAAGTGAATTTCTTGCAAATTGCATATAAATTTGCAGGATAATTCCCGTGAAGAAACAAGGTTATATTGCAAATACAGAAAATAAAGGCGAAAATATCGTGAAGTTGCACAAAATTTCTCTTACTATACAGTTTGACATTCACAAAACACAGTTTTATAATGTGTGCCTGTAAAGAGCAGGTCGGCTCTTTAGTGAAGGTTTATGAATAAAATATGCAATTTTCATGCAAAATCAACCTAAGAAAATTGCAAGTCAGGAGAAATTTATTATGCAGAAAAAGAAAGAAAACTTTCGTCCCCTGCGTTCTGTAACGACTTTTGCACTTGCAGCTGCAATTATTACAGGCTCAATTTATTCGGTGGCTGCTGCCGCTGATTTTAGTGCAGACGCAAAGCAGGCTGTAACATCGGAAGGTGTGGAACTTGCGAACGGCGACATTATTTATGCAGGACTTGATGAAACAGGTTTTACAAGCAGAATGCTCAAGGCTGTTGAAATCAAAATTGACTGCAACGGCAAACGCCGCAGTATAAGTCTTGCAAAAGGCACAGTTGCCGATGTGCTTGAGAGAACAGGAATCAAGCCTGCGCACGACGAGGTGGTTGAGCCTGCGCTTTCAACACCGATTGCAAAGAATCTTACTGTTAAGATTTACAAGGGCAAAAAGCTTTCGGTTACTGCCGATGGCAGAACGGACAGCGTATATGCTCCAAACGGCAATGTTTGTGCTGTTCTTGCCGAGCTCGGCTACACGCTTTCTGATGATGACATTCTTAATGTTGACAGAAACAGCAACATTGAAGATGCCGACAAAATTGTTATCAAACGCGTGATTTACAAGAATGAAACCAAAACTCAATCGGTTGACTTTAAAACAGTCAAAAAAAATTCAAAGGATGTTGACCTTGGCAAAACAAAGGTTCAGACCGAGGGCAAAAAGGGTGAGGCTCTTGTAACGGAAAAATGCAAATATATTGACGGCAAAAAGGTGTCATCCGAAACGGTCGATAAAAAAATCACAAAAAAACCTGTTGACAGGGTTGTGCTTATGGGAACAAAAGGTTCTAATGTCAGCAATCCGGCAGGCACATTTACTGATAATAACGGCAACACGGTTGCTTACTCCTCTGTTGTATCAGGCTCAGGGACGGCATATACCGCTCCTGCGGGTTCACTTACAGCCACAGGTGTAACAGCATATCACGGCGGTGTTGCGGTAAACCCGAACATTATACCGTACGGTTCAAAGCTTTACATTGTTTCAACAGACGGCAGCTTTGTTTACGGCTACGCAACAGCCGTTGACACAGGCGGTGCGCTTATGGCAGGAACTGCAATTGTTGACTGCTTCTACAACACATATAATGAATGCGTCAACTTTGGCAGACGAAATGTCAATGTGTATATAGTAGGTTAATTTTAGTTCGTGTAGATAGTTTGATATAATCTAAACTATGAATTCCCGAGCTTGACTTGGTGATAAAATTAACTCTGTATGGTGAGTGCCTCACACTTAATTTGAATGGACAGTTCTATATAATCAAATCTTACGATATTAATAATGTTACGACATAATCAGGGCAGATACTTCGGTATCTGCCTATTGTTTTTGAAATTTATATTGATTTATCGGAAAATATGCGGTATAATATACTGTACTTATGACAGAACGAAAGAATGAACCGAAAGGAAAAATATTATGAAGAGAATTCTTACAGCAATTTTATGTGCAGGTATTCTTGCGGTTACTGCAGCAGGCTGCAGCTATAATGACGCACTTTATAAAGACAGTAACAGTTCTTCGCAGAATGGCGAGGACAGCACTCAGCCAACGACATCATCGGTCAGCGACCAAAAGTACAGCGATAACCTTGACGGTCTTGTTGATTATTTTGTTGCAAAGCAGTACATTGACAATAAGGATAACAGCATTAAGATGGACGCGTCTGCTATCGGTGCTGCAGAGGGCAAAAAGTTTGCCGCTAAGTATTCGGGTACTGATATCATAATTGAACTTTACCGTTACGATACAAAAGCTACTAACGATACTGCAAATAAGATTCTCAACTCTGTTAAGGCTGACGGTACATTCAGTATCTACGGACTTCCGAGCGTTACAGCCTACCTTTCTGACAACGGGAACTATCTTATGATTTATACTGATGCTTCAATTGATAAGACAAATCCCGATAAAACAAAGGATAACTACAAGCACCGCGATCAGGTTATCAAGGATTTCAAGGCTTTTAAAAAGTAATGTTATATATGTAAATAATTTGTGACACAGTATAGTTAGGGCTGTCGCAGAATGGAAAAATTCTGTGACAGCCCTTTTTCGTTGCAAAACAATGAAAGCTGATTTTACAACCGTTTTGATTGACGGAGCGGAGATTATACGGTCAAAAAAGCAATTCATACGCTTCATTGCTTTTTGACCGGTATGAAATTCCGCAAAAAGCCTGCGCTTCTGCCCTTTAGACAGAACCAGCCTACGGTGTCAAAAACTATTGCACCCGCAAAATTCACGAGCAGGTCTTTCATTGTGTCAATCAAGCCGATGTCAAGATAACCGTTGACGCCGAGATTTTCACCGTTTACAACGGTTGAAGTTATATCTCTGATGTGCATTATCACATTCGGCTTGCCTGAAATCAAGCCCGAATGTATCACCGTAACCACGGTGTCCTTTTGCATATCTTTTCCGAAAAGCATATCCGCACCAAACTCAAAAAACTCCCACACAACACCGACTGTCATTGAAAAGCAGAACGAAAACAGGCATACAAACATAGGCGAAAGGCTCAATTTCACCCGCTCACTTCTGTTGAGAATATCAGTCAAGCCGAATCCGACGCCTGCACAGATAAACCCGTTCACGGCATGAAGAATCGAATCCCATATCGGGATTTTCTCGTAGAACGCACCGAGTTCGCCCATAACATTTGCCGCAAATACAAACAGTACAACGATTATTTCAAGCACACTCGGCAAAGCCACCGACAATTTTCTGTCAACAAACAACGGCAGAGTCAACAGACCGAGCGTCAGCGCACAGGTCATGACATTTTCCCATTTACCGTTTAATATGCCGGAGATAATCAATAACGCGAGTATGAGCCGTATCACTATATAAACACCTGCCTTGACCTTGTGCTGTCGCATTTCACGCACATTCAGCCACCGTGCAAGCCTTTGAAAAAAGCCTTTAAGTCGTTTTTTCATAATATCCCCCGATTTTTACACTTATTTTTCCCTTTTTAATAATATAAACCCCTGTAAAATTGTATTAGTTTTTTCTTCCTGATATTACCGCAATTCTGCGATGACTCATAAGCATTGATATTAAATTACTTTTTCTCTGACTTCTCTGACGATTCGGATTTTTCGGCATTTTTTTCAGCCTCAAGCTTTTTCTTGAGTTCCTCTTTGCCGACAGCAAGCATCAGCTTGATACGGTTCTCTTGGTTTACCTTCGGAGCACCCGGATCATAGTCGATGGTAACGATATTGGCATTCGGTCTGATTTCTTTAATTTTTCTGATTGCGCCCTTGCCGTTGATATGATTCGGCAGACATCCGAAGGGCTGTGTGCATACGATATTCTCATAGCCTGTATCGGCAAGCTCAATCATCTCGGCTGTAAGAAGCCAGCCCTCGCCCATCTTACTGCCGTAGCCGATAACACCTTTTACAAGCTCCTTTGTGTGAGCATATCTGTGTGGCGGAACAAAGCCGTACTTTTCAGCGGCATCAACCATAAGTCCCTCAAGCTTTGTGAGGTAATTAAGAAGCATCGAACAGAATTTGTATTTAACTCTGCTTCCTCCGAACATCTTATAATCCTCAATACGGTTATCAACCTTAAATGATGCAAAACCCATAAGACCGGGTACGCAAACCTCGCAATCCTGTTCTGCAAGAAAGTCCTCAAGGCCGTTGTTAGCCATTTTGGAATATTTTACATAAATCTCACCAACTATGCCGACTTTAACCTTCGGCACTTTGTTAAGCTCAATTTTTGTGAATGACTTTGTAATTTTATCAAGGGTTTCGTCAATTTCTTCAAGCGTGTAGCCCTTGCCCTGTATGAGCATATTGGAAATCTTATCCGTCCACTCATCAACAAGCGCCATACTTTCACCCTTGTTCACCTCATAGGGCTTTGTCTGGTTTGAAAGCAACATTAACTGGTCGCCGTACACAAGACCGCCGACAAATCTGCGGATAAGAGGAAGTGTGAGCGAAAAGCCGCTGTTGTGTTCCATACCGAACGAAAGCGAAATTACGGGAACAAACTCAAAGCCTGCCTTTTTGAGAGCCTTTCTCAAAAGGAAAATGTAGTTAGAGGCACGACATCCGCCGCCCGTCTGAGTAATCATCAGGGCAACCTTGTGAACATCATACTTTCCGCTCTGCAAAGCATTGATGAACTGACCGATAACCAGCAAAGCCGGATAACAGGTGTCGTTGTGAACATATTTAAGACCTGTCTGTGCAATCTCCGGACCTGTTGTGTTGAGCAAATCAGACTTATAGCCATAGTAGTTGAACACCTTTTCAAGTATTTTAAAATGAATAGGCGCCATATTGGGCATAAGGATTGTATATTCCTTTTTCATCTGCTTTGTAAATAGCAAACGACCTGTTTTTTTGTCATACTTCAACTCTGCCATAACAGAATTTCCTTTCATCAATCGTTTTCAAGTGCAGCAAGCAAACTGCGGATTCGGATTTTAACTGCTCCGAGGTTCGTAATTTCATCTATCTTAATCTGAGTGTAAATCTTATTTTTGCTTTCAAGAATTTCTCTTACCTCATCGGTTGTAATCGCATCAACACCGCAGCCGAAGGATACAAGCTGAACAAGCTCCATGTCCTTTCTTGTTGTAACATATTTTGCCGCCGCATAAAGTCTTGCGTGGTATGTCCACTGGTTGAGAACATGAGTCCGGAAATGTTCAACTCTCGGGGAAATAACATCCTCGCTGACGATTGCAACATCAAAGCCTGAGATAAGTCTGTCGATTCCGTGGTTGATTTCGGGATCAATATGATATGGTCTGCCTGCAAGAACAAAAATCTTTTTGCCCTCTTTTTCAGCCTTGGCAATAATCTCATTGCCCTTGTCAATAACCTTTTTTCTGTAATTTTCCTGCTCCTGATATGCAAGCTTTGCCGCATTTCTGATTTCATTGAGAGTAATGTCGGGAAAATGGAAAGAAAGCCTTTCGTAAGCCTTTTTCGGAAAATCATTCGGGCGGTGAATACCAAAATATTCCTTGATAAAATGCACCTTGCGAATGTCCTTCATATTGTTCTTTATAACCTCGGGATAATAGGCTACAACAGGACAGTTGTAATGATTGTCACCGAGATGCTCGTCAAAGTTATAGGAAAGACACGGGTAGAAAATTGTCTCTGCACCCATATCAATAAGAGTCTGAATATGTCCATGAACAAGCTTTGCAGGGAAACAAACAGTATCGCTCGGAATTGTCTGCTGACCTCTCTGATAAAGCTTTCTTGTCGAATACGGTGAGTGGAATACCTCAAATTTAAGCTCTGTAAAGAATCTGTACCAGAACGGATAAAGCTCGTACATATTGAGCGCCATAGGAATCCCGAGCTTGCCTCTCAAGCCCTCAACAGGCTTGTAGGAATCAATAAGATTCAGCTTGTAGGCATACATATTCATATCGTTTGCAGGAGCTTTCTTTGTGATTGGTCTTTCACAACGGTTTCCTGCAATGAACTTTCTGCCCTTGCCGAATGAATTTATTGTAAGACGGCAGTTGTTGTTGCACATACCGCAGTTTGCAACCTTGATTTCGTGAACAAATTCATCAAGACCCTTTTTATCGGTAATCGTACTCCTGCCAATGCCTTTTGACTTTTTCTTTGCGTAAAGAGCCGCACCGTAAGCACCCATAAGTCCTGCAATGTTAGGACGGACAACTTCAACGCCCATTTCCTGTTCAAATGCGCGCAAAACGGCATCGTTCAGGAAAGTACCGCCCTGAACCACAACACGCCTGCCGAGTTCGTCGGGACTTGACGCACGAATAACCTTGTAAAGGGCATTCTTTACAACGCTGAGTGAAAGACCTGCCGAGATATCCTCAATTGTAGCGCCGTCCTTCTGAGCCTGCTTAACGCTTGAATTCATAAATACGGTACAGCGTGAACCGAGGTCAACGGGTCGCTTTGCAAAAAGTCCGAGCTTTGCAAAGTCGGCAATCTCATAGCCGAGAGCGTTTGCA
Organism: Ruminococcus bromii; assembly: GCF_928721825.1. Classification (NCBI taxonomy): domain Bacteria; kingdom Bacillati; phylum Bacillota; class Clostridia; order Eubacteriales; family Oscillospiraceae; genus Ruminococcus; species Ruminococcus bromii. Next base: position 1,497,976 of record NZ_CAKMVP010000003.1, read on the forward strand.
AAGGTCTGCAAAAAGCTTCCGCAGCCCGATGAACAAGCCTCGTTAAGGAAAATATTGTCAATTGCACCGTTATGTATCTTAAAGCACTTGATATCCTGACCGCCGATGTCAATGATAAATTCAACATCGGGCATAAAGTATTTTGCGGCGGTAAAGTGGGCAATTGTTTCAACCACACCGTAATCAACCGCAAATGCATTTTTTATAATATCCTCACCGTAACCTGTTACGGCAGAAGAAACAACATTTATTTCGGGATTGATTTCGTAAATCTCGTCAAGGAATCCCTTCATAATTTCAACAGGGCTTCCCTTTGAGGGGAGATATTTTGAATACAGCAGCTCGCCGTCATCGTTGAGGACAACACCCTTTACGGTTGTTGAGCCGGCGTCCATACCGATATAGGCTTTGCCCTTGTAGCCCTTGAGTTCTTTCTGCTTAACATCCGCCTTTGCGTGACGGTCACAGAATTTTCTGTACTCCTCTTCATTGTTAAAAAGCGGCTGATTGAAGGCAAAGTTGCCGCTGCCGCGGTAGTTCTTTACTTTTTCGATAACCTTGTCAAAATCTATAGTTTTTTCGGCGCACAAAGCCGCACCGCTTGCAACATAGTAAAGCGAATTTTCGGGGCAGATTCCCTTTGTTCCGAGTGTGCGGTCAAAGCAGTTTCGCAGTTCGCTCATAAATGTAAGAGGTCCGCCGAGATATACAATCTGACCTTCAATCTCTCTGCCCTGCGCAAGACCTGCAACGGTCTGGCTTACAACCGCATTGAAAATGCTCTCTGCAATGTCACTCTTCCTTGCTCCCTGATTGAGAAGGGGCTGGATATCGGTCTTTGCAAACACACCGCACCTTGAAGCTATTGTATATGTTTTTTCGTGCTGCTTGGCAAGCTCGTCCATATCCTCAAGCTTAACATTTAGAAGCGTTGCCATCTGGTCAATAAACGCACCAGTGCCGCCGGCGCAGGTGCCGTTCATTCTTACCTCAAGTCCGTTTGTTAGGAACAAAATTTTTGCGTCCTCACCGCCGAGTTCGATTACAACATCAGTACCGGGAATAAAAGTATTAGCGGCAACTCTTGTTGCGTAAACCTCCTGAATAAAGTCGATGCCGACAGACTCGGCAACACCCATTCCGGCAGAACCCGAAAGAGCAACTGCGGCATTTTCAACGCCGTCAATCTTTGTTCGTACAAGCGCAAGAATTTCGGCAATCTTTTCGGTAATACGGGAATAGTGCCTTTCGTATGTGCTGTATATCAATTTGTTTTCATCGTCAAGCACAACACATTTTATTGTTGTTGAGCCAATATCCAATCCTAATTTCAACTTGTGCCTCCGAAATCAATACATAGTAATCTCATTGTGCATATCTAACTAATTATAGTATTTTTTGTCGAAAAAATAATTCTGTTTTAGAATATTTTCTTCTTTGATGAATTTTACCATTTTTGCAACAAAAATTCAATACACATAAGGGGCATAATGTATAATTATACTTTAAAAATGCAGAAAAACCTGCCGAAATTGGCAGGTTGTCAGCTTTAAAATTTTAATATTGAGTTTATTAAAAAAGTTCACCGTGGGGCGATTCGCTGTCGTCATCCTCTTCTGTATCGGCTGACTCCGCAAACCCTTCCTCACGCTTAGCTTCAAGCTCTGCTTTGAGGTCGCAAATCTTCGTAACATGCTCAGGCTCTGCCTTCTCCTGCAAAGCGTCAGCCTCTTCTTTTGCAGACTCCTCAGCCGGCTTTTCCTCCTTGAAGGGAGAAGATTTGTACTCGTTCTCATTTGAGCAGGCCACCGTAATATCAACAATATCGTCCTTTTTAACTTCGGGAACAACATCAGGATTGCCGTAGAAAATATCGTTTGAACTGTCAACAATCTGTCTGTAGCATTCTCTTGCCTTTGCGATTTTTGCCTTTGAAGAGTCAATAACCTTCAAAAGCTTTTCACACTCGGCATCATCAATGTCCGTGCCTTTCTTCCTGCTGTCATACATAACCTTTCCGAGAGCAATATAAGCTCTGTTCATAAGCTCGCTCTCGCTCTTCATAACAAGTCTTAATCTGTTGAGCTTTGCATTTGTTCTGTTCTTTTCAACTATTGTCTGAGCTACCGTTGAGATTGTGTCAACGGCTGTATTTACTGTTCCTTTTACACTGTCAAGTATTGTCATAGCAAACTCTCCTTTAAAATCGCCGCCTGTGCAAACGCAGCAACACATCCCGAAGCGGCGAATAATATTATACCTATTTACATTATTATGACAGATTTTTTTGATAAAATCAACATTTTTTTAAAATTTACTTGTTAAAATCACAGTCAATTGCTATAATTAGTTTCATAGAGTGTTAAAGAGGTGGTTTGGATGCCTGAAAAGAAAATTACCAAGGCAATCGTCTGCCCTATGTGCGGTGAAATGAGCAAGGCTGATGTTTATACCAGCATCAACCCGTCCGTAACAAAGGGTGTGCGCAGAAGGGCGCTTGACGGTGAGCTTTTTGCGTGGAAATGTCCGTCATGCGGATACTCTGCAAGGCTCACATATCCGATTCTTTACAATGATATGAAGAATCGTTTTATGGTATATTTCATTCCGAAAATTGATCATTTTCAGCTTTGTGACAATGAGCTTGAAGAAAAATACAGCAATCTTCGCAACATCAGCAAGCGTATTGTTCCGTCATTCAATTCGTTCAAGGAAAAAATTTTCATCTTTGAATCAGGACTTGACGATATGTCGGTTGAGCTTACAAAGCTTGCAATCAGCCAAACCGTTTCGAAAAAACTCGGCGGTGCAGAAATCCATGACGGCTACCTTTCAATGTACGACCGCGAACGCAACACAATGGGATTTACATATTTTACAGGTGAAAAGCATACACCGTATGTTCAGACAGCAAGGCTTGAAATCTATGTAAAATCGAAGAAAATTGTCGATTCGCTTGCATATAAGGATAAAAAGCTCAAAGGCTTCCTCAAAATTGACCGTGAATGGGCGGAGAATATTCTCTATCGCTACAAGCGTATGAAGCATATCGAAAAGCTTAACAAATTGAAAGAGTGAGTTTTCTTACGGTTGACATATTCATATACTTATTGCATTATAATAGTATCAAATGAATTATTATAAAACCACTTGCAAGCAAATAACCTATGTGCTGCAATCAAGACAGCTAAAGAGAAACTATGTAAATAAGTTCACGCAAGTAAACCCCCGAAGGCGGTGACCTTCGGGGGGTTCTTTTTTTGGAATTTCATTAGGGGATAACGGTGGCTCGCCGTCAATTTTCAATTCGACAAACTCATTCCGACTGTGCGGCTAAGCTTTCGGATGTTGCAAAAGATTCTTTTCTGTCGAACACTCCGCAGAGCCACATATATGAAACTGTTGAAAGGGCAATGCTTACCAAACCGAACCAGATGCTGTTCACACCGATAAAAGCACTCGGAACGCAGGCAAGGACAACACCTATATGATAGCTTGCAAGCGTAAGCCAATAAAATTTAGCCTTTTTCTGCATATCCTTGTCCTTGTCAATAATACCCGTGAATGTTGAAACCGTTGCAACACGGAGGTTGTTTGTCGAGAAAATCGGAGATGTAACATAACTTCCGGCTGTTCTGAAGGAGTTCCACAAAACAGGGGTTACAAACAGAATCGGCAGAATTGCAAGGTAGTTGTTTGAAATATTCGGGAAAATTCCGATAATCAAAAGTGCAGCCGCACTTGCAATAAGACTGACGGTTTTGGTTTCAAGCTTAATGAAACGGTCGGAAATTACAAAGAAAACATTGCCGAGAATATATGTAAGGAGAGCGATGACAATAAACACAACGCCATCAAAATCACCCGTAAAAATCTTGCTGACAAGGTGAATCATATTTGCTGTCTGTGCATTGCCGAACACATCACAGTGATTGTAAATCGCATATCCGCCCATAAATCCACCCAGAGAGCTGGCCGCAAAATGCAGGATATGCTGTTTTTGTTCTCTTGTCATTTTAAAGACTTCCTTTTTCGCCATAAAACGTGTAATTGTTTAACATAATTATACACCTGCAATTCTGATTTTGCTATTATCCCCCAATGGAATTATACTCCATTTTGCAATAAAAATTAAGTCACATTGCACAAAACAGCTGTCTTACTGTTGTACAATGTGACTTTTTTGCTTTTTATGAAGTTTTAAAGAATCAAACTGTCATCAAACTTTTTCAGGCATTTCATTTGCCATACATTCAACAAGAACAGCTTTCTGAGCGTGAAGACGGTTTTCTGCCTCCTCAAAAATTTCGTTTGCATGCTCTTCAAATACATCGGCAGTAATCTCTTCGCCACGGTGAGCAGGTAGGCAGTGGAGAACCATACAATCCTTGTTTGTAACAGCCATAAGCTCCTTGTTAACCTGATAGCCTGCGAATGCTGCCTCACGGATTTTCTTTTCTTCTTCCTGTCCCATTGATGCCCATACATCTGTATAAACAATATCGGCATTCTTAGCAGCCTCAAGCGGATCTGTTACGATTTCAAACTTGCCGTTACCGTACTTTTCACCAAACTCGATAATGTGCTTAGGCGGCATATAATTCTTTGGACAGGCGGCAGAGAAGCTCATACCTGTGCTGAGTGCGCCGACGATGAGTGAGTTCATCATGTTGTTGCCGTCACCGATAAAGCACATCTTGAGTCCTTCAAGCTTGCCCTTGAATTCACGGATTGTCATAAGGTCTGCAAGAACCTGACATGGGTGACAATAGTCTGTAAGACCGTTGATAATCGGGATTGAACCGTACTCTGCAAGAGCCTCAACTTCTTTCTGATCAAAGGTACGAATCATAATACCGTCAAGAAAACGGGAAAGAACACGGGCTGTATCCTCAACAGGCTCGCCTCTGCCAATCTGAAGGTCATTTGATGAGAGGAAAAGCGGATAACCGCCGAGCTGTGTCATACCAACCTCAAATGAAACACGGGTACGGGTGCTTGACTTTTCAAAAATCATACCAAGAGACTTGCCCTTGAGAATTTTATGCTCAATGCCGTGCTTCTGCTCGTATTTAAGCTGATCGGCAAGGTTAAGTGTGTTGATAATTTCTTCTGTTGACCAATCCTCAAGTTTAAGTAAGTGTTTCATTAGTTGTTCTCCTTTATTGTTTTTTCGAGTATATTAATCGCCTCGTCAATTTCATTGTAATCAATAACAAGCGGTGGGAGCATACGGAGCAAATCTTTTGCCGTGATAATAAGCAAGCCGTTTTCAACGCATTTGATTGCAATGTCGTGTGCATCGCCCTTTTCAAGCTCAATACCAATCATAAGTCCCATTCTGCGAACGCTCTTTACGCCGTCAATTTTTGTGAGCTTGTCCTCAAAATACTGACCTTTTTTCTCAACCTCGGCAAGAAATTCGTCATTTGCAACTGTGTCAAGAACATAGTTTGCACCTGCACAAACAACAGGATTTGCGCCGAATGTTGTGCCGTGAGTTGACGGTGACATAACATCCTTGAGCTTTTCACCGCACATACAAACACCGATAGGAAGTCCGCCGCCAAGCCCCTTTGCAACTGTCATAAGGTCGGGGAGAATACCGTAATTCTGATGAGCAAACAGCTTGCCTGTTCTGCCTACGCCTGTCTGAACCTCATCGACAATAACGAGAATATCGTTGTCGTTGCAATACTTAACAAGTTCTTTTACATATTCGGGATTGAGGATATTTACACCGCCCTCGCCCTGAATGAGTTCAAGCATTACTGCGCAGGTTTTGTCTGAAACAACTGCTTTCAGAGCGTCCATATCGTCTGCGTCTGCATACTTAAAGCCCTCTGTAAACGGGAAGAAATAGTTGTGAAAAACATCCTGCCCTGTTGCGGCAAGAGTTGTAACAGTTCTGCCGTGAAAGGAATTGTTAAGCGTTACGATTTCATTTCTGCCCTCGCCGTACTTGTCAAAGCTGTACTTACGGGCAATTTTGATTGCGCATTCGTTAGCCTCTGCACCGCTGTTGCCAAAGCAGACCTTTGAAAGACCTGTAAGTGTGCAAAGCTTTTCGGCAAGGTCACTTGCCTGTGAACAGTAAAAATAGTTTGACATATGCTGAATTGTGCCTGCCTGCTTTGAAACAACCTCAACCCAGCCGTCATTACAATAGCCAAGGCTGTTTACACCGATACCCGATGAAACATCAATGTACTTTTTGCCATTTTCGTCATATGCGGTAACGCCTTTTGCACTTTTGAGAGCAACATCGTAGCGACCGTATGTGTGCATAATATATTTTAAATCTTTCTCTTTTGTAGTCAAGTTAGCCACACCCTTTCATATTTTATCGTTGCTGAAGGAGTAAACAAAAACATCCTCACGCTTTTCAAAGCCGAAATCACGCCAGAAGCTCTGACCTGTTTCGTTGTTCTGATAACAGAAAATGTGAGTTTTGTCGATGCCTTGTTCACGGATTTTTTGGATAGCGGTCTGTGCAAGAGCGTGACCGATTTTCTTTCGTCTGAATTCGGGCAGAACAGCCATATGGTGGATAAATCCCCGTCTGCCGTCATGACCTGCAAGCACGGTTCCGACAATTTTTCCGTCAACCACGGCAACCTGACTCATACCTGCATTGTGCTTGAGATAACGCTCCATCTGATCTCTTTCATCAGCCTTAGAGAGGGCACGCTTTGTGGTAATCTGCCACATCCTATAAACCTCGTCATAGTCGTCAATTGTCATTTCTCGTATAATCATTGCACCCTCCAAAATCTAATCTGTAGGGGCGAACCGCGTTCGCCTGCGAGAGCACATGGTACTCCCCTACAAACAATACACTGCTTTTATCAAATAAAAATTTTAAGTTAAACAGAAAGTTTAATTTAGCGAGCGACCAATGACCGCCTCTACTGTTTTTACAAATCAGCAAAACAGCAATGCTAATCAATAAAACATTGTACCGATGCCTTCATCGCTGAAAAGCTCGAGCAGGATTGAATGTTCGATTCTGCCGTCAATGATATGGGCACGGTTTACACCGCTGCGGACTGCCTCAACACAGCAATCAATCTTGGGAATCATACCGCCGCTGATGATGCCGTCACGCTTGAGCATAGGAACTTCGCTGACATTGACAACGGGGATGAGTGAATCCTCATCGTGAACATCACGGAGAAGTCCTCTGATATCTGTCATAAGAATGAGCTTTTTTGCGCCGATTTTAGCGGCAATCTGCGATGCCGCAATGTCTGCGTTAATATTGTATACATTGCCGTCATAACCGCCTGCAACGGTTGAAACAATCGGAATATAACCGCTTGCAAGAGCGTTGTTGAGCGGTTCGGGGTTAACCTCCTTAATCTCGCCCACATAGCCGAGGTCTGCGCCTGTAACAAGCTTTTCAGCCATAAGCATTCTGCCGTCAAGACCGCAAAGACCCATAGCCTTACCGCCGTGACTGCCGAGGAGCTGAACAAGGCTCTTGTTGACCTTGCCTGCAAGCACCATCTGAACAATGTCGATAGTTTCCTTGTCGGTCACTCTCATACCGTTGATAAACTTGCTTTCCTTGCCAACGGCTTTGAGCATTGCATTGATTTCGGGTCCGCCGCCGTGAACAAGCACAACATTGACTCCGACAAGCTGCATAAGAACAAGGTCGCTCATAACTGCCGCTTTAAGTTCTTCGTTTATCATAGCGTTTCCGCCGTATTTTACAACAATTGTTTCGCCCGAATATTTCTTGATATAGGGCATTGCCTGTATAAGTACCTTGGCTCTCTTTGAAACATCCATTTTCTTCAATCCTTTATGTAGTTGATTTCCGCTCACACAATCAAATCGCATATTATGTGCGGTAGTCACCGTTGATTTTTACATAATCATAGGTAAGGTCGCAACCGTAAGCCTCGGCAGATGCATTGCCGTCACCTAATTTTACGAGAATTTCAATTTCATCCTCAAGCAAAATTTCCTTAGCCTTGTCCTCATCAAACACAAGACCGTTGCCGTCCTTGCAAACAAGGATTTCACCCTTTGCGGATTTATATGAAACATCAATTTTTTTAACATCTGTTTCGGCACCGCTGTAGCCGATTGCGCAGAGGATTCTTCCGCAGTTTGCGTCAGCCCCGAACATTGCCGCCTTTACAAGACTTGAACAGATGATGCTCTTTGAAATAATCTTTGCACTCTTATCGTCTTTTGCACCGTCAACCTTGCAGATAAGGAGCTTTGTTGCACCTTCGCCGTCTTTTGCAAGCTTCTTTGCAACCTTTTTGAATGCGTCTGTAAGAACGGCTGTAAAGGTTTTGTAATCGTCGTTCTTCTCTGTGATTTCCTTGTTGCCTGCATAACCCGATGCCATAATTGCAAGGGTATCGTTTGTTGAGGTGTCACCGTCAACGCTTACCATATTATAGCTGACATCAGCGGCTTCGATAAGTGCGGATTTGAGCATTTCGGAAGAAATTGCCGCATCGGTTGTTACAAAGGAAAGAGTTGTACCCATGTTAATATGAATCATACCGCTGCCCTTTGCAATACCGCCGATTGTAACCTTTTTGCCGTCAAGAACCGTTTCAACAGCCCACTGCTTTTTCATGGTGTCGGTTGTCATAATTGCCTCTGCGGCGGAGGTTCCGCCGTCCTTTGAAAGCGTGCCTTTGAGCTTTTCAATTCCGCTTGCAATTGGTTCAATCGGGAGAGGCTGACCGATGACACCTGTTGATGCAACGATTACATCGTTTTCGTCAACACCGAGAGCGTCTGCGGCAAGACTGCACATTTTCTCAGCCTTTTCATAGCCGTCAGGGTTACAGGCATTTGCATTGCCTGAATTTACGACAACAGCCTGAGCCGTACCGTTTTCAAGGTGTTTTTTAGTAACATATATAGTGTCGGACTTTACAAGGTTCTTTGTAAAGATAGCCGCACTGTTGCAAACCTTGTCGCAGTAAATGAGCGCAAGGTCTTTTTTAGTTGTGTTAGATGCTTTGACTCCGGCACAAATTCCGTTGGCTGTAAAGCCCTTTGCGGAAGTGACCGAGCCGTTTTCAATATACTTGATTTCCATAGATATTCACCCTTAAAATGCAGGCGGAACGATTACCAAACCTGTTTTTTCGTCAAGTCCGAAGATGATGTTCATATTCTGAATAGCCTGACCTGCGGCACCCTTGACCATGTTGTCGATTGCGGCACAGGCAACGAGCTTGTTGGCTCTCTTATCGTGATGAATTGAAACATCACAGAAGTTAGAATATTTGATATTGTGAATGTCGGCACATTTGCCGTCATCAAGAAGTCTTACAAAAAATTCGTCCTTGTAAAAGTCCTCATAAGCCTTTCTGATCTGCTCAAAGGTTACACCGTCCTTGATGTCGGCATAAACAGTTGCGAGAATGCCACGGTTTACGGGGAGAAGGTGCGGAACAAAGGTGATAATAACCTTTTCGCCCGAAAGCTTTGAAAGAGTCTGCTCAATTTCGGGAGTGTGGCGGTGGCTTGCAACCTTATAAGCGTGGAATCCCTCGTTGAGTTCGGGATAGTGATTGCCCTGATTTGGCTTTCTGCCGGCACCCGTAACACCGCTTTTGCAGTCGCAAATGATGCCCTTTGTGCTGACAAGTCCGTTTACAATTGCAGGAGCAATTGCGAGCGGTGAACAGGTTGTGTAACAACCCGGATTCGCAACAAGCTTTTTGCCCTTGATTTTATCTCTGAAAAATTCAGGAAGTCCGTAAACTGCCTGTTCGTGAAGTTTTTTGTCAAGAAAAGTTCCGCCATACCATTCGGTGTATTCTTCTTCGCTTTCAAGGCGGAAGTCAGCGCCGAGGTCAATAAATGCCTTGCCCGCATCAATGCACTTTGCGGCAAGCTCCTGTGAAAGACCGTGTGGGAGAGCGGCAAAGATAACATCGCTCTTTTCAACAACGGCGTCCTGATTTTCACAAACCATATCGTTCAAAAATGTATAAGACGGATAAACATCGCTCAGCTTGTCACCCTCAAAGGAAACAGAGCTGATTGCCGAAAGTTCAGCCTCAGGATGAGCGGTAAGAAGTCTTACAAGCTCTGCACCTGCATAGCCGGTTGCACCGACAATACCTGCTTTTATTTTCATTGCTATCACCTAATCTATTGTAAATTTATATCAATCTTTGCCTGTATGTGTTGAATACGGCAGTTCACCTTTTGCACAAAGCATATGTTCCCATCCGCCCCTACGGATTTGCAATTACAGTTTTTCTGCGATTTCTGCAACACGCTTAGCCTGAGCCTTTACATTTGCCGATGCAGGGCCGCCGAATACTGTACGCTCGTTTGTACAGCGTTCAAGTGAAATTGCGCTGTAAACATCATCGTTGAACACATCGCAAACCTTTTTGTATTCGTCCATTGGAAGACTTTCGAGGTCTGTACCGAGTTCAATACATCTTGCAACGAGTTCGCCTGTTGCCTTGTAGGCATCTCTGAACGGAACACCGTTCTTTGTGAGCCAGTCGGCACAGTCTGTTGCGTTGATGAAACCGCCTGCTGCGGCTTTTCTCATATTTTCGGGAATGACACGCATTGTGTCGAGCATGGGAGTAAAGGCTGTGAGGCACATTTTAACCGTGTCGAGTGCGTCAAAGATAGCCTCCTTGTCCTCCTGCATATCCTTGTTGTATGCAAGTGCAGTACCCTTCATAATTGTGAGGAGCGTCATATTGTCACCGAAAACTCTGCCGCTCTTACCACGAACAAGCTCTGCAATATCGGGGTTCTTTTTCTGCGGCATAATTGATGATCCTGTTGAAAAAGCGTCATCAAGTTCAATGAATTTAAATTCCCAACTGCACCACATAATGATTTCTTCTGAAAATCTTGAGAGGTGAACCATTATTATCGAAAGCACCGATGCAAATTCGATGCAGTAATCTCTGTCGGAAACACCGTCAAGAGAGTTGTTTGTAATTCTGTCAAAGCCGAGGAGTTCGGCTGTGATTGTTCTGTCAATCGGATATGTTGTGCCTGCAAGCGCACATGAACCAAGTGGCATTTCGTCCATTCTTTTAAGGCAGTCTTCAAGTCTTGAAACATCTCTCAAAAGCATTTCACCGTAAGCAAGGAGATGATGTCCGAAGGTAATCGGCTGTGCTCTCTGGAGGTGAGTATAGCCGGGCATAACGGTTTCGCTGTACTTTTCAGCCTTGTCGGCAATAACCTTGATAAGACCTACAACGAGATTTTTTACATTGACAACCTCTTTCTTGAGGTAAAGCTTGATGTCAACTGCAACCTGATCGTTACGGCTTCTTGAGGTGTGAAGTCTTTTGCCGTTGTCGCCGATTCTTTTGGTAAGCTCACCCTCGATAAAGGTGTGAATGTCCTCAGCCTCCATATCAATGTGCAGAGTACCGTTTTCGATATCCGCAAGAATGCCTTTAAGACCTTTTACGATATCGTCTGCCTCTTCTTCTTTAATAATGCCGCATCTGCCAAGCATTGTTGCGTGGGCAATGCTGCCCTCGATGTCTTCTTTATACATTCTGCTGTCGAATGAAATCGAGCTGTTAAAATCGTTAGTGGTTTTTGAAAGCTCCTTTTTGAAGCGTCCTTTCCAAAGCTGCATTATTATTTCTCCTTACATTATGTTTAGCCGTTGTAAAGCACTTTGTTGCTTTTGGTTTTAAATATTTATTTACACCTTGTTATAAATGTTGGGGTAACCTGTATGGGCGTTCATTAGACGCCCGCAAGTAATCGCAGAATATTTTTCAACCGACAAATACCGCAAAAAATAAAAAGGTGTAATAAACACTTATCGGGGCAGAGAAATTCCCTGCCCCTGATTATGTATGCAAATCAAAGATTTAATTATTTGATAAGGCCTTTCTTTGCACGAACCTTGATTGGAAGACCAAAGAGGTTGATGAAGCCTGCGCTGTCGTTCTGGTCATAAACCTGATCTTCGTCAAAAGTAGCAATTTCCTCATCATAGAGTGAATACGGGCTTGTTACTCCTGCATCAATGATGTTGCCCTTATAGAGTTTAAGTTTTACATCACCTGTTACATATTCCTGAGTGCTGTCAACGAAAGCTGAGAGAGCCTCACGGAGAGGTGTGTACCACTTGCCGTCATAAACGAGCTCTGCGAAAGCATTTGCAACATTCTGCTTGTAGTGGAGTGTGTCCTTGTCAAGGCAGATTTCCTCAAGCTTTGCATGAGCAGCATAGAGGATTGTACCGCCCGGAGTTTCATAAACGCCGCGAGCCTTCATACCAACAAGACGGTTCTCAACTATATCTGTGATACCGACGCCGTTTCTGCCGCCGATTTTGTTGAGTTCCTTAATGAGTTCAACGCTGTCTATAGCCTCGCCGTTAAGCTTTGTGGGAATACCTTTTTCAAATGTAAGAGTTACATATTCTGCCTTATCGGGAGCCTGCTCAGGTGAAACACCGAGTTCAAGGAAGCCTTCCTTATTGTACTTAGGCTCGTTTGCAGGATTTTCAAGGTCAAGACCTTCGTGGCTCAAGTGCCAGAGATTCTTATCCTTTGAATAGTTTGTTTCACGGTTAATCTTGAGCGGAATATTGTGCTTTTCAGCATATTCAATCTCATCTTCACGGCTCTTGAATTCCCATGTTCTCCAAGGAGCGATAATCTTCATATCGGGAGCGTAAGCCTTGATGGCAAGCTCAAAACGAACCTGATCGTTGCCCTTGCCTGTACAGCCGTGACAAATTGCGTCAGCGCCTTCTGCCTTTGCAATTTCAACGAGTCTTTTGGCGATGATAGGACGGGCAAAGGATGTGCCGAGGAGGTACTTGCCCTCGTAAACAGCACCTGCTTTTACTGTAGGAATGATATATTCGTCAACAAATTCCTTGTTGAGGTCTTCAATGTAAAGCTTTGATGCACCTGTTTTGATAGCCTTTTCTTCAAGACCGTCAAGCTCTGTACCCTGTCCAACATCACCCGAAACAGCGATAACCTCGCAGTTGTCGTAGTTTTCTTTAAGCCACGGAATGATGATTGAAGTATCAAGACCGCCTGAATATGCAAGAACTACCTTTTTAATCTTATTGTCAGCCATTTTTAATTCCTCCAGAATTTGGGAACACATTTTGTCGGTGTTTCCTTTGCTTTAATTTTTATTACTCTTACATTATACACTCTGTTTTCAAAAAATCAAGTGTTTTTTGAATAAATATTCAATGTTTTTTCAAATTTGTATTTCGTGGTGCAATTTGACCGAAATCTGTCGCTTTATCGCTGTATTATCGGTATTTTTGGCGATTACCGTGTAGCTTTAGGCGTTCATTTTCAGAAGAATGCATATATTCACAAAAAATGAATATTCACTTTATTCATTTGTTTTTGCATATTCATACATATATATACAACCATTTTGCATATTTTTCATTTTGTAAAAGCCGCTAAATTTACTTTAAAACCTGTTGACACCATATGCGATACCATATATAATATTATTAAAAAATACGAAAACAGGCTCTAAGATAAATTGCAGAAAGCGAGGCGGAAGATGATGAAAACTCTTAACGATTATCTTGCGATGTCATATCGTATGGAAATTGTTGAGGACAAGGGCGGGGACGGTTTTGTTGTATCGTTTCCCGAGCTTCCCGGCTGCATAACCTGCGGTGATACGATTGAATCGGCTGTTGCAAATGCAGAGAACGCTAAAAAAGCTTGGTTTGAAGCCGCCTTTGAGAGCGGAATTGTAATTCACGAACCCGACAGCCTTGAAGAATATTCGGGACAATTCAAGCTGAGAATCCCGAAAAGTCTGCACCGCTCACTTGCCGAACATTCAAAGAAAGAGGGCATAAGTATGAATCAATACTGTGTCTATCTTCTGTCAAAAAATGATGCAGTTTATTCAAAATAAAAGTTTGAAAGCATATCATATTATATAAAACACAATTTTGAAAGGAAGATTTATATGTCAACATTTAAAGAGATAAATCCAAAGGAAATCGTTGAAAGCCCGTTTAAGCTTATCGGTGACGACTGGGCGCTTGTCACAGCCGGCGACAGGGAAAAATTCAACACAATGACAATAAGCTGGGGCGGTGTAGGTATTATGTGGGGTAAGCCCGTTGTATTCACCTTTATTCGTCCGCAGAGGTACACATTTGCTTTTATGGAGAATGGCGACCGCTATACAATGAGCTTTTTTGACGAAAAGTACAGAGATGCCCTCAAATTCTGCGGTTCAAAGAGCGGCAGGGATTATAACAAGGTAAATGAAACAGGTCTTACTCCTGTGTTCACAGAAAACGGCTCTGTATATTTTGAAGAGGCAAAGCTTGTACTTGAATGTAAAAAAATGTATGCCCAAAACCTCAATGCCGAAAGCATTACCGACCATGAAAGCGTTGACAAGTGGTACAATAACGACTTTCATAAAATGTACATCAGCGAAATCACAAAGGTTCTCGTAAAAGAATAATCTGCGTCTTAAAATTTTATATGCGGAATCAGTCAGACAATCGCACGGTTGTCTGACTTTTTTATGTAAATACACTTAAAAAAGCCCCTCGCAAAACGCGAGGGGCTTTTCCTGTAATATCGACTAAGCGGAACGATATATCAAATTTTATTCAGCTTAATTAAAAGTTGCTGATAAGATGAACTACATACTTCTGGATGAGAGTAGCATCCTTAACTGAAATTATATTGTTCTTATCAACATCTGCTGCTGTGAGCTGCTGTTCTGTGAATGGAATATGCTCTGTGATATGCTTCTGAACAAGTGTTACATCGATAGCGGTAATCTTGCCGTCCATATCAACATCACCGAGGCGGACATCATTTGCAAATGAAGTTGTTGCACTCAGCTTAACATTCTTAAAGCCTGCAAAGCCTGATATATCACGAACCTTGCTGTTATCAACAACTGACTGCTGATTAAGCTTGTTGTTTGTAACATAACCTACTGTAAGATACTCTGTGTCAAGATATACGCTTGCACTGCCTGCACCGATAACCTGGAAGGTAAGTGAAATGTATGTACCACCATCGTACTTTGTAGGATTCTGCGGGTTAGTAAAGTTACCCTTAATTACATTGCTGTAAGCGTTGTAAACAAGATTTGACTGGCTTGGCATAATTGTCTGGCTGCCGTTAACCTTGTTGTCTGCCTTATCGAACTTAAGCTTGCTTGTGTCATACTTAACAGTCCACTGACCGTCAACAATACCCATATTAGCATTGAGCTTATAGAGAACAGTTATCTTGTCGCCTACTTTTCCGTCGGTCTTTGTAGCAGAACCGAAGTAGTTAGATGTTGCATTTACTGTGAGTGTCTGTGAAGGAGCAGTTGTAGGCTCTGTCGCAGGCTGAGTTGTCGGCTGTGTAGCCGGCTGTGTTGTCGGCTGTGTTGTTGGCTTTGTAGCCGGCTGTGTTGTTGTTGGCTGAGCTGAAGTTGTCGGCTGTGTCGGTGGGATCGGACTTGTCGGAACAATGCCGCTCTCGATGTCGCCGTTATTCATAGCATATGAGTATGTGCCGTTTACGCCGTTTCTTGTTGCGTCAACCTTGATTGTGCTTGTTTTCTTGAGAGCTGATGTTGCAACTGTGAATGCACCTGTTACATCGTCTGCAGTAGCAGTATATGTCTTACCGTCAACTGTAACAGTTACCTTTGCAGCGCTGGCTGTAACACCTGATACAACGCTCTTGCCTGCAACTGCATATGTAAGTGTTGCAGGAGCAAGTACAAGTGCCTTCTGAGCTGACTTGAGGTCTGCAATCATAGCATTCATAGCTTCAGCTGTTGTAGCGTCTTCGCCTGCTTTAATCATAGCCTCAGCTGACTTGAGAACCTTCTGAGCATTTGCCCAGCTCTCTGCTGTGTAGTCTGATGCTGTCATAGCAAGAATCTTTCTTGCTTCTTTCTTGAGTGATTCATAAGGTGAAACAACGATTGGCTTTGATGTAAGCTTGTATGTTGTACAACCTTCGTTTGTAATTTCGATTGTAGCGCCGTCTCTAACGCCTGTGATATCTGCTGTCTGACCTGAACCGCTGCTGAGAATAATGCTTACTTCGTCAACATTATCGAACTTAACAACATAGTTGCCGTCAGAATCTTTTTCTGTAAGAGCAACGCCCGGCCATGCACCTGTGAGCTTCTGTGTATCATTCCAAGCATAGATTTTGTAGCTTGCAGATGGGCTGTAAGGCTTGATTGTTACGGAAACAGAACCCTCTGCAGGCTCTGGCTCGCCGCCGCCTCCCTGCTGGTTGCCCTTAGTTACTGTCTTAACCGATGTGTAGTTGCCGTTCTGAATTTCGAGAACAGCACCGTCATAAAGACCTGTGATATCGCCTGACTGTGAGCCGCTGCCGTTGTTGAGAACAACGCTGAATGACTTGTCGGCTGAAACAGGAAGTGTGAGTTCATATGTGTTTGCCTGACCTGAAACGGCTGCTGCCTTTTGACCCGGCCATGCACCGTTGAGTGCTGTGCTTGCACCTGTCCAAGCGTAAACATTCGGAGCGCCTGCTGTGCTCTTGATTGTAAGCTTTGATGTCTGACTTGCTGTCGGACCGGGAACAGTTGTGCTCTGTGTCGGGCTGGTTGTAGGCTTTTCGTCGTTTTCGCCGAGCTTGAGGAATGTGAATTTAGCCTCTGAGGTTGCCTTGTCGTTTGTAGCTTCAACAGTTACTTCGATTGTATCGTTCTTGTAAGCTGTCTGACCGATTGTGAATGTGTCGCCGTCCTTAACAACAAACTTGTTACCGCCGTCAACAGAAACCTTTGCGCTGTCGCATTCCTTAAGAGAAACAGTAACCTGCTCTGTGCCGTAGAACTTCGGCTCGCCTGTGATTGATACGAGCGGCTGACCGTCAGCATTTTCCATAAGGATTGTGCCGTTTACACCGCTGTTGAATGTTACCTTACCGTCAGTAACAACTGAAGATGAGTTGTCATAAGTATTGATTATATAACTGCCGTCTTCCCAAAGAGTTGAAACATCAACAGTTACGCTTGAATTTTTGTTACAGCCGATTACTGCAGCTGCCTGATCTGTTACGCCGTTCTTATCGTATGTACGGCCGAAAGCAACACCGCTTGTAGCTGAGAGCTTAACATTTGAGCCGGCACCGATGGATACATGCTTGTTACGGAACTGACCAACCTTCTGCCACTGAGCAAGAAGAGTTTTGTCCATGTCGTTCCAGTTCATATCACTTCTGAGTGCGTGACCCGATCCGCCGTAACCGTCAAATGCAACGCCGGGATAGAGAGGACGGTTGGTTTCGTCACCGTAGAAAATCTGAACTCCGCCCGGGAGAAGGAGGAATGCAGCCGCATTGTAAAGCATTGTGTTCTCATCGCCACGGGTAAGTGTTTCATCGTGTGATGACATAAATGAAAGAACGTTAAAGCCTTCCTTTGTGTTGATCTTGTCTGCATAGCCCTGATATGTGTTTGCAACACTACCGCTTGCAAGAGCACCGCCGCCTGTAACTGCGAAGTTAATCATTGAGTCGAAGCCGCCCTCGGAATAGTATGTGTCGTAGCCTACACCGTGATCCCAATGCTCGCCTGTCATCCAGAAATCTTCTTTCCAGTCAGCACCTGCTTTGCCCTTGTTGTTGGATCTCCACTCTCTGAGAGCAGAAACACAAGCCTGCTTGAGCTGGTTCCAAGAAGCCTTATCAACATGCTTTGCAGTATCGCAACGGAAACCGTCAACACCGTACTCCCTAACCCACTCTGAAAGCCAGGTTGAAAGGTAGCCTGTTACTGTGTTTGATTCACCGTATTTTGCGACCTTCTGATCATATGTACCTTCCTGAGTCCACTTTGTTTTGAGGATCGGAGGAATTGTAACATCCTTTGTCTGCTCTGTTCTGAAGTCGGGAAGTCCGCTGAGTGACATTGTAAGATCACCGCCGGCACCCTCTGTATATCCGGGAAGACCGCTGCGAATCCAGTCATTGCTCCACCATTTGCCCCAGTCTTCTTCTGATGTTTTATAGTCAATGTGGTCGTTTACTTCACCTACATCTGTGAGCTTGTATTTGAAGTCTAACGCACCGTCAAGGAGAGTACCGAAGCCGAACTGCTCCATATCTGCAACGGTGTTGTAGCCTGTGTGGTTCATTACGATATCCATGATAACTCTGATACCGTGCTCATGCGCTGTGTCAACGAGAGTTTTGAACTCCTCTTTTGTACCGAAGTTTGCATCGGTTTCGGTATAGTCAAGAACATAGTAGCCGTGATATGAGTAGTGAGCAAAGCCCTTACCTGAATCACAATAGCCGTGGGTCTGCTCATACGGAGCTGAGATCCAAATTGCGTTTACACCGAGGTTGTCAAAATAGCCCTCTTCAATTGACTGAGTAACACCTGCAAAGTCGCCGCCGTGGAATGTACCGGGGTTTGTATCCCAGCCGTCAAGCGGTTTGCCGTCCTTGTCAAGTGTTCTGCCGTATGAATGGTCATTTGCGGTGTTTCCGTTCTTAAAACGGTCGGTAAGCAGGAAATACACATTGGCATTATCCCATGTAAAGCCGTCATCTTCAACAAGTGAACCTGCGGCAGTTGATGATGCAGATGTGCTGCTGTCATCGGAAACTGTTGCAGCACTTGCCGAACCAAATGCTACGGAAGCACCGGGGAGAGCCATACAAAGTGTCAAAACGGCACTGAGTGCTCTCTTCATACTTCTTTTTTTCATTGTTTGATTACTCCTTTCAAAGCTTTTAAAACGTAGGGTCAAACATCCCTAGACAATTTGATTTTATCACAAAACTCTCACAAAAACTACACATAATCCTTTTATTTTGTAAAAATAGCAAGTTACACAATCTTTACACTGGAATTTTATGCAAAATTACCCTTGTCGCTCTTCTGTTTTTATTTATAAAGACAGTTTCAATTGCCCCCCTGCCGAAATTTACATAAATACGGTCGGGAATAATAAGATTTGTACTTAACAAAACTTTATTCCCGACCGCAATTTTCGCTTTTTAATTTTTATCTTATCTGAGTCTTACATTCAAAAATCTGAGTTTAAAGGTTGAGCCGACGCCGAGTTTGGAATCTGCGGTAATATATCCGCCTGTTTTTTCAACAATTGATTTTGCAAGCGACAGACCTATGCCGACGCTTGACGGTGACGAATTTTGTGCCTTATAAAACCTCTCAAAAATGTGGGGCAAATCCTTCGGGCTGATTCCGCATCCGTTGTCGCTTATGATGATTTCCGAATATACGCTGTTCCTTTCGGCTGAAATTCTGACATAACCGCCGTCGGTATGCTCAATGCAGTTCTTAACGATATTTGAAACCGCTTCGCAAATCCAGCGAAAATCGCAATTAAGCATAAAATCATTTTTGACGGTTTTTTCAATTCTCACATCACGGATATCGGCAAGAACCTCTGTGCGTGAAATGCACTCGTCAATTATTTTTTCAACCGACACATCTCCAAACTTCAATTCAACAGTTCCCGAATCAAGCATTGAGAGCGTGAGCAGACTTTTTACAAGGAAATTTATCGAATGGGCATTATGCGCTATATCCATAACAAAATCCCGTCTGATTTCAACGGGCATATCATCGTCATCAAGGATATTTTCGGTTGTAATCAAAATTGATGTCAGCGGTGTTTTAAGCTGATGTGAAATGTCGGCAAGCGAATTTTTGAGGATTTCTTTCTCTCGCATTGAATTGTCGGCATATTCACGGAGCATTACCGTTGTTTTTTGAATCTCCTGCTTTAACAGCGACATATCGTCGTCGGTTGAGCCGTCAAGATCGAGGTCGTACTCTCGGTTGTTTATTTTTTCAAGACATTTTACAATTTCAAGTCGCTGTAGCTTCTGCTTTTTACAGTATCTTATGAACACAACGCAGAGCAAAATTCCGAACACACAAACACCTGCGGTTGCAATCACAATTGTAATCGTTGCATAACTTCCGCTCTGAATGTCAACCCAGCCGCTGTCGGATTTTATTCCGTACTTTGCAAAGTCGCCTTTTATGCCGGCAGTGTCGTTGTTCAAAATT
Source organism: Ruminococcus bromii (assembly GCF_928721825.1). Taxonomy (NCBI): domain Bacteria; kingdom Bacillati; phylum Bacillota; class Clostridia; order Eubacteriales; family Oscillospiraceae; genus Ruminococcus; species Ruminococcus bromii. The sequence goes on from NZ_CAKMVP010000003.1 coordinate 1,518,022, forward strand.
TGAGCAAGCTCCTTTTCCGAAATGTCGGGATATTGTTCCCTAACCTTTTCAGCAACGGCAATTATCTTTTTATCCGTGCTTTCACGAACAGCGTTAAAGCCTGCACCCACTCCCACCGCAGCAGCAATGCAGAAAAGTGCCGTTAAGACAAGCATTACAGTAACAAATTTTGATGTGCTTTTCATTATACCTCCAGCCTGTAACCAAGGCCCTTTACGGTTTTAATCATATTTGTATCAAGTTTTTTGCGAAGTCTTTTTATGTACACGGTCAGCGTGTTGTCCTCAACATAATTCCCCGACAAATCCCATATGCGTTCAAGAATTTGTTCACGGGTCAGCACCTTGCCGCTGTTTTTGGCAAGCATTGCAAACAGGCGGTATTCAAGCGCCGTAAGCACAACGGGATTGCCGTTTTTGCAAACCTGTTTTTTGTCAAAATCAATGCTGATGTCGCCAAAATTCATAGCCATAGTTTTGTCGAGCTTTTTGGTAATTCGTTTAATTCTTGCGAGTAGCTCACGGCTTGAAAACGGTTTTGTTATGTAATCCTCCGCTCCGAGGTCAAAGCCTTTTACAATGCTGTCCTCATCGTCAAGTGCGGTGAGAAAAATCACGGGAGTTTCGCACACTCTTTTTATCTCGTCACAAAGTTCAAAACCGTTGCCGTCGGGAAGCGACACATCAACAATAAAAAGGTCAAAGTCACCGCCGAGGGAGTTAAGGGTTGATTCGGCATTTTCGCACAACGCAACCTCAAAGCCGTTTTGTTCAAGAGTATAGACAAGCCCTTTTGAAATTGCACGGTTGTCCTCAACAAGAAGAATTTTCACAACAAGTCCTCCAAAATGAAATTCGGGCGGATTAAATCAATAATCCGCCCGTCAGCAATGAAAACATACAAAATATTGTGGTATCTGTTGTTACAACTACATTATAACAGAGTGTAAAACTATTGTCAACAAATTTCAACAAAATAGAGTCTGTTGGCTGAATATGACGCTCAGATATTGTCATTTCTGATTGTTTCAATAATATTTTGTTTATTAACCTTTGAAATTGAGTATTTCATAATCAGCCATACTGCAACAAATACAACCGCAATGCTAATCAAAATCGCTTTCCACGGGAATACAAAGCTCATTGGAACATTTCCATTTGAAAATGCGGAGAAGATTGCAAATACACCTGCAATGCCGAGAGGGATACCGATAAGCAAAGATTTTATGCCGTACATAAGGCTTTCAAGGCGAATCATACGGTTAAATTCTTTCTTTGTCATACCGATAGATTTAAGCGATGCAAATTCCTTGCTCCTCAACTGCATATTGGTTGAGATTGTGTTGAAAATGTTTGTAAGTCCGATGAGCGAGATAACACCGATGAAGCCGTAAACGAATATTCCGACAATCAGCATAACGGCATTGAACTGTCTTACGTTTTCTTCATAGTCAAAAATAGAAATATAGCTTTCCGAGTCACCTGTACCCGACATAGACTCAATACGATTTGTAAGCGAAGTGTGGTTCGATGTATTGGCGTAGAGGGTAATATAGCATTCGTGTTCGCCAAGCTGAGGTGAGATTACACCCTGTTCACCGATTATCAATCCCTGACCGAAAATTGTTCCTTCGCCGATTACAGAATCAGCCGACTTTGGAATTTCATCAAACACTGACGAAACCTTTAATTTGCCTGCTATCAGCTCATTTCCGTTATCATCATTTCCGTAAACGATAAACTTTGTCGGAGCGGTTTTGCCGAACAGTTTCATTGGCTTGGAAGAGTTGCCACTCTCACTGTTATCGGGGGTTACCTGAGAATACACAAGTACACCGCCCTTGACCTTGTTGTAGTCAAGTTCCAATTCTCTGCAAATCTGAACAAAGGTATCGTGTTCAAACTCAAGAAATTCCACGCTGAATGACTTTGTACCGTCAGCATTGTCATAAAGGAAATTTTCTCCGCATTCGTTAACAGGCACATCTGCCGACACATGACCGTACTGTAAACCGACTGTCAGATAATTTTCAATTTCAGGCATTTTTTCAATTGTTTGAGCCTGCTTTGTATCAATTCCGGAAACCATATAGCTGTAGTCTGGTTTGCCGTAGTAATGCTCTGTATATGTCATTCCGTAGTCCATAAATGCCGAAACTGCAATGAACATTGCAACGCTGACTACAATTGAAATAACCGTTGTGCGATACTTTTTCCTACTGCGTTTAAGGCTTTTTGAGGCGATTTCACCGCCTACACCGAAAAGCTTTTTCGTAAGCTTGGATGTGCGGTACGGTTTGTTATTCTTTACCTTGATATCCTTGTTGCCTCTGATTGCAACAAGGGGCGGAATCCTTGACGCACGAAGTGCAATGAAGAATGATGAACAGAATATAGTAACAGCCGAAAGAACAATTGCACAAATAATCGGAATTGTCGGAGTTACAAAGACAAATTTTGCTCCGTTCAGCATATCCCCGAGAACGCTGTTGAGTATTGTAATAAGAATTGCGTTTACACCGAGTCCGAGAAGTATGCCGAGAGGAATACCGATTAAGCCGAGAATAAATCCCTCAAAAAGCACATTCCTGCGGATTTGCCTTTTGGTTGCACCGACCGACGCAAGCATACCGTACATACTCGTTTTCTCTGTAATTGAAATTGCAAAGCTGTTGCGGATTACAAACACGCTTGCAAGCATTACTATAATAATGATAATAACGGCAAGGCTGAAAATCACAGTATTTGTTGCGTCATTTGAACCGTAGCCTTTCATACTGAGGAGTATGGAATTGAATTCGTATGCATTTATTCCAGAGGTCTGCTGATCTTCGGGTGGAATTTCATCGCTGATTACATTACTCATATCATCAGCTTTAAAGCCTAAAATATCCGCTGTATTTTGAAGATAATCGCCTTCGCTCTGAGGCGTATAGGCGATATACAGCTTATTCATATGCTTTGTCCTGATTGCCTCGATAGGTGCTTTTTCATCAGACACGGTATATATCATAGAAAAATTTGACGGATCATAGAGTTCGCTCGTTTTCGGTCTTTCAATAATACCCGTTACGGTATAGGTTCTTTTTACCGTGTCAATAATGCTGCACTTATTAAAATCTTTTTGCAACAAATTATGAATGCCTTCCTCATCAAGGACATTGCCGTCCTTGTCGGTAAGCACACCGACATCAAGTGTGATTTTGTCGCCAATTTTCACATCTTTTCCGTCCTGTGTTTTAAACGCTTTTGTAACAACAGCCTCACCCGAATTTGTGGGGAACTTGCCCTTTATAAGGTCTATCTTAAAACAGTTGCCGTAGGTATTTTCGCTCATGGCAAGAACGCTGTAATCGCAGATTTCGCCGTCAGCATTTTTTGTCCTGGCATATCCGAGCCTTTCTTTATAAAAGGCATTTTTAACATTGCGGTTATTGCGAGCCGTTTCAATTACTGAATTGTCTATAATATCAAGTGCAACATCATAGTTACCACCATAAACCATTTGTGCGTCAATCATAGTCTGTCGGCCGCTGAGTGCCATTCCCGAAACTACCGTGATGAGTGCCGCCGAGAGCATAATTCCCACGATTGTAACAATTGTACGCACCTTGTTAAGTCGCAGGTTTTTAAGAGTAAGCTTGTTGAGAAGTTTCATAATCAAACCTCCTCAACAATTTTGCCGTCGCTGATTGTGATAATTCTGTCAGCCTGTTTTGCAATGTCGAGGTTGTGCGTAATCATTATAACAGTCTGTCCGTAACTCTGATTGCACATTTTGAGCATACTCATAACCTCTTCGCTTGACTTTGAATCAAGGTTGCCTGTCGGTTCATCGGCAAGCACAAGAGACGGATTGTTAATGAGCGCTCTGGCAATAGATGTTCTTTGTTGCTGACCGCCCGAAAGCTGGTTTGGAAGGTGTTTTCTTCTTGCACGCAGTCCGAACGAATCAAGAATCATCTCAAGTCTTTCTCTGTCAACCCCTCTGCCGTCAAGGTCACAGGGGAGCGTGATGTTTTCTTCAACAGTCAGAATCGGGATAAGATTGTAGAACTGATAGACAATGCCCACCTGTCTGCGGCGGAATACGGCAAGCTTGTCATCATTCATTTTGCTTATATCGTTGCCATCAACAAAAATTTTTCCGCTTGTGGGACGGTCAACGCCGCCGATGAGATGAAGAAGAGTAGACTTGCCGCTGCCGCTTGCACCGACAATGGCAACAAATTCGCCCTTTTCAACCGAGAACGAAACATCGTCAACCGCATGGACAAGGTTTTCACCGCTTCCGTAGGTTTTTGTAAGATTTTCAACTTTCAGAATTTCCATAAAATATACCTCCAAATTCATTTTACACCCATATTATAGTGACGCAAAATGACTGTAAAGTGACCCCACACAAATAAGAAATAGCTTTCATATAAACAAAACGGTCGGGAAACAATGTTTTGCGTTGTGCAAACCTGCTACCCGACCATAATTTTCAATTTTTAATTTAAAGAGTTCCGCTCGAGAATCTTAATTCTCGCACTGATGATACTGTCTTCACGAATTGGGAACGGCGGCACGCCGTGCGGCAAAACAAGCCCATCCGTTGTCAAGATGTTCTTCGATGATGTCAAAATACTGACTTACGGATGCCTTGACTTCTTCGGCACGAGTGTCGATGATACCGCTCATAATGTAAACGGCATCGTCCTTCATAAAGTTCTTAATGCCCTTTGAGAGAAACATAATCGCATCGGCAACAATATTGGCAAGAACAATGTCATACTTGCCCTCAACCTTGTCGGTAAAGCTGCCGCAGATAGCTGTAAAGCGGTCAGCAACGCCGTTAATTTCTGCGTTTTCAGCCGCAGTTCTCACCGCAGTTTCGTCAATATCAACACCGACGGCACGGTCTGCACCCAAAAGCAGGGTTGCAATACCGAGAATACCGCTGCCGCAACCCACATCAAGAACAGAATCGCCCTCTTTAAGGTACTTTTCGCACATCTCAAGGCAAAGCCTTGTGGTTTCATGACCGCCCGTGCCGAACGCAAGACCCGGATCAATGTTGAGAACCTTGCGGCTGCCTGCATCGTAATCATCTCGCCAGCTCGGACGGATAAGAAGTTTTTCACCGACTTCAATCGGGTTGAAATATTTCTTCCAGTTGTTTCTCCAATCCTCTTCAAGGCAGTCAAGAAGTTCAATTGAATGCTTTATACCCTCCGCATTGTAGCGTTCCGAAAGGAATGCAACCGCCTCTGACGGCGAAACATCGGGTTCAAGATAAATGTGCACAAAAGCCTTGTTTCTGTCCTTTGCAAGCAAATCCTCGTCAATAAGGTCAATATGGGCAATGTTCTCAACCTCTTGTTCAAGGTTTGTGTAATCTTCAATATAGATGCCGTAGGGGACTACGACATTTGCAATATCACTTGCTCTGTCAATATCCTTTGCGTCAACGGATATTTTTATTTCTGTCCAGGATTCCATTTTAACCTCTGATTCACGGGCATTTTATGCCGATATTTTTGTTTGTAATGCAGTGGCGGATAATATGTGCAGTGTAGTAACATAGTATACAACAGTGCAAAGACATAGTATACAGTTTTATGATAAAATAAATGGCAAGAAAATAGCAAATGAAGGAGCTGTTTTTATGCCGTGGGAGTGTAAAACTGTGGAAAAACAAAGATTAGAATTTGTTACAAAAGCATTAGAAACAAATAATTTTAGTGCTCTATGTCGGAAATATGAAATCACACGCAAAACCGGTCGCAAGTGGGTTGATAGATTTAAACAGGGACTGCCCTTAACTGATATGTCACGCAGACCATTATGTTCTCCTAACAAAACGCCTGACGACATTGAAGAATTAATCGTTTCTGTTCGTTTCGATAACCCGGGTTGGGGTGATGATAAAATTAAAATTTTTCTTGAAAATCAAGGGTATAAAAACATTCCTTGTCCAAGAACCATTACTAACATTCTTCATAAACACCAACTCATATCTGAAGAGGAATCTCTCAAAAGAAAGCCTTTTAAACGCTTTCAGAAAGAACATTGCAATGATATGTGGCAAACTGATTTCAAGGGAGAGTTTTTAACTGCCGATAATCGTTATTGCTATCCATTGACTATTCTTGATGACAGCTCACGATACTCAATCAAAATAGCATGCTTTCCTAACACTAAAAATGTCGTTATTAACGCTTTTAAGCAAGCTTTTTATGAGTTTGGTATGCCATCAAGCGTACTTTCTGACAATGGTTCTCAGTTTGCAGGTTTTAAACATGGATTTACTATGTTTGAAAAATTCCTTATGAACAATGACATTCTTCCTATACATTGCAGAATTAAACATCCGCAAACACAAGGAAAAATTGAACGGTTTCATGGCAGTATGAAAAGAGAACTTTTAAATCATAATCTATTCAAGAACTTGGATTACGCTGACAAGGCTCTGCAAGAGTGGCGAACTAAGTATAATTGCCTGCGACCTCATGAAGCACTTGGAAACAAATGTCCTGCCGATGTCTATACTCACAGCGAAAGGATTTTTGCTGACAAGGTGGAGCCGTTTGAATATGAATCCGGCTTTAAAGTCATAAAAGTAAATTCGTGGGGATATGTCCGTTTTCAGAATTTTCAATTATATCTTAGTGAAACTTTCATCAATGATTATGTTCAATTCAGACCTAATCTAAACAATGATTCATTTCTTGTTTGCTATCGCAATTTTGTTATTGCTGAGTATGACTCGTCATCCGGCAAGCGTATTCACCGCAAGATTTCAAGATTGTGAATTTGTATACCATGTCCTTGCACAGGTGGTTACCATGTTGCACTTGACATAATATCCGCCCCTACGAAATTGTGCAAATAATAACAATACTGCTTATCTTCACGAATTTGGAACGGCGGCACGCCGTATAAAAAATTTGTGGGGACAAATGCCCCACAAATCTTATTTATTCTGTGTTACTCGTTGAACATCTTCTTGATTTTATCAAAGAAGTTTCTGCGTTTTGCGTAGTTCTTGTCGCCTGTTGCGCCGTCAAGCTGTTTGATAAGCTCTTTCTGCTTGCCGTTAAGATTCTTCGGAACTTCAACGGTAACTCTTACATACTGGTCGCCTCTGCCTCTGCCGCCGAGTCGCTGAATACCCTTGCCCTTGAGTCTGAAAACATCACCCGGCTGTGTACCCTCACGAACCGTGTAGGAAACCTTGCCGTCAAGAGTAGGAACAACAACATCTGCGCCGAGAGCCGCCTGTGTAAAGGTTATCGGAACTTCGCACCACACATCGTCACCTCTGCGTTCAAAAACAGGGTGCGGACGAACATTTACATAAACATGAAGGTCGCCTGCAGGACCGCCGTTTGTACCTGAGTTACCTCTGCCGCTTACATTAAGAATCTGCTGATCCTTGATGCCTGCCGGAATCGTTACATCAACGGTCTTGTTCTTGCGCTGTTTGCCCGAACCGCCGCACTTTTTACAAGGATTGTCAACAATCTTACCTCTGCCGTGACAGGCATCACAGGTACGCTGAGTCTGGACAACACCGAAAGGCGTTCTCTGGTTGATTGTTACCCTGCCCGAACCGCCGCATGACGAACAGGTCTTGGGGCTTGTGCCGGGCTGAGCGCCTGTTCCGTGACAGTCATCACAGGTTGTTACGCATGAATAGTTGATTGTCTGCTTGCAGCCCTTTGCCGCCTCTTCAAATGAAATGTAAACCGTAGTTTCAATATCACTGCCACGCATAGGAGCGTTTGCATTGTTGGAGCGTCTGCCGCCGAATCCGCCGAAAAAGCTTGAGAAGATATCGTCAATATCAATACCCTGACCGAACGGACTTCCTGCTCCGCCTGCACCTGCGCCGTAGTTGGAATCAACGCCTGCGTGACCGAACTGGTCGTAACGAGCCTTTTTATCGGAATCGGAAAGAACCTCATAAGCCTCGTTTACTTCCTTGAATTTTTCCTCACATTCTTTATCGCCGGGATGCAAATCCGGGTGATATTTTTTGGCACAGGCTCTGTATGCCTTTTTTATTTCATCGTCGCTTGCGCCCTTTTGAACGCCAAGCACCTCGTAGTAGTCTCTTTTGTCTGCCATATTACTCTCACCTTTGTCAAAATACCGAAATCACGCAATATTGCAAGCCGGTTATCGTCTTATACAGCCAAAAGGAGCCGCCATATAACAGCTCCTTTGACTATATGTTATTCTAACATAAATTACTTGTTATCGTCAACATCGGTGAAATCAGCGTCATATACATTAGGATCTCCGCCGTTGTTGCCTGTAGGATTACCGCCGTTTGGCTGAGCACCGTTCATATCGGGAGCACCGCCCTGCGGAGCAGCCTGCTGATAAAGCTTAGCGGCAGCATCGTTAAGAGTCTTCTGGAGGTCTTCCTTAGCTGTGCCGATGAGTGCGGCATCGTCCTTTGAGATAGCCTCTTTAAGAGCTGCAACCTTTGTGTTGATTGCGTTCTTGTCAGCCTCGGGAATCTTGTCACCGCTTTCGCTGACGAGCTTTTCTGCCTGATAAACAATGTTTTCAGCCTCGTTCTTAGCGTCAACTGCCTCACGGCGCTTTTTGTCCTCTGCGGCAAACTGTTCAGCTTCCTTAACAGCCTTGTCGATATCTTCCTTGCTCATTGAAGTTGAGTTACTGATTGTAATCTTCTGCTCTTTGCCTGTACCGAGGTCTTTGGCAGATACATTAACGATACCGTTGGCATCAATATCAAATGTTACTTCAATCTGCGGAATACCACGCATTGCAGGAGCAATGCCTGTGAGAGCGAAAAGACCGAGCTGCTTGTTGTCACGGGCAAATTCACGCTCACCCTGAAGAACATTGATTTCAACCTGTGTCTGATTATCAGCGGCAGTTGAGAAAATCTGGCTCTTCTTTGTTGGGATTGTTGTGTTTCTGTCGATAATCTTTGTCATAACACCGCCCATTGTTTCAACACCGAGTGAAAGCGGAGTTACATCAAGGAGGAGAAGTCCTTCAACTTCACCGCCGAGTACGCCTGCCTGAATAGCTGCGCCGATAGCAACACATTCATCAGGGTTGATACCCTTGAACGGCTCTTTGCCGATAAGCTTCTTAACAGCGTCCTGAACAGCAGGGATTCTGGAAGAACCGCCGACCATAAGAACCTTGTCAATCTGGCCGATCTGAAGACCTGAATCCTGAAGAGCCGATCTTACAGGACCCATTGTAGCTTCTACGAGGTCTGATGTGAGTTCGTCAAACTTTGCTCTTGTAAGAGTAAGGTCAAGGTGCTTAGGACCTGTCTGGTCTGCTGTGATAAACGGGAGGTTGATGTTAGAGGTTGTAACACCTGAAAGTTCAATCTTTGACTTCTCGGCAGCCTCTTTTAATCTCTGCATTGCAACCTTATCCTGTGAAAGGTCAATGCCTGTTTCTGTCTTGAATGATGCAACCATCCAGTCGATGATTCTCTTATCGAAGTCATCACCGCCGAGACGGTTGTTACCTGCTGTTGCAAGTACTTCCTGAACACCGTCGCCCATTTCGATGATAGATACATCGAATGTACCGCCGCCGAGGTCATATACCATAACCTTCTGGTCTTTTTCCTTATCTACACCGTATGAAAGTGCGGCTGCTGTAGGCTCGTTGATGATTCTCTTAACATCAAGACCTGCAATCTTACCGGCATCCTTTGTAGCCTGACGCTGTGCGTCTGTGAAGTAAGCAGGAACTGTGATAACTGCCTGTGTAACTGTTTCGCCGAGGTAAGCCTCTGCGTCCGATTTAAGCTTCTGAAGAATCATTGCTGAAATCTCCTGTGGAGTGTAGCTCTTGCCGTCAATTGTTACCTTGTGAGCAGTACCCATTTCTCTCTTGATTGATGCAACTGTTCTGTCAGGGTTTGTGATAGCCTGACGCTTGGCAACCTGACCGACCATTCTTTCACCGTCTTTTGAAAAAGCAACAACAGACGGAGTTGTTCTTGCGCCTTCTGCGTTAGCGATAACTACAGGCTCGCCGCCTTCGATAACTGCTACGCATGAGTTTGTTGTACCTAAATCTATACCTATTGTCTTAGCCATGATAAATTCCTCCAATTGAATTTTTAATTGTTTTTGTTTGTGTGTTTTCTGCTGAATATTTATATATGAAATCAGTCACAGTTGGCAACCTGTACCATTGCGTGACGGATAATTTTGTCACCGATTTTGTAACCCGTCTGATAAACGGCTGCGATTGTGTCGGCACCGAGGTTTTCGTCTTCAATCTTTGAAACCGCATTGTGCAGATTCGGATCAAACGCGTCGCCTGCTTTGCCGTAGGACTCAATCTTTAACTTTTCAAAGCTCTTTGCAAGCTGATTTGAAATAAGCTCAATACCCTTGATGATGTCGGGATCGGCATCTTTCAGATTTGCAAGAGCAAGCGTTACACTGTCTGCAACGGGGAGAAGCTCGATACAAGCCTTTGAAGTTGCATCGTCATAGATTGAAAGCTTTTCGTTTGCCGTTCTTTTGCGGTAATTGTCGTACTCGGCGGCAAGTCGCATATACTTATCCTTCTGTGCCGAAAGCTCATCTTCAAGAGCCTTGATTTTGTCTGCATTTTCATCCTTTGCAGGCTCTTCGGTATTTTCAGCCCTAGTTTCTTCTGCGACTGTTTCTTCGGAAACCTTTTTTTCTTCGGTTTTCTCGGATTTTTTCTTAGTCATCTTTATCCTCCTTCAAGGATTTTTATTTATCATATTTCTATCAGCTCATCAATGAGAGTGCTAACGCTGTCGGACACACATTCAAGAATTGAAATTGCTCTTGCGTAGTCCGTTCTCACGGGTGCTATCACCGCAAGCACACCTGACGGATTGCCGTCAAGTCGGTATCGTGCGGAGATTACCGCACTCCCTGCAAGCTCTGTTCTGCTGTTTTCGCCGCCTATGCTGACGGAGGTGTCAAGCGGAAGATTTTCAAGCATTTCCGCAAGGTCGTGTCTGTTGTTCAGAAACTCCATAACATTTCGTGCGTTAAGAAAATTGACATCGGACATAAACAACGGCTTTGTCACACCGCTGAGATAAACGCTGACTTCCTTTGCCGTTTCACAGGCCTCCATAATTGCCACAAGCACTCCCGGGGTAAACATTGAAAGCTCACCGAGCCTTGCCGCCGCTGTTTGAATGAACGGTCGGTTGACCGATGAAAGCTTCATTCCCGAAAAGATTTCATTGAATGCTTTGTCAAACACGGTCAAAAGTTCGGGGTTCAAAAGGAAATCGCAACGAAACAGCTTTGTTTTTATGATTCCGTTTGAGGCAATCACAACAGCCATTGCCGTGTGCGAACCTGTCTGAACAAATCTTATTCTGTGGATTCTGCTTTCCTCGCCCGAAGGTGTTGTTGTTACCGCCGTGCAGCCTGTCAGCCTTGAAATAACGCCGCTCGCCTCTTTGAGAATACTCTCGGGGGAATCTGCACTTTTATAAAGCTCGGATTCAACATATTCCCGTCCGCCTTGGGTTACGGGGGTAATTTTCATCAGATTGTCGATGTAGTATCTGTAACCCTGCAGCGTTGGAATTCGTCCTGCCGAGGTGTGCGGCTGAACCAAGTAGCCTTTATTTGTAAGGTCTGCAAGGTCATTTCGCACCGTTGCCGATGAAACCTCAAGTCCCGTTTCGTTAATCAACGCTTTTGAACCAATCGGCTCGCCTGTGTTGATATAGCTTTCAATTACTGCCGATAATATTTTCTTTTTTCTTTCAGCCAGCTCCATACCGTTCACCTCATTTCGTGTCGGATTTTGCTGTTTTAGCACTCTCAACGGTTGAGTGCTAATTGCTATACTCATAATATAATACCAAAGTCAGTAAAAGTCAAGCGTTTTTGAAAAATTTTTTCGTTTTCAGAAAATCATCACATAACACGGTTTGACAATGCGCAGCCGATACTCTATAATCTACTTAGCAATAATATAAGGGTGAATTTTATGGGCGAATTTCTTCAAAATATGTATGTATGGCTTTGGGCAGCTCTTGCCGTTCTTATGGTTGTCATAGGAATCAAATACCGTCATGAACACCAAGGCTTGCTCGCTGTTTTGATGGCTTTGTTCTTTATCTTTATGACCGTGTGGTACGGTCTGCGAACCTTTGCAGGCTATCCGATGTTTGAGGGTACGCTGAATATAGTCTTCCGTTGCATCCTCGGCGGTTTTCTGATTGTGCTTGGATTGATATATTGGTTCACAAGAAAAAGAAAATAAGTAAACATTACACACAAAAGAATCGGGCGGCAGAAATAAAAATTCTGCCGCCCGATTCTTTTAAATGAATAACAAATTTGTTTTACCGTCAATCAGCCGAAAGCATTTATATATATCATATATAGCAGAAGGAACAGCCGTAAAATCGGCTCAGCCTAACACACAGCACACTGCGGCTGTACTTCACAGTCCGGCTTCACGAACAGCGTGCAAGATACTCGCCGATCAGGCAGTACAGCTTGCAGTCGCCGATTTCTATTGCTCTTTCGAGAGTGTCGGTAAAATGTGTGACTTCTTCGGGAATGTCGCAGTAGAGGTACTGCTCGTTCACGGCAAAATCTTCCGCCTCTCTCGACTGAACACACACTTCGTACATTCCGTTCGGGTGCTTATAGACCTCGTAACGAAACATTCTGTCATCTGTGTACATATCGTAAATCACATAGTCACGCATTTTATCACTTCCTCTCAAATGTATTATCTTGCAGATTGCAAACAGTATTTTGTTATTTCGTTTCTAAAAACTCCTGTACTCTTTCGAAAAGGAACGGCTGAATTGTAGGGTATGTCAAATTTTTTGGTATATCGTCAAAAAGATTAATCTTTTCAATTTCAAGCGGCGGCAGTTCTTCGAAACTGCGAATTTCCGCAAAATAGAGCATTCCGTAATCCGTGAACGAATAGATGCATACGGGACAGATCTCGAAATCCTTCGCCCCTGTTTCTTCCCAAAGTTCACGCTTTGCGGTTGCTTCAATATCTTCGCCGTCCTCACGATGACCGCCCGGAATTTCATATGTATCACGATTTTTGTGTTTGCAGAAAACCCATTTTCCGTTGTATCTCGCACAAATTACGGCGTATTTCAACGGCTTGTCTGTATTAAGGCTGTAAAATTTAACTTTCATAGCTAATCCTTTTAATCAAAATATCTTACAAGCGAGATCACCTTGCCGAGCAAAGCGACTTCGTCAACTATAATCGGTTCAAAATTATCGTTTTCAGGCTGAAGTCTGAAGTGACCGTTTTCCTTGTAAAAACGCTTTACGGTCGCCTCGTCACCGACAAGAGCAACAACGATTTCGCCGTTCTCCGCAACAGGTGTGCGGTGAACAATTAAAATATCGTCAGGGAAAATGCCTGCGTTAATCATACTTTCGCCCTGAACACGCAGAGCAAAAAGCTCTCTGCCCCTTTTTAAACTGTCGGGAACAGGCACATAACATTCAATATTCTCAACGGCAAGAATCGGATAACCTGCCGCAACTCTGCCCAAAACGGGAACATCGGTGTTTTTCTCCATGCCGTTAATCTGAATACAACGGTTCACGCCGTGTTCTCGTGAAATAAGACCTTTTTCTTCAAGTGCCTTGAGGTGGTGGTGAACGGTTGATGTTGAACTCAGTCCCGTTTCTTCGCAGATTTCACGAACTGACGGAACTCTGCCCTCGCCTGCACATTCCTTTAGATAATCGAAAATTTTCTGTTGGCTTTTGCTTAAAGGTTTCATATCGCAACGCCCCTTGTTTGTAATTACAGTATGATTGTACCATACAATTTCAAAAAAATCAAACATTTGTTTTATGTTTTTTGAATTTTTTTATTTTCTCTGACAAACGGACAAATTGTCAGAATTATGTTTATCGACAGAAAAAAGTCGGAGCAGCGAAGCACGGCAAATCCGTATATATTATGAAATAATGTTTAGGATAAAAGCATCGCTTAATCCCTGATATCATTGACATTTTGAACGGTTTTTAGTATCATTAAGTTAATCAAATAATCAAAATTCAACAAGGAGGCAATGATATGTCAGTTTCGTACATGACACATCCGCTTATAAGACACAAAATTACACTTCTCAGAAAAGAAGACACATCAACAAACGAATTTCGCAAATTGGTTGAAGAAATTGCAATGCTTATGGGTTACGAAGCTCTTTCTGACCTTGAAACTCAGGACATCACGGTAAAAACTCCGATTGAGGAGTCTGTTCAGCCTGTTATTTCAGGCAAAAAGCTCGCAGTTGTGCCTATCCTCCGTGCAGGTCTTGGTATGGTAAACGGTATTCTTGCACTTGTTCCGTCTGCAAGGGTAGGTCATATCGGTCTTTACCGTGACCCCGAAACCCACGCACCTCACGAATATTACTGCAAGCTGCCCGATCCAATCGACCAGCGTCAGATTGTTGTTGTTGATCCGATGCTTGCAACAGGCGGTTCGGCTATTGCCGCTGTTGATTTCATCAAAAAGCACGGCGGTCAGAAAATCAAGTTCATGTCAATCATCGCAGCTCCCGAGGGTGTTGACGCTCTTATGAATGCGCACCCCGACATTCAGCTTTATGTCGGCTGTCTTGACCGTGAGCTCAACGAAAATGCATACATCTGCCCCGGCTTGGGCGATGCAGGCGACAGAATTTTCGGAACAAAATAATTTTTTCAAGCATTCAAAAAGCCTGAGCAAAAATGCTCAGGCTTTTTCTGTTTCGCATAAATGTAAATGCAGCAGTGTTAAAAGTGTTTCGGGGTTAGGATGTGCGAAACAGGATAAGGTTTTCCAAAATAACATATCTTTCGGAATAACTTTCAAAGAGCAAGGCTTGCGTATTTATTTGTGACCGGTTAGATTCACAGACCCTGTTTTCGATATTATTATAACACAAAAAACCTGCTTGTGTTAATTAGTCTTTAAATTGCCGATTTTTGACCGCTAATTTTCACGCTTTTGTCGGAGCGTGTCAATCGCATATTATTTTTCGCCCCCAAAAATCAAGCAGCTTCTCCTTAATTTCCGCATAGAGTGATGCGCTTATCGGCACTCTGTCGCCGTTTTTGCATACCCATTCGCGGCGGTCAACTTTCTGCACATTTGCCATATTTGCAATACAGCCTCTGGAAATATAAATAAATTCATTTGAGTCAAGTTCTTCAAACACAGCCGCCAGCGGTTTTCGTATTTTTATCGGCTCTTTGCTTTTGAGGTGGTAAATTTCGCTGTTTTTTCCCCTTTTGGTAATGTACAAAATGTACTTGCACGGCAGCATACCGCACATATCGTGCCGTTCAATGAAATATGACTTTTTGCTTTCAAGGTCAATAACGCCTGCCGCGTCAAGCAATGCGGTCTTCAGCCTATAATCTCCGTCTTGTTTTGGCACAAACCTGAAAATATCAAGTTTATATCCGTCAACGGCATAATTTACATGGGAGGTCATAAAAATAATAAGACAATTCGGGTTTAATTTTTTCACATATTCCGCAATTTCAAAGCCCGACACCTTGGGCATTTCAATGTCGAGAATCAGAATATCAATTTGTTTGTTGTCGTCAAGCTCAAACATAAACTGACCGCTGTCGGTGTATACTGAAATATCCGCCGATATATTCTTTTCATAAAAAGCACGCTCGGCAATTTCCTTTGCCTGTTGAGCCGCCGAAGGGTTATCATCACATATTGTACAATGCAGAACCATATTCATAATATTCACCATTTAAAGTTAATATAAATCACCTTCATATGACTATTATACTATAGTAACTGCCGCATTGCAATATATTGTCTGATTATTTATAAAAATTGTGCTTGTATACATATACCCGGCAAAAGAAACACCCGAACTAAAAAGCTCGGGTGTAAAAGACTAAACTCAACTCAAGGATTATTCCGATTTGTTTGCGGCAACACTTGCAGCCTGTTTGACAGCGGTGTTGACCTTCGACTGATATGCATGACCTGCAACTCTGCCGTTGATAACCGCAACATAACGGTTGCCGTCAGACTTATAATAGCTTACAGTGTCTGTCGAGCCGTCGGATGAGTATGTATATGTAACGGTAAGAACAGGCGAACCGTTCTTGCTGTCCGATTTTGTATCGGCAAGCTCAATCATAGTAAGATTTTCATAGAAGCCCGAGAATGTTGCAAGCTCAATTTCTGTCTTGCCGTTCTTAACGGTTGTTGTGGTTGTTGTAGACTCACTGCCGTTGTCGTCTGTCTTTGTTTTCTGCGCAGTGCTCAGCGAGAATGTGTAGGTGTTCTTGCCGTCATTTACGGAAACCTCCGACAATGCGCTCATCTTCGGATAAAGCACATATTCGTTTACAAGGCTGTCATAGCTTGTTTTAACCCACGGAACCTTTTCGGCGGAAATTGTATATACAATATTTCCGCCCTCTTTCATAAGGCACACATTGCCGTTACCGTCCGGCTTTGAAGCTCTGAGACTGACCGTTGTGTCGGGATAAACAGCCTTTAACTTTGCATACGGTTCAGAAAGACCTACGCTTGAAAGCTGTGAGGATGACGGATTAACCATTTTTACCGTGAGGGCATAAAGACCTCTTATGCCGCCTGCAACAAGACTGCTTTCGTTCTCGTTTGCGTAGCACTCAACAGGGCTTGTCATAACAAAAGAAGCTGAGTTCTTGCCGTCTGAATTTGGCTTTAGAGTGATTGTCTTTGGAAAGTTAGAGCCTGAAATTTCAATTGAGGATGCCTCACTGTTGTCGTTGTTAGATGCCGCATCGTTGATTGTAAGGCTGATAAGGTCGGTAAGGCCGTAGTCAAATGCAGAAACAGAATCTGTGGCAACAAGGTAAACTGTGTCACTGTCGCCAAACTTTATGTATGTTCCCGCACTTTGCGGAGCATCATCACCGACATAGATAACAGCCTTTGTCTTGTCGGTATAAGTTACGGTAACAGTATCTCTCGGCTTGTCAAGACCGTAATCGGCAAGCTTTGAGCCGTCAAGGGTCATAACCTTTGTAAAGTCAATGCTTGCGGCATTGTTTGCAATGTTATCTGCAATACCGCCCTGAAGGTCAAAATCTTCATAACCTACAATTGTGTACTGTGTAGCACTTGTCTTGCCGTTCTTATCGGTCGGGGTGTACGACTTGATGTCAAGAGTGCCTTTTTTGTTTTCAAGATGAATCTTTGAAATCTTTGCAGGGATATAATCCATAAGAGTGCCGTAGCTGTTGTTATCAATTTCACCCTTATCGTTTGTCTGAATCTGTGCCTGATGAACACCGTCTTTATCGGTTGTAACGCTCATCTTTACACCCTCATCATATGTTGCTGCTCCCGATGACGAACCGTCGCCCTTCGGAAGAAAGATGAGCAGACACATAAGTCCCGCAAGAATCAATGCTGCTGCGCAGACAATAATCAATATTTTAGTATTCTTTTTCATTATCTGTTCCTCCTGCGTAGCCAGAAAACAAAGCCTGCAACAAGAATTGCAATCGGGATAACGATTACAAACACAACAAGCATTGTGTTCTGTGTTGCAACATCGGTAATGCCGAGTTCTGTATTATCAATCGACTTACTCTCAATTGTAATACCGACATCTTCCTTGTCTGCAATTGTGTTGATTACATTCATAAAGTATGCCGAGTTGTTAAAGCTGTTGTACTGCATAATTGTGTCGCTGAACATAACATATGAACCGAATACAACAACTCTTGACGATTTTTTGTCCTCGTTTGTCATAACGCCCTCTGCGGCAACATTTTCACCGTTGCCTGTGATTGCGTCCTTGTAGTCCCAACTCTTGTCGGCATCAATCGGCAATACGCCTGCCTTGTTCGTAGTTTTGAGCAATGCGTGTGCGGTGTTTTCATCTGTAATATTAACAGCGTGTGACTCTGATACAACAACAGGAATCTTGCTGTTTTTGAGGTTATCTTTGTAGTAATCACCGTAGCTTACCGTGAATGCATACGGTGAGTTTGCATTTACAAGCGCGGTTTCGTCTGTTTCAAACACATAGCCTCTGTCAATTGACATACCCCATTCCTTGAGGAAATCGTCAAGGTTAGGCATCTCCCCCATATCGGCAGTCGGAACATAGATGAGTGAGCGACCGTACTTGCCGTCATTTGAAAGCCATGTTGAAAGCTTTTCAACAATTTTTTCGTCAAGGTCAACAGACGGCGCATACATAATTGCAACCTTAGCGTCTTTGTCAAAATCGCCTGTTGCAAGTGAAACCTCATTCACCTGATAAGCGTTGTTTTCAAGAAGACTTTTAAGCGATGAGTAATCCTGCTCGTTGTTGCCCTTGATCATATCAACAACAACCTTGTCGTCTGTTGTAACATTGAGAATTGCCGTTACAACAGCCTGCTCAATCTTTGTGCCTGTAAAGCTGTATGTGCCGTAGTAGTTGTAGGTCTGCTCATCATACTCAAAGCAATCCGTAAGGGTAAGCACCTTGTACTGCTTGCCCGACTCAACAAGAACAATGTTGTTTGCTGAGCTTGACTGCCAGTCAACATTCGGATAATTGGATGTGAAGGAGGGATTTGATGTTAGGTCAACATACTTGATTTTCATTTTTCCGTCTGACTTGCTCGCCATTTTATTGAGCATTTTCTGAGCCTGAACAAAGTATGTTCCCTGACCTTCAAATTTGTCCTTCTCCATAAGTATATAAACGGTAACATCATTGTTAAGATGTGAAACATAATCAATTGTGTCATCCTGAAGAGCAAACGAGTTGTTTGAGGTGAGGTCAAGCTCAAGGTCGGGGAATCTGTTAACAAGAAGTCCGATTATAATGTTGAGAACAATCACCATAACAATAACAAGAGCCGTGATTGCCATTGCAACCGTGCCGTGTTTTGCCTTTCTTGACTTCATAAACTTTTTGAATTTTCCCTTTTCTTTTTGAGGCTTTGATTTTTTGTTCTTAGCCTTTTTAGCTTTTGTATCTTCCGTTTTACCGGCTGTTTCTGCCACCGCATTACTGTCGGCGCTTGCAGTTTCTTCGGAGATAGTATTTAAGTTTTTATTTTCTTCGCTCATTTATATTACCCCCTTAGCTCCAGCGTCTTTTTTCCAGAACACGAACAGTAAAGAATATGAACAATCCTGCCACGCTCAGGAAGAATGTGATATCGGTTGCGCTGAGCAGACCGTATTTGAATGAATTATAGTATGTAGCAAAGTCAATTTTTCCGATAATGTTCTTAATCCAGTCGATTGAAATCATACTTGTGAAATTTGTCATCATATAGATAACAAGGTTTACCGCCATACTTACGATAGCTGCAACAATTGTGCTTTCCGTAAGAGATGAGATAAACACATTTATTGCAATAAGAGCCGCACCAAAGAGGAGCAGTCCGAGAAATGTACAAAGAATAACCGACCATTCCGGAGTTGCAAAGAACGAAATTACAACCGCATAGAGAAGGAAGATTGCACTGCAGATTGCATAAAGCACAAATGCACCGAGGAACTTGCCGAGAACGACCTTTGTAAGGCTTACAGGTGCGGTAAAGAGTGCCTGATCTGTTTTCTGGTACTTTTCATCCGCAAAAGATTTCATTGTTATAATCGGAATTAAAAACAGGATAATCAAAAGCATATTGCCGTAAACATAGCTTAAGCTTGCCGAGTTGTACACAACGCAGTAGTTGTAGAAAAACACACCCGAAAAGAAGAAGTAAGCGGCAAAAACAACATATGCAATTGCCGAATTGAAATAAGAGGAAAGCTCCCTCTTTAAAATAGCACCCATTACATATCTTCCTTTCTGCTGTCATATTTGCCTGAGGTAAGCTTAAGGAACATATCCTCAAGTGTTTCATTGCCTGACTGCATATCAAGAATTACCGCACCGATTCTTACCATGGCATTGTAAACATCTCGTCTGATGTCGCTTGCTGTTTCGTATTCAATCATATATCTGCCGCTGCCGTCAACATTACTGCCTGTCTTTGCAACATGCTTAACAGCAGGAATTTTCTTTATTGCCTCGGTAATGTCGGCAGTGCTTCCCTCTGCAACGAGCGAGAGCTTCTGACCGCCCGATACCTGAGCGGAAAGCTCATCGGTTTTCGCATCGGCAACAATTTTGCCCTTTGAAATAACGACGATTCTGTCGCACACCTCGGAAACCTCGGAAAGAACATGAGATGAGAAAATGACCGTATGCTTTTTGCCGAGATTGCGGATAAGCTTTCTGATTTCGATAATCTGCTTAGGGTCAAGACCGACTGTCGGCTCGTCAAGAATGATTACGGGCGGATTGCCGAGAAGCGCCTGTGCAAGGCCTACACGCTGACGGTAACCTTTTGACAGATGCTTGATAATTCTGTCAGCCTGCTCGGTAATCTTTGTCAGACGCATAACCTCGTCAATGTGTTCCTTTTTGGGCAGCTTCACCTTCTTGAGATCAAACATAAACTCAAGATATTTTTTAACCGTCATATCAATGTACAGAGGCGGAATTTCGGGAAGATAACCGATTTTTGACTTTGCGTGAATCGGATCGTCAAGAATTTCACATCCGTCAATGGTAACAGTACCGCTTGTTGAAGAAAGGTAACCTGTTATCATATTCATTGTTGTGGATTTGCCCGCACCGTTCGGTCCGAGAAATCCCAGAACTTCACCTGTTTCAACAGTGAAGCTGATGTCGTCAACGGCCTTTATGCTGCCATAAAATTTTGTAAGGTTTTTAACCTCGACCATGTGACTTTTCACTCCTTAAAATTAAATACTTAATCTCTGTGCCTTTATTCTGCAATTTAAATGTGCCATACAAAAACGCAGAAACGAACATGATAGATTATACTATAAAATGAGCGTTTTGTGTAGAGTTTTTCCAAAAAAACAGCGCAAACTCACAAAAATTCAGTTTCTCATCACACAATCAATGCTCTTCGGGAATTATTCACCAAAAATTCGGAACAATATTTATTGATAATGACAAAACAATTTAAAAGGAAGTGTCAGCTTGCAATATTTAAATGCATTCTGGGTTGGCGGACTCATCTGCGCGGTCGGTCAGCTTCTCATTGATAAAACAAAACTCACTCCCGCAAGAATACTCACAGGCTTTGTTGTGGCCGGTGTGATTTTGGGAGCAGTCGGACTTTACAAACCGCTTGTCGATTTTGCCGGAGCAGGCGCAAGCGTGCCAATCAGCGGTTTCGGATTTCTTATGAGCGAGGGCGTTCGCAAGGCATTGTCCGAGGACGGCGCACTCGGAATCCTTACGGGAGGTATTACAAGTGCCGCCGCAGGAATCTCCGCCGCAATAGTTTTCGGACTTATCGCCGCCCTTTGTACAAAATCGGGAGATAAGTAAAGTTAAAAATTGAACCTTATAAATGCAGCCGCATACCGTTTGCTTTACAACACAAAAACCGCCGTACAGATTATTCGCTGTACGGCGGTAATGTTTAAAGATATTTAATTCTGTTATTCAGCGTTAATCTGAACTTCTTCGGGATTTTCAGAAATATCGCCTTTCTTTTTTCCGCGTTTTTTGATGATATATGTCCATACGCAGAGGAACGCAAAGGTTGCGGCACATATGATTGTCACGGTCAAGCCTATTGCAAATCCCTTTGGATAATACTCAAGCTTGATTGTATGCTCGCCCTTGTCAAGATTGAATGCAACGAGTGCGTTGCCGACAGGAGTAATTGTTACTTCCTTGCCGTCAACATATGCCTTCCAGCCCTCTTCATACGGAACAGAGGTGTAGAACAATCCGTTTTCCTGTGCATTGATTGTTCCCTCCATAGAACTGCCGGTAAGCTTTGTTGTTGTCATTACGCTATTTGAAAGCTTCTTGTAGCCTTCTTCAAAGACATCCTGATTCAGAACATCAACAAATACCATTGCAGAACCCGACTGTCCCTGCTGAAGATTTGAATAAACGGAAATCTTGTCGCCCTTTTTGCATTGACCGATGCAGGCAATGTAGCTTCTGCCCATACCGTAGGTCTTGCTCTGTGCAACATCGTTAATCATAACAGTTACATCGTCACCGCCCGAAATATCGGCATACATAAGATACAAGCCGTCCTTAGGTGCTTCGTAATTCCACTTTACATGCGGAGTAACCGTTGTATCGTTACAGTTGAATGAATATCTTCCGTAATCCGTTTTGTTTACGGGGAACTGGGTGTAGTCTGTGTGTCCCTGAGAAACAACATCAAGCGGAGTATAAACATCATCCTTAATGCCGGTTGCAAGCTTAAAAAATTCGTTCTGTGTGTCAAACGGATTGAACTGATCCTCGTTCTGATTAACCTGCCAGCCTGCAAGCTCGGAATTTGTCATAAAGCCCATCGGCAGATAGTGGTTGTTCTGTAAAAGCTTTACATTGCCGACGCCGTAAGCCTCTGTAAGGTCATAGGTATTCATATAGATACCGTCACGGGCAATGAGATATTTAAGATTCATAAAGAGGTTTGTCACAGGTGAACCCTCGGCATAGGTATAGCGGTTACCGCTCTTCCAACCCATCATACCAAAGTTTTCAAACAGCACGGTCATATCAACATTAGCCATTGAGTTGAACATTGAAAGTCCGTTGTAGTGGTTAAGAGCCGCGTCATTAAGAGTCTGAGTTGATGTCATCTCCGCTCTCCACATTTCGGTTGTATTGCCTTCAAGGCTGTCCATATAGTCAATTACCTGTGCCGTACTTTCCTCGCCTCTCGGATAATCGTAAGTACCCGTTACAGTTGTTGTCTTAACACCGATATAACCTGCGGCGGCACTCTCGCCCACAATTATGACGCCGAATACAATCAAAAGAACCTGTTTCGGAACAATTCTCTTTGTATAGAGGAAAAGCAGAACGCAGATTACAGCCGCAATAACTGCCGTGCCGACAAGCGCATAAGCCTCCTGTGTGCCGATGCCAAAGATGATTACAAGCGCAACAAAGAGTGCGGCAAGGATAACATCCCAGCAAGAGCTTGATTCAAGAAGCATAAATGCTCTGAATGCCATAACAACAAGCACAAAGCTGATGAGATAGCTGAAACGGTACGGAATCATATTTGTAAAGTGGAAGCCGTGCCAGATATAGTCAAGCTGTCTGATGATACAGCTGATAATCATAAAACCGATAAGACAGCCATCAACAATTTTCTCTTTGAGCGAAATTTTCTTGCTTGTGAAGAAAAGAATACCGAGTACAAGAGAAAGTGTACCGCAGGCAATGTTGGGCAACGCGTCAGCCTCTTTGATTGCAGGCGGCACAAAGGTGATAAAGTTTGAAAGAATCTTTCTGATTGCCTCAAGCACACCCATAAGGTCGTTTGTTGAACCTATGTTGATTGCAAAGGTTGTCGGAAAAGTTGCACCCGATGCGTTTGTGTTTTGCAGACCGAAGAATGCCGGCAACAGGAAAAATGCAGTAAGTCCGAGTGCAATCAACGAGTAAATACCTGTGTGAAGAAGATTTGTTGCAAACTTTTTGATGCCGTCCCATTTTACAATGTTGTATGCAATGAATGACAGCAGTACAAAAATGCAGGCAAACAAACCGATATAATAGTTAGTCAAAAGTGAAAGTGCAAGCGAAACTATGTAAAGTCTGAACTTGCCCTCTGTGAAGAGCTTTACTGCGCCAAGAGCAACAAGCGGTGTGATACAAACCGTATCAAGCCAGATTGTGTTCCAATAATAGCCCATAAAGAATGCGCAAAAGCCGAAGCTGCATCCGAAAATCACAAGAGAAAAATCATTCTTCTTAAAAAGACTGCGTAAAAAGATTGCCATAAACATACTTGCACATGCAACCTTGATTACAACAGAGAACATCAAAAATTCCCTCAGCCATTCACTCGGCAAAAATACCGTCAAAAAGTTGAGCGGGCTCATAAGGTAGTAGGACATAAGCGCAAAGTAGTTTACACCTCCGCCCTGCGTCCATGACCAGAACAGCGATTCGCCGTGCTTGAGCTTTTCCTGCATATCCGCAAGGAACGGATAATACTGATGCCACAGGTCGGTTACAAGAATCTGATTGTCACCGAACGGCGAAACCTTCATAACTCCGAAAGCGGCTGTCATCAGCACAAACGGTATGACAAAAGCCAGAATAATAAATAGATTGTTTGAGAAAAAGCCCTTGAAGCCACTTTTGTTTTCAATCGTGACAGGCTCCGACTTTTTCTTTTTCTTTACAGCGGGCATAATTTGACCTCCGAAATATTTTGTAATTGTTTTCCGATATGCACAAAAATGCAATCGGGTACAAGTAATCCATTCTATTTTAACGCTTTTCGTGTGTGATGTAAATAAAAAAACATAAAAATCTTAAAAAAAATAGACTTTTTGCGTTAGCTTTGTTATAATTAAAATCTAAGTGCGGATACTCTCACTCCTATGAGGTGGGTTTAACTTTATAAAGGTGATGTAAAAAATGAAAACAATAGATTTAGTTGTTCCCTGCTATAATGAAGAGGCAGGACTTGAGCATTTTGTGCTTGAAACCAACAAGGTTATCGACTCTCTGCCCGAGTATTCTTTCAGATACATACTTGTAAATGACGGCAGTAAGGACAGAACCTATCTCATTATGAAAAAGCTTGCGAAAACTTTTAACAATATCAAGTATATTTCGTTCTCACGAAATTTTGGAAAAGAGGCTGCAATGTTTGCAGGGCTTCAACACACAACAGCCGATTATGTTGTTGTTATGGACGCCGACCTTCAGCATCCTCCGCAGTTGTTTCCTCAGATGATTCAGGCTGTTGAACATGAGGGTTACGACTGCTGTGCGACAAAGCGTGCCGACCGTGAGGGCGAAAGCAAGTTCAGAGGAATTTTTTCAAAGCTGTTCTTCAAGCTTTCAAATAGGCTTACAGATGTAAAAATGCCCTACGGCGCAATGGACTTCCGTATGATGAGCCGTCAGATGGTTGACTCAATCCTTGAACTCAGCGAAGTTCAAAGATTTTCAAAGGGCATTTTCTCATGGGTTGGCTTCAACACAAAATGGATTGCCTACAAAACAGTTGACCGTCAGCTCGGTCAGACAACATGGAAATTTTCAAGTCTGTTCAAATATGCGATTGAGGGTATCACAAGCTTTTCGGTTGCACCGCTCAGATTCACGGCTGTTATGGGATTTATCATCTTCGTAATTTCGCTCATATACATTATAATAACGCTGATTCAGACGCTGTTTCTCGGAATTACCACACCCGGTTATGTCACCACGCTGTGCGCAATCCTCTTTATGGGCGGTATCACCGAAATGTCAATCGGCATTCTCGGCGAATACATAGGAAAAATTTATATGGAAGCCAAGGACAGACCTATCTACATTACAAAATTCTCTAATTTTGAAGATGAAGATAACGAAGAAAAAGACGATAAGGAGATTAAGGGTTAAATGGGTAATTTTATAAAGCAGTTTTTTGACATTAAATTTTGGAAGTTTATACTTGTCGGAATTTTAAACACGGTTGTAGGCATGGGACTTCAGTTTCTGTTCTTTAACCTCTGCGGATGGAACGAATGGATTTCGTCGCTTGTCGGCTACATTCTCGGCAGTATTTTAAGCTATTTTCTCAACAAATACTTCACATTCAAAAACAAGGACAAGGGCTGGAAGCCAATCGTTAAATTTGCACTCAATATTGCAGTATGCTACGGACTTGCCTACGGAATTGCAATTCCGCTCATCAGTATGCTCTGTACGGCAAACTGCTGGACAATGTTCGGCTGGAGCGTTGAAAAGTTTGCAGGCAACTTCTCAATGATAGTAGGCGCATGCCTTTTTGTGGCATTCAACTACATCGGTCAGCGTTTCTTCGCTTTCAGAGAGAAAAAAGAAGAGAGCGGCAAGCAATAATTTACAACAAACAAAAGGTCGGAAAAGCTTTTGCGCTCTCCGACCTTCTTTTAATTTAATGCCGCCGAATTATGATTTTCTGTATTTTGGCGGTTCGGTTTCATAGACATTGTTGCCGTTGCTGTCGATTGCAACTATGCACGGAAAATCTTCAACCTCATATCTGCGAACAGCCTCTGTGCCTAAATCTTCATAGCAGAGAATTTCCTCGCTCTTGATACTTTTTGCGATAAGTGCCGCCGCTCCGCCGATTGCGACAAGATACACGCCCTTGTTGCGAACAATCGCATCGACAACTTCTTTATTTCTTGCGCCTTTGCCTATCATTCCTTTGAGTCCGAGGTCAAGCAATGACGGAGCGTACTTATCCATACGATAGCTTGATGTCGGACCTGCAGGACCTACTGCATAACCGGGCTTTGCAGGGGCAGGACCTACATAATAGATAAGCTCGCCTTTGATGTCAACGGGAAGTTTTTCGCCCTTCTGAATCAATTCATAAAGTCTTTTGTGTGCGGCATCTCTGCCTGTGATGATTGAACCCGAGAGCAGAACGCTGTCGCCTGCTTTGAGATTTTTGATATCTTCATCCGTAATCGGAAGTGTAATTTTCTTTTCCACAGCTTTTCCTCCTCAGATCGTTGCACTTGCGTGTCTTGCGGCATGGCAACAGATGTTGACCGCAACAGGCATTCCTGCAATGTGTGTGGGTGAAGTTTCGATATTCACACCGATTGCAGTTGTATTGCCGCCGAGTCCTGCAGGGCCGAAGCCCATTTTATTGATTTCGGTGAGGAGCTCATCCTCAAGCTGTGCATAGCGTTCATCTTCATTTTTGGAATCAATCGGACGGAAGGTTGCTTTTTTTGCAAGCTGGGCGGCTCTTTCAAAAGTACCGCCGATTCCGACACCGACAACCATAGGCGGACAGGGATTTGGACCTGCCTGAAAAACAGTATCAAGAATAAACTGCTTAACGCCCTCAATGCCCTTTGACGGGGTGAGCATTTTTATCTGCGACATATTTTCACTGCCGAAGCCCTTGCCGCCGGCGGTAATTTTAATCTGATTTCCGCTGACAATTTTTGTGTGGATAATTGCAGGAGTGTTATCCTTTGTATTGATTCTGTCGAAAACAGGATCATTTACTACACTCTTGCGAAGGTAGCCGTCAATATAGGCTCTGCGAACGCCCTCGTTGACAGCCTCATCAAAACTGCCGTCCTCAATAACAACCCTATCGCCGTATTCAACAAAGAGGACAGCCATACCCGTATCCTGACAAAGGGGAACTTCTTCACTAGCCGCAATTTTATCGTTTTCGATAATCTGTGAAAGTACACTTTTGCCTACAGGCGAGCTTTCGTTATCCCTTGCGGTTTCAAGGGCGCACATAATGTCTTTTCCGATAAAATAGTTGCAGTCGGTAAACAGCTTTTTAACCGTATCGCATACCGTCTGCGCCTTGATTTTTCTTATTTCCATATCCGAACTCCTTAATATGAATTTAGCACCAAATTTTAACACTATACATTATAATTTATTTTCAACGGTATTTCAATAAGAAATGAAATGTGGTATAATCATTTTAACGGATTGTTATAACAGTTGTGATTTGAAGTACAGCGGCGAACCGTGTTAGCCAATAAAACATATTTTTATTCAGGTATAAAAATGTAAATATTTATACCGTAGGGGCGGATATTATGTCAAGTGCAACATGGTAACCACCTGTGCAAGGACATGGTATACAAATTCACAGTCTTGAAATCTTGCGGTGAATACGCTTGCCGGATGACGAGTCATACTCAGCAATAACAAAATTGCGATAGCAAACAAGAAATGAATCATTGTTTGGATTAGGTCTGAATTGAACATAATCATTGATGAAAGTTTCACTAAGATATAATTGAAAATTCTGAAAACGGACATATCCCCACGAATTTACTTTTATGACTTTAAAGCCGGGTTCATATTCAAACGGCTCCACCTTGTCAGCAAAAATCCTTTCGCTGTGAGTATAGACATCGGCAGGACATTTGTTCCCAAGTGCTTCATGAGGTCGCAGGCAATTATACTTAGTTCGCCACTCTTGCAGAGCCTTGTCAGCGTAATCCAAGTTCTTGAATAGATTATGATTTAAAAGTTCTCTTTTCATACTGCCATGAAACCGTTCAATTTTTCCTTGTGTTTGCGGATGTTTAATTCTGCAATGTATGGGAAGAATGTCATTGTTCATAAGGAATTTTTCAAACATAGTAAATCCATGTTTAAAACCTGCAAACTGAGAACCATTGTCAGAAAGTACGCTTGATGGCATACCAAACTCATAAAAAGCTTGCTTAAAAGCGTTAATAACGACATTTTTAGTGTTAGGAAAGCATGCTATTTTGATTGAGTATCGTGAGCTGTCATCAAGAATAGTCAATGGATAGCAATAACGATTATCGGCAGTTAAAAACTCTCCCTTGAAATCAGTTTGCCACATATCATTGCAATGTTCTTTCTGAAAGCGTTTAAAAGGCTTTCTTTTGAGAGATTCCTCTTCAGATATGAGTTGGTGTTTATGAAGAATGTTAGTAATGGTTCTTGGACAAGGAATGTTTTTATACCCTTGATTTTCAAGAAAAATTTTAATTTTATCATCACCCCAACCCGGGTTATCGAAACGAACAGAAACGATTAATTCTTCAATGTCGTCAGGCGTTTTGTTAGGAGAACATAATGGTCTGCGTGACATATCAGTTAAGGGCAGTCCCTGTTTAAATCTATCAACCCACTTGCGACCAGTTTTGCGTGTGATTTCATATTTCCGACATAGAGCACTAAAATTATTTGTTTCTAATGCTTTTGTAACAAATTCTAATCTTTGTTTTTCCACAGTTTTACACTCCCACGGCATAAAAACAGCTCCTTCATTTGCTATTTTCTTGCCATTTATTTTATCATAAAACTGTATACTATGTCTTTGCACTGTTGTATACTATGTTACTACACTGCACATATTATCCGCCCGTTTGATGAATTTATATGTTTATATTTAGTTTTTGATGTGATGAATGATATGTATTGTTTGTAAGGGAGAACCGTGTTCTCCCGCGGGCGAACGAGGTTCTCCCCAACAGTGTGGTACGAAGAATTACGATATTACGCTCGGGCATAATATGTGTTTTTAATATCATACTATCTTCACGAATAGGGAACGGCGGCTCGCCGTATGGACAGATAATATCCGCCCATACAATACTTCACCAACAAAATTGAAAATTAACATAATTTTATCACATTCGGATGATAGAGTAACAGTCGGAATACACTGCGTCTTAACCGACGCTTATAATTTTAATAAAAGGGGCGTACAAAAATGAGCAGGATACTTGTTGTTGACGATGAGGCAAGAATCAGACAGATTATCAGAAAATATGCCGAATTTGAGGGCTTTGAGGTTGAAGAAGCCGTTGACGGTATGCAGGCAATTGAAATTTGCCGTAAAGAGGACTTTGACCTTATTATAATGGATGTTATGATGCCTGAGCTTGACGGCTTTTCCGCTTGCAGGGAAATCAGAAAATTCAAGAAAACACCTATCATTATGCTTTCGGCAAGAGGCGAGGAGTACGATAAAATTCACGGCTTTGAGCTTGGCAGTGACGACTATGTTGTTAAACCGTTCTCGCCAAAGGAGCTTATGATGCGTGTTAATGCCGTAATCAAGCGTTCACAAGGCGCTCAGAACGAAGAGAATGTGAAGAAGGATGTATTTACATACGAAGGTCTTTCGGTTGATTTCTCAGCCAGAATTGTTACAATTGACGGCAAAAGAATTGAGATGACGCCAAAGGAATACGAACTCTTTTTCTATATGGTAAAGAACAAAGGACTTGCACTCACCCGTGAAAAGCTTATAAGCGAGGTCTGGGGCTACGACTTCTTCGGTGACGAAAGAACGCTTGACACACACATTAAGCTTCTCAGAAAGAGCCTTGGCGAATACAGCAGATGCATTGTAACGCTTCGAGGGGTGGGTTACCGTTTTGAAACAATCTAACAAACGATTTGACCGCCATTATCTGCCGTTGAATTTTAAGCTGTTATGCTATTTTCTTCTGTTCGGATTTGCAATTGTGATCGTGTTGTGGGTGTTCCAGACCTTTTTTCTTGAATCGTTCTACACGGCAACAAAATCTTCACAGGTTGAAAAGAACGCACAGGTTATTTCAAAGTCGATTGAAGAAAACAAAAACGCTCTCGGAACAATTGAAAATGTTGCAAGCTACAATTCACTTTCGGTTTATGTTTACGATTCAACTTCTCTTTTCACATTGAAGTATTGTTGCGAATATGACAACCCCGTTTCAAACCTGAATTTTCAGTATCACGATGTCTATTCATACTACAAGCTGGCAGAGGAAAATGACGGACATTATATGTTCATCACAAGTAACTACAAAGAGGACAGCATTAAAGGCAAGTTTGAACGACAGTTTTTTAATGAATATTCTTCATCCGACACAGCCGAGAGGAATACTATTCGGTATGCTTCCGCTCCCGATAAAGATGTTCAAAATATGGTTTACACCGACATTATCAATCTGCAGGACGGCAGCGAATGCTTTTTGATTGTAACATCGTCAATCACACCGCTGACTAACACGGTTGAAATCGTCCGTGACCAGCTTGCAATCGTTTCGGTTGTGTTTGTGCTTCTTGCCGTTATAATTTCGCTTT
Organism: Ruminococcus bromii; assembly: GCF_928721825.1. Classification (NCBI taxonomy): domain Bacteria; kingdom Bacillati; phylum Bacillota; class Clostridia; order Eubacteriales; family Oscillospiraceae; genus Ruminococcus; species Ruminococcus bromii. The sequence goes on from NZ_CAKMVP010000003.1 coordinate 1,548,649, forward strand.
ACGCAAGCTACAGAATCGCAAAGCCGATTTCAAAAACAAACACGGCGGCAAAGGAGCTTGCAAAGAAAAACTATGATGTTGACTTTAACGCAAGAGGATATCTTGAGGTTGAGGAGCTCAACGAAACGCTGAACTACGCAAAAACGGAGCTTGCCGCAACCGAAAAATTGCAAAAAGAGCTTATAGCCAACATCTCGCACGATTTGAGAACACCGCTGACAATGATTACGGGCTACGGCGAGGTTATGCGTGACCTGCCCGGTGAAAACACTCCCGAAAATATTCAGATTATTATTGACGAGGCAACAAGACTTTCAACACTTGTCAACGATTTGCTTGACCTCTCAAAAATTCAGTCGGGTGCAATTCAACCTGAAAAATCTGAATTCTGTCTTACCGACAGCATCAAGAATATTTTCACAAGGTACGCAAAGCTCAAGGAACAGGACGGATACAACATTCTGTTTGAGAGTGACGAAGATGTCTACATTTTAGCCGATGAACTGAAAATTTCACAGGTAATCTATAATCTTGTGAACAATGCAGTCAATTATGTCGGTGAAGACAAAACCGTTATTGTAACGCAAAAGGTAAACGGCAAAAAGGTTCTCATTGAGGTAACGGATCACGGTGACGGCATTCCTCCCGAAAAGCTTGAATACATCTGGGATCGTTACTACAAGGTTGACAAGGAGCATAAGCGTGGCGTTATCGGCACGGGACTCGGCTTGTCAATAGTCAAGGGTATTCTTGACAGCCACAATGCAAGATACGGCGTTCGCAGTACACTCGGCAAAGGCAGTACATTCTGGTTTGAACTTGACATTGTTTCCGTGAAAAAACGAAACAAAAAGAATTCGGACGAAAATAAAGAATAAACAACAAATCCCGAACACGGTAAAATGTGTTCGGGATTTATTTATAAAATACCTATTAAATTGTCGGTTGAAAAAAGTGGATTGAAGATAAATTCATCTTCGAGGAGTTCGCCGTTCTCATAGGAATGTTCGACCTCTTTTGAATATCCCTGCAAAATTTTCACAACTTCGGCTTGAGTCGGATTGTTGGGCCTTTCGAGTTCATAAGCGGTCACTATGTATGCACAGACCATTCGCTTGATTGTGGATATGACATTAAAACTGTCGATTGCGGAAAGGTAATATCTGCGGACATAATAGTCAAGATAGGCGGTAAGCGGTTTGTCAAAACGGTTTGACAGCGTATTATTTTTTGCAAAATCGGCGGTTGCTTCAAGCTCACATAGCCAATCATTACTCATAATATCAAGGGTTTTGTGCAAATCAAAAATGAATGACGCATCTCCGCAGCTTTGCTTTTTATATTCATCTGTCGGCATAGCCGTGATGTCAAAAATTTCATCGTCAAGCATATTCTGCACACGCTCGTTGAAGGCAAGAAGTCTGCACAATCTTTCGGACAAGGACATTTTGCAGTCTGAGAGAATTTCAAAAGTGCGTTTTCTTGCAGAGAGCAAAAAATTCATCTCGGTTGTGCTGTAATCGGTCTGTGAGTCCTGCGGAATATCGGTTGCAAAGCCTGTGTCAAAATCCGATTCAAGCATAAGCCTTGCCGCCTCGGGACAGGCAAACGAAAGCGTATGTTCACAAAAAACGGTGTAGTCCTGAGTGATTCTCGGAAATTCCTTACAGGTGTGACAAAGGTGATTTTCGCCGAGGTTGATGTAAATGTCGCACAGCATATCGCTGTTCCAGAACGGGCATTTTTCACCTTGCCTGATGAAAATTCTGTCGCCGTCCTCGTCAATTGTCATAAGCGACCTGAGCCTGTCGCCAAACTCGCCTTTGACTGTATTATAAAAATCAAAGCTTGTATCATCGACAACAACATCCCAGTCCCTGCAACAGCTGTCGGGACAGAGGTTCGCAATGCATCTGAATTTTTCGCAGTATTTCGGGAAGTAGTGTTTCATAGTCATGTCCATTTCAATGTAAGAATAAATTGCTCGTAGGCATCGTCCCAGCCGTCAATTGCGTTCACTCCGCCGCCGTTCACACTGCGAAGCTTGGTGTCGCTTTCGTCAAGTCCGAGTGCAAAAAGTTCGCCTGCACTGATTTTGTACCCGTGCGACCGGCAGAGAGAACAGAAGTTGTCAATCGGATTTTCGCTCTGTTCGGTTTTCAGAAGTTTTTCTTTGAGTTCTGCGTTGCTTTTGGCATCACAGAGAAGTCGGTCAAGTTCTTCCCGTATCATAAAATCACCACAAAAAATAAAATGAAGTTTCATAAAAACGGACCGCCCAAAAAATGAACGGTCCGCATTCGGCTTTTAAGATTTACTCAATAATTACTCAATTGAGCTGTCGAGGTATTCCATAAGCTCCTCGTCATCTTTTTTCTGCTTATCCTTAACAATAAAGAACGCTGTGAGAGCAGCAGAAAGAGCTGCAACTGCAGAGATGATACCGATAATTAAAGCCCATCTGCACTTATGATTTTTCATATTCTGTCGCCTCCAAATTTTGTATGCTTGTACGGCAGTAGTATCTGCCGTATCTTTATTTATATTCTAACAGTTTTTACAAAAATGTCAACAGAACAAAATAAAAAAGCAGAGAATATTCTCTGCTTTTAAGCCTGTAAGATTTATTGCACTTATGCTGATGCGTTAAGTCTTTTAGCAAGTGATGATTTGCTTCTTGCTGCAGTGTTCTTGTGAAGAATACCCTTAGCTGTTGCCTGGTCAATTTTCTTAATAGCAAGACGAACTGCCTCTGTTTTGTTGTCAGCGTTAGTGTCAACTGCGTAATAAGCCTTCTTTACAGCTGTTCTGAGAGCAGATTTTGTAGCCTTATTACGAGCAGTCTTTGTAGCAATAACTTTAACACGCTTTTTAGCAGATTTGATGTTTGGCATTGTCCCACCTCCTTAAAGTATCGGTCATATAGGAATTATGATAGCACAAGAATGTGCAAAAATCAAGTCTTTTTACAAAAAAAGTTGGATTTTATGCGGATTTTATCGGTTTTCTCTGTTCCGCAACAACATCTTGTGTATTGATTTTTTCATTCATCTATATGCTGTAACAGAAAAATAACAGAAATTTCCCCGCCGCATAAATTTTATATGTTTACGATAATTTTGTCAAGCAATTCTCCCACTTTTTCACGGAACACAAGATTTGCGTTCTTGTCCATTGGGGTGGGATCACGGTTGATAAGCACAAGATTATCGCCGCCGAAGTAGCGGATAAACCCGGCCGCCGGATAGACCGTGAGGCTTGTGCCGGCAATAATCAGCGTGTCAGCCTTTGAAATTGCGTTGACCGCACCCGTTACCGTGCTGTCGTCAAGTCCCTCTTCATAAAGCACAACATCGGGTTTTATGATACCTCCACAAGTACATTTGGGAATATCGGCAGAGTTCTTGATAAACTCTGCATCATAGAACATGCCGCACTTTGTGCAGTAGTTGCGAAGAACACTTCCGTGCAGCTCATAAACACGCTTACTGCCTGCCGCCTGATGAAGTCCGTCAATGTTCTGGGTGACAACAGCCGAAAGCTTTCCCGCCTTTTCAAGCTCTGCAAGCTTATAGTGCGCCTTGTTCGGCTTTTTGTCAAGGCAGAGCATTTTGTCACGGTAAAAGCGGAAGAACTCGCTTGTTTTGTGAACAAAAAATGTGTGGCTGAGAATCTGCTCGGGCGGATAATCGTACTTTTGATTGTACAGGCCGTCAACACTTCGGAAGTCGGGAATTCCGCTTTCTGTCGAAACTCCCGCACCGCCGAAAAATACTATTCTTTTGCTTTTGTCAATTACGCTTTGAAGTTCTTCGAGTGTACTCACGAAATCGCTTCCTTCATACTTTTAACATAGTCGCAAACAGGCTTAACGCTGTCTTTGCCGTACTTTGCAATAATTTTCACGATTGCAGAACCAACGATAACACCGTCTGCACTTTCGCTCATTTTCTTTGCCTGCTCCGGAGTTGAAATGCCGAAACCGATTGCGCACGGAATATCCTTTACTGACTTAACAAGTCTTACCATTTCGCCAACATCGGTTGTGATTTCACTTCTTACGCCTGTAACGCCCATTGATGAAACGCAGTAAACAAAGCCCTCTGCCTCTTTTGCAATCATCTTGATTCTCTCGTGAGATGTAGGAGCGATGAGAGAAATTACATCAATGCCGTATTTTCCGCTGTAATCGGTAAGCTCGTGCTTTTCTTCATACGGTGTGTCGGGAACGATAACTGCGGAGATTCCGCACTCCTGACACTTTGCCATAAACCTTTCCGTACCATATACGAAAATCGGATTCATATAGGTCATAACGGCAAGAACGGCGTCAATCTGCGGACGGATACGCTTTACCATATCAAAGATTTTATCTGTTGTTGTACCTGCCGAAAGAGAACGGAGGTCAGCCTCCTGAATTACAACACCCTCGGCAATCGGGTCTGAAAACGGAATACCGATTTCGATGATATCGGCACCGTTTTTGCTCATTTCAATAAGAAGCTTTTCTGTTGTTTCAAGATCGGGATCACCCGCTGTTACAAACGGGATGAATGCCTTGCCGTTTTGAAATGCAGATTTAATATCAGTCATGGAGATCCTCCCCTCTGTATCTTGCGATAGCCGCAACATCCTTGTCGCCTCTGCCCGAAAGGTTGACTACGATAATCTTGTCTTTGTCCATTGTCGGGGCAATTTTTATACAATGTGCAACTGCGTGTGCGCTTTCAATTGCAGGGATGATACCCTCTGTTCTCGAAAGATATTCAAATGCGTTTACAGCCTCTTCGTCTGTAACGGGAACATAGCTTGCTCTGCCCGTGTCAGCAAGGTTTGCGTGTTCGGGACCGATACCGGGGTAGTCAAGACCTGCCGAAATTGAATATACGGGAGCAATCTGACCGTATTCGTTCTGACAGAAGTACGACTTCATACCGTGGAAGATTCCGAGTGTGCCTGTCGCGATTGTAGCGGCAGTTTTTGGAGTGTCTGTGCCAAGGCCTGCGGCCTCACAGCCGATAAGCTTTACATTTTCATCCTTGATAAACTCATAGAAAGCGCCCATTGCGTTGCTTCCGCCGCCTACGCAAGCCATAACAACATCGGGAAGTCTGCCTTCCTTTTCAAGCATCTGTGACTTGATTTCCTTGCCGATTACGCTTTGAAAATCACGGACAACAGTCGGGAACGGGTGCGGTCCCATTACCGAGCCGAGAACATAGTGTGTGTCGGAAACCCTGTTTGTCCATTCACGCATTGCCTCGTTTACGGCATCTTTAAGAGTCATTGTGCCTGTTTCAACGGCATTGACCTTTGCACCGAGAAGCTTCATTCTGTAAACATTGAGAGCCTGACGGATTGTATCCTCTTTGCCCATAAAGATTTCACATTCAAGTCCTAAAAGTGCGGCTACGGTTGCCGTTGCAACACCGTGCTGACCTGCGCCTGTTTCGGCAATAACTCTTGTTTTGCCCATTCTCTTTGCAAGAAGGCACTGACCGAGGCAGTTATTGAGCTTGTGTGAACCTGTGTGGTTCAAGTCCTCACGCTTGAGATAAATCTTTGCACCGCCGAGGTCTTTTGTCATTTTTTCGGCATAATAGAGAAGTGACGGTCTGCCTGCGTATTCACGCATAAGTGTGTCGAGTTCTGCAACAAACTCGGGATCATCCTTGTACCTGTTGTATGCCTCTTCAAATTCATTGATAGCATTCATCAGCGTTTCGGGAACGAACTGTCCGCCGTGAATACCGAATTTTCCTTTTGTCATCTTGATTCCCCTTAATTACTTTTATATCATTGGTGTGCTTTGCACACGGCTAATAAATCAATTTTTTATTTTCTGCCCGACAATTCGTCAAGTGCGGCTTTTTTGTCGGGATTTCTCATAAGGGTTTCACCTATGAGAACTGCGTTTACTCCTGCGTTTTCAAGCACCTTGATGTCATCCCGTGTTTTGATTCCGCTTTCGGCAACAAAAATAATGTTGTTTGGAACAAGCTCACGGAGCTTTGTGCAGTTATTTATGTCCACCGTGAAGTCACGAAGATTTCGGTTGTTTACACCAATAACTCTTGCTCCTGCAGCAATTGCGGAATACACCTCATCGGCTGTGTGAGCCTCAACAAGAGCCGAAAGTCCGAGAGAGTCGCAAAGCTTAATCCATCTTCTGATTGTGTCCGTGTCAAGAAGCGAGCAGATAAGCAGTACGGCTGACGCACCGATTGTCTTTGCCTCATAAATCTGATATTCACAAACTGTGAAATCTTTTCTCAAAAGCGGAATTTTTACATTCTTTGAAATTTCTTCAAGAAAAGCATTTTCACCCTTGAACCACTTCGGTTCTGTCAAAACTGAAATTGCACTTGCGCCTGCATTTTCATAATCCTTGGCAATCTGAACATAGGGAAAATCCTCTGCGATAATTCCCTTTGACGGGGACGCTTTTTTGACCTCGCATATAAATGAAATGTCCTTGCCCGCAAGCGCCTTTTCAAACGGAAATTCATTGTCTGTTTCCATTGAAAGTGCTTTTTGCTTTATCACTTCAAGCGGAACTTGCTTTTCGATTTCTTCATATCTTACTCTGTTTGCATCTGCAATTGTTTCAAGTATCATTGTGTCACCTTTATTCGTTGGAAGCCTTTGCAAATTCTTCAATCTTTGCATAAGCCTTGCCGCTGTCGATAATTTCGTTTGCAAGCTTTATGCCGTCCTGAATTGAATCTGCCTTGCCGCCTGTGCAAAGTCCGAGTGCGGCATTGAGAACAACGATATCACGCTTTGCGTCCTTAATTTCACCGCTGAGAATTTCTTTTGTGATTTCAGCATTTTCTTTGCCGTCACCGCCTGCAAGATCCTCGGGTGCACAAAGTTTAAGACCGTAATCTTCGGGATTGAGAATGAATGTGTTGAACTTGCCGTTGTCAATCTCACAAACCTTTGTTGTTGTTGTGAGAGTAACCTCGTCCATGCCGTCCATGCCGTAGAAAACATAGCCTTTCTTAACACCGAGGTTTGAGAAAACCTGTGCGGTCGGCTCAACAAGAGCCTCAGAATACACACCTGTTACCTGAAGGTCTGCGCCTGCAGGGTTTGTGAGAGGTCCGAGAACATTGAAAATGTTCCTGATTCCGATTTCCTTACGGACAGGACCTACATACTTCATTGATGAATGGTAGCCCTGTGCAAACATAAAGCAGATGCCTGCTTTGTTAAGAACCTCTTCGCTCTTTTCGGGAGTGATGTTGATGTTGATTCCGAGCTGTTCAAGACAGTCTGCCGAACCGCTTTTGCTTGACATTGAACGGTTGCCGTGCTTTGCAACGGGGATTCCTGCGGCGGCAATTATAAATGCCGCTGTTGTTGAAATATTGAATGTGCCTGTACCGTCGCCGCCTGTGCCGACAATATCGAGTACATCACGGTTAGGCTTGATGTGGAGTGCTTTTTCTCTCATAACCTGTGCGCTTGCGGTAATTTCATCAATTGTTTCACCCTTGATTCTCAAGGCTGTGAGATATGCCGCCATCTGCGACTGCGTTGCTGTGCCTGAGAACATTTCGTCCATAACCTGTGCCGCCTCATCAAAAGTGAGGTCATTGCCTGCAACCAACTTTTTTATTGCCTCTTTAATCATAAAACTTCAATCCTTTCCGTGTTATTTGCAAAGTGTAATAAAATTCTTTATCATTTCCATACCGTGTGAGGTGAGAATTGATTCGGGGTGGAACTGCAATCCGTAAAGCTCAAAATCCTTGTGCTTTACTCCCATAACCTCGCCGTCACGGTCTTCTGCGATTACCTCGAGTGTGTCGGGAACCGTATCTCTTTTCGCAATCAACGAATGATACCTTGCACCCTCAACAACCTTTGGAAGTCCGTTAAAAATTTTCTTGTCCGTATCAACAATGATATCGCTCTTTTTGCCGTGCATAAGCTTTATTGCGTGGGCGATTGTTGCACCGTAAACCTCGCATATTGCCTGATGACCGAGGCAGATACCGAGAATCGGAAACTGTCCTGCAAGCTCCTTTATAACCGCCTCACATATTCCGGCGTCTTTAGGATAACCGGGGCCGGGCGAAAGGATAATGTGGGAGGGAACAAGCTTTTTGATTTCGTCAACTGTTATTTCATCGTTTCTTACAACCTTGATATCGGGATTTACGCTGCCGCAGAACTGCACAAGATTGTAGGTAAAGCTGTCGTAGTTATCAATAAAAAGTATCATAAAGCGTTTACCTCCCCTGCATTTTTAACTGCATTCATAACAGCAAGAGCCTTGTTGTAGGTTTCCTCGTATTCGCTTTCGGGAACGCTGTCGGCTACAATGCCTGCGCCTGCCTGAACATAAACCTTGTCGTTTTTCTTGACCGCCATTCTGATAGCGATACAGGTGTCGAGGTTGCCGTTGAAATCAACATATCCGAGCGCTCCGCCGTAGACACCTCGGGGAGTTCTTTCAAGTTCTTCAATGATTTCACAGGCTCTGATTTTCGGAGCGCCCGAAAGTGTGCCGGCAGGGAGGAGGGATTCGATTGCATCAAAAGCGTCAAGACCGTCCTTGAGCTTGCCCTCAACCTCACTGCAAATGTGCATTATCTTTGAATAGCGGAGAACCTCCTGATATTTTGTAACCTTAACCGAATTGAATTCGGAGATTTTTCCGATGTCGTTTCGTCCGAGGTCAACGAGCATATTATGCTCTGCAAGCTCCTTTTCATCGTGGATAAGCTCGTCTGCAAGGGCATTGTCCTCTGTATCTGTTTTACCTCTCGGACGAGAACCTGCAATCGGGAATGTGTTAAGTACTCCGTTCTGAAGCTTTACAAGTGTTTCGGGAGAGGTGCTTATAATCTCGTCACCGTCAATTGACATATAAACCATATAAGGTGACGGGTTCGTACTTCTCAGCACTCTGTATGCATTGATGAGGGAATTTTTGTAATCCGCCTCAAATCTTCTTGAAACAACACATTGGAAGATGTCGCCGTCAAAGATGTACTCCTTGGTTTTCTCAACCATTTTGCAGAATTCTTCTTTTGAATATGTGCTTGTAAATTCAACATTCCCGTCACTCTCAAGCTTTGGAAGGGGTTCGGAAGATGTGATTGTCGAAATTATCTCTGCAATATCCTTTTTGGCAAGTTCATACTGCGCCTTGGTGTCGTTTGTTTTCATATTAACAATGATAATGATTTTTTCTTTAAGATGATCGTAGGCTATAATCTTGTCGAAAAGCATCATATCAAAATCGTTTGTATCTCCTCTTTTGAGCTTTAAAACAGGCTCTGCAACAGAAATCATTGCGTAACCGAAATAGCCGACAAGACCGCCTGTGAACGGCGGAATGTCTTTGAAATGCGGAGTTTTGTAATCGGCAAGATACTTACGGAGAGCGTCATACGGCTTTGCTGTTTTAACAACTCTTGCACCCTCGCCCGTAACCGTGAGAGTTCCGTTTTTGTACGAAAGCCTTGCCTTGGGGTTGAATCCGATGAATGAATACCTTGCCCACTTTTCACCGCCCTCGATACTTTCAAGAAGAAAGAATTTGTCGGATTTTCCTGCAATTTTTCTGAGCAGGTTAATCGGGGTAAATGCGTCAGCGTAGATTTCCTTATAAATCGGAATAACGCTGTAATTGTCCTTGAGGTTCAACACCTCATCATAAGACGGTTTAATCATCGTACACCAACCTTTCTTTGGTAAAAGTTTTAAACATAAACAAAAAAGACTTCTGTCCCCTCAAGGGACAAAAGTCTTGAAAAATCAACTTCTGCGGTACCACCCAAATTGACGATAAACGCCCGCTTTAACAGCATACTAACATATGCCTCTCACTTTAACGGTTGAGCTCCGTCGGAAACTACTTGCCAAAAGGCTTTCGGCCCGCCCTCACAAGTCCATTCGGCAAATCCTCTGCTGTCAGCTTACACCAACCGCTGACTCTCTGAAAGCTTTGGAAAAACCTACTATTCTTGCTCACAGGTTTTTTCTTTATAAGACAATTATATGACTGTATTTTTGATTTGTCAACATTTTTTTGCGGTAAATCAAAAATTCTGTTTGAGAAACTCAACAATGTTTTCAAACTGCATTGAATGTGATGCCTTAACAAGCACAACATCTCCGCTTTTAATTGTTTTAAGAATTTCGGGTTTTGCATCTTCGATTGTGTCAAACGCTTTGCCGTCTGCACCCTTTGCAAGCTCCTTTGCAAGCTCGCCTATGGTTATGACCTTACCGATATCCTTTGATTTTGCATAAACACCCGTGTCAAAGTGGAGTTTCAACTCCTCACTTCCGAGCTCCTTCATATCGCCGAGGATTGCAACCTTTCTGCCGTCAAGGTTTGAAAGTGTGTCAAGAGATGCCCTGACAGATGTCGGATTTGCGTTGTAGCAATCGTCAATGATTTTGATTTTGCCTGTATTGATAACATTGGCACGACTGCCTACTGTTTTGTACGAGGCAACACCGTTTGCAATTTCTTCATCGGTAAGTCCGAGAAGCTTGCCTGCGGCAGCAGCCGCAAGAGCATTCGTCACCATATATGTGCCGATTGCAGGAATTTCAACATCAATATTATTATTGTCAAAACAGAGTGTTGCAAGAACCTTGCCGTCACCGCTGTTTTTTATATTCTTTGCGTAAAAATCGTTCTTTGCGTCAAGTCCGAAGAAAACAGGCTTTTTGCCGTTTACCGTCTTAACGGTTGAAAGCTTATCATCATCGCCGTTAAGAATGAAATCTGCATTTTCACGGGCATTTTTGAACATTTCTGTTTTAGCCTTGAGAACACCGTCACGGTCGCCGAGATTTTCAAGATGACATTCGCCGATAATTGTAAGCACGCAGATTGTGGGCTGAACCATTTCGGAAAGTCTTGTCATTTCACCGAAATCGGAAATACCCATTTCGATAACAGCCGCCTCGGTATCCTCGGGCATTGAAAGAAGTGTCAGCGGAACACCAAGCTCGTTATTGAGATTGCCTTGTGTTTTGTGGGTCTTGAACCTCTGTGAAAGAACTGCATAGAGCATTTCTTTTGTAGATGTTTTTCCGACGCTGCCCGAAATTCCGATAACGGGAATGTCGAATTTTTCTCTGTATACCCTGCCGATTTTCTTAACGGCATCAAGTGTTGATGAAACGACAATGCAAGGCTTTGTCGCATTTTCGGGAGCTTTCTCGCACAATGCACACACAGCACCCTGTGCAAAGCATTTTTCGATAAAATCGTGACCGTCAACACGCTCGCCCTTTATGGCAAGAAACAGACTTCCGTTCTTCACCTGTCGGCTGTCACGCTCAACAGAGGTTATTTTTGTGTTTTTAAGCGATTCGTCGCCGACATATTCGCCGTTGCAAGCCTTTGCAATTTTGGCAAGAGTAAAGTCTTTCATACTAACCTCTTATTAAAAATCAGATTTTTCTTCGGGATATTTTGCAAGTGAAATTTCAATAATCTTTTCGCACAAATCGGGATAGCTTATACCCTCAACAGCCGCCTCCTGAGGAAGAAGACTTGTGGGAGTCATACCCGGAAGAGTGTTTGCCTCGAGGCAGTATGTAAAACCGCCCTTGTCAAGAAGGAAGTCGATTCGTGCATAGCTTTCAAGGTGAAGTGCCTCGTATGCCTCTGTTGCGGCATCACGGAGCTTTTTGTCGGTTTCTTCATCAATGTCTGCCGGACAGGTTTCAACTGTTGCGCCTGCCTGATATTTTGCGGCATAATCGTACATTCCCGACTTAGGAGCAATCTCAATCGGCGGAAGTGCCTTGCCGCCGATAAGACCGACGGAAAATTCTCTGCCTGTTACGAACTGCTCAACAACAATTTCGTCCTCATATTTGAGAGCCTCTTTAACAGCCTTTTTATACTGATCTGCATTCTCAACCTTTGAAACGCCTACGCTTGAACCGCCCGAGCAGGGCTTAACGATGCACGGGAACATATTCCATGCAAGAGCGTCCTTTTCGTTCTTGTAAAGTTCACCTGACGGAGTGTTGATATTCTTCTGCATAAACACGCTCTTTGTAAGACCTTTGTTCATTGCAAGCGCAGAACCGAGATATCCCGAACCTGTGTACTTGATTCCGAACAAATCAAGCGTTGCCTGTAACTGACCGTTTTCACCCTCACCGCCGTGAAGTGCAAGAAAGGTGATGTCTGCCTCGGCGCAGATTTCAATTACATTTCTGCCGATATAGCGTGATGTTTTGTCAAGGCGATTTTCCTTTGCCTCTTTGATATTTGTGATTGTATTTTCAACATCGTCACCGATTGAATTTCCGTCGGTAAAGCTGTAGTTCTGCTTGAAAAGTGCGTCAATGTCACAGATGTTTTCCTCATAGCCCATAAATACATCAAGCAAAACAACCTCGTGTCCCTTGCTTCTGAGAGCCTCGGCAACAAGTGTGCCTGATGAAATTGAAACTTCACGCTCTGTGCTCAGTCCGCCTGCAAGAACAACTATTCTCATATATATTTCTCCCTCTGAAATGTTTTGTTTTATATTTTTATTTCTTTATTCTCTTTAACTCTGTCAGTCTGTTACCTTTTTGAAACAAGACTGTAACCTATATTATAATATTTTATTTATCCGATTGCAAGCAAAAAAGCAAATTTGTAGAACAGGGTATCATCACACCGTTCTGCCGTTCAAAAACTGTATAATATTCAGATTTACGGCTTTCAACTCCGTGAAACGATATGTGAATAAATGTGTTGAAAATGTTAATAATTTGCTCCTGTTATCCACAATATACTGATATGCGGATAGTGTTATGCAAATTTGGATAGCTACATTCCGTGGATGAATAATTATAAATTTTAGTCCGTGTTTTTTCATAATGGGCGGTATTGTATAGAAAAGGGTTTGTGTTATACAATATTAATTGAAAAAGCAAACCAAAAAAACGACTTAAATAAGGATGTAAAAAATGCAGTTATACAAAAATTTCTGTAAAGAAACTACCGACGAAAACGGAAAACTGACAAGTTTTGAACTTGTGTTTCCCGAAAACTATAATTTTGGCTATGATGTTGTTGACAAAATGGCAGAACTTGTGCCGAATGACACGGCAGTTGTGTGGACAAATCCCGAAAAAGAGGAAAAGATTTTCACATACTCCGACATCAGCAGACTGAGCAACAAGGCTGCAAATGTTTTCAGAAATCACGGCATTAAAAAAGGCGACAAGGTTCTTGTTATTCTGAAACGAAACTACGAATACTGGTATGTTGCCCCTGCACTCCACAAGCTGGGTGCGGTTATTATTCCCGCAACAAATCTTCTGACTCAAAGCGACATTTCATATCGCGTAAACACGGCAGGGATAAAGGCAGCTGTCTGCACTCCCGATGAAACTACCGCCGAAGATATTCTTGCGGTTGCATCTCAGCCGAACACGCTTGAAACCGTTTTTGTTCCGAGAAAGCAGATTTTCGGTGCGATTGATTTTACCGAAGAGGTTGAAAACGCTCCCGATACCCTTGAAAGAGTTGAAACAAAAGCAGAAGAGCCTATGGTAATTTACTTTACCTCAGGCACAACAGGCTATCCTAAGGCTGTTGAACACAATCATATCTACACACTCGGACACATCATCACGGCAAAATACTGGCAATGTGTAAAAGACGGCGGACTTCACCTCACCGTTGCCGAAACAGGCTGGGCAAAAGCGTCATGGGGCAAAATCTACGGTCAATGGCTCTGCGGTTCTGCCGTTATGGTCTATGACTTTGACAAATTCTCTCCGGGCAAGCTTTTGCGTATAATGGAAAAATACAAGGTTACAACCTTCTGCGCACCGCCGACAGTTTACAGATACTTCATCAAAAGAGGTATGGACAAGTACGACCTTTCTGCACTTTCTCACCTTACGACAGCAGGCGAGGCACTTAACAATGAAGTTTTTGAAAAGGTGCATGAGCAAACAGGAATTGAACTTTGTGAGGGCTTCGGTCAGACAGAATCTGTTCTTATGCTTGCAAACCTCAAGGGCGATAAGGCTGTTGCAGGCTCAATGGGCAAGCCTACTCCGCTGTATGATGTCCGCATTGTTGACGATGAGTGCAACGAGGTTAAGCAAGGAAAGGTCGGCGAGGTTGTTGTATTTCCTCCAAAGGACAGAAAACAGCACGGAATTTTCATCACATACTATAACAATGAAGAATTGTACGAAAAGGTGTGGCGGCACGGTGTTTATCACACGGGTGACACCGCATATAAGGATGAGAACGGATATTTCTGGTATGTCGGCAGAGCCGATGATCTCATCAAAACAAGAGGCTTCAGAGTAGGTCCGTTTGAAGTTGAAAATGTTATTATGCAGTACCCGAATGTGCTTGAATGTGCTGTTATAGGAGTTCCTGATAAGGACAGAGGTCAGGCAATTAAGGCGATTGTCAAGATGGCAGACGGAACGACGCATAACAAGGAGCTTGAAAACGAAATCAAAACCTTCTGCAACAAGCGTATGGCAAGCTACAAGTGGATTCAGCACCTTGAAATTGTAGATGAATTTCCAAAAACAATAAGCGGAAAAATTAAGAGAACGGATTTAAGAGAAAATCACAAGGTATAAGAATAATAGGCTGCGAAAAAACAGCCTAACAAAAAAGAAGAAGGCACACAACCGAAAGCGATGACGGTTATGTGCCTTCCTGTTTTTTTAATAAAATTCTCCTATACCTGAAACAACCAAAACCGTTTTACTGTCTATTTGCTAACATCACTTTTAATATGTCAATTTATTCCGGTGTATAATTTTGCAGACAGATTTTAGTATATTTTTCTGTATTGACAATATTGTCTGTAAATTATACAATAGTATTGTATCGCTTGTTTTGATGCATATTTGATTTTGCTCTATACAACAGGCTTATTATGTGATGACAGAGGTATAAAATGAACATAACAAAACAGAATTTCAAAAAGATTATTTCATCGGGTCTTTTGGCTCTCACGATTGCCGTATTTACAACAGCGTGTTCAGACGCGGCAGGTTCTTCCGCAACTGCCGATACTGCAAGTGTACAGACAACAGCCGAACAGACAACGAAACAACCGACAAAAGCTAACGCTTCAAATGAATCATTTGATTTAAGGTCACTTCATGTATGCAAAGAAAATACCGATGACGACCTTGTTGGCATATGGCAGATTACGGCAGGCGAGGGTTCGCAGTATAAGGATTTTTACTATATGTTCAACGGAGAAGGCAAGTCTGTTCTTATAAGCGGAACTTCGGGATATTTCGGCAAATACAGCTACGATACCGACGATGACAACAATCCGACATTCACCACAAAGCTTGTTTTCGGTCTTAACGGAACTTACACCTATAAGCTTTCAGATGACAAAAAAACTGCCGAGCTGACAAATACGGATACAAAGGCGGTTTCAACGCTCAAGAAAACAGACGATCCCGACTTTATTCCCACCCCCGACAAAGACGCATCAATTGACGAAAACCTTGTCGGCTGCTGGATGTCAGACAGCGGCGAATATCTCTGCTTTGACAAAAGCGGAATTATGTATCAGAACCTTTTTGACTATATGTTTGCGTTTTCAAACTACACGGCAAAAGACGGTAAAATTGTTTCAACATACACAACCTCCGACAAAAAAACAACAGATAAATACACATACTCTGTTGACGGCGACACTCTTACACTCAACAATGATACATACTCAAGAATTTCTTTCAGTGATTTAAAGTGATAAATCACCGTTGATTCAATGTTGAAAATTTTTCGTATTTTCGTAACATCATAACAACAATCCCCGAACACAAAAAATGTTCGGGGATTTCTTATTTTCAGAAAGTTATTAACATCTTATCCGTACGGTCTTAAAAAATCAAAGGGAGGGAGATTTCTCACAACTCCGAAAACGAGCAGTATTCCTATCAGTACAAATGTGAGAACCGTGTCAAATTTTTTCAGAGTAAGCCTGCCGTATCTTATGTAGCCGTAAAGCATTTTTCCGAGCAGATAGAGAATGAACGGTGAGATTACAAACAAAACCTGATTGCACTCAAAAGCACCTTTAAAATCAAGCCGCAGAATATGTGTAAGCATACCGGTTACACCGCAGCCGGGGCAATAAAATCCCGTTATTTTGCGAAAAACACAAGGAATTGCAAAGCCTGTAAACGAAACAATTAAATAATATAAAACACCGGCTGCGACCAAAATAATCGCAGCCGTTGAAAATTTTAATAGTCTTTTTTTCATTGATTACTGTGGAGGAAGCATCTTGTTAAGCTCACTCTGCATAAGAGCATAAGAAACAATGCTAAGACCAACGATTGAAAGTATAAGATAAAGTACCGAAGCACTTGAATCAACCATAATACCTCTCTGCATCTTTGCTTCATTGAGCTTTTCGCCCTGCTTGTAGCACCAGTAATAACCGTAAATACCGCAAGTTACAAGTGTAAGCAGAAATACGACTCCGCCTGATGTGCCGTCCTGCTGATGACCTGAAACATAGTTTGTTTCGTCATTGAGCATAATGAGCCAGTAAATTCCGTAAATACCGCAAGTGATGATTGAAAGAAGGATTGCAATACCTACACTTCTCTGTTTCATAATAAGTACCTCCGTTTACCTTTTTCAAGGGATTTTAGCAAGGTAAATTATACCATTTGTACGGTACAATGTCAATATAATTTTGTTTTAATATTTGCTATGGTTTGCTGAACTTTGGGCAGATGCTGCATAAGATTATTTAATAACCTCCATACCGCCCATATAAGGACGAAGAACCTCAGGAATCCTGATTGTGCCGTCCTCGTTAAGGTTGTTCTCAAGGAATGCGATGAGCATTCTCGGAGGAGCAACAACCGTGTTGTTAAGAGTATGTGCAAAGTATTTCCTGCCATCCTCGCCTGCAACCCTGATTTTAAGGCGGCGAGCCTGTGCGTCACCGAGGTTTGAACATGAACCAACCTCAAAATATTTTTTCTGACGGGGTGACCATGCTTCAACATCAAGTGAACGAACCTTGAGGTCTGCAAGGTCGCCCGAACAACATTCGAGTGTACGAACAGGAATATCCATTGAACGGAAAAGGTCAACTGTGTTCTGCCAAAGCTTGTCAAACCACATTTTGCTGTCCTCAGGCTTACAAACAACAATCATTTCCTGCTTTTCAAACTGATGAATTCTGTAAACGCCTCTCTCCTCAATGCCGTGAGCACCCTTTTCTTTTCTGAAACAAGGCGAATAACTTGTGAGAGTGTAAGGAAGATTTTCTTCCTTGTTGATTGTGTCAATGAACTTACCAATCATTGAATGTTCGCTTGTGCCGATAAGATAAAGGTCCTCGCCCTCAATCTTGTACATCATTGAATCCATCTCGGCAAAGCTCATAACACCTGTTACAACATTACTTCTGATCATAAAAGGAGGTACACAGTATGTGAAGCCTCTGTTAATCATAAAATCACGGGCATATGCGATTACTGCACTGTGAAGTCTTGCAATGTCGCCCATAAGATAATAGAAACCGTTACCTGCAACCTTTCTTGCAGAGTCAAGGTCGATGCCGTTGAATTTTTCCATAATCTCTGTGTGATAAGGAATTTCAAAATCAGGTACAAACGGATCGCCGAATTTCTCAATTTCAACATTCTGACTGTCATCCTTACCAATCGGAACAGACGGATCAATAATGTTTGGAATCTGCATCATAATTTCTGTTACCTTTGCAGAAAGGTCTGCCTCCTGCTTTTCAAGCTCTGCAAGCTGCTCTGCCTGCTTTGTAACCTCTTCTTTAAGAGCCATTCCCTCTTCTTTTTTGCCCTGAGCCATAAGAGCGCCAATCTGCTTTGAGATTTTGTTTCTGTTTGAACGAAGCTCGTCCGCCTGTTTTTTAACGGCTCTGCTCTGCTCATCAAGCTCAATTACCTGATCAACAAGCGGAAGTTTGTGGTCTTGAAACTTCTTTTTGATATTTTCTTTTACTGCGTCGGGATTTTCTCTTAAAAATTTAATATCTATCATTTTAAAATACCTCTTTATGTAATGTTATTTAAGTTTGTTTGAAAGCTCTGTGAGTTCTTCATCAGAGTAAAATTCAATTTGAAGTACGCCGCCCTGTTTACCCTTGCTCTTTGAAACGCTGATTTTTCGTCCAAGGCTTTCGGACAGTGCAAGCTCAACCATACTGTAGAACGAAGGCTTTTTCTCAGGCTTTTCTTCCTTCTGAACTGTCGGCTTTTTTTTGCAGATTTTTTCAACCTGTCTTACCGAAAGGTCTTTTGCCACAATTTCATCTGCAAGCTCCGTCATAAGCTCTTCGTTCTCAAGCGTAAGCAATGCTCTTGCATGACCTGCCGAGATTTTGCCGTCTTTCAGATATTCCATTATGTTATCGGGAAGTTTAAGGAGTCTTAATGCGTTTGCAACTGCGGGACGGGATTTTCCGACCGACTTTGCAACCTCTTCCTGCGAAAAACCGTGTTCATCAATAAGTGCCTTGTATCCGAGAGCTTCTTCAATGGGGCTTAAATCCTCACGCTGAAGATTTTCAATAAGAGCAATCTCCATTGTTTCGGTATCGGTAAGCTCCTTGATTATAACAGGGACTTCGGTAAGACCTGCCATACGGCTTGCTCTGTATCTTCTCTCGCCTGCCACAATCTGATAACCGCCGAGTGTGAGCGGACGAACAAGCAATGGCTGTAACAGTCCGTGCTGTGAAATACTCTCTGCAAGCTCCGACAAAGCCTGTTCGTCAAATTCTTTTCTCGGCTGAGTACGGTTCGGTTCAATCTCCGAAATTTTGAGTGTTACTGTTCCGCCGTCTGTTTCGGAATCGTTTTCTATAAATATTGCGTTAAGACCTTTTCCAAGGCCACCGAGTTTTTTTGCCAA
This sequence comes from Ruminococcus bromii, assembly GCF_928721825.1. Taxonomy (NCBI): domain Bacteria; kingdom Bacillati; phylum Bacillota; class Clostridia; order Eubacteriales; family Oscillospiraceae; genus Ruminococcus; species Ruminococcus bromii. Next base: position 1,567,547 of record NZ_CAKMVP010000003.1, read on the forward strand.
ATCAGCCTCTCTCCTTTCCGACTATTTCTTCGGCAAGGGTCATATATGCCTGACTGCCCTTGCAGGATTTGTCATAGTAAATAACGGGCATGCCAAAGCTTGGTGCTTCGGAGAGCCTGACTCCCCTCGGAATTACGGTTTTAAAAACCTTTCGTGGGAAGAATTTTTTCACTTCATCTACTACCTGCTGTGTAAGATTAAGTCGTCCGTCATACATTGTAAGCAAAACGCCTTCAATCTCTATTGATTCGTTGTACTGCCTTTTTATTCTTCGTACCGTATTGATAAGCTGTGACAATCCCTCAAGTGCATAATATTCGCATTGAATCGGCACAAGGAATGTGTCGGCAACCGTCAATGCATTTGCCGTAATAAGTCCGAGTGACGGAGGACAGTCTATGATTATGTAATCGTAGTACTGCTTTATCGGGAGCAAGGCATTCTTTAGAAGTGCCTCTCTGTGCGGTTTTTCCGCAATTTCAAGCTCTGCGGCAGCCAGATCAAGACTTGACGGAAGAATATGCAGATTGTCATACGGAGTTGTAAGAACACATTGCTCAGCCTTTGCACCGTCAACAAGAATCGAATAGGTTGAATACTTTACTTTGCTCTTATCAATGGCGACACCGCTTGTGGCATTTCCCTGCGGATCAGCGTCAACAAGGAGTGTTTTCTTGCCCATTTTTCCCAGACAAGCCGCAAGATTAACGGAGGTTGTGGTCTTCCCCACACCTCCCTTTTGGTTTGATACTGCAATTATTTTTGCCAAAAAATCACCTTGTCTTTTGTTTTTATGACTTTTATATCTTTTACTCTAAAATTATATCATACTGCACACCATTTTTAAAGCTATTTTAAAGATTTTTTGGGATTTGCGGCAACTTTTTTTCCTAATCAAAACACAAATGTTTCACGTGAAACATTTCCTGTGTAACCGAAAAAATAAAAACTATATAACGCAAAAAGCCGCACATTTCTGTGCGACTCTTTGCAAGGGGTTTAGATAAGGAAATGGGTATGAGTGGAACGGATGCTTTCGCATCCTCCGGAAAGTGAATTAAGCAGTTTTTTCTGCGTCTGGCTTTTGATGTCTTTTGGGAATCCGTATTGTGTATTCAATAAAATTGTCTGTGTCTTTTTTGTTTGATTGTGCGTCGATTCCTGCAAGACGCATAGTATCAATAGCCTTGTTAATTGTGTTAAGAAAAATTCGTAGGTCTTTTATCACCGCTTTGCTTGTACCTTTGGATTTTATTGTTTTCGGTACAGAATTGATTAAAATGCCGACGAGCTCATCAGTCTGACTTGTGTTGAGATTTTCCGAAATTATTTTTGACAAAGCCTCATGTCTTAAAGCGTCATCTTCAATTCGCAAAAGAGCCCTTGCGTGCCTTTCGGTTAATCCGGCGTTTACAATCCACTCCTGTTCCTCATATGTAAGACGAAGAAGTCTTAATTTATTTGCAATAGTAGATTGACTCTTCCCCAGTCGGTTCGCTGCTTCCTCTTGGGTAAGACCGTAACGCCTGATCAGCTTTGAAATCCCGCGAGCTTCCTCGAATATACCGAGGTCGCTGCGCTGGAGATTTTCAAGGAGAGCATAAATGGCTGACTCTTTTTCTGAACACTTTAAAACGATGCATGGCACCTTTCGCAGTCCTGCCAAAACCGAAGCCCTAAGGCGGCGTTCACCTGCCACAAGCTCATACTCCGCAGCCGAGATTTTTCTCACCGAAAGCGGCTGCAAGATACCGTTTTCGCTGATTGATGCGGAAAGAGCGGCAAGTTCGGTTTCATCAAAGGTTTTGCGAGGTTGTGCTTTGTTCGGTCTGATTTTAACAATCGGAATCTCTAAAACTTTATTATCGTTTTTGAGCATAAAATTCAACCGCATCGCCTCAATGTCCGTTAGCATCAGGGGTTGTCCCTGTGCTATTATAATAACATAAGCACGGTGCGGTTGTTGTCGCTTTGTGAGCAACTTTTTTAAAATATTTTACCATAAAATGGTAATTTATCAAAAAAGCTGTCGAAATTTATCACAACGGTTGTGACTTTATTTTGCCCGAAATTCTCGGGTATTGTTTTGGAGTTGGTTTAATCTTTTTAATCACAATAATTGTACGCTCGCCCTCGTCACACGGAAGATTAAACTTGTGAACCTTTTCAACTTTACCACCGAGTAATTTCAAAGCATTTTCTGCTCCGTCAAGTTCTTCATCGGCATTCGGCCCTTTCATTGCTACAAACAAACCGCCAACTTTAACATACGGCAAGCAGTATTCGCAGAGAACATTCAGCCTTGCAACAGCTCTTGAAACGGCAAAATCAAATTTATCACGGTAGTGACTGTTTTTGCCGCCCTCCTCTGCCCTGCTGTGGACAAGTTCCGCATCAAGTCCTGTATTATTAAGAACCGTGTCAAGAAATGTGAGTCTTTTGTTAAGGCTGTCTAAAAGTGTCAGCTTTATGTCAGGTCTTGCAATTTTCAGCACAACACCCGGAAAACCTGCACCTGTTCCCACATCAATAATGCTTGCATTCTTCTTAACATCAACAAAGTTGAAAAGTGTAAGGCTGTCGGCAAAATGCTTGACCGCAACACCCTGTTCATCGGTTATTGCAGTAAGATTCATCTTTTCGTTCCACTCAACAAGCAATTTGAAATATGTATCAAACCTTTGCAGCATTTCACAGTCAAGCTGAGTTTTAAAACCATCGGTAACGGTAGTAAGAGTATCTTTAATTGCCATTACTGCCTCCTGTTGTTCTGAGCAAGCCAGATAAGAAGTACACTGATATCCGCAGGAGAAACACCCGAAATTCTTGATGCCTGTCCGATATTAAGCGGTTTAATCTTATTAAGCTTTTCCCTTGCCTCAAGTCGAAGACCTTCAATTTCATTGTAATCAAAGTCATTTGGCAGCTGCTTAACCTCAAGCTTTTTCATCTGCTCAACCTGTTTAAGCTGTTTTTGAATATATCCCTCGTACTTAATTTCAATTTCAACCTGTTCAAAGATATTCGGGTCAAGTTCGGGTCTTGTTTTGTCTATACTCTTGAGTGCGTCATAACCGAGCTGAGGTCTTTTCATAAGTTCAATAAGTCTTACGCCTGTAGTAATTTCAGATGTTTCACGTGAAACAAGTATCTTGTTTACCTCATCATCAGGCGAAATGACCGTATTTTTAAGTCTTTTAAGCTCTTCTTTTTTAAGCTCCTGCTTTTTAAGATACTTTGCGTATCTTTCATCGCTTATAAGTCCAATTTTATGACCGAGAGGGGTAAGTCTTTCATCGGCATTATCCTGACGAAGCACAAGTCTGTACTCACTTCTTGAAGTCATCATTCTGTACGGCTCATTCGCACCCTTCGTAACGAGATCGTCAACAAGAGTGCCGATATAGCTTTCCGAACGGTCAAATATAACAGGTTCTCTGCCGAGAACCTTCATTGCGGCATTGATTCCGGCAACAAGTCCCTGAGCCGCCGCTTCCTCATAACCCGATGAACCGTTGAACTGACCTGCGCCAAACAGTCCGCCAAAATCTTTAAATTCGAGTGTGGGATTCATGGCAAGCGGATCAACGCAATCGTATTCAATCGCATAAGCAGGCCGCATAACAAGACAATGTTCAAGACCTTTGATTGTGTGATAAAATTTCAGCTGAACCTCTTCGGGAAGTGACGAACTCATTCCCTGAAGATACATTTCCTCGGTATCAAGTCCGCACGGCTCAATAAAAAGCTGATGTCTTGGCTTATCCTTAAAACGCATAATCTTATCTTCAAAGCTCGGACAATAACGGGGACCCACCCCCTCAATTTTGCCTGCATATAGCGGTGAACGGTGAATATTTTCAAGAATAATCTGCTTTGTTTCGTCATTTGTCCAGCTTATATGACATTCAACCTTATTCTCACCGAGATTTTCCGTTTCATAAGAAAACGGCTGAGGCGGTTCATCGCCTTTTTGAACTTCAAGCTCAGAAAAATCAATTGAACTTCTGAGAACTCTTGCAGGAGTACCTGTCTTAAATCTTCTCAACGGCAGACCGAGTTTTTTAAGGCTTGCACCGAGAAATGCGGCAGGAAAAATTCCGTCGGGACCGCTCTCATATGAAACCTCGCCTACAAAAATTCTGCCGCCGAGATATGTACCGGTTGCAATAATAACAGTCTTACATTTAAACACGGCAAGCATTCTTGTGGTAAGATTATAACCGCCGTCAACCTTTTCAATGTCAGTAATTTCAGCCTGACGGAGATCAAGGTTATTTTGCAGTTCAAGCTTATGCTTCATAACGGTAGAATATTTTCTTCTGTCAATCTGTGCTCTCAAAGAATGAACAGCAGGACCTTTTCCCCTGTTAAGCATTCTGGATTGCAAAAAGCATTCGTCGGCAGTCTTACCCATTTCGCCGCCGAGTGCGTCAATTTCACGGACGAGATGTCCTTTTGCAGTTCCGCCGATTGACGGGTTGCATGGACAGTTTCCGACTGCGTCCATATTTATGGTAAATATTGCAGTTTTACAGCCGAGCCTTGCCGCCGCAAGAGCCGCCTCGATTCCTGCGTGACCTGCGCCCACTACCGCAACATCATATTCACCGGCTAAATAATTCATAACATCACCTATTTTCCTACGCAAAAATTGTGGAACACCCTGTCTACAACTTCATCGCTTGTTCTTTCGCCTGTCAATTCGAGTAATTGCGAAATTGCATCCTCGATTGAAACAGTTACCGCGTCAAATGTCATTCCAAATTCAAGCGCATTTTTTGCCTCAATAACAGAATCAAGGGCATTTTTAACGGCTATTCTCTGTCTTTCATTTGAAAGAACACCTTCGCTCGGATTAAAATTCTGTGTACCCGCAATTTTTTCAACAGCTTTTGTGAGATCATCTCTGCCGTCACCGTTAATTGCAGATATATATACTATATGTTTTATATTTTTACTGATATATTTAATATCAAGCTTATTATCAAGATCAGTCTTATTAATTACAGCAATTGACGGTACAGACTTAGCGGACTCAATAAGATTATAATCATCCTCGTCAAGCTCTCTGCTGTTGTCAAAAACAGCAAGCAGAAGACCGCATTGCTCAAGTCTTTTTCTCGCCCTGTCAACACCGATTTTTTCAACAGCGTCATCAGTATCACGAAGCCCCGCCGTATCGCTTAGATTCAAAACCACATCACCGACCGTTACTGTATCCTCTACAATATCTCTTGTAGTTCCGGGAATGTCTGTAACAATACTTTTTTCATAACCCGAAAGCAGGTTCATAATTGTACTTTTACCAACATTCGGTCTGCCGGCAATTACGGTGTCAATTCCTTTTTTCACCGTCTGACCGCAATCGTAGCTGTCGAGCAATGACTGCAAACACTTGATTGCACTGTCACAGGTTTCAATTACGGAATCAACCGTTACCTCGGCAATATCCTCCTCAGGATAATCAGCCCATGCAGAAAGATGGGCAGCCTGTGAGAGAAGATCATTTTTTACGCCGTCAATTTTTTTGCGCAAGGCACCCTCTTTTACACAAAGAGCAGCCCTTGCCGCACCTCTGCTTTTTGCACTGATAATATCAATAACAGCCTCAGCTTCAGTTAGGTCAATTTTACCGTTAAGAAACGCACGCTTTGTAAACTCGCCTGCCTGTGCAGGTGCTGCACCTGCGTTAAGAACGGCACGCAGAACTCTTTTTGTAATGTAAAGTCCTCCGTGACACGAAAACTCTACAACATCTTCACCGGTATAACTGTGCGGTGCTTTAAAAACAAGAGCGACCGCCTCGTCAATATCTTCACCGTTATCGAAAATTTTTCCGAACGACGCTGTATAGCCTTTCATCTCAGTAACCTTTTTACCTGAAATTGAATTAAAAATTTTATCCGCAATTTGAAGTGCATTGTCACCCGAAATTCTAATAACGCCTATGCCGCCCTCGCCCTGAGCGGTGCTTATAGCGGCAACTGTATCGTAATTCATAAAATCACCAAGAAAAAAAGGGCGGTTAAAAACCGCCCGATTATTATTTGTCTATTCTTCCGTAAAGACCTGTTGTTCCGCCCTCATTGAGTGGCTTTCTGTCAGGATTTGCGGGAGTATTATGCTCTGAACGGTTTGCGCTGTATGGGCGTCTGCCGCCTCTGCCTCTGTTGTTATAGCCGCCGTTTCTGCGAACGGGCTTTGCCACCTTTGGATCCGGACCGATAACAACATGGCGGTTTGCATTCTCGCCTTCGCTCCATGAAATAGCACCGTTTATCTTTTGAACAGAAGTATGGATAATTCTTCTTTCATAAGGATTCATAGGTTCAAGATTTGTCTTTCTGCCTGTTTTAACAGCCTTGAAAGCAAGCTTTCTGCCGAGAATTTCAAGAGTTTTTTCTCTCTTTTCTCTGTAGTTGCCTGTGTCGATAGTTACCTTAAAATAGCTGTTGTCTGTGTGGTTTGCAACAAGGCTTGTAAGGTACTGAAGAGAATCAAGAGTTTCACCTCTTCTGCCGATTACAAAACCGACATCATCACCTGTAAGATTAAATTCAATACCGCCCTCAATCTCATTTTTCTCTATCTGAACGCTTTCAAGCTTCATATTATCGAGGACATCTCTTAAAAACTTCTCTGCCTTTTCAGCGGGAGTTTCTTTGAGAGTGATTTTAACCTTTGCAGGCTGACCGCCAAAAAGACCGAATTTTTTCTTTTCGGCTCTCTGAATAACCTCAAATTCAACCTCAGCGGTTTCATCAAGGCCAAGCTGTTTTTTGGCATCGTTCAATGCGTCAACTTCGTTATCACCAACGCCGATAGCTTCTTTAATCACAATATCACCTGATTTCAAACTTCTACTTCTTTTTCTTTTTTGATTTTGTATTTTCTTCCGCACCTTCAGAAAGACCGTGCGGAACATAGTTATACTTAACAAGAGCCTCCTGCTCAAGCATAAGAGCAGCGTGTCTTGCCTCGGATGTTGCTGTCATTCTCTGCGGACTGAAAAGCTTGCCGACAACAACCGACTGAACAAGGCTTACGAGTGAAGATACAATCCAGTAGAATGCAACGGCTGACGGAACGATATATGCGATATATGCCGAGAAAAGCGGCATTGCGTACATCATAACCTTCATACAGCCCTGCTGTTGCTGCATAGGATTGTTTTTTACGTTGATTCTCATTGTAATAAACTGTGTAAGCACATTTGACGCAAAACAGATTACAGGGAAAAGAATCATCGGACTCCAAATACCGTAGTCCTGAGGAATTGCAAAAAGATTCATGCCAAAGGTGTTAAAGCCTTTTTCAAACATATTGATTGTATTGATTTGATCTGCATTAAAAATCTGCTGAATAGCGTCAATATTTTGAAAACAGCTGAAATCCTTCAAAAAATAAATTTCCTGATATGTAGCATTGGTTGCACCCGACGCTGCTGTATAACCCGGAATTGTGTTTACATAGTTAAGAGCTTCCGTTACCTTTGCACTGTCTATGTGAAGTGTGTTTGTAAGAGGATATGCGACAGCATAGAATACGCCGAAGAGAACCAAAAACGGAACAATCATCGTAAGGCAGCCGCCTGTCGGCTTAACTCCCTCTTTTTCGTAGAGCTTAGATATCTCTTCCTGAGCCTTTTGTCTGTTGTTTTTATATTTTTCCTGAATTTCCTTTTGCTTTTTTGAAAGTCTTGCGGTACCTGCCATTGATTTTTGCTGTTTGATTGTAAAAGGAAACATACAAAGTCTTACAATAATTGTAAAGACAATAATTGACAGTCCGAAATCTTTAAGTATATAGAAAGCTCCCCACAGCACATAGCCGAGCAAACTTCCGAGAAAACCAAAGATTTGCATACAGTTACCTCACTTTAAATTCTTACTCCTTGGCTTTTTTTCCGGTACCGGGTCGTAACCGCCCTTTGAAAACGGATTACAGCGCAGAATACGCCAAACGGTAAGCGCTGTGCCTTTGAGTGCTCCAAACCTTTCAATTGCCTCGATACCATACTGCGAACAAGTCGGAATATATTTGCAATGACTCGCTGTCAGCGGAGAAATTGAGGTTCGGTAAAACCTGATGATTGCCAGAAGAATGCGTTTCATAAAACTATCCCTCTTTTAAAACACCTGCAAGCAAAAGCTGCCTTTTCATTTCTTTACAAACAACAGTGCTTTTCACATACGGTGTTTTACCTCTGGCAACAAAAACAAAGTCGTATCCCTTTTTAATGTCAGGATAAAGCTCGTAATAAGCCTCTCTTATTACCCTTCTCGACCTTGTACGCCTTACGGCTTTTCCAATTTTCTTGCCGGTGGTTATTCCAAAACGCAGGTTATCGGATTTGTTTTTTAACACATAGGTTACCAAAACAGGACCAACAAAGGATTTTCCCCGTCTGTAAAGTCTGGAAAAATCCCTGTTATCCTTCAAAGTGATATATTCACCCATAATTTACCACCTTGCAAACAGGTGCATTAAAAAAGAAAGACCACCGGTTAAAAGTGGTCTTCTCTTTAATAAGACAACCTTTTTCTACCTTTAGCTCTCCTTCTGGCTAAAACTTTCTTGCCGTTAGATGTAGACATTCTCTTTCTGAAGCCGTGCTCCTTTTTTCTGTGGAGCTTCTTAGGCTGATAAGTTCTCAACATAATGAAAACCCTCCCTTCAAAATATAACCTTGCAATATAGCATTATATCTTAATTTCAGCCCGTAGTCAACAAAAATTTTTATTTTTTATTTTCAAAAATGAATTTAAAATAAATAAGAGAACAGACGCTCTTTCACAAATTTATTTTTCTTTATTGGTAAATACAATATATTGCAACATAAAAATCTTCACACACTATATATCCGATTTTCTGCAAAATTCAGGCTCTTTAATAATATAAGGTATCTATTACAATAAATTACAAATAGCTTTTTATAATTGCAATTTTAATTTTGTTGCGTTATAATAAAGCAGAATGGTATTTTATCAAAATGGGATAATTATGGAAAACAGGTGCAAGGTTAGGCACCACCGGAAGGGAAAGATTAAATAATGGACTCTTTTGAAGACGCATGGAAAGTCATAGACGGTTACTGCAAGTCAAAAATTACGGACATTGCCTATAATACATGGATCAGCAGAATCCAGCCTATTGACCTTGACTTTGAGAACGGAACCGCATACCTGCTTGTTCCGAACGATTTTCATGCTCAAACACTGAGAAGATGTTATATGAAGCTTCTCAACGAGGGATTCCGTGAAATTTTCGGAACAGAATTTAATATTGAATTTAGAACCCCTGCAAATGTAACAAACAATCCAAAGCCGCCTGCCGCGGCAACAATTACAACATCGGCATCAACTGCCCCTCTTTTGCAGAGTCCTGAAAACATTTCATATGAATACACCTTTGACACATTTATTGTCGGCGCGTCAAACAAGTTTGCTCACGCAGCGTGTCTTGCTGTTGCGTCAAATCCGTCATACGCATACAATCCTCTTTTTCTTTACGGAAATTCAGGACTCGGAAAAACTCACCTTCTGTATGCTATCGGCAATGAAATTAAAAAGAATGATCCGTCAAAAGTGATTTGCTACATAAAAGGCGATGACTTCACCGTTGAACTTATCGAATCAATTCAGCTTGCAAAAATGAACGAGTTCAGACAGAAATTCAGACAGGCTGATATTCTTCTTGTAGATGATGTTCAGTTCATCGGTGGTAAGGAACGTACTCAGGAGGAGTTCTTCCATACCTTTAACACACTTTATGAAGCAAGAAAACAGATTGTACTAACATCGGACCGTCCTCCAAAGGAAATAAAAACGCTTGAGGATCGTCTGCGTTCAAGATTTGAGCAGGATCTCATTGCGGATATTCAGCCTCCGGATCTTGAAACAAGAATCGCTATTATAAAAAGAAAAGCGGAGCTTGACGGTATTGAGCTTTCGGATGAGCTTTGCAACTACATTGCTTCAAAAATCAAATCAAATATCCGTCAGCTTGAGGGTACTGTAAAGAAAATCAAAGCAAAATACTACCTTAACAGCGAAAAACCGACTGTCAGCTCAGTTCAGGGCATTATTTCCGATATTCTCAACAATGAAGCCCCGCCCGAGGTTACCGTTGACAGGATTATTGACGAGGTTGCAAGAACCTACGGCGTTACTGCCGATGAAATCCGTTCTCAGAAAAACCGCAGTGCAAATATAAGCAATGCAAGACATATTGCAATCTACCTTACAAGAGAGCTTACAACTCTCTCAATGGTTGCAATAGGTGAAAAGTTCGGCAACCGCCATTATTCCACCATTATATATACACTTCGCAAGGTTGACGAGATGATGGCTAAGGACAGAAAAGTTAAGGAACTCATCGACGATACAATCAAAAATATCCGAGGCTGAAAGCCCGATTTTATTTAACTGTTTATTCAACATTCCACACACATTTTTCCACATTGTGTTGAATGTTTTACCTGAGAAAAAATTTGTCAACAAAAGCTAACAAATCAAAAAACTTCTTTTGTTTATGCTTTTATTCAGTGCCAATGCGGATTCTCACCGTTTTTTGACATTTTGACATCCCCTACTATAACTACAATAAAAATATAATAAATAGACAGGAGAAAATACACACGATGAAAATTTCATGTTCACGAACAGATTTGGGATTAGCCATTTCAAATGTGTCAAGAGCCGTGTCAACAAAGGCATCAATTCCCGCACTTGAAGGCGTTTTAATAAAAGCATACGGAAGTACTCTTAATATTTCGGGATATAATCTTGAAATCGGTATAACAACCGACATTGAGGCAACAATCAAAGAGGAAGGTGAAATCGTAGTAAGTGCGAAGCTTTTTCTTGATATTGTACGCCAGCTTCCGGAAGAGGTTGTGTTTATCGAAACAGATGAGCGTATGGTAACATACATAGCCTGCGGTAATGCAAATTATCAGATTGTCGGAATGTCATCGGTTGAATATCCGGATCTTCCGTCGTTTGAGCAGACTGACGGAATCTTCCTCAATGCAAAGGTCTTGCGTGAAATGATCAGACAGACTGTTTATGCCGTAAGTGAAAACACCGCAATGCCGATTTATACAGGTTCTCTCTTTGAAATTGAAAACGGTATATTCAAAATTATTGCAATTGACGGCTACAGAATGGCTATTCGCAGTGAAAATATCGACAGCGACAGCAAAAATGCTTTTGTTGTTCCCGGAAAAACTCAGCACGAGGTACTTAAGCTCCTTATTGATGATGAAGAAACAACAGAAATCATTATCGGTCAAAGACATATTGCATTTAAAATTAAAAATTATAAAGTTATCTCCCGTCTTATAGAGGGTACATTTATAGACTACAAGTCCGCAATCCCGAAAGACACAAAAACGGAGGTAGTTATTAACACAAGAACAATAATCAACGCAGTTGAAAGAATGTCGCCGATTAACAACGACAGAATGCAGAGTCCCGTAAGATGTACTTTCTCCGATGACGAAATCAAGCTTTCGTGTATTTCGTCTATCGGCAGAGCGGACGATGTAATCTCTGTTCCGATTGTCGGTGAATCGGTTGAAATCGGTTTTAACAACAAATATCTGCTTGACGCATTGAAAAATGCAGATACGGACGAAATAAAACTTATTCTCAACGGTCCCCTTATGGGCATGATTGTAAAGCCCGTCAAAAGCGACAGTTATCTAAGCGTTGTTGTTCCTATGAGGTTGGCAAATGAAAACTGAGAAAATTAAGATAGACAGCGAATATATAAAATTGCAGGATTTACTTAAACTCGGCGGTGCGGTTGAAACCGGCGGACAGGCAAAAGTTGTAATTCAGAACGGAGATGTTACCGTAAACGGTGAGATCTGCACAATGAGAGGCAAAAAAATGCGTGTCGGCGACACGGCTGTGTTTGACGGCCTTGAAATAATCGTTGAATAACTTTGGGATTGATGAAGTAAGTGAAGGTAATTGCTCTTAAATTTGAAAATTACAGAAATTTAAAGGACAATATAATTTCTCCGTGTGACGGAGTAAATATAATTTACGGCGACAATGCTCAGGGCAAGACAAATTTACTCGAATCACTCTGGTTTTTTTGCGGAGGTCACAGCTTTAGAGGCTCAAAGGACAGCGAGGTAATTAACTGGGACAGGAATTTTGCAAAAATTGAAATGCGTTTTTTCGGTCAGGACCGTGAGCAGACTGCAAAAATCCTATTCAAGGGCGGAAAAAAGACCGTTGAAATCAACGGCGTACAAAAAAATTCCGCAGCAGCGCTTATAGAACGCTTTTGTGCCGTTGTATTTTCTCCCGAACATCTCAGTCTTATAAAAAGAGGACCGGGTGAACGCAGAAAGTTTATTGACAGTGCAATTTGTCGCGAAAAACTGAAAAATGCCGTTGTTCTTTCAAAGTACAACAGAATTCTTAACCAGAGAAATTCACTTTTAAAAGATATTTACAGGAGGCCTTCACTTGAAGATACTCTTTCGGTGTGGGATGAACCTCTTTTAAAAAACGGTGCTGTGCTTGTAAAAAAAAGAATCGACTATGTAAAAATGCTCTCCGACCGTGCTGTTAAGTACCATGACGGAATTTCAAAGGGTAAGGAAAAATTGAAAATCCGATATGTGTCGGGCTGTGATATTACAGAGGATGACAGTACCGATGAGATATACGAAAAGCTGAAAACAAAGCTTGAAACACATAAAAGTGACGATATACGGACAGGTTTTACAAATTACGGTCCTCATCGTGACGATATAGAAATTATAATAAACGGCAAAAATGCCAAAGCTTTTGCATCTCAGGGACAGCAGCGAAGCGCTGTTCTGTCGCTGAAGCTTGCCGAGGCGTCTGTTTTGCGTGAAAGAATGGGTGAAGAACCGGTAATTTTACTTGATGATGTACTTTCTGAGCTTGACGCCAAAAGACAGGATTTTTTACTCAACGAACTTCACGGCTGTCAGGTATTCATCACCTGCTGTGAAAAATCGAATAAAGAACAGCTCAGAAACGGAAAAATTTTTCTGCTGAATAACGGAGTGGTTAGCTGATGTATCTTCATCTCGGACAGGATACCGTTGTCACCGTTGAAACGGTAATCGGAATTTTCGATATAGACGAATGTACAGTTTCAAAAAAAACAAGGGACTATCTTACTGCCGCCGAAAAAAACGGCAATGTTGTCAATGTTTCTTATGAATTGCCAAAATCCTTTGTTGTCTGCGAAAAAAAAGGTAAAATAACGGTTTACATCAGTCAGCTTTCATCAAAAACGCTCATTAAAAGAAGTCAGGCACCGTATAAAGAGCTTATGTGCCGTTGAAGTCGTATAATAAAAAGGAGTTCTGCATATGAAAATGAGAAAATGCCCCTACTGCGGAAGAAGAATTTCATACACTTCTGCCTTTGCAAGCAGAAGAAAAGCCGAATTTGTCTGCCAAAAGTGCGGTAAGGAGAGCAAGGTTGCAGTCAATAAAAAGGTGATTTTGATTTTTATTCTTGCTGTCGTAATTTCACTTGCAATTATGTCAGGCTGGATAATGGCAGGACTTTCAAGCAATCCGCTCGGAATTTTGCTTGTTGCAATTCCTCTGATTATTTTTGCGGCTTTAACACCGAGCTTTGTTCACTATGAGCCGTTCAAAAAATATAAAAAATCAATGGAGGCAAAAAAGGCAGGCATTGCCTATTCCGACAATCTTCTCACCTCGGAGCTTGACAAAGACGATAACTACACCTTCCCGAGTATAAATACTCAGCAGAATGAAGGCGACGATAATTTTGAAATTAACACGGATGTGTTCAATAAAATCAGGGCTGAAAGAAATGCCGCAAGACAAAGACTGGATTCAAACGAAATTTCTTCGGATTCTTCATCCTTTGCAAAGCAGGAATATGTTCCCATAATCAACAATACAAGTGAAAATCATGCCTCAAGCGGAGCGTCACTCAAAAAAATACACTCCGAAGCTCCTGCCCGTCACACAGTCAGCAGAAACAGGCATTACATAAATTCCGATGAAACCGCAGAAAACAAAAAATCCGATGACGGCAACCGTTATTCGGTCAACAGAAAATTTTAATCGGTGATAAAGTGTTCAAGCTTCCCATATGTCCGCATTGCCGAACAATTTACCGTTACGGCGATGTAAGAAAAAATCTCAATACCAAAATTCACACCTGCTATCACTGCAAAAAGCAATTCAAAACCTCATTTTCGGGCTTATGGATTTTGCTTTTGATTATTATTGCAATCGGAATTATTGTAAATCTGATTGAAATATCAGTTTTTGCAAGAACAAATGTGACAGCACTTTTGGTTACAAACATTATACTTGTACTGTTTTTTCTGCTTTTTGTGCCGTTTTTTACAAAATTCAGAAAATTCGGAGAAGATATGCAAAAAGATAAAAATATAACAGCATCAAAAAAACAGCAGAAAAAACAAACGAACACAAGCACTGTTCGTAAATCGAATAAACGGAGGTAAGTGTTTTGGATAATCTTGAAAATAACGAAAATATGAATGAGAATATTGAAGAAATCAGCGAAAATGTAAATAATGAAGCCGTTGACGAAGACTATGAAAAAGAGCTTGAGGCTGAAGAATTGGTTGAATTTGACGGCGAATCCGAGGGTATGGAGCTGTCAAAGGTTGAACAGGAATACGGAGCTGATGAAATTCAGGTTCTTGAGGGACTTGAAGCAGTCAGAAAGCGCCCCGGTATGTACATCGGTTCAACAGGTCCGAGAGGACTTCATCACCTTGTTTACGAAATTGTAGATAACTCAATCGACGAAGCACTTGCAGGTTATTGTACAAAAATTGATGTTGTCATCGAAGACGGCGACATAATCAGGGTAACCGATAACGGTCGTGGTATTCCTGTCGGCGTGAACAGCAAAACCGGACTCCCTGCCGTAACGGTTGTATTCACCGTTCTCCACGCCGGCGGTAAATTCGGCGGCGGCGGTTACAAGGTTTCGGGCGGTTTGCACGGCGTAGGTGCATCTGTTGTAAACGCACTTTCCGAGTGGCTCGAAGTCAAGGTTTGTGACGGCGAGGATGTTTACTTTCAGCGTTATGAAAGAGGAAAAATTGTAACCGACCTTCAAAAAATCGGCAAGTCTGATGTTAAGGGTACGGAAGTACGCTTTAAAGCCGACCCCGAAATTTTTAGAGAAACCACGGTTTACGATTACAGCGTTTTGGAAAGAAGACTTCGTGAGCAGGCATTTCTTAATGCAGGCGTTCACATTGAACTTCGTGACGAGCGTGATCTTGAAAATATTATTCAGAATAACTTTGTCTATGAGGGCGGTATCAGGAGCTTTGTTGAGTACATTCACAAAAAGCGTTCTCTTGAAGTTATTCATCCCGATGTAATTTACTTTGCGTCAAGGAATGCAGATGATACAATTGCAGTTGAAATTGCAATGCAGTACAATGAAAGCTATAACGAAAATCTGCTCACTTTTGCAAATAACATTCATACAACCGACGGCGGTACTCATGAAGAAGGCTTCAAAAGAGCACTCACCTATGTTATGAATGACTATGCAAGAAAGTTCGGAAAACTGAAGGATAATGATAAGAATCTCAGCGGTGAAGATGTTCGTGAAGGACTTACCGCAATTGTCAGCGTAAAGCTCAAAGAGGCTCAGTTTGAGGGACAGACCAAGGCAAAACTCGGTAATACCGAGGTAAGAGCAATGGTTGACCGCCTTATGAGGGATAAGCTTTCGGTTTATCTCGAAGAGAATCCTGCCGTTGCAAAGGTAATTTTTGAAAAGGCGCTTGCATCGTCAAGAGCAAGAGAGGCTGCAAGAAAAGCAAGAGAAAATGCAAGAAGAAAATCTCCTCTTGACTCCGCACAGCTTCCGGGTAAGCTTGCCGACTGTCAGTCAAAAGACAGCAGCGAAACAGAAATCTTCATAGTCGAGGGTGACTCTGCAGGCGGTTCCGCAAAGGGCGGCCGTGACAGAAGAATCCAGGCTATCCTCCCTCTTTGGGGTAAAATGCTCAATGTAGAAAAGGCAAGAATCGACAAGGTTTACGGAAACGACAAGCTGATGCCGGTTATTACGGCACTCGGAACAGGCATAGGCGATGAGTTCGATATTTCAAAGCTCAGATATGACAAGGTTATTATTATGGCGGATGCCGATGTTGACGGTTCGCATATCAGAACTCTTCTTCTAACTTTCTTTTTCAGATATATGCGTCCGCTCATTGAAGAAGGTCATGTATATATTGCACAGCCACCGCTCTTTAGAGTTACAAAGGGCAAAGAGCATAAATATGCGTATTCGGACCTTGAGCGTGACCAAATTTTGGCACAGATTGAGGGCAAAACCGAGGTTCAGCGATACAAAGGTCTTGGTGAGATGGACTCCGAGCAGCTTTGGGAAACAACAATGAATCCCGAAACAAGACTTATGCTCCGTGTTGATCTCAGCGATGCAGAACAGGCAGACGAAACCTTCACAATCCTTATGGGTGACAAGGTTGAGCCGAGAAGAGATTTCATTGAGAAAAATGCAAAGTATGTACAGAATCTCGATGTCTGATACATTACGGTTAATCAAAATATAAAAAAACGGGGTGATTTTATGCACGCAAGAACAAAAATTACGGTTCGTTACGCAGAAACGGATAAAATGGGAATTGTACACCACTCAAATTATCCGATTTGGTACGAAATAGCAAGAAACGACTATATCAAAATGTTCGGAATCAGCTATACGGATATGGAAAACGCAGGTGTAATGACTCCGCTCTTGAACCTGAGCTGTCATTACGGAATCCCTGCCCTTTATGAGGACGAGCTGATTATCCGCACTTGGGTGCAGACTATCACAGCCGCAAGAATTATTTTTACATACACGGTAAAGCGTATTGAAAAGGACGGCTCGGAAACCGAGCTAGGCTACGGTACAACCGAACACGGTTTTGTAGACTCCAAAACATTTCGCCCCACAAGTATAAAAAAACGCTTTCCAAAACTCTATGAAGGCATTTCAGCTGCAGTAAAACACTTCTAACAGCGTGTCGCTGCACCCAATTCGAGAATATAGTTTGTGAAATTAAAAAATAAATTTTCCCGACCAAATTCATACACACTTTTCATCACATCAAAAAATATGTGTAAAACAAATCGTTTCATCAAGGCGGGCGTCCAATGAACGCCCCTACTGAAACAAAATTACACGCTAAACTAATCAAAAAACGCAAAATAACATTATTATAAATTATTGAACAGACAGTAACAAGAGCTTAAAAAGCGAGGAAAGAATATGGATAACGAACAGAATCAGAACAAGGATGCAAGAATTATTGATGTCGATCTGCAAAATGAAATGAGAAAAAGCTTTTTGGACTACTCCATGAGCGTTATCGTTTCCCGTGCATTGCCCGATGTCAGGGACGGTCTTAAGCCTGTTCACAGAAGAATACTCTACACAATGAATCAAATCGGTCTTGACCCGTCAAAGCCGTACCACAAGTGTGCCGATACTGTAGGTCAGGTGCTTGGTTCGTATCATCCGCACGGTGATGCCTCGGTTTATGATGCAATGGTTCGTCTTGCACAGGATTTTTCCATGAGATATATGCTTGTTGACGGTCACGGTAACTTCGGTTCGGTTGACGGTGATCCGCCTGCCGCATACCGTTATACAGAGGCGAGAATGAGCAAAATTTCTCTTGAAATGCTCACGGATATCGAGAAAAACACGGTTGACTTTATGTCAAACTACGACGACCGTCTTAAAGAGCCGACTGTTCTTCCAAGCCGTTTTCCAAATCTTCTTGTAAACGGTTCAAGCGGTATTGCCGTTGGTATGGCAACCGAAATTCCGCCGCATAACCTCGGTGAAACAATTGACGCAGTCTGCACTCTCATTGATAATCCCGACGCTGAACTTGCCGAGATTATGGAGTGTATGCCCGGTCCCGACTTTCCGACAGGCGGTATAATTATGGGCAGAAGCGGTATTCGTGCCGCCTATGCAACAGGCCGCGGAAAAATCACCGTAAGAGCCAGGACTGAAATTATCGAAGCTAAAAACGGCAGATATAAAATTGTCGTTACGGAGCTTCCGTACAAGGTCAACAAGGCAAGACTTATTGAAAACATTGCCGACCTCGTAAAGGACAAGAGAATTGAGGGTATTTCAAATATTGAAGACCACTCCGACCGTAAGGGTATGCACATAGAAATTGACATCAAGAGAGATGCGTCACCGCAGATTGTCCTTAACCAGCTGTTCTCATACACACAGTTGCAGACAACCTTCGGTGCAATTATGCTCTCTATCGTTGACGGCGAGCCTAAAATTCTTTCACTCAAGGAAATGCTCCAATGCTACATTGAATTTCAGGCTGAGGTTATTCGCCGCCGTACTGATTTTGACCTCAAAAAAGCCCGTGACAGAGCTCATATTCTTGAGGGCTTGAAGATTGCGCTTGATTTTATTGACGAGGTAATCAAAATCATCAGAAACAGCAAGGATACTGCAAGTGCAAAAGCAGGTCTTATGGAGCGTTTCGGTCTTGATGATGTTCAGGCTCAGGCTATTGTTCAGATGCGTCTCGGACAGCTCACAAATATGGAGCAGACTAAGATTGAGGACGAGATTGCAGCCCTCCACGCAAAGATTGAAGAATATCTCGAAATTCTTGCAAGTGAGTCAAGACAGCTTGAAATCGTAAAAGAAGAAATTATGCAGATTCGTAATAAATATGCCGATCCGAGAAGAACAGAAATTTGTGCTGTAAGCGGTGAGGTTGATATTGAGGATCTTATTCCGCAGGAGGAGTGCGTTCTTACACTTACACAGTTTGGATATGTAAAGCGTCTTTCTGCCGATACCTACAAAATTCAGCGCAGAGGAGGCCGTGGCGTATCGGGTATGTCACGCCGTGAGGAGGATGTTGCGGCTGAAATGTTCGTAATCAATTCACACGACTATGTTCTGTTCTTTACCGACAGGGGCAGAGTTTATCGCCTTAAATGCTATGAAGTTCCCGAGGGAAGCCGTCAGTCAAAGGGTGTGAACATTGCAAACCTGTTGCCGATTTCGCCCGATGAAAAGGTAACTTCGATGATAAGAGTGCCTGAATTTGACGAGGAAAAATACCTTGTTATGGTCACCCGTCAGGGCATTATCAAGCGTATTGAACTCAATGCATACAACACCTCAAGAAAGGGCGGCCTTATTGCTCTTGAACTCAACGAGGGTGACAAGCTTGCGTGGGTAAGAATGACTGACGGCAACAGTCAGGTTATTATCGCCACTAAGAAGGGTATGGCTATCCGCTTTAACGAAACCGACATCCGTGCAATGGGCAGACAGGCTCGAGGAGTTAAGGCAATGGCTCTCAAAGAGGGCGACTGCGTAGTCGGAATGAGCGTTGTCCGTGACGGCGGTCTTGTTCTCACAGTTTCCGAAACAGGCTACGGCAGACTTTCAAGTCCAGATGATTACCGTGTTCAGAGCCGTGGCGGTAAGGGTCTTACCAACTACCACACTGAAAAATACGGCGATGTTGCCGCTATCAAGGTGGTAAACCTTGACGATGATATTATTATCATCTCGGAAGAAGGCATTATTATCAGAATTGCAGCCGAATCAATCCGTGTTTGCGCCCGCCCGTCAAAGGGTGTAACCGTGATGAAGGTGAACGGTAACGACAAGGTTGTAACAATCGCCCGTGTTCCCCATATTGACGGTGAAGACGATGAATCAGCCGAGAGCGAAGATAACGCAGAAAATGGTGAATCGTCAGAAACGGTTGCAGAAGAAGCTTCCGAAAATAACGAGGGTGAAACTTCTGAATCAACCGAAGAAAATACGAAAGAATAATTAGCAAAAATAAGAAAACTCCACTTTTTTAAGTGGAGTTTTTGACACATATGAAAATCTGGTGATTTGATGAAAAAATCTTTAGCTTTGATTGTTGCCGTTATGCTTTTGCTGTCACTTTTTGGCTGTTCTGACAAGTCAAAGGCTGATGTTTCGGGTGTTGTAGATGCACCCGATAAAATTTCTACTCTTGATGAGGCAAAAATAAGCAAGAACCCGAACATTCGCCAAAAGAGCGAAAATGTAAACGGAATGTGTTATGCAATCACACTTGAGGAGTTTACTCATAACTATAATGAGATGCTCAAAGAAACGGGCAGTCTGGATATGATAAATCCAAAGGGATGGAAAATGCTTGGCAGTCCGCAGGATGACGCTAACGGTACGGAATATCAGTACTATTACTATGATGCCGACAAAATCAATCTTACAGCCTCGGTTGAAACAAAGACAAATTATATTATGAATATCGGTCTTGGCACAACAATGAGCAACTTTGTTTCGATTGAAAACGAGAAAAATAACAGCGACACAATCTTAATGAAGAGTGCTGTTATGGCTGTTGCCGTGAGCGGAATGGGCATTGACGAGGTCGATACAATTCAGGATATTTTTTATCGCACAACCTTTGAAAATACAAATGAACTATGGTACAACGGCAATGTGTACGCTTTGAGTATGAATGAGGATAAAGGGGACAGCGAACGCAGTACAATGCTGTTCCGCACTTTTCCAATTTCGGAAGATGTAAAGGAAAACTGGGGCATTGACGAGTATGAAAGCTATGTGGCAAATGCAACCCAGATAACAACAAACGCAAATTAAAAGTGAATTTTGCAAAAAGACAAGGCGACTATCGAAAACGATAGCCGCCTTATAGTTTAATCTGTTCTGTTATTTGTTTTTCGTTTTCTTTCTGTCAACAGCCGTTGCAGTAATAAACACGCCACCGCTGACAAACAGCAAAGCAATCCATAAAATTATATTACCGCTATTGCCGGTTTTCGGTGAGGCAGTATTCGCCGTGTTGTTTAGTTGGTCAGCAGAACTGCTTTCGGAAGAAACGGTGTTTGTCGGCTTATTTGCTTTGTCATCCGAACTGCTACCAAAACCGATTGCAGGAATATCAACGGTAGTCTTTTTGTAACCGCAGATGGTGCATTCCTCATGCTTTGAGCCTTTTTCTGCAGTAGTGGCTTCCTTGTCAATAATCCATTTAAAGTTGTGAGCGGTTATGTCAGCCTTTTCGCCGTCTTCACATTCGTGCCAATGATTTGTGCTGTCATATTTCCACTCCGTGCCGTAGTCGTGGTTGTGAGAATCAATTTTCGGAATATCAACGGCAGCTTTTTTGTAACCGCAGACGGTGCATTCCTCATGCTTTGAGCCTTTTTCGGTAGTAGTGGCTTCCGTGTCAATAATCCATTTAAAGTTGTGAGCGGTTATGTCAGCCTTTTCGCCGTCTTCACATTCGTGCCAATGATTTGTGCTGTCATATTTCCACTCCGTGCCGTAGTTGTGATTGTGAGAATCAATTTTCGGAATGTCAACGGCAGTCTTTTTGTAACCGCAGACGGTGCATTCCTCATGCTTTGAGCCTTTTTCGGTAGTAGTGGCTTTCCTGTCAACAATCCATTTAAAGTTGTGAGCTGTTATATCAGCCTTGTTGCCGCACTCACATTCGTGCCAATGATTTGTTTCATCATACTTCCATTCCGTACCGTACTTGTGTGTATGTCCGTCTGCGGCAGGAGTCATTGTCAGATCAGTGAGAACCCACATAGTACCGTCAGAACCATCGCTGGTATCGCCTTCATAGCGCTTATAATTCACAAATTCGCCGTTGATCTTCAGCTTGGTGTTGGGTCCGAATACATAAGTGGTATTTTCGCTTTCAACATAGCCCACAGCCACCACATATACACCGTAATGATAGGTCTTTCCGGCTTCAAAAGCGGTGATCTTGTTAGTATAAATGTCGCTGCCCCACTCCGGCTCTGTAGAAACTATGCCGGTATTCTCGTCTAAGCTCCACCACTCACAACGGAATGCATACGGAGCGTCGTTAGGCACCGTTCCTGTGAATACAGGCTTATCACCATCTTTAAAGCTGACAGTGGCGTCATTGATCTCCACCACATCAATAACTTTCACGGTGGTCGGCGTCATGGTCAATACATTCATGAACCAAATGGTTTCGCCGCTATCGTCTATACTGATCTGATCGGGTGTCAGGGTGATTTCTTCACCGTTGATATAGAGTTTTGTGTTCTTATCAAAGCGGTAGCCCTCTTCCATGCCCAAGTCGGAAATCTTGAAATATACGCCATAGGTGTAACTCTTTCCGGCTTCAAATTCCGTAATGAGCTTGCCGTTGTAACGCTCGTTCCAGTAGTCGCTGGAGGTAATGCCATAGCCACTGCCATCATTGGCGTCCCACCGCTCATGGTCGAGATCAATAAACGGATCCACGGCGCTGGTCATAAAGCTCGGTTTGTCGCCGGCATTAAAGTTGGTACGAGCAATAAAGTCAATTTTCTCTACAGCCTGACCGGGGCGCATATTCATACCGTAGGTCACAACACAGGTTCTGTTGTCATCCAGCGTCATAGCAAATGAGCCTTCGGGCAGACTTTTGCCGTTGAGGGTAATATCATCGGCTGAAATGCTGTCACTAAAGATGTAGCCGTCTTTGGCTTCCAATCGTACGGAATATTCATACTTGCCATCCTTATCAAAGGAGGTAAGATCTGCATAACCTGAGGGACAATAGTCCTCGTCTGAATACCAGTATGCCACGGATTTGGTTGTGTACTCATCGGTTTTTTCCAGCTTACCCCAACATTCATAGAGAATATCGTATTTATCTCGGTCTGCGGTTGCTGCCGTGGCTGTGGTGCGTGGGGTTTCGCCGTCCTTATAGTCCAACTTCACATTTTCCACGGCGGCGGAGGTAATGACAGTATTCTGTTTTGTCGGTGTAATCGTTTTAACAGCAGGGACATACAGGTATTCCCCACTCAGACTCGATTTTACGCTTTCCCCATTCACTGTAACGGCGGTTTCGTTGCTGAAGGAATATCCATCCTTCGGCTTCAGCATAAGGGAATACACATAACGCTTGCCGCTTTCAAATTCTGTGATGGTCGGCAGAGAGCCGTGTGAGCCGTTGTCGGAATACCAGGCGGCAACGGGTTCGTTGTTTTCGAATTCCTGCCAGCATTCATAAGCGATTTCATATTTATCGGCATCGGCATTATATACCTCGGCGGTTGCCTGTGGGGCATCACCCGGCTGATAGTTGAATTTCACATTCTTGACAACGGCAGAGGTGATGGTGCTTGCCGGCTGATTGTTTTCCTGCACAATCAGGTCATAGGTTGTTTGATACACTTGATATTGATGAACAACAATATTCTTATTCACACTTCCGGAAGCTGCGTTTTCGAGAGCATCCTGATCGCCGACGAGTATATCGCCATCTGGTGTAATAATATTACTACTCTCAAAATGATCAAGAATAAATGTGCTATTACGGTTTTCAGTGGTAATATTTCCTCGCGAAGAAAATTGTGCAATGATTTCATCATCAATTCTTTTGATTTCTGCCTGCACCGCATCACTGTTAAAATTGCCTTCAACGAAATCCCCTGATTTGGTCACTTCTGTTGTTTCTGCCACATTGCCGTCTGCATCTTTAATGGTGACCTGCGCAGTTGTTTCAACCTTTGTGTGATAGAAATGGCTATAGGGTTTAGTGGTATTGTCTCCGATCACATCTGTTACACCGGCATATGCCGTAATCGGCACAATGGATAGTGCCAGGTACAAGGTCAGCAGAACAGTCAACAGCTTTTTTGGTTTTGTTTTTTTCATATTCATCTTCTCCTTTCAACGGCTAATGCCGCATAAAATGTTTTTTGGCTGTATCCGTTTGGTATTATTACCGTCCGTTACCGCCATATTGGCAGGTTGGCTGTGAAAAACAACCCCGTATACCTGTCAAAGATTTCACCATTATTTTAGCATATTTTACGCACAATTTTACCATAATTCCAAAAAAGTCAATTGACTATTTTGGAATTATTCTGTAATATACTCTTATAACATTATTGATAAACAAACTCGATTGGAGTGATATCTATGAAATTTTCTGAAAAATTAAACGATTATATCGAGCAGTTGTCCTGTACGGGAAAAGATATCTGTAATTTATCCGGCATTTCTGCGGCATCTTTCAGCCGATACAGAAACGGCGAACGAGTACCGGAGCTTGGAACAAAGTCTTTTGAGGATTTATGTTGTGCGCTGGCACAGATTTCCGCACAAAAAGGAAAGTTACAAATCACCGCTGACGCTGTGAAAAAAGCGTTTGTAAGCTGCGATGATTTTGTATCTACAGACAAGGAGTTACTGCGGAAAAATTTCAACACACTTCTCTCTGCACTCAATGTCAATCTGACGCAGTTGTGTCAGTACACTAACTATGACGCGTCTGCTATTTTTCGCATTCGTAACGGCTCAAGAAAGCCCGGAGATGCCGAGCGTTTTGCATCTGCGGTTGCTTCGTTTGTAACAAGAACAATGCAGATGCCGTCCGAAATTGCCGCCGTTGCAGAATTGATTGGCTGTGATATTGATGAAATTTATGATTTGTCGGTTCGATACGCAAAAATAAAAAGCTGGCTTTTGAAACAGCCCGTGCAAAAAGCCGAAAGCAACAGCGTTTCAAAATTTTTAAGCAAGCTGGATGACTTTGATTTGAACGAATATATCAAGGTTATCAAGTTTGATGAGCTGAAAGTTCCGTCCGTACCGTTTCAGATTCCGTCCTCCAAGACATATTTCGGTATTAAAGAAATGATGGAGAGCGAGCTTGATTTTTTGAAATCAACCGTGCTTTCAAAATCATCAGCCCCTGTGATAATGTACAGCGATATGCCGATGAAAGAAATGGCAAAGGATCCGGAGTTCCCCAAAAAATGGATGTTCGGTATGGCGATGATGCTAAAAAAAGGACTGCATCTTCATCAAATACATAATCTTGACCGCTCTTTTGATGAGATGATGCTTGGCCTTGAAAGCTGGATACCGATGTATATGACAGGGCAGATTTCTCCCTACTATTTCAAGAATGCTCCGAATGATGTCTTTCTGCATTTTTTGAAGGTGTCGGGAATCGCCGCACTTTCGGGCGAAGCTGTTGCCGGATACCATTCCGACGGTAAATACTATCTGACAAAGGTAAAGCGTGAGGTGGAATATTACCGAAAAAGAGCCGAGGAAATGCTGAAAAATGCCTATCCTTTAATGGAAATTTACCGCAGTGAACGAAAAAATGAGCTGAATGCCTTTCTTCTTGCCGATATAAAAACAGCAGGCAAACGCCGCAGTATTCTGTCCTCTCTGCCGTTATACACAATAAGCGATGAACTTCTCAACCGTATTCTTACACGGAACAATATTAATGCAGAGCTAAAAGAAAAGATAAAAGAGTACGCAAAAACACAAAGAAAGCGAATGAAAAAAATTCTTGAAACCGAAAGAATTGAAGATGAGATACCTGATTTTGTACAGGAAAATTTTACGAAAAGTCCTCCCATGCTGGAACTTTCAGGTATATTTTGTGAAGAGGATATTCCGTATAACGAAGAGGAATATACTGCCCATTTGAAAGAATCAATGGCCTTTGCAGAGCAGAACCCGAATTACACATTAAAGTGCAGTACGGCGCACGCATTTAATAATCTGAAAATTATAATTCACGAGGGACAATGGGTGATGGTGTCCAAAGGAAAAACGCCTGCAATCCATTTTGTCATTCGTCATCCCAAGCTTCGCAGTGCGATAGAATGCTTTATTCCGCCGATAACGGAAGATGAGTAAGTCGGTAAATTAAATAATAACAAGCATATAAATACCGCAACAAAACAAGCGACAGTTTAATTTCTGTCGCTTGTAATTATACTTTATTCTGTTTTACATTACATATATCATGTATCGAGTTCAATAACTACAAATTCTGCGGACATAGGCGGAATTGTGAGTATACCGTTCTCAAGCTTTGAACCGAAAACAGGTTTGCCGTCTGCATATCCGGGCGGCATTTTTGCCTCGACTTCATAATCATAGAGATTGAATGTGCAGAAAACAGCGGAATCTTTGTCGTGGCGGATATATGAAATTCTTCTTTCCTCCGAAAGAACATTTATAAAATCACCGTCCCACAATGCCGAACAGCTTTTTCTTACATTTGCAAGCTTTTTGTGCCACTCAATGAGTTCCTTATTTTCCTTGCCCCACGGATAACAGCAGCGGTTGAACGGGTCACGGTATCCTTCCATTCCTGCCTCGTCACCGTAATAAATACACGGAAATCCCGGGAGAGTAAACTGCATTGCACTTGCAACCTTGAGCAGCTTTACACCGAGTTTTTTATGCTCGTCATCAAGCTTAGTGTTAGCCTGCCATTCTCTGTCCTTGCCGTCAAGCGGTTCGCCTGCCATAACTGTGATTGCTCTTTCGGTATCGTGAGTCGAAAGTGAATTCATCAGCACTCTGAGAACAGGACGGGGATAGTTTTCGATTACGCTCATAATCTGATCCATTGTGTATTTGCCGTGCTGACCTTTGCAGAAGTTAAGAATTGCATCTCTGAACACATAGTTCATAACGGAGTCAAACTGTTCGCCGAGCAAGAACTTTCTTCTTGCGCCGTAGCTTTCCTTGTTGCTTGCGTCCTCCCACACTTCACCGACGAGAAATGCGTCCGGATTTTCGTCCTTAACGGATTTGCGAAGATTTTCAATGAATACATCGGGAAGTTCATCTGCAACATCAAGCCGCCAACCCGAGTTGCCGCATTTCATCCATTTTCTGACTATGCCGTCTTTGCCGTTGATATATTCGTTGAATGACGGAGTTTCCTCAATAACCTCGGGTAAAGTGTCAAAGCCCCACCAGCTTTGGTAATTGTTCGGCCATTCGTTGAATTTGTACCAGCTGAAATACGGCGAATTTTTGTCGTTATACGCACCGCCCTTGCCGTATCTGCCCGAACGGTTGAAGTAAACGCTGTCGCTTCCGGTATGAGAAAATACACCGTCATTTATAATGTGTATTCCCCTCTTTTTAGCCTCTGCGCAAAGGTGCTTAAAATCTTCCTCTGTTCCGAGAATCGAATCAACCTTTGAATAGTCGCCCGTATCATAACGGTGGTTTGAGTATGCCTCACTGATAGGATTAAGGTAAATACAGCTTACACCGAGGCTTTCAAGGTAATCAAGCTTCATTGTAATTCCCTTGAGGTCGCCCATAAAGAAATCATTGTTCTTAATTATTCCGTTTTCATCGGGTTTCCATTCAGGAAGAGCATACCAATCCTTGTTGCGTTTGAAGTCAGTGCGCTTTATATTCTTTTCTTCACCGCTGAAATAAAAACGGTCGGGAAAAATCTGATACATAATTCCGCCGACAAGCCAGTCGGGAGTTTTAAAGCCTTTTTTGTAGCATGTAATCTGCCAGCTTCTGCCCATATAGTCTTCAATTGTGCTGACCTTGTACGGTTCGGACGGAATAACATATCTTGTTTTATCAATGCCGGTGAGCTTGAAATTGTACCAGTAAAGACCGATTTTCTCGGGAGTAAAGTCACACTCCCAAATTTCGGTATCCTCGTCAAATTTACCGCACCAGATAAGCTCGGTAAATTCCCAGTTGTAATCGTAATCGTATTTTACGCACAGCTGTGCTTTTTGTGTATGCTCTGTCTTTGGCAAAAGAATTCTGAAATGAATCTCGGTACCCTGTTCAACCGCACCAAACGGCGAACGGTAGTAAATTTTTCGTGAATCAAACGGTACGGGCATATAATCACTTCCCATAATAATATATTCCGAAATATAGATTTTGTTTTGGCGGTTATGCCCTGTTATTCGGAAATTAAGACAAATCCGCCAAAATGACGCGATTTTCATTTTATCACAAAAGAATAAATAATTCAACCAAAATAGGTCGAAATTGGAATAAAATCGCTAAAAGCCGTGCAATTAAAAAAATATTCAAACAATCTTCTCTTTGCTCTTTTATTATCTTTTGTTTTATATTATAATATATGATGATTACTTGTGTAAAAAAGTCGATTGAGTACGAAAAAGCTATTTAAGGGAGATGTATTCCTATGGAAAAAAAGAAGATAAGCGTTCAGATTGAGGGCAGAAACTATTCGCTTATAACAACAGATGATGAAAAGTATGTTCATAAGGTTGCAAATGAGGTTGTATCCCACATCAGAAAGGTTGCGCAAAGCACAAAACAGCTTGATACCCGCGACTGTGCAATTCTTGCGGCACTTAACTTTTGTGACGACCGCAACAAGGCTGTTAAGAAGAACAAGGACTATGTTGAAAAGGCTGACAAAATTATTCAGCAGACAAATGAACTCAACAGACTTTGCAAGGAATACAGGGATAAGCTTACCGAGTCGATGAATGATAATACAAGACTTACTATGAATAACAGAGAACTTGAAAAGAGAATTGCGGTTCTCAGACATGAGGTTTCTCAGCTTAAAGAAAAGCTCGGAAGTGTTGAGAAAAGCGAAGAAAAAGCCGAGTCGAAAAAATCTGAGCCTGAAACAAATTCAGTTCCAAAGGGAAAAAAGATTTCAAGCGCTAAAAATAACATAACAGAGCAGTCAGATAATATACCTGTAAATGTTCTGTCAAACGAGGCTAAAAAAACAGAACAGGAATTGCGTAACGAGGAGCTTCTCGGTTATGTTCCTATGACGCAGTTCTCTCTGTTTGATGAAGATAAGAAATGAAAAAGATAGAAATACTTGCTCCGGCAGGCAGCTTTGACAGCGTTATTGCCGCCGTAAGGAGCGGAGCGGATGCGGTTTATCTCGGTGAAAAGTCATTTTCCGCCCGCTCATCAGCGAAAAATTTTGATGATGAAGAACTAAAGAAAGCGACGGCATACTGTCACATTCACGGTGTAAAGGTGTATGTCACAATCAACACGATTGTGTTTGACGACGAGCTTGAAAAGCTGAAAAAAGCCATAATTTCAGCCGCAGAGGCTGATGTTGACGCACTCATTGTTCAGAATATTGGCGTAGCAAGGCTTGCACACGAGCTTGTTCCCGAGCTTGCGCTTCACGCGTCAACCCAGATGAGTATTCACACTGCATCGGGTGTAAAGGCACTTTATGAAATGGGCTTCAAGCGTGTTGTCCTTGCCCGTGAAATGAGCAAAAAAGAAATTGAAAAATGCTGTGAAATTCCGGTTGAACTCGAAGTTTTTGTTCACGGTGCATTGTGTATGTGCGTTTCGGGACAATGCTACCTCAGCGCAATGATAGGCTCAAGAAGCGGAAACCGCGGCGCCTGCGCACAGCCGTGCCGACTTCCGTTTTCCGTAAACAATCAAGAGGGCGGTCACGCTTTAAGTCTTAAAGACAACAGCATTGTAAATTACCTCGGCGAGCTTCAAAATATGGGAGTTGCCTCGGCTAAAATTGAGGGCAGAATGAAACGCCCCGAGTATGTTTCAGCCGCAGTAAGGGCGTGTGTTGAACAGCGTGATTTCGGCTTTATCAGCGACAAAACTCAGGAAATGCTCAGAGGAGTTTTTTCACGAACAGGCTTTACAGACGCTTATTACATCGGCAAAACGGGAAGTCATATGTTCGGCACAAGAACAAAATCGGATGTTGTTTCTGCCGATGAAAAGCTGTTTTCGGCAATCCGTTCTTCCTACAAGGACGAAATCGGAAATGTTGAAATAACCTTTGATTTTACGGCAAAACTCGGCGAAAATCCCGTCTTAGTCGCTTCTGACGGAGTTCACACCGTTAAAAAGATTTCAGATACCGTAACCGAAAAAGCAATCAACAGACCTCTTGACAAAGAAAAATGCGAAAAACAGCTTAAAAAAACAGGCTCAACGGCATATAATCCCACCGATGTGAACATAAATATTGATGATAACATTTCAATTCCGCTGTCGGTTCTCAATTCCTTGCGAAGAGATGTTCTTAATGAACTCGACACAGCGAGAAGTGTTGTTCACAACTACAAAATCAACCGTGATTACGAAATAACTTTTCCTAAATTCACACCGCCTGTGGAAAAATCCACCCGTGCAAGAGTGCCTCAGACAAAGCTTTCCGATGCTTTTAAGAAATGCGAGCTTGTTTTTGTTCCGCTTTTTGCCGACAAAAGGGAGCTTGTTAGGCTCAAAAACGAGGGCTTTAGCATCGGTGTTGAAATTCCGAGAGGAATGTTCGGACGGGAAGATACGATTGCAAAAAAGCTTTCCGAGATGAAAGAAATCGGCATATCCGATGTGCTTTGCAACAATCTCGGAGCATTATACATTGCCAAAAATCTCGGTTTCACACTTCATTCGGGTTTCGGAATGAATTTTGTAAATACTCTCGACCTTTTGTGGGCGGAGGAATACGGAATCAAGGATGCAGAACTCAGTTTTGAACTCAATTTTAAGCGTATTAACGCACTCGGAGGCAACATCCCGAGGGGAATTATCAGCTACGGCTATCTCCCTCTTATGCTTTGCAGAAGCTGCCCTGTCAGGGGCGCAGGCATAGAATGTAAATCCTGCAAAAATCAGTCAAAAATGAAGGACAGAATAGGCAAACAATTTTTACTGAAATGTGACGGAAACTGTACCGAAGTTTTGAATTGCGACTTGCTTTTTGTTTCGGATAAACAATTGCTAACATTTTCAACATCTTTTAACATTTTTAGATTTACTGTTGAAAACTATGTTGAAACCGTTGAAAGTCTTAACGAATCAAGCCTTATTTCAATGTTGAAAGAGAAATTAACATACGGATTATATCGCAGGGGTGTTAATTAAGATGTTGAAAATGTTAAAATAATCATTATTGTTTTGTTGAAAAGCTGAATTTTCCTTTCCCGAAAATAAAAAAATCTTATTTTCCGTGAAATAATTTTATAATAGAAAAATAAAATTACAAATGAATAATTCCTGCAAAAAAATGCAGGAAATGAAGGATGATAACTATGACAATCAAAATAAAAAAAGTAAAAGACAATGCAAAAATTCCAAAAAGAGCCACAAACGGCTCTGCGGGTATGGATTTATATGCCTGCATTGACGAAAAAATTACAATCAATCCGGGTCAGCTTGTGCTTGTGCCGACAGGCATAGCAATTGAACTTCCCGACAACAGCGTTGCCGCATTTCTCTATGCAAGAAGCGGTCTGGGAATCAAGCACGGCATCTGCCTTTCAAACGGTGTGGGTGTTGTTGACAGCGACTACCGCGGAGAAATCTGCGCAGGTCTTTGCAATGTTTCGGACAAGCCCTATGAGATTGAGCCGTTTGAAAGAATCTGTCAGATGGTCATTGCTCCCGTTGTTCCGTGTGATGTTGAAGAAGTTACGGAACTTGGCGACACAGAGCGCGGTGAGGGCGGTTTTGGCTCAACGGGTAAAAAATAAAAAAATTTCGACAATTTATCATTGCCCTTAATTGCGAAAAGATATATGATAAGTATATACTGTCTAAGTAAAATACATTTGGGTATTACAGCATAGAAGGAGGCTGTGGGATGTTTTCATTTTCAAAGGATATAGGAATTGACCTCGGAACTGCAAACACTCTTGTTTGTCTTAAAGGAAAGGGAATAATTTTGCGTGAACCGAGCGTTGTCGCAGTTGATATGCGTACCGACGAGGTTCTTGCAGTCGGCTCACAGGCAAAAGAAATGATTGGCAGAACTCCCGGTTCCATAGTTGCGGTTCGTCCGCTCAAGGACGGAGTTATTGCCGATTTTAAAATAACCGCAAAAATGCTTCAGCACTTTATCAAAAAGGCGGTAAAGCCCGGAATTTTCAGCAAGCCGAGGGTTATAATCTGTATGCCTTCGGGTGTTACCGAGGTTGAAAGAAAGGCTGTTGAGGACGCCGCATATCAGGCAGGTGCAAAGCCTCCGGTTGTTCTTATCGAAGAACCGATGGCTGCCGCAATAGGTGCAGGTATGCCTGTTGACGAGCCGTGCGGAAGTATGGTTGTTGACATCGGCGGAGGCACAAGCGAGGTTGCCGTAATTTCTCTCGGTGACATTGTTACAGCCTGTTCCGTAAGGGTTGCCGGAGATAAGTTTGACGAGGCGATTTCAACCTATGTCAAAAGAAAATATAATCTTCTCATCGGTGAAAGAACTGCCGAAGACATCAAAATTAAAATCGGCTCCGCATATCCGGGTGAGGAAGAAAAAAACCTTGTTGTCAAGGGCAGAAACCTTGTTGACGGACTTCCGAAGGATATTACAATTTCCTCAGCCGAGGTCAGAGAGGCTCTTGCCGATCCGCTTGCAACAATTATTGAAGCAATAAGGACAACTCTTGAAAAAACTCCGCCTGAGCTTTCTGCCGACATAATCGACCACGGTATTATGCTCACGGGTGGCGGTGCGTTGCTCAAGGGACTTGATATGCTTGTTATGCAGCAGACGGGTATGCCCGTTCACATTGCCGAAAGACCGCTTGACTGTGTTGTTGACGGTGCAGGCAAAAGACTCGGCAAGCCGCTCGGCGTGCAGTACAAGCACGACAGATAATAAAGATTGACAAAGCAAGGTCGGGCAGATTTTTAAAATTACCGCCCGACCGTATTTGTAATATAAATATGAGATATGAGAAATTTTTTACATAATAAAAACTCAAAAATTCTGATAATTACACTCGTCATACTAACTGTGATGAGTGTTTTCTCTCATAACGGCAGCAACCTTTTTTCGGGTGCGGTAAACACGGTTACAAAAGGGCTTTCAACCCTGACCGCAGGTGCGGCGTCTTCCGACAAATCAAAGGAAGAACTTGAAAAAGAAAACGAACAGCTTAAAAAGGAAAATGCCGAACTCCGTGAACAGCTTGTTGACTACCTTGACGCCAAGGAAGAAAATGCAAAGCTGTGGAAATATTATGAGCTGAAAAAGGAAAATCCGTCCTACGATATTCTTCCTGCCGGTGTGCTGAGAAGGGATGCAAACGATGATTTCTACTCGTTCACTCTTGACAAGGGGTCAACAGACAATGTGGAAAAAAATGATCCCGTAATCACGGAAAACGGTCTTATCGGCTGGGTGAGTGATGTTGAACTCACAACCTGTCGGGTAAGAACAATTCTTTCGCCCGACACCAAAGCGTCTGCAATTGATAAAAAGACTTCCGACAACGGAATCATAAGCGGAAACGCTGAATATTGTGACGATAATCTCACCTGTCTGACGAAGATTGCAGAGAACAACAAAATCAAAGTAGGCGACATTGTTGTAACTTCGGGAACAGGCGGAGTTTATCCGAAAAATCTCATAATCGGCAAGGTTAAAGAACTGAAGTTCAATTCCTATGACACAACACGCTATGCTGTTGTTGAGCCGTATGAGGACATCCGCACCGTGACTTCTGCCGCAATTATTACCGATTTTGACGGCAAGGGCGAGGTTAAAAAATGATGAGAGCTTCAAGAACTTTTTTTCGATTTTTCGGCTATTCCCTGCTGTTAATAATTTTGTATGTTTTTCAGGGTTCGGGTTTTATAATTCCCGAAATTTTCGGCGGCAGACCGCTTATGTTGATTTCACTTGCACTCTGCATTGCCTCTTTTGAAAACACTTTGCCGTCGGTAATTTTCGGTGCGTTGTGCGGTGTGCTGACGGATATTTCATTTGACGGCAGTATCGGCTATTTTGCCTTTGCACTTACGATTGTCTGCTATGCGGAAAACTTTGTATTCAGCAAATATTTTGTACCGTCATTTGTTACCGTTATCGTGTTTTCGTTTGCGGCGGTGATGACGGTAATGCTGATTTATTATCTGCTGTTCGTCTTGATTGCAGGGCTTGACAGCGGTTGCGTGTTGTTTGTACGGCACTACATTTCAAGAATACTTTACACATTCGCCGTGACAATTCCGCTGTATTTTCTTACGGCATTTTTAAACAAAAATCTTTAATCTTTGTGAAAGGGAGGTTCGGTATGAGATTCGGCAAAAGCAGAAAAAACGGCAAAAAAAGTAAAAAGAGCAGAACAACCGTCTGCATAATAATAACAGCCGCAATTTTTGCAGGCTTTGCAGTCAGGCTTGCCGATTGGCAGCTTGTACAGGGAAAAAGCTACAAGAGCCTTGCCGCAAAATCAACGGGATATACCGAAAAAACCGACGCAACAAGGGGCGAAATCGTTGACCGCAACGGTGTAGGTCTTGTTGTAAACACCACAAAGTATAAAATAGTTCTCAATAAGCTTTATATTGAGGAGGACAGGCTTGACGGAATTTTACTTGAACTCGCTGATATTCTCACAAAAACGGGAGATGCAAGAACAGATTCATTGCCGATTTCGGTCGGCTCGGACGGCAGTTGCGTTTATAAAACAAGCCGTGAAGAAGATGCGGAAAAACTTCTGTCATCGGATTTTCTTGATATGGACAGGAACACAAGTGCCGATGATTGCTTTGACGCACTTTTAAAACGCTACAAAATTTCCGACAGGTTAAGTCTAAGTCAAAAAACAACGCTCGTTTCAATTCATTACAATATGGAACTTGAAAATTATTCAAATTCAAACCCGTATGTTTTTGCCGAAAATATCAGCCGAAGTGCCGTGAATGCCGTCAGCGAAAATACTCAGGGTGTGAGCGGTGTTGAAATTCAGACCTACCTCACACGAGGTGCATCTGTTCCCGACCTTGCACCGCACATCCTCGGTGCACTCGGTTCGTTGTCGGAAGATGAATACAATGAGCTGAAAAAAGATGGTAAGGACTACTCCTATAATGATAAGATAGGCAAATTCGGAATTGAACTTGCCTGTGAAGATGACCTCAAGGGCAAGGGCGGAACAAGGGTTATTCAACGAAATGCCGACGGAACTCTTGTTGAAAGCATTGAAACCGAGAGTGCAAAACCGGGTAACACGGTCTACCTTACAATTGATTCAAAATTGCAGAAAACCGCCGCAAAGTCGCTTGAAGAAAATGTCAAAGCGGCAAAACAGGCAGGCAAGGAATCAGGGCAGAAAAATAACGGTGAGGACTGTGAAACAGGTGCAGTTGTAATGTTGTCGGTCAAGGATTTTTCGGTACTTGCGGCGGCAAGCTATCCTACATACGATTTGAACAGGTACAGCGAATACGGTTCGTACTATGTCAAGCTTTCCGAAAACAAAAATTCTCCGATGTATAACCGTGCAACAGTCGGAACATTCGCCTGCGGTTCGGTGTTTAAGCCGTGTGTTGCGGGTGCGGCTCTTGAGGAGAAAATCATAACCGATAAAACGAAAATCTACTGCAAACAGGACTATGATTTTTACCCCACCAATGTGGTAAGATGTATGCACTATCACGGCAGTCTTGATGTTACGGGCGCAATTGAACAATCGTGCAACTACTTTTTTGCCGACACGGGCAGAAGGCTCGGAATTGAACCGATGTATCTGTATGCGCAGAAGTTCGGACTCGGCGAATACACAGGCGTTGAAATTGAGGAATCAAAGGGAACTCTTGCAGGCAGAGACAGCACAGATTGGCAGGTCGGCAACACAGTTTCAGCCGCAATCGGTCAGTCCGACAACGCATTTACTCCCGTTCAGCTTGCAACCTATGTTGCGACAATCGCCAACAACGGCGAGAGGCTCAAAACACACCTTGTTGATAAGGTTACAAATTATGAGCGGACGAAAACCGTAAAATCGACAGAGGTTGAAAGTTACGGTGAATGCGGAATTTCAAAGAAGAATCTTGATATTGTTCGCAAGGCGATGCTCGGCGTTACTCAGGACGAAAACGGCACGGCAAACTATATGTTCGGTGATTATAAAGTTAAGGTTGCCGCCAAAACAGGTACGGCTGAAAACTCGGGTTCCGACCATACAACCTTCATTTGCTATGCTCCGTATGAAAAGCCCGAGGTCGCAATTGCCGTTGTAATCGAACACGGTGCAAAGGGCAGATATTCAATGCAGGTTGCAAAGGATTTACTGGACGCATATTTTAAATAAAAGTTGAAATTACGGTTGTAAATACACTGTGTTAAAACAAAACCAAGAATTTTTGACCGCATAATATGGCTGAGTGCCTAAACAATAAAAAACTTATTTTTGCTTTTAGCATTAAAAATCAATGAAATTATTGTGCAAACCGTTAAAAATGAAGAATAATTTTATTAACTATCACTAAAATATCAACAAAAATTTTGGCTGATAAAATTACTGTTCGTTTATTGCTCTTTGACGGATTTTGTGATAGAATATAGCAGAGGTAGAATTTATTATGGATAATGTTATAGTTGTAGCGTCGGGAAAAGGCGGCACAGGCAAGTCAACTGTGTGTATCTGTCTTTCCGTTGCTCTTGTAAAGCAGGGCAAAAGAGTCTTGCTTATTGATTGTGACTGCGGCATGCGCGGTCTTGACATTATGCTCGATATGGAGCAGGACATAATTTTTGATGCGTCGGATGCCGTTTGCGGTAACTGTACATTCGGTGAGGCAATTTACAAAAGTAAAAATAACGAGAACCTGTACCTTATGGCGGCTCCCTTTGACACCGAAAACGAACTCAGTCCCTCGGTGTTTACTCAGCTTGTCGATTCTGTTAAAGACAGCTTTGATTTTGTTCTTATTGATTCCCCTGCGGGAATCGGCTCAGGCTTTGAAACTGCGGCAGCGCCTGCCGACAGAGCCTTGATTGTTACCAATGCGGAGCCGACGGGTGTGCGCGGTGCGGTTAAGGTGAGAAGAAAGCTTGAATCAATGGGAAAGAAAAACATACGACTTGTCATCAACCGCTTTGACCGAAAGCTTTTTACACAGCTCGGTTTTTATGAAGACCTCGACAGCGTTATTGACGCAACACAGACACAGCTTATTGCTCTTGTGCCGTTTGATATCCGTATTTCAGTAATTGTTCAGCGAGGTGTTGCCGGACTTAACTGGAGCGCGGCGGCGTCTGTTTTTGACTGTCTTGCACAAAGACTTGAGGGAAAGCATGTTCCGCTTGCCTTCAAGGGGTAGTTTGTGCGGGGTATTTTGAGTTAAAGTTTTGAAACTAATTTGATATGAAATAAATGTCTGGAGGAAATGTATATGAATATAGCCCTTATAGCTCATGATGAAAAAAAGGAACTGATGGTGCAGTTCTGCATTGCTTACTGCGGTGTTCTCAGCCGCAACAACCTTTGCGCCACCGGCACAACAGGCAAAATGGTGTCAGAGGCAACAGGTCTTACAATTCAGAAATTCCTTGCAGGCTCTCAGGGCGGAAGTCAGCAGATTGCGGCAAGAATTGCGTGCAATGAGATTGATATGCTTCTCTTTTTCAGAGATCCGCTCAATCCAAAGCCGAACGAGCCTAACGATATGAATATGCTCCGTCTTTGCGATATGCACAACATTCCGGTTGCAACAAACATTGCAACTGCCGAGGTGCTTATCCACGGTCTTGAAAGAGGCGACCTTGACTGGAGAAATATTCTCAAATAATTTAATTATTTTCGCTTTACATATCGGGTGGTGTAATACTGCCCGATTGTTGTGTTTTTTAGGGAAATTTTTTCGTTTCCCTTTTCTATAAAAGATTGTAATTTTCGGAGGAAAAAATGGCACTTATAACCAAGAAAATCAAGGGCACGGAAGATGTTCTTCCGAAGGAAAGCTACAAATGGCAGTTTGTTGAAAAGATTATGCGTGAGGAGGCTCGCTCCTACGGGTTCAGAGAAATCAGAACTCCCGTGTTTGAACACACAGAGCTTTTTGCCCGTGGTGTCGGTCAGACAACCGATGTTGTTCAGAAAGAAATGTACACATTTGACACAAAGGGCGGCGAAAGCGTAACACTTCGCCCCGAGGGTACAGCCGGTGCGGCAAGAGCCGTTCTTGAACACGCTCTTGAAAACGAAGGACTTCCGATTAAGGCAAGCTACTTTGTTTCATGCTACCGATATGAAAAGCCACAGGCAGGCAGACTTCGTGAGTTCCACCAGTTCGGTGTTGAGGAGTACGGCACACAGGACCCTGCCGCCGATGTAGAGCTTATCAGCCTTGCAAGCTCCGTAATCAACAGACTTCAGCTTGACAGCGTTCATCTTCAGATTAATTCTATCGGCTGTCCGACCTGCCGTGCGGAATATCACAAGGCTTTGAAGTCGTACTTTGAGGGTTACAAGGACAAGCTGTGCGACACCTGTCTTTCCCGTCTTGACAAAAACCCGATGAGAATTCTCGACTGCAAAAGTCCTATCTGTTCCGAGATTGCAAAGGACGCACCTAAGATTACAGACTATCTTTGTGACGAGTGCAGAAACCACTTTGACGCAGTTCAGAAATATCTTGATGCCGCAGGCATTGAATACACGGTTGATCCCACAATTGTAAGAGGTCTTGATTACTATACAAAGACAGTATTTGAGTTTGTAACCGATTGTATCGGCGCTCAGGGTACTGTTTGCGGCGGCGGTCGTTATGACGGTCTTATCGAGGAGCTCGGCGGTAAGCACCTCCCCTCCCTCGGTTTCGCAATGGGTATGGAAAGACTTCTTATGGTAATGGATAAGCAGGGCATTGAGATTCCCGACAATGACGAGTGTATGCTCTACATTGCAACAATGGGTGATGCCGCAAAGGTTAAGGCTTTTGAGCTTATCAAACAGGTTCGCAGCTGCGGAATGATTGCCGAAACCGATGTTATCGGCAGAGGACTTCGTGCTCAGATGAAGTATGCCGACAAGATTGACGCAAGATATTCAATCGTTTTGGGCGACAACGAAATCGAGCAGAACACAGCCAAGGTCAAGAATATGGAAACAGGCGAAACAGCCGAGGTTACTCTTGACGGGCATTTTATGGAGAGATTTGTTGAAATCCAGCTTTCAGACGAACAGAAAAACAAGTAATAAAAGAAAATTTTCGGTTGGTCAGGCACATTAAAAATGCCGACCGATTCATATAAAGGAGCATATACAATGGCAGAATTTATGACAGGAATGAAGCGTACCGATTATTGCGGAGATTTGCGTATCGGTGATGTTGGCAGAGAGGTAACTGTCTGCGGTTGGGTACAGCGTTGCCGTGACCTTGGTCAGCTTATTTTTATCGACCTGCGTGACCGCACAGGTATTGTTCAGCTTGCATTCAATGACAAAACAGACAAAGAAATTTTTGATAAGGCATTTTCATGCAGAAGTGAATTTGTTCTTGCCGCAAAGGGTGTTGTTTGCGAAAGAAGTTCAAAAAACAGCGAAATCCCCACAGGCGATATCGAGGTTGTTGTAAGCAATATGCGTGTGCTTTCAAAGGCACAGACGCCGCCTTTTGAAATTGTTGACGATACAAACACAAACGAGGAGTTAAGACTTAAATATCGTTATCTTGACCTTCGCCGCCGTCCTCTTCTCAACAATCTTATGATGAGAAGTAAGATTGCAAAGGTTGCAAGAGATTATTTCCACGACAACGGCTTTGTTGAAATTGAAACTCCTATGATGATCAAGTCAACTCCCGAGGGCGCAAGAGATTACCTTGTTCCGTCAAGAATCCACAACGGCAAGTTTTATGCTCTCCCTCAGTCACCGCAGATTTACAAACAGCTCCTTATGCTTTCGGGCTTTGACCGTTACATTCAGCTTGCAAGATGTTTCCGTGACGAGGATCTTCGTGCAGACCGTCAGCCTGAATTTACACAGATTGATATGGAGCTTTCATTTGTTGATGTTGATGAAATCCTCGAAATCAACGAAGGCTTTTTCAAAAAGCTTTTTAAAGAGGTTTTAAACATTGACCTTGAGGAGCATTTCCAGAGAATGACCTACAAAGAGGCTATGGAAAGCTACGGTTCGGACAAGCCAGATATCCGTTTTGACATGAAGATTCAGGACATTTCGGATCTTGTTAAGGACTGCGGTTTCAGCGTATTTACAAGTGCAGTTGAGAACGGCGGTTCTGTAAGAGCAATTGTTGCCAAGAATGCGTCGTCGGTTTACACAAGAAAAGAAATTGACAAGCTCACAGAATATGCAAAGGGCATCGGTGCAAAGGGACTTGCTTATGTAAGATGGGTTGATGAGCCTAACGCATCATTCAAGAAGTTTATGAGTGAAGAAGAGCTTTCGGCAATCTACGAAAGACTCGGTGCGGAAAAGGGCGATGTTATCCTCATCGTTGCCGACAAGAACAGCACGGTTCTTTCAACACTCGGCGCACTCCGTCTTGTTGTTGCAAAGCGTCTTGACATTATCCCCGATGTATTCAAGTTCCTT
The DNA here is from genome assembly GCF_928721825.1 of Ruminococcus bromii. Taxonomy (NCBI): domain Bacteria; kingdom Bacillati; phylum Bacillota; class Clostridia; order Eubacteriales; family Oscillospiraceae; genus Ruminococcus; species Ruminococcus bromii. The sequence continues at coordinate 1,607,742 of NZ_CAKMVP010000003.1, forward strand.
TGGATTGTTGACTTCCCGTTCTTTGAATATGATGAGGAAAGCGGTGAATGGCTTGCAATGCACCATCCGTTCACAATGCCTAAGGAAGAGTGCCTGCAGTACCTTGACACAGATCCGTCAAAGGTTATTGCAAAGGCTTATGACCTCACACTCAACGGTGTTGAGCTTTCAAGCGGTTCAATGCGTATCACAGACTATGAACTCCAGCAGAAGATGTTCAAGGCTTTGAAGCTCACCGATGAAGAAATCGAAGCAAAGTTCGGATTCCTTGTTGAAGCCTACAAATACGGCGCACCGCCGCACGGTGGTATGGGTATCGGTCTTGACCGTGTTACAATGCTGATGTGCAAGGCTGACAGCCTCCGTGATGTAACGGCATTCCCGAAGGTTCAGAATGCAAGCGAGCTTATGTCTGCGTGTCCGGCAGAGGTTGACGACGAAAGCCTTGAAGTTCTCGGAATCAAGGTTGTCAACAAAGAAGACTGATTAAGGGTACAATCATATGAGTCCGGATACAATTGCAACAATCATCTCTGTGTCGATAGTCGTACTTGCAATAGCAATTATAGTTACGGTAATTGTCAGTAAGATAAGACATCTTTCAAGAACATTGTTCGGTACAAGCTCCCTTATAGAGGGCATTCAGGGCGTTAAAGAGGATCAGGAGCAAATGCGTGAAACTCCCCGTTCGCTTCACGGAATGACCTCGGTTTATATGCCAATGATAAAAAAGGATTTTCCCGAGCTTGATGTTGAGCAGTATATGAACAAAACCCGTTCACTTTTGCGAAACTACTTTTCGGCGGTTGAGTCAAAAAGGCTCGGCGTTATCGCGGAGGAGGTCACTCCGAATTTTACAAACTATGTTCAGGGAATTATCGACCAGCTTTCATCTGTTGCAAATACACAGCACTATGAGGATGTCAATATTTACGATGTTCAGATTGCCCGCTATATAAAAAACGGTGCAACGGTAACGATACTTTTTGAGGCGTCCGTCGGTTACTTTTCGTATGTTACCGATATGAACAATGAGGTGACCTTTGGCAGCAGAGAGAACAGAATGCAGACAATATATGAGGTTGGGTTGATGTATGTTCAGGACGCTGACCGGCTTCATAACAGAGCAACCGCTCTCGGAGTGAATTGCCCCAACTGCGGCGCTCCCGTAAAAACGCTGGGAGAAAAATTTTGTCAGTTCTGCGGAACTGCAATAAAAGAAATTAACATTCGTTCGTGGAAGTTTAATTCCGTAAACGAACAGACACTTCAACAGAGAAAATTCTGAAAGTTTGACGGTCGGGTTGTCAGAGCCAAATGCCCTCTTCCCGACCGTCTTTTTGCATTATTTATGATGGCAAAACTTTGGAACAATAAAAAAACATATGCCATTCAGCCTGTTTTTTAATAATAGTATTGAAATTTTTCTTCAAACATATTATTATTAGTGTAACAGCAACATCTGAAAAATCAGCTATAAGCTACAAAAATTAAGGAGTTAAATTATGGGTATTATTAAAGCAGCGATAAATGCAGTCGGAGGCGGACTCGCAGATTCATGGCTCGAGGTCATTGAACCGTCCCCTATGGGCGACAACACCCTCATCTGTCCCGGTCAGCTTGTTTCGCAGAACGGCAAAAGTCAGAACAAAAAGGGTTCTGAAAACATCGTATCAAACGGTTCTGTAATTCATGTTTACGATAACCAGATGATGATTCTTATTGACGGCGGTAAGATTGTTGACTTTACTGCAGAGCCGGGTTATTTTAAGGTAAATAACAGCTCAATGCCGTCACTTTTCTGCGGTCAGTTCGGTGATTCGATCAAGGAAACATTTAACCGTATTAAGTACGGCGGAATCCCCTCACAGGCTCAGAGAGTTTTCTATATAAATCTTCAGGAAATCAAGGGTATTCCTTTCGGAACATCAACTCCCGTAAACTACTTTGACAATTTTTACAATTCAGAGCTTATGCTCCGTGCTCACGGTACATATTCAATCAAGGTTGTTGAGCCGTTCAAGTTCTATCAGGAGGTTATTCCGAGAGAGGCTGTTACGGAAAACAAGTCTGTTGATTTCGCAGATGTAAGAGCGCAGTATAACGAGGAGTTCGTCGGCGCTCTCGGTTCTGCAATCAACCAGTATTCCGCCGACGGTGAGAGAATCAGCTTTATCAAGTCAAAACAGCGTCTTATCGGTCAGTATATGGCACAGACGCTTGATGAGGAATGGACACAGGCTCGTGGTATGGAAGTCTTTGCCGTTGGTATGGATGTTTCCTACACAGAGGACAGTCAGGAGCTCATCAATATGCGCAACAAGGGCGCAATGCTCTCGGATGCAGCAGTTCAGCAAGGCTATGTTGCAGCCAATATTTCAGAGGGCCTTAAAGATGCCGGCTCAAATGCAAACGGTGCAATGGCAGGCTTTATGGGCATGGGCATAGGTATGAATGCCGGCGGAAATATCATGGGCGGTTATCAGCAGAATCCGCAGTACCGTCAGCAGCAGCCGACTCAGCCACAGCAACAGGCTCAGCCGCAGCAACAGGCTCAGCCGCAGCAACAGGCTCAGCCGCAGCAGACTCCCGCTCCGCAGGCAGGCGGTGCAGCCGCAGGCTCATGGACTTGCTCATGCGGTGCGGTAAACACAGGCAAGTTCTGCTCGGAGTGCGGTTCAAAGAAGCCCGAGGCTCCCAAAAAGCGTTTCTGCACAAACTGCGGATATGAGCTTTCTGCAAATGCAAAGTTCTGTCCCGAGTGCGGTACAAAGACAGAATAATCTGAATTTTAAGTACAAACAATCCCTCTTCTCAAACGGAGGGGGATGTTTCAGAATTTAATTATAAGGGGTAAGTTATGGCAACTGTAAACTACACCTGTCCGAACTGCGCCGCTCCGCTGAAATTCAATCCCGATAAGCAGATGTTCAGTTGTGAATACTGTATGTCCGATTTTACGGAAAAGTATGTTCAGGATTTTTTTGCCAAGAAGGAGCAAAAAGAGAACAGCGCAGAAAAGCAGGAGAAAAAGGAACAGGAAAAGGCTAAAGAGAATGCCGCCAAGCAGGCGCAGAGCAATGACAGCGCACAGGCAGAAAACAAAACTGAGGAAGAGGCTGTTATCTACAACTGCCCAAGCTGCGGTGCTCAGGTTGTTACAACAGCATCAACTGCGGCAACAACCTGCTTCTATTGTCAGAATCCTGTTGTTCTCGGCGGCAGACTTTCGGGTGAATTTAAACCCGACCGTGTGATTCCGTTCAAGCTTTCAAAGCAGAAGGCAATTGACAAGTTTCTTGAAATGTGCAAAAGGAAATGGTTTTTGCCGAAGAATTTTGTCAGCGAAAAGCATTTTGACAAACTCACGGGTGTGTATTTTCCGTATTGGTATGTTGACGAACAGCGTAGCGCACAGATGGTTGCAAAGGGCGAAAAGGTTCGTTCGTGGACTGTCGGAGATGACCGTTACACGGAAACAAAGGTTTTTGAGCTCCACAGAGCAGGCAATCTGATTGTAAATAATGTTTTTGAAAGAGCGTTAAAAGGTCAGGACAGAGATATGCTCCAATGCGTACACCCTTACGATTTGGGCGAGGCTCACCCGTTTGCAATGTCCTATCTTTCGGGTTTTCAGGCAGAAAAGCGTGATATTGAGCAAAATGAGGTTGCACAGGCAGTTCAAACAAGAATCAACGGCTACTGTCAACAGCTTATGAAAGACACGGCAAGCGGATACAGTGCCGTTCAGATTCAGAACTACAATGATAAAATCGACCTTGAAAATTGGAACTATACCCTCTTGCCCGTTTGGGTTGTAACCTATAAATACAGGGGTAAAATTCTGCCGTTTGCAGTTAACGGTCAGACGGGCAAAACCTACGGTGAGCTTCCTACCTCCGCAGGAAAGCTTCTTGCTTTCGCTGCAATTATTGCCGCAGCGCTTATGGCACTCGGCTTGTTGGGAGGTCTGTTGTTCTTATGATGAATGTTACAAAAAGACTTTCCGCAATGCTTGCGGCAATGATTATGGTTTTCTGCACTCCGCTCTTTGTTTTTGCGGCGGGACAAACAGAACTCCGTGATGATGCCGAACTGTTTACCTCGGAGGAAGAAACACAGCTTCAGGCGGAACTTGACGCTTTTGCTCAAAAAACAGGCTGGGTTGCGGTTATCTATACTAACAACGAGGGCAAAACCGAGGATGATATCAAACCGTTTGCAAACCGTTATTATGCCGACAAATACGGCAAAACTACGGCGGGCGTTATACTCACGATTGATATGAAAGGCAGAGCAATCGACTTCAGAACAAAAGGCGATGCGATGTATTATTTCGGCGATGGCCGTGTTAATACTCTTCTTGATGATGTTCAGCGTGATATGAAGCAAGGCAACTATTACAGTGCTGCCGAACAATTCCTCTATTATGTTGACCACTACTATGACGAGGGTATTGACGATGACAAGTCAAATAAAAATATTGATTTGCAGGAAAAAGAGGATAACAAATTCCTCTATGTCGTAAAGCATTACGGCATTGTCATTGCAGGCGGTTCAATCATTGTTGCCGTTATTGTTGTTATTGTAGTGAAAAACCGTTACAAGCACAACGGCAAAGCAGGAACTTATGACCTCAAGAAAAACAGCAAGACTATGCTTACCGACAAAAAGGATATCTTCCTGACAAAGCATGTTTCCGTTACGAGAATCCGGAGTGATTCCGACAGCTCGGGTGGTTCATCAAGCAGCTCCTCCGGTGGCGGCGGTTCATCGGGCGGCGGAAGCAGAAGCTTTTAATGCTGAAAACTATTTGAATTTTACGGAGAATGCTGTATTCTCTGTTTGGGGGCGGCAGAAATGCCGTCCTCTTTTAATGTGAAAAATTATGAGGAATATTGAAATTATTCAAAAACTGAATACCATGCACACAGCCTGTGAAAGCGAACTTTTACAGCTGATTACAACTTACGACGAAAAAGATTTTGAATATCTTCGCAAATGTGCAAGAGATACTGCCGACAGAATTTTTGGCAACAAAATCTATATTCGTGGCTTGATTGAATTTTCAAGTATATGCAAAAATGATTGCTTTTACTGCGGACTTCGCCGTTCAAACGGCAATGCCGTGCGTTACCGACTTTCAAAGGATGAAATTCTCTCATGTTGCCAAAACGGACACGAACTCGGATTCCGCACATTTGTGTTGCAGGGCGGTGAGGACGGATTTTTTACAGATGATGTGATGTGCGACATTGTGTCGGAAATAAAAAATAGATTTCCCGATTGTGCCGTAACGCTCTCGCTTGGCGAAAGGTCGTATGAAAGCTATCAAAGACTTTTTGACAGCGGTGCGGACAGATATCTTCTCCGTCACGAAACAGCCGACAAAAAGCACTATTCCATGTTGCATCCGCCCGAAATGTCACTTGAAAACCGAATGCAATGCCTGTATAATTTAAAGAGAATAGGTTATCAGACAGGCGCAGGATTTATGGTTGGCTCACCGTTCCAAACTCCCGAAATGCTTGTCAAGGATTTAAAATTTATTGAAAAATTAAGTCCCGAAATGTGCGGAATAGGTCCGTTTGTACCGCACAAAGACACAAAATTTAAAAACGAAAATCATGGCGATGTAAGCCTTGTGCTTATGTTGCTTTCAATAATAAGGCTTTTAAAACCGAATATTCTTTTGCCGGCAACAACCGCCTTAGGTACGGTCGATCCGCTTGGTCGGGAAAAGGGCATTCTTCACGGTGCAAATGTTGTAATGCCCAACCTTTCCCCTGTTAAGCACAGAAAGGATTACTCGCTCTACGATAACAAAATCTGTACGGGAGACGAAGCGGCGCAGTGTATCGGCTGTCTTGCAGACAGAATGAAAAAAATCGGCTACGAAATCGTAACTGACAGAGGAGATTATACAGAGTAATAGTGTGAAAAATCACACTATTACACTATTATAATATATTGCCCTCAAAATTTGCCTTTGGCATAATTTTGAGATGGCTGAAATCATCATTTACGCCTGTTCAGGCAACGCAGGTTAATTAGGTGATTTTTAATAAACTGTTTGTTGCCTGAAAGGCTATGATGATTATTATGATTAGATACGATAAAAATTCACTCAAAGCGGAGGAGTTTATCAATGACGGGGAGATTCTTGATTCCCTGAAATTTGCCGATGAAAATAAAAATAACCTTGAACTTGTCGATAAAATAATCGAAAAAGCAATGCTCAAAAAGGGTATCAATCACCGTGAGGCAAGCGTTCTTTTAGCTTGTGAAGATAAAGAGAGAATCAAAGAAATCTACAACCTTGCCCGTCAGATTAAGAAGGATTTTTACGGTGACAGAATTGTTATGTTCGCCCCTCTCTATCTTTCAAACTACTGCGTAAACGGCTGTGTCTATTGCCCGTATCATGCAAAGAACAAGCACATCTGCCGTAAAAAGCTCACACAGGATGAGGTCAGAAAAGAAGTTATCGCACTTCAGGATATGGGACACAAGCGTCTTGCGATTGAGGCAGGCGAAGATCCCGTAAACAACCCGATTGAGTACATTCTCGACTGCATAAAGACCATTTATTCGGTCAATCACAGGAACGGTGCAATCAGACGGGTTAATGTGAACATTGCCGCAACAACCGTTGAAAATTATAAAAAGCTCAGGGAAGCCGGAATCGGCACATACATTCTTTTTCAGGAAACATACAATAAAAAGAGTTATGAACAGCTCCACCCAACAGGTCCCAAGCACAACTACAATTACCACACCGAGGCAATGGACAGAGCCATGCAGGGCGGTATTGATGATGTGGGAATCGGTGTGCTTTTCGGGCTTGAGCTCTACCGCTATGAACTTGCAGGACTTCTTATGCACGCAGAACATCTTGAGGCTGTTCACGGTGTCGGTCCGCACACAATCAGCGTTCCCCGAATCAAGGCGGCAGACGATATAAATCCCGATGATTTTGACAACGGAATTGACGATGAAACCTTTGCAAAAATAGTCGCAATTATCAGAATTGCAGTTCCCTACACGGGTATGATTATTTCAACCCGAGAGAGCGAAAGCGTTCGCAAAAAGGTGCTTGAACTCGGCATTTCTCAGATCAGCGGAGGCTCACGAACAAGCGTAGGAGGATATGACGAACCCGAATCGGAAGAAGAAAATTCGGCTCAGTTTGATGTTTCCGACAACCGCAGTCTTGATGAGGTTGTAAGGTGGCTTATGAATCTCGGCTATATTCCGTCATTCTGCACCGCCTGTTACCGTGAGGGCAGAACGGGTGACCGCTTTATGTCGCTTTGCAAGAGCGGTCAGATTCAGAACTGTTGCCACCCCAACGCCCTTATGACGCTTGAAGAATATCTTGTTGATTATGCAAGTAACGATACAAGGAATGTCGGTCAAAAACTCATTGAGCAGGAACTCGAAAAAATCCCCAACGAAAAAGTTCGCACCATTGCAAAAGAACATATCTTTGACATAAGAAACAACAATAAAAGAGATTTCAGATTTTGACGGAGGGCGTAATGGGAATGAATGATACACCGTCGTCGGAACGACTGCACATCGGATTTTTCGGCAGACGAAATGCAGGAAAATCAAGCGTTGTGAATGCGGTCACAAATCAAAATATGTCGCTTGTATCGGACAAAAAAGGCACAACAACCGATCCTGTGGAAAAGACAATGGAGCTTCTTCCGCTCGGTCCTGTTGTGATAATCGACACGGCAGGCTTTGATGACGGAGGAACTCTCGGCACAATGCGTGTTGAACGCACAAAAGCCGTGCTGAACCGTGTTGACATTGCCGTGCTTGTGGTTGACAGAACAATCGGAATGACCTCGGTTGAAAACGAACTTGTATCGCTTTTTGAGGAAAAGAAAATTCCGTATCTTATTGTGTTCAACAAATGCGACTTGCTTGTTAATACACTCGATAATACAACTGACGGTAAAATCTTTGTAAGTGCAAAAAACAACACGAATATCGAACTTTTAAAGGATAAAATCGCAAAAGCTGTAAACGCACAAAAATCCGATAAAAGGCTTTGCAGCGACCTTGTTAATAAAAATGACTTTGTTGTGCTTGTAATCCCGATTGACTCCGCCGCCCCCAAGGGGAGAATAATTCTTCCGCAGCAGCAGGTTATCCGTGATTTGCTCGATAGCGGAGCAATCCCTGTTTGTGTGCGTGAAAGCGAACTTGCCGATACTCTGAAAAATCTCGGTACAAAACCAAAGCTCGTCATAACCGACAGTCAGGTGTTTAAGCCTGTTTCGGAGATTGTGCCGAACGATATCAAACTGACCTCGTTTTCAATTCTTATGGCGAGGTACAAGGGATTTCTGAAAACTGCCGTAAACGGTGCAAGGGCAATTGAGTCGCTTAATGACGGTGACAAAATTCTCATCAGCGAGGGCTGCACTCATCACAGGCAATGCGATGACATCGGCACGGTAAAACTTCCCCGATTGCTGAAAAGTTACACGGGTAAAAATTTTGAAATCGTGACAAGCTCAGGCAAAGGCTTCCCGAATAATTTGTCGGAATTTTCACTTGCAATCCATTGCGGTGCGTGTATGCTCAATTCAAGAGAGATAATCAGCCGAATGAACCGTTCGGTGGAAAGCGGAGTTCCGTTCACAAACTACGGGATCGCCATAGCCTATATGCGTGGAATCCTTGAACGCTCGATTGAAATGTTTGAAAAAATTTTCGTTTAAAATAACTTTTTCCGTCTTGATAATCACAGGTCGATTTGTTATAATAATAGGTAACAATAAAAATCGAATTTTGTAGTATGGAGGAATAATATGCTGAATACAAGTTATGACGAAAAATTTGGCAAGAAGGGCCTTACATTCGACGATGTTCTCCTTATTCCGGGCGAATCAGATGTTGAGCCAAAGAATGTTGATGTGTCAACTCATCTTACCAAAACAATCAAGCTTAATACTCCGCTTATGACTGCCGCTATGGATACCGTTACCGAAACAGATATGGCAATTGCCATGGCTCGTGAGGGCGGCGTTGGTATTATTCATAAGAATATGTCAATTGAAAAGCAGGCAGATCAGGTTGACAGAGTAAAGAGAAGTGAAAACGGTGTTATCGTTAATCCGTTCTTCCTTTCTCCTGAGAACACGGTAAGAGATGCGGATGAACTTATGGGTAAGTACAAAATTTCGGGTGTTCCGATTTGCCGTGACGGCAAGCTTGTCGGCATTATCACTAACCGAGATATGCGTTTTATGACAGGAGCCGATTTTGCACAGCCGATTTCTGCTGTTATGACGCACGAAAACCTTGTTACCGCTCCTGTCGGCACAACTCTTAAGCAGGCTCAGCAGATTCTCCGTGAGCACAGAATCGAAAAGCTCCCAATTGTCGGCAAGGATGGCAGTCTTAAGGGACTTATCACAATTAAGGATATTGAAAAAAGCGTTCAGTATCCCAACTCTGCCCGTGATGACAAGGGCAGACTCATCTGCGGTGCCGCTATCGGTGCCACAAAGGATGTTCTTGACAGAGTTGCGGCTCTTGTTGAATCACAGGTTGATGTTGTTGTTCTTGACTCTGCACACGGTCACAACTCAAATGTTGTTCAGTCTGTTGCAAAGGTTAAGAAAGCATATCCGAACCTTCCTCTTATCGCAGGTAACATTGCTACGGCAGAAGCAGCAAAGGCTCTTATTGACGCCGGCGCAGACGCTATTAAGGTTGGTATCGGTCCGGGTTCTATCTGTACAACAAGAATCGTTGCAGGTATCGGTGTTCCTCAGATTACAGCTATCTATGACGCTGCTTGTGAAGCATCAAAGTACGGTATTCCTGTAATCGCAGACGGCGGTATCAAGTACAGCGGTGATATTGTTAAGGCACTTGCCGCAGGCGGCAGTGTTGTAATGGTCGGTTCACTTGTTGCAGGTTGTGCCGAAAGCCCCGGAGACAACGAAATCTATCAGGGCAGACAGTTTAAGGTTTACAGAGGCATGGGCAGTCTCGGAGCAATGGGCAAAGGCAGTGCAGACAGATACTTCCAGGCAAGTAACAACAAGTTTGTTCCCGAAGGTGTTGAAGGTCGTGTACCTTACAAGGGACCGCTCTCAGACACAATTTATCAGATGCTCGGCGGACTTCGTGCAGGTATGGGCTACACAGGCTGTGCAACAATCAAGGATCTTCACGAAAAGGCAAGATTTGTTCAGATTTCAGGCGCAGGTCTTCGCGAAAGCCATCCGCATGATATTCAGATTACAAAAGAAGCTCCGAACTACTCTTATCATTCATAATTGATAAATCATAAATATTTGTATAAAATAAAAGAAAAGGATGTGCCGACAGTTTATGTACAGACTCGGAATTGATCTGGGCGGAACAAACATTGTAGCCGGTGTCGTTGACGAAAATTACGAAATTATCGCAAAGGCAAGCTGTAAGACAAATGTCCCCCGCCCCGAAAGCGAAATCTGCGACAGTATGGCAGATGTTGCATTAAAGGCAATTGAAAAAGCAAAACTCACAATTGACGATATTGAGTCAATCGGTATCGGCGTACCCGGTGCGGTTAATCCGAAAACAGGCGTTATAGAGTATTCGGCTAACCTTTTCTTCCATAACTGGCAGGTTGTCAAGATGATGGAGGAAAGACTGAATACAAAGATTTGCGTTGAAAACGATGCAAACGCTGCTGCCCTCGGCGAGTATCTTGCAGGCAGTGCAAAGGGCGCAAAAAATGCGATTGCAATAACACTCGGCACAGGTATCGGCGGCGGTATCATTATTAACGGCAAGATTTACAGCGGTTCTAACTATGCAGGCGCTGAGCTTGGACATATGGTTATCGTTAAAGACGGTAAGGAATGTGCGTGCGGCAGAAAGGGCTGTTGGGAGGCATACGCTTCTGCAACAGGTCTTATTAACCTCACAAAGCAGGAAATCCTCAAGGAGAACTTCGACTTCAGCTATATGCTCAAGTCATGTGACGGTGATATTAACAAGGTTACAGGTAAGACTGCGTTTGATGCTGTTCTTGCAGGTGATGCAAATGCCAAAACCGTAATTGACGAGTATATCGGTTATCTCGCTTGCGGTCTTGTGAATATTATTAATATTTTCCAGCCGGATATCCTTTGTATCGGCGGCGGTATTTCAAATCAGGGCGAGAATCTTCTTGCTCCGCTCCGCACAATTGTTGAAAAGGAAAGATATACAAAGCATAATGATAAGCAGACAGTCATCTGCAAGGCAAGTCTTGGCAATGATGCAGGCATTATCGGTGCGGCTTTTCTTGAGTAATTGGCAAACCGTTAAATTTTATTTCGTGGTTTCGGGCAGAAAATGTGTTTTTCTGCCCGAAAAGCGGATTTTAAAACGAGAAAAACTTTTTTGAAAAAAATTAAAAAAAGTGTTGACAAATCGTCCTTTTTGCCCTATAATAAATCTTGCTGATTTCGGTTGGCAACATTCATGTATTACATGGCGGAATAGCTCAGCTGGCTAGAGCATTCGGTTCATACCCGAAGTGTCGTAGGTTCAAGTCCTATTTCCGCTACCATATTTGGCCCGGTGGTCAAGCGGTTAAGACACCGCCCTTTCACGGCGGTAACACGAGTTCGATTCTCGTCCGGGTCACCAAATATATTTGCCGGTGTGGTGGAATAGGCAGACACAAGGGACTTAAAATCCCTCGGTCATTGCGACCGTACCGGTTCAAGTCCGGTCACCGGCACCAAAAAACAGCCATAAGGGCTGTTTTTTTCGTTTCGGTGATTTTTTAATTGTATAGTTGTTGCTGTTTAAGGACCATCCGTTTTGGATGGTCTTTCTTGATTATTTGTGAATATATCATTGACAAGATATGTTTATTAGTTTAAAATTAAAGCAGATAGTATAAATACTTTTTTGTTGCATACAGATATTTGTATGCTAAAGAAAAGGGTGTGGTGTGCTATTAATAATACGAAGGAGGAAACTAATATGGCTGTTCTTGCAGTACCAATGGATAAAACATTTGAAGTTGCTGTTGATAAGGTTGAAAATTTCGATAAAAAAGCAAAAGAACATTCCGGAAAACATCTTCTTCAGGATAGGTTGAAAAAGCACAACAAAGGTGATGTTGAGTGGGATTTGAAGAAGTAAAAAAGTTTAAATATAAATTTAAGAGAATTTCCTCAATTAACATTGAATTAATTGAGGAATTTTCTTGTGGTTTAGAAGAACTTGACAAAAAGCTTATACAGATGAAAGAAAATGACGAAGGAACTACATTTGTTTTTCTGGATGAAACAAATGGTCAGATAATCGGATATTGTACCTATTGTGCATCAGGACTGAAAAAAGCTTATGAAAATGATTCAATAACTTATCCTGCAGCCGAAATAAAATATTTTGCAATAGATAAAACCTATCAGCATAAATCTTATGACGATGATTTTAAATTCAGCGATTTAATGTTGTGTGAGGTTTTGAAAAAATTGATTGAGATTTCCGAAGAAGCAATTTCTTTTGATTATATCTTATTGTATTCAGTACCCGAGGCTGTAAACTTTTACAAAAGAAATGGATTTTGTGAATTTACAGAGTTTATGAAAAAGGATTCTTACAACTATATTGACGGGTGTATTCCGATGTTTTTTACATTATAATTAAACACAACAAAGCCTTGCAAGTAAAAAAATTGCAAGGCTTTTATAATTTGGTTGGCAACATAAACTTATGTTGAAACAGTTTCTGTATAGCTTGCGTAGCAAACATAGTTTGCCAACGGCAGATATATATGAAAATGACCTACTGAAAAACAGCAGGTCATTTTCGGAGAGAGTATATTTTAAGAAGAAAGATTTATACGATTCTTCGGTGTTAATAAAATTGTATTTGTGTATGTTTGGTGGAGAGAAAAAATTTTATCAAAAAGTTTATGAATAGGATCTGCACAAATCCATACTGTAAACCATATTGTCCTTTGAAACCATGGTTATGGGGGTTGTAGGAGAAAGCTCGTTAAACTTTACAAGAAAGCTGTTGTCTTTTCCGTCGTGCATACCCGTTACAATGCGTTCAACATTGTTGTCACCTACAAATTCGGCAGTAACCTTTGGTGCGTCATCCGAAAACATTACGGTCATATCTGCACCTGATTCCTTTGCAATAAGGTAAAGATACTCGATTTCATCACTTACTGCCGAATAGTCTGACATCGGTTTTAAAACGCTCATAACTCTGAGTTCGCAATCAGAGCTGTCGGCAATTTCTTTGGCAATTCGGATAATTCTGTCACAGTTATACTGACTTGTGACGCAGGCAAGAACTGCCGACTTTTTATTTTTCAATTTTTTCACCTCCTTCGTTTACTGTGCCTATATAATAACAGGCGTTTTTGACGGAAAAATATTCATATTGTGAATTTATTGTGAATTTTTGCTTTTTTAATAAATGTGCGCAAAATTCAAAAAATTCAGTATTTATCAGCATTTTCAGAAAATTATTTTAAAAAATAGTATGTGAGTATACGAGAGTATATGAGAGTAAACAAACGTATTTGAGAGATTGTTCAAAGCTAAATTAAATTTTTTCAAAAAAGTGTTGACAATGGGCATAAATTGTAATATAATCAATCTCACAGTGAAAAAATACAGGAGGATATTGTTATGTCAACTTTTTTAGCTAAACCAAACGAAGTTGAGCGCAACTGGTATGTAATTGATGCAGCCGGCAAGTCACTCGGTCGTGTAGCAGCTCAGGCAGCTACTCTCCTCAGAGGTAAGAACAAGGCTACTTTTACTCCCAATGTTGACTGTGGTGATCATGTAATCATCATCAACTGCAAGGACGCTGTTCTTACAGGTAACAAGCTCACACAGAAGAAGTGGCAGCGCCACACAGGCTATATCGGCCATCTTAAGGAAACTCGTTACGATACACTTATGGCAACAAAGCCAACAAAGGCTATGGAGCTTGCCGTTAAGGGTATGCTTCCTAAAAACACACTCGGCAGAGCAGCTCTTTTAAGATTAAGACTCTTTGAGGGTGCAGAACATAATCATCAGGCTCAGAAGCCTGCAATGATTGAAGACTAATTGAAGGAGGCAAAAGATAATGTACGATAAGACACCTTATTTTTACGGTACAGGCAGAAGAAAAAGTTCTGTTGCTCGTGTAAGACTTTATCAGGGCACAGGCAAAATCACAATCAACGATCGTGACATTGACGATTACTTTGGTCTTGAAACACTCAAGCTCATCGTAAGACAGCCTCTCGCTCTTACAGAAACAGACGAGAAGTTTGACATCGTTTGCAGAGTATCAGGCGGCGGCGTAACAGGCCAGGCCGGTGCTATCCGTCACGGCATTTCAAGAGCACTTCTTCAGTATGACACAGAGAATCTCCGTGGCAAGCTCAAGAAGGCAGGCTTCTTAACTCGTGACCCGAGAATGAAAGAGCGTAAGAAATACGGCCTCAAAGCAGCTCGTAGAGCTCCTCAGTTCTCAAAAAGATAATCTTTGTGCTTTCCAGCACGCTTCAAGGCTACTGTTTACAGGGCTTTTGGAGTATTCAGACGGTTTGAGATGTGCTTAAATGTGTTAGATAAGCAACAAGCAAGTAACACATAAGTAGCAACAGTTCTCAACCTCAATAAGCAATCAAAAGAGATGTTTTTCTAAGTTCAGAAAGACATCTCTTTCTTTTTTTGCTTTTAGATTTTATTGATCGCATTGATTAGCACCTCAACGTCTAAATGTGTGTACACTCTTTCGGTCATCGTCATAGCGCCCGAGTGTCCTACAATCTTTTTAATTGTGGTTTGGTCAACCTGTGCTTCTGCCAGCATTGAGATACAAGTGTGTCTTGTACAATGCGGTGTATGATCCATATTCAGATTGACCATAAGCGGCGTAAAATAACTATCGTAGTAATTGCGGTAATCAAACTTGTTTCCATTTTCGGTGTGAAGCAGATATTCGCTCTCGCCGTCGTTGTACCAGTTCTTAAAGAACGGCAGTACCTTGTCGGCGATCGGTACTCGTCTGATTCCGTTGTCAGTTTTGCTGAGCTTGATATCAAAATATTGTTCTTTCAGGTTTACATCTTCTCGTTTTAGATTCAGTATTTCGGAAATCCTCACACCCGAATAAATCAGCATGAGGACGATCTGATAATACTTGTCATCTGACGCTTTCCATAAGCGGTCGATTTCTGCTTTGGTGAACTTTTCCCTATCCCTTTTGTTCGGGTTGCGGCCTTTATGCTTTACAATGTCCACATATTCGGAGTAATCCTTGTTGCACAGCTCATTTTTCATAGCGTATTCGTAGAGCTGATTCAAAAGAACTTTCAGTTTTCGCAACGTGGGATAATTCTTGCCGCAGGTGTCCACGACGTTTTGCAGCTCTGCAAGCTTGATTTCCTTGAACACCTTGTCGTAAAGCGGTACGCAGGCTTTATATGAAGCCTTGTAACCTTTTACGTTGGAATCCGATACCGTCGGAAACTTCTCCGCAGACCAACGCTCATATACTTCCTTGAATGTGATCTTGGAAGCAGAAACGTCAAAGGGATTGTTGTTGTAGTCTGCCAGCATTTGCAGTGCCTCAGATTTGGTGGCTGCATAGCCTATGACCACATAGTCCTGAACCTTTTTGTCTGTCTTTTCATCAATGTGCCAGCCGATAGTTTTTCTGACCATATAGGGTTTTCTACGCCTACCCGATAGCTTTGTGACGCCGCCGTAACCGTTTGGCAACCTCACTCTCCAAAACCTCCTTGTTTTAGTTTTATTTATGATAAGAGCTTATTGCTCCGTATCACCTTTGTTTGCTTGTTCTTGGAACTTCTTTATGTAGTATTCGTTGAATTTTCTTAGCCGTTCCTCGTTATCTAAAACCTCATATTCTCTGTCCGTCAGGAAGTAATCGCTCCGGGATTTGATTTCTTTTTCTTCCCAATCACGGAACATCTCGTAGTCGATTTTATAGGTTTCAAAACTTTCACGATTATAATCGAAGTTCCTCAACATTGTATAAAGCGCACTGTTGCCATCAGCTTCGTGTACATCGAATACAAGTGATACCTTTCTGATTGTTTCGGGTCCTTTAGTAAATTCGACCTCAAAGCGAAGGTCTTGTTTTCGATCCAGCTCGAACAAGTACGCATACACATCGCCCAATGTTTCCAATTTAATATGCGACGAATCGTAGCCTATCAAGTAATTGATGGGCATTTTTAATATGTCCGCTATCTGTTCTAATACAGAGACGGACATATCTATTTCTCCACTTTCGTACTTCTGCACGGTGCGGAGTGATTTTCCCAATTGTTCCGCAAGCTCGGTCTGACTAATCCGAAGCTGCTTGCGCTGTTTGGCGATTCTTTCGCCGATTAAGGTTTGCAAATTATCCATTTCGTCATCACCTCATTATAATAATAACACACCTCTTTGTGAATTGCAAGTGCATTTGCGAAATTAAAATACATAATTTTTGAAATTAGGTATTGACAAGTCATATAAATGCGTATACAATGAATATGCGAACTTAAAGTGCGCAAATAATTAACAGGAGGATATGCTATGGAGAATAAGCTATATATAGATTGTCCGAAATTCACAGGAAGGAACGTTCCTATTACCGAGATCGCAAAGGCTATCGGCAAAGACGCTCAATATGTCCGTGTTGGTTTGCAACAGGGCATCTTGAAATTCGGCTATGCTATGAAGCTTGACAAATCAAGCGAGTACAACTACTACTGCCCCGACAAAAAAGTCTGGGAAGAAACCGGCTACTTTAGAGATAAAGAAGCCAGCTAAAAGGAGGATTGAACTATGAATGAAAAATACGACCTTTGCGATATTGACGAATCGTATTTACACACGGTCTCGATGACCGAGCTGTTTGACAGCGCCTATCAGAGTAAGCCGCCGATCATCGACGGCTTGCTCTACCGGGGAACATATCTTTTCGCCGGCTCTCCGAAGATCGGCAAGAGTTTTTTGATGGCACAGCTTGCCTATCACGTCAGCACAGGCACAAACCTGTGGGGCTTTGATGTTCGGCAGGGTAAGGTATTGTATCTCGCTCTGGAGGACAACTATCCGAGATTGCAAAAGCGGCTGTATCGTATGTTCGGAACAGCCGAAAACGAAAACCTGTTCTTTTCGGTATCAGCTCATCAGCTCGGCAATGGCTTGGACGAGCAGCTGGACGGCTTCTTACAGAAGCACCCAGATACTTCGCTTGTGATTATCGACACCTTGCAGAAGGTCAGAGAAGTCGGCGGCGAGAATTACAGCTACGCCAATGACTATCAGATCATCACGAAGCTAAAGAGCTTCACCGACAACCACAACATTTGTATGTTGGTTGTCCATCATACACGCAAGCAAACGGCGGACGATAAATTCGATATGATTTCCGGCACTAACGGTTTGCTCGGCGCTGCTGACGGAGGATTCGTTCTTTCCAAAGATAAGCGTACGAGCAATAATGCCACGCTTGAGGTATCTGGCAGAGATCAGCAAGACCAGCGTGTGTACTTGAAGAAGAATACGGAAACGCTGGTGTGGGAGCTTGACAAAATCGAAACCGAATTGTGGAAAGCACCGCCTGAACCGTTGCTCGACAGAATCGCCGAAAGGATAAAGGCTGACAATCTGCAATGGAGCGGAACACCGACGGAGCTCTGCGAGTATCTCGCCGTTGGCATCAAGCCAAACGCTATTACACAAAAGTTGAACGTCAACGTTAACCGTCTGATGGACGAATACAAGATCGCCTATCACTATCAGCGGACACACGACGGTCGAAAGATAACGCTTATCTTTGAGGGCGGCGTGTCAAAGCGTGACAGCTGTGACAGCGATTGTGGGGTGTGTGAAACACCGACACAGCTGACACGGACTGACACGCACTAAAGTTTAGGCGGGGTGCAGGGAGCCCTTTTCAAAGGGCTGCCCTTGCCCCTCGGAGAGCGCAAAACCTGCTCGCAGGTCGCACTTTTGATAGCCCTGCTGTCAAAAGTGCTTTTGCGTTACTCTTGGCAAGAGTAACAGAACCCGAGTTAGTGATAATTCAGTGAGATAATATTATTTTAATACAGATTTGAGGTAGATAAATGAAGAGAACGATTAGCGCAATGGTGGGTAAAGGCTCCGTCACGCACAACAGCCGCACTTTCACAGCAGAGAATGTGGACAGCGAGCGTACCCACCTCAATATAGATTACTGCAATGAGCCGATCAAGAAAGTGTACCACGAACTGTTTGACGAAGCTCTGAAACAGTACAACGATAAACAGAAACGCAAGGACAGAAAGATTTCCGATTACTACAAGCATATCGAGTCCGGAAAGCAGGAAAAGCTGTTCCACGAGATCATCTTCCAAATTGGCAACATGGAAGATATGTCGGCAACAGGAGAGCACGCCAAGCTTGCGAGGACAGTCCTCGACGAATACTATCAGGGCTTCCAAGAACGCAATCCATATCTGCGAGTGTTCTCGGCGCACCTTCATATGGACGAAGCAACGCCGCATATCCATATCGACTTTATACCGTTCACCACCGGGAGCAATCGAGGTTTGGAAACACGAGTTTCGCTGAAACAGGCTCTGCTCAATATGGGTTTCAAAGGCGAGGGCAGAAGCGACAACGAACTGAATCGCTGGATACTTTCCGAAAAGAAAGTCCTTGCTCAGATTATGGAGCGGCACGGTATCGAGTGGGAACAGAAGGGCACGCACGAGCAGCACCTATCCGCCCTTGATTACAAAAAACAGGAGCGAGCCAAAGAGGTCGCCGAGCTCGACCGGGAGATTGAGGGAAAGCAGTTGGAGGTCAAAGGTCTGAAAGCGACGGCTGAAAAAATCAAGGAAGCAACGGATTCACTCGACAGCATAGAACATCAGCTTGACAATAATCCAGAGCTGCAACTCCCGGAACCGCAGGGCTTGATGTCGGCAAAGAGTTACAAGAAAAAGTTTGTAGATCCGTTAATCCAGCGGCTGAAAAATCTTGTTCGATCTGCGGTAGCAAAAAGCTATTTGGGTTGGGAAAACTATCACCGCATCAACAATCTGAACGGCAGATTATACAGCGAAAACAAAAGTCTGAAACACGAAAATTCAAGGTTGAAGGAATTGAATAATCAACTCCGAGAGCAAAACAAAGCCTATCGTCTGTTGGAAAAGATTTTCGGTAAGCGCAAGCTCAATGAGATTATCGAGCAGGCGAGAGGATACAAAAAGTCAAAACAGCGTGACGCACGCTAATATATTATGAAAGGTTGATGAACAATGGAAAAGAGAATTTACGACAAGAAAACGGGTATCCACTACGAACTGCAAGGTGATTATTATCTGCCGTGTTTGGAGCTGCCCGAACAGCCAAAGGTTGAAATCGGGATATGGGGCAAGCGGCATTTGAGGTACATCAAACAGTACCACAAAATCCGCTATACCAATCTGATGGCAAGCTGTAAGCTCACCGCCTACCTCGCCGACATAGACAAACAGGCAGAGGATATGTTCTTTCGGTTAGTAAAACAACTCTCCGAAAAAGAAGGCGTAACCGAACAGCTCAAAGCGGAAAACCAAATGATGTGGGTTGCGAGAATGAACAATATCCGTAATCGTGCAACGGAAATCGTTAATACAGAATTGATTTATAAATAAGTGATTTAGCGCCCGAAAGATAAAATTTCGGGCGCTAAACTATTGGATTTTGAGAAAAGCTATGATATAATAACCCTAAGTATATGCTCAATTAGACAGGTGATTTCTTAATGAATGTTAGAAAAGATGCTCTCAAAGATTTAGTTACCAGATTTGATAATAACATTACTGCATACAAGGACGGGAAAAACGCTTATAACGAACACTCTTGCAGGATTGAGTATATAGATCCGTTTTTACAATTGTTGGGTTGGGATGTTCCTAATAAAGCTGGATTAGCTCCACAATACCGAGAAGTTATTGCAGAAAACTATTCAAATAAAACAGATCGTCCGGATTATTCATTAACACTTCGTGGTGTAACAAAGCTATTTGTAGAAGCGAAAAAGCCTTCTGTTGACATTGATACTGAATCTGCTCCAGCTATGCAGGCAAGAAAATACGGATGGAATGCAAAGCACAAGATTTCCATACTAACGAATTTTGAATATTTCATTATTTATGATACTACAACTGTACCAAAAGGGACTGATGATTGTCGAGTTTCAAGATACCGTTGCTATCATTACAAGGATTATATTGATAAGTTTGACGAGATATTTCACCTTGTTTCAAAAGATTCGGTATATTCCGGAGAGTTTGACAAGTTTTTTAACGACACATTTAAAGGCGAAGGCAGCCAAAAGCAACAAGTAGATAATCTATTTTTAAATCAAATCAATGACTGGAGAGTTAAACTTAGTAACGAACTTTATTCTAAAGGGAATCAATACACATCTTTAGAGAAGCTTAATGATGTTGTTCAAGAGTTTATTAACCAAATCGTATTTTTACGAATCTGCGAAGATAGAAATCTTCCGCTTTATCATAAACTGAATGAAACTATATCGGATAGGGATGCGTTGCACACTAAGCTGGAGGAACTGTTTAGAGAAGCAGATAAACGTTATAATTCAGGTATGTTTTCCGGCGAAAATATTATCTTTGATTTGAATAACAATGTAATTGTTGAAATGATCGAAGGGTTATACTATCCGCAAAGCCCATATATGTTTAACATTATTGAGCCGAATATGTTAGGTAAGATTTATGAGCTGTTCTTAACAGAACAACTTATCTTGCTTGAAAATGGTCGGATGGGTTTAGCTAAAAAGAAAGATTGCGCCAATCGATCTGTCGTTACAACTCCAACTGAGATTGTAAAATATATGGTTGAGAAATCGCTGTCGAATGTTTGCAAAGGTAAATCACCGGCAGAGATCTGCAATTTGCGTATAGCTGATATAGCCTGCGGTTCTGGTGTTTATCTTGAAGAAGCGTTTCAATATTTGCAAGCTTATTGTGTAGAGTGGTACTTGACAAATGAACCAGATCATTTGATTGAAATCGGGAACGGTAAGTATAAGCTTCCTTTAGATGAAAAGAAACAAATACTTTGTTCCTGCATTTTCGGAATTGATATTGATATTCACGCTGTAGAAGTTGCTAAATTCTCGTTATTGATTAAACTTATTGAAAATGAAACTGAGCCTTCTGTGCGTGATACTACGCCTATACTGCCGGAATTAAGTAGTAACATTCTTCATGGTAACGCTTTGGTTGGTAACCAAGAGCTTGCGGGTAAGCGTTACTCAACAGATACAATTATTTCACTGGTTCCGTATGATTGGGACGAAATGCCGGCTGATGGCTTTGATGTGATTTTGGGAAATCCGCCGTATGTAACAACAGAAGATATGCATCAACTCTTGTCCGATGCTGAGTTCACAATTTATAAAAACAAGTATAAATCATCCCACAAACAGTTCGACAAGTACTTTATATTTCTTGAGCGTGCTCTGCAAAAAGTAAAAAACGAAGGATATGTTTGTTATATCGTTCCAAACAAATTCTTTAAGATTAGTGCTGGCGCTAAATTGCGTGGTATGTTATCCAATCATTTAATTAGCCTTGATGACTTTGGAGCAGCGCAGCTATTTGAAGATAAGACAATATATAGTTCCATTGTGTTACTTCAAAAACGAGTTCAAGAAAGATTTACATATACAAATGTTGATTCCGCTAATGATTTGTGGTTGGGAAAACCGACAGATAGTATTGAACTTAATAATTCTTCCTTGAATGACCTTCCGTGGAAACTTTCACCGGACTTTGAATTTTTAGCTACCATTAAAAATATTGAATCTGTATGTGTTTCATTAGAAAAGGTTGCAGAGATTTTTAATGGTATTCAAACAAGTGCTGAAAGACCTAAACCGATTTATTGGTTTTCCGGGGATGAAATAATCAATGAAAATGATACTACTGTTACTATTCAAAAAGGCAACAAGAAATACGAAATAGAGAAGTCAATATTGAAACCGTATTTCAAACCTACTAAAGCAACAGAAAAAGGTTTAACAACATATACAAAGCTTTCAACCGACAAAAGAATTATTTTCCCATATGATAAAAGCGGACATTTGATTTCAATAGAAAGAATGCAGTCGGATTATCCCGGCGCATTTGCTTACCTGTCAGATTACTATGATAGATTGGTTCCGAAAAGTGTATCAAGTTCAGGAAAAAGAGATGTTCCGAATGCTACCGCAGATACTTGGTATCAGTATGGCAGAACACAAGCATTAACGGCATTTATTAATACACCAAAACTTATTGTAAAAGTTATGGCTAAAGATAATCCGATGTATGCTTTAGATAATGAGGATATGTTGATTGCTTCGGGCGGTACAGCAGGTTATTGTGCTGTTGCCAAAAAGAATGATAGTTCTTATGAATTGGAATACATTCAAGCGTGGCTTGCAAATTCTTACACTGAGAGAATCATTCAAATAGTTGGTAGTGATTTTGAAGGTGGATTTGTTTCAAGGGGGACATTTGTGCTGTCTTCACTTCCTTTTGTACAGCTTGATTTTAATGATTCTAAACAGAAAGCATTATATGATAGAGTTGTAGAGGCAAGTCGTGAGGTGTATTCTATTAACGATATGTTAGATCAATGCCCGCCTAAGCAGATTGAGACAACGCTTGTTCGTCAGAAAGATACACTAATTAAGGAAATAGACGGTTTGGTTTCTCGTGTATATCGATTGGATTTTTAAGAAGGTAGTTTATGAAGCTCAAAAAGGACAGCTCTGAACAAAAATTAAGAGGGGCATATTATACGCCACTGCGTTTAGCAAATGCAATGGTTAGCCTTTTTGCGCCTGAAAACATCCAAACTGTATTAGAACCAAGTTGTGGCGATGGCGTTTTCCTTGATAGCTTATTCTCTGTTGGATTAATGGAACAAATATCGATGATACAAGCTATTGAGATTGAGAGCGAGGAAGCAAACAAGGTTGCTGAGCGCTACAAAGAAACGAAAAATGTTGATGTCATTTGCGAGGATTTCTTCGATTTTTATCAAAGGAACTACAAATCCAGTCAGTACGATTTGATTCTCGGCAATCCTCCATATATCCGTTATCAGTACTTGACAGAAGAACAACGAAAAATTCAGTCTAATATTCTTACAACCCACGGTATGAAAGCAAACAAACTGATTAATGCTTGGGTTGCTTTTGTAGTTGCCTGTGTTCAAATGCTTTCCGAAAATGGTAAAATAGCGTTTGTTTTACCTGCTGAGATACTTCAAGTTGCTTATGCAGAAGATCTGCGGCTTTATCTATCCAACCACTTGCAAAAAATAACACTAATCACATTTGAAGAATTGGTGTTTCCAAACATTGAGCAAGAAGTAGTTGTTTTTATCGGAGAAAAGGGCGGAGAAGAAAAGGGTATCAGGATCTTCGAAATGAATAATCTTGATGATTTTGATACTCTTGACTTGAGTCAAAACGGATTTAAAAAACTTCAACATGTTAAAGAAAAGTGGACAAAGTATTTTGTATCTGCAAAAGAAATGGAACTCATCAATACTATAAAAACCGATAAACGCTTCACGAGGTTTTCGGATTATGGTTTGATTAATGTAGGTATTACGACCGGAAATAATAATTACTTTTCGGTAACAGACGAAGTTTGTGAAATGTACGATTTAGAAGATGTAACTTTACCGTTAATAGGAAGAAGTTCTCACCTTCACGGCGTTTATTTTACAAGCCAAGATTGGGACGAAAACCGTAAAGACGGAAAACGAGCTAGGCTCATATACTTCCCTGATACTCCTTTAGAGCAATACTCTGAAAAACATAAAGAGTATATCAAACTTGGTGAGGATTCAGGAGAGGACAAAGGATATAAGTGTTCTATCCGTGATAGGTGGTACATTGTTCCGTCTGTGTGGGTTCCTGATGCTTTCTTCTTGCGTCGTAATAATCTTTATCCAAAGTTTGTATTGAACCGATGCAATGCGGTTTCAACCGATACAACACATAGAATCAAATTTTACGAAGGAGTAGATCCAGAACTGGTTCTGATCTCGTACTACAACAGTATTTCCTTTGCTTTTACTGAGATTTGCGGCAGAAGCTATGGCGGCGGTGTCTTAGAAATCTTGCCGGGTGAGGTTGGAAACATTATGTTGCCCAAGATACAGGATTTACCTCCCGAAAAGAAAAACGACATTATCAATCGGATAGATAACATTGTACGCAATAATCTGGATATTGAACTTGCACTTGATATTGGAGATCAAACAATTATTGATTTGCTTGGTATTGATTCTGACTGGTGCAAGCAATGCAGAAAGATTTGGAAAAAACTACAACATAGAAGATTAAAGAGAAGCTAATATAGATATTATACGAGGAGGAAACACTATGTCTTTACAAGATGAATTAAAAGAGCGATCAAGCAAAATATTCAGAGAATCTTATCAGATGTCAATTGGAGAGTTAATAAATCTATATAGAGATGGTGAAATGGATATACATCCTGAATTCCAACGAGTTTTCAGATGGAGTGAATACCAAAAGACTAAGCTGATAGAGTCAATTATGCTAAATATTCCGATTCCTTCTATTTTTGTAAGTCAAAACGATGATGGCGTATGGGATGTTATTGATGGTGTTCAGAGATTATCTACTATTTTTCAATTTGTTGGTGTATTTAAAGATGAAGATGATAATCAACTGCCGCCACTAACTCTACAAAAGACTGATTATTTACCTTCGTTCGCTGGAATGCAATGGAATTGCGAAAATTCGGAATTAAGTTTTACCAAGGAACAACAATTGTTTTTTAAGCGTTCTAGGATAGATATTATTATTATGAAGAAAGAGAGTGATCCAAACACTAAATATGAACTATTCCAAAGATTAAATACTGGTGGTTCTCTGTTGAGTGATCAAGAAGTAAGAAACTGTTTGATGATAATGACAAACAAGGCATTCTATGAATTTGTAATGGAATTAAACAGAGATGCTAATTTTCAAAGGTGTTTGCCTATAACTGATAGAAAAGCAGATGAACAATATAGAGTAGAATTATTATTGAGGTTGCTGATTACTCAAAGCGTTGATTGGGATAGTATAAATAATTACTCGGATTTTTCTGAGCTTTTAGACAAGGAAACCATATGTTTGTGTAGAGCTGATTTAGATACTGACGATATTAGGGAAAGATTTGTTTCAACATTTCAATTGTTATATGGTGTATTAGGTGAAGATTCCTTTAAAAAATATAGTGGACAAAAGCGTTTAGGTCCAGTTATGGCAGCTGTATTTCAGATTATAGCAACAGGTGTTTTCAAAAACATCAATGATATTATTTCACTACCAAATCGTGATGAATGGCTTTTAGAAAAAGCAAATAGCGTTTTTGAAACAGATGAGTATAAAAGAAATACGACACCAGGAATTAAATCAATACCAAGATACAAAGACCTTTCTTTGTTTAGTATGGAGTACTTTAAAGTATGAAAATAAGAACAGAGGATGAACTTCAAGATGTAATTGATTCTGAAATTGCTTGGAGAAAAAAAGAACTCTCTGCCGTTAAAGCAAATATAAATACAGCACGCAACTTTGCAAAGAATACAGCGTTGCGTGCTGGAATTACTTTGCTTTATGCACATTGGGAAGGTGCGATAAAAAATTTAGCTTATTATTATTTGGTTTATGTTTCCAGTTTAAAAATCCCTTATAATAGACTTAAACCAAATTTTTTAGCAATTACACTGAAGAATGATATTAGACACTTCGATGAAACCCAAAAGGTTACTTTTCAAACAGAAATTGTCAATAAATTGTTATGTAGATATAACCAAGGTTCTAACATTCCTACAGAGAATATTATTTCAGCGAATAGCAATTTAAATTCAACTATATTTACTGAGATAATGAGTGCAATAGGTTTACCGACTGATGAGTATGAGAAAGATTATGTTTTAATCGACGAAGTTCTTTTAAAAATGAGAAACAAAATTGCCCACGGCGATAATTTAGAATCATTAAGTTTAGATGAGGATCGTTTTAACGAAATCTATAGCAAAATATTTAGATTAATTGAGTACTTTTCTACACAAATTTCAAATGCTGCGTCACTTAAGCAATACTTAAAAACGAATGAATCATATTGATACTTTGCTTGAGTAGTAGTGGATTGTTCTCCGTACACAACACACAAGCAACAAATAAACGCAAAAGCCCTGTAAACAAGCCAATCTTTGCGTGTGAAAAGTTCTCAAAGAGATAATTCGTATCTTGAAAAACCTCAGTATTTATCGCACTTTTCAGAGTTTGAAATCTGGAAAAAGTGTTTATTGTGTGTTTATTTACGAAAAAATCTAAATTTTAAATTTACAAAGGCAAGTCCATTTTTATTTGGGCTTGCCTTTTGTTTTATCTATGATTATACAAATAGTATAATCATAATATACTTGTAGTATAGCTTTAAATGCGTTCTAAGCAACTTTTTTGATTTGACAATGAAATTATATCATCTGTATATAAAAGTCGCTCAGAAGGCAAATACAAGCAAATTAGCGTTATCGAACACCTTTGAAAGCGAATGTAAATGAATCTGACGGCACTTCAAGAGTAACGCTATCAAAAGTATGAGCCATAAATTCATTTTCGGAATTGACAAATACCGTCTGCAAGGGTGAGCCTGTTCCGATAATGCTATACAAATTGCTTGAAAAATCTTCATCTGCGAAACAATCAAGCTCAATCTTTGAAAATCGGGGGTTTTCTTGCATTGAGTGAATCAGCTTGACCGCACCGACTGCAAAATCACGATAAGCTGAAACATAATCGCTTGCCGTTTTGATAGTGCCTGTCGATTTTGCGAGTTCGGGATAAGCCGAAACAAGTCTGCGAACTGACACAAAAGCATAATCATTATAATATTTCTGTAAAAGAATATTAAACTCTTCCTGATTAATAATGCCACTTTCAAAAACAGCAATATTAGAACTGAAATTTTCGGTGCATATAAAATTCCGAATTGAGATTTTTGCTTTAAGCTCATTGAAAACGGAATTGATTTCAGATATTGCCTGATTGCCTTTGTCGGTAATTTCTGATTCGATTTTCTCGTTGTAATCCTTTGCGACCTGCTGATTATAAGTCACGCTGTTGTATTTCGCCTTTTCACGAAGAGCTGAAACATCATTAAAATAGTTTTCTGCAATTGCCTTGAATTTGTTAATGTAAATATTTTTCATAAAATTATCTCCTTTTGTTGTATTTCTTATTAAGAGGAATTTTTACCTCAAATGTAAAATCGTTATCCCAGTGAATCCGAATGTTTAAATCGTCATCAGCTGTCGGGATTTTTTCCTTTAAATCTTTAATTGAAACTGATATTTCACGCAAACGCTTGTTCATAAAAGCCTCCCTTTAGCGCGTTAAAGTGTTAAAATCTGTTATTCTTTGTTAATAATTTCTTTTAAAGAATTAAGTTCCTGCTGTAAATCATCAATAACAGTAGTGTCATTTGCGATATTCAGAATTTTTACTGCTGATTGCAAGCGAATATTTTCGCTTGATGAAGCAAGCAATTTTACAAGTGTCTTGCTTGCTCGCAAGGTGTTTTCAAGAAGGATTTGACTTGACTGCTGAAATAAGTTTTTCCGATACTCGGTCAGCAACGCTTGAAATTCGGGTGTCTGAACCTTTTTTGCAACAGTCTGACGGCATACTCCAAGAGCTTTTGCTGTTTCGGATAAATTGAATCCATTTTCTAAATATGAAATTAGTAATTTTTGATTGTCGATTTTAGTCATTAAGCAGTCACCTCGGGGTGTCGCTTGTCGAAAACCTCAAATTCACAATTATTGAAATCCTCAGCAAGCCACGCTCTAAAAAATACGGCGTCCTCAGGCTGAAAATCGAAAATTCTTGTTCTGATACGATTCTTTCGGTCAATCAAAAGAATTATAAAAATATCATTTTTTGGATTCTGAATATTTGTGATTTTCTCAATACTTAGATTATTTATAAGCATTTCTGCTACAAGTTTTGAATATCGTAACGACTCGATAGATTCAAGCCTTAAATTTTTGTAAAATTCTGTCATTGTGAATACTCTCCTTTCTGACATAGGGCATATGCTCTAATATACTGTTTAATAATATCGGCTTTTAAAATGTTAAAAACGCTTAAAATGCTGATAAATACTGCGTTTTTGATGTTTTAGCTCTCTGAATTTTTAACAAAATAATTCAGAATAAATTTCTTTTGCAAAATTCTGTAAAAGAAAAATCTCCGCCCTGTCGAATAGAATCCGCCTGTCGCAATGAGTACGCTACAAAATTTTGTGCGTGTATTCCTGAACCTTTTGAAACTATTCGAGCAATCGGTTTTTGATACTTTCGGTCAAGCGATTGTTTAAGTGCCAAGCAACATTGCCGAGCTGAGCCGTCAGATTTAACAACTGCCGAATGACAATGACCTGCCACAGGTGTTCCCGTCACAATGTGCCGAGGTCTGCCACGCTTGCAAGACTTAATTTTTTGCTGTTTAGCGGTTTTGCTCTCGGTGGTGCTGTAAACTAACAAAAATGAGCAGTTTCCCTTTTGGCAATGATACCTAAATTTCTGAAACAGCTTTTCAAAATCCGCAGGCGAAAGTTCTAAATAGACTTCAAGGCTATATAGGGTGCTTGGAAATTCGGTGTCAAAAGTTATTTTATCAAGTGGTATTTTTGACATTTTCAATACAGCCTCCGCAACTGTTTAACTGACTTTCAAATTCGGGAACATTCAGATAAAATCGGTTTCCTGAATAAAATCCTGGAGCTCGTCCAGTCTTGACAAGTCGGCGAATTAAGTATTCAGATAAATTAAACAATTTTGCAACCTGTCGAATCGTTTGAAATTGTGTGGAATTGTTCATAAAAATTCTCCTTTGTAAAAATTTTTTTAGGAAATTGTGATTTCCCCTTGCAATTTTTATTATAATCAATTATAATGTAATTGTAAACACACAATTTCATACATTCACAAAAATAGAAAGGAGACAATGTACGAAATGAAATACAATTTTAAAGAAATCGGTGCAAGAATTCGAGCGGAGCGAAAAAAGTTGGGATTATCACAGCAAGAGCTGTGCGACAAAATCAATTTATCACAAAGGGCGACACTCGGACGCTTTGAAAGTGGAACAAGCGAAACTCCATTGTGGGTTTTAGTCGAATTATGTCGGGTGTTTGATTGTGAACTCGGATATTTACTTTGTGAGCATAACGAAAAAACCCGTTTAAATGCTGATATTTGCAAAATTACAGGACTTTCTGAATCTGCGGTAAATCACATAATCGCTTTAAATCAAGAGCCAAAACGATTATTCAATGACGGTAGCTATAATGCAAAACCGAAAATTTTAAGCAAAATTCTTGAGAATGATAATTTTAAAGATTTGATTGATTCAGTATTTGATTATTGTTATACAAAATCCAATGGTTCATTGAAAGATGAGGATTTCAAACTATTCAGAATACAGAACAATTTCGTTAGAATTGTCGAGAAAATCAAAAATTCAAAATAACTGTATCGAAAGGTGGAATTTATATGTCACAGGTCATAAAAAAAGACAACAACCGTTTCAGAATCGTTTGTTCTTTAGGATATGGGGCAGATGGTAGGCAGATTCGGAAAACTACAACATTTAAGGCTCCCGAGGGTACAACTCCGAAAAAAGCTGAAAAACTTGCAAATGAATTTGCTGTTGATTTCGAACGGAAAGTTCGGGGAAATGTTGAGTTTGCCGATAATATGAAATTTTCAGAATTATGTAAACAATATTTCAATCTTTATGCGAAAAACGAATTAAAAGGAGTAACAGCCTATACATATCAAGGACAGGTCAAGAATCATTTGCTACCTGAATTCGGAAATCTGCGGTTAAAGAACTTTAATGCAAACAGAATTTCAGTCTTTTTTGAAAAATTAAAACTTCAACCGCAAACTTGCAAAAAGCTATTCACGGTTCTCGAATCAATTTTCAGCTTTGCAGTTCGTCAAAGGTTCATTTTGGAAAATCCGTGTATCGGCGTTATTTTACCGAAAGCAAAAAGCAATGACGATAAAAAAATGCTAAATTCAGAACAGGTCAAAACTCTGATGAAGATGTTGACAGATGAAGATGTCGCAAGCTCACAGTTTTCGGTAATCATAAGAACCCTGATTTTAACAGGTATGAGGTCGGGTGAATGTCTTGCTTTGCAATGGAGTGACATTGATTTTGAGAATTCCGTTATAAGTATCAGACACAACCTCTGTTATGACGGCAAAAAAACTTGGCTCGATACACCGAAAACAAAAAAATCCCGCCGAGTTATTGCTATGTCGGCGGAACTTGCTGAATTGCTAAAAAATCACTATACAAGACAGCAGATTATTAAAGATTCGGTAAAATATGATTTTAACCCGCTTGATATGGTGTTCACAAGTCAAACAGGCAGTTTCAAAGACCGTTCAGGACTGCTCCGTGAATTTAAAAGATTCATCAAGGACACGGATTTCAGCTTTGCAACACTTCATATGCTCAGACACGCAAATGCAACCCTGTTGCTGAATAGCGGTTGTGATATTAAACTTGTTTCTGAAAATCTCGGACATAGTAACATATCAACAACAGCGGATATTTATGCTGATGTACTCCTTGAGTCAAAACGCAAAATGGCTGATTTGGTATCTTTGACATTATCAAATAAATAATGCTTTTGGGTGTTTATTTGGTGTTTATTAATGCTTAAAGATACTAAAAAATACGAAATGATAATTATTATCAAAGTCTGAAAAACCGCATAAATACTGAATAAATTAAACATTATTCAAAGATACGAAATGATTCATTTAAGTCTCAAAGAGATAATCAAGTTTATATTGTTTATCAGCTCCGAAGTTTCGACTTCGGAGTTTTTTTGTGCTGACTTCGGGTCCTCGAGGCAAAGCCTCTGCGGCGCAGCTAAAAACAGTCCGCAGGACCGTTTTCTTAACGCTGCTACAGTTTTCAAAAAGATAATTGTATATTTGCTATTATCAACCCCAAAGTCAGTTATGGCTTTGGGGATTTATTTGTATGCGGCGGTTTACATTTCTGCTTGAATATAAAAACCATCTTTGATATAATAAGCCTCGTAAGGAAACGGTGGCGGCTGTTTCGACTCCCTTGTGAAAGGGGGTGTATTCCAATGGCAGAGATTACATATTTATTTGTTCTCGCAATTGTTTTCGTGGCTTTTAATGAAGTCATTAAGAATATAAAGAAATAACCGCCCTGTGTAGCGACAGAGCGGTTAAATGAAAATAAACCAAAATGTTAGCGAAACAGCTAAAGCCGTTTCCTTACCTATATATTAACATCTAATTTTAAATATGTCAATTGTTTTCAGTGTGTAGTATTTACGCACCGTTTTATTTTGTGCAGATTAGTTGTTTGTTGATACATCATAATATGGTAAAAAGTGTGGATTTGCAATCAAAGTGATTGGCGAACGGAGTTTACCGCTACAGAAATTTTCAATTTTCAATTAACGCGGTTGCATTGCCAACATCAAAATGCCCATAATAATCGGTTGGTGTGCTAAATAAATCCACAGGCTGTATCTGCCGATTTTATCAAGCACGGGGATTTTTAATTCAAAGTATTTCGTAAGATTTTTTTCAACAATGAAATTCCAGAGATAAAAGCCTGCCGCAAAGAGGAAAATCCACGGAATGAGCGGAAAAAAGTCTGTTGAAAAAAAGTCCGAAGAAGGAAATCCCAGAAACGCAAGGTACTTGCACGAATAGAGAAAATCGGGCAATTTTACGATATCCAGCCCGAAAAGTCCGACATAGCCTTTTGGCACATCATACGAAACCGCATACAGCAAAAATGAAATCAACGCTCCCGACAGGGGGCGAATTTTTTTGAGATTATCCGACAGAACGGAAACAATCATCATTGAACAGCCTATCAGATTCAGCACACCGAACCACACCGCCTGATTCGGTTCGGCAATCACAGTAACGCAGGTAACGGCAAAGCCTGCAAGATTCAAAAGAATACCTCTTTTTATGCCGTTTCCCGAAAAGTTAAGGCACATTCCCGAAACAAGTATGAACATCACGCAGATACTGCGTTCCCAGACCGCAGTTATGGGATAAAAATACCAGCTTGTGTTAATGCCGTATATCATAAACAGGTCGTAACACAGGTGAAACGCAATCATACTGATTATTGAAATTCCACGCAGGGAGTCGAGAAGATAATATCTTTTGTTTTCTTTTAACAAGGCTTTACCGTTTGGATTCATCAATTATTTATTCCTTTTCATCATAACGGAAAAGACGACCGCAGCTAAAACAAGCAACACAACCGCATATCCGCAGACGGGGAGAAGCTCGGGCATAATATCAGAATAATTGCCCGAAATTGTATCTCTTGCCGCATTAACTGCATGAGCAAACGGGAGTGCGTTTGCAAAGCTTTTGAACCAACCTCCGATCATTGCGGTGTCAAACCAAATGTTTGAGAACCACGCAGAAAGGTTTGTGAGCAATGCACCGCAGATTCCGCCGACAGCCTTTTCATTCAGAAGCGTGCCGAGCAGAAGTCCGAGCGAGATAAACACAACTGCAATCGGAATGTTGACCGCAAGCATAAGTAAAATGTTTACGCTGACATCAAGCCCGAGGAAGAACGCAACAACAACGCATACGGCACTCTGCAAAATTGCCATTGGCAAAAGCGGAAGTGTGTAGCCGATAATAAATTCATGAGCCTTGAGCGGAGATGTGAACAATCTCATCATAAAGCTTGTAGTTCTGTCCTTTGCAATGAGCATTGACGAGAACAGCGAGATAAAGCTCATTCCGAAAACCGTAATACCGGGCGTCAGCTTGTCGATGTTGAACATTGTCATCTGAGCCTGTTCGGGGATTGCCGAATTGATTGCCGACAACAAAAGAAGAAGTACAACGGGAAATCCGAGTCCGAAACAGAATGTCAGCGGATCACGGAGAATTTCCTTTGTGTTTCGTGAGGCGAACACAGTCAATCTCATTACAACGCACCTCCGTTTGTCAGCTTAACAAAAGCCGACTCAAAATCTTTTTCACCCGAAAGGGCAACAAGCTCATCGGCAGTACCCTCTGCCATAAATTTGCTGTGAGCCATAATTCCGATTCTGTCGCAGAGTGTAACAGCCTCTTCAAGATAGTGCGTTGTGAGAATAACGGTGATTTTACCCTTGAGCTTTTCAATCTCGGCCCAAAGGCTGTGTCTTGCAATTACATCAAGTCCGAGCGTGGGTTCGTCAAGAAAGAGAATTTTCGGCTCTGAGATAAGTGCCATTGCAATGCTCAGTCTTCTCACCTCACCGCCCGACAGCTTTTTAGCCTTGCGGTTTTCAAATTCCTGCATGGAAAAGCGTTCAATAATATCGCTTGCCTTGGCTTTGGCAGCTTTCTTTGAAAAGCCGTAAACCTCTGCCATAAGTTCAAGATTTTCTCTTGCGGTAAGGTTCATTGCCGCCGCACTTTCCTGCGGTGAAATTCCGATAATCTGCTTAACAGCCGCCCTGTCGGTTTTTATGCGGTGACCGAGAAGTTCGGCGTCACCCGATGTCGGCATAATAAGCGTTGTGAGCATTTTCATTGTTGTTGTTTTTCCTGCACCGTTGACTCCGAGCAAGCCATACATTTCGCCCTCGTTAATTTTTAGGTCAAGGTTTGATACAGCCGTTTTTTCCTTATATTTTTTTGTGAGTTTTTCTGTTTTTATTGCGTACATATTTTCTCCTCAATTCAGGATAAAAGGGATTCAAGTCAAATTTTACTTCATTAACTTATCAAAGGGATTTTTTATCTTTGCAAGTGCCATGCCCTTTTTCTCGTCACCGAGAACCAGAAGCCTGTCGCCTGCTTCAATTCCGAAAACTTTTCTTGCGTGTTTCGGAAGCGTAATCTGTCCTCTTTCGCTGACCTTAACAATGCCGAAAATGTACTTTCCGTCACCGTCGGGAGTAAGTGCGTCAGATTCTTCCTCGTAAAAAGGACACACAAGAAGCATTTCTACCGTAGTTTCAAAAATCTGTGCCATCGTCACGCATTTTTCAACATCGGGAATAGATTCTTCATTTTCCCATTTTGCAACAGACTGTCTTGAAACCTCAAGCTTTTCGGCAAGGTCTTCTTGTGAATAGCCGTACTTTTTCCGAAGATACTTCAAATTCATACCAATCATACTTTTCATACCTCCTGATTTAAGTATATTTCATATGTAACGCAATTTCTACCAACCTGATTTTACACTTTATGTAAAAATCGGTTGCATAATCCCTTATATGATTTATGATAGACTTCCTTGCAGATTTTGTCAAACAAAATTGGATTTTGCCGTTTTAACACTATGTTCGTGTTATTTAAATATATATATCATGGTTTTGTTCACAAAACTGTCACATTGCAATGTTAAAATCAAACTAATATCGTATGTACGGAGGACATATTATGAAAAAACCTACTAAAAGAGATACAGTCAATCTGTTTTTCTCAGCATTCCTGATTGTTGCATTTATCGTTTGCGCACATTTCTTTTCACAGTACGCGTCAGCTCTTTCACAGCCGATCGGTTCAATTATCCCGATTCTCGTTTACGCTGTGTTCGGTCTGCTTGTATTCTATGCAACCCGCGTCGGTGACGGCAAAGCGGTAAAGCGTTTTTCACTTGTAACTCTCATTGTAATGGTACTTCCTTCACTCTACATAATCATTGCGTCGCTTGCTCCCGGACTTCCGCTTAACAGCGTGTTTGCAAACGCAAGCGGTTCGGGTCTTAGTGTTATCGTAACGCTTGCAAGTATCGCACTCGGCTATGGTATTCCCTATTCATTCTTAAGCGGTTTTGAGCTTGCGAGAGAAGATGCTGTCGAGGATGAAACAAGCGAGCATGTTCAGGGCGGTATTGAGGCTGATCTTGCAGATGATGAAAATGCCGAGGACACAAGCTTTGAGGAAACAGATGAAGCATCGGAAGACGCTTCCGAAAGCGAATCAACCGATGAAACCGACAACGGCGAAGAGGCTTGATCTGTAAAACAAATTTTAAACAACAGGTACCCACACGGCTTGTGCGGGTACTTTTTGTATGTGCCAAAAGTCTGTGTAACGGAAAAATACGCTCTTAAGCTAATAGTGCTAATATTCAGTTGACAAAATCCCACGGCTGTTTTATTATTTTGGTACAGGGTGCGTGTAATGAAAAGTGCCGTTTTTCTGTTTGAAAAATTTTCTTTTAAGGGAGAATTACATAATGGACGATAACAATAAATATAATAAAAGCAAGGATTATGAGCCTGACAACTTTGATGACGAGGTCGCTTTTCCAACAAGGAGAAGCAACCCTGCAAAAAAGCCTGTTGAGGATTACGGCGACAGCTTTGGCGAGGATATAATGTTTCCGTCGGATTATGACGAAGACGCCGTTCATATGCCTGAGATTGACTTTGATGACGATATGGAAACACCTGTAAAAATGCCGTCGGAAAGAGATGACATTGCACAGGCTCCCGATTACGGTGACAATTTTGATTCACAGACCGGAGAACAGGTGTCAAAGGCAACAATGGATTTTCAGTATGACCTTTCGGCTGACGACAGGGGCAACTACTATACCAAGTCAACAATCCGCCCGGAGCGTAAAAAGGTTGTGAAAAAGAAGAAGAGAACAAGCCGTAATATGGCTGTTATCCTTACGATTGCGGCGGTAATCTGCCTTATAATTGCTGTTGTTTTTGCGTTTACGCAGTGCAGCTCGCAAAAAAAAGACGAAAAAGCCACAACATCACCGTCAACAGAGCAGGTGACAACGGAACAGCCGACAACCGAATACGGTGACGATAACTATGTTCCCGTTTACACGGAAGAGCCGACATACGAACCCGAAACGGAGTATGTGCCTGAAACAGAAGCCCCCGTGCAGACGACAGAACCGCAGACGGAGTATGTGCCTGAAACAGAGCCGCCGCAGAGCAGTGATATCAGCACCTCCGAATCGTCACAGGCATCCGAAGACCTACAGCCGACTCAGGCACAGGGCGATAACGGCGATGAGCCGTATGTTGAAGAAAACTGATTGTTTTCTTTTAATAACTTAAAAATGAAATTATAGATTATGAAATTGGAGATGTTTTGAATGGGTTGTACCCACGATTGTTCAAGCTGTTCTTCGGACTGCAAAAGTAAAGCTCAGGATTTGCACGAGGAACTCAATAAATACAGCAGTGTAAAAAAAGTAATCGGCGTTGTGTCGGGCAAGGGCGGAGTTGGCAAGAGCCTTGTAACCTCAATGCTTGCCGTAACATTTAACAGACTCGGCAAAAAGACGGCTGTTCTTGACGCCGATATAACAGGTCCGTCAATTCCAAAGGCATTCGGAGTACATGAGAGATGCAGAGGCAACGGTGAGGGGATTTTTCCTGTTGTTACCGAAACGGGAATTAAGATGATTTCCGTAAACCTTCTTCTTGAACACGAAACCGACCCCGTAGTTTGGCGTTCGCCTGTTATTACAGGCACGGTAAAGCAGTTTTGGAAGGATGTTATCTGGGAGGATGTCGATTATATGTTTGTTGATATGCCTCCGGGAACAGGAGATGTTCCGCTCACTGTGTTCCAAAGCTTGCCGATTGACGGCATTGTTATTGTTGCATCGCCGCAGGAACTCGTTTCAATGATAGTTCAAAAGGCGGTTAAAATGGCAAAGATGATGAATGTGCCGATTTTAGGTCTTGTTGAAAATATGAGCTGGTTTATGTGTCCCGATTGCGGAAAGAAACACAGCATTTTCGGTGACAGCCATATTGACGGGATTGCAAAGGAATATGATACTCAGGTACTTGCAAAGCTTCCGATTGATCCCGAGCTTGCAAAATGTGTTGATGAGGGAAAAATTGAACTTTTCAGCGGAGATTATCTTGATGATGCGGCAGAAATAATTGAAAAAGAGCTTAGCAAATAAGCATTTGCAATATTATGCTTTTTTGCTGTAATTAACAAGCATAATTTCACAACTGCAAACAGGAGGAGTAAGCAATATGAAATGCCCTAATTGCGGCTTTGAGGCAAACGGAAAATTTTGTGAAAATTGCGGTTCACCGCTTGCCCAAAACAGCTCACGGAATAACACGGAAGGTGTAAACAGCTTTGAGCAAGATAATCACAACGCGGTGCCCGAACAGCCGAGATATGATTATAACACAGAGAACCGAACCTGCGGTCAGTCGTATCCGAATAATCAGCAGTACGGTCAGCAGAGCCACGGCGGATTCGGTCAAAATCAAAACTGTGCGGGCGGCGGTCAGCAGTTCACAAATTCACATAATGGCAGCGGTCAGCAGTTCTCAAGTGCTCCGAACAGCAAAAAAACCGCCGCTATAATAATAAGCGTTATCAGCGGTATAATTATACTTATAATAGTTGTCACAGCTATTTTGATTTGCAATTTACTGCCAAAGTTTATGGATATGGCGAATGAATATGCCGACAGTGCTTTTGACGCAGCGTCAAGCTATATTTCTGATGAATTTCAACAAGATACTATCGCCCCGACAGAAGATCCTGACGCTTACGATAAGGTAGATGAAAATACTCATCTGAGATACAGAGAGAGCGATAATTATGACGGCATCGTAATTACGGGCGCAGAGTATGAGTTCTATGAAAGCTACATAAACAGTGACGAAAAGAAATTTACAATCAACATTCCGTCGGAGCTGAACGGCAAAAAGGTTGTTGAAGTTGAATATATAACAGTTTATGTTCCGGACAAAGAGATTACGATTGTAATTCCGGATACCGTTAAGATTATCGGAAGTTACGCTTTCTGCTACAGCGATGATGTTGTTGCAGTAGAAATTCCGAACAGCGTAGAAGTAATCGGCAGCGATGCTTTTGTAGGCGATCCAAAGCTTAAAAAGATAACCGTTCCCGATTCCGTAAAGGAAATGGACGATTGCGGTCTTGGCTTTAATACTGACGATAATTATAAAAAAGTTAAGATTCAAGACTTTAAAATGTATTGCAAAAAGGGTTCTGCCGCCGAAAATTACGCAAAAGATAACGGCTTTTCGTATGAGATAATTAGATAAAAGTTAATGTAGATTAAAAAAACAGCTTTCCGAGTTTATTTCGGAAGGCTGTTTCATTTTTTTCGGATATGTATTTGTTTGTAAAAGATTTGTGTAATTATTTATGGGTTTTAACACAAGAAATGTTTTTGTTATAACCATTCGGTAAGGAAATGGCGGCTGTATTTCAGACGGAAGGACACGGCTCACCGCCTGCAGTTTTGAAAATATATTTTGATGAGATTATTCGGCTTGTCGGCAATGCCTATGCCTAAAAAATCACCATCATGGGTTTTCATTCTGAAAAGCTGACCGTTCTCGTACCCCGACTTGGCAAGATATGTTCTGTCGGCACTCAACGCACCGCCGTTTGCAAATCGTTTTGCCTGCGCAGGTGATACGGCAAGATAGCCCAAACTCATAAACAGACTTTCAACGGAACGCAGTTTTTCTTCAACATTTCCGTTTTCGCAAATGCTTTTCAGCTCGTCAAGCGTTATGCACTCGTCAAGCGAAAATCCGCATGCCGAGGTTCTGCAAAGTGCCGTCATAACCGCACCGACACCGAGAACCTTGCCGATGTCATCAATTATCGTGCGTACATAAGTACCCTTTGAACAGGAAATTTCAAGCGTGCCTGTCTGTGCTTTTTCGTCAAAATTCGCAAGCGAAAGAGAATAGACAGTAACCTTTCGGCTCTCACGCTCAACTTCAATTCCCTGTCTTGCAAGGTCATAAAGCCTTTGACCGTTCTTTTGCACGGCAGAGTACATCGGCGGAATCTGCTCAATTTCGCCCGTGAAATTGGGAATTACTCTGCGGATCTGCTCCTCTGTAACCGAAGATTCGCATTCTCCCGTCACCGTACCCCAGATGTCGAGGGTGTCGGTGGTTTTGCCAAGCTGAAATTCTGCCGTGTATGACTTGTCGTGATTGAGAATCAAATCCTGTGTTTTCGTTGCAGTTCCGAGCAAAACAGGCAGAACGCCCGTTGCGTTCGGATCAAGTGTTCCCGTGTGACCGAGCTTTTTCTGCCCTGTCAGTCTGCGGACAACGGCAATAACATCAAACGAGGTGAATTCCTTCGGCTTGTCAATCAGCAGAACACCGTTAAGATTGCTCATGATAAAAACTTCTCCGCAGCTTTTTCAAGCGTTGTCTTTACGGTTTTAAGGTCGCCCTCAATTGAGCAGCCTGCCGCCGCAGGATGACCGCCGCCTCCGAACTGCGAACAGAAATCCGAGGCATTGATATTATTGTTTGTACGAACGGAAATCTTGAAGAATCCGCCCTCTTTTTCACGCATTGTAATTCCGATGAGAACACCCTCAATCTGACGGGGAATAGAGGCAAGTCCCTCCATTTCGTCATCACCCGTGTTGAGCTTTTTGAGCATATCAAGCGTTGTGTAAATTATTGCGCACCTGCCGTCTGCACAATAGGTCATTGAGTCATAAACGGCTCTTTCAAGCTGAATTTTGTTTTTCGACTTTGTTTCAAACATCGCCTTGTTTATGTATGCGGTATTACAGCCAAAGTCCATAAGGCTTGCGGCAACACGCATGGTTTCGGCGGTTGTGTTTGTGTATCTGAAACAGCCGGTGTCGGTTGAAATGCCTGTGTAGAGGCAGTCTGCAATGTCCTTTGTAAAGTTGATGTGCATTCTGAGGAACAGCTTGTAGAGAATTTCGCAGTTTGCCGCCGCATATTTGTCAACAAACTTTTCCTTAGCGGTAAATGTGTTTGAACCGTGGTGGTCAATGCACAAATCAACCTTGCCGATATATTTGTCCATA
The DNA here is from genome assembly GCF_928721825.1 of Ruminococcus bromii. Lineage (NCBI taxonomy): Bacteria > Bacillati > Bacillota > Clostridia > Eubacteriales > Oscillospiraceae > Ruminococcus > Ruminococcus bromii. Next base: position 1,647,723 of record NZ_CAKMVP010000003.1, read on the forward strand.
TTTGAACCGAGAAGGCTGTCAGCCGCAACATCAACGCTGACAACCGTTTCGGTTGTAAAATCTTCTTCCTCTATGTTTTTCTGAAGATAGGCAAATTTTGTCGGAACACCTGTTGTGATAACTCTTGCTTTTTTGCCGATTTGCCGGAGTGCAAGGCAGAGCGCAAATCCGCTGCCGATGGTGTCACCGTCAGGATAAGCGTGAGTCAGAATATCATAATTATCGTGTGCCTCAAGAAAACGGGCAACCTCATACAGATTCATCATTTTCTTCCTCGTCTTCCTTAATGTCAAGGCTGTTGAGAATACGGCTGATGTTTGCGCTGTATTCTATGCTGTCTGTTGCGTGGAAAATGAGTTCGGGAACATGGCGAAGATGAAGTCTGTGTCCAAGCTCTCGTCTGATAAAGCCCGATGCAGACTTTAAGCCCTTGACAGCCTCTTTGGCTCTGTCAAGACCTTCAATTGCGCTGACCTGTACCGTGCAGTATGAAAGGTCGTTTGTAACCTCAACTCTTACGATAGAGATAAACGCCTGCTGAACCCGTGGGTCTTTTAATTCTCTGAAAATAGCAGTAAGCTCTCTTTTGATGTCCTCTGTTGTTCTTTCAATTCTATGGCTTCCCATGCTATCACATCCTTTTATCTTATTTCCGTAGGGGCGGTCATCGGCCGCCCGCTTTGATGAAATATTTTGTTATTTTACAGCTACTGACTTGAACTATACAGTATTTATTTAAACAGAAAATTTCTGCCGTTACCTGCGGGCGCCCAATGACCGCCCCTACCAAATAACGGCGAATTTGTGTTATTTATAAAATTTGGTTTAACATACAAGCTTTAATCTCTGTATTCTTCGATTGTATAAACCTCGAACATATCGCCCTCTTTGAGGTCGTTGAATCTTTCAAGACCGATACCGCATTCGTAGCCTTCGCTAACTTCCTTGACAGCGTCCTTGAATCTCTGGAGAGATGCAATTGCGTCATCTGCAATAACGATACCGTCACGGATAACTCTTACGCTTGCGCCACGCTGAATCTTACCGCTCTTAACATATGAACCTGCGATTGTGCCTACTGACTTAATCTTGATAACATTACGGCACTCTGCCATACCGAGAACAACTTCTCTTGTCTTAGGAGCAAGCATACCCTTCATAGCAGATTCGATTTCGTTGATACAATCGTAGATAATGCTGTAAAGACGCATATCTACACCCGAACGCTCTGCATTTTCTGCGGCAACTGCATCGGGACGAACATTGAATCCTACGATGATTGCGTTAGATGCCTCTGCAAGCATTACATCGGACTCGTTGATTGCACCTACTGCGCTGTGAATTACATTTACTCTTACCTCGTCATTTGAAAGCTTTTCAAGTGACTGCTTAACAGCCTCGGCAGAACCCTGTACATCGGCTTTAACGATAATCTGAAGTTCCTTGATTTCACCGAGTTTCATCTGGTCAAAGAGATTGTCAAGAGTAACCTTAGTCTGTGCGTTGAAGATTTCTTCCTTCTTAGCGGCCTTTCTCTGGTCAACAAGCGTTCTTGCAAGACGCTCGTCGGAAACTGCGTCAAAGATATCGCCGCCAACCGGAACTTCGTCAAGACCTGTGATTTCAACAGGAACAGAAGGACCTGCCTCGGTAACTCTTTCGCCCTTATCGTTTGTCATAACTCTTACACGACCGACGCTTGTGCCTGCGATGATTGTATCGCCCTTGTGAAGTGTACCGTTCTGAACGAGTACGGTTGCGATAGGACCTCTGCCCTTGTCAAGTCTTGCCTCGATAACAGTACCCTTTGCGGCTCTGTCGGGGTTAGCCTTGAGTTCTTTCATCTCTGCAACAAGAGTAACCATTTCAAGAAGATCGTCAAGACCTTCCTTTGTCTTTGCGGAAACAGGAATACACGGTGTATCGCCGCCCCACTCCTCCGGAATAAGCTCATACTCTGTGAGCTGCTGTTTAACATTTTCGGGATTTGCGCCGACCTTATCCATTTTGTTGATGGCAACAATAACAGATACGCCTGCGGCTTTTGCATGGTGGATAGCCTCAACTGTCTGCGGCATGATACCGTCATCGGCGGCTACAACGAGGATTGCGATATCAGTAACCTGAGCACCTCTTGCACGCATTGTTGTGAATGCCTCATGTCCGGGTGTGTCGAGGAATGTAACAGGCTTGCCGTTTACCATAACTCTGTAAGCACCGATATGCTGTGTAATACCGCCTGCCTCGCCTGCTGTTACATTTGAGTGACGGATAGCGTCGAGGATTGAGGTTTTACCGTGGTCAACATGACCCATAACAACAACAACCGGAGCTCTCTCAACGAGATTTGCCTCATCGTCCTCGCTGTCATCAATAATCTGTTCTTCGATTGTAACAACAACTTCTTTTTCAACCTTTGCATGAAATTCCATGGCGATAAGTGACGCTGTGTCAAAGTCGATTGTATCTGTTGCCGTTACCATTGTACCCATAAGGAATGCCTTTTTAACAACCTCGGCAACGGTAGCCTTGAGTCTGAGAGCAAGCTCCGAAACTACGATTTCGTCAGGAATCTGAACTGTAATCGGTTTCTGCTTACGCTCAAGAGCAATACGGTTCAGACGCTCCTGCTCTGTTTCACGCTTCTGCCGTCTGCCCTTCTGACGCTGGGTACGGTTTGTGAACTTCTGCTTTTTAACAATGTTGTCCGTGCTTCTGCCCTTTGAGCTGTCGCTTGCAAGGTCATCATACTTCTGGTTGTAACGCTCAACATCAACATTTGTTGCACGGGTGTCAATTACTCTGCGCTTGCGGGGAGCAGACTCCTCAACGCTCTTTTCCTGAGTAACTTCAACCTTTTCCTGTTTTGATGCAGGCTTTGCATCCTTGTTGTTAGGCTTTTTGTCGTTTTTATCGGTCTTTTTCTTCTGATTGTCAGCCTTTGCATTCTGCTTTGCGGGCTTATCTTCCTGCTGCGGCTTGCTTTCGTTGTCAAGCTTGTTGTTGCGTGCCGCAAAGTATTCGTCAAAGTTTTCAACCTTGTTCTTCTTTGTGATTACATCAAAAATCACATCGAGTTCGCTTTCCTCGAGTGTTGTCATTGTTTTCTTTGTAACACCGCAATGTTTTTCGAGAATCTCAATAATTTCCTTGTTTGAAACTCCGAGATCTGCTGCTGCGTCCTTTACCTTATATTTTATCATACAATTCTCCTCCCAATTCGTTTTCAATAAGCTGTTCAAGCTTATCTGCAAAGCCTTTGTCTTCGGTTGTCATAACTCCGCAGATTTTTCCGAGAGCAAATCCGATTTCTTCTTTGCTTCGGTTCATTGTCAATGTTTTCACATTGCATTCATCAGCGGCTGTCTGCACGCTTTTCTTACTGCTCTTTGAAAAATCATTTGCAAAAATAACAAGCTTTGCCTTATTTTTTCGTATTGAGTCAATCGTCGTGTCGGCACCTGTAATCAGCTTGCCTGCCCTTTTGCAAATGCCAAGCAGCGACAAAATCCTGTCGTTCATAAAAAATCCTTTCGCCTACTTGCTGTCTGCTGCGGCAAGTTCACTTTGCATCTGCTCATATACTTCATCGGGGATTTTACAGCTTAACGAGCGTTCAAAGCGGCGTGCCTTGCGAGCCTTTTCAAAGCAGGCAAGATTTCTGCACACATATGCGCCTCTGCCTGCCTTGCGCCCTGTTAGGTCAAGCGAAATTTCGCCTTTTGCAATGATTTCACCGTTTTCATCTTTGGTGTCGGGTGCTTTGACAACACGGATAAGCTCACGCTTTTCTTTCATCTCTCCGCAACCCGTACATTTACGCAGCGGCATTTTTCTTTGCTTCATAAAATCCCTCTCTGTTTAATCTGATTATTCCTCTGTTTCATCCGAAACAACTGTTTCGCCTTCTGTGCTTTCGTCAAGGTCGAGAACATCTTCGGACTTTTCTTCTGTCTTTGGTTCATCGTCCTCATCCTCGCCGTAGAAACCGCTTTCGGGGCGGATGTCAATTCTCCAGCCTGTAAGTCTTGCGGCAAGACGGGCATTCTGTCCCTTGTTGCCGATAGCAAGTGAAAGCTGACCGTCGGGAACTGTTACACGGCAGCTCTTTGTTTCTTCATCCGTAATTTCAACCTTGCAAACGCTTGCAGGAGAGAGAGCCGCTGAAATATACTTTTCGGGATCTTCGCTGTAAAGAACAATGTCGATTTTCTCACCGCCAAGCTCCTCAACAATTTTGTTTACACGACTGCCCTTGTTGCCGATACATGAACCGATTGCGTCAACATCGGGATTTGAGCTGTAAACAGCCATCTTTGTACGACTACCTGCCTCACGGGAGATTGACTTTATTTCAACAACGCCGTCATAGATTTCAGGAACCTCCTGCTCAAACAAACGCTTTACAAGACCGGGATGAGTTCTTGAGATGATTGCGTGAGGACCTCTTTCGTTGTCCTTGACATCTGCAATGTAAACCTTAATGTGGTCGCCTTCTTTAAGGTCGTCATGTCCGAGCTGTTCGCTCTTTGGCAGAGTAGCCTCGCTCTTGCCGATTTTAATTGTTGCAACGCCTGACTTAGGATCGATTCTTTCAACAGTTGCCGTAACAATCTCGCCGAGCTTGTTCTGAAACTCAATAAGGGACTGACCCTTTTCGCCCTGACGAATGCCCTGACGGATAACATTTCTTGCAGAAGAAACAGATGTCCAGCCGAGGTGCTTGGGATCAATCGGAATTTCAATCTCATCGCCTACAACAAATTTCTTTCTCTTGTTAATCTGCTGAGCCTCCTCAACAGTAACCTCAAAGTTAGGATCAAAAACCTCGTCAACTACTGTTTTGACAAGCTTTGCGTCAAAGCTGTTCTTTTCCGGATCAACCTTGAATACAACATTTTCATTGCCGCCGTAGTAGTTCTTGCAGGCAACGGAAATTGCCTTTTCAATGTTCTGAAGCATATAGTCCATAGGAATGCCCTTTTCCTTTTCAAATGTTCTCAATGCCTCAAATAAATCTTTGTTAGTCATTTTCCAAATCATCCTTTTCTTATTTTTCGGTTATATACAAATTGTTATGCTGTTATGTGTATCCGTAGTGTTCAAACTGCAATTTTTAATCAAAATCGTCAAGCTTAATCCATGCGGCGTCCTTTTTGCTGATTGTGATTTCATTCTCACCGCTATGATCCTCAATTGTGACCTTACCGTCGGAATAATCCTTTAAAACCCCTTTAAATTCTCTGCCTATGCCGTCAATGGGGCGGAGCATCTTAACCATAATATCCGCACCGATGAACTGCATAAAATGTTCGTCACGGATAAGCTCACGCTCAATTCCGGGAGAGCAGACCTCAAGACAGTACGCCTCTTCAATCGGATCAAGCTCATCAAGAGGTCCGTTGATTGCACGGGAAACATTTTCGCAATCGTTAATGTCAATGCCTTCGGGCTTGTCAATGTAAACACGCAGAAAACGGTCTGCACCTTCCTTGACATAACGCACATCCCAAAGTGAAAGTCCGAAGCCTTCAACAATCGGCTGACAAAGCTCCCATACTTTTGATACGGTTACACCGCCTTTGCTTTTTGCCATAAATTCACTGCCTTCCTGTCTGCAAAAATACCCTGTGCGAAATATTGCAGACAGATAAACCGCACCGAGGAACAAAGTGAAAACTAATAAATAAGGAGCGGGTTTGTTGCCCACTCCTTTAGCTTTCATTATTTACAAGAAAATTATAGCACCAAAACGGCTTATAATCAAGTGTTTTTCAAATCTTTTCGTATTTTTTACAAAAAAGTTTAAAAAAACATTTGAAATCACCGTGCAAATGTGTTATTATACTTCGTGGGCACTTTACATCACGATGTTTTTGTGATATAATCACCGTGGTTTTGCAACCGTGTAAAAAATTAAAATTAGTTTTTGATTTTGTTATTGCCGTATTTTTACTGTTTTTTACAGCAATGATTTGGCTGTTAATGTCCGAAATTTTGCGAGATTAACATTATAAAGGTTGCAACTTTACAATTAAATATGCTGATATAGCTCAGTAGGCAGAGTGCGTCCTTGGTAAGGACGAGGTCACGGGTTCGAATCCCGTTATCAGCTCCATAAAAAGGTATTGGTTAAAAAGACCGATACCTTTTTATTGTTGTTTCAGATTAAGATAAGGGATTCGAAAGCCCGTTTAGAAAACGCTTTAGTAAAGCGTTTTTAGGGCGTAGCGTTGATGAGTGTTCAGAATTTGCACCGCAAACAACAAGCGAGGTATGTACTCTCGCAATGCACAGAATAGTTATCAGCTCCATAAAAAGGTATTGGTTAAAAAGACCGATACCTTTTATTGTTGTTTAGAAAACAATACCGTTGCCAAATCCAAACTGATTAATATTATTCTTGTACAATCTATCTTGCATATATTGCAATTGCGTTGCGGTCATACTGATTATCGCTTTCCCCTTTCCTTATCCTGTGACTATATTATACTACAATGTTTAAGCGTATAATTTGTGCATATTGGTACTTGTTAAGTGTAAAGAGGTATGTTATAATAATATTTGTAAAGGAACGGTGGCGGCTGTTTCGACTCCCTTGCGAAAGGGGGTGTATTCCAATGGCAGAGATTACATACTTATTTGTTCTCGCAATTGTTTTCGTGGCTTTTAATGAAGTCATTAAGAATATAAAGAAATAACCGCCCTGTGTAGCAGCACAAGACGGTTAAGTTGAAAAATTTAATCTAGTTGCAAGCGAAACAGCTAAAGCCGTTCCTTTTCACCTATATTATACAACAACAACAATTTGATGTCAATAGATTTTAGGCGGTGAAGAAATGGCAGAAAATAAGAACAGTAGGGCAAGAATTGAGGCAAACAACCGATATAACGCTAAAGCATATGACCGTATCAATGTTGCTGTGCCGAAAGGTCGAAAGGATATTATCAAAGCCCACGCAGAAAAGAACGGCGAAAGCGTGAACGGCTTTGTTAATCGTGCTATTAATGAAACAATACAGCGTGACGGTGAGTAATTCCACAAGGCAAGCTCTGAAATATGGGTTTGTCTTGTTTTGTTTTAGTTGACAGGTTTCTTAACGGATTTAATTTTCCAAAACAGCCAAATGAAAGTATTTTTGAGATTATGTAAAATATACTTGACAATAAGTAGCTTTTAATGTACTATAATGGTACAGAAAGCTTTTTGTACGCATTGTGGATTTTTTAAGTATTCACATCTAAACACATAAAATTTTTTAATATTATTTGCGGATTATCGGTTGGACGAATAAATCTGCAAATTGTCTGATTTATTTGGGAGATGTTATTATGGGAGAAAAATACTATTGGGTGTTTGGTTTTTGTTGCGGTTTTATTGCCATAGTTATCGTAACGCTCATTATCGCAAACATTAAAAGGAAAAAGAACACTTACACAGAATACGATGAACGACAGGTTCTTGCACGGGGCAAGGCTTATAAATCGGCATTTTTTGTGCTTATCGGGTACATAATTGCCTGCGCTTTAGTTAATGTTTTGGAGATTAATTGGGCTGAACTCAGCGTTCAAATGTTCATAGGACTGTTTCTTTCAACTGCCGTATTCGTTGGAATAAGCATTTTCAATGACGCATATTTCACATCGAATAAAGGCAGAAAGAGTCTTTTAGGCTCTTTGGCATTTGTTGCGGGAGCAGAATGTTTGGGAATTGCTTTCGACAACAAAACCTTTGTTACAAACGGAATAGCGAATCTTGACATTATTCCTATCATTGTAACGATTTGGACAATAAGTATTTTTTTGATGGTTGTCATCAAAGCAATAATTGACAAAAAGGCAGCTGAAGAATGAAGAATTTAAGATTAAAAAGCGCCCGTGCCGCAAAGGATTTGTCACAGCAACAGCTTGCGGAACTTGTAAAGGTGTCAAGACAGACAATAAGCGCAATTGAAAAGGGCGACTACAATCCCACAATTAACCTTTGCATAGCAATATGTAAAGCGCTTGACAAAACCCTTGACGAATTGTTTTGGGAAGAATAAGCAAACTTTAACGGCAATCGGTGATTTATTTCGCTGTTGCCGTTTTTGTTTTTACCGCTAAAAAATCAAACGGCAAATTGCCACGGGGAGTATTACAATGTGGGGGAATTGTAAAAATTAACGAAAAATGCTTGAAAAATGTCGGGTTAAGCCGTATAATATAGGTGTTTGAGGATTTCGGACTCATACAATTTATTGAAAGGAGAAGTACACATGATTTATTCAAAAGAAGTTGAAAATATGTGCACTGTAGCAAAGGGACCTAAGCACGGTCCTGCACCTATTCCCGAAGAGGGCAAATGGGTAAAATCTTATGACATTAAAGACATTTCAGGTCTTTCACACGGCATTGGCTGGTGTGCTCCTCAGCAGGGTGCCTGCAAGCTTACACTTAATGTTAAAGACGGTATCGTTGAAGAGGCTCTTGTTGAAACAATCGGTTGTTCGGGTATGACTCACTCTGCAGCTATGGCAGCAGAAATTCTTCCTAACAAAACACTCCTTGAGTGTCTTAACACAGACCTCGTTTGTGACGCTATCAACACAGCTATGAAGAACATCTTCGAGCAGCTCGTTTACGGCAGAAGCCAGACAGCTTTCTCAGAGGGCGGTCTTCCGATCGGCGCAGGTATGGAGGATCTCGGTAAGGGTCTTCGCAGCCAGGTTGGTACAATGTACAGCACAAACGCTAAGGGCGTTCGTTACATGGAAATGGCTGAAGGCTATGTTCTCAAGACAGCACTTGACGAGAACGATGAAGTTATCGGCTATCAGTTCGTAAAGCTCGGCAAAATGCTTGAGGACATTCGTCACGGCGTTGAGCCAAACGAAGCATACAAGAACAACATCGGTCAGTACGGTCGTTTTGACGGCGCAGCTAAGTACATTGACCCTCGTGAAGAATAATTCGGTAAGGAGGACACCATAATGGCAGTAACATTTGAAGGTATGGAAAGAAGAATGCCTAAAATTGAGAAGTGCCTTGCCGAATACGGTATTGCAAATCTTGAAGAGGCAAGAAAAATTTGTAACGATCTCGGTTTTGATCCCTATGACATCGTAAAGGGCGTTCAGCCGATCGCATTTGAAAACGCAGGCTGGGCTTACACACTCGGTTGTGCAGTTGCAGTTAAGAAGGGCGCAAAGACTGCTTCAGAGGCAGCAGAAGCTATCGGTATCGGTCTTGAGGCTTTCTGTATTCCCGGCTCAGTAGCTGAGCAGAGAAATGTTGGCCGTGGTCACGGTAACCTCGGCGCAATGCTCCTCAGAGATGAAACAAAGTGCTTTGCATTCCTCGCAGGTCACGAAAGCTTTGCAGCAGCAGAGGGTGCTATCGGTATCGCTCGTAACGCTAACAAAGCAAGAAAAGAGCCGCTCCGTGTTATCCTTAACGGTCTTGGCAAGGATGCTGCTTACATTATTTCAAGAATCAACGGCTTTACATATGTAAAGACTCAGTTTGACTATTTCACATCAGAGCTTAAAATCGTTGAAGAGAGAGCTTTCTCAGACGGTGAAAGAGCTGCAGTTCGCTGCTACGGCGCTGACGATGTTCGTGAAGGTGTTGCAATCATGCAGCATGAAAATGTAGGTGTATCTATCACAGGTAACTCTACTAACCCGACTCGTTTCCAGCACCTCGTTGCAGGTACATACAAGAAGTGGGCAAATGAGAACGGCGTTAAGTATTTCTCGGTTGCATCAGGCGGCGGTACAGGCCGTACACTTCACCCCGATAACATGGGTGCAGGTCCTGCTTCATACGGTCTTACAGACTCAATGGGCAGAATGCACGGTGACGCTCAGTTCGCAGGTTCATCTTCTGTTCCTGCTCATGTTGAAATGATGGGCCTTATCGGTATGGGTAACAACCCGATGGTTGGTGCTACAGTTGCTTGCGCAGTTGCAGTTTATGAAGCTGTTAACAAGTAATTACCAATCTTTTCAATAAATTAAAAAGGGATCGGCTCTTTGAGTCGGTCCCTGATTTTTTGCGTGCCTGCACAGACAGCAAGTGATTTGTTCTTAAACGACGAAAACACCAGGCTTGCGGCAACCCGGTGTTTTCTTATGTTCTTTAAAAAATGAGGGGTACAATTACGAGTCTCTGAATAGACCCGTATTGAGGAGGGTAGAACAATTATACTCTGACGGTTGCGGATCCGTCTTTCTGAGTACACCTATATTAAACAACCTAAATATGAAAACTGTGTGAATTTTGTTTGAAATTGTATTGAAAACTGCGGTCATATTTTTTTGTTAAATTCACTTCCGCATTTCGGACAGCGAACAGTGTGATTGCCTTTTTTGTTGCGGACACGAAGCTGCGCCTTGCACACGGGACACTTGATATAACGGTAGTCCTTGCGGTCACGAATTTTCTTGAAGGTCAGTTTGAACCAACCTGTTACCGCATTGTAAATCGGAAGAAATTTTCTGTTTTCGGCACTTCTTGCAACAATGTTGCGTGAGAACATACGAAAACAGATAAGCACGATAATCAAGAGCATTATTCCGTCAATGATGTATCTTGCAACACGGTTCCACACAAAAATATTCACGAACCAAAGTATGAGCAACAGCACCCAGAGTGTATTGTTGAGCTTATCCGTGCCGTATCTGCCCTGCATAAAATTGGCGAATCTGTTAAATAATCCTCGCATAAAGTTCATCCTTTCCGCAAAAAGCGGTAATTACAAAAATCATCCTTCCACCATTTTATCACAGGCAGGGCATACATTCAATAAACATTTGACGATATATGTCACTAAATCAGCCGAGAACGAGCTTTGCCGTGTCAACGCTTTCTTTTGCGTCACGGCAGTAGTAGTCAGCGCCGATTTTCATAGCGTAGTCCTTTGTAAGAACCGCACCGCCGACAAATATTGTGCATTTGCTTGAGCCATCGGGATTCTGAAGTTCCTTACATTCTCTTACAAGCCTTATTGTGTCTTCCATACTCTTGAGAGTTGTTGTCATAAGAGCTGAAAGTCCTATCATTGTAATATTCTGTTCAACGGCAGTATCAACAATAAGCTGAGGATCAACATCACGACCGAGGTCAACAACTGTGTAGCCGTAGTTATCAAGAAGAACCTTTACAATGTTCTTGCCGATATCGTGAATGTCACCCTTTACGGTTGCCACAATAATTTTGCCCTTGCTTACGGGAGTTCCGCTTGTCTTTGTAAGGTGCTTTTTAATTACATCAAAGCACTCCTGAGCTGTGTTTGCGCTTTGGATAAGCTGTGGAAGGAAGATTTTATTCTTTTCAAAATCTTCGCCCACCCTGTCAAGTGCAGGGATAAGCATTTCGTTTACAACCTGCATTGCATCGGTTGTTTCAAGAAGCTTTGCGGTTGCGGCTGCACCTTCGTTTTTAAGTCCGTTATAAACAGCCGCAAAAATATCAACATTGCTGTCTGCCTTTTTAACGGGAGCGGCAGGAACAGCGTCGTTATATGCGTTGATAAATTCAAGCGAGTTCTTGTCAATGCCGTTAAGCACACGGAATGCTCTTACAGCGCCTGTCATCGACTCAACATTTGGGTTGATAATCGGCAAATCAAGTCCCTGTTCCATAGCCATTGTAAGGAAAGTTCTGTTGACAAGCTCACGGTTCGGAAGTCCGAACGAAATGTTTGATACACCGAGACAGGTTTTACAGCCAAGCTCTGTTTTTACTCTGTGCAAGGCCTCAAGAGTCTGACGGCAAGCCGCCTGTTCTGCGGAAACCGTAAGAGTAAGACAATCGATATATACATCTTTTCTGTCAATGCCGACAGCCTCGGCTCTTTCAACAATTCGTTTTGCAATCTCAAATCTGCCCTCGGCGGTTTTCGGGATACCGTTTTCGTCAAGTGCAAGTCCGACAACAGACGCACCGTATTTTTTGACAAGAGGAAGAACCGTTGCAAGGCTCTGTTCCTCACCGTTTACGGAGTTCAGAATCGGTTTGCCGTTGTAGTAGCGGAGTCCTGCCTCAATAACCTCGGGCTTTGTGGAGTCAATCTGGAGCGGAACATCACACACACTCTGAATAGCCTTGAGAACACGCACCATCATCTTTTTTTCGTCAATTTCGGGATGACCTACATTGACATCAAGAATTTCCGCACCGCCCTGAACCTGACTGAGAGCCTGAGTGAGAATATAGTCAATATTATTTTCAACAAGCGCCTGCTTGAACAGCTTTTTACCTGTGGGGTTAATTCTTTCGCCGATAATTCTCGGACCGTTGATTTCGACAACCGTCGTTGAACTGCAAACGGTTGTGTCAACGCTTTTTGTCTGAGGCTGATATTCTCTGTCGGCAACCTCCGACTTAATTTTTGCAATATAATCGGGATTCGTTCCGCAGCATCCGCCGATAATCTTAACACCGTATTTGAGGAGTGAACAAACGCACTCGGCAAATTTATCGGGCATAATGTTGTACTCGTTGCTGTTAGGATCGGGCAAACCTGCGTTAGCCTTGATTACAAGGGGAAGATTTGTGTATTTCGACATCTCGGAAACAACGGGTTCAAGCTCATCCGGACCGAGTGAACAGTTGACACCGAGAGCGTCAACACCGAGTCCCGTAAGAGTGACAGCCGCACAGGCAGGGGATACACCCGTAAATGTTCGTCCGTTTCTCTCAAAGGTCATTGTTGTGAGGATAGGTTTGTCGCAGTTTTCCTTTGCGGCAAGGACTGCGGCTTTAAGCTCGTAAAGGTCGGTCATTGTTTCAAAAACTATGACATCGGCATCTTTACCGGCAAGAATCTGCTGTTTGTAATACTCATAAGCTTCGTCAAATTTCATTGAACCGGCAGGTTCAAGCAACTGACCTATCGGACCGATATCAAGGGCAACGAGGGTGTCTGTACCCTCAACGGCTTTTCTTGCAATCTTAACACCGGCGCCGATGATTTCTTCAACGCTGTAACCGCTGTCCTGAAGCTTGTAGGCATTTGCACCGAAGGTGTTTGCGTACACAATGTCAGATCCGGCATCAATATACCTCCTGTGAAAGCTCTCGATAAGCTCGGGGTGAGTAATGTTCAGAACCTCAGGCACATGGTCGTACTTTACACCGCTTTTCTGAATGAGAGTTCCTGTTGCACCGTCAAGCAGAATAAAATTCTTTTGGTTGAGATATTCACTAAAGTTTGAAAAATTCTTAAACACCACAATGTTCCCCATTTCTTCTGAAGCGACATTTGCCTTTCATACTGCAAATTGCACACCCTCGTTTTCTTCGTTCAATCGGATTGTCTGAAATTCCGAGAACCGCCGTAACCGACTTTGACGGCACAAGCAGACAACTGTCGCCTGTTGTAAGACCTATTTTTCTCGGAGCGTCAAGTATTCTCAGATACTCCTTCTGCATCTCAATAGGATAGTCCCCGTAGCCGGGGCTGAAACGGAAGGTCATATACTTTCCGCTGTATTTTTCGGCAAGGATTTCGTCAACCTTTTGACACACCTGTTCAACGGCAACGCTTGCAAAGCTGTCAAGCACAACCGCCCTTGCCATATCGGAAATCTGACTTATACGGATAAGCTTGTCAATTTCCGAACCGATTGTCGCACACATCATAACGGCTGTATGGCAGCCCTCAAGGTGCTTTTTTATATCATTGCCGAGTAAAATATCGTCAAACGGAGCTTTGCGTTCAACATAGAGAAATCTCGGTTCTGCTGTTTTCAATATTTCTTTTTCGCATTCATCCATCAGCACATCCATGCGGTAATTAAGGCTGATTCCTGCACCGCCGAGGTAGCGTATAGCCTCTTTGCGGTTTAATCTGTCAAGCGTTATCATAAAAGACTTGACACCGCCTCCGTAATTTTTCTTGCAACATACGGGTTGTTCATTGTGTAGAGGTGGATGCCGTCAACACCGTGTGCGATAAGGTCAACAATCTGGTCAACCGCATATGCAATGCCTGCGTCACGCAAAGCCTCTGGTCTTGTATCATACTTCTGCATAATCTTTGCAAATTTTGCAGGAAGGCTTGCACCGCACATTGAAACCATTCTTTCAATCTGACTTTTGCTTGTTACAGGCATAATACCTGCCTCAATCGGAACATTCACGCCTGCAATCTTCGCTCTTTCAAGAAAACGATAGTAAACGGAGTTGTCAAAGAAAAGCTGAGAAATAAGGTGGCTTGCACCCGACTCAACCTTTTTGCGAAGGTTGTGAATGTCCTCAACCTCATCGGTTGCCTCGCTGTGAACCTCGGGATAACAAGCACCGGCAATGTCAAAATCACCCTGTGACGCAATATATCTGCACAAATCGCTTGCATAAGTGAAATCCTTCTGCGGTTCAACACCTTCAACCCTGTCACCGCGGAGTGCAAGAATATTCTCAATGCCGTTATCTTTAAAAAGCGCAAGGTTGCGGTCAATATCAGCCTTTGTGCTGTTAATGCAGGTGAGGTGTGCCACGGATTCAACTCCGAAATCTCTCTTGATTTTTGTTGCGATTTCGCAGGTACGGCTCTTTGAACCGCTGCCGCCTGCGCTGTATGTTACGCTGATGAAGTCAGGCTTTAAAGCCGAAATTTCTTCAAGCCTGCCGTAAACCGATTCAATCGGAGAGGTCTTTTTAGGCGGAAATACTTCAAAAGAAAAAACTGTTTTTCCGCTGTTAAACAGACTGCTGATTTTCATATATAAAACACCTCGGTAAGTACTTGTTAAAATTGATTAACAACCGTTAAACTGCGTTAATTATAACACAAATAAATTTAGCACACAATACTGTTTTGTCAGAGTTTGTCCTTTGGTGCTATCATTTTTTCGGGGGTTGCAGTATAAATAAAAGTTATATTCGCAGTTTTTTCGGGTGAGTTCACATTTATAAGCCTTAACAATAAAGGGGCTGTTACAGAATTTTGCATTCTGCAACAGCCCCTCGGATGTTTTACGCACAAATATTTAAAGTAAAACCTTTTAACAAATTACTTCTTGTAAGATGTGTGCCAGATTTCCTTAGCATACTGGAGGATTGTACGGTCAGATGAGAACTTACCTGCATTTGCAATGTTGATAAGGCACTTCTTACCGAATTCCTTACGGTTAGCATACTCTGTGTTAGCTCTGATCTTTGTATCAACATAATCGGGAAGGTCATAGATGAGGAAGTAGTTATCAGCCTTCTGCCATGAAGAATCCTTAAGGAGTGAATCATGAAGCTCCTTGAAGCTGCCTTCGCCCTGAGCGCCGCCGTCATCAAATGTGCCGTCAATAAGAGTATCAACAACTCTCTTAATTTCCGGATTAGCGTCATAAAGAGCCTTTGGATGATAGCCTTCCTTCTTCATTCTCTCGATATCCTCGACCTTTGCGCCGAAGATGTACTCGTTCTCAATTCCTGCGCACTCAGCGATTTCAACATTAGCGCCGTCAAGTGTACCGAGTGTAGGAGCACCGTTGAGCATGAACTTCATGTTACCTGTACCCGATGCCTCAAGACCTGCTGTTGATGTCTGCTCAGAAAGGTCAGCAGCAACAACAATCTTCTCAGCGTAAGATACATTGTAGTTAGAAATGAAGTAAACCTGAAGGAGATCCTTTGTTTCGGGATCGTTGTTTACAAGCTTAGCAATCTCGTTGATGTACTTGATGATTGCCTTTGCTCTTGCATAACCCGGAGCAGCCTTTGCACCGAAGATAAATGTTGTAGGAGTCCAGTTTTTAAGCTTCTTATCCTTCAATCTGAAGTAGATTGTCATGATTGAGAAAGCGTTGAGGAGCTGTCTCTTGTACTCGTGAAGTCTCTTAACCTGAATATCATAGATTGAATCGGGATTTACATCGTAGCCGTCCATCTTCTTGATGTAGTCTGCGAGCTGCTGTTTCTTCTTCTTCTTGATATTGTTGAACTTTGTGATTGTTCTTGTGTCAATGCAGTCATTGAGCTTTTCAAGAAGTGAAAGGTCTGTAAGCCATGCATCTGAGCCAACCTTCTCTGTGATAAGAGCAGAAAGCTCAGGGTTGCAAAGGCCGAGCCAACGGCGCTGTGTAATACCGTTTGTCTTGTTCTGGAATCTCTCGGGATATACCTGATACCACTCTTTGAGTACATCAGCCTTGAGGATTTCTGTGTGAAGCTCAGCAACACCGTTTACATATGTTGATGCGTATGTTGCAAGTCTTGCCATATGAACAACATTACCGTCGATAATGCGCATCTTAGCCTTTGTATCCTCATGCACGCCCTTAGCAGTAAGCTCTTCCTGGCACTTGTTGGCGATAAGGCAGATAATGTGATAAATCTCAGGAATAACCTGTGTCATAAGGTCAGCAGGCCACTTCTCGAGAGCCTCGCCGAGAACTGTGTGGTTTGTATAGTTAAATGTCTTTCTTGCAATTTCAAAAGCGTCGTCAAAGTTGAAGCCTTCGTTCATAAGAAGTCTTACAAGCTCGGGAACACATGATACAGGATGTGTATCGTTAAGCTGAATTGTGTTTTCCTTAGCAAAGAAGCTGAAATCATTGCCGTGCTTCTTCTTATAACGGCGCATAATGTCCTGAAGTGATGCAGAACAGAAGAAATACTGCTGTTTAAGTCTGAGAACCTTGCCCTCATACTTGTTATCGTTAGGATAAAGAACCTTTGTGATGTTTTCGGCATCGTTCTTTTCCTGAACGGCATTGTTGTATTCTGTGTTGTTGAAAGCAGTAAAATCAAAATCGTTTACTGCCTCAGCCTGCCAAAGACGAAGTGTGTTGATGTTTGTTGTCTTACAGCCGATAACAGCCATATCGTAAGGAACAGCCTTAACTGTCTGACCCTTGAATGATACTGTAACAGCCTCATCTTCAACACGGTTGCACCACGGATCTTCAAATCTCTGCCAGTTATCAGCTGTTTCAACCTGATAACCGTTTTCGATAAGCTGCTTGAAAAGGCCGTACTTGTAACGGATTCCGTAGCCGTCAAGCGGTACTTCCTGTGTAGCAGCACTGTCGAGGAAACAAGCGGCAAGTCTGCCGAGACCGCCGTTACCGAGAGCAGCATCATCGATATCCTCAAATACATTGATGTCAATACCCTTCTTTTTGAGGAGCTTTGTAACATCTTCAAGAATGCCGAGACAGTAGAGGTTGTTGTACATCATTCTGCCCATGAGGAATTCTGCAGAGAAATAGTAAGCTCTGCGTTCGCTGTCATGTTTAATCTTGCTTGCTTCCCAGTTGCCTGCGATTTCGCCCATTACTGCTTTGCCGAGTGAGTAGTGAAGCTCAGCGGGTGTGAGCTCTTCAATCTTTTTGCAGTACATAGACTGAGCTGTGAGTTCAAGCTTTTCCATAATATTACCCATTTGTTTAGTCCTCCAGTCGTCCGCTTTTTTCAGACATAGTTTTTAATTTATCTGCAAGCTCATCAGTAAGAGCTGCGCCATCGAGTCTCCATACCCAGTTTCCGCCGAGTGTTGACGGAATGTTCATTCTTGCCTCCTTGCCAAGGCCGAGAATGTCCTGCATTGGTACGATTGCTGTATCTGCCTTGCTTTCATAAGCAACACGGATGAGTCCCCAGTTGAACGGTTCGTCATCAGGCATCTGACAATAACTTCTTGCATAGTTAACGTCCTCGGGTTTAGCTGTTTCAAGCCAGCCCATAACAGTATCGTTATCGTGAGTACCTGTGTAAACAACACAGTTTTCGGTGTATTTATGGGGAAGATAGTCGTTCTCTTCACCACTGTCGAAAGCGAATTCAAGAACCTTCATTCCCGGATAGCCTGTCTGCTCCATAAGCTCGGTTACATCGGGAGTGAGTGTTCCGAGGTCTTCGGCAACAATATCAATCTTGCCGAGTGCCTCTTCCATCATATTAAAGAACTTAATGCGCGGACCTTCAACCCATTCACCGTTGATTGCGTTTTCGGCAGGATAAGGAATTGAATAGTAGCTTGCAAAAGCTCTGAAATGGTCAATACGGGTGATGTCATAAAGCTTTGATGCGGCTTTGATACGCTCAAACCACCACTCATAGTCGGTAGCCTCAAGGTAATCCCAATCATAGAGAGGATTGCCCCAAAGCTGACCTGTTGCCGAGAAGTAATCCGGCGGACAGCCTGCAACTGCGATAGGATCACCGTCGTCATAAAGCTGAAACAGCTCGGGATTTGCCCATGTGTCTGCGCTGTCCATGGCAACATAGATTGGCATATCGCCCAAAATCTTGATGCCGAGACCGTTTACATACGCACGGAAGGATTCCCACTGCTCATAGAATTTGAACTGTACAAACTTCCAGAAATCAACATCATCCTTGAGCTTGCGTTCATAACGCTTCACGGCAGCCTCATCACGCATTTTGATTTCCTCATCCGGCCATTCTGTCCAGGAAACCATGTCAAAGCTCTTTTTAACTGCCATATAAAGTGCATAGTTTTTGAGCCATGAACTGTTTTTACGCTTGAAGGATGTAAATGCCTTCTGGTCACCCTTTTTGAAGTTATCGTAAGCAATCTTCAAAACTTCAAAACGGTTGTTGTAGATTTTCTCATAGTCAACCTCGGCGTCATCTGAGCCCCAGTCACGGCTCATGACCTCTTCCTTAGTCAAAAGACCTTCTTCACAAAGAGTGTCAAGGTCAATGAGGTAAGGATTGCCTGCATAGGTTGAAAAAGACTGATACGGTGAATCACCGTAACTTGTCGGTCCAACGGGGAGAATCTGCCAGATTGTCTGACCTGATTTTTTCAGAAAGTCAGCAAACTTGCGAGCCTCTTTGCCGATGGTGCCGATACCGTAGGGGGATGGAAGCGAAGTAATCGAAAGGAGAACACCTGCGCTTCTAGCCATAAAAATCAACTCCATTCTGACGGACTGTTAAATTTTTTAAATCTGCGAATTCGGGCGCAATTCGCCCCTGAACCCACAGTATCAAGATAATTTTAGCACATAATCTAAATTTTTACAAGTTATTTTTTTAACAACGACAAGTTATTGCAATATACTCAAAATAGTCAGTAAAACAGCGTCAGAAGTTAGTTTTCTTATATAGCCTCTTGAATTTACCATGTTAATACTGCCGCCAAGCATAAGCTTTATTGCATAACTTTTGTCTTTTGTGCTGATTCCGCAATAAACAAGACCGACAGGCTTTTCGGGAGTTCCGCCCGTAGGACCTGCAATTCCCGTTGTACTTACGGCTAAATCCGCACCCGAAACATTTCTTGCACCCTCTGCCATCTGCATTGCAGTTTCAGCCGAAACTGCGCCAAGCACAGACAGCGTTTCGTTTGAAACTCCAAGCACCTTATGTTTCATTTCATTTGCATATGTGCATACGCCAAAATCAAATACCTCGCTTGCACCGCTTACTGCGGTAATTCTTTCGCTTAAAAGACCGCCCGTACAGCTTTCTGCGGTTGCAAGCTTTACGCCCTTTTCGCGGAGCTTTGCAACAACATTTTCCTGGAGCGTGTCGGAATTGAGATTGTTTTTTCTCAAAAGCCGAACCACATCTGTATCTGTCAGAGTTATCATTAATAATCATCTCCGAAAATTTTTCGTATATCCATATTTTAGCACCGGCATATGAATATTGCAATTATTTTTATTTTTTGATATATTAAATAGAAAAGGAAAGCGCTCACGCAAAAACGCTTAAAAAAGAGGTAATTTTATGGCTTGGTTTTTTACCGAAAAAAATATATTCGGCAACAACTACACCCTTGTCGGAGAAAACGCAAAGCATATTTCTAAGGTGCTGCGTATGCGTACAGGCGATGACATCACCCTTGTTTCTCCGAACAAAACGCAGTATGAATGTAAAATTTCGCTCATCACACAGGGTGAAGTCACGGTTGACATCATCTCACAAAAGCCGTGTGAAAACGAACCCGATGTTTTTGTAACCCTCTATCAGGCTCTGCCAAAGGGTGATAAAATGGATTTCATCGTTCAGAAATGCACGGAACTCGGAATCAGCAGAATTGTGCCGATGATTTCGGCAAGATGTGTTTCCCGTCCCGATGAAAAGTCGCTGAAAAAGAAGTGTGAACGCTGGCAGAAAATTGCTCTTCAGGCGGCAATGCAGAGTCGCAGGGGCATTATCCCCGAAGTAACTCCGTGCATTTCGTTTAAAGAGGCGGCAGAACAGACAAAGCAGAACGAAAAGACCGTATTTTTTTACGAAATGGGCGGAGAATCCGTCAGAAAAATTCTGAATGGCACAAAGCCTAAAACCGTCGGAATGTTCATCGGCAGTGAAGGCGGATTTGAACAATCGGAGGTTGACAGCGTAACCGCAATCGGCGGTCAGGCGGCAACCCTCGGCAAACGAATTCTCCGTGCAGAAACCGCCCCCCTCGCCGCCCTATCCATTATTATGTACGAAACCGACAATTTTTAGGTGAGTGCCTCGTACCCCTCTCGTGAAGACAGTTTTATATATAATAACAATTGTCACCCGAGCACAATATTGTATGGATTTATGCAAACAGTAGCGGCGGTCAGTGACCGCCAATCGAACCGATTACAAAATCGGTTCGACATTACAAATGATTTTTAACCGACAATGATACAACATAAATTTATCGCTTGTTCGTTTTGGTTTTGCAACCAAAACGATTGGCGTTCGCTGAACGCCGCTACATTTCAACACCAAAATCGGAGGAAAATTTATGACAGGAATTATATGTGCCATGCAGATTGAGGCCGACGGAATTATCGCCCTTTCTCAGAACACACAAACCGAAGAAATCGCAGGAATGAAATTCACCACAGGTACTCTTAACGGCAAGGACATAGCCGTTGTAGTCTGCGGAGTCGGCAAGGTCAATGCCGCCATGTGTGCCGTTGTGCTTATTGAAAAGTTCAATCCCGATGTTGTAATCAACAGCGGTGTGGGCGGTTCACTCTCCCCTCTTGTATCAATCGGAGATATTGTTGTTGCAACAAAATCCGTTCAGCACGATATGAACACAACTGCTCTCGGTGACAGACAGGGCGAGGTTTCATTTCCCGACGGTACAAAGATCTTTTTTGACTGCGACAAAACAGTAGTTGAAAAGCTCACGCAGGCGTGCAGGACACTCCCCGACACCAAGGTTGAGCAGGGCATTATCGCAAGCGGCGACATATTCGTTTCCGACCGCAAAAAACGCAAAAGAATTGCCGACACATTTGGTGCTCTTGTCTGTGAAATGGAGGGTGCGGCAATCGGTTATGTTTGCTACGCACTCAAAACTCCTTACGGAATCATCAGGGCAATCTCCGATGACCTTGACGAAAACAAGGGTGTTGACTATGAAAAATTCTGCAAACTTGCAAGCAAAAAAACCGTAGGCGCAATATGTGAATATCTCAAAAATGAATAATTATGACAGACTCAAAACGGGGAATGCTTTTGTTTCTCGTTTTTTCTTTTGTAATGAGTTGTCTTTTTCGATTTCTATTGACAATATAATCACATTTGGATAAAATAAAAGGTAGCATTATTTTATGGAATAACACTACATATATAAGGGAGAGATTTATATGCAGCTTACAGGTGCAGAAATCATTTGCGAGTGTCTTCTTGAACAGGGTGTTGACACGGTTTTCGGTTATCCGGGCGGTGCGGCGCTCAACACATATGACGCACTCTATAAATACAGCGACAAAATCCGTCACATTCTCACAGCACACGAACAGGGCGCTTCTCATGCGGCTGACGGTTACGCAAGAGCAACAGGCAAAACAGGCGTTGTTATGACAACATCGGGTCCCGGTGCAACAAACATCGTAACAGGTCTTGCCACAGCCAATATCGACAGCATTCCGCTTGTTGCAATTACAGGCAATGTAACAACCGATCAGCTTGGCAGAGACAGCTTTCAGGAAGTTGACATTGTAAACATCGTAAAGCCTGTTACAAAGGCAAGCTTCCTTGTTGAAAAGGTTGAGGATCTTGCCGACACGATACGCAAGGCATTTGCACTTGCACAGCACGGCAGAAAAGGTCCTGTTCTTGTTGATGTTCCTAAGGATGTTACAGCCAACAAGACGGAATTTGTACAGACAATCCCCGAAAGACCGAAGATATTTGAAATTAAGAATCCCGAAAAAATTCGTGTTGTTCAGGAAATGATTAAGAATGCAAAGCGTCCTATGATTTACGCAGGCGGCGGTATCATAAGCGCAGATGCGAGCGAAGAATTTAAAGCATTTGCAGAGCTTATTGACGCTCCGGTTTGCTGTTCACTTATGGGACTCGGCTGTATTCCTGCCGACCACCCGCTCTGCGTCGGCAACATCGGTATGCACGGCGGTTACGAAACAGGTATGGCAACAGCCGAATGTGACCTTATGATTGCGTGCGGTGCAAGATTCTCCGACCGTGTTGCAGGCGACCGTGAAAGGTTCGGCGAACAGGCAAAAATTGTCCAGCTTGAAATTGACGAAAAAGAAATCAACAAGAATGTAAAGGTTGACGAGTACATTCTCGGCGATATAAAAGAAATTCTCATTGCACTCACAATCGGTCTTGACCGACAGGATCATCCCGACTGGCTCGCAAAGATTGAAGAATGGAAGCATCATTTTGATGATAAAAAGCTTCCCGAGTGCGACCTTCCGCTCCCACAGCAGGTTCTTGATGTAATCAACGAAATCAAGTGTCCGTCGGACATCATCGCAACAGATGTAGGTCAGCACCAAATGTGGGTTGCACAGTTCAGCAAGATTATGGAAAGCAGAACGCTCCTCACATCAGGCGGTATGGGTACTATGGGTTACGGCATGGGTGCCGCAATCGGTGCACAGTGTGCCCGTCCCAATGACAGGGTTTGCCTCATCACAGGTGACGGCAGTTTCCACATGAACTTAAACGAACTCGTAACAATGAAGTCCTATGAACTCCCCATTGTTGTAGTTGTTATGAACAACACGGTTCTCGGTATGGTTCGTCAGTGGCAGAAGCTTTTCTACGGCAGTCGTTTTTCACAGACCGATCCGCACAGAGCAACCGACTTTGTAAAGCTTGCAAACGCTTTCGGCGTTGACGGTTTAAGAATCACAAAGCCCGAGGAAATCAAGCCGATTCTCACAAAGGCTTTTGAGATGAACAAGCCCGTTGTTGTTGACTGTCGCATCAGTCCCGATGCAAATGTTCTCCCGATGATTCCTCCGGGAAAGACAATCAACGAAATCATCACCGAAATGTAACGGGGCTGCCCCGTGGCATGTTCGTGTAGGCAGTTTGTGTTTGGAACAGCTTTCAGTTCCCGAGCACGGCAAACTGCTGTTCCTTGTTCGTGTAGGTAGTTTGATTAAATAACATCTGCATATTTCCGAACACTGCTAACTTAATAATTAAACATATATAGGGTACTCGTTCGAGTACCCTGTTTTTTTATGCCATTCAGTAGCGGCGTTCAACTTTGAATACATAGCTTTAAACAAAGCGTAAAAAAACAGCCGTATTTTTACGGCTGTTTTCTGTTACGACTATTAAAGTAAAATTACTTCTTTTCTTTCTTCTCTTTTGGTTTAACTTCTTTTTCAAAATTTACGGCATCGGCAACATCTTCCGTATCAAACTTATAATCCTTACCGGGGAAAACTGCGTTGAGAACGATACCTGCGATTGAAGCAACTGCAAGCGGTGAAAGTGTTATTTCAGCACTGCCGATTGCAAAGCTTACCGTGTTGCTTGAAAGACCGAGCGCACAAACAAGAATAACTGCGGCAACGATAAGGTTACGGCTCTTTGTGAAGTCAACCTTGTTTTCAACAACATTTCTGACGCCGATAGCAGAAATCATACCGTAAAGAACAAACGAAATACCGCCGATGATACAGCTTGGAATTGAACCGATAATTACCGAAACAATCGGGAAGAATGATACTGCAACGGCAAAGTAAGCGGCAATTCTTATTACTCTCGGGTCATAAACTCTCGTAAGAGCGAGAACGCCTGTGTTTTCACCGTATGTTGTGTTTGCAGGACCGCCGAAAAGTGATGCAAGTGTTGTTGCAAGACCGTCACCGACAAGAGTTCTGTGGAGTCCCGGATCTTTGATGTAGTTATTGCCTGTTGTTGAACTGATGGCGCAAATATCGCCGATATGCTCCATCATTGTAGCAAAAGCAATCGGAACAATGGCAATGATTGAAGATGCGATAAGCGCACCGTTTGAGTAATCAATACCGCCGAATACCGTTTTATCCCAGTGAATCGGAATTCCGATAAGTCCCTCACTGCCGAAAATGTGACCTTTTGAGATGTTGTCACAAATTGTGTTCAGGCTTGTAAAGTCGAAAATCGGCTGATAAACACCGTTTGCATCAGCACCGCCCGAGAAAAGCCACGGAACATTCTGAATAAGGTCAGGATTTGCCTGTGAAATGAAGTAAAGCACAAGACCTGTGCCGTAGGAGATAAGCAAACCGAGGATAATCGGAATGATTTTAGCCATTCCCTTGCCCCAGATGTTGAAAACAACAATTACAGCAAGAGCAACTACAGCCAAGAACCAGTTTGTTGTGCAGTTTGAAACAGCCGACGGAGCAAGTCCAAGACCGATTGCAATGATGATAGGTCCAGTTACAACAGGCGGAAAAAATCTCATTACCTTTTCAATGCCCACCGCCTTGATAACTGCGGCAAGGATGAAGTAGATAAGACCTGCACACGCAACGCCAAGGCACGCATACGGGAGCATACTGTTAGGGTCATTGGGTGAAAGCGCCTTGATTGCGGCATAGCCGCCCAAAAAAGCAAATGACGAGCCGAGGAAGGCAGGTACTTTAAACTTTGTAATGCAGTGGAACAAAAGTGTTCCCAAACCTGCCATAAGCAAAGTTGTTGAAATGTCAAGTCCCGTTAAAATCGGAACAAGGATTGTTGCGCCGAACATTGCAAACATATGCTGAACACCGAGAATTATCATCTTCGGTTTTCCGAGCTTGCGGGCATCATAAATTGCGCCGTTGTTTTTGTCCATTAGAATTCCCTCTTTCTCATTTTCGGGTTTAAAATCTGTAAAAACCCATTCCTGTTAATTATACCTTTACACAGATATAAAAGCAATAACTTATTTTTACAAAAACGAATTTCTTCTCTCTGTTTACATCCTTATCCGCTTTTCTGTCATTGCTTTTCGGATGAATTTTTGATATAATGAATACTGCTTTTAAATGCATAAGTAAAATAATTTGTAATATTAGTTGTATTTTTAATACCTGTAATATTCATTACATTGTTTTGAACAACTATGTTTCAGGAGATATTATTGAAGTGAATTATAAAGAAAAAAACAAAAACTTTTCTGCAATTGAATTGTTCGCAGGTGCAGGCGGACTTGCTTTGGGAATATCAAAAGCGGGATTTAATACCTTAGGACTTGTTGAATTAAATAAAGATGCCGCAGACTTGGTTATCTGAAAAAATTACAAATAATTACAAATGGTTACAATTTACAAAAATACAATTGAGCAGGGCTGATTATTATACACATTTTCAACATAGTTTTCAACAATTATTGAAAACAGAACGGCAACGACTGCCGCAGTCACTGTGAAAAAGAACAAAAAGAAAAATAATCATTGAATAACAGCACGATAATATGTTATACTTTGGTAAACAATAACTTTTACGGAGGATAAAATGAATAAAATTATAAATAAAAAGTCGCTCAAGGGTATGCTTGCTGTTATGCTGTGTGCCGTTATGGCGTTTTCTGTCTGTGCCTGTGACTTTGACTCTGACACAGAACCAACCAAAACGGATGCACAAATTCAGTTTGATAAATATTGTGACGATTTGTTTTCGGAAGAACTTGAGGATGACGCTCTTACCGCACATTTTGACATTTCAAATCCGTCGGACTACGGTCTGAAATATGACGAGGAGGACTATACCCTCGGTCATGTGTCCGATGAAGATACAAAGGAATCCTTTGATGAGCTGAAACAGGCAAAAAAGGATTTGGAGGAGTTTGACCGTTCGGGACTTACTTCCTCTCAAAAGCAAACCTATGACACACTTGCAAGCTACTTTGAAATTCAGCTTTCATATGAGGGAACAACAGAATTGCAGAGCATTTTTGCACCGCAGTCGGGAATTGTTGCAAGCCTCTTTACAACTTTGTCAGAGTTTACTTTCTATGAAAAGGACGATACAGACCTCTACCTCGCTGTTTTGAAGGATACAAAACGCTATATGGACGAGTGCATTGCGTTCACAAAGAAACAGGCTGAGGACGGCTACTTTATGACAGAAGAAATTGCGAAGCAGTCAATTGATGAGTGTGAAAAGCATATCAAGAACGACAAGTCCGTGCTTGTTGATGAGTTCGAGTCGAGAATAAAGTCACTCGGTCTTAGCAATTCCGAGAAAAATACTGTTGTCGAAACCAACAAAAAGTATTTTGAAGAATACTACATTCCTGCTTTGAAATCAGCAAATTCAGCACTTGAAAGTCTCAAAAAATCAGGCAAAAACGAAGAAGGTCTTTGCGGTTATGGCAAAATCGGCAAAAAATATTATGAGGCAATTGTCAGGGACAAAACAAGCAGCAGTATGACTCCGAAAGAGCTTACTTCATATCTTACAAACAGCTTTACAAAGGTCGGAATGAGCATGAGCAATGTTTCACAGGATGACTTGAGCAAATTTCAGGACTACAATCCCGACTTTAAGGATGCCGACGAGGTGCTTGAATTTTTGATTGAGAATATCGAGGAGGACTTTCCGACTCCCGTTACAACCTCTTACACGGCAGATTATATGAGCGATTCCGCAAAGAGCGACAATGTGGTAGCGTACTATGTTCAGGGACGAATTGACGATACAAGCGTTAATATCATCAAAATCAACCCCGACTTTGCAAATAAGGGTATGACTAAGGTGTACACAACCCTTGCCCATGAAGGCTATCCGGGTCATCTTTATCAGCTTACCGCATCAAATGCAAACAAGGATATCCCGAATGTACGCAAGATTTTAAGCTTTATGGGCGCAACCGAGGGTTGGGCGCAGTATGCCTCGAAATGTACGCTTGATTACCTTGATACAAGCGAAGGCATTAAGAAACTTATCTACGCAAATGATATTCTCGGCTATATTCTTTACTCCATGGTCGATGTCGGTGTGAACTACAACGGCTGGGATTATGAAAAAGTCAAGGAGTATATGTCAACGGCACTCGGTTCGGCTGACGATGAGAGTGTTACAGCCGCAACAAAAGAGGCGTATGACCTTGCCCGTTCAAATCCGGGTTATTTTCTCCCCTATACCGTAGGATACCTCAAGATGATTGATATGCGTGAAACAGCCGAAAGCGAGCTTGGCTCAAGCTTTGACGCAAAGGATTATCACACCTTCATTATGAATCTCGGAATCACAAGCATTGATGTCTATGAAAAAGCCCTTGATATGTGGCTTGAAAGCAAAAAGTAAATTTTTGGTGATAATCTTGAATATTTTTTACAGGTATGATATAATTAACTCATTGATATGATAAATATAAATTGGTATGGATTTTTCTAAGATGTGATTCTTATTTTCGCCATACACTCATTATGGGTGTATGGCGATTTTTATTTTACGCAAGGGGTGTTAATATGGGCGTTAAAACGGAAAACAAAATGGCTTATGAACCTGTCAACAAACTTATAATTCAAATGTCGGCACCGCCGCTGATTTCAATGTTCTTTCAGTATTCATACAACCTTGTTGACAGTATGTTTGTTGCGGGGATAAATGAACAGGCACTTGCGGCAGTATCGCTTGCATTCCCGATTACAACGCTTATGAATGCGTTGTCCGTGTGGATAGGTGTGGGTGTTAATGTTTTGATTGCAGGTTATTTGGGACAGAAAAATCAGCAAAAGGCAAATTCTGCAGCGGCTCTCGGAGTGGTAATTTCGGTAGTTGTCGGAGTGCTGATAAATTTCCTTTCGCTTTTCATAATAAATCCCTATTATTCGGCTTTTACGCAAAACAAAGAGATTTTTGAATACGGAATTGCGTATATGAGCGTCTGCGTTTTTATGCAGATACCAAATATGGTGCATATTGTAATTCAAAAAATACTTCAGGCAACAGGCAATATGATTGCTCCGATGTGGTTTCAAATTGCAGGTGTTGTATTCAATTTTGTGTTTGACCCTTTGCTCATTTTCGGCATAGGTCCGTTTCCGAAAATGGGTGTGGTCGGAGCTGCAGTTGCCACGGTTTTAGGCTATGTTGTTTCAACAATCATTGCGTTGATACAGCTGTTTCTTACAAAACAAAAGGTTAAACCGGCGTTTAAAAACTGCCTTGAACCGCAGATGATAAAGCTGATATTTTCCTACGGATTGCCCTCGTTTGTTATGAATGCGTTGGGAGCATTCACCGTGAATTTTGCAAATATGTTTTTGGTGCGATATTCGGACACGGCGGTTGCATTTTTCGGAGCATATTTCAAGGTTCAGCAGTTGATTTTTATGACGGTGAACGGACTAATTCAAGGCTGTTTGCCTATAATGCGGTTTAATTACAGAGCAAAAGAGTACGGTCGCCTTAAACAAGCAAATAAGAGCGGAACAATTATCGCGACTGTTATGATGATTGTCGGTATGCTCTTGGTGCTGATTTTCCCGAAAGAGATATTGTTTTTGTTTTCGGCATCGGAAGAAATGTGTGCTTTTGGAGTGCTGGCAATGAGAATTATGTCACTCGGATTTGTGTTCAGCGGCTTTTCTGCAATGATTGCAACCTATGAACAGGCAACAGACAGTATTATGCCCGGCGTTGTAGTTCAACTGTTGCGACAGGGCGTGCTGTTAGTCCCCGTAATTTGGCTTTTAAACAGCACTGTTCAAATGACAGGCATATGGCTTGCGTTCCCAATTACAGAATTTGTCACATTTCTTGTTGCTGTTGTATTTGCAAAAATTAAAAATCATTGAATAAATAAAAATAACAACCGCCAAAACCCGATATAATGGATTTTGGCGGTTGTTTGTTATTTAAAATATGTTTAATTTTAAATTGTTTTTGCAAAAACATTATCAGATGATTTTGCTCTGAAAATTGTTTTTACGAGCAGGAATGTTATATAAACATAAAGTGCGGTGCAGATGATTGCGGTCACCTTGAGGCTTACAAGCTCATAGGAGAACAGGTAGTAACAGTAGCCTCTCAGGCTTATAAGCGTTGACACAATCGGAATCCACAAATGCTTTGCACTTACCGCCGCATAGACAATTAAAATAATGTCAAGCAGATAACCGTAGCGTTCGTGCATTGACGAAAGGAACATAATGCAGGTGAATACAGTCCACGCTGTTGTCAGAAGAAAAACTTCAATGTTCTTCAAATCAACCTTTTTATAGATGATAATGCACATCATAATTCCGAGTACGGCAATTGTGAGAAAGACCGAAAACTGCTTGAACAGATAATAATATGTCATATCGTTTCCGTCACATATGAGTGCATAAAAGTTCGGACAGTTCATCTGAATAAGCTTTCCGTAGTCGGTCTGTTCAGCGTAGATTGTGATAATATCGATAAACGGTCTACCCATAATAATTGCAGGCAGGCACATTATCACATCAACCGCAGGAATTATAAAGAAATGCAGAATTGAAATTTTCTTTGTCGAAATCCAGTAATAAAGCAGAACAGGGATGATGAATACGGTTTGCAGCTTGAATGCAAACGCAATGCCGATGAACACAAACGATGCAATCGGCTTGTCTTTGTGCAAAAACAGGATTGCAAGGATTATAAACGAGGTGTAAATTGAATCGCATTGCGCCCAAAACGATGAGTTAAAAATAACGGTTGCCGAAAGAAGTACGGCTGAGTAGGTGAGTATCGCTTTGAGCCGTCGGTTATTCTTTGCAAACGAATAAACAAGCATTGCGGTTGAAATTGCAAGTACAAAATCGAATATTATTGATACGATTTTGTACGCATACAGAGCATTTAGCGGCAAAAGTGTCATAAGATAGATTATGACTTGATACGGAATGTTGTAGTTGCCCACCTGAGCTGCAAGCCCCGTAAAATCATTATACTTGATAATGCCCCACCAAGGATTCAGAAAGCTGTTAAAATCATCGCTTTGAAAATCCATTCCGCAAATTCTGATAAAAACAGCCAAAATTGTAATTGCACCGAGCAGGAATAAAAGAATATATTTCTTGATAAAGCCGATTGCCTTACTTTCGATTTTTGTCATTAATATAACTTCTCCCGATTAAATAAATCCGATTTTCTTCATAACCTTGCCCATTGTGCGGCTGCTGATTTTAAGAGCGATTTCATCGGCTTTTCTGTAGCAGCTTTCAAGGTATGCCTTGTCTGCAACAAGCTTTTCGTAGCGTTCGCGAATCGGACGGAGTTCTTCAACAACTGCCTCGCCTACCGCAGTCTTGAAGTCGCCGTAGCCCTTGCCGTCAAAATCCCTTTCAATCTGCTCGTATGAAAGACCTGTAACTGCGCTGTAAATTGCCATAAGGTTATTTACGCCGTCTTTGCCCTCAGCATAGCGAACCTTTGCCTCGCTGTCCGTAATGGCTCTCTTGAACTTCTTCATTATAACCTCGGGTGCATCAAGAAGATGTACACAGCCGTTTACATTTTCATCGGACTTGCTCATCTTTCTTGTCGGGTCCTGAAGACTCATAACCCTTGCGCCGTTCTTCGGAATGAAACCGTCCGGAATCTTGAACACATTGCCGTAAAGACCGTTAAAACGCTCCGCAATGTTTCTTGTAATCTCAATGTGCTGTTTCTGGTCTGCACCGACAGGCACTTTGTCAGCCTGATAGAGAAGAATGTCGGCAGCCATAAGTACGGGATATGTGAAAAGACCTGCGTTGATGTTGTCGGCGTGCTTTGCGGACTTGTCCTTGAACTGGGTCATTCTTGAAAGCTCACCGAACTGAGTGTAGCAGCTGAGCGCCCATGCAAGCTCTGCGTGGGTGTGGACATGACTCTGAATGAAGAAAAGACTTTTTTCAACATCAATGCCGCAAGCCATAATTGAAGCATAAGCGTCAATTATGTTTTTGCGCATAACGGCAGGAGTCTGTCTTACCGTGATTGTGTGCAGGTCTGCAAGAGCGTAAATACAGTCGTATTCGTTCTGCATTGTAACCCAGTTGCGAACCGCACCGAGATAGTTGCCGAGTGTAATTGTTCCGCTGGGCTGTATTGCGCTGAATACAACCTCTTTTTTTGTCTGATTTTCCATAATTGTTCTCCATGATTAAAGACTGTTTGCATACTCGCCGAGGATTTTAATTCCTCTTTCAAGCTGTTCGTCAGTCGGTGTTGAAAAGTTTATTCTGAAACTGTGACAGGTTTCGTTTTCGTCAGTTAAAAATGCGTTGCCCGGAACTACGCAAACCTTTTTGAGAACGAGTTCCCTGCAGAATTTCGGCATATCAATATCCTCGGGCAGGTCGCACCATATGAAAAGACCGCCGTCAATTTTATGATAGGTTATTTTCGGTGCGCAGTATTTGTCAAGAAGCTCCATACAGAAGCTTGCTTTCTTTGTGTAGATTTCACGCAGCCTTGCAAGGTGAGCGTTGAAGTCGTACTTTGTGATAAATTCATCGCATACATACTGCGACCAAATATTAGTGTGAACATCGTTGCCCTGCTTGCACACAACAAGCTTTTGGAAAATCGGCTTTGGTGCAATTGTGTAGGCAACACGCATACCCGGTGAAATTACCTTTGAGAACGAGCCTGCATAGATTACAATGCCGTCAGTATCAAGGCTTTTTATGTTCGGAACATATTCGCCGCTGTAACGCAAATCGCCGTACGGGTTGTCCTCAATGATGAGAACACCGTATTTTTTGGCAAGCTCATAAACTTTCTTACGCTTTTCAAGGCTCATTGTAACACCCGAAGGATTTTGAAAATTCGGAATTGTGTAAATAAGCTTTGCGTTCGGATTGGCTTTTAAAGCCTCTTCAAGCTTTTCGGTACTCATACCGTCAGGCTCAACCGGAACGCCCACGAGCTTTGCGTTATAGCTTCTGAATGTGTTGAGTGAACCGATGAATGACGGTGCCTCACAGATTACAACCTCGCCCTCATTCACAAGAGCCTTTGAGCATAAATCCATAATCTGCTGTGCGCCTGTTGTGATGAGAATGTCGTCATTGTCAGAGCCTGTGTTATGCTCTTTTTTCATATATTCCGCAAGGTGCTTTCTCAGCGGCGCGTAACCCTCCGAAACGCTGTACTGCAAAACCGAAATAGGGTCTTCCGCAAGAACCTTTGCCGATATTTCCGCAATCTCCTTTGTCGGAAAAGCATCGGGAGAAGGGTTGCCTGCCGAAAGCGAAACAACGCTTGGGTCAGCCGCATATTTAAAGATTTCTCTTATTGCACTCGGCTTGAGGTTTGAAACCCTGTCGGAAAATTTGTATTCCATAGTGTATCTCCTTTTAAAATGATAAGGCTTTAAAAACTTCATACCACACAATTTTATCACGAATTGCCTATATATTCAAGAAATTTAACGGCATATTTGCAATTTTGTTTTATTTGTTCCGATAAACTTTTTTAAAGGATTTTTTGATGTGAGAGAATTATCCTCCTCGAAAATTGTATTTTTTGTGCTTTTTGTATTGTTTTTAATGACTTTCTGTTGTATAATCTAAGTGATAATGTCCTTGTGCATCCAAAGCGTGGCTGAGGCAGACTTAAATACAATATTTGCCGTGAGTAACCGGCAGCTTTATATAATTATTCTTCATTCGGGAGAGTTGGGAGAGAACACTATGAGCAGACGAAACGATTACGATTATTTTGATCTTGATAATTTTGATGACAGCATAGACAGCCGCGAATATCGCCGCAGACAGCAGCGCCGTCCTGCAAGCTATGCCGCAAGGCCGTCTTCTCAGCGTTCCTCAAGAAGACCTGTCAGAAGAAAAAATAAGAGAAGAACAAGAAACAGAATTATCATTGTTACAAGCGCAATTGTAATTTTGCTTGTTATCATATTGATTTTGTCATCTATTATAAAGGGCTGTTCAAAGGACGACTCGCTTTCAAAAATTCCGACAGGAACAGTCGGAACAACAGCACCTGCCGTTCAGACTGCAACAACCGCCGATAAATCCGGCGGCGCCGCAGATGAGCTTTCGCCAACCTATTTTATGACGCCTAACATAAAGGACGACAATACTAACGGTACTCTTGCCTATAGCATTTATGTGTGGAACAAGACCGGCTATGAACTGTTCTCAAGCGATAACGCAAGAGCGCAGAACTATGCGAAGACAATCAACGGCTTTGCCGACAAGTTCGGCAGTTCCGTAAAGGTTTACGATATGATTGTTCCCAACCATACGGAAATGGGGCTTCCGCAAAGACTTAAGGACAGCGACGCTCCGTCAACCTCACAGGCAGACAACATCAAGGCTGCTTATGCGGCTCTTTCGGACAAGGTGACTCCGATTAACTGCTACAACCGTCTTGCAGAACATAACACGGATTACATCTACTTCAAGAGCGATCATCACTGGACAGGTCTTGGTTCTTACTATGCCTACACAGCGTTTGCCAATACAAATGATTTGCCTGTTCTTTCACTTGACGACTGTGAGGAACAGAAGATTAACGGCTTTACCGGCTCGTTTACAAACTCGGCAGACGGACTTGACAGCGACACGGTAAGTTACTGGAAACTACCATACAATGTGACAATGGATATTACTCAGGCCGACGGTTCTTCGGCAAGCTATGACAGCCCTTACTATGAAGCCGCAGAAGGCGGTGCAAATACCTACGGTGTGTTTATTATGGGCGACAACGCTCTTACCGTTCTCAAGTCCGGCTCTGAAAATGCTGAGGCAGGCAAGAAAATTGCCGTTGTAAAAGAAAGCTACGGCAACGCCCTTGTTCCGTATCTTACAAATAACTATGAAGAGGTTCATGTTGTCGATTTTAGATATTTCAATCAAAATCTTGTTAATTACTGCAAAACGAACGGTATTAACGAGGTGCTGTTTATTAACGGCGTAATGAGTGCAAATACTCAGGTTCAGCTTGACAGTATGAGCAATCTTTTTAACTGACAGTTCAAATTTATCGCAGAAAAGGAGGTGTATGCCGATGATAGCGGACAATGTAAAAGTGAATGTTTTCGGAAAAATCAGTGACAGGCTTTATTCGGCACAGATTACCTCCGGCTCTGTGACGAGCAGGAGTGCGTATGTCATTTCGCACAAGCCTGTTACAGAGTATTTTGAAGGCGTTGTTGTTGCGGTGGCTGAATTTGACGGTTTGGACGGCGAGCGCCCGATTGTTTCACAGTTCGGCGAGGTGTTTTACGAACCGGAGCTTCGACAGGTGCTTTCAAGGCTGAAAAATATTAAGCTGAAAAGCATTGTTTGCCTTTACGAAAAGTCCTGCGGCGCTGTTATCTTTTATAAGAGCAGACAGAATACGAAAATTTTGCTTGTAAAGAACAGCAACGGCAGGTATTGGAGCTTTCCGAAGGGGCATATCGAAGAGGGCGAAAACGAACATCAGACAGCTATCCGTGAAATTAAAGAGGAAACAGGGCTTGATGTTGTGATTGAAAAGGACTTTCGTGAAATCAGCGAGTACTGTCCTTTCGGCAAAATCCGCAAAAGAGTTGTCTTTTTTCTTGCACAGGCATTTACGGATAATGTGACGATTCAGGAAGAGGAAATTGACAGTTATATTTGGGTTGACTTGCAGCAGGCACGGAAAATGTGCTCATACGATAACGATTTGAGAATTATTGATAAAGCCGAAACGGCTATTCATCTGCTCAGAAACTAAAAATTGATAAATAACCTTGAAATTTGCAGGTACACGGCTGTGTACCTGTTTTTTGATTTTTACGGGTATTTTCTGTGGAATAAAAATGTTGAAAAAACATAAAAAATAACCCTTGACACACATATTATACAGTTAGTAATAGAGCTGTAATGTTAAATTTCTTTATGAGAAATGTGGAAAACTCGGTTTTTGGATGTTAAAAGTTACAGGTTTGTAAACTTCGTGTAATATCAGCTTTTCATAACACGACTTTTAACACTTTCAACATAGTTTTCCACATTGTTGTTGAAAATGTTGAATTATACAGAATGTAAATGTGCCGATTTGGAAAAATAAATCGCAAATTTGCAAACAGAAATAACAGGGATTACTGTTTTTGAAAACCTTAAAGGGTAATATTTGACAATTGCGGCTCATAGAATACAACGGCGAGGTGTGTTTTATGAAAAAAGAAACCGTAAAAATGCAGATATGGGGAATTATCGTTGTGCCGCTGATGATAATTTTGTTTAAAAATCTGTATTCGCTCACAAACGGCGCTTTGCTTGGGATTTTCTTCGGCTCGGTAAACAACAGTATGTGGGAACAGACCAAGGTTGTAATGCTGTCATATTTTATTTGGAGTCTTGTTGAGGCTGTGGGCAAAAGGTCGGGATTCCACCGCTTTGCCGTGTCGCGAATGATATCAATTTGGCTTGTCGGTGCGTTTTGTATTTTGTCATATCTCTTAATCTATGCCCTCGGAATTGAAAACGCAAATCTGCCAAGGTTTATCTGTGCGGTTACAGCGTGCCTGTGTGCGTTTGCATTCGGTACATGGCTTGAGTATGGAGATAAAAAAACGGAATGTCTGTTTGTGCCGTGTATATTTTTGACTCTGCTGTTGATTGCCGTGTACTGCAGCTTTACGGTGTTTCCGCCGCATATGGTGATTTTTGAGGATACGGCTATGGGAATGTACGGCATTATTCCCGAATACATCGACTCCGGAGCGATTGCTCTTGATACATTGTACAGAGTTTGATTTTTTAAGATAAAAGGTATTTTACAATTTTTTGTTTTGTGTTATAATTAACGCTATAAAGAAAATGAAAGAGTGTGTCCGATGCGGACACGAAAAATCTTAACAAGGCTGATTTATGATGAAAAACGAAAAAATTGAAAATACAGAGCAAAAGCCCGATGTAATTGCAGGACGAAATCCTGTAAGCGAGGCTGTTCGCAGCAACCGCCCGATTGACAAAATTCTTGTTGCAAGGGGCGAAAAGAGCGGTGCGATTGTGGGAATACTTGCAAAAGCCCGTGACAAAAAAATACCCGTTAAAGAAGTTGACCGCACAAAGCTTGACTATGTCAGCGGCGGAGCAACTCATCAGGGCATTGTCGCATTTGCGGCGGCAAAGGATTATTCAACGGTTGAAGATATCCTTGAATATGCCGAAAGCAGAGGCGAAGCACCGTTTGTTGTTGTGCTTGATGAGGTTGAAGACCCTCACAACCTCGGTGCAATAATAAGAACTGCGGAATGTGCCGGAGTTCACGGAATTATTATTCCCAAACGCAGAAGTGCCGGCTTAAGCTACACGGTTGCCAAGGCGTCGGCAGGGGCAATTGAATATATGCGTGTTGCAAGGGTGACCAATATCGCAGTTACGCTTGATGAACTCAAAGAAAAAGGCGTGTGGGTCTACGGCGCAGATATGGACGGCACGGATTATGACAAGTGTGATTTTTCGGGTGCGTGCGCAATTGTTATCGGCAACGAGGGCAAGGGCATTTCAAGGCTTGTTCGTGAAAAGTGTGATGTAATCGTGTCGTTGCCGATGAAAGGTCAGATAAATTCCCTCAACGCGTCGGTTGCCGCAGGAATTTTGATGTACAAAGCGATGAAAAACCGCTGATGTCAAATTGAAAGTTGAAAATTGAAAATGGAAAATTGAGGTCGGGAAGACAGTTTGCAAAGCGAAAAAGCATATTATGCCCGAGCGTAAAATTGCAACTGTTTGCACGATTCTGTAGGGGCGGATATTATCCGCCCGTTTTGAAGAAATTTAATGTTTAAATAAAATCATTTGATGTTATCAAAGTTGTGTGTTTAAATGTCAAAGATTGTAAAAACAGAGAGTACAGCTCGGGCGGCATAGTTTCAGATAAATCTAAACTATCTACTCGAACTAAAATAAAAAGGAGTGAATGCTTTGGCTGATATGGATAAGGACAGGCTCAAAGAGCTTGAAATTGAGAGCATACTCGAAGAAACCCACTATCTTGCCGATCAGGAGCGAATGGAGCAAACGGCTGAAAAGTACCGTGTAAAACCAAAGGTTGAGGAAATTTTCAGCAATGCAGATAAAAAGCCAAGATTGAAAAATGTAAGTCCGCTCGATGAGTCCGAACCCGACACCTCAAATTCAATAGTCGGAGATAAAACAGCCGCCACGATGCAGGCAGAGCTGATAATGGACGGAAATGACGATGAACTTGTAACTCCCGAACAGCTCAAAGCAGAAGCCGAAAAAAAGGCGGCAGAAAGAGCCGAAAAGGCTAAGCGTGAGTACGAAGAGGCAAAGAAAAAAGCCGCAGAGGAAGAAAATAAGATAGTGACCCTCACCCCCGAATATGATGAAAACACAGAGTTTTCGGGTGAAGTACTCGGCGAGGTTGAGCAGTTTCGCGAGGATGCCGAAATCAAAAGCTACCATACAATTGATATTGATATTCCCGACGGTAAGACTGAAAAAAAGGAAGAAAAAAAAGAGGACTCCGCCGAGGCGCTTAATACTCCTGTCCATCAGCTTCAACCCCCCGAAAAGCCGCCGCGCAAGGTGGTTGCAAAGGTTCCTGTTTACCGTCCCGATGAACCGAGGAACATTCTCAATGTCAAGGCAGGCAGATTTTCCGATGCCGTAGCTAACGAGTATGAGGAATATGTCCGTTCCAAAAATCCTTCGGTAATTGCTCATGTGCTTCGTCCCGAAACAGCTGTTGCCGATGAAGGAGCTGCCCCTGCCGAGCAAAATCACAAGGACAGCCGTCCTTTGGGCGAAAAAGTGATTTCTGCACTTGTAGGAATTTTCTCAAAGGATGAGTCGGATGACAGCGATACCGTCAAAGACGAAAATGCCGAGCCTGTTGAGGATTATACGGGCGAAGAGGACGAAAGAAGCATATTTTATGAGCTTAACCATAATATAAAAAAGCTGTTTATGAGAAGTCTGCTTTCGGGAATTATTGCGGCTATAGTTGTTGTGCTTACGGTTGTGACAAGACTTTTCCCGAGTGGAATCTGTTCCGCAATACCGTTTGCGCCTGCGGCATATGCAATTTTGCTGTTTGTTCTTATGGCGGCGTCACTTGTGCTTAACCGTGTTGCAATGCTGAGCGGACTTTCACCGCTTGTCCGTGTAAAGGGCAATTCAGACACGGCTGTTGCAGTTGCCGGTGCGGCAGGAATGATTCAGATAATAGTGTCGTTTTTCTGCCTAGGCGATTTAAACGGCTTCTATGTAAATTATTACACGGTAATTCCGTTGATTGCTTTTTTTGCGAACAATGTCGGCAAGCTTCTGATGGTTCTTCGTGTAAAGGACAATTTCCGCTTTGTGTCGTCAAAGGGTCAGAAGTATGCTTCAAAAATTTATAATAATGAATCTGTTGCAAGACAGATGATGAGCGGCACCGCCGCCGACCGTCCCATTATTGCCTATCAGCATAAGACCAAATTTCCGGCAAACTTTCTGAAAATATCTTATGCGCCCGACCCGAGTGAGGATCTGGCGTCAAAGCTTGCCCCGATAACAACGGTTGCGTCAGTGATAATCGCGATTATATACGGTATTGTTAAAATGTCGTTTGCAGACGCGTTGAACGCATTTGCGCTTGTAGCGGCGGTATCTGTTCCGGTGGCAACGCTTTTGTCGGTAAATGCGCCTGTGAGAAAGCTTTGCAAAACTTTGCTTTCTTACGGTGCAATGCTTTCGGGCTATCCGTCGGTAAAGCAGTTCTGCGACAGCACTGCAGTTATGATAGATGCAACCGAGCTGTTTCCTGCTGAGTCAATCTCACTTGAGGGAATTAAAACCTTTGAGGAGTACGCAATTGACGAGTCGCTTTTGTGCGGCATAGCAATTCTTAAAGAAGCTCAGAACCCAATTGCAAATGCATTTGATTCGGTTGTTGCCGAAACAAACGAAACTCTTCCCGAGGTTGAAAGTGTGCTGTACGAGGACGAAATCGGTCTTGTCGGCTGGATTAACAGTGAGAGAATCCTTGTCGGCTCACGCACCCTTATGGAAAAATACAGCGTTGAAGTTCCTAATATTGAATACGAGGAGAAATATACTTCTCAGGGCAGACAGGTTACATATCTTTCGAGAGCGGGCAGACTCGTTGCAATGTTCGTTACAAAATATACCGCTGACCCTCAGCTTAAGGCTGAAATGCAAAGAGCCGAAACCAACGGCGTCAGTTTTCTTATCAGAACAACCGATTATAATGTTACAAATGACCTTATTGCAAATCTTTACGATTTGTTCTACCGCAGTATCAAGGTGCTTCCGACAGGACTCGGAAATGTTCTCAAGGAGGCGGAGGATACGGTTGAGGAAACCTCCCGTTCCTACCTCATTACAAACGGCAAGGCCGCTTCGCTTGCCCGAGCCGTAACAGGCTGTGTGAAGATTAAGCATAATATTTCTCTTTCAATTATAATTCAGCTGATTGCCGTAATTCTCGGATTGCTTGTGGCGTCAACCCTTTCGCTGTATGCCGGGGTGAGCGTTATGGGTTCGCTTGAAGTCTTGATTTATGCGTTGTTCTGGGGTGCCGCCGCTGTGTTTGCCCCCGCACTTCAAAAACCGTAGAAAGGATGTAAAGTATGAAAATAGCTCCGTCACTTTTATCTTGTGACTTTTCAAAAATGGGTGAAGAAATAGAAAGAATGGATCAGGCCGGTGCAGATTGGATGCACCTTGATGTTATGGACGGTCACTTTGTTCCCAACATAACCTTCGGCGCACCGATTATCAAGGCGGTAAGAAAGCTTTCAAACCGTCCGTTTGATGTTCATCTTATGATAAGTGAGCCGCTTAAGTATATTGATGATTTTGCCGACGCAGGCGCTGATATCATCACATTTCATGTTGAGTGTGATTCCGATATTGACAGTACGATTGATAAAATCAAGTCAAGAGGAGTAAAGCCGGGGCTTGTGCTAAAGCCAAACACTCCTGCATGGACAGTGTTCCCGTATCTTGAAAAGCTTGACGTCGTACTTGTTATGACAGTTGAACCCGGATTCGGCGGTCAAAGCTTTATGCCGAATATGATGCCGAAAGTTAAGGAAATCAAGAGAGAATGTCACCGCAGAGGTCTGGACAATATCCTGATTGAGGCTGACGGGGGAATCGGAAGAGATACAATTGAACAGGCTGCCGACGCAGGCGTTGATGTGTGCGTTGCGGGAACGGCTGTTTTCAGAGCCGCAGATCCGGCAAAGGCAATTGAACTGTTTAAAACTTTTTGACGCTTTTATAAAACGGACAATCGGATTAAATTGCCGACAGCAATACTGTCCGCACCGAAATTGCTCTTGACACAGACTTTTTCTTACAAAACAATTGCTGATAAATATAGTATTATTATCGGTTATTTCTTTACTGTGAAACGAAAAGAAGACGATGTTCACAATAATCAGACATTAAATTTGTGCATAATAGCAAATGTACCGTTATTTTGCACATATTTTAAGGCGAAAAATTTTCGTTAAAAGAATAACACTTTTGTTGTATGAACGACAACATTGTGCTATAATTTTAATTGAGCTCGGTAATTCGGAACGATTGAAATACCGAGGTTTGGAAGTTAGTCACAATTTGTGACACAAGTATATTTTATTTTTAAGGAGTAATTAGCATGAAAAAAATCCAGAAAAAGCTTTCTGTGGTTCTTGCGGTTATGATGGTGCTGTGTATGTTCACCGCCCTCCCATTTTCTGCAAGTGCTGCCGAAAAAACTTCTACAAACAAAATCAGTGTTACATCAAATGTAACAGATCCTGTTTCGTATGAGTATAATGCAAATACAAAACAGGTTGTTGTTACATACAATCTTCAGGCTAAGAATATGATTCTTAACACACAGGGCACACTCTCATATGACAGCTCTGTACTTAAGCTTGCTTCAACAAACACAAGAAACACTGATTTCCCTGTATTCAAGGACACAATCGTTTGGAACAAAACTCTTAAGAATGAAGTGCTCTTCAACTGCTCAAGCCTTGATCTTTACAACTTCAAACAGAAGAGTGTTTATTGTACATTCACATTTGATGTTGTAGGCAGCGGCGACACAACAGTTGACCTCGATGTTGAGGTTCTTACAGGTACAATGGCTGACTCATATGAAGATCTTTTTAACGGTAAGGATGTTGATATCACATATATCAATAAGTATG
This sequence comes from Ruminococcus bromii, assembly GCF_928721825.1. Lineage (NCBI taxonomy): Bacteria > Bacillati > Bacillota > Clostridia > Eubacteriales > Oscillospiraceae > Ruminococcus > Ruminococcus bromii. The sequence goes on from NZ_CAKMVP010000003.1 coordinate 1,689,001, forward strand.
GCAGCGAAAAGGCAGACGGCGCTGTATTTACTGCTGAGGCAGTTCTCGTTCAGGGCGAAGAGCCAACAACAGCTCCTCAGCCCACAACAGCAACACAGCCTACAACTGTAACACAGCCCACAACAGCTCCCGCAACAAAGCCGACTCAGCCTGCAACACAGCCGACTCAGCCTGCAACAGAGCCGACAAAGCCGGTTGGTGAAACGACACTTAACTTTGTTGTACCAAAGACAGTATCCAGCCCGAAATGTTGGGATGACGGTATCTATCTTGCATACAGCAATAAGTATGCCATTAACACATTTACAAAGATTCAGCTTACAAAGACAACAGATTTCCTTACACCTGATTTAAAGACAGACAAGCTTACAGCAGGTACATATTCTCTCTACACTGTAACACTTTCAAAAGAGCAGGCAGAGGCTGTTAGCAAGGCAATTTATGTAGTACTTGTAAACAAATCGAATACATACAAGACTTATGTAAGTTCAAAGTACAATCTTCTTAAAGCTCCGACAGGAACATATAGTGCAGATTACAACACAGCTAAAACATCTCTTGCAAATCTTAATGATTGCACATTCATTATGAATGGTGAAGTAACAACAGGAACAAGCATAGACGGTTACGGCACATATACAGGATACTGGACAAAGTGTACTACAGTATACGCAGTGGCACCGGCATCAACAAAGTGGAAGAACTGTTGGAATCAGGGTGTATATATTGGATACAGCAATGATTACAAGATTGGTTCATTCAATAAGATTAAGATGACAAGAACAAGCACATATGCAGATGTAGATTCAAAGACTAGTCAGCTTGTATCAGGTACATATCCGGTATATACTGTGACTCTTACAGAGGATCAGGTGGCTGCAATTGATGCATCAACATATGTAATCTTTGAGAATGCTTCAGGTACATACAGAACTTACATCAACGGCAAGTACAGCGTAATGAAAGCTCCTGCCGGAAAAGAGTATTCATCAGAATACACAAAAACAAAAGCTAAGCTTGCCGACAGAGCAAAGAACACATTTGTAATCTGTGACGGTATTAGCACCGGTTCAAGTATTGAGGGTTACGGCACATTCACAGGATATTGGTCAACATCAGAAGTTAAAATCGTAGAAAGCACAGCAACACTCTACTGCGTATTCCCGGCACCTGTAAAGGGCAAGACAGCAATGGACAAGGGAGTATATCTTGCGTATGGTTCAAGTAATTCACCGGCTGATCTTACTAAGATTGAAATGAAGAAGACAGCCGATAAGTATACTCCATCGTTAAAAACTAAGGCTCTCGTAGGTGGTAAGTATTCTGTATACTCGGTAACACTTAACAGTGATCAGATTGAGGCAATTGATAATGCTAAGAATGTTGTATTCTGCAACAGTAAAGGTAATTTCAGAACGCTCCTTTCACCCGGATACAATGTATTAAATGCTAAGAGCGGTAGTTATAGCGCAACATACAATAAGGGTACATTTACAACAGCAGACCACAATGGTGAAACATTTGTTGTATGCGACTCAAAGGTAACAGGTTCTAGTACTGATGGTTACGGTATGTTCCTTGGCTATTGGAATCTCGGTGAGAAATAATTGCTAAATTGCAATTGATAACAAATATTAGTGCATAAAAGAAGATCCGATGTCTTTGGTGACATCGGATCTTTTATTAGTATGGCGGATTATATATCAATGCTCTAAGTTGAAAGTTCACTGAGAGGTAGTTGCCAACGAAGTCTCAATGTCAATAGTTGGGGTAACCCGAAAAAACAGAATATATGAGAATTACAAGCGGCGGCGAATTAAGCTGTCGCTTGTTTTGTTGCAGAACTGATATGTTTGTTGGAAAACATATGTAAGATGCGGTTACGGAAACGCTTGAAATTTCTGCTGCTGTAAGCATTTCTTTTGAGAATGTAACAGTCAAAACAGCCACCGTGTAAATTCACGGTGGCTGAAATACTAATCACTTGTTTTTGTTGTTTTAGTTCGGCACGGTTGTGGTCAATTTGCAGTCTGCCGTCTTCGATGTTCCTTCTCAGATACGGTTCTTTCTCAATCAGATAATTGACCGCCTTGCCGAGTTTACTCTTCAGCGCGATGTTTCTGTGTGATTTTGCCCGCGCAAAGAACGCATTCATTCAGCAGGATTATCGTTCACTTTGATTTTATTGTTGCAGGATTCAATAAAGCCATTGGTGGTTAATGTAGAAAAAGAATTTATTCGCTTATGATCTATTATTTTAGAAAGTTTGAAAACCTCTTTGTTAAAAGTGCATATGCCGCATAAAAGATAAATCCAACAATTGCAATTATCCATCGTACTATCCAAAACTCCATCAAAAGATAGGCAATAATGATTGCAATAATAAAAATTAAGGTTGGAACTGCAAACTGTTTAAGGGGAAACAATTCTCTGTCAAGCTTGCGTGAATGCTTTGAGTGCATTAAGAATGAAACCATATAGGAGATCACCGTAGTAAAGCAGGCTGCCATTCCTCCGTATAAGGGAACAAAAATGAAATTAAGCACAATGTTTGTGATTGCGGCAACGATGGTGTTAAACGCAATGTATTTTGTTGACTTATAGTAGTATTCTACATTTACATATACAGTGTACATATACATCTCATAGGAGGCAAATACAAGAGGGGGAATCATATATATACCACTGTAGTACTGTTTTGTCGCCATAATTTTTACTATTTCCGGAGCAACAAACATAAGGCACAGCATGACTACAAGGGCAATTTCAAGGTATTTTGTGATGTTTTTGTTAATGGTTGATTTCTCACCTGTCAAAAGTTTTCGGGTGAACCACGGGACCCACACAGCCTCAAGAGATGCGGTGACTGCCATGGCAACCATACTTAAATTATAAATCAGACTATAAACTCCGGCTTCAGATGAGTTATACAGGTTTGTAATCATAATTCTGTCGGAACTTGACAGAAGAACAAGTGAAAGACCATGGAATATAAGTGGCAGGGAATATGTGAGTGCATATTTCCAATATAATTTGTTTAAAGGCTTTTTTCCTCGGATAAATGACGAAATTACAAAATATATTCCGACCACCATATATACTGCGGCGTATGGGATAATATATCCGAAGTATTTTTTATCGCCGTGCATATTCATAATGGTGAATATTGCAATAACCTGAATCGTCAAATTTGGAAGTGCCAGCAAAAGAGTTTTTCTTATATAGTCAACTTTCATCATATATTTTGTTGTCATAGCAGTTGCTACAAATTGAAAATATGACTGTATAAGACAGCATATGACGAGAATTATATCAATGTTACCAAAAATAAACATTCCGGCAATGATTAAAGCTGATGATACAAGAAAACTGAGTAATGACAGACCAAAAATTGATGACATATAACCTTCAATGTCATCGTGAAAATCAACATATGCTGTTCGGATTGAGTTACCTAGTGAAAGTCCGACAATAAGAGTTAATATGCTGACCCATGACAAATAGGTTTGAGCAATTCCGTACTCAGAAGTTGTAAGAAGTCTTGTAAATATTGGTATGGTAAAAAATGCAAGAGCTTTGTTAAATAGGTTGCCAACCATATAAAAAGCACTTGCCTTTATATTTTTATCGTTTTTCTTACTTGTATTGTTCAAGTATGAATCACATCCCTAAAATTTAATCGTTGCTTTTTTGGATTTAATTCGTTTGTTATTTTTATATATAAAGTTACCGTCACTATCTCTTTTGGGAAGAGCATACGATATAAAAGTTGATAAGGTGAGAATTGAAAAGAAGTAGTATATGTTGTAATAAGCCTCGCTTTGAAGCATAATCATAAATGCACAAAGAGCACCTGACACAACAAACGGAATCTTGCCGTTTTTGCGATTTTTGTATAATGCAATACCACAAATAATAAGTATGGTAAAGAAAAGCAGAAATCCGGGGACTCCGCTTTTGTACAAAAGATTCAGGTAATAGTTATGGGCATGTGTAGCGCCTATTAGATCTCTTGAAGCCTGATTATCGATTTCTCCGACACCGAAAATAGGTGATTTATAAAATGCCTCAAGAGCACTGTCCCATATGTTGGTGCGACCTGTGAAAGATAGATCCCTTCCAAGCACATTAACAATTATAAACGAAAATGCTTCCTGTACTCGCAGGATAATTACTCCAAAGAAGTAAATGATATTTATCACAATATAAGTAACAATGTTAAGAAATTTTGGCATCCAGTTGATGAGAGCCAGAAAAAGGAACAGTATAAATATCATAATACCGATAACACTGGTTGCGGAAAATGCTAATATTACTGTTGCGGTTGATATGACGCAAATTAGAAAAGAAGACACAGTCAGTCTGTCATATAATCTGAGGGATCGAACAACCGAAAAAATCATTGCAGGAAAAATAAGCATAATCGAATTATTTCTATAACCAAGGAAGTAGTTATTTGTGAATGTGTTAAACTCATACATTCCTTGTGGAAACAAAAGTACAGTGATAAAGTTAATTAACACGAATATTCCCAAAACAAAGGTCGCACCGTCAAGCAGTGCATCAGGGTCAGTTTTTAGTCCCATTTCAACAACTAATACAATTGCAAGAGAATTGAATATTGTCAGAAACAAGGAAGAATAGTTTCCGTCACAATAAATCGTTGCCAGTATCCTCCAAACTTCAAAAAACAAAAATATTACAAAGTACATTGAAAATTTTTGATAAAAGAGGCAAAACCACACCAGAAGGACGGCAATGATGAGTACCTTCAGCACATTTGAAATTTTATCAAATGTCTGATATTGAGGCATTTGTGAAAATATTGCAGGTTTATACAGAACCATAAATACTATGGCGATAAACCAGTTTTGATTCATTAGTTTTTTCATCAGTACTCTCCCGTCATAATTTTCTTTTTATCTTTTTAAGTAATGGAAGAACTCCAATTTTATTAAGAATTTTATTTCGTTTTATTTTATACTCCCGTTTTCTGTCTATTGTTGCGTATCTTTTAACAAGTACATCAAATGGGATTGTGTCAAGCTGTTCAAAAAACTTGCTTCGATTCTGATGTGCTTTGGTTGGAGAACCCATTACAGGGTAGGTGAGATTGAGCATATCTTTTGGAATTTCTTTGAATGTTATTTCATTCTTTATTTTTTCAAAAAGCTTACAGCCTTTATCACTGTTTAGAATAACAAAAGAAGTTCCTTTGTGGTCATCAAAATCAGGGAAAATCTGTCCGATAAGCCACAAGTCGCCAAGAGTAATGTCGCTTACTCTCGGGAATGATTTAAGACGGCATTTGCTGCATGACGGACGGTTAAATAATGAAAAACCAAATCCACGGGCATAGCTGTCATCTTTCCAAAATGTACTTTTTTCAGTTTCATCATATTTGACGGTTAGCGAATAGTCTTCCCAACTGATTCGTTTATCTCTGAATGAAACAGATTGTATACATTTTTTTTCAGGATTTATAAATTCAAGATACCTTTGCCATATTTTGGGAGAAGGTACTCCATGGCAGAAAAGATCTATCAAAATAAGATTATCGTAATTTTTGTCAAGATAGCTTTTCAATGCTCTTATTTGACAAGGCGTGCCGGAAAACATAACTGTTTTCCCTGTATTAAGAAGTTCTTTGATTTTTTTATAGATGCCTTGAGTACTGCTTTGCACATATTTTGAACCGCTGATTTTTTTTATGTCTTTATCATTTTCGATTACAATGTGTTTTACATTAAATTCTTCGTCAAATGCAGCTCCTACAACTACACCGCCATTTGATATGATTGCTTTTGCAAGGTGGGTAAATATACCGCCTGATGTGCTTTCGTGTCTGATTTCTTTGTCGTTACTTTTAGCGGCAAAAGCAGTAAAATCATTTTCGCCTTTGCGAAACTGCTTTATTGGGCAGACTTTAAGGCAGGCCGAACATTCTACGCATTTTGATTCGTCAATTTCAGGATATAAAAATCCTTCTTTATCGGGCTTCATAGAAATACTGTTTGTTGGACACTTATCTGCACATGCAGAACATCCGCAACAATCATACTTGTCAAATAATTCAATATGCTTTGATTTTTTCGGGGGGATTCCGTCAAGTGCTTTTAAAATGTAGTTGAATGACTCGTTTTTGAGATTGTCAAGAAGTGCATTGGTTTTATTATAGTCAATAGATTTAGCAATCTTTTTGTCCCAATCCGGTAAAATATCACTGCATTTTATGTGTCTGTACTCAAGCTTAAGACTTTTTAAAAGTGATTCAAGTCGGGTGTTGGTTGAGCCTTTCATTCCGCTTGCAAAACGCTCAAAAACAAAATACTGACGCTCAAATATAGTTGAAAAAACACTGCCGTGAAATGAATCCGTACATACAAACTGAGCATTCTTTATCAAGTTGATAAAACCGTCGGGTCCTATATCATATAGTGAAATATCTGCATAATTATCATCACTTTCCGTATATCCTTCAATATACGGAATACAAACAACTTTAAAGCCTGTCTGTTCAGAAAGTTTCCTTACAGCCTTTCTGTGTTCAGGGTTCTGTCCAAGAAAATAGCAGAATATATATTTTCCATCCACGATTGGTGTGTCACCGCTCATCTTATCCCAACTTTTTTTGTTTACCATAAGGGTAGGATCAAGAACAAGCTGAGCATCACGACCGGTAAGATTATGTACGAGCTTGCAACCGCTTTCTTCTCTGCATGAGAGAAAGTCAAAATTATTGATTGAATTTTGGTAGAGTTTTTTGTCAGAATTTTCAACAGTGCTTATGCCAAAACTTGGGGCATAGGCAATTTTCCGTGTTCCCTCAGGAACAAATGAAAGTGTATAATAATTCTGTCTTATATGTACAGGCAGCCATATCTGATCGCTTCCGCATATAACCGCATCGTATCTTTTAGAATATTCCCTCAATGAATCAAGATTTACAAAGTTACGCGTTGTATGCAGATTGTTGTTGACAAATTTATTAAATTGGTTGTTTCTGAGAGAAATGCACTCCGCATAAACGGCATTGCTGACAGCTTTTTTTGTTGCTTTTTTATACTTGGCTTTTTCTCTGAGCTTCTTGGGTGAAAGCAGAGTTAGAATTTTGTCTTTTTTACTTGAAATATGTGTATAGTTGATAATTTCAGTGTCGTATCCTATTTCAGAAAAAATTGTTTGCATGGCATAGGCCTGCAATTTTGTACCGTAATTTTGAGTTTTGTATGGAGTTGCCAGACCTATCATTTTATACCGCCTCCGGTAGTTAATATTTGCTTGCTTTTTCAATATAAAATCTTTGCAATTTCTTTGCTTCAACGGCTATTTCAAAACCACAATTTCGAATTTCAGTTGACAGATCTTCCCTTGTATAGTTTAAGCTTTTATTCAGAATAATTTCTGCCCATTCTTTGTCAGTTTTCTTTGAATCAATAAAGTTCATAAGTTTTGTGCAGTTGACTTCTTCGGGTACTACCTTTGCTGTTCCGAATGTCATAAGACCGGCGGTTTGCGCTTCTATGTATACTATTCCGAAACCTTCGTAACGAGAGGGAAGAACAAATGCGTCAAATGCCTGCATAACATCGGGTACATCCTGACGCAGACCTGTGTAGATGATTTGGTTGTAAATGCCGTTTTTTTTAGCATAATCCGTAAGTTCTGAGAATTTGGAATAGCTTTTATAATCACCTACAATGACAAGTTGAGAATCAGTGTGCTTTTTGCAGATTTCATTAAAAATTCTGATCATACGCTCGGGGTTTTTTTGATAATATAATCTTCCGACAAATCCTACCACAAATGTATTATTGCTGATTCCAAATTCTTTTCTTATTCTGTTCCTTGTTTCGCAATTATAAATGTATTTGTTTGTTTCTATTGCGTTTGGAAGAACCTTAAAATTATCTTTTTTAAGAATAGAATCACCAAAAAGGTATTTTCCCGCATCACGACTGCAAGCAAAAAAATCAGTCGCATAGTGTTTTAAACCTGTTTTCAAAACACGGTTGTACATTTTTTTAATCAGGCTCGGTGTGTTTACATACGCAAGATGTGCATGAGCAATGCGTGTATTTATACCGTATTTTTTTGCTATACAACAGTACAGTGCCGACCATTCCTCCATATTAGAATGTAACACATCATAGTTGCCGTTTTTCATTATCTCGCTTACCTGTCGGATATTTTCTCTCAGATTAACTGATTTTGGTGTGACACGAAAAATATTGCAACCCATCTGTTTAAAAGTGGCTTCATTAAGACTGCCGTTTTTTACCGATGGAAGATCATCAATGACAATATCAAATTTTACATCATTATGATCCATATGGCTGTAGTAGTTTAATAATACAGCGCCGACACCTCCGCCGTTTATTCCAACAGCAATTTGCAGTACCCTCATTATCGGTTTTCCTTCCTTTATCAGCGTAATTTTCTCAGAAACCTTTTTACTCCGAGAGGAATCATTTTTTTGATTTTGGTTTTTGGATTTATTTTAAAAGCAAGCTTAGTTTTGGCATATGTTTCAAAGTTGCCGCAGTCAAAACCGTCATAAATTGAATCCCTGCAACTTGGTCGTTTTGAGGGATGTACAAGATTTGCGTTCATAACAGAGGCTTTGTTATAATCAGACTCAATTATTTCAAGCTTGTCTTTTATCTTTTCAAGGTATTTTTTGCCCTTCTCGGTATTTACAAGGACGAGGGAAACACCGTTTTCATCAAAAAATTCGGGATGAAATTTTTGTATTCCCCAGTAGTCGGCAAGGGTAATGTCACTTACGCGATTTTTGTTGGCAAATTTACATTCGTAACAACTTTCGCGGTAGGTTTTACAGTACAGAAAAGCACTGTAGTATGGGTCAAAAAAGCCATAATCAGATTTGCTTTTTTGACCGTTTTCAGCTTTATAGTACAGATCCCAACCACGCTTTTCTTTGCTTCTAAAGTTATATGAGGTTAATGTGCCGCCGAGCTTTTTGCCCATATAGTCAATATAATTTTTGAAAAGTTTTGGGCTCGGCACACCGTGACATACAATATCTGTAATCAGCAGATTACCATAATCTTTGCCGAGAAAAGAACGCAGTCCCGCTGCTTGACAGCCTGTGCCGCTGAAAAGAACTTCTTTGCCGTTCTCAAGTTCGGTTTTAACCTGTTTATAAATTCCTCTTGTGTCGCTTTGAACATATTTGGAACTTTGCAGTCGGTAAAGCTCATCTTCGGTTTCAACCTTAATATGTTTTGCAACAAGGTTTTCATCATATGCACAGCCGAAAACAACACCGCCCATAGATAGAACGGATTTTGCGATAGGTATAAAAAGTCCGCCGGAAGTACTTTTGAATGTACTTCCACGGTCTTTGTATTTTGCAGCATATACTTTTGGAATATTGCATCTTGATACATCGGTCAAAATAGGGCAATGTTTAATACAAATTCCGCATTCAATGCAGATACTTTCATCAACCTCGGGATATAAAAATCCTTCGGAATCCGGTTTCATAGATATACAATTTTTAGGGCATATCTGCTCACATCCGGAGCAACCGCAGCAGCTTTTTCCAAGTTGCATTATATTGTTCACAATTAATCACCTATCATATCCTTCAGAATATCAAACGATTTTTTTCTTTCGGTTGAGATTATCTCGTTTACCCTATTAAAATCAATTTTTTCCTCTGCAATTTTAAAGTCATCATAGCTCTTTAAAATTCGATTCTCATATCCTATCAGTTCCAGAATACTCGAAATTCTTTCGCTGTAGCTCTTGGGCAGAACATCTGCAAATTGAGTGTTAAGTCCTATCGAAAAAGCTGTACCGTGAAATGAATCGGTAAGAAAGTATTCTGCATTCTTTATATACCATAAAAATTCACCGACAGGCGGACAACAGATAAATTTTCCGCTGCGGACAATATGATGAAAACAATGGCTTACCCTGTAAAGTTTTAACCCTTTTCTCTTTGCAAACTCTTTTGCGTATGCATCAAACTGCTTATTTGGGTGAAGCTGATATACAAGCACATACTTTTCATCGCATTTGCGATTCGGAATAAGCTTTTCCCATTCGTTTTTATCAAGCAAAAATGTCGGATCAAGAACCTGCTCTGCGTGAATTCCCAGTTCTGATGCAATTTTAATTCCGCTGTTTTCACGGATAGTGATTTTGTTGTATTCTTTAAGCCAACTTTTTATTCTTGTTTTGTTTTTTTCTTCAACACTCGCACCGCCAAAACTTGCGGCATATGCAATCTTTTTTACTTTTTTTGGCAAAAAGGACAGAAAGTAAACAGGATCAATTTCTCCACAGACAACGGTATTCCACACCTGATCACTTCCTGTCATATATATGTCAGCTTTTGGAATATCGCTTTTAAGCTCTGCTTCGCTGTTATATTCTTTGTCCGTTACCTTGACAATTTTTCTGTATTCTTCAAAGCGTTTGTCAGCAAATTTATAGACGGGCTTTTGGGTCGCCTTAAAAAAAAGTCTGGTGAGTGCGTTTTTATTCCATTTTGCACTTACGCTTTTAAGCCTCGTATCAACTATATTCTCTGTTTTTTCATCGGTTCTGTAATAATTAATGCATACAGCATTACAGCCGAGTTTTTCGAGTGCTGTTTGTGTTGCATATGCCTGCAAAACAGAGCCGTAGTTTGAAACTGTGTGTCTTGTCAGATATGCAACTGTTTTTTTATTGTCCATAATCAGTCCAAACTTTCAATAGTAATACCGCCGTTGCTTTTTACAACAGAATTTGCGGGAATGTCATGATGAATAACACAACCTGCACCGATAACGCTGTTATCCCCGATTTCAACGCCTTTGAGAATGACTGCATTGGTGCAAATCCAACAGTTGTTTCCGATTTTTACACGACCTGTTGAATATCCCTGTTCACGGATAAGCTTAGTTCTGTCCCTGAATTTATGATTCTGGTCATAAATTTTAACATTTTCTCCGAAAATGGTATGATTGCCGATTTCGACACTTTCGAGGCAATTAACGGAACAGCCACGGTTGAAGAAACAATCATGTCCGATTTTTATTGATGCACCTTTTTCAAGGTAAAGGCCGAAATTTTTGCGAAAGGTCGTATTTTTTCCGACCGAAAATCTCTTTCCAAACATAATTTTAAAGCATAGTTTTTTTATTGCGGCTTTTGTTCGCCAGTATATTTTTAATAAGATCATATTTTATTACCGCCCTTAGCCTTTATCAGTTCCTTGTAGCATTTCATAAGCTTATTATAGTATGCTTCGCAGTCGCAGCTGTCTTTGGCTTTTTTAAGTGCAGACTCTGACATTCTGCTGTATTCGTCATCCGAGAGACTGTTCATTTTCTTCAGACATTCACAAAGGCTGTCAGGATTATTGGGTTCACAGATAAAACCCGTAATGCCGTCATCAACAATTTCCGGAAGTCCTCCGTAATTGCTTACGATTGCAGGCTTGCCGACCGCAATTGCCTCAAGAATTGAATACGGACCGTTTTCATACCATTCACTCGGCAGGATTACACACTTTGCGTGTTCAACATACTTCTTTAATTCGTCACCGCTCTGAAAACCTGTAAAGATAACCTTGTCGGTCAAATTGTTTTCTTTTACATAGGTTTCAAGCTCTTTCCTAAGAGGACCGTCACCCACAAGATACAACTTGTTTTCAAAATTTCCCTTATGATAAGCTTTTACAAGCGACATAAGCCCCTTTTCAACTGATAATCTGCCGAAAAACAGAAAGTAATCGTCAATATCCTTACAAAGGTGATATTGAGTACCTGACGGCAAAAAATTTACCCAATGAACGATTGGATTTTTGGTTATGTGTGATTCAACAAATTGTCTGCGGTAGAAATCGGAAGGACAAATATAGAAATCTATCTTATCGTACATATGCATCCGCTCGTAATTTTTCGCTTCAAATACAGCAAGATATGTTTGCATAGCCGAATTCTTTACACATTTTTGTTCGATTGCCGGTTTATAACTGTGTTCCCTTACGCAACGGTCGCAAACCTTTCCGTCACAGAGCATGGTGTGTGTCGGACACACACAGTTTAAATCATGTGCAGTCAGCACAACGGGTATATTGAACTTTTGAATAGCATTGAGTATTGAGAGCGTTATGTGACGGTGAACAAGATTGATATGTACAATGTCGGGTTTTTCATCTTTGATAAGTTTCTCAATCTTTTTTTTAGCGTCAAATGAGTAGAGTGCATGAAAACCCGCACTTAATTTTTGAACGGCAGACATACTTTTATTGAAATCAACATTTTTTGAGAAATATTCGGATTGCGGACAAGCGTAATTTTTTTCGTCCTGCATTGCAAAATAAATAACCTCGTTACCGTGTTCCTCAAGAAGTTTTGCAAGACCGAAATAGTAGGTTTCACTTCCGCCTTTTACATAGTGGTATTTATTAACAAGCAGAATTTTCATTATCGGCCCCGCCTTTTTCCTTTAAGTGAGCGTACCATTGGGTACAACTTTGAGTGAACAAGTGAGATACCTGCAATCATCATTCTTTTCGGCATGGCATTGCATACACTCGTCATCATTTTTTTGGATTTCTTTCTGACATCGGGATATTGCGGAAAATCTTTCCACGGTGACATTGATTTATATTTGAGATAATCCCCGACAAAGGGATGATTGTTATTTTCGTTCCACGGGCGTGTTCCCGAAAGGAAACACGAGGTGTAGTGAATTATATAAGGATCGGTTACCGCCTCAATGTATTCTTCTTCACTCAGATGATGCTCGGGACGACGCACCTTCATAAGATCTTTAAAATTAAAATCAAAGAAAACAGTCATAGCGTCGTATTTGGTATGGATAACCTTTACAAGATTCTTTTTGGCAAGAACACCGTTAAGAACCCCTTGATCAACATAGGTGATGTTGCCGTTGTGAGCAATAATAAAATCGAGAAAGTCTTTTTCCACATTCATCTCTCTCCAGCTTTTAAGGTCAATCAGCAAAACACCGTTATTTGTATAAGTGCTGTCGCACGGAAGATTCAGTTCGGTTTTATAACGGTCACTTCGGCAATCGTCAACTGCCGCAACGATCTTATCTTCCAGATCTGTTTCCCAAAATTCTCTCAAAGAGTGACGCACAACCGTGTCACAGTCAAGATAAATACAGCGGTCGAGATTATCAGGCAGTATCGTGCAGAGAAACAGTCTGAAAAATGTGCTGATGTTCCATCTTCCGACTTCTATATCAACACCTGACATTTTGTTAAGATCAGGGCGGGGAATAAAAACAATATTTCTGCCGAATTTGTCAACCATATTCTCAAATCTCTTTTTGTTTTCATCTGAGATATTGTTGTCAATCATATAAATGTTGATTTCATCGGCATCGGTATTGTTGTGTAAGAGTGACATTATTGACACACCGGCAATAGGGGCATAGCTGTCGGAGCTTGAATATACTATGTTCATTTTACCCTCCGTGAAAAAGTAGTCGTAACATAAAAATTACTTAAGATACTTATCCTCGTATTCCTTAAAAGTCTGAAGATTTTTATCTTTGTCGGCAATAATAAGATTTTCAATACCGCCGATTTCATCAAACGGCCATTCAACTCCCAAATCTGGATCGTTGTACATAATGCCGTCATCATATTCGCCGTAGAATTTTTCACCGCATTTGTATGAAACAACAGACGGTTCAAGCACAAGATAGCCGTGTGCAAAATGTTCGGGAACATAGAGTTCATTCATATTTTCTTCGGAAAGACAGAAGCCCTGCCATTTTTTGAATGTAGGTGATTCGGGGCGGAGGTCAACGATAACATCAAAAACCTTGCCTTTAATGCACCGTACCAGCTTTGCCTGTTCGTGAACTCTCTGAAAATGAAGCGCACGAATTACGCCCTTGTGAGATACTGTGTAGAAAACCTCCGCAAGGTTGTGTTCAAGTCCGTTTGCCTCGAAAACTTCCTTTGAATAATCCTTTATAAATGCACCTCTTACATCTGTTGCACAAAACGGCTTGATAAGATACGCGCCTTCAAAATCTGTATTACAAAATTCAAACTTCTGAATCATCGTTATTCTCCCTTTTATAATGTTTTTCTATGTAAGCAGTACCCTTTACACATAGAAAGGGCGAAAGTTACATTTCGCCCTCTGTATTTTCTTAGTCAACCGACTTAATCCAGTCCATAGTCATTCTTGTGCCTTCTGCAAATGAGATTTCGGGCTTGAAATAACAGTCGGCTTCAATATCGGCTGTATCAAATGCCTCAAGCGGCATATTTACTCCCGTAAAAGGAACATCGCCGAAAATCGGCTTTGCTTCGGGGGCAAGCTCCTGCTGCATTTCAAGGATAAATTCCTTGAGCGGTTTTGCGTTTCCGCTGCCGATAGTATATTCTTTATTTGCTTTGCCGTATTCTCCGATTGCCTCAAACGCTCTTGCAACATCGTCAATATAGATGAAGTCATAGTTCTGTGTTGCGGCAGTAAACTGCAGCGGTTCGCCTGCAATAATTTTGCGGATTGTAGAATTGACAAAACGGGGCGAAAGCTCACCGACGCCGTACGCGTTTGTAATAACTGCCCAACAGAGGTCAATTGAAAGGCTGTTTGCAATCGGCTTGCAAATTGCCCTTGCAATCAGCTTGCCTGCACCGTAAATGTACGGAAGTCCCGGCTTGCTTTCCTGAGTGTAAACAGCGGTGTAGGTTTCCTTTTCCATAATAGAACCGGCATTGACAAATTTTTTACACTGCATACCGTCTGCCGTTCTGAGCGCTCTTGCTGTCCAGAGTGCATTTTTAAGCTGAACATTTTCATCACATCTGAGCGGTCCTGCCGAACCTACCCATGCAAAGTGGTAGAAAACATCAATATCTCTGTCGGAAATTCTGTCAGCCAAGGTTTCAATCTCATCAAGCTCGCAATACACGATTTCAATGCCGTTAAGGTCTTTTATATTTTCAATTTTTTCGTTTTCGTCTTTTACAACTGCAAAAACCTTTACACCCTTGGCACAAAGTCTTTTGCAGACATTTGAACCGACAAAGCCGTTTGAGCCTGTTACAATTGCTTTTTTCATAAATTAACCTCTTTTATATCATCCGCAGGAGTCTTAGATTCTGCTTTTAAGAAAATCGTTTATTTGTTCGTCCATACAGCGGCGAACATCACCGCCGTTCATATAACAGCGCGACCATTCAACCGTTTTCTTCACTGCTTCATCAACATGCCAATGGGGTTTCCAGCCAAAAACAGCCTTTAGCTTTGAACAGTCGAGCTTGAGAAAGCTTGCCTCGTGGACTGCATTCTTTTCACTTTTGTTGACCCATTTTATATTTCCCGCATACTTTACAAACAAATCAACGAGTTCGCCTGTCGTTACGCAGTCGCATTCATCGGGACCAACATTATAGCAGTCGGCAAGCTTAATATCACCGTACTGCGCCCTTGCAATCATAAGATAGGCAAAAAGCGGTTCGAGAACATGCTGATACGGTCTTGTTGAAAACGGATTCCTTACAATAATATCCTCGCCCTTTTCCAAGGCTCTCACGCAGTCGGGAATGATTCTGTCGTTTGCAAAATCTCCGCCGCCGATAACATTGCCTGCCCTCGCTGTGGAAATTGCCGTTCTTCCGTCTGCAAAGAAAGAATTTTTGTAGCTGTGGGTTACAAGTTCCGAGCAGCTTTTGCTGTTTGAATACGGATCAAAGCCGTCAAGCGGTTCGTTTTCACGGTATCCCCACTGCCATTCCCTGTTTTCATAAACCTTGTCGGTTGTTACATTGAGAAACGATTTTACACAGCTTGACTGCCTTACGCACTCAAGAATATTTACCGTTCCCATAACATTTGTTTCATATGTGTACGCAGGCATTTTGTAGCTGTCGCGCACAATCGGCTGAGCTGCAAGATGAAGTACAATCTCAGGCTGTGCCTCATCAAATGCCTTTTTCAGAGAGTCAAAATTGCGGATATCTCCGATAACCGATTTCACATCGCTTTCAATATCTGCAATTTCAAAAAGTGACGGTGAGGTCGGCGGATTAAGTGAATAACCCGTTACCTCTGCGCCTGCATTCGCAAGCAGTCTGCACAGCCAGCTGCCCTTGAATCCCGTGTGTCCCGTAACGAACACTTTTTTACCTTTATAAAAATCAAGCGTCATTATGACCACACTTTCCACGGAGCTTTGCATTCGTTCCATAGTTTTTCAAGTCTTTCCTTGTCACGCAATGTGTCCATACATTGCCAAAAACCGTTGTGCTTGAAGCACATAAGCTGACCCTCTCCCGCAAGCTGTTCCATAGGCTCGCGTTCAAACATTATTGTGTCGTCCTTTATATAGTCAAGAACCCTTGGGTCAAGCACCATAAAGCCTGCGTTAATCCAGCCTGAGTCGATATCGCTCTTTTCACGGAACGCCCTGACTTTGCTGTCCTCCGACAAATCAAGCACACCGAACCTGCTTTCGGGCTTTACGGCTGACATAGTTGCAAGCTTACCGTGTTTTTTGTGAAAATCGAGCAGAGCGTTTATGTCAATATCGGAAACACCGTCGCCATAGGTCATAAAAAACGGCTCATCTCCGATAAAATTGCGAACCCTTTTAAGTCTGCCGCCTGTCATCGTGTCAAGACCTGTGTCAACAACAGTAACCTTCCATTTTTCGGCTCTTTTGTTATGTACAATAATCTTATCATCCTGAGTAAAATCAAAGGTGATGTCGGATGTGTGAAGAAAATAGTCGGCAAACCATTCCTTGATTACATGCTGTTTGTAACCTGCACAGATGATGAACTCGTTTATGCCGTAGTGAGTGTACAGCTTCATAATGTGCCACATAATCGGCATTCCGCCGATTTCAATCATTGGTTTAGGTTTGAACTGGGATTCCTCGGAAATTCTTGTTCCGTACCCTCCCGCAAGTATAACAGCTTTCAAAACTCTGCCTCCTTAAACAGCACCCTCACCCTTGAAAACAGAGGTGATAGTTTTGAGAATGATTTTCAGGTCAAAGCAGACAGAGCGGTTTTTGATATAGCAAATTTCCATTGCTCTTCTGCGTGTGTATGTAGTACAGCTTCTGCCGTTTGCCGCCCAGAAACCCGTAAGCCCCGGCTTAACGCTCAAAAGCATATCACGGTAGTTGCCGTAAATTTCAGTTTCAACCTCCATAACGGGTCTTGGTCCCACAACAGAGATATCGCCTTTTAAAATATTGAAAAGCTGAGGAAGCTCGTCAAGGCTTGTTTTTCTCATAAATTTGCCGACCCTTGTGACTCTGGGATCGTTTTCAAGCTTGAAATTTCTTTCATACTCAGCCTTCTGCTCGGGAGTGAACTGCCTGATAAGCTCCTCGGCATTTGTCACCATACTTCTGAATTTATATATATTTAAGGTTTTTCCGCCTTTTCCTACACGCTGGTGAACAAAGAATACAGGTCCTTCGCTTGTTGCTTTAACAAGAATTGCCAGAATGAGAAATACAGGTGAAAGGATTATTAAAGCGACGAGTGAACATACAATGTCAAAAATCCGTTTGAAAAAATCATAAACAGGCTTTTTTTTAATTGCGTGTCCGCTTGGTGACGCAATTTTATTTATACTTTTGCTTTTTGCGGATTCCATTTTCCCCTCCGTGGACAGGACGAGCCTGTTAGTTTATGCTTACGCAGGCGGCTTGTTATCAGTCTTTTGTTTCTGTTTTGTAATATCCGCCGTATCTTGAGTAGTAGCCCTTGCCCTTGCGGGTTTCGTGAGGCTTTACACGGTTAAGAATAACACCGAGAATTTTTGCGTCGGTTCTTTTAATAACCTCAACCGTCCTTTCAAGCTCGGGGTATGTCGTTGAATTGTTTCTTGCAACAATAACAACACCGTCAGATGCCTTCATAATGGGAAGAGCGTCAATAACAACGCCGATTGGCGGTGTGTCAAAAATAATATAGTCATAATCCTTTTCAAGGGTTTTTATAAGCTCTGCCATAGCTTCACTTGCAAGAAGCTCCGACGGGTTTGGCGGAATAGCTCCGTAGGTAATAGCCTTGAGGTTTTCAATCTTTGTATCCTTGGTGACCTCTTTAAGAGAACATTCCTCGTTAAGGTAATTTGTAATGCCGGGGGTAGGTGAGATTTTGAGTGCGGTGTTGACTCTCGGACGGCGAAGGTCACATTCAACAACGATAACCTTTGTGCCAACCTGCTGAGCAAGTGCAGACGCAACATTGATTGATGTTACCGTTTTGCCCTCGCCCTTTGTTGACGAGGTAAACGCTACCTTTTTGCAGCCCTTTTTAAAGATTGAGTATGCGATGTTTGTTCTGGCTGTTTTGTATGATTCACGAACCTGAAAGCCGAGTGCCTCGGTGTCAATTGAACGATCTATTTTAGTCTTTTTCATTGCAGCTTCACTCCTTTAACATTAATAACCCGATTCATAGTTGCCGTACTTCTTTTCGGCTGCCTTTTGATTCGAAAAATATTCAAAGTCGGGAATAGCGGCAAGCAGCGGAAGGTCAAGAACGGTTGTCATCTCTTCGTTGTACTTGATTTTGACATCAAGGAAGTCACGGACGAATGAAACAATCAAAGCAATGATAAGACCTGCCGCAAATGCGATAATCACATTTTTGGATACACTCGGTGAAGCAGGAGCTTTTGGAAGAGTTGCCTTGTCAACAATTTTAAGTTTTGCGTTGTCCTTTACATTTGCAATCGTCTTTGGTGCAATCTTCGCAATTGCGTCGCCTATTCTTTTTGATTCGGTAGGACTGCTCGAATTTACAAGAGCCTTAAATACCTCGGTATCTTCAATGCTCTCGAACTTAATCATAGATTTAAGCTGTGACGCTGTGTACTTTTCGTTGAGCGCTTCGGAAATCTGATTGTAGAATGAGTTTGAATCAAGAAGCTCAATATATGTAAGCACAAGATTTTTTGCATAGTTTACACTCTGGTAATCCTCGTATGCCGACTGGCTCTTGTAGTTGGTTTCAACATATAGCTTTACACTTGAGGTGTAGGTTTTCGGAATAAAAAAGGTAGTAATAAAGAAAGATACTGTAGCGCACAAAAGAGAAAGCACTGCAATAAAAACCAAGTTTTTCTTTATTATTCTCGTTATGTCCTTAAATGATATTTCCATTAAATAATACTCCTCCCGGCTTTTGCTCACATATGGCAAGACAATGCCGCAGCCGAAACAAAAGTGTTACAGGCGAAAACGGTACAAAAGCACAAAAATCTTTAAAACATGACACTTCCATTATATGTGAAATCAGTAAAAAAATCAATATGACAAAGGAATCTATTATAGGAAAAAATTAGTTTATTTTGCGGATTTTCGGGTTGGACAAATTTTCTGTATGTACAAAACTTACATAAAATATATAACTATTCGTCTGAAAATGGTTAATAAGCACACGAAAAAGCAGTTTTAAAGACAATTTCAGCTAAATTCGCTAAAAAAATAAACAAAAATAAGGTAAATAACCGATAAAATTTCTACTCATATATTAATATGTCACAATATGTCATGATAAGAAAGCAATTACTGTAAATATGCAGGCAGAGCCGCTGCACGGATATTTGTTCAAGGAGTAATTTACAAACCAGTATGTATATTTTATGCAAAAATGATGTGCAAAGACGGATAAAAATACAAAGTCCAGACGAAACCGACATGGTGTGACAAAGTATTTAATTGATTCGGAACGGCATAATGCACAATCGGAACGACATAATGCACAATGAAATCATCTATTTTGACAACAGGATTGTCGTTTCTTAAAATATAACAAATATTTATAACAAAACACTTTACAAAATCCGAGGTGTGGTGTATAATACTGTACAAAGAAGTTAGATGGTGAAGTTTTCCATTGTACTCCCTGCGGCTTTTGGCTTGCAGATGCGTATTGTGCCGATGAATCCGTAAAGCTTCTTGCTGATGAAAACAAAATATAATACAAGGTGGTATGAACTATGAAAAAATTATCAGCAATGTTAGTAGCACTCATCCTTGTTGCAGCAACGGCTTTCACTGCTTTTGCAGCAGGCATCAATGACAGTGAGCAGGCTGTTCTTGACGAACTCAAAACATCTGTTAAGATGAACGGCTCAGAGATGGTTATTCCGAGCGAGTTTGTAAACCAGGCTGAGAACTACTTTAACACAATTGACATGACAGCAGATGAGTCATCACAGATTCTCGCTGTACTCAAGAAGGGCGAGAGCTTCCTTGAGAACTCAGGCGCATCTAACATCGCAGATCTCACATTTGCTCAGAAGCAGACACTTCTTGCTTACGGTAAGGAGGGCGTAGGTGTTCTTGGTATGACAATGTCATATGACACATCAACAAAGACTCTTACAATTTATGACGCAAACGGCAAGGTTGCATTCTCAGCTGTTCCTACTCTTTCAAAGGTTGGACAGGTTAAAGACGGCAGCGCAATCAAGACAACAGGTGTTGCAGCTGATTTCAGCGGTGTTGCAGCAGTTTCTGCAGTAGCACTCATTATGGTAGCAGGCGGAGCTTTCTACCTTGTAAAAACTAAGAAAGAAAGAGCTTGATTTAAATGTCTGATAAAAAAGTCAGACACGGTCATAGATCAAAGAATGGGAAGGGTTTTATAATTCTTCCCATTATATTTTGTCTGGTAACATATCTGGTGCTGTATTTGGCGTTTGTTCCGTCATTTTCTCCGATAATTTCGGCTATGGGTATGTTCTTTTCGGATAATGAAAAGGATTATTCGACAGAGTACGATAATATTTTTGTGCCCGTGTCAGAAAACGCAACTGTTCCTACCGTGACCAAGAAAGATTCTGACGGTAAGGAAAAATCATATGTAAAAAAAGATTCCGTTCAGTACCCAGGTTATGGCAATCTGTTCGGTGAACTCATAATAAGTGACTGCAATGTTGATGCAAATCTGTTTTTTGGCGACGGTGATGTTGCTTTGAGAAACGGCGTAGGCATTTACGCAGGCAGTTTTGTACCCGGTTACGGAGGAACAATTCTTGTTGCAGGTCATAACAATATCTATTTTAACGGTTTGAAAAATGCTCAGGTTGGTCAAAGGGTTGAAATTAAGACAAGCTACGGTAACTATGTGTATGAAATTACCGATACAGCCGTAAAAAGTGCTAACGACAGCAGCGCCTACGACCTTTCTGCTGATTACGAAAATCTGATAATGTACACCTGTTATCCCTTTGATGAATTGGGACTCACATCAAAAAGATTTTTCGTGTATGCAAAGCTTGTGTCGGGAACCCAGATAGATAAGGGGGGCAACTGATATGCATTCTAAGATAAGAGGTATTGTTTTCTGCTTGCTTTCGTTTGTTTTGTCATTTGTGTTGCTTCTGCTTTCAATTTCGGTGATGCTTGAAGCCACGATTCTGAATCCCTCATATATTCTCGACAATATGAACACAACCAATTATTTTACCGACAAAAAGGACGAAATAACAAGAGAGCTTGTTGACCTCGGTTACGCTTCGGGTCTTGAAGAAAGCTTTTTTGGTAATGTGGTTGAAACTGTAACAATTCATGACGATACAGAGGATTACCTTGAAAGCTATTATAACGGCGGCTCGGCAAAAATCAGCACGGTTGCCTTTCGTCAGCGTTTTAATTCAGAGCTTGACAGCTACATAAAGAAAAATAATGTTAAGGTTGCAAGCAGTGACAGCAGGGAATATCTTATAAATAAAGCTGCGTCTGTTTATGAGGCGAATCTCAGAATACCGATGTTTTCAATGCTTTCGCCGTATCTCACGACCTTGAAAGATATGATGCCGCTTCTAATAGGCGGTCTGGTAGTTTTTGCCGCAATCCTTTGTGTGATTATCATCTTTGCAAACCGTTGGAAGCACAGGGCGGTCAGATATATCTGTTACGCAACATCCGGAACATTTATTACGGTGGGAATTATCCCTGCTGTTTTGTTTTCAACAGGCTATGTGAGCAAAATCAATATTGAATCAAGAGCTTTCTACAACCTCTTTGTTCAGAGTATGAACAGCGTGCTTATCGCACTTGCAATCTGTTCGGCAGTCTTTCTTATAATTTCTATCGGACTTTTCTTCCTGCACAAGAATATGCGCAAACACGCAAGTGAAGAATGATGTAAGTAAATGGAAAATTAAAAATTGAAAATGTAAAATTACGGTCGAGAAGATAGTTTGCAAATGCAAAACACTGTCTTCCCGACCGTTTTTTATATAAAAGTAGTTGTCTGTTAGTAGTGGCAAACACGGTTCGCCACTACTAAAATAATGAAAAAATAACACGATCGGATTTCCAAACGAGGATTCCGACCGTGTTTTTTATGAATCAATCGTCAATATTGTAAAATCGTTTTGCATTGTCGCAGGTGATTTGCAGAAGCTCTGAGATGCTTATATTACGCAGAGATGCGATTTTTTCAGCGGCATAGACAATCATAGAGCTGTCGCAACGCTTGCCGCGGAACGGCACGGGCGCCATATACGGAGCGTCGGTTTCAAGCAGAAGCCTGTCAAGCGGAATTTCCGAAGCGACCTCAAGGCTGTGACGGGCATTTTTGAATGTAACAACACCGCCAAGGCTGATGTACATTCCCATGCGAACCGCCTCACGCATAAGCTCAACACTACCAGAAAAGCAATGAACCAGCGCATTTGGTTTGTATTTTCTCAGAAGATCGTACACATCACCGTGAGCCTCACGATCGTGAACTATAAGCGGCATTTCAAGGTCAAGAGAAAGCCTGATCTGTTCCTCAAAAACACGCTTTTGCAAGTCTTTCGGAATGTTCCAATGATAATCAAGCCCTGTTTCGCCGATTGCGACAACCTTTTTATGTTTTGAAAGCTGTGCAAGCTGTTCAAGATAATTATCCGGAATATTTTCGAGATTTTCGGGATGAAATCCGACTGCGGCATACATAAAATCATATTTTTCGGCATATTCAATGCAGGTTTTTGCCGTTTCAAGGTCAACCGCATTGTTGACAATTCCGCACACACCCTTTGTGTGAATGTTTTCCAAAAGTTCAAAACGGTCATCGTCAAACCATTTGTCGTCATAATGTGCGTGCGCATCGAAAATGTTGTTGTAAAGTGACATCGGTGTATCTCCCTAAAAGTATGGGCGGTCATTGACCGCCCACATTAAATAATGGTTTTATATAGGTGAAAATTCAATTTCAGTTTTCAGTAAAAATTAACTTTTCACATTTATACAGTTTTATTTATCATATGATTTCTGCCGTTGCTTGCGGGCGGATAATATCCGCCCCTACAGTTACGCTCGGGCATAAATAGTTTTTAATTTATCAAACTGTCTACACGAAAGGGGAACGGCGGCTCGCCGTGCGGGCATAATATATTTTTATATTGCAAACTGTCTTCACGAATTGGGTGCAGCGACACGCTGCCGGCGGCTCGCCGTGCGAGCAGATGACATCCGCTCCTACAGTTACGCTCGGGCATTGATAGTTTTTAATTTATTAAACTGTCTACACGAACATAAATCAACAGATTTTTGAGCCGACAGGCATATCGTCAACAAAGACAACCTTTAAATCATCGCCGTGAACTGCAGAAAGAATCATACCGCAGCTTTCAACACCGCAAAGCTTTGCAGGTTTGAGGTTCTGAACAAGAATAATCTTCTTGCCAATAAGCTCTTCGGGCTTATAGTAGTTTGCAATACCGCTGACAACGGTCCTGTCCTTTACACCGTCAAAAATTGTGAACTGCAAAAGCTTTTTGCTCTTTTTAACGGGTTCGCAGGTCTTAACCTCGCACACACGGAGGTCAACCTTTGCAAAATCATCAATGCCAATCTGTGCAACACCCTCAAGCTCTTCACGGAGTGCCTTTGTTTCTTCACTTTCACCCTCGTTGTTCTTGATAATGCTGTTGAGTTCTTCAATTTCCTTTTCAACATCAATTCGTGGGAAGAGTGCATCTCCCTTGTGAACCGTGACATCAGCAGGAAGTACACCGAACTTGTCGCAGTTTTCGTAGCCGGCACATTTTTCACAAGCACCGATCTGCTCAAGAGCCTTTGGCATTGTTGTTGGCATAAATGCCGAAAGGAGGGTGCAGGCAATACGGATTGCCTCAAGAAGGTTGTAGAGAACCGTTGCGAGTCTTGCTTTCTTTGTTTCGTCCTTGGCAATAACCCACGGAGCGGTTTCGTCAATGTATTTATTTGCACGGGAAACAAGCTTGAATATTTCGGCAAGTGCGTTCTGGAGCTGAGTCTTGTCCATGAAATCGTCAACCTTTGCACGGAGCGATGTTGCGGTTTCGATAAGGTCATCGTCAAATTCGCCGCTCTCGCGCTCTGTGGGAAGTGTGCCGCCAAAATATTTCTGAACCATTGCAACTGTTCTTGAAACAAGGTTGCCAAGACCGTTTGCAAGGTCGGAATTGATACGGTTAATCATAATTTCGTTTGAAAACGAGCTGTCTGCACCGAGAGCCATTTCACGCAAAATGTGGTAACGGATTGCGTCAGCGCCGTAACGCTCGCCGAGTACAAACGGATCAACAACATTGCCGAGTGACTTTGACATCTTCTGTCCGTTGAAAGTAATCCAGCCGTGAACGGCAAGATGCTTTGGAAGCGGAAGGTCAAGAGCCATAAGCATTGCAGGCCAGATGATAGCGTGAAAACGCATGATGTCCTTTGCTACCATATGAACATCGGCAGGCCAGTATTTGTCAAATTCGTCAAATTTTTCATTCTTGTAGCCGAGAGCGGAGATATAGTTTGAAAGTGCGTCAATCCAAACATAAACAATATGCTTTTCGTCAAATGTAACCGGAATGCCCCATTTGAAGGTTGTTCTCGATACGCAAAGGTCTTCAAGTCCCGGCTTGATAAAGTTGTTTACAAGCTCAACCGCTCTTGTCTTTGGCTGTAAATAGTCTGTCTCCGTGAGGAGCTTTTCAATTCTGTCGGCAAAAGGTGACATCTTAAAGAAGTATGCCTCTTCCTTTGCCTCTGTAACCTCTCGTCCGCATTCGGGACATTTGCCGTCAATAAGCTGACTTTCTGTCCAGAAGCTTTCACAGGGGGTGCAGTATTTGCCCTTGTATTCGCCCTTGTAGATGTAGCCCTTGTCATACAGCTCCTTGAAAATCTTCTGAACTGTTTCAATGTGGTAATCGTCTGTTGTGCGGATATATCTGTCATAGCTTATGTTCATAAATTTCCATAAGCCCTTAAAGGTTTTTACAATTTCGTCAACATACTCTTTGGGAGTAACACCCTTTTCGGCAGCCTTCTGTTCAATTTTAAGACCGTGTTCATCCGTACCCGTAAGGAACATAACATCGTATCCCTGCATTCGTCTGTAACGGGCGATAGAATCGCACGCAACGGTGGTGTAGCAATGACCGATGTGGGGATTGCCTGACGGATAATAAATAGGTGTTGTAATGTAAAATGGTTTTTTCTGACACATAGTATTTGTCCTCCCTAAAATTCAGCAAATGAGCTGTAACTGTAATTATACCAATTATTGCATATAATTTCAAGAGTTTATGGGATAAACGGAGAATAGTTAATTGTTGTATGCTTAATTTAAAGACAATTACTTATGATTCATTTCGGTGATATTACTGCCTGAATTCATAAATAATCGTGTTAAAGTGTCGGGTTAAAGTGAAATAATGCCGAACTGCGCAAGTGTGTAGGAAATTAAGATGAACACAAGGCAGATTGGAGCTATATATTTAATCATAACATCAAACAAAGCCCTTCTGCTGAAACGCTCGCCGTTCCTTGTGACTTCGTCTGCAATAGTCTTTGGCTTGATAACCCAGCCGATGAGAATACAAGTGCAAAGTGCGACAATCGGCATAATAATGCTGTTGCTCAAGAAGTCAAAGAATGTAAGGAAGTCCATTCCGAGAATCTTAACATTTGACCATATACCGTTGCCGAGTGACGACGGAATACCCATAATAAGGCAGATGCCTATAACGATAAGACAGGACTTGATTCGTGTGAGCTTGAACTTGTCCATAAGCGAAGAAACAATTGCTTCCATTACGGAGATTGAGCTTGTGATAGCTGCAAAGAATACAAGAATAAAGAACAAAAATCCTATGATTACGCCGGCAGGCATTTCGTTGAATACCTTTGGAAGTGTGATGAACATAAGTCCGGGACCGCTTGCACCAAGACCTTCTTCACCGCTGAATACATAAACCGCAGGAACTACCATAAGACCTGCGAGAAGTGCAACGGCTGTGTCGAAAATCTCAATCTGGTTAACCGACTTTGTGAGGTTTACCTCATCCTTTGTGTATGAACCGTAGGTTACCATAATTCCCATTGCAATGCTCATTGAGAAGAACAGCTGACCGAGTGCTGCCGCAAATGTCCAAATTGACAGTTTGCTGAAATCGGGAATGAGGTAGTACGAAACACCCTCCATTGCGTTCGGGAGCGTGAGTGTGTAGATTGAAATTCCGACTGTCAGAACAAGCAGAACAGGCATCAAAAATTTGCTCAGTCGCTCAATGCCCTTGTTTACTCCGAGCATAATTACCACTGCACTCAACAGCATAAATATTAAGAAAAACACAATGGGTGACAACGGGTCGGAAATAAAGTCCGAGAAAAAGTTGTCCTGTGCCGCAGGGGCAACAAGTCCCTGTGCATAAACGCACATATATTTTGTAACCCAACCGCCGATAACGCAGTAGTACGGAATAATGATTATAGGAACAAGCGTTGCAAGGTAGCCTAAAAACGAAAATTTGCTGCATAGCTTTTTGTAGGCGAGAATCGGACTTAGCTTTGTTTTTCTGCCAATTGCGATTTCGGCAGTCAAAAGTGAAAAGCCGAATGTAAGCGCAAGGATTATGTAGATAAAGATAAATGTTCCGCCGCCGTACTTAGCTGCATAATACGGAAATCTCCAGAGATTTCCCAAGCCTACTGCACTTCCCGCAGCGGCAAATACAAATCCGAGTCCGCCGGAAAAGCTTCCTCTTTTTTTACTCATGATAATTACCTCTCATTTTCTTTAGAATTTTTTAAAATCTGTAAATAAAACAATCAACGCAAGTATAACATAATACAGAGATTAAAACAATATTTTTTGAGATTTTTTGAATATTTTGCAAAAAGAAAATTTTGGTTTTATCTTTGCGAATTTTGTCAAATCTATTGCAAATCAATTTTATTTGTGTTATTGTAAAATATATGTAAAGAATGCGTTGCCAAAGGTAAAATTTAGTGCAATTCGCTTGAAATAATCCGTTTCGTATTTTATACTTAATCAGATATATTAAATTGGGTTATATATCAGTTTTTATGGTGGTGAATTATATGTCAAATTCAAAAAACAACAATAAAAAAGCATCCGAAAAAGCAAAGCTTATGTCAAAATGGCAAAAGATGCCTTATACTAACAGAGAATTAAGCTGGGTTGACTTTAATGCAAGAGTGCTTGAAGAGGCGTTCAAAAAGACCAACCCAATTATGGAAAGATGCAACTTCCTTTCAATTACGGCGTCGAACCTTGACGAATTTTTTATGGTTCGTGTTGCAGGTGTGCTTGACCAGATTCATCACGGCAGAACAAGCCGTGACGCATCGGGCATGACTCCTACAGAGGTTATGGACGGACTTGTTGAAAAAATTCACGAGTTTGCCAAAAAGCAGTACAGCTGTTACAACCGTTCAATAATTCCGTCACTTCGTTCGGCAGGCATTGTGTTCAAAGAGGCTGACGAGCTTGACGGCGACCAGAAAGCGTTTGTTGAGGAATACTTTGAAAAAGTAGTTTTCCCCGTATTGACGCCTATGGCTGTCGATACAAGCCGTCCGTTTCCGATGCTTGCAAACAAAAGCCTTAACATTGCTGTTCGCCTTACAAATGCCGAGAATGAAGAATTTTTCGCATTGGTTCAGGTTCCGTCAATTCTTCCGAGATTTCTTGAGCTTCCGACTCACGAGGGCAGAGCGTTTATTCTGCTTGAAAAAATAATCGCAATGCACCTCGGCGAGCTTTTTGAGCTTTACAACATTAAGCAGTACGATCCTTTCAGAATCACCCGAGATTCCGACCTTGACATTGACGAGGATACCGAGGATCTTATGGCTGAAATTAAAAAGTCAATCAGAAAGCGTAAGAGAGGAGAACCTGTTCGTCTTGAATTCGGCAAGAAATGCAACCGAGAAATTCGTGAATTTCTTGTTGACGCTCTCGATGTTACGGAGCGTGAAATCTACTTTCAGAGAGGTCCTCTTGACCTTACATTCCTTTCAAAATTTGCTCATATTAAGGGCTGTGAGGATATGTGCTTTGAACCAATCGTTCCCGTAAATCCGCCTGCGGAATTCTGCGGTTATGACGATATTTTTGAGGCTATCCGTGAAAAGGACAGACTTGTGCATCATCCTTATGAAAGCTTTGATGTTGTGGTTGATTTTGTCAAAAAGGCGGCAACCGATCCGAATGTTCTTGCCATCAAGCAAACCTTGTACCGTGTCAGCGGAAATTCACCGATTGTTGCGGCTCTTATCAAGGCGGCTGAAAACGGCAAGCAGGTAACTGTTCTTGTTGAACTCAAGGCGAGATTTGACGAGGAAAACAACATTCAGTGGGCAACAAAGCTTGAAAAGGCGGGCTGTCATGTAATTTACGGTCTTACAGGACTTAAAACTCACTGCAAAATCTGTCTTGTAGTAAGAAAAGACAAGGACGGAATCAGAAGATATTTGCATATGGGTACGGGTAACTATAACGACAGTACGGCGAGATTCTATACCGATATCGGTATGTTCACCTGCCGTGAAGAATACGGTGTTGACGCATCATCACTCTTTAATGTATTGACAGGTTACTCAACTCCGCCTGAATACAACAAATTTATCGTTGCACCTCACGGAATGCGTCCGTTCTTTGAGGCTATGATTATTCAGGAAACCGAGAACGCAAAGCTCGGACTTCCGGCCAAAATTACCGCAAAGGTGAACTCGCTTGTTGATCCTGAAATCATCAGCCTTTTGTACGATGCGTCAAATGCAGGCGTAAAAATTGACCTCATCGTAAGAGGTATCTGCTGTCTTGTTCCGGGAGTCCATGGATTCAGCGAGAACATCAGAGTAGTTTCAATTGTCGGTCAGCTTTTGGAGCATAGCCGAATATTCATATTTGAAAACAATTCAAATCCGCTTTATTATATGGGAAGTGCCGACTGGATGCCGAGAAACCTCGACAGACGAGTTGAGCTTGTGTTCCCTGTTGAGGACGAGGATATCAAAAAGCGTGTGCAGGAGGTTATCACGGTTTCATTTAAGGATACCGTAAATGCACGCCAACAGCTTTCAACAGGTGTATATAAGTCTGTTGACAAGCGCGGCAAGCATAAGATGAATTGTCAGAAATTCTTTTCAAAGCTTGCGTTAAAGGCTCAAAAGCAGGCAATGAAAAAAACATATGCGAGCACTGTCGGAACTCCGATTGTACCCGTTGAAGTGAAAAAGGAGGACTCCGAACAATGAAAAGAGTAGGCATTTTAACAAGCGGCGGTGATTGTCAGGGACTTAACGCAACAATCCGTGCCGTTGCAAAAACACTTTATAATCAGCTTGGCAATGATGTTGAAATCATCGGCATTATTGACGGCTACAGAGGTCTTATCTACGGCGAAACAAGAAAGATGAAACCCGAGAATTTTTCGGGTATTCTCACAATGGGCGGTACGATTCTCGGCACATCAAGACAGCCGTTCAAGCTTATGCGTGTTGTTGACGAGAACAGCGTTGACAAGGTTGAGGCTATGAAGAAGAACTACAAAAAGCTTGGTCTTGACTGTCTTGTTGTACTCGGTGGCAACGGAACTCAAAAAACCGCAAATCTTCTTCGTGAAGAGGGACTCAATGTGGTTTCACTTCCTAAGACAATCGACAACGACCTTTGGGGTACAGACAAGACATTCGGCTTTCAGAGTGCCGTTGACATTGCAACAAATGTAATCGACTGTATCCATTCAACCGCAACATCTCACGGCAGAGTTTTCATTATTGAGGTTATGGGACATAAGGTTGGCTGGCTCACCCTTTATGCAGGTATTGCAGGCGGTGCGGATATTATCCTTATCCCCGAAATTCCGTACGACATCAACTCGGTTGTAAAGACAATCAAGTCAAGAACCGCAGGCGGTAAGAACTTTTCAATTCTTGCAGTTGCCGAGGGTGCAATTTCAAAAGAAATTGCAGCTTTGCCTAAAAAGCAGAGAAAAGCTGCTGTTGCAGAGATGAAATATCCGTCAATTTCCTATCAGATTGCCCACGATATTGAGGAGGCAACAGGTCAGGAAACAAGGGTTACAGTACCGGGTCACTTCCAGAGAGGCGGCAGTCCCGATGCCTATGACCGAGTGATTTCAACTCGTTTCGGCGTTAAAGCCGCAGAGCTTATTATCAATAAAGACTACGGCAAAATGGTTGCCCTTGTAAATAATAAGGTAGTTGCCGTTCCTCTTAAGGACATCGCAGGCAAGCTCAAGAGCGTTCCGAAAGACAGCGAGGTTGTTGAAACAGCAAGAAAAATGGGCATCAGCTTTGGCGAATGATTTTCACCTTTTGGTTGACATATGCCTTTGTTATGATAAAAATGAAATCACAATGCAGGAATATATTTTACTTATCAAGAAAAAACAGGAGTTAAGGCTTAATGGCATACGATGATAATTCTATTAACAGAGATGTAATTTTAAACTATGCCCTTAGCACATACGGAACAGAACCCGAATATCCGTGGGAGAACAGTCCCGATAATGCGGTTCTGCGGAATATGATGTCGGGCAAATGGTACGCAATAGTTATGCGTGTCAAAAGGCAGATTTTAGGGCTTGACGGTGAGGGCTTTATTGATGTGATGAATGTCAAGTGCGACCCGATTCTTGTCGGCTCACTCAGATTAAAAAACGGATTTCTGCCTGCCTATCATATGAACAAGGACAAGTGGATAAGTATTTTGCTTGACGGCTCTGTGAGCAAGGAAGAAATCTTTCCGCTGATTGACGAAAGCTACAGCCTTGTTATGCCAAAGGCTAAAAAACGCTCAAAAATTTGACATAATAATCAAGTCGGAAAATCGGTTTTGCAATCGGTTTTCCGACTTTTTGTTGTTTGAGCATTAAATGTGTGCAGAAAAATTGTCTGAAATCTTGCAATGAACGCTTGCTTTTGCTATAATCGTAGTATATGTATGAAAATGTGTGCCACGCAAAACGAACGGGGTATTAAATATGAAGTCAGATTTTAAGAAAATTTTTAGGAAAAGAATACTTCCGACCTTGCTTGCGGTTCTTGCACTGTCGGTTTGTTCAATAACAGCCTTTGCGGTAGGAGAGGACGATCCGCAGGTTCCCGACTCACAGCCAGAGCCTGTTGTGACGGAGTATGTTCCCGATGAAACCGAACCGCAATACACAGAGCCGATTTATACCGAGCCTGTGTATACCGAAGCGCCTACGACCGAGTATGTTGCGCCCGAAACGGAAGAACCCACAACTGAGTATGTTCAGCCTGAAACAACAGAAGCTCCGGTACAGGAAGAAACGCAGTATCAGAATCAGTATGTTGAAACTCAGGCGACCGATTCAACGGAATTTCAGGCGCCGACAATCGCAAAAACAGTCAGCGAAAAAAAGTATTCCACAAGCTACACGGCGGGAATTGTTTCGTGGATTTGCGTAGGTCTTGGGATAGTTGTAATTGCGGTTGTGATGATCAGCACAAAAGTCGGTGCAAGAAAAAGAATAAGGTAACAGCATTAAATGTGTAAAAATAAAAATATGAACAATCTCAACATCGGCGGCGTTTCGCTGAAATCCCACGCAGTTCTTGCTCCTATGGCAGGTGTAAGCGACAGGGCTTACCGTGAGCTTTGCGTAAGATTCGGTGCGGCATACTGCGTAAGCGAAATGGTCAGCTCAAAGGCGCTTTCTTTCAACAGTAAAAAGAGCGAGGAGCTGATGGAAATTTCAGACTTGGAGCGTCCTTGCGGAATTCAGATTTTCGGTGATGACCCGAAATGTATGGCTAATGCCGCAAAGCACGCACTTGAAAACAAACCCGATATAATTGACATCAATATGGGATGCCCCGCTCCGAAGATAAGCTCAAACGGCAGCGGAAGTGCATTGATGAAAAATCCTTGGCTTTGCGGAGAAATCGTCAAGGCTGTGACAGCCGTTACCGACACCCCCGTAACCGTAAAAATCCGCAAGGGTTGGGACGATGACAGCGTAAATGCCGTTGAAGTTGCAAAAATCTGCGAATCGGCAGGTGCGGCGGCAATCACCGTTCACGGCAGAACAAGACAGCAGTATTACAAGCCTCCCGTTGATTACGGTATCATAAGGGCTGTAAGAGAATCCGTCAGCGTTCCAGTAATAGCAAACGGCGACATCGACAGTGCCGAAAAGGCAAAGGAGGTTATGGACATCACGAGCTGTGACCTTGTTATGATCGGCAGGGCAACGCTCGGGAATCCGTGGATTTTCTCGCAGATTAACGCATACCTTGAAAACCCGAATGTTAAAATTCACACTCCCGACCTTGAAGAAAGGCTCGGTGTAATGATTGAACATATCGGCAAAATGGTTGAATACAAGGGTGAGCATATGGCAATGCTTCAGGCAAGAAAGCTTGTAGTCGGCTATTTCAAGGGCATAAAGGGTGCGGCAGCTTTGAGAAACGAAGCAGGAAAAATTAAAACGCTTGATGATTTGTACGAATTAAGGCAAAAAGCCCTTTCGTTGCAATGACATAAATTTAAACAGGATACACAGTATTCTAAAATAAAAATATAAGGGGAATGTAACAATGAGTGAAAAAACAAATATCGCTACTCTTGATTACCTCAACGAGTACGATCCCGCAATCGGTAACGCAATGACAGACGAGCTTAAAAGACAGCGCAGAAACCTTGAACTTATCGCAAGTGAAAACATCGTTTCTCCGGCAGTTATGGCTGCAATGGGCAGCCTGCTCACAAACAAATATGCCGAGGGTTATCCGGGAAAGAGATACTACGGCGGTTGTCAGTGCGTTGATGTAGTTGAAGAAATTGCCCGTCAGCGTGCGTGTGAGCTTTTTGGTGCCGAACATGCAAATGTTCAGCCTCACTCAGGCGCTCAGGCTAACACAGCGGTATATTTTGCAATGCTTAATCCCGGTGATACGGTAATGGGTATGAACCTTAACGAAGGCGGTCACCTTACACACGGTTCACCTGTTAATATTTCAGGTAAATACTTCAATTTTGTTCCATACGGTGTTGATCCCGTAACGCACAGAATTGATTATGATAAGGTTCTTGAAATTGCAAAGGAATGCAAGCCTAAGATGATTGTTGCAGGTGCGTCTGCTTACCCAAGAATCATCGATTTTGCAAAGCTCCGTGAGATTGCCGACGCAGTAGGTGCATATCTTATGGTTGATATGGCTCACATCGCAGGTCTTGTTGCCGCAGGTGTTCATCCGAACCCTGTTCCGTATTGTGAGTTCGTTACAACAACAACACACAAAACTCTCCGTGGTCCTCGCGGCGGTCTTATCCTCTGCCGTGAAGAATTTGCAAAGCAGATTGACAAGGCTATCTTCCCCGGTACACAGGGCGGTCCTCTTATGCACATCATCGCCGCAAAGGCTGTTTGCTTCGGCGAGGCATTAAAGCCTGAGTTCAAGGAGTACGGCAAAAAGATTGTTTCTAACTGTAAGGCTCTTGCAGACGGACTTCTCAAAAGAGGCAACAAGCTTGTTTCAGGCGGTACGGACAACCACGTTCTTCTTATGGATCTCCGTGACACAGATGTAACCGGCAAGGAGCTTGAGGCTCGTCTTGACGATTGCTACATCACAGTAAATAAGAACACAATTCCGGGCGAACCCCGTTCACCGTTCGTAACAAGCGGTGTAAGAATCGGTACTGCCGCTGTTACTACAAGAGGTCTTAACGAGGAAGATATGGACAAGATTGCCGAGTACATCACCCTCGTTCTTAACGACTATGAAAACAGCAAGGAAAAGGTTAGAGCAGGCGTTGAAGAAATCTGCAAAAAATATCCGCTCTACGAGTAATTTTTTTCAATAGCGCAGTAATACCGTAACCGTTTTTCTGCGGATTTTAATAAAAATTATGTGGCTGTGAAAAAAACAGCCTTACAAAAACAGGAAGGCACATAACCGAGAACGATGACGGTTATGTGCCTTTTGCACGGATTTTATTATGCTAAAGCATATGAGTATAAAATTCCCCCATCACGGAAAAATGTGGGATAATCAAAAATAAATATTGAAAAAGAGCATAGGAAGCTCCAAAATTGTATTTGAAGAAACAAACAATGGAGGAGAGAAACCTATGCTCTCTTTAGATGATATCAAAGTTGAATTTGAAAATCAAGGATTTAAAGGAACACATATAGGAATCAGCCCTAATAAAGATAAAAGCGTACTGTTTCTGGAGAGCTTAAGATCAACGCAGACAGTCCGGTGCCCTTATTGCGGAGGCAGTGTATGCATTTATGAAAACGGACATCTGCGTTGTAAATAGATGTGACCCAATTTGTGCAAAAAAGCAGTTCTATGGTACAGCGTTTTTGTCCGCCTTTGTCAAGAAAAGTGCGTAAGTTTTAAAAATCATAAATTGAACTCCTAATCATAAATAATATTACAATAATTCAGTAGGCGAAATTTAAATTATACTCAATTTCCTATGTTTTATAAGCCATAATATATTGCTACACTATAAATGTATCAAAAAACGGCTTAAACGCAGTGTTTAAGCCGTTTTTGATTGGCAGGGGCAGAAGGACTTGAAGCGGAATGGGGATTTAATCAAATGTTATTTAATCACCCACACTGTTATATAGTTTTATATTCTGTTTTTGGATTGGAAATCAGATACCCCTGCATAACAGTTTAAATGATAATGTAAAATCATTTTGGTATAATTTTGGTAGAAAAATGGTAGAAGAATTGCCCGCTGAATTTTTTCTGAAACCGGAGTTTGAATTATGAGAGATAAATATCATATTTACCTCACATCAGAGGAACGCAGAGCCGTTATCAACAGCCTGATTGATTTGAGAAACGATCTCATTTCACGAGGTAAGTACACCGACATCATAGATGAACTCATAATCAAGTTCACTAAAGCTAAAATCAAGATTAAGGAGGTCTAATAATGGAGATTACATATACACGTCAAGGAGATTATTTGCTGCCGAACTTAACACTGCCCGAACAGGATAAGCGACCAATCGGTTTGTGGGGACAACAACGCCTTCGCTATATCAAACGAAGCCGCCCGATTCTTTACACCAACCTGCTCACAAAATGTAAACTGAATGAATATCTTGCCGACATTGATGAACAGGCGCAGAAGATGTACGACGAGCTTGTAAAGGCTTTCGCAAAAGAGGAAAGCTGCACCGAACAGTTAAAAGCCACCAATCAAATACGATGGGTACGCAAGATGAACAATGTCACTCAAAGAGCGAGAGAAGTCGTCAATGCAGAAATAATCTATAACTAACACGAAGGCTGATGTAGTTCTTAATTGAATTACATCAGCTTTTCTATATGCCAATACCGTATAACATTATAGCCTAATGTTGTGTCGGTAAAAGGATAAATTATCTTTCCATAGAAAAGATGATTAAAAGATAACAAACGTATTGAAAGACGTTTTGAATTAACGTATAATACTTTATATATTGGCACTTGATAATTTTATATAATAAGGTCTTGCATATTATGAATGATAACAATACTATAGATAAAGCAAAAGATATATACGTAGAAATGGATTTATCCGTGGATGATAATAAATATGATTTTTTGTCAAGAATATTTGATGCTTTATCGAATGCAGAAATGGAATTACAGGAGACCAAAAGATTTATTTCTGAAACTATAGAAACAGTCAATAATTTGACTCCTGAATGTGATAAGCTTGATTACGCATTGGCAGCATCGAGCGGCGTGATTTGTGGCGTTATCGACGTGTTTCTGGTAGGAAAACCGGGTGAGTCCCCACTTGGCAATATTACTGACAAATGGATTGAAAATAGAACAAGGGATTTTGCTAAATTGTGTGGTTGGGATTCTAAAGATAATTCTTCTGCTTCATCAGCAATAAAGTTCCTTGAGAAGAAGTTTAAGATACCATATGATCAAAGGGGTGCTGGTGATGCGGCAAGTGAAATATTTAATCTAAGCCCGAGAAACCATCACTTTAAGTCATTAGCTCATAATCCGAGTTTATTAGGATTGTTTTTTTCAATTCTTGATCAATTTGCTAACACATCCCATTTTGTTTCGGAAGGACAATTGATTTCATTACAAGAAGCAGACGGAAATTTTGAATTGCGTGGTAATAGCAATATTAGCAAGTTGTTTTGCGGATTTGCTAATTGGATGGGACATTTATTATCTGATATATCAGGTTCCTCCGGAAGCAAAGGCAGGGGAATGGGAATACCCTCACCGTTATGGTGTTGGACAAATGATATAATTGCAATCAAAACAAAACTGAAAATTCCTGTCTCAGAATTTGATAAGTCAGTCAACGATCTTGCTTTGCAAATATACGAAAAAGGATTTGATTCACGTTTTCAAACTACACAAGGAATTCCAGTGCTTATAAATGAATTGATGGTGCGCTTAATGTATTCAATTCGCAGATTTGTTAAGTATATTTCGACCACTAAAGCAGAAGAACGATCTTTTTCGCTTCTTTGGAAAACTTGTGAACCGTTTTCGAATGTGACGGTAAAACGAATGCTGACAGTTGCACACGGAACATTTTGTCTAATAGATGCAGGTGATGCCGTGATTCGTGGAGTTATCACAGGTGGCGGCTATTTTAATGTGGTAGAGTTTTTCCTTCGATTAAATATTGTTGGAATTGGTCGTCTTACTATTTCTTTATATGGTGAAATGACAAGAACAATAAAGAAATCAGGTTTGGAAAACGAAGCATATCTGTTAGAAAGAAAAGCTGAAATAATTAATTATTATATTGACGGATTAAAGCTTTTATCGGAAATATATGATGATAGTAGTTTGCTAAGCTTCGTTGATGATTTTGAGTATAGTGATTTATATATGCAAGCATTTGAAAAGTCTGTCAAGTTAGCAAAAAAGAGAAATGTGCCGGATGGTGAGATTTTAAAAACAAAAGAAGATATTGATAATTATTTTATGGTGATGAAAGATGAAGAATAAGAGAAAACAGTCAAAACTAGAACTTGCGCAACAAACAACTGAAGAGGCTATTAAAAAAACTAATGAACGGATAGATGAGTTAGGAAAATACACTAATAACTTGTATATTGAGTTGAGTGGTATTCAAGAGGCATTTGATAGAATAAGAAATGTTCCTTCGGATAAAAAGTTAGAATATGATGAACTCAAAAAGATTAGACTAAATTGGAAGCAGCAGGCTGAAAAAATCGAAAAGGATTATAATGCAGCTCAGGTAAAACAAGCCAGTGTAGGTGTAGCCGGTGCAGGACTCGGTGTTGCAGTTGTTGCATTGGGACCTACAGCTGCTATGGGAGTAGCAACAACATTTGGTGTAGCTTCTACAGGAACAGCTATTTCATCTTTGAGTGGCGCCGCAGCAACGAATGCAGCTTTAGCTTGGCTAGGCGGTGGCGCTATTGCAGCAGGTGGTGGCGGAATGGCTGCCGGTGAAGCAATTTTAGCTTTAGCAGGACCAATTGGATGGGCAATAGCTGCTGCATCGCTTGTTGCAAGCGGATTGTTAATTTGGAAAAGGGTAGTTGACAAAAATCATTTAAATGATATTTTTACACTGATTAGCGAGCGAGATACCAAATCATTTGATTTAGCTATTGTTGAGATAAACGAGAGAATTGTTCGTATAGATGATGAAACAGGAAAATTACATAAAGCAACTGATAGAATCAATTCTTTTGGCTTGGATTATAATAATATGACAGAAGCACAACAGTATGAGTTGGGCGCATATGTTAATTTAATGTCGTCAGCAACTCAATTGTTGGTTAACCCAATTATAGGAATACAGGCAAAATATACGGAAGAAGATTATAATGCATATCTTTCTTGGAGAGAAAAACCACTGAAAGAATCAAAAGATGATAATACTAAAAAACTGGTAGTATGTCTTTGCAATTTGTTATATAAAATTGATCTAAATGAGAGAGATAAAAAACTGTTAAGGAAGTCAATCAAAAAGAATAAAGATTGGCTGAAACAACTAGATATTAAAAAGAAGGATGTCAAATCTGATTTAATTGATGTTGTTATGGATGCGTTGAATCACAAATACGATATATGTGAGTGATTAATTTAGCTGATGCAGTCCGTATTGGATTACATCAGCTTTTTGCTTATCAGAATAGCAAAGCATATCTCATTTGTCTATTACTTCAATCAAAATACTTTTGCCAAGTGCATCAAATATTCTTATCAAAGTATCAATCGAAATATTTTGACGTCCGCTTTCAATTCGACAGATATTTGATCGGTGTATACCGGTGAGTTTAGCCAATTGCGTTTGAGAAAGCCCTTTTTCGAGCCTTATTTCAACTATATTTGATATTATCGCTTGACGCTTTTTAACAACATCATCACTTACTTTGATATAAATCACCTCACTGATTTATTATCATATATGATAACAGCATAATGGTTAAACACAAACTTTCTTCATACAGAAATACAAAACTGTAACCGAAAAGTAGAATCATTCAAAAAGATTGACGATATTTGAACTTGACTTTTTTGCGTATCGAAGCGTTTGATAAGCACCGCCGCTCTTATGCGTAACGCAGAAAACGCACAAATCGGAACGGTCAACCATTGCTCTGTTTCGGATTTGAATAGCAGATTTCGGGTGAGCATTAGCGGATTGCTCGCAGACCTCAACAGAATCGTAGTAGTTATCATAGCATTTCCTGTTCTTGATATAATCCGATTTCAGATAAGGCATAACCCAAGTGACAGAGCAGTTGGCTGTATCCAAGTGCTTTCTGCAACGTCGAATTGCAGAGGTAACAAGTTGGTCAAACTCGCCGTCACGTCCGACGAGAAATTCGACATATTCGTGTTCATTAAGCAACTTATCTATTAGCCGTTCAATCCTTTGTTCAACTATCCTAAAATCATCTATCTGACGATGCCCGAAAAAGCAAACCGTATAAACTGAAAACATAATAATCTCCTTTGTGGGATATATCGTAAATTATAACACATAATCTTTATAATTGCGATATATCCCACACGATTTATCGCACATTTTTGTAGAATTGAATTACGATAAATCGCAAAGGAGAAGGCTATGAGAACAAAAGAAGCTGTTGCGCAGCGCATTTTGGAGCTGTGCCGTGAGAGAAACATTGCTGTCAATGCCCTTGCAAATATTTCAGGCGTTTCGCCGTCAACCATCTACAGTATGCTCAACCAAAAGAGCCAGAATCCGGGCGTGGTGTCGATCAAGAAACTCTGCGACGGTTTTGAAATCACCGTTCGACAATTCTTTGACAGTCCGCTGTTTGATGAAACTGAACAAGAGATAAAATGAAATGAGCGTGTAAGCAGGAGTTGATTCTGCTTACACGCTTGTTGTGTTATTTTAACTTTTTCAATGGGGCTAATAATACTTCATAAGCATATCTATATACATTTTGGGAAAGAGCATCCGGAGTAAAATCGCCGTGTGCAAGGCAACAGCGAAGCATATACAATACGGTAATGATAGCTCTGCTTATCTCTTCAATATCTTTAATAAAATCATAATTGCCTATTTTTATAACATTTGAGTTGTTTGGGTTAGGATGTATGCATAAGACATTTTTCCTATGATAAGGAATTAACTGTCTGTAGCAACTAAGAACAGTTTGTTTTTGTGTAAAGGTTAATGAATTATAAGATGATTGTTGTGATAATTCCTTTTCATCAAAGCCTACTTGTTCATATCGAAACACTTCACTCTGATCTGACAATTTTTGAATAATAGTTATTAGTTTTCCGTGCTCTCTCTTACATACATAGTGATAAGTATAGTAATCAAACTGGTGCAGATTATTAGTGTTCTTTATTGGCACTTCTGCAAATGAGATAATCTGAGCTACACCAAAGTATTCTTGAGAAGTTATCGAAGACGCCAATAATGATTCGTGTAGTTTGGCTAAGCTACTTTTAAATGAATCACTTTCTGTGCCGGTATTAGCCAAAAGATTATTTATGTATGTCTTAAAGCGGTTGGTGTGTTCAATGATATACTCAATACATTTTCTATCAGTACCCAATGGGATTTCACCGCTGAAATTATACCAGGCATTAAATGCTATCCAAGCCTTCATAAATGCTGAATAGTAATCAACTTTTATATCTGCTTGTTCGATCCAATCTTTATAGCCGGGCATTTTATACACCTCACTTTGCAAAAATCACTTCATTGTCCATTATATCAAGAGCTTGCTGTTCTAATTTGTAAGCTTTATAGCGTTTCTGATTCGCTTCCAGAGCAAAATCATTGATTTGTTTTTGTACATCTTTGTTTTTGAGCAAAGGAATAGCAATTTGACTAACGTGGTTATTATCTATTTCGTCTACTACAGAGCCATATGTAAATCGTCTAATTAAAACATTTCCGTAATCAGATGATAGAAAGATATTAAGATATCCTGCAATATTTAAATCAGCAGGCACAACTCTGATAATATGCTGATTTGCAGTCCAATTTTCCCAATGCTTTCCAACAAGCGCAACCTTGCCAATGGTACCGCTACAAGTTATGAGTGTCATATTCTCGTGTAATTCCAACTGTTTGGAAATACGATCGCCGTGATGAGTTAATGACAGGTATTTCTTGTTAGTTGGATCCAACTCCCATAACTGTTTTCCGCCAATAAACACTCTACCAAATCCCTCATCAACATAAACTCTTTTGAATCTGCCCGGAAGAATAATATCAGAACTAATTCGTTCATCACCAACTGTTGTAACTTCTTCGGCATATTTGCGTAGATGATTAACAATCGCATCCACGATAGGTAAGTGATAAGAAGCGTCTACACGACCGGCTAAATTACTCAGTTTAACGTTAAATGCATTTACGTTTGCAGAATTTTTTATATTATTTTGTTTAAACTCGCTTATAGATGGCAACTTCAATTCATCAATAAGTAAGGCTGTCGCTTGGTCAATTAATTCGTTTGATTCATCACGCAATTTGAAAGATTCGACAATAAGATTA
This sequence comes from Ruminococcus bromii, assembly GCF_928721825.1. Classification (NCBI taxonomy): domain Bacteria; kingdom Bacillati; phylum Bacillota; class Clostridia; order Eubacteriales; family Oscillospiraceae; genus Ruminococcus; species Ruminococcus bromii. Next base: position 1,730,297 of record NZ_CAKMVP010000003.1, read on the forward strand.
TGTATTCTTTCTTTGATTTCCTTTGGTGCATCAGGCACAGGTACCATTGTCAGATGCGCTGGTTCTATTTGCTGAATAACAGCTCCGTAAATATTTGAGCAAACTAATTTTTTGCCAATTTTAGTTTTTAGAAATGTATATACATAACCAGAATTATCTGTACATTCCAAACGAATTGCATGCTCACTAACAAGAAATTTTGAAAGTGTCTTATTTACAAAAGTCACATTGCCTATTGTTCCAGAACGGGATAACAGAACGGTTCCCTCTTTGACATGCAAGTCGTGAACTTTTTCTCCATCAACCATAAATTTTACAGGTCTTGGATATATGTCCAACATTTCAGAACTACTGATAAATCCTATGCTGTTCTCGTGTTCAGGTGTTACATAGTTCCTTTTTAATCTACTGCCGTAATGTGCTTTGTTGACAATTCCTTGATCTCCGTATAATGGTACCGTTTTATATTTGCCATTATTAATCAGTGCTAATGCTTGTATTGCCTCTACATCGAAAACACTTGCTTCAAGACGTTTACCACGAAAAATAACATCAGACAAAGACACTGAACACCATTTCAATGGTATATCATTTGTTTCAACGTCAATAGTATTTTCATTATCTAATTTGTGTGCCAAATTACTGTTTACCACGCTATACCCTCCTGTTGCTTCCATTTTGCGAAAATCTCGGGAACATCAGGTGTTTGGTCATCCTCAACTTTCTTTTTTTGCTGATGAGAGACAGTTTTATCGCCTTCGCTGGTTTCACCTAAAACCAAAACACTGTTTGTATCGGGAACGAGTATTTCATTACCTTCCGGATCACGCTTGAAAATAGGATTACCACGTTTATCGTGACCAACCTTTTCAACCATAGCCATAAATATATTGTAGTCAGCCATTGTCCCGCTTGTTTCTTCCGTTTGCTTTTGTTCTTCTGTTTTCTTTTGCAGGAACAACACAGAAGTCTGTGTGCCGTTACGAGGCTGAAAAGTATCAACGTGAAGATCGACACTGGCAACGATTCGATGATTTTTAATCAGCCACTCTCTGATGTAGCCTAATCCCGGTGAACCGAGAATCGAATCAGGCAAAACAATACCCATTCTTCCGCCAGGGACAAGCAACTGAGTACAACGTTCAATGAACAGGATTTCAGGAGGGACAGACGATTGCAAACGTTCTGTCATCGTCCATTTGTTATTTGCTTTATCATTATCCCAAATGTGCGCTAATTCAAATTGCTCAAGTACATTTTTGTCTTTAACCGGAATTTTGCTTCCAAAGGGCGGGTTAGTTACGATTACGTTGAAAAATTCCAAGGTGGTGTGGTTTCTTATATCAGATTTCTTTACACCAAGCGCTTCTGCAAGTTTTGTTTTGAAGTCATCGCTCCACTCGTGAGGCGGTAATAAAGAGTTGGTTTGCAAAATATTACCGCTTCCATCGTTATTCATAACCATATTCATTTTGGTAGCTTTTACAAGATCGGGATTTATGTCAAAGCCAAAGAAATTGGTAGCAGCCATTTCCGATATTCTATCTTGAAAAGCTCTGACAGAATCGCTATCCCAATCTTTTCTTTCACATCCAATATCCTTAGAGAAATCTTTTTCAAGCTGTGCTATAACGTGTGTCATAGCGGTTACAAGAAATCCGCCGGTTCCGCAGGAGCTGTCCAAAACCTTCTCATCAATTTGGGGATTAATCATTTCCACAACCATTTTCATAACATTTCTCGGCGTGAAAAATTCTCCTCGATCACCTCGAAGATTAGCGCCTACAATTTCTTCATAGGCTTTTCCTTTGATATCAATGTTAGTATTTAATAAACTATATTTTTGAAGTTCGCTAACAATATAAGCAAGACTACGGGGAGAGAGCTTTATTTCATCATTGGCATCGAAAATCTTTCCGTGTTTTCTCTTGACTCTTTCAAAAATCTTGGAAATTCGTTTTCTAACCGTAAGCTGACCATCAGGATTGGAACGTTCTTCGGAGGTGGTATAAAACTCCAACGGCTTAGGAATATTACGCTCATCTTCTATTTTGCAGAAAATAACCTTTAATAGCTCAAAAAAGGCAGGCTGCTTTTGCAAGCCGTCATTGACGTGAATATGGTTATGGCAGGTTTTAAACACAAAAAGAAGATTATCATCATAGGCGTTCTTCAGCGAAGACCTTTTAGGACGGTTAATGTCATCCAGATTGCCGTCGGCAGAAGGAATGTCATTGTAATCCATAAAAGCAAGATTGCCTTTATCATCAACATATTTGTGAAAAACTTCTTTTTGCTTTCCGTTAGTCCACATACCCCATTCGCAATTAGGACAAGCTGACATATAGGATTTCAATTGTTCAACGCCGTCTTTTGCATTACGAGCGTCAACTGTTTCTTTCTTACACTCGATGATTAGCTTAATATTATTTTGAGTTTGCTCAATATCTGAATTATCAAAAATAACAATATCAGCACGAGGTTTTCTTGAACCCAGTTGCAAAGTGTACTCAATTCGGATTTGTTTAGGAGAATACTTGTGCTCATTAACAAGACGCTTTTCAATTGTCTGTCTAACGTACTCCTCCGGTGTGTCATTGCGGAATTTTCCGTCAACATAGTCACAAATCTTTCCTTCCGGAATTACAATAACTTTTGTTTCAGGCATATTATTTTCCTCCTAAAATTTTTTCAATCATTTTTTCATAAGCTGATTTATCGGTCAAATAAGCTTTGGCAGCTTCGTTAAAAAAGTCAACAAGCTTTCGATCGTTTAAAGCCAGTGTCCCTTTTAACTTACTGTGCATTTCAGGTGTAAGACGGACTTGTACCTGTTTTGTTTTTTCATCCACTGACTTCACCTCAACTTGATATCAAAATATCTTGATATAATGATATCATTTTAATGCTGATTATTCAATTTCAAACAGAGACTTTTTTTGTAACAATGAATACAATTTCGTAAAATCTTTTATGAATTAATCGTCTGCTTTTCAGCAGGCGTTATTTTTTGCAAAAAATTTTTGAAACAGACTTAAAATTCGACCTCTCCCATTGGGTATAAGTGGATGGGGTAATAATCAACTTGTTGTAATTCACAAAAACCAAGAACCGGTTTTATGCAAGTCTACAAAACATTTAGTGCTACCCTGAAAAACACGCCTTCCCACTCCATACATAATGGAGGGCATTGAAAAATTCTTAAAAACGGTTGCAAAAAGTGTTTTCCCATTCCCTTATATATGGAGGACAAAAACAAAACTGAATAATCAACAAAACCGAAGAGCCCTTTTTGTAAAAGAAGCAGATTTTCAAAAAACTTTTTGAAAAGGCTTATAATTTCCCTGATTTTTTTGCGTATAGGGTGAAGGGATATTTAGAAAGGATGTGATACCCGCCGAAACAAACCTACAACTGAATAGCTGCCAAGCGAAGGATAAATCGCCACGACCTCTACGGAGCGAGCGCAGCCGGAAGGCTGACGGCACAGCGTCGAGCAGGATTGCCTGTCAGGAAAGTACGCTTTGGCAGTGCTGACACACAACATACAGTTTGATGTCACGCTTTTCAGCTCTCATAAGCCGCTCAAAATGCGACCTCTGAGCGACAAAACGCACGAAGGAGAGTAATTATATTTCCCATCGCATTTTCAGACTTATTAAGCGTGACAGGAAAGGAGGTCAAATGCTCATTGAAATTAAGGCAGGACAGTTTCGGAAGGTCAGCCGCTTGGTCAGGCGGGAGTGCTGCAACTGTATGGACGGCAACTGTCTGTTGCTCGACGACGGAGAAACGCATACCTGTGTGCAGCTGATTTCCAAGTATCACATCTTCTGCAACCATTTCAAGAATGCTGTGCTTCCTCTCGACAAGGAACTGTATCGGGGGCTGATCTGCGGCAACGACTACAAGCGCTGTCAGAGCTGCGGCTCACGCTTTTATTCCAAGGCTCGCAACAAACGCTATTGCGATCATTGCGCCGAACGAATCAAGCGGCAGAAGTCAGCCGAACGCAAGCGCCGTCAGCGTGAACGACAGAAGCAGCTCCTATATATAAATAACTAAATAGACAAATAAAAAAATAACTAACCGAAAAAGAAGAAGTTTACCTTAACACACCTACCTATATAGGCGGCGAATTTATCTTTTTTCGGAAAGTGGAAAGGAGAACCAAATGAACGACAACGCAAAGGTTTTTTCGTTGGTTGAGATGAGAGAAATGATGATCGACACCTCGAACTATCAGATGATGGAGGAGGTCGGAGAGTTCACCGGAACGCTTGAAATGAAAGCGCAGGGACACAAGAAATCCATTCGCATTTTTCTCACGCTCGACGACGGAAGGAAAATCATCACACCGATTTTCTGGTGGCAGACTTACCTCGGATTTTACTATATGCCAATCGGTACGAAGCTCCGACTTTTTTATTCGGAAAGTAGTCTGAACAAAATCTATCTGGAGAAGGTGGAAGTCATTGGACAGGAACAATGAAGCTAAGTTGAAAGCGGATTTGATTGTAGCCGAAGCCTTGCAAAAACCTGACAGTGAAGGCTATCCGAAGTTGACCGAGGAGCATCCTTTTTTCGGAAGGTTGAGATATTTTATGGCTGACAAGTCACATTGGCTCGGAACGGCTACAGACCTGCTTTACGCTATGAACGATACCGCTACACCGCCAAATACAGTTACGAAGCTGCTTAACAAATATAGTATCGACTTGTATTTCAGTGACGGTATTGATGTATGTTTCAGACGGACGAACCGAAAGAGAATCATCGAGCTCTATCGTTATCGGCGCAGTGAAAAACGAGAATAGCGTGACAGATTTGTTGACAGTTCAAGAATGCATGACAAATCTTAGCAAGCAGTGTGTTTGTACTCCCAAACACGCAAGCTTCGGTAACTGTGCACAGTCTTAGCAAGCATACTGTTTTTACTCCCAACGGAGCAAAAGCAGTGCAGCTTGTTAGGGAGAACCCTAATACCCCAAACAGGAAGGAGAAAGAAATGAGCAACAGAATCAAAAAGCAATTTTGGTTTACACCGGAGGAAGAAACTGAATTCAGAAGAAAGGTTGTATTGACAGGCTTACCGCAGTCAAGCGTCATCCGAATGTTAATCAAAGGCTATGAGCCGAGAGAGCGACCGGATAACAGATTCTTTCAGGCGATAAACTCACTAAACGAAATGATCCACACAGCACAAAAGCTTTTGGAAAGGTCGTACCAACTCGGTGTTGTTGACAAGGATACCGTCGTCGAGCGTGAAATAAAACGCTGGGCGTATTTTATCAGCAATATTGAGAGCGAGTTTTTACGACCAGAGAAAAGTCCGATCAAGTGGAAGTAGAGAAAGGAGAACACTTATTGAAATATCAAACAACAGAGGATGTTCAAAGCATTCCCATCAAAGAAATACAGCCATTCCGAAATCATCCGTTTACCGTGGCGGACAATGAGGATATGGCAAAGATTGTCGAGAGCATCGGCAAGGTCGGAACGATAACGCCGCTGCTCGCCAGACCGCTGCCGGACGGCGGTTATGAACTAATTTCAGGTCACCGCCGCTTGGAAGCGTGCCGCAAGCTCGGACTTGATACTATCCCGGTAATCGTCAGAGAAATGACGGACGATGAAGCGGTGATCGCTATGGTTGACGCTAACCTACAGCGTGAGCATATCCTGCCGAGCGAGAAGGCTTTTGCCTATAAGATGAAGCTCGAAGCTATGAAACATCAAGGTAAAACTTCGTCCCAAGTTGGGACAAAGTTGAGAACAGATGAATTAATCGCAAGAGAGAGTGGCGAAAGCCGAAATCAAATCCAGCGCTACATACGATTAACAAATCTTATTCCGCAGCTATTGAAAATGGTTGACGAGGAACGTATTGCATTCAGCGTAGGCGTAGAGCTGTCATATCTCGATGAATATGAGCAGCAGGATTTGCTTGAAGCGATAGAGCTGGAGGACAAAACGCCCTCGCTATCACAGGCTATCCAAATGAAAAAGCTTTCGCAATCAGGCAGACTTGACAGCGAAACAATCGAGAAGATTATCTCAGAGGACAAACCCAATCAGCGAGAGAAAATCAGCTTTCAGTATGACGAGCTGAGTAAATATTTTCCAAAATGCAGTCCGCAGGAAGTTCAACGGCGAATGATGAAGCTGGCGCAAGCCGATTATCAGCGTCGTGTCCGAAACAGAAACAGGAAAGCGAGGTGATTATGAATGGCTGACAACATATATGAAATGTTTACCGAATACGATGATGTGGTATCGGTTGATGATGTATCAAAAATGCTGCATCTCAGTAAGGTTACAGTCTATGACTTGCTGAAGTCGGGTAGAATCCATACCTTAAAAGTCGGTAAAAGATATATCATTCCAAAGAAAAGCATTATTGATTTTCTTACCGCTTAGTGCTTTTTAGTTCGCACATTTGATAGTTGATAGCTCGTTGTGATATTCTGTTATCACAGCGGGCTTTCAACCAATAAGAAAGGTGTAAAATGAGTAAAGAAATATTTGCTGAGTACGATGAGATTTTATCCATTGAAGATGTAATGGAGATATTGCATATCGGGAAGAATTCAGTATACTCTCTCTTGAAAAGCAACGAAATCCGGAATATCAGGGTGGGAAAAAGATATATCGTACCGAAACAAAGCGTTATAAATTTTATAGCTGCTATTACGGAAAACTAAATCAAAAATCTAAAGAAAGGACAAATAAAAAATTGGATGGAAGCTTAGTTATAAAAGGCAATTACTACTACGCTAAATTTCGTGTAGACGGCAAACAGAAAATGATTGCCACCAAGATACCCGTCAAGGGTAACAACAAGCGCCGTGCGGATCAGAAAATGCGGGAGATTGTTGCAGCCTATCAGGGATTAAATCTCGAATGCGACAATGCACTTTTTACCGACTTTCTCAACAAGTGGCTGAAAAGCATTGAGGGCATTATAAAGCTCTCAACGTGGGAAACCTACGACAAAACCGTCAACGGCAAAATCAAGCCGTATTTTGAGCCGAAGCACTACAGATTCAGGGATATGAAGCCTGAATCCTTTACCGAATACTTTGTGTTTCTCTCTCAACACGGCAAGTCAAACGGCAAGGGCGGTTTAGGATATAAAACGGTCAAGAATATCCGTGGCGTGCTGTCATCGGCGTATGAGTACGCCGTCGAGAACAACTACGTCAAGGAGAATCCAGTGTCGAGAAGCCGTATGCCGTCATTTCCGCACAGCATCAAGAAGGACGTTCCCGAATACAACGCACATCAAGTCAGGAAGCTCCTGCTTTATGCAAAGGAACACGAGAGTCACATCTACATATTCCTGCTTTTAGCCCTTTATACAGGGCTGAGAAAGGGCGAATTGCTCGCCTTAACGTGGGAGGATATAGACTTTGACAAAAAGCTCCTGAACGTCAACAAGAGCAGAACAGGCAGCCGCAAGAACGTGACAATGCAAACTACAACGCCAAAGACAAAGAGCAGTAACCGCAAAATTCCGATAAACGATTTTGTGATCGGAGAGCTGAAAGCCGAAAAGCAAAGGCAAGAAGAATACTCCAAACTGCTTGGCAACGGCTACGACAGAAGCCACGACTTCATTGTGCGCACCGTTCTCGGAAAGCCGTATGTCAATCTCAGTGCAATCAATAGAGTTGTAAATCGTCTGACCGAAAACGCCGGCTTGCCGCATTGTACGATTCACGGCTTTCGTCACTCTGTGGCGAGTATCCTCGACGATAACGGCGTACCGATTCAGGACATTTCCGTTTTGCTCGGACACGAAAGCGTAAACAGCACCGAGAGAATATATATCAACCGCCGCAAGACCGCAAAGGAGGCGACGATTAACACTCTCGACAGCGCCATAAATTTGAACATCGCATAAAGATGGTATAATTTTTGGTAGAATTAAAAGAGAAAAGGCTTCGGAAATCGCTTTCCGAAGCCAAAAATGAGTGGCAGGGGCAGAAGGACTTGAACCCTCGGCACGCGGTTTTGGAGCAGTCGAAGCAAGATGTTATTACTGATTATTACTGATTTTTTAGTGTTATTTAACATATCATATTTGCTTTATAGAACAATAATTTGTACAAAATAACATTAAATAACACATAGTAACACTAACCGAAAGAAGAAATTTCGGATAATTTTTAGAAAATTTTTAGAAAGATTTTAGAGAACGCAACATCTATCAACTTATTGCTTTTGATAATACCCTTATGTATTTATTATAGTCAGGGTGCTTTACCGCTTCCTCAGCTGGTAGGTGAAAAATATTTTTTAAATCCTCATCACCTACAAAACTGTATATTGTCATCTTAATACTTCCTTTCTATTTTAAATATGATTGCTTTTCTATTAAAAAGTGTACCACATATAAATCACAACCAGTAAACCTACTACTACTGAACAGATAAATAGTAGTACTCCAATATCCATATACTCTACAACCTTTCTATTTTTAAATAAGTAATTATTTTTACACTATTAATACCCTTGGTTTTCCATTTTACAAATTACTGAAATACATAAATAGCAATAAACATTAACACCATAGCTACTAAGGAAGAAATAATTACCAAGATACCTAAAAAGCTATTCCTACCATAAGTTATACTATATAAATGATTCTCATATGTCGCTACCAAAGCTACAATAAAAAACATTACAAGGAAAATATATAAAATTATCATAAGTACAACCACACCTTTACTTTTATTTCTATTATATTTTACCATATATTATAATTAAATTGAATACTTTCTTTAGTATAATATTTATTTTTAGCAAAGAAAAAGAGGGTTCATAAAGAACCCTCTCTTCCCAATAATTATTTTAAGGATTTATACTTGCTGTCGAATTAATACCAACACGCTTAATTGATAAGAACTTTCTTATCCCAGTGATCATTTTCAGATACTTCCTCGTCGTAAGCTGGAGAGATTGTTTCAGTCCAAGCTGGAGTAATAACTTCGTCATAAGCGTCTTTCCAATGACCGTCTTCTACTGTTTTTGTGCCTACCTGAACCTGCTGTTTTTCAGCGTGATATGAGCCTCTGCCACCATTTTCTCTTACTTCCCAAAGAAGATGGGTCTTTCTCTGGTTAGCATCTACTAACTGTTGACCGCAATCATTGCAAACATCTACCCAATCATAATCATACACTGGTTCCTCGTGAGTACCTGTTACAATCCACTCTTTATCGTGATGTTTTGTCACTGCAGGGTGATATTTTGTCACAGCATCGTGATGCTTATAGTACTTGTATTTCGGAGCCTCAGTCGCTGTAGTATTTGACGCTGGCTTATTATTTGAAGAGTTGCTCGGCTTGGACGCTGGCTTCTGGTTGTTACTTGAAGAACTGCTATCATTCTTGGTGTTTGAAGAAGTGTTGTCTTTCTTTGATGTATTTGACTTGGTATCTTCTTTCTTTTCGGTGTTACCCTTGTTGCTGTTGTTTTTGTTAGATACCGTAGTTTTTACATCGTTAACCTTAACTGTAACTGTCTTACCGTCGTCGGTTTTTACTTCTACTTTGCCGTCTTTTACTTCGACTTTCTTACCATTCTTATCAGTGATGTTGCCGTCTTTGTCGACCTTGATTTCACCCTTGTCTACCAAATCTTTAACTGCCTTTGGTACTGTAGTCTTAGGTACAGTTGTTGGAACAGTTGATGTCTGTACGGTTGAAGATATTACTGACGGTTCTGTCGGTTCTTTCTCAGCGTTACAGCCTGCAAGAATGCTTATGCCGACTGCTGATATGCCTGCAAGTATTGTAGCACCGCAGACAACGGCAATTACCTTTGTTTTTACTGTCGCAGTTGCTGTTGCCTTTACGATAGATGAAACTGTTGACTTTGCACCTGTTGCAATGCCTTTTGTTGCAGAGGTTGCAAGTGTCTGTCCGTTCGGGAGCTTGATTGTAATGTTCGGTACTGCAAGGCTCTTTGCTTCTTCCTTGAAAATAGTTGTAAAGAAAGGTACAACAACAACGCCGTGAAGCTTGTCACCGCTCTTTTTTTCGTAATCTTCAATTGCGGTTTTCATCTTTGCCCTTGAAGAGTTAAGGCGAGATTTTACCGTTCCCTCTGAAATTTCAAGTCCCTGTGCAATTTCAGAAATTGACATTTCATCAAAATAAAACATTAAAACAGTCTGATACTGATTGAATGAAAGTGTGTCTTCCATAATCTGTAAAAGTACTTTTCTTTTTTCGGTTTTGGTTATGTACTCCTCGGGGAGCATTAACTCATCTGTTTCTGCTTCTGTAATCAGAACTTCATCATCTATCTGATATTCCACCTTTCCTTTCAATTTGTTTTTGCATTTGTTTACAGTTATTGATATAATCCAACCGCAAAATTTTTCTTCATCTTTGAGTGTATCAAGTTTTAAGAATGCGGTGATGTAGGTTTCCTGCATTATGTCTTTTGCGTTTTCTTCATCTTTGAGCAAAGAAAGGCAGTTGTACCACACATCATTATGTGTAAGCTCATACAGCTTATCAAATGCTTTTTTATTGCCGTTTTTAGCACTCAATACAAGCTCTTTGATTGTTTTCATAATATTTCCTCCTTTATAATTTTTTTGCGTTTCTATATATTAGACAATTGAAATGTCAAAAAGGTTCATTTTTTCGAGAGATTTTTTGAAAATTTTTAAAAAATCAATTTTTACTGCTCAAATCATAAATTGAACCGTTATCAAGAAATATCATTTTATTCGGTATGGGATTTTCTGAATTGTTTCTGTTCCAAAATTTATAATTTTGATAATCTTTTTCTCTCATATCAGTAGGATAAGTACCTGCAGTGTAAAGAGTTAATTCATCTGTTGTGTCAAAATCATTATCACAGTGCTCTATTGTCCAAGTTTTACCGCTTATATTCCTTGTTTCAGGCTCATCATCAATAACAGTATCACCGCAATTAAAGGTATACTTATTATCACTTATCTTTTTAAGATTTGTAATAACACCACTGCATACAGACTCATAATATTTATCTGCCGAAAAGCCTTTGACTTCACATTTAAATGTACCGTCATCAGCTATTTCAACCGTACTGCTAACCATACCGTTTTTAATAACCCTGTAAAATCCTGCTATCGGACTGTAATCTGCGTTGTTTTGGGAGTCGCTGTCATACTTAGCTAAAAAAGACATTGCTTCTGAATATGACATACCTTTGCATTTCTCAGGGCTGTAATAATTGCCGTAATCACTATCCAGATAATCACTGTATAACAGCAAAGAACCCATATTATCAAGAATATCGTATTTATACTTATCACATTTATCGTAACCGACTTCTTCATCAAACAGGTTGCCTGAATTGCTTAAATTAGGAATTTCACTTTTAAGCTGATCCATAGTAAGCTTAAAATCAACCTCATTTTCTTCACAATTATCTGTTGTAAATTTGAAAATTTTACAATCATTATTTGTCAATCTTCGTTGTGTAAACAAGTATAAGTCTTTACCGTCAGATGATTTAAATAAAATGTACGGGTCATATGTATGTTGAAGTGATGTTTGTAACTGGTATTCGTCCTTATCTTTAAAAGAAATCTTTTTACACTCTCCGTCAGAATAAGTATATATATTTAGCGTTACATATGTGTAATCGTTGTATGTATCTTCAACAGACTTAACAAATATCAGTTCAGGGGTAAAATCACCCATTATATCCTCAAAAACAATTTGCTTTGACTCATCTGTTTTGTTCTGATAATCATACGCTCTGATTTCAAAGGCATTTTGTTGAAGTATAGTTTTATATGCTTTGTATGCTTCCTTGTAATCAGTTTTTGGTGCTTGTGTAGTTTCTGCAACCGTTGGTTCTGTTTGTGCCTGTGTAGTTACTTGCTGTGTTGTAATTAGTGCGGTCGCTTGATCGGGGGTAGCCTTTGAAACTTCGTTATTTCCATTACAGCCACTTAAAGCAACACTTGTCATTGGCACTAACATTGCAATCAATAAAATTAAAGATTTTGTGGTTTTCATACCATTGCCCCTCTATTATTTGTTGTATTGAAATAAGCGGTTAAACTTTTTAAGTGCTTCATCTTTTACGGAAGCATTATTAACCATTAGTATCAATACAGTATTGTCGATTGAATAAAATTCACAATATTGGAAATAGTCCGTATCTATCAGTTCATCATCAGGATTCATATAAAATGTGTGCTTATAATAATTATCGCCTGATTCATCTGCCACTGTGTAATGCTCTTTTTCACGAAAATAATAACTATCTTCCAAATCATAAATAAAAGAGCTTACTCCTGCTTCTGCGTATTCATTTGAAGAATACGCTATGTACATAATCGTAAAGTTACCGCCGTAGGAGCTTCCTGCATTGATTATGTTACTGCCATAAACACTCTTTTGATTATTTGCCGATACACCTGTGGTTGTTTCATTTTCTTTGTTTCCTGAAACTACACCTGAAATTCTGACAACTGTTAAAGCACCTAAAGTTTCACCGCTGTCAGAAGCAATATCAGAAGTATCAGACCTTTCAAATTCATAACCGTTATCTTCGGCAAATTGAATAACTTCACGCTCATATAATTTCTTTATACTTTTAGGTTTTGCAGATTCGCTGTTATTGCTACTTTCGGGAGCTAAATTTGAACACCCAACCAAAGAGGTTATAAAGGTTGCAACCAGTGCTAAACAAATAATTTTTTTCATAAAATTCCATTTCCTCTCATCATATATTCTTGGCGACAAAGGGCTTATGTCGTAAGCTCTATATATTAGACAATTGAAATGTCAAAAAGGTTCATTTTTTGCGAGAAAAAATTAAATTTTATTAAAACTTTTTATTTTTCATTAAAAAAAGGGTACATAGACAAGCTACGCACCCGAAAAACACATAGCCCTTTTGTCGCCAAACAAATTTCACATCAACATAAAAGCAGTATGCAAATAAGAGCCTGCATTTTTACCTAAAGATAAAAATGCACACAACTAATATGCTGATATATTCAAATTTGTTTGGCATTTTTATTTTAGCATACAATATGTGAAAATTCAATATTTTTGTAAAATAACTTTCAAAAATTATATGAATGAAACTGTAAAATTTGAAGTAATTTCAATTTTAGGGGAACAACTTTTCAGCTGTTCCCCTTTTTTGTCAACTGTGTAATGTTGGAGTTTTGTTTTCGCTTTGATTATACTTTTCAGAACCGAACATATCACGGATTTCATCAAGCGTTAATTCTCGTTTGCTTTTCTTGCGGTACGGCTCTGTGTGGTAATACCAAGCCTGTTTTTTGTGAGCGTATCGGAATTTTAATTCTTTCAACACTTCTTTGTGTGCTTTGGTGTTTCCCGATACCCACAACCAAGTACCGCAAATTTCAACCTCAATGTCCGAAAGGCTTGTAAGCACATTGATTATATTTATAAATTCCTGCGGTGTTTCCGTTGTTTCTTTGGTGTAGGTTTCGCCCTCTGAATTTGTATGTATATTTTTCAGGCGTTCCCACATAATCTCATATTCGTTTTGCATTACCTTAAATTCTTCTGTATCACCGCCTAAATCGGGGTGAAGCTGTTTAGCTAATCTTCTGTATTCCTTTTTGAGGTCTTCGGCTGTTTTGCATTTTGTAAAGTATTTCATAATGGTTTCTCCTTTGAAAGTTGATTTCAATTAAAATTTATATTCGGTAATTCTGAATTGGTGGGCTTTTAATAAGTCCGATTTAGATATTCACGCTGTATTTTTCACTCCTTTCTGATTTTTTTATATTCGTTTAAATCGTCATCGTCTGGGCTTTTTGAGCATTAAAAGCGTAGTGAAATTTCATAAGTCAAGAAGCAAGTTTACGATACGCCGTAGGGCAATTCTTTACTTATAAAATAAGCGGAGCAAAATGTGAAATTAAAGCCTACGGTGACGATTTGAATATAGAAAACAGTTAAGGCTTGTGAGCGTGAATATCGGCAAAAATCGGACAAAAAAATAACGCTATGGCTTTAACCATAGCGAACCTTATAAAATAAACAAACCGCAGAAAATATAAAATTTCCTGCGGTTTCGTTATGATTAGTTACAAATATCCCAAAATTCGCAACTCCATGTGTTTTTATATAATCAAGAACTTCAAAGATTGCTTTAGAGGTTCAAAAAATATGAAGGAGGATTTTTTATGAATAAAAAATCTTTTAGGGTGGTACTGCTCACCTATTTTGCAGTAGCTTTTTTCGTAATTATGGCTTTCGGCTCTGAATATCTTTCAGAGTGCAACAAACTCGGAATACCGTTTTCTTTGTCAGGAGCAGTAAGTTATTTGCTGACAGGGTTTATCTGCCTAATTGCAATGACTGTTTTGGTTGTGGTTTTCTTGTTGGTATTGGAATTGAGCGACAGAAAATCTATCAAATCCGCTCTTCGCTTAACAGCTAATTTTGCTTCAAACAAAGCAAGAATGAAAGTTGTAAACAGCGTTTATCCGAGCTTACTTTACTTTTTGTATGATGTATTACAGAGCAACAACGAGTTTTTAAAACTTCCGCTTGGTAAAGATTGCAGTTCTCTCTTAAAAGAGGGGTACAATCCACTATGTGTTGACAACTGTATTTTTTACACCTTTCAGATTATTATGCCAAAAAAATCATATGACTTTGATGAAGATACATTAAAGCAAATTATCCAATCGTATATTGAAGCTCAATTGCTTAATTACGGCATGGTTAATTTACCCTCATACTACAACAGCAAATCCTACGGTATGATACCGAGCGTATATATTGAAAAGGTTGTATATAACGAGGAACAGCATTTACTAAAATTTGCCGTGATGTATATTAGCTGTGAAGATGATGTAAGGCATTATATCAAATCCAAAAAGAGAGATGAACAGCTGAATATAACAACAGATAAGGTGTATGACGATGAGGTTTGATAGCAGTAAATTAACTGTCGGTGTAGATTTATCTATTCTTTCACAGGGTGTAAAAGTGCCTGTTACGGTGGACTTTTCCTCTGTACCTCATATGCTGATAGTAGCACCAAGCGGAAGCGGTAAAACTTATCTTCTAACATACATATTAGGTCAAATAGCAAAGAAGTCTGTCAAATTGATTTTGGCAGACTTTAAAGGCATTGACTTTATTGAGTTTAATGACTGTCGGAATTACTATAAGCATAATTCTGTCGGTGAAGCTGTTGACTGTGTTTTTGATGAATTACAAAACAGAATGGCAAATGCAAGTGTAAATTCAGAATATGAACCGATTTATTTATGTATTGATGAGTGGTCGGGTTTCCTCAGTTCTTTAGCCGTAAAGAAAGAGCAGGATAACTACAAGCAAAAACTTGCCAACATTCTTATGTTAGGTCGAGGTGCAAATATTTTTATCATTATGTCACTACAAAGAGCCGATTCAACATATATTACAGGACGAGATAACTTTGGCAATGTGGTAGGTCTTGGTACGCTCAGCAAAGAGAGTATAGCAATGGTATTTAATGATAATAAGGAGATGATAGAACCAAAATCAAGGGGCAAAGGATATCTGCAAACTGACGGAAAGCCTTTGAGAGAAATAGTTGTGCCTATGTTACGAAACATAAACGATACAAAAGCCGTTATAAAAACAGCTTTATCCCGATAATTATTTATACAGCAAATTGAATATTTATGCACAAGAATAGCTCAATCATTACTCTGATTGGGCTATTTTTTATGCTTTAAAATAAATTGTCGTTTCTTGTGGTTTATGGCAATTTTTTATGGTCGATAAAATAGCGTTTTTTACTATTAGCCAAAATTGCACTATACCCTATAACACATTTCTTTGTACCCTAACACTTTCAAAATCTAAAACCATACCTTTTTTGTCGTGGTTGATACATCTAAACCTTGGTTGAGTATCAATTCTTCCCTGCGTTTCTAACATAAGCACTTATAGAGTGTGTCCTGCACTCTGTGTAAATTTATGGCACAAGAAAGTTGTCAATAATTATGCAAAGAAATGCATACAAGAAGGCTATTGGAGAAAGAATACAGCAGTTGAGAAAGGGGCTTAGAAAAGAAGGCTTTAACGGTCAGCCTAAGACTGTAAATGAGTTTCTTGAGTTTTTAAACCCGAAAATTGATGATGATTATGATAATTACGGTGACTATTCGCTTACTGACATTGAATTTAGCTATAAAAAGGATTATGTCAGTAAGGTTGAACACGGAATCGTTTTTCCGTCCACTGATTTTTTATTTCTCATTCATCTGCGTTTTAATGTTTCTTTAGATTATTTGGTTTTCGGTCATAATTTACCCGAAATTGAAGAATTAAGGAAAATTTGTAAACATTCAGGTAAAAGCAAGATTAACGATTTTTGCTTTAATTGCTTTAATTTATTAGAGGGTAATTCAAAATATATCGAAGATTTTGATGATGAAGATGAAGATTTTTTTCTTGATTATAGAGCTCGATTAGATGAGGTACGCAAGTATTTTTGTAATCATCAACAAAGGAAATTGACACAAAAACAGTTCAGCGAATTGTTAGGTGTATCTAAAAACACAATGGACAAGTATCATTCAAAGAAAAGTGATGTTCAGAGCAAAAAGTACACAGACATAAGAAATACTGCTCTTGAGTATCTGATTAGATTTTCGCTCACTACAAAATGTTCATTAGATTACTTATTGTATGGTACATATCTCTTAGAGGGCTTTCCCAGTGAACTTATGGAATTACTTCGTAATTATGACTATGCAAAGCAAACGCAAATCTTGAAGTTGTGGCTTGAAGAAGCAGAAAAATTTTTTAAAAATTCTTAAAAAGGGGTATTTCCTATCCAAAGTATCCCAAAATTCGCAACTCCATGTGTTTTTATATAATCAAGAACTTCAAATGAAGTTCAAAATAAACAGAAAGGAGATAGCTATGGATATTAAAAATGCAAAAATTGATGTACTGGGTTCTGTTGGCAGTAAGTTATTGTTGATAGATGTTATACCGTCATATGCCTATGTGGATGGACGCCGAACAAGCACGGTTACAGGATATAAGTATATCGTTATTCTTGAGGAAAATAAGTTTGATAGGCTTAGCGTTCGTATTGACAGTGATAAACAGATTGACAATCCTATTGACGGCAACAGCCGTATTTATGTACGCTTTGATAATCTTGAATTATCGCTGTATTGGACAAGTGCAGGACATCAGATTGCGGCAAAGGCAAGTGCTATTCATTTAGTTAATGAGAGTCTTAAACCGCAAAAGTAATTGCTTTGCCGTGGGCGGTAGCACCGTCAAGGTGCGAACCGCCTGACGGCAAGTCAATCCCCTCACTTTAATGAAGGGGATAATATAATTTTATCGAATATGCGTTCGATATTATAGGAGTGATTATATGAATGGATAAAGAATTGAAAGTCGGTGTAGATGAATTTTCTTTAGTTTTCTTTTATCCGATTGATGATGTTTGTAACGATTGGCAAAGTACAGCTTATTCAATGATACAGGAATTTATCTATAAGGCGGACATAGAATTGTTGCTCGGTAAAGTTGTAGAAATGCGTGATAAAAAGCCGCAGGCATATTCACAAGCATTTACTATTGAGAACGCTCCATATTATTTCACTATAGCGTTACACGAAACTTTTGTGCATATGGGAATATTAGTTCGTTTCTCTGCTCACTCTTGGGCAGTATATCAAAAGCGGTATTTTGATTTCTACGGTGAGAATATAAATATCGGAAAGTTTTTAAGCAACATTGAAAGTCCGTTATACAGATACAGACTGAGCCGTATAGATTTAACTGCTGACTACAAAAATTATGATTTATCACCGCATAGCATATACAGCAGGTTAAAGGACGAAAGTCTACAGGTGCTTGACTGTAACTACAGACACAGTAAAAGAAAGATTTCTTCTGTTGAAAAAAATTTGGTGACTGAGTCAATCTATATCGGTTCAAGGGCTGAAAACGCACAGTCACTACTTCGGGTTTATGATAAAAAATCGGAGCAAATTAGCAACAACGGTTTTCGCCTTGATGAAGCATTGCAGTGCGACAGTTGGGTTAGATTTGAGGCTTCATACAGAGGAAACTATGCTCATCAAATAACCGAGCAATTGGAACATATAACAGATGATGTTTCTGTATCGCAGTTCATTGCAAGCAAAATATGTGACAGATACCGTTTTTATGACCCTCTTAACAGCTGTTTTACTGATTTTACAAACGACCTGCTTAAAATAATTGAATGCAGTAATTTTCACGCTTTGCGTTGTGAAAGTCCTGCTAACAATAGTTTGAATAAAAGCATTCAGCATATTATTTACGGTAGCGGTTTGTTCCCTTTGATATACAAAATCAGCGTTATATGGGGTGAAAAAGCTGTTGCTGAATTTTGGAGTATTCTGTATGAAATATACAAGAAATACCATAAGAAAAAACTTGAAATTAACCCTCAGATAAGGGCTTGGCTTAGAAAGAATTTTCTTAGTTTATCACAGCAAAGTTTATCAGATTGCTTTGTCAGTGTTGACCTTACAAAGATTGATGTTGCAGAGATTATAAAGAAAATTTCTGAAAGTGACAATCCGTTTACACTAACGGCAATAAATACAAGCAGTAACACAGATAATCAGGTAGTATCTGATGAGGAATTTGAACGCACTTTTTATTCAAAGGATATGGAGTAAAACATTTAAAACCGAGAAACCTATTTCCTAAAAACTAACTAATTCAAATAAATATAAAACCGAAAAACCGAGAAACCGAAATACTTAAATATTTTAACTCAATATTCTTTTTATATTTATAATTCAGAAAGGAGTTTTCACTATGAAAAAGAATTTAAGTGAAAAATGGAATAGAAATCACAAAGTGAAAGTTTGTGTATACTCTTTTTATGACAATAGCATGGTATACAGAAACTTGAAGTTATCAAAGGAAGCGTTAAGCCACATATTATACTTAGCCTTTTTCGGTAACGCACAGCATTGGGTAGAAGCAACTCGGTATGTGGGTGATGCCAAAGGCACTGACGATATATTATTTCCGATTGCCGAGGGTGGATATGTCTATATTTATACCCGAAACGGAGAGCAATATGCCTTAGATTTAGAGCGCCTTTTAAGAGGTATTTATATTGCATTTGCAAATAATATAGCTTTTTGTCAAGAGGTTGACTTCGATAATTTTATTATTAACCCAGTTGTGGCAGACGAGATTTTGCAATATGCCCTCTTTGAAGGTATCAAGTATCCTCATTGCGAAGTGGAAGGTGATGTATATGATTGAAGAAAAGAATATGTGTGATGAAGATGATTCAGATGAAATCCTCGAATATACAGGCGGTAGCGAGCTTAGCGATTTAACTTTCATCTCGACATATGATTATTATTCCAGTTGGCGTATTAAGGAAGTGTTTCGAGAAGCTGGGTATGAATTAAAGCCGGTGTTCTTGGGTTATAAGGAATTACGGTACAGAGCGTGTCAGAGATATTGGATAATCGACATGAGTAACGGTCAAAAAATGGGTACATCTTATAACGGCTACAGTTTTGAAGACTTGCGATACTTTTTAGGTAAATTAGGAATACCTCTTCACGGAGATAACTACCGCTCTAAAAGACCTTCAAAAGATGAAAACGGCAGGCGCACTTCTTGTAAGGAGTTTCTTGAGCTTGTAGAAAGCCTTGACAATCCTGCTGATTAGAGGGGGTGTGTGAGTATGTTGGAAAGTTATTCTGATGTGCTTACTGCCGAGGATTTAATGGTTATTTTGCATATCGGCAGAAGTAAGGTGTATGAATTATTAAGAGAAAATACAATTCCAAATTTGAGAATAGGGAAGAAATATATTATTCCTAAACAATTGTTGATTGATTTTTTAATCAATAATCAGGCAAATACTTAATAAACACTTGCAACAGCTATTAATTCAATTTATAATATAGTTGAGTTGATAGTTGTTGCTTTTGAAAGGAGTTTTTTAAGTGGCAACAACAAGAGGTAGTTTACAGGTTAAAGACGGAAAATATTATGCTGTTTTGAGCTTTAAGACTGATGAAATTCAGGCTAACGGAAAGCCTAAATACAAGACAAAATGGTTTTGTACAGGCTATACGGTAAAAGGCAACAAAAAGCGAGCTGAACATTTCCTCGAAGAGAAACGAAATGAGTATGACAGGAAAAATCTGAATTATTCCGACTTGTATTTTGCTGATTATATCGAATTATGGCTGAAAAATATTAAGCCTGAATTAAGACCGTCAACATACAGAGGTTATTCGGGCAATATTAATAATCATATTATTCCTTATTTTAATAGCAGAAGAACAAAGTTACAGGACTTGACACCGTGTATGTTAGAGGACTTTTATAATTATCTCTTTACAGATAAAAGCAAGACTGACGGTAGCGAACATTTATCGGCAACAACGATAAAACACATTCACCGAACAATCAGCAAGGCTTTGAATGACGGAGTAAGACGAGGAATACTATATTATAATGTAGCTTCAACAGCAAAGACTCCGAAAGCAGAAAAGCACAAGAGCGAATTTCTTAACGAGGAACAAGTCAAAGAGCTGTTAAGTTTGTTCAAAGGCTCAGTAATTGAAATTCCTGTTGTGTTGTGTGCGTTGTTTGGTTTTCGCCGTGGTGAGGTTCTCGGCTTAAAGTGGCACAGTATAGATATGGTAAAGCGAACAATAACCGTTTCAGAAACTTTGCAACAGAATATAGGTGGTTCTATAACAGTTCCGCCGAAAACAGAAAGCAGTTATAGAACGCTTCCTATTCCTGAAAATGTATATAATCTTCTTAAAAAGCATAAGCAGGAACAGGAGAAAATGAAAGAGCTTTTAGAAGACGGTTACATAAAATCAGATTATGTATGTACTTGGAAAGACGGACGAGTTATAGAGCCGAATTATCTTACAAGAACATTCCATAAAATGATTTTAAAAAGCGATTTACCGACAATCAGACTTCACGATTTAAGGCACAGTGTAGCAAGTAATCTTTTAAATATGGGATTTACTGTTGTTCAGGTTGCGGAATGGTTAGGGCACAGTTCTTCAACAACTACGTTAAATTACTATGCACACACGGATAAGACAAGTAAAATAAGTATATCTAACTCCATTAACAATATTTTTTCAGCGTGAATTTTTTAGAATTACTTAGAAAGTTTTAGAAAATGGATTTCGAGCATTTTTAGAAAATTTTTAGAAAAGCGGTTTTTAACGAAGTTTTTTAACCTCTGACTAAAAAGAAAAAATCCTCAAAAACGGCTTGTTTAAGCCATTTTCAAGGACTTGTTTGTGGCAGGGGCAGAAGGACTTGAACCCTCGGCACGCGGTTTTGGAGACCGCTGCTCTACCAACTGAGCTATACCCCTATATTAATTTTAACCGATGAAATTATGAAAGTCGGTTTTGCAAACTTACTTATAAATTTCAACGCAAGATAGATTATATCACCGTTCAGTCGATTTGTCAACACATTTTTGTGAAACTTGACATTTTGAGCCGAGCGGTGATTTTTTCAATATCTGCAATACAAATGTTTAGACCAAATCACTCAGTTTCTCTGATTTCCTGCGGATTTTCGGGGAAGCCTTCAATTTGGAAACGGAGTCCGCAGGTGGGGCATTCAAGGTACGGCTTGCCGTTGTTGAGGTTGTCCTGAATAATCATCATTTCGCTTTCGCAGAATGGGCAGAGTTTATTATTTTCGCTGTTCATATTTTTACCTCCGAGTGGATCGTTTTCGATATAACTTAATTATACCTTTAAGCGGTAAAATGTCAACCGAGATATTAAAAATGTATAGGCAAGAGGGCTGGATTTTAACGGCTTTTGTGCAAATTCCGCTTTACAAATTGACGAAAAAAGACTAAACTATATCTATACTTCTGCGTTACAGAATATACAATCTCATTCAAGGTGATTATTATGAAAAAAGAAAATATGGCTATGCTGTGTGACTTCTACGAATTTACAATGTCAAACGGCTATTTTAAAAACGGTTTTTATAAAAAGAATGTCTATTTTGATGTGTTCTTCCGCAAAGTTCCCGACAACGGCGGTTTTGCGATTATGGCAGGTCTTGAACAGGCTATTGAGTACATCAGAGAACTTCATTTTGAAGACGAGGACATCGAGTATCTCAAGAGCAAGGGCATTTTTGACGAGCAGTTTCTTGAGTATTTGAGAAACTTCAAATTCAGCGGTGATGTTTATGCAATCCCCGAGGGAACTCCGATTTTCCCGAACGAGCCTGTTATGACAATCAAAGCGCCTGCAATTGAAGCTCAGCTTGTTGAAACATTCCTTCTCCTCACAATCAATCATCAGACTCTCATTGCGACAAAGGCTAACAGAATTGTCCGTGCCGCTCAGGGCAGAGCCGTGCTTGAATTCGGTTCACGCCGTGCTCAGGGTGCAAATGCCGCAGTTGACGGCGCAAGAGCCGCATATATCGGTGGCTGCAAGGGTACAGCCTGCACACTTACAGACGAGCTTTACGGTGTCCCCGCCGGCGGTACAATGGCACATTCATGGGTTCAGATGTTCAACAGCGAGTATGACGCTTTTAAAACCTACTGCGAGATGTATCCCGATAATCCTACTCTCCTTGTTGATACATACAACACATTAAAGAGCGGTGTCCCGAATGCCATTAAGGTGTTCAAGGAGGTTCTTCTTCCGCAGGGCAAGACCAAGTGTGCAATCCGCCTTGATTCGGGCGATATTTCCTATCTTTCAAAGAAAGCAAGAAAAATGCTTGATGACGCAGGTCTTACTGAATGTACAATTACTGCGTCAAACGCTCTTGACGAGTACCTTATTCGTGACCTTATGATGCAGGGCGCTCAGGTTGACACATTCGGTGTCGGTGAAAGACTCATCACTTCATCAAGTTCGCCTGTATTCGGCGGTGTTTATAAGCTTGTTGCCGTTGAAAATGACGGCGGTGAAATTGTGCCGAAAATCAAGGTCAGCGAAAATACAACCAAGATTACAAATCCGCACTTCAAAAAGGTTTATCGCTATTTTGACAAGGACAGCGGCAAGGCTATTGCCGATGAGCTTTGCATTTATGATGAGGTTGTTGACGATTCAAAGCCGAGAACAATTTTCGATCCGAATGCGGTTTGGAAAACAAAAATGCTTGATAACTATACCGCAAAGGAGCTTCTTGTGCCAATCTTCAAGAACGGCAAGTGCGTGTATGAGTCACCGTCAATTGAGGAAATCGCAACATATTGCCGTGAGCAGATTGACCTTCTCTGGGACGAGGTTAAGCGTTTTGAAAATCCGCATAACTATTATGTTGACCTCTCAAAGAAGCTTTATGATATCAAGGCTCTTTTGCTCAACATCTATGAAAAATGATTTTTGTAAATTGCAATGGCAAGTTGAAACATTTTTTGATTCATATATAATACAGAATGCCGAAACTTTCCCGATGGACGATGTGAACAGCGACGGTATTGTTTCAATTGTTGACGCACCCAATATTCAAAAGACTGTTGTTCCATAACAACATTTAAAGTCATTTTTCGTTTTTTAAGACCGTAGTGACGATCGCTTTGTTATATTTTAAAAAATTACACCCTTTCGGAGTTTATCGAAAGGGTGTTTTTATATGTCAAAATGTTGATTTGGTTTTCATTTCAAAAACTCAATTAAGAGCAGGCTTAATATTTTTTGTTGGCGTGATGAAAGCTCTTTGCCTTTAAGATTGCAATCGGTAAATTCTTCGTAGAGCAGTTTCATTATATTAGACTGTGTTTCGTTCAGATTGTTAATGTAGAGTGCGTCCTTCTTTTCTATGCCAACAAGGTAATCAAGCGAAACATTGAACACATTTGCAATTGAAATTAAAACTTCAAGCGGAGGATATTTGATGTTGTTTTCGTAATTGCTTATAACAGGCTTGCTTCTGCCGATTCTCCTGCCCAAGCTTTCCTGCGACATATGTCTTGACTCCCTAAGTTCTCGTATTCTTAATCCGAAATCAAACATTATATTCACCTCAAAAAAGTTTTTGATAAGAATATTTTAAAACACTTGCGTTTTGTAAGCGAAAACTGTATAATACAATTATTAGCTAAACAAAAACTTTTTAAACTAAAAGTTTACTTTTAGAAAATAGTTTCAGCTTATTTGAGAACGAAAAATATTTTTGAGGAGGAATACTTTGTGAAAAAAATCATTTCAGGTGTTTTAAGTGCAGTTATGCTGACTTCGGTTTTGTGTGCCTGCAATGACGGCGGAAATCAGTCAAACGCTTCGCAGTCGGGAGATAATGCAAATTCGTCACAACAAGCCGTGACAACCGAGGCTGCGACCACACAGCCTGCAACAGAGCCAAATTATGAGGACACAAACTATGTTGCACCGATTCCGCAGAAAAATCAAACCTATAAGTTTGAAGAAATTTCACTCGAAGAAGCGGCAACCTCAAGCGGATATTCAATATCGGATAGTGCATTTAGAATAACCGATCCGATAGTTTATGGTGAGTATTTGGTGGTGAGAGTTACTTATTCAAATATAAATTCTACTGATTTTTGTGCGTATAATGTAATATTTGATTTAGATGGTAATATGGTTGCTAATATTTCCAATGTTTCACTTAATGAGGGCTATGGAAAGTCGGGACAGATACAGGGCATATACGGTGATTATACTGTTCTTAGATTTCCAATTCATAGCGAGGATAAATATGCCTTGTACAATTTGAAAACAAAAGAGTTGAAGTATATAGACTCGGAATATGGCTCACCCAAAATAGATAACGGTGTAATTGTTTTTGGTAAAAAAGAGGAAACTGGATATAAATATGGTGCATTAGATTTGGATTTAAATGAAATTGTTCCTGCTGAATATGATGAACTTTCTCTTGCTTCTTCAACACTGTTTAGGGCAAAAAAAGACGAAAAATACGGACTTATAGATTTTAATAATAAGGTTGTTGTTGATTTTAATTATAAGGAAATTGTTAAATTTAACGGTGTTGAAGATGATAGTTTTAGTGCCTTTGTTGACTTTGAAAAGAATATAAATAAATATACTCTTGCCTTAGATGAAAATGATAAAATTGTTTTGATCGACAGACAGGGAGAAATTTCAGACAGTAATTTTGAAATATCAGAGGATTATTTAGGTGTTGGTCGAGTAGTTTCGCAGTATGATAACAAAACTTATATTAAAAATAATAAAATTGTAACAGATATAGACGGTAATTCGATAACAGATAATGTATTTAAAGGAAATCTCAATTGCGGTTTTGTTAATGGGTATTGTGTTACTGAAGATGACGGCGGAGTGTATAATTTAGTTGATATTAATGGTAGTACAATTTATACGAAATCTTCCGATGAGTATGAAATTGAACACTTTTCTTCAGTTGACCAAAACGGTTTGTTTGAAGTTGTTTACTCTTTGGAAAATAGCGTAAAAACTGAGATATTGGATTTGTCGGGCAATACAGTTTATTCAATACAGGAAAAAGGTTTTTATCCTATTGGAAATGGATTATTCGAGAAATATGAAAATAAACAATCCAGAGTTTACAAAGTAACAGCGGAATGAGGTGAAATATATGGGAAAAACAAAAAGAAATCCTGCATTAAAAGTGATAGGCGCTATTTTGATTGTGGCAGGAGTGATAACATTTATTGTGTCAGCCGTTCAGCTTTATGATGTGCAGTCCACAAGAACCCATTGGGCAGAGGGCTTTATGCAGGACTATCAGGCAAGAACAAATGCGACAAATTCAATACCGTGTTACATATTTATGGCTCTTGCGGTGGTAATGGTTATTGCAGGCATTGTTATGGTGTGCATAAAGCCAAAAAATAATGTTATGGTTTTTCCGAATATGCCAGTTTCATATAATAATGTCGGAGAAAGCGTCAGCCTGTATTGCCCAAACTGCAAAAATCCGATAGGTCAGAATGATATATTTTGCAAAACCTGCGGATATAATCTAAAATCAACAACGCAGGTTTCACAAATGAAAATAACCTGCCCAAACTGCGGAGAAGAAAATGAACCCGACAGCAGTTTTTGTGTTAAATGCGGAAGTCAATTATAAATAAAACTCAACTTAAAACACCCTTTCGGAGTTTATCGAAAGGGTGTTTTTATGCTTAAACTATAAAATTATATTTAATCAGCCGTCAATTTCTACGAGGGCGAAGCTTTGCGGTGACATTGTTACTTTGCCGTCTGCAAATTCAGCGTTGCCGAGGGCATATACTGTTTTGCCTGTATATTTTGCGTTCATTACTGCACTTTCACCGAGGGGGTTGAAGTACATAACGAGGTTGCCTCTCTTGTATGCAAACGGAATTTTACCTTCTTCATACATAAATTCAAGCTCACCGTTGCCTTTAAGGTCATCGTACTTGTGACGAAGTGCAATGATGTCTGTTACAACCTTGTAGATGCTGTCGGGGTCGTCCTTCTGATTCTCAACAGTCGGAGCGTCGGCACTCTTATCAACTGCAAGATACGGCTCGTCACTTGTTGAGAAGCCGAGGTTCTTACCGCTGTTCCACTGCATAGGAGTACGGGAGCCTGTTCTTGAGTAACCGCCCTCCTTGCTTACGATGCCTTTCTGGTATCTCATACCGATCTCATCACCGTAGTAGAGGAACGGAACACCCGGCATTGTGAAAATGAATGCATTCACAAGCTTGATAGCCTCTTTGTCAAGATATGCTGTAACTCTCGGCATATCGTGGTTGTTTGTCATAAAGCTGATGTAGCCGTTGTCCTTTGTCTTTTCATAGTTAGGGAGATATTCATCTGCAAATGCCTTAATATCGCCCTTGCCGTTAGGATTGAAAACAGCCTGATCGCCGAATTCACCGTAGCGGAAAAGTCTGCTGTAGCCGTTTCCGTAGTGGTCAAGATAGAAGTCCATGTGGAAACCTGCATTGTTGATTGCTCTTTCTGGATTGCACCACTCTGCAACCATTGCGGCATTCGGATATTCCGTGTCGAGCATATCACGCACACCACGCCAGATTTTTGCCGTTGCAATTTTATCGTCATCGTTCTTAACAAGTGAGTCAGCCATGTCAACTCTGAAACCGTCAGCACCCTTGTCAAGCCAAAAACGCATAACATCCTTCATAGCCTCTGCCGTTGCAAGACAGTCGGGATGATCACACGGCAACTGCCATTCGGGATGTGTGATTTCGTGAAAACCGTAGTTAAGAGCAGGCTGTGAGCTGAAGTAGTTTACCATATAGTTGCCGTCACGCTCGCAAAGTCCGCACATCATACGGTACTGCGGCGGTGCGTCCCATACGCTTTTTGTAAAAATGTAACGGTTTGAATATTCGCTCTTTGCGGCTTTTTTAGCCTCCAAGAACCATTCGTGCTGGTCTGATGTGTGACCCGGAACAAGGTCAAGCAGAATCTTGATTCCCTTTTTGTGAGCCTCGTCAAAAAGACGAACAAGGTCATCATTTGTGCCGTAACGCTCTGCAACCTTCTTGTAGTTGCGAACATCATAGCCTGCATCCATAAAAGGTGAATCGTAAATCGGGTTGAGCCAGATTGCGTTGCAACCGAGGCTTTTTACATAGTCAAGCTTGCTGATGATACCTTCGATGTCACCGATTCCGTCACCGCTGGTATCGCAAAAACTCTGTGGATAAATTTCATAGAAAACAGCGTCATTAAGCCAGTTTGGCATAAAAATCATTCCTTTTGCTTTTTATTTTCTGTGGCTGTATCTTACGGCATCATTGTAGCATTAAATTGTTATGTTGGCAACCTTTTTGTATTGCATACGCTATATTCGACAATTATGTGTGAAAAAACAGCCAAATTTTATTCCAGTAATATTTACTTGCAAAAATGCTCCGTCCATCATAATATGTAAACAGATGTATGTGTATCGGAATTTAGGGGAGGGAGTATTTTGACTGTTGACAAACTCGGCGATAATAAACTGCTGATTAAGCTTGATGAATCGGATATGGAAAATTTTGAGCTTGATTTCGGAAAAATGAGCTTTAAAAACGAGGATAATCAAAAGGTGATTATCGGACTTATGCGACTTGCCTGTTGCAGGGCGGGGCTTGACACAAATGGTAAAAATGTGAAAATAGAGGCCTTTTCGTTCGGCAATGAATGTTGTATCCTCGTTACGACAAATCCGAAAAAACGAAAATACAGGCTGAAAAAGTCCGACAGCGGTCTGTGCTGGAAAATGGCGAATGCGTCGGATTTTCTGAATGCGGTAGAGGCTTTGTACCGCAGTAATATATGTTGCAGAAAAAGCTCCGCATACGAAATGTCGGGAAATTATTACCTTGTGTTTGATTATTTTTCGTTGCCGAAGCATATGATACGGGTGTTATCAGAATACGGTGAAAGACAAAAACACCGCAATGCAGCGGCAAGGGTGCGTGAAAACGCAAATCTGTTGTGTCATACCGACGCAGTTGCGGTGATAGGAAAGTTTCTTGTGTAAATTGAAAATGGAAAATTGAAAGTTGAAAATTGTTTTGTTTGATAAAAAAACACCCTTTCGGAAATACTCCGAAAGGGTGTTAATCTATGCGTATGTTTAATCTTTTTTCACTTCAATTTCGCCGTGTTCTTCTTCAAAGGACTTAACCCTTTGCTTTATATACTGCTCAATTTCACGATTTGCGGAACGACCTTCATAGTCGGCAACATATCTGAATTTCTGAAAAAGCGTGCGGTTAACTCTCAGAGTGTATCGTAAAATATTATCATCCATAATTGGTACTCCTAAATGTTATTATGACACTATTTTAATGTAATTATTGCGTCAAAACGAAAATGGTGCTATTATGATGTCATAATGGTGTCATAATTTTAGGAGTGTGAAAAAATGAAAATTGCGATAGTAGGCTCAAGAAGTATTACAGTGAATAATTTAGGCGATTATTTACCTGAGAATACAACTGAAATAGTAAGCGGTGGTGCTATTGGTGTTGACAGAAGTGCGAGAGATTACGCTAAGACACATAATATTAAACTAAAAGAATTTTTACCCGAATACGAACGATACGGGCGGTCAGCACCTTTGAAAAGAAATTTGCAAATAATTGATTATGCCGATGAAGTTATTGCATTTTGGGACGGTATGTCACACGGAACACGGTTTGTTATAGAGAATTGCAAAAGAAAAAATGTGCCGATTAAGGTTTATGCTTTGGCAAATAAGTAATGTTGCAAACGAACCGAAAATTTCATATATAAAAAACGGTCGGGCAACATAACTTTGCATTTTGCAAAGCAGCTGCCCGACCGAAATTTTTAATTTTAAATTTACAAAACTATCTTTGCTTGGAAAACGAAAATTCGATTCTGTCGTTATCATAATCAAGCACCATTGTAAGTACTCCGCTGTCATAGCTCAGCTTGTATGCCGTGCCGTTTACCGAGAGGTCAACGGAAGTTCCGTTGAAGGTGTATGTTGAATCGCATGAAATCCCTGCAAGAGTGACGGTGCAGTTGCTGCTGTCTTTAAATTCAAGCCCGAACTGATTCTCGTCAACTCCGAGTTCGCTGTATGAAATTGTTTCGCCGTTTGTCTTTGCTGTTGTCGGCACCCATTTGCCGATGATTTCGGTATTTTTGTTACTTCCGCATCCGCAGAAAATTGACGCGAAAACCATCGCACACAGCACAAGGCACATAACCTTGACTTTCATATAATACACACCCTTGAAATTGTTTGTTTCTGTTCCCTTTTATGCAATATATTTTACCATTTAACTCTTTATTCGTCAAACTTTAAATGTGATAAATTTGAAATTATATGCTACATTTTATTTGCGAATAATTGACAAATCAGTACATAAATGAGATAATAAAAAGGTATATGAACTCGGTTTATCCGAACAATAAATCAAGAGGAGTAATGACTATGGCAAAGGAACTTGCTAAATCCTACAACCCGTCAGAGTTTGAGGACAGAATTTACGACTTCTGGCTGAAAGGCAACTACTTTCACGCAGAGGTTGACAAAGATAAAAAACCCTATACAATCGTAATGCCGCCGCCAAATATCACAGGTCAGCTGCATATGGGTCACGCACTTGACGAAACACTTCAGGACATTCTTATCCGTTGGAGAAGAATGCAGGGCTACAGCGCACTTTGGCTTCCCGGTACAGACCATGCGTCAATCGCTACAGAGGCTAAAATCGTTGAGGCAATGCGTAAAGAGGGTATCACTAAAGAGGATATCGGCAGAGAAGAATTCTTAAAGCGTGCATGGGAATGGAAAAAGGTGTACGGCGGAAGAATCACAAGTCAGCTTAAAAAGCTCGGTTCAAGCTGTGACTGGGAGCGTGAGCGCTTCACAATGGACGAGGGCTGTTCAAAGGCTGTTAAAGAAGTTTTTGTTCGCCTTTATAATGACGGAAAAATTTACCGTGGCAACCGTATGGTAAACTGGTGTCCTCATTGCTGTACATCAATTTCGGATGCCGAGGTTGAATACAAGGAGCAGAACGGTCATTTCTGGCACTTGCTCTATCAGGTTAAGGAAACAGGCGAGTACCTTGAAATCGCAACAACCCGTCCCGAAACAATGCTCGGTGATACTGCTGTTGCCGTCAACAAGGACGATGAGCGTTACAAGCACCTCCACGGCTGTCATGTAATCCTTCCGCTCCTTAACAAGGAAATCCCAATTGTCTGTGATGAACACGCAGATATGGAAAAGGGAACGGGTGTTGTTAAAATTACTCCTGCACACGACCCTAACGACTTTGAAGTCGGTCAGCGCTGCAATCTTCCGATTGTCCGTTGCTTTACATATGACGGTCACCTTACAGGCGCAAAGGATGTTGAAGAATACAATGAGTTAAAGGCAAAGGGACAGCTTGCCGAAAACGAACCCGAGGTTCTCGACTGCGGAAAATACGCAGGTATGACAACAATGGAGGCAAGAGAGGCTATTGTTGCCGACCTTAAAGAAATCGGCGCTCTCAAAGAGGTTGAAGATCTTACTCACGATGTCGGCACTTGCTACCGTTGTCACACAACAATTGAGCCTATGGTTTCAAAGCAGTGGTTTGTAAAAATGGCTCCGCTTGCAAAGCCTGCAATTGATGTTGTCCGCAAGGGCGACACAAAATTCATCCCCGAAAGATTTGAAAAGGTTTACTTCCATTGGATGGAGAACATAAAGGATTGGTGTATTTCCCGTCAGCTTTGGTGGGGACACAGAATCCCTGCATGGTACTGCGATGACTGCGGCGAAGTTATGGTTGCAAAAGACGCACCCGAAAAGTGCTGTAAGTGCGGCAGTACACACATTCATCAGGACGAGGACACTCTCGACACATGGTTCAGTTCGGCACTTTGGCCGTTCTCAACACTCGGCTGGCCCGACAAAACTCCCGAACTTGAGTATTTCTATCCCACAAGCACTCTTGTAACAGGTTATGATATCATCTTCTTCTGGGTTGCAAGAATGATTTTCTCGGCTTGTGAAAATATGGGTTCTGCTCCGTTCAAGACCGTATTTATGCACGGTATTGTAAGAGATGAAAACGGCATAAAGATGTCAAAATCTCTCGGCAACGGTATCGATCCGCTTGAAGTTATTGACAAATACGGTGCAGACGCACTCCGTTTCTTCCTTGCAACAGGCAACACACCCGGTAACGATATGCGTTATTCCGACAAGCGTGTTGAGGCTTGCGCTAACTTTGCAAACAAGCTCTGGAACGCATCCCGTTATGTTCACATGAACATTGATGACCACGATGTTAAGAATGAACTTCCGAAAACTCTCACAACAGAGGACAAGTGGATTGTTTCAACTCTCAACACAGTTGCAAAAGAAGTAAACGAAAATCTTGAGAAGTTTGAACTCGGCATTGCAGTTCAGAAGATTTATGAATTTATCTGGGACTGCTACTGCGACTGGTACATTGAGCTTGTTAAGACAAGACTTTCAAGTGACGGTGAGGACGCTCAGAATGCAAGACAGGTACTCCTCTATGTGCTTGATCAGATTCTCAGACTTCTCCATCCGTTTATGCCGTACATCACAGAAGAAATCTGGCAGACAATTCCTCACGAGGGCGAAACGGTAATGCTCGCAAAGTACCCTGAATACAACGCAGAGCTTGATTATCCCGAGGCAGCGGATGAAATGGAAAAAATTATGTCTGCAATCCGTGCAATCCGTAACCGCCGTGCAGAGATGAATGTTCCGCCGTCAAGAAAAGCAAAGGTTTATGTTGCAACAAAGTTTGCCGACACATTCAGGGACGGTACACAGTTCATTCAGAAGCTTGCATCTGCAAGCGAGGTTGAAGTTGCAGAAAGCTTTGAAATTGAGGGTGCTGTAAATATTGTAACATCAGATGCAAAGATTTACATTCCTATGGACGAACTCGTTGACAGGGAAAAGGAACTTGCAAGACTCAACAAAGAGCTTGAACAGGTTAAAAAGCGTCTTGCACAGAGCGAGGGTAAACTCAACAATCAGGGCTTTGTTGCAAAAGCTCCCGAGGCTGTAATTGAAAAGGTTAAGGGACAGGCCGCAAAGGAAAGGGAACAGATTGCTCTTATCGAGGCCGCAATTGCCGCACTCAAATAATTTGGCAATCCGATAAAACAGAATAAAATTATAATCAAAGGCTGAAAGAGCATAGTTGTTCTTTCAGCCTTTTTATGTTTGTGCAGATAGTCTTAATAGGGCGAGAGTGAGCTTTTTAAATTGAAAGTTGAAAATTAAAAATGGAAAATTATAGTCGGGAAGACAGTTTGCAAAATGCAACGCATTGTTTCCCGACTGTTTTTTGTATATGGAAGTTGTTGTTTATTTGTATGGAAAAACAGATTTTGTAAATACCCTACGGGATTGTGCGAACGGTTGCAATGTTACGCTCGGGCATAATATGTTTTTTCAATAATAATTAAGGGTTGCTTAATACACCTTTGTGTATAGGGTGAAGGAATCCGCTCCCGATTGTTAAAATTATTGTAAAAACAGTCGAATTCCCTTTACTTTTGTTGATAATTATGTTAGTATGTAATAAAAGTTGAGGGAAATGTTTATGGCAAAGAGAATTGACGAAATCAGACAAAAGGTTGAAACCGAAGGCGAGGTTTTCGTCTCGGATTTAAGCAGAATATATAATGTAACCGAAGAAACTATCAGGCGTGATCTTGAAAAGCTGAAGAATGACGGTATCATTACCAGAACTTTCGGCGGAGCTGTTCTTAATACAACTTCTCAGAATGACAGAGTGCATTTCTTTAAACGCAAGGCAATCAACCTTGAGAGCAAAAAGAAAATTGCTAAGCTGCTTGTTGATAAATTTATTGGTGTGAACACGATGATGATTGATAACAGCACAACTGTTCTTGAGGCTGTTAAGCTTTTTAAGGACAATGAAAATCTTACCGCAATTACCTTTTCTGCACAGATTTTTCAGGAACTCGACACTTGTAAAATGAAGCTGGTTTCAACCGGCGGACTTTATGATGAAAAAACCCGTTCTTTCTACGGAAAACCTGCAAAAGAGGCTATGAAAAAGTACAATGTTGACCTTGTTCTCCTCGGATGCAAAGGGCTTGATATGGAAAGAGGCATAACTGATTCTTCCGAAGGTGAGGCTGATTTGAAGTCTGAGATGGCAAGCCGTGCCGAGTGTGTGGTATTACTTGCAGACCATTCAAAATTCAACCATACTGCATTCGTTAATTTTTTGGATTGGGATAGGATTGATTATCTGATTACAGACGAAAAGCCGTCACATGAATGGCTTGAGTTTTGTGAGCAGATGAAAATAAAACTTATGTACTGATTTACCTTGTCCGGTACATAGTTTGAGCCAGTGCTTTTTATAATTTTACCCATTAAAGCTCCTGTTCTTTTTAATCAAAAACAGCAGGAGCTTTTGTGCTGTCAAAGCTTTAGCAGATTTAACAGTTTTGAGAACGCATCGAAAATATTTTTATTATCATTGGATAGCATCGTTAAATCTGAGTTGAATTTTCAAAAAAAGCCCTAAAAACAACTGATTTCAGTAAGATGATTTCAGGAAACCCCTTGTAAAACCGAACCGCCCTCAGACAGTATATATACTGCCGAGGGCGGTTCAGTTTTGCACGGCGGCACGCCGTATCACAAATAAAAAAGTCGGGAACAGAAATTTTGCATTGAAAATCTGCTACCCGACTTTAATTTTTAATTTGTAACTATTTTCTGCCGAGAATGTAATCTGTGGAAACTTTGTACAAATCAGCCAGTTTAATTAAATGCTCAACAGGAATTGACTGAAATCCTCTTTCGTAGCGTGAATAGACCGTCTGCTGAATTCCTAAATATTCGGCAACTTCACTTTGTTTCATATCATGATCTTCTCGCAAATCACGCAGTCTTTTAAAATACATATTATCACCTTGTATAGTATCTATCGGTACTATTGACTTTATCATAAATGGGTGATATAATGATTTTGTAGTACTTAAAAGTACTAAAGCATTTAACTTAAAAGCACGCCGCAGTTTTTCTCACTTGAAACTGCGGCGTGCTTGAATTTTAGGTTATAAAATTCTCAACATAATTTAATTCACGAAAATATCTTTTCTTCTGTCAAAATAAACCTTGTTGACAATTGCCATAACAATCGGGAAAACGCACTGACTGACTGTTGACGCATCGAATGCCATGTAATCTGTTGTGCATGAAATTAAAATGGCATAAATAATCGCAATAGCAATATTAAGACCGTAAAGTGCAACAACCATTTTCGGACCGTTCTTTTTCAATCCTGAAAGCTGAAAACGGGTTACGATCATAAAAACGGCAAGTACAAGAAGCAATATGCCATACACGATGTCAACCGCTTTTACACCCGGATAAAGTGAATATACGGTAAGCGGATCAATTTGCTCGGTTTCGTAAATACTGCCTGTCATGTACAAAACAGCATAGCATACATTAAAGAACGCACCTGCAAAAAGTGCAAAGTAAATCAGAAATTTGTACCAACCCATCTGATGTCCGTTGAATTTATCGGGATACTGTGGGTACTGCTGATACGGTTGATTGTACATCGGTTGACGATACTGATTCGGTTGCTGATATTGATTGTAATTTGGCTGTTGATATTGCTGATTAGGTTGCTGGTAATTAGCCTGCTGATTGTTAAAATCAGGCGGAGTGTTTTGCTGTTGATTGTTTGTGAGCGGTGTACCGCATGACTGACAGAATTTTGTGCCGTCAGGACATTGATTTCCGCAATTCGGACAAAACATAGAATCCCTCTCTCAAGTAAAATCAGAGATCAAATCTCCGAAAAAATTTTACCATAAATAATTACAATAATCAACAAAATTCTCAAAATGTACATTAAATAACCCTCCGGAATCATCGGAAGGGTAAATCTTTTATGATTTTATCTGTTTAAGCCCGATTTTCTTTTGTCAAGATAATCCTGAAGAATTATTGTGGCGGCAACCTCGTCAACGACACTTTTACGCTTTTTTCCTCTTGTATTTGTGGTGTTGAGAAAATTGTGAGCCGTAATTGTTGTTCCACGCTCATCCTGCATAACGCATTCAATGCCTGTTTCATTGCTCAGATTTTCGGCAAACGCTCTGGCATTCTGTGCGCTTTCGCCCTCACTGCCGTCCATATTTTTCGGAAGTCCCACAACAATAAGCTCGGCTTTTGTTTCTTTGGCTGTATTTGACACCTTTTCAAGCAACTGTTTCGGTGACTTTTCAAATATAACCGTATACGGTGACGCTAAAAACTCGGTTTTGTCGCAAACGGCAATGCCTGTGCGTGCTTTTCCGAGGTCAACTGACATTATAATCATTTTGTCTGTCCTTTCACTTTTGTTTGTTCCATTATAATGCAAAATCGTAATTTTAACAACGGCATTTTTTAATGTTGAACAATCTTTTGCGTAATTACTTTATTAAGCTTTTGCACAACTTTGTTTCTACAAAAGAATATAAAAATTCTCATTCACAAAAAGACAAAACTGTCATCCGTAATATTCTATAATGAAAATACAAAAAGAAGTAAATCATTAAAGGATGTTGATTTTTATGGAAGCAAAAACGACTTTAGCTCGCAGACAGCCCGCTGTTCAGGGCGATTTTATGCGAAAAATGCTCACAAACGCAGGTTGTCTGCTCTGCGGAATTTTGGTGTCACGGGGAGCGGTTCTCGGAAGCCTTGCACCGTTCGGGGCGTCATTTGCGGCGGCAGTTCCGAGAAAGTATCTTTTGTCATCGCTCTTAGGCACGGCATTCGGTTATGTCCTGCTCAAACCCTCGGACAGCTTTCGTTACCTTGCTGTTGTGGCGGCAATAGGCGGTCTGCGGTGGCTGCTCGGCGATCTTGACAAGGTTACAAAAAGCAAGGTTTTTGCTCCGCTTGTGGCATTTGTTCCGATTTTTGCAACGGGTGTTTCGTTGCTTTTCGTAAGCACAAGCACGCTGACAACCTTTGCCGATTGCGTAACCGAGGCGGTAATTGCAGGTGCGGCGGCATATTTTATCAGCACGGCACTGCACCTTGCAGGCGACAACAGAAGTTTTGAAGTTTTTTCGCAACAGGAAACCGCAAGCGTGGTTATGTCGGGGTGTATCCTGATTCTGGCTTTCGGCAGTATTGCGTGGCAGAATATCTCGCTCGGCAGAATTATTGCAATGCTCGTCATTTTGCTCTGTTCACGCTACGGCTCGGTTACGGGCGGTGCAATCAGCGGAATTTCAACAGGGGCGATTTTCAGCATTGCGTCAAGAGAGAACGGCTACATCTGCGGAGGTTTTGCATTCGGAGGACTTATGGCGGGGCTTTTTTCACAGCTCGGAAAATTGGGCTGCGCGATTGCCTTTGTAATCTCAAACGGTGTGATGTGCCTTGCGTTCGGTTCGCAGTTCGGAACACCGTCGGGTGTGCTTGTTGAAAGCCTTGCCGCAAGTGCGGTGTTTATGGTACTTCCGAAAGAGGTCGGCAATGTGATTTCGCCCGTGTTTTCAAGCGAGAAAAATACCTCGCTCGGAGAGGCTCTGCGAAAAAATATTGTTATGCGGCTCGACTTTGCCTCAAAGGCGGTCGGCAATGTGAAAAACGATGTTTCAAAGGTATCCGAAAAAATGAAAAAGCTCTATTCGCCCACATTTGACGCTGTTTGTGAGGGTACAAGAAATGAAGTCTGCGAAACCTGCGGACTGAAAATGTACTGCTATGAACACAAGGGCGGTGTCACCCGTGACGATTTTGCAAGGCTTGAAGAGTATCTTGAATCGAACGGCACAATAGGCGAAAGAGATGTTGAAAAATCTTTCGTAAAAAACTGCTGTAAAAAAGGCGAAATTGCCCGTTCAATGAACGCAAACTACCGTGAATATCAGTCAGCGCTTGAGGCACAACAAAGGATTACCGATGTGCGGAGCGTTGTTGCAGGGCAGTTTTCCGGAATCGGCGATATTCTCCACGATTTGGCTGATGAATTTCGCAACACAATGCGGTGTGATAACGAATCTGCACAACGGATAATCAGCGCCCTCACAAGCCTCGGTGCAATTGTTGAGGAGTGCATCTGCCTTGTGTCAAACGGCGGAAGAATGAGCGTGGAACTTACGCTCTCGAATAAGTCCGAAAAGCTTTCTAAGGGCGAGGTTATGCGTGAGATTTCACGCTGTTGCGGAAGAAGATTTGACCTTCCGACAATCAGCCGTGAGGGCAACAGAATCCGTATTGCAATGTGCGAAATGCCCGTGTTTGATGTTGAAATCGGAAGCGACCAGCACACCGCCGACAACGGTAAGCTCTGCGGTGACTGCATAAATTATTTCAATGACGGTTTCGGCAAAACATATGCGCTCGTGTGTGACGGTATGGGTACGGGCGGAAGAGCCGCTGTTGACGGCAATATGGCGGCGTCTGTTATGACAAGACTGCTAAGGGCGGGACTTTCAGCCGACAGCTGTTTGCAGATTGTGAACTCCGCCCTCATGGTGAAAAGTGAGGACGAATCGCTTTCAACGGTTGATGTCACAAGTGTTGACCTCTACACCGGCAAAACCACTTTTAAAAAAGCAGGCGCACCCGTAACATTTGTAAAGAAAAACGGCAGGGTAACGGCTCGTGAAATGCCGTCGCTCCCTGCAGGAATTCTAAACGGTATAAAATTTTCAACCGACACGGTAAATCTGACAACGGGAGATATGATTGTTATGGTATCAGACGGTGTAATTACGGGCGATGACAAATGGCTCGAAAAGCTTATTCGCACATGGAACGAGGGCAGTACGCAGGACCTTGCAAAGGCCGTTGTTGACGAGGCGGTAAAACGCCGTAAAGCCGAGCGTGAGGACGATGTCACCGCCGTAGCAATCAGAATTACGGATAACGGACGCTGATTTAAATTGAAAGTTCAAAACTGAAAACGCAAAATTGTTTTTCTGCTTATTTAAGGTTATGTATAATCTGTATGGGCATTCATCAGATACCCACAGATAATATAAGAGAATATTTTTAATTTGAAATTATATAAATATCGCAAAGTTGCTGTTATATTGTACAGACAAATGCCGTGTTACGGTCGGGAACAATTAAATTTTTTGATTCGATGAAAACTATGTGTTTATTTTGAACGCATAGCGTCCAATCGTGTGCAACGCACACGGCGGGCGAACACGGTTCGCTCCTACAAAACAAGTCAGGCTGCGAAGAACGAAGCTTTAAACTTCATTTCTTCACAGCCCTTTTTGCTAAAATATTTTGTTTAGTTCAGATAAACTTATCCCTTTGTGTATGATCCGACCAGCTTGAATCCGCTTGCAGGCTTTCCGCCGGAGCTGATAAGATTCTTGCTGTCGCTTGCTCTGGACGCAATTTCCCATTTGAATTTAGGTGTAGATGAGCCGCCTGCCTTTACAACATAGGTTACGGTCATAAATTTTCCGCCCTTTGTGTAGTCGTATCCATCGCTGATGTTTGAACCGCAGATTTTGATTTCACCGTTAAGGTTTTTGTTGAGCATAGCGCCGTTCTTTGCCGGCTCTGACATTTTTGCAGACAAACAGCTGAGCTTTGATGAATCATAGCTGATTGTAGCCTGATAGTTTTCAAGAACAGCCGGTGTTGTCAGCTTATAGGTGCATACAACTGTATCGCCTATATTATATTTTTTGCCGTGTACAGTAAGTGTTTTGCTCTCGGGTTTTGATGAATCCGACTTGGACGAATCTGATTTTGACGATGAACTGCCATTGTTGTTTGTTTTGTTTCCATCTGTTTTTGATGAATTGCTGTTATTTGTTTTGCCGTAATCCGTTTTTGATGAACTGTTGTTTGTCTTACTGCCTTCGGACTTTTCTGTTTTTGATGCGGCTTGATTATTTGAACCCTTATTATGAGAATTGCTTACACTGTTGTTATTATTGTTGCCGCCGTTATTTCCGTCGTTATTTTTTTCGTTGCTGTTTCCATTATTATTATTTACAGAGGACTCTGATTTTTCGGAAGAATTGCCGTTGCTGACAGCTTTATCATTGTTGACAGGGACATTCTTCGTTTCTTCAACATATTCTGTGTGTCCCTGCGCGTCGGTTACAACTTCTGTATATGTTTCAATTTTGGTTTCAATCTGAGTGTCTATTCTTGTTTCGTGAACAATTTTGGTCGTTTTCTGTTCATCGGAATTTTCACCGCAGCCGCTCATAACACTTGCCGCCATTGTTGAAAAAGCTACGAGTGATGCGAGTGCTGCAATAAGACAATAGTTTTTCTTTTTGCTGTTACGCATTGTGCCACTTCCTTATGTTATAAAAATTCGGTTTGTAACCCTATCGTTACCATAATATTATATCAAAAAAAATACTGAAAATAAAGAAAATTCGCAAAATAATGCTTTTACATATTGAAAAATAACTTGCTTTAATTTTATGCAAATGCTACAATAATTTTGACAGATGTGATTAATAAGTGAACTTTTTGTGAATATATTGAGAAGTTCGTTGTCAATATTATTTTTTAGGAGTGATTAAAGTGAAAACAACAAAGAAAGCGATTTCAATTGTGCTTGCAGGCTTGATGACAGCCGGCAGTATGTCTGCGTTATCTGTTTCTGCTGTTGAAGAAACTTCGCCTACGCTGTCGTTCAAAACTCAGAACGCACTTTACGCCCATGCTGTAAGCGGCTCTGCCGACTCTGATGCGTGGGTTGCCTGGCAGTGTGAGCATAACGAGTATATGAACGAAATTAACGCAAATCAAAAGTATTTTTTCCTTCCGAGCAGTGTTTCATCAACAAGCGTTGAGCTTTATAATGCTTATTCAAACAATGTTACAGTCAATAATGTTACTATTCCCTCAGGCGAGTCAAGGGAGGTTTCCTACACAATTGACAAATCAACCAGTGTAAGTGCAGGCGGCAAGACCTATTCTCTTACATTCTTAAAGTCATCTGCCGAGTCTGCAATTTATGTAAATAACAGCAATGCCGACGGCAACGGTTCTGAGCTTATCTCTTATCTCAGTGAGGACAAGAGCAACTCTGCTTCTGCAACAGGCGCTATTGTTGACAGGAACGGCAAGATTGATAATACCTCAATCAAAAAAATTAAGGGCAGGGGCAATTCAACATGGGTCAAGGCTAAAAAGCCCTTTAACATTACATATTCCGATAAGGTTTCAATCGGCGGTATGGCAAAGAGCAAGAAGTTCTCTCTCCTTGCAAATTATCAGGACGATTCACTTACAAGAAACCGTTTCCTCTATGACCTTGCAGATGCAGTAGGAACTCCATATGCTTCGGATTCAAGATATGTTGATTTCTACTCAGACGGTTATTACTGGGGTTCATATCAGATGACCGAAAAGATTGAGGTCGGCAAAAATGCCCTTATCAACGATATTGACGATACTGCATACCTTGACGCTGACGGAAATGTAAACAAGGATTTTCCGTTCCTTTGTGAAGTTGATTCAAACGCGGTGGACGGTGAAGATTACTATGTAAAAT
Organism: Ruminococcus bromii; assembly: GCF_928721825.1. NCBI lineage: Bacteria > Bacillati > Bacillota > Clostridia > Eubacteriales > Oscillospiraceae > Ruminococcus > Ruminococcus bromii. The sequence goes on from NZ_CAKMVP010000003.1 coordinate 1,771,334, forward strand.
GTAACGATGGAATCAAGGTTACAATCAAGGCTCCGGAGCTTTCAGAGGGTGACAAGGGCTATAATGAAGTTAAGAACTATGTCCGTGAAAAGTATAACGCTTTCCACAATGCCGCAAAAAACACCGCTTCCGACCTTTCACAGTATGCAGATGTCGATTCCTGCGCAAAGCTGTGGCTCATAAATGAGCTTGGCAAGAACTGGGATTCAGGTGTTTCAAGCGTTTACTTTGTTTATAAGCAGGATTCTGACGGTAACTATAAGTTCTTCGGCTCACCTGTATGGGACTACGATAATTCGCTCGGTAATGCTACAGGCAGTGCTTGGGATCTTAAGAACTTCGGTGTTAAGGATTACACACAGTATTCAGGCTGGTGGTGCAGATTCAAGGACAGACAAAAACGCACTCAGAGCAGCACCAACATTATTAACAACTTTTCAAGAAACACTCAGGTTAATAAGGCGGCAGTTAATATCTGGTTTGAGAAGTTTGTTCCGGCAATCAACTACTTTGCAGGCAAAACTCAGAACTATTCGGGTTCAAATGAGTTTTATTCAAAAGCACAGTATTACGACCTTCTCAAGGACAGTGCAGAGATGAACTACAAGAGTGGCTGGTATATCAAAACGAGCAGCTGGATTAGTGACCACACTTCAATGAACAAAGCTGATTTTGATATAAAAACAGGCACATATACGGTAAGCAATACAAAGACAAGCTACAATCAGAACAGCTTTACGGATATGTACAACTATGCGGCTGATTGGATGACAAGTCGTGCGGCTTGGATCAGCAACGAATGGTTCAGCGAATACACTCCGTCTGAGATAAAGGGCGATGTTGACGGTGACGGCACTGTAACGGTAATGGATGCAACACTCGTTCAGAAGTATATTGTTAATGCGGCAGCACTTACGGCAGATCAAATTGTGCTTGCCGATATCAATGGCGACGGAACGGTTACGGTGCTTGATGCAACATGTATTCAGAAGTTGGCTATAGTCACTTTATAATTACAAATTCACACAAAAATCGGACAGGAAACTGCCCGATTTTTTGTTTTTGTTTTAATATTTTTTGTACAAGGCACAGAATGTGAAATTTTACAAATCAATGATTGAAATTGTGAGGTAGATACGCTATAATGTGTTTGATTGGAAAATTCACACAGATTTATTCATATGCACAATAATGAAATATAAGCATTTCAAAAAGGACGGAGGAATTATGAGAAAGACTAAGATAGTTTGTACCATTGGACCTGCCTGTGATTCAAAAGAAATGATGCGCAAGATGATTGACGCAGGTATGAATGTTGCCAGAATCAATATGTCACACGGCGTTTATGACCAACTTGAGGTTACAATCAAGAACTTGAAAGAGGCAATTGCAGAAAGCGGTCAAAATGTTGCAATTCTGCTTGATACAAAGGGTCCTGAGGTCAGAGTCGGCACATTCAAGGACGGTTCTGTTGAGCTTTCTGAGGGTGCAGAATTCAGTCTTTTTAAAAACAAAGAAGAGGGTGACGAAACAGGCGTAAGCCTTTCGTTTCCTAAGCTTGTTGATATTTTTGAATCCGAAGGTCAGAAGGCAATCGGCAGAGAGCTTTTGCTTGATGACGGTATTATCTCGCTTGTCGTTAAGTCGGTAAATCCCGAGTCAATCGTTTGTACCGTAAACAAGGGCGGTGTGCTTAAAAACCGCAAGAGTATCAATATTCCGGGCTACTTTATCAATATGCCGTATGTAAGCGCTCAGGACAGAAAGGACATTGAGTTCGGTCTTAACCACGGTGCAACAGTTGTTGCCGCATCATTTGTCCGCAATCACGATGATGTTAGAACTCTTCGTGACTTTATTGACAGCCTCGGCTATGAGTATGTTGAAATTATCGCAAAGATTGAAAATCAGAGCGGTGTTGACGATATGGACGCAATCATTGATTACGCAGACGGTATTATGGTTGCCCGTGGAGATATGGGCGTTGAAATTCCGTTTATCAAGCTGCCTGAAATTCAGAAAACGATTATCAGAAAGGTTGTTTCAAGAGGTAAGTATGTAATCACTGCAACCCAGATGCTTGAGAGTATGACAACGGCTCCCCGTCCTACAAGAGCCGAAATCAGCGATGTTGCCAATGCAGTTTATGATGGCACAAGCGCAGTAATGCTTTCGGCAGAATCCGCCGCAGGTAAGTATCCGATTGAAAGCGTAAAGGCGCTTGACGCAATTTGTTCGGAGGCTGAGGAAAACGGTGAATTTACCGCGCTTCATGAGTATGTGGAAGAACACGGAATGAAGGACACCAACCCGATCAGATCAAGCATCTGCAAGGCCGCAAAGAATATTGCGCAGGCAGTAGGTGCGAAGGCTATTATTGTTGAAAGTGCAACAGGTCGAGTTGCAAGAGCAATGGTTCATTACAGACCCGACTGTCCCGTTATTGCAGTTGCAACATCACAGCTTGTGTGCAGAAAGCTCTGCCTTAACTGGGGTGTTATGGCTGTTATGGGCGAAGAAAAACGCACATCGGACTCTATCACAAAACAGGCTATGGAAAAGGCACTCAGCACAGGTGTTGTTAAAAAGGGTGACACGGTTGTTGTGCTTTCATCAAACAAGACCTGCCCGACTTCAAGCACAGACTCACTTAATGTAAGGATTCTTTAATATGGAAAATATAGTTTTAATCGGAATGCCGGGTTCGGGCAAAAGCACGGTCGGTGTGTTGCTTGCCAAGGCTCTGGGTTATTCCTTTGTTGATGTAGATTTGATAATCTGCAAAGAGGCAGGGAAGCCTCTGCAAAAAATTCTCGATAATGAAGGTCTTGACTATTTTCTCCATCTTGAGGGAAAAATCGGCGCGGAGCTTGAATATGATAAAACCGTTATTGCAACAGGCGGTTCAATGGTTCTGAGCCAAAACGCTATGGAAAACCTCAAAAAGAACGGAAAGGTTGTTTTCATTGATGTTGACCTCGACGAAATCAAACGCAGAGTTACCAACATCAAAACAAGAGGTATTGCATTCGGTAAGGGCGAAACCCTTGACGATGTGTACAGAGTGCGTTATCCGCTCTATAAAAAGTATGCCGATATCACGGTGTCACTTGAACTGAGCAGTATCGAAACCACGGTAGATGCAATTGTTGAAAAATTAGACCTTGAAAAACAGAATTAAAGCCAAAGTAAAAAGCGTCCGTTAATTCGGACGCTTTTGTTGTATAATGTTGTGTATTCATTTGCACAAAGCCTCGCTGTTTATTTTATAGGAAACTCCGGTTCTGCGTAGTTGCCTAAAAAACTAAATTCGGGCATTTCTTCGCTAAGCTGGCTTACAAGCTCAATAACATTTTCACTGCGTACATTTCCCGAAAAGTCGAGGTAGAACAGATATTCAAACTGTCTGCCCTGACGGGGACGGGATTCGATTTTTGTGAGGTTAAGACCAAGCGAATTGAATCTGCACAAAAGACTGTACAGCGATCCCGTAACATGGGGGAGTGAGAAACAAAGGCTGATTCTGTTTGCATCTTTCGGAATGTACAGCTTTTTGGAGATGACAATAAACCTTGTTGTGTTCTCGTCATTGTCCTGAAGATGATTGTCAAGAACCTTTAAGCCGTATTCCTCACACGCTTTGTATGAACAGATTGCCGCAACATTGAGGCGCTTTTCCTTTGCAACATCACGGGCGGCAATTGCCGTGTTGGAGAATGGAACAGAATCAAAGCCGTGGTCGGCAATATACTGCGCACATTGTGAAAGTGACTGCGGATGCGACCACACGATTTCAATATCCTCAAAAGCAGATTGTTTAAGACCTGCAAGGCAGTAGTCAATCGGCAAATCGAGTGCCTTTACAATGTAAAAACGGTGCTTGAGAATAAGGTCATAAACTGCCGAAACAGAGCCTGCGCTTGAGTTTTCAACAGGAAGAACACCGAATGCAACCTCACCGTTGTCAACGGCAGAAAATACATCTGCAAAGCTTTTGTAATTGACAGCCTCGCCGTTCGGGAAAAGTCTTAAGGTTGCCTCATGACCGTTAGCACCCTTGATTCCCTGATACGCAACCTTGATTCCGCTTGACGGAATATCCGTGCTTGCATTGTTGATAACGCTTTTAAGCTCTTTGCCGCTGCCGACAATGTTGTGCTGGAGCGCCCTTGAAAGCTCCATAATGTTTGAGTAGAGAAGTCTTGCAGATGCGCCGTATTCGCCTCCCTTTTTTTCAACGGCATCAAGAATTTCGTTCTCTCTGCCCTCGTTAAGAACGGGAATGTTGTTTGCCTGCTTGTAGATGCCTACATCCCTTGCACAATCCATTCTCTGCTTAAAAAGCTCAATAAGCTGATTGTCTATTTTGTCAATATCTTTTCTGATTTCTTTTAAATCTCTCATAAAGACCTCACATAAGGTTAATAATTGCAACAGCCGTAACAGCCTCAATAACGGGGACTGCTCTCGGCACAATACACGGATCGTGTCTGCCGTGAATAACAAGCTCCGTGTTTTCTTTTGTCTGAAGATTTACAGTCCTTTGCGGTTGTGAAATTGACGGTGTAGGCTTTACAGCGGCACGGAAAATAATCGGCATTCCGTTTGTAATTCCGCCCAAAATACCGCCGCAGTTGTTTGTTGTTGTAACGACCTTGCCGTCTTTGTATTCAAACGGATCGTTCGACTGCGAGCCTCTCATTGTTGAAAGCTCAAAGCCTTTGCCGAACTCAATGCCCTTGATTGCGGGAACACCGAAAACAGCCTTGGCAATAACGCCCTCAACACCCTCAAACATCGGCTCACCGTAGCCTGCGTCAATGCCGGTTACGCAACATTCAATTGTTCCGCCGATGCTGTCCTGTGCCATTCTGGCATCTTCAACGGCATCCCTCATAGTTTTTTCAATTGTTTCGTCAATGAGTGCAAACGATGAGTTGTTCAGCTTTTCAATGAGTGCGTCATCAATTTCCGTCGGAGAGAAGGAGCTGTCAGAAACATTGCCGATACTGCTGATATGGGCGGCAATTTTAACGCCCTTTGATTCAAGAATCTGACGGCAGACAGCACCTGCAAAAACAATCGGTGCAGTAAGTCTGCCCGAAAAATGACCGCCGCCACGAATATCGTTTGACGCATTATATTTTACAAAGGCTGTGTAGTCGCTGTGACCGGGACGGGGGCAGTCGAGAAGATTGCCGTAGTCACCGCTTTTTGTGTTGGTGTTTTCAATTACGGCACAAAGCGGAGCGCCTGTCAGCCTGTTGCCGAGCATACCCGAAAGAACCTTCGGGAGGTCTTTTTCTTTTCGGGGAGTTGCCGTTTTATCCTTGCCCGGAGCACGGCGTGCCATTTGAGTGAGAACCCTGTCAAAGTCAACCTCAAATCCTGCCGGAAGTCCGTCAATTACAACTCCGATTCCGTTGCCGTGGCTTTCGCCGAAAACGGAAATTTTTATCTTATCACCGTAGGTCGAGGACATTAGCCTTACCTCCAATATTATTATAATCTATGTAAAAATCAGGGTAACTTTTGTTGATTGAAAGCGCATAGCTTGACTCAATTTCACCGTTGAGTCTTACTGCGCAGACACCTGCCGACATTACAATTCTGTGGTCGTTAAAGCCCTCACAGAATCCACCCTTGAGGGTGTCAATTCCCTCTATGACAAGTCCGTCAGGCAACTCAGTCACCTTACCGCCGAGATCGTTTATCAGCTTAGCGGTTGCCGTAAGACGGTCACATTCCTTTATGCGAAGTCTTTCGGCATTGTAAATCCTGGTTGTTCCCTTTGCAAATGCGGCACAAACCGTCAGCACGGGTACAAGGTCGGGAATCTGCGAAGCATCAATGTCAATTGCATTAAGCTCTGCCTTTTCAACGGTTACGGAAGTATCCGTCTGCGTTACCTTTGCACCAAACCGTGCAAGCAGCTCGGCAATCTTCCTGTCACCTTGTGCGGAATTTCTGTTAACGCCGTTCACAGTCACCTTTCCGCCGAGTGCTCCTGCAACCATAAAGAAAGCAGCCTGCGACCAGTCGCCGTCTGTTGTGTAATCATGCGGAATGTATGACTGACCACCCTTGATGTGCCAACCGTTGTCGGTTGTTTCAATTTTAACACCAAATTGTGCCATAGTGTGAATTGTCATATTTATGTAGCCGACGCTCTCAATCGGAGATGTCAGCACAATGTCGCTGTCGCCCTCAACAAGCGGAAGAGCAAGCAGAAGTCCCGTAATGAACTGCGAACTTACATTGCCGGGAATTTCAAAAGTTCCGCTTTCAAGCCGACCGCTGATCTTGAGCGGCAGACCGCCCTCGGTTTCACACTTTACTCCTGCTTTTGGCAGAGCCTCCGTGAAAATTCCGATAGGTCTTTCGGGAAGCTTTCCGTGACCGACAAAGGTGGCGTTTATACCACCGGCTGCGGCTACGGGTATGAAAAATCGCAAAGCACTGCCGCTTTCGCCGCAGTCAAGCGTTACATTATCTGTTTTAAAAATATTTGTACCGTCAACGGTCAGCACATTGTCCTTTATTGAGGCGGTGCAACCCATATCCTCAATTACACCGATTGTCGCCTTGATGTCATTTGACAGAGCAACGGGTGCAATTGTGCATTTGCCCCTTGTGAGGGCGGCGCAGATGATTGCACGGTGAACATCGCTCTTTGACGGGGGAATGTTCACTTCGCCGTTTGGTACAAACGGAAGATACCGTACATACGGCTTACTGCTTTTGTCGGTTGACAAAGCCATACTTCCACAGCCTTTCATTAAAATATGTTTACCGTGTTACGGTGTAATGAAGTCGAGCAAATCGGAGATTGCAACCTTCTTGGTAAAGCTTGTGCCGATTTTCTCAAGCAAAACAACATTGATTGACGAGCCCGAAGTTTTCTTGTCTGTCTGAGCCGCCTCGGCAATTTTTTCAAGGCTTGCGTCATCGGTAGTCGGCAAGCCGTAGGTTGCACAAACCTCTTCAATCTTGTATGCGGTTCCTGCCTCGGTAAGTCCGTGCTTTTCGCTTGCCTTTGTCATCATTACCATACCGACGGCAACTGCCATACCGTGTGTGATGCCTGTGTAGTTGTAGATTTTTTCGATTGCGTGACCGAGTGTGTGACCGAAGTTGAGAAGCATTCTTTCCCCTGCTTCCTTTTCGTCACGGTTTACCACATCACGCTTAATTTTTACACAGGTTTCAATTACATCGTCAATGTGTTCAAGAGCGTCACCGTTTGCAAGCATTTCAAAAAATCCGCTGTCCTTGATGCAGCCGTACTTGATAACCTCAGCCATACCGTCTGTGATGAACTGGTCGGGGAGAGTTGAAAGAGTGTCGGGATCAATCAAAACAGCCTTTGGCTGATAGAATGCACCGACAAGGTTCTTGCCCTGTGCAATGTCAACGCCTGTTTTTCCTCCTACGGATGAGTCAACCTGTGCAAGCAGAGATGTCGGAATCTGAACAAAGTCGATTCCTCTCAGATATGTTGCGGCGGCAAAGCCTGCCATATCACCCGTAACACCGCCGCCGAGTGCGACGATAAGGTCTTTTCTTGTCATCTTAAAATCTGCAAGTGTGTCATAGATATCTGCGATTGTGTTAAGATTCTTTGACTGCTCGCCAGCCTGAAAAACATGGGCGGTAGTCTGATAACCCTGCTGTGAAAGAGAGTTGAGAACTCTCCATTTGTACAGCGGAGCAACATTTGTATCTGTTACAATAGTGATTTTTTCTGCGTTTGAAAGCTTTTTGATAATCTCGCCGCAATTGTCAAGAATACCTCTTTCAATCATAATGTCATAGGGACTTCCTGTGGAAACATGAATAGTTTTCATAAAAGTTCTCCTTCCTCTTTATTCTCCGAGTGCCTGTTTGACCTCTCTGCCCTTTTCAAGAAGAGCCTTGAGAGCGTCAGTATCTTCGGCTTTTATCGCATCTTTGATTTTTGTAATGTTTTCTATAAGTATATCAAGCTCGGAAATGAGCGGATCCTTGTTTTCAAGGAAAAGCTCACTCCAGAGCGTTGAATTTATGTTTGCAACTCTCGAAACATCTCGGTAGCTTCCTGCCGAAAAGCCTTTGTGGTTCGGACAGCACGGACTTAAAACATATGAACACGCAAGCACATGCGGAAGCTGTGATGTGAAGGCAATCATTCTGTCGTGTTCTTCGGGAGTTGTGATTTTTACTGTGCCAAAGCCGATTGATTTTGCAAAGTCGGACAGCATATTTACAACGCTGTCACTAGCCTTGCACGGAACGATAATGTAGCTTGCATTTTTGTAAAGGTCGGCGTCCGAAACATCAAAACCGTTTGTTTCCTTGCCTGCCATCGGATGACTGCCGGCAAAAACAAAGCCGAATTTTTCGGAAAGCTCTGTCATCTGCGGACAAATTGCCCTCTTTATGCCGGAAACATCAGTTACAACCGCACCTTTTTTTATGTACTCGCCGTACCTTGAAACATAGTCAACAACCGCCTGCGGATACATTGAAAGGATAATTAGGTCTGCGTTTTCAAGACTTTCGTGTGTGCCGATTTCGTCAATCGCACCTTCTTTTAAAGCCTTTTCGGCAGTAGATTTTGTTCTGTTGATACCGATTACACGGTGGTCGGTGTACTTTTTTATCGCCTTGCAAAAACTGCCGCCGATAATCCCGAGTCCTACAACTGCAATATTCACTGCATTAGCCTCCGTTTGTGTATTCTTTAATAAAGTTAATTAAAGTCCAAATCGGTACGGTTGAAAAACCGTACCGAAAGTAAAAATCTTAATTCAATTTGTCAACAGCCTTTTTTAAGCCGAAAACCTTCTTTGCAACTCCGTCAAACTGCTTTGGAGTAAGTGACTGCGCACCGTCCGAAAGTGCGTGCGGCGGATCGTTGTGAACCTCTATGATAAGACCATCTGCACCTGCGGCAACTGCTGCCATTGCAAGCGGTTCAACAAGCCATGACTTGCCGGACGCATGGCTCGGGTCAACAATAACAGGAAGGTGAGAAAGCCTTTTGATAATCGGGATAGCCGAAATATCAAGAGTGTTTCTTGTGAATGTTTCGTATGTGCGGATACCTCTTTCACAGAGCATAACCTTATCGTTACCGCCTGCCATAATATATTCGGCACTCATGAGCCATTCTTCGATTGTTGCGGAAAGACCTCTCTTGAGAAGGATAGGCTTGTCAATTTTGCCGAGTTCCTTGAGAAGCTCAAAGTTCTGCATATTTCTTGCACCAACCTGAATAATATCCACATTCTCGAACATATCAATGTGTGATGCTCTCATAATTTCTGTTACAATCGGCAGACCTGTTTCTCTTCTTGCTGTTTTGAGAAGATCAAGTCCTTCTGCCTTGAGTCCCTGAAAAGCGTATGGTGAAGTACGGGGCTTGAATGCACCGCCTCTGAGAAGTGTTGCGCCCGATGCCTTGACATCCTTTGCAATCTGAACAATCTGCTCCTCGCTTTCAACAGAGCAGGGGCCTGCCATAATGTGCAGACTGCCGTCACCGATTGTTACATTGTCATTGATTTTAATGACTGTATCGTCGGGGTGGAACTTTCTGTTAGCCTTTTTGTACGGCTCCTGAACTCTCTTTACATTTTCAACAATGTCCTGAGCGTCAATATACTCAATGTCAATCTTTGTTGTATCGCCGATAAGACCGAGTACGGTTGACTGAACACCGTCCCACTTATTAACCTTTACATCATAGCTCTCTTTGAGCATATTTGTGAATTTTGTAATCTGCTCCTCTGTTGCAGACGGTTTTAATACTATAATCATTGCTTTAATTTCCTTTCAATTCACTTTTGACGAAACGAATCGAAGTTCGCCATATTTCTTTAGTCATTTTAGCACTTTAAAGCGTGATAGTCAATAGAATAAATGCAGAATCAAGCGTTTTTATGCGGTTTTTCAGCCACATCTGTACCGTTTACTGCGTCGATTATTGCAAAAGCGGTTTTTAACGGTGTGTTTTGACCCTTTATCACAATATCAGCAGCGGCATGATATATTGGATATCTGTTGTTATACAGGTCTTTCATAACCCTGTCCCTGTCGGGTCGCTGAAGAAGGGGTCTTGTCGTGTCATTTTTAAGACGGTTCTTGATGATTCCGAGCGGAACATCAAGAAAAACAATTTTGTCCTTGCCCTTGAAGGCCTCAACATTTCTCTTGAATGTAAACGCACCGCCGCCCGATGCAATTACAAGACCTTCAAGCCCTGCAAGCTCAACACAGGCATCATGTTCCATATCACGAAACTTTTCTTCGCCGAACTTTTCAAATATTTCGGAAACGGTCATTCCTGCCTTTTGTGCAATGTATGAGTCCATATCAAGGAATTTTCTTCCCGATTTTCTTGCAATGTTTTTGCCTACGGTTGACTTTCCGCAACCCATAAATCCGCATAAAACTATGTTGTTCACTTTAAATTTCTCCGTTCATCAGAAATTCTTTTCAAGCTCTTTTGCAGAGTCGATACAAAGCTGAGCAATGTCGCCCTTGTCATAAACAGAGCCGTCCCAATGTTCGTGAGAAACAACTGCCTGCCATACGAGCATTGCCATTCCGCTTTCGGCTGTTGCACCGTTTGCCCTTGCCTTTTTAACAAGCATTGTTTCAAGCGGATTGTAAACAGCGTCAAATACATTTGTACAACGGTTTATTACACTGTCGCTTACAGGCTGATTTTCAATCTTAGGATACATTCCTATGGGAGTTGCGTTGATAAGCACATCAATGTCGCCCGAAAGTTCGTCAATAAGGCAGAAGCTTACATCGCAACCTGCAACTGTTTTTCCGATTTCATCGCATAAAGCCTCGGCAATTTTCAAATCCTCTTTTCTTACGGCAAAGAGGAGGGGCTGTTTTTTGAGAACGACCTCATACGCCATTGTTCTTGCAACACCGCCGCAGCCGATAATTACGATTCTGCCGTTAAGCATAATTCCTGCCGCGTCAAGAGCCTTTAAAAATCCGTCGGGATCTGTTGTGTAGCCCTTTGAAATGCCGTTTTTATTTGAAACGGTGTTTACACTGCCGTACATCTCGGCCTTTGCGTCAATTTCGTCAAGAAACGGAATAACAGCCTGCTTATGCGGAATTGTAATGTTAAATCCGTCAAGCCTTGAAAGGGTATTTTTAAATTCATATTCAAGATTTTCGGGAGCAATGTCCAGCTTTGTATATTCGGCTTTGATGCCCTGAAGTTCAAAAAGTCTTGTGTGTATAAACGGTGACATTGTGTGACCGATTGGGTGACCGATTACGGCAAATTTTTTGGTTTCCATAATAAAAAAATACCTCCGAGGTTCATATTTTTAGCTATGCAGAAATAAACTTAAAAGAAATTATTTATGCAAAAATCAGAAATTTTTCAAAAAATTTCAAATATATATTGACAAAGGGGTAAATAATCAATAATATAAGGGAAGTAGAGCAATCCGTTTGCTTTCATACCATTGTAGCATAAACCAAGTGCTTTTGTCTATAATTTACTTTGGACAATCAATATTTTTACCGGGAGGAATTAGTAATGGTATTAGAAAAAGTTAAGGCAATTCTTGCTGAACAGTTTGATGTTGAAGAGGATAAGATTACTGCCGACACAGATCTTCAGGAAGATCTCGGCGCAGATTCACTCGATGTTGTTGACCTTCTTATGTCAATCGAAGACGAGTTCGAGGTTGAAGTTCCCGATGAGGAAATCGAAAACATCAAGACTGTAGGTTCACTCGTTTCTTACATTGAGGCTCATTCATAATTAAATCTTTAATTTTTTCGCATTTTTTGAGAGGTCGTTTTGCGGCCTCTTTTTGTTTTGCCGAAAAGGTTGAAAATTCAGAGATTTAGTGTATAATCTATAGTGCGGGTGTTTTTCACCTCTATGGGTTGAAAACACCTCGGAATTTTATGTGTGACATTTTAAATATGTTAAAAATAAGTAAAATTAAATTTTTACGGAGGGAATATAAAAATGGCAAACAACAAAAAAATGGTTGAAGCTATCACAAGCAGAGATGAGGACTTTGCAAAATGGTACACCGACATCGTTAAAAAAGCTGAGCTCGTTGACTATTCGGGCGTAAAGGGTTGTATGGTTATCCGCCCCTACGGCTACGCTATCTGGGAAAATATTCAGGCTGACCTTGACCGCCGTTTCAAAGAAACAGGTCACGAGAATGTTTATATGCCTATGTTTATTCCCGAAAGTCTTTTACAGAAAGAAAAAGACCATGTTGAGGGCTTTGCTCCCGAATGTGCATGGGTTACTGTAGGCGGTCAGGAAAAGCTTCAGGAGCGTCTTTGCGTTCGTCCTACATCGGAAACTCTTTTCTGTGAGCATTATAAAAAGATTATCAACACATACCGTGATCTTCCGAAGCTCTACAACCAGTGGTGCAGCGTTGTAAGATGGGAAAAGACAACCCGTCCGTTCCTTCGTACATCGGAATTCCTCTGGCAGGAAGGTCATACAATGCATGAAACCGAAGAAGAAGCAAGAGAAGAAACGCTCAGAATGTTACATGTTTATTCTGATTTCTACAAGGAAACTCTTGCTATTCCGGCAGTAATCGGCAGAAAGACAGAAAAAGAAAAGTTCGCAGGTGCCGAAGAAACCTACACAATCGAGCCGATGATGCACAACGGTGTTGCTCTTCAGGGCGGTACATCACACTACTTCGGTGACGGCTTTGCAAAGAGCTTTGGCATCACATACACAGGCAAGGACAACAAGCTTCATTATCCGCATCAAACATCATGGGGTGTTTCTACAAGAATGATCGGTGCGCTCATTATGGTTCACTCTGATGATGACGGTCTTGTTCTTCCGCCAAAGATTTCTCCTATTCAGGTTGCACTCATTCCTGTTGCACAGCACAAAGAGGGTGTTCTTGAAAAGGCAGAGGAGCTTAGAAAGGCACTTGCCGAAAAGTTCAGAGTAAAACTTGATTCTTCAGACCACGCTCCCGGCTGGAAGTTTGCCGAGTACGAGATGAAGGGCGTGCCTGTAAGAGTTGAAATCGGTCCTAAGGATATTGAAAAGAATCAGTGCGTAGTTGTTCGCCGTGATACACGTGAAAAGGCATTTGTTTCAATTGATGAGCTTGTACCGTTTGTTGAAAACCTTATGACCACAATTCACAACGATATGTATGACCGTGCTCTTAAAAACACACAGGAAAAGACATTCACAGCAACAACATTTGATGAGTTCGTTGACACAGCCAAGAACAAGCCCGGCTTTATCAAGGCTATGTGGTGCGGCGATACAGCCTGTGAAGAAAAAATCAAAGAAGTTACAGGCGGCGTAAAGAGCAGATGTATCCCATTCAACGAGGAGCATCTCTCGGATGTATGCGTATGCTGCGGCAAGCCTGCAAAGCATATGGTATTCTGGGGTAAGCAGTATTAATTTGTAAATAAAGTCAATAATATTTTCGGAGGCGACGGGAATGCAGTCGGTTGATTTGAAAAAGCGTAGGCGTGCAGTAAAAATTGCAAATGCCGTAAACAGTATCGAGGATGTTCCTGCCTCTGAAAGTTCAAAATTGTTGTCAGACCGTTGGTCAAACGGTGAAATAACAACCGAACAGATGAAGACAGAGTTGCTTGTAAAATATAAGACATCAATAGTACAATGACAGGTTCGGGACGCTAAGGTATGATATAAGCCTTACTGTCTGCTCGTAAGAAAAAATAAAGGTGGCGAGAAAATGCCAATCAAGGTACAAAGTAATCTTCCGGCAATCAAGGTGCTGGAATCGGAAAATATTTTCGTAATGCCGAACGAGGTCGCTCTCAGGCAGGATATCCGTCCGCTGAAAATTCTTATTCTGAATCTTATGCCGACAAAAATCGAAACCGAAACCCAGCTTTTAAGGCTGCTCGGCAACAGTCCTCTGCAGGTTGATATCGAGCTTTTGCAGATGGCATCACACACCTCTAAAAACACCTCTCCGCATCATCTGACAACCTTTTACAAGACCTTTAATCAGGTGAAGAACGAGAGCTTTGACGGAATGATTATCACGGGTGCGCCTGTTGAACAGCTCGACTTTGAAGAGGTCGATTACTGGGGCGAGCTTTGTGAAATTATGGAGTGGTCAAAGCATAATGTATGCTCAACATTCCACATCTGCTGGGGCGCTCAGGCAGGTCTTTATTATCACTACGGCATAAAAAAGCACCTTTTGCCCGAAAAATTAAGCGGAATTTACACCCACAAGGTGCTTGTTCCGCATCATAAGCTTATGAGAGGCTTTGACGATACATTCACAATCCCTCATTCAAGGCATACGGGAATTGATGAAGAGGCGTTGAAAAGGTGCAGAGGGCTTGAAGTACTTGCTGTTTCCGAGATTGCAGGTTCATGCGTAATTTGCAGCCGAAACGGCAGACAGGTGTTTGTTACAGGTCACGCAGAGTATGACCGTGACACCCTTGCCAAGGAATATTTCAGAGATAAAAACAAGGGACTCAATCCGAATGTTCCTTACAATTATTTTCCGAATGACGATGCGTCAAAAACTCCGCCGATGATATGGCGAAGCAACGCAACCTTGCTCTACACAAACTGGCTCAACTATTTCGTATATCAGGCAACTCCGTATGATCTCCGTGAGCTTATCAACAGATATCCTCACTAAATTAAATATAAAATCAACCCCGAAGTGCCAAAACTTCGGGGTTTTGTTATGTAAAGTGTTGTATTTATCATACACATTATGTTATAATTACCTTGATTGTACATAATGAAAAAGTGCAAAATGAAAATCCGCAACGAAACAGGTGTTTTTATGGAGAAAAAGCGTACCGTAATCAAGGTTGGCACTTCAACGCTGACTTATGAAAACGGAAAAATAAATTACAGAAGAGTTGAACAGCTTTGCAAGGTTCTTTCCGATTTGCAGAACCGCGGGGAACAGGTTATCTTTGTTTCTTCGGGTGCTATTGCTGTCGGAATGGGCAAGGCAGGACTTGATAAGCGACCTTCCGAAACCAAGAAAAAACAGGCTCTTGCCGCAATCGGTCAGTGTGAGCTTATGTTTATGTACGACAAGCTTTTCGGCGAGTACAACCACTCCGTTGCACAGCTGCTTCTTACGCGTTACGCTGTTGAAACAGAGCAGAAAAGGCAGAATGTTATCAACACAATTGATGAGCTTCTCAAAATGAACATTATCCCTGTAATCAACGAAAACGATACAGTTACAATTGATGAACTTGAGGGCAACAATTTCGGAGATAACGATATGCTTTCCGCAATTGTTGCAGGCCTTGTTTCCGCAGACAGACTTATCATTCTTACCGACATTGACGGTCTGTACGATTCAAACCCACGAACAAATCCAAATGCAAAAAAGCTTGATGTTATCGAGAAAATAAATGCCGAAATTCTTGAAATGGCGGCAGGTACCGGTTCAAACCGTGGCACAGGCGGTATGATTACAAAGCTTCATGCGGCTGATTATGCCACAAAACGAGGCGTTGAGGTCAGCGTTATCAACGGCTCAAATCCTGAAAATCTCTACGAAGTGATTGACGGGAAAAAAATCGGAACAAAATTTTTACCTGTTAAATAATCGGAGGAAAATTATGACTACACTTGAACAAATGGGCGCAAAGGCAAAAGAGGCGTCAAGATTTCTTATGACAGCCGGTTCAAAAAAGGACATTGCCCTCGGTGCAATTGCAGACGCACTCTGCGAAAACTGCGAGGAAATTCTTGCGGCTAACAAAATTGACCTTGAGAACGGTGAAAAAAGCGGTCTTACAGCGTCACTTCTCGACAGACTCAGACTGTCGGAGGAGAGAATCAACGGTATGGCTGACGGGGTAAGACAGGTTGCGGCTTTGCCCGATCCCGTGGGAAGAGTTCTTGACGGCAGAACCCTCAAAAACGGCTTGCAAATTGAAAAGGTAACAGTTCCGATGGGTGTTATCGGAATCATCTTTGAGGCAAGACCTAATGTAACTTCCGATGCTGCGGCTCTTTGCCTTAAAGCAGGCAGTGCCGTAATTCTTCGCGGCGGCAAGGAGGCTTTTCATTCAAATATGGCAATCGCAAAGGTTATGCGTGACGCACTTGAAAAGGCAGGATTTCCCCGTGACTGCGTAGCACTTGTTGAGGATACAACAAGACAGAGCGCAACAGAGCTTATGCAGCTTTCCGATTATCTCGATGTACTCATTCCCCGTGGCGGTGCAGGACTTATCAAAAGCGTTGTTGAAAATGCAAAGGTTCCCGTTATCGAAACAGGCGTAGGTAACTGCCATATCTATGTTGACAAGAGTGCAGATATTGAAATGGCGAAGAATATTGTTTTCAACGGCAAAACCTCTCGCCCATCTGTGTGCAATGCGCTTGAAACATTGCTTGTACACAAGGATATCGCAGAAAAAGCTCTGCCCGTAATCAAAGCAGAGCTTGATAAAAAGAATGTTGAAATCAGAGGCTGTGACAGAACAAAACAGATTCTCGGCGACTGCGTTGTTTCTGCAACGGAAGAAGATTATAGAATCGAATTTCTCGATTACATCATTGCCGTAAAGGTTGTTGACAACCTTGATGACGCAATTGCTCATATTCAGAAGTACAGTACAGGTCACAGCGAATGCATTGTGACAAGCGACTACAACAGTGCAAACGAGTTCACGGCACGAATTGATTCTGCGGCGGTTTATGTAAACGCATCAACCCGCTTTACCGACGGCGGAGAATTCGGACTCGGTGCAGAAATCGGAATTTCAACCCAGAAGCTCCACGCAAGAGGACCTATGGGACTTAACGAGCTTACAAGCTCAAAATATATCATCAGAGGAAACGGACAAATCCGATAATCACATCAGAAGATACATCAGCGCAAGCAGAACTGACGGATCGGTGTTTTCTTCCATAAGCAGTATCACAAGCAAAAGAATAAGGCTCTGCTCCTTGTTTTTGAACATCAGATTCAAAAGGCCGTCATCCTTTTTCGGAACGGGCGGTTCGGGAATTTCGGACTTTGGTTCTTCCTGCTTTTCGGGTTGTTTCGGAACTTCTCTTCTTGGTGCTTCACGATTGAACTGCGGCTTTCGGTGCATCTGCTGCGCACGGTTAAAAGCCTCCTCTTCAAAACTCGGCAAAAAATCACCTCCTGTCAGAACAATCCGTTTTCACGCAGCAACGGCATAAGGCGGAATAATTTCAGCATCTTTTCGGCTTTGTCAAGCTTTTCCTGCCGCTCATGTGAAAGAAACGGTCTGAGCGAATCAAGCAGTCGGGTGGTGTCATCGCTGTTGTTCAGTGAGCTTAAAAGCGGTGCAAATTTGGCAATTGTGCCGATCGTGTCGTCACCGCCAATCATTGACATAAGATTATTTTCGGGCGGTTTCGGCTTTGGCGGTTGTTTTTGCTCACCTGTCAGACCAAGCTGTGCCCCAAGACTTTGCACTTGTTTCATTGCCTCGGGGTTCTGCAAAATCTGATTGAGCTTATCCTGTAAATCCGACATATCATTCACCGCCGAGCAGTTTCATCAGCGCCTGAGCCTGCGGACTTTGCAAAAGTTTCTTTGCTTTTTCGGGATCCGACAGAACGCTCTCAATCTGTTTTGATTGATTCGGATTTGTATTTTTCAAAAGATTTTCTATGTTACCGCTTTGTGCGGCACTTTCAAGCTGTTCCTTAGAGATACCGTACTTTTTCGATACCTCACCGAGCAGTTTATTAACTTTTTTATTATCAGACATACCAACACCTCAACATATACTATGCGGAAATTTTATTTTTAGAACGGAGAATTTTCAATGCGTATTTTGGTAGTTTCGGACACTCACGGAGATCTTCGCAGTCTTATCAAAGCCGTTGACGCACAGCGCAAGGCGGAAATAATTGTGCATTGCGGCGACGGTGAAGAACAACAGCGTTTTTTAAAGGATAATTACAAAGACAAGATGATTGTTGCCGTAAGGGGCAACTGCGATTGGAACAGCTTTTTTCCGTCAAAGGAGATTTTTAAAGTCTGCGGTAAAACTGTCTTTGTAACACACGGACATCTCTATGACGCAAAATCGGGACTTTACCGCATTACCTCCGCCGCAAGAGAAGCAGGAGCGGATATTCTCCTCTTCGGTCATACACATATGCCTCTCACACTCTATGAGGACGGTCTGTATATTATGAACCCCGGTTCATGCCACGGATACTATGCGTCCTACGGCATTATCGACATCACCGACAAGGGCGAAATTGTTACCAATACCGTAGCCTTAAAATAACTGTGGAAATTGCAAAAATAAAATGATATAATTAAATGTGATAAATAAGCGGAGGTGGGATTTTGAATTTTGACGGATTTGATTTTGACGACAATATAAAACAAACCTTCAACACCCTTGATATTCAGGGCAGAGTTCCCCACGCTGTTGTAATAGAAAGCAGGGACAGCGAAAAGGCAATGAGCCTTGCCGTGTTTTTGTCAATGTATGCGGTGTGTACCGCACCGATAAAGCCCTGCGGCAGTTGTGAACAATGTCACAAGGCGAGGAATAAGGCACACCCTGACATTAAATATGTTGAACTCCCAAAGGACAGAAAGCAAAATTCAATTGAGCAGATGAGGGAGATAATCAAGGATTCAATCATCAAGCCGAACGATTCAAACGCAAAGGTGTATATATTTCCGTTTGCCGACACAAGACTGTCGGAGATTGTTCAAAATTCATTTCTTAAACTTCTTGAGGAACCGCCTCAGAATGTATATTTTATACTGCTCTGTGAAAATTCAAAAAAACTGCTCACGACAATTCTTTCACGCGCAAGCGTGTTCCGCCTGAAAACGAAAGATGTTTTCAGCGAAGACGCTGTGGAAGGGGCAAGGAAAATTATAAAAGGTATTCTATCGGCAAAGGAGTACGAACTGATGCAGGCACTCTATGC
Organism: Ruminococcus bromii; assembly: GCF_928721825.1. NCBI lineage: Bacteria > Bacillati > Bacillota > Clostridia > Eubacteriales > Oscillospiraceae > Ruminococcus > Ruminococcus bromii. The sequence continues at coordinate 1,790,280 of NZ_CAKMVP010000003.1, forward strand.
CCTCAGCGACAAAAGCCTTGCGGACGAAATTCTGCTTGCAGTAAAGCTGTTTCTGCGTGACGGAATGGCAAAGAGCATTGGAGCTGATGCGGTTTTTGACGAAGAGTGCGCAGGGGAGCTTGCAAGACGGTTTACTCGGGCAAAGCTGATTTCAATGATTGAGCTGACCGAGAACGCAAAACTGAAAATACCGAAACATATAAATATAAATCTCCTCACAACTTGGCTGTGCGGAGAATACAGGAGGATTTCATGGCAGAGATAATCGGAGTACGATTTAAAGAAGTTGGCAAAGTGTACTACTTTGATCCGCTTGACAATAAGCTTAACACAGGCGACAGGGTAATTGTTGAAACGGCAAGAGGTCTTGAGTGCGGGGAGGTTGCAACTCCTAACAAGACCGTTGACGATGCGGAGATTTCTCATCCGCTCAAGCCGTTAATCAGAATTGCAACCGAAAAAGACCTCAATCACCTTGCTGAAAACAAGCTTAAGGAAAGGGACGCATACAGAATCTGTGAACAGAAAATTGCCCATCACAAGCTTGAAATGAAGCTTGTAAATGTTGAATACACATTTGACAACAGCAAAATTCTTTTCTACTTCACAGCTGACGGAAGAGTTGACTTCCGCGCCCTTGTAAAAGACCTTGCGAGTGTATTCAGAACACGAATTGAGCTTCGCCAGATTGGCGTTCGTGATGAGGCAAAAATGCTCGGCGGACTCGGTATCTGCGGTAAGCCGTTCTGTTGCGCAAGCTTTATGGGTGAGTTCCAGCCCGTTTCAATCAAAATGGCAAAGGAGCAGGGCCTGTCACTCTCTCCCGTTAAAATTTCGGGAACCTGCGGCAGACTTATGTGCTGTCTTAAATATGAACAGGAGGCATACACAGACCTTCTTAAACACACCCCAAAGGTAGGAGCAATTGTAAATACTCCCGAAGGCAGAGGTCTTGTTGTTGAAAACAACCTGATTGCAGGAACTTTAAAGGTTAAGCTCAACAACACTCCCGAAGATGCCGCTCCGAAATCGTTCACAGTCAAGCAATGCAAGCTTGTCAAGGACGGCTACATCAAGCTTGACAAAAAGGAAATGGAAAAATTCAAGGAACTTGAATAATTTTTTGTAATGTGTACAGCGTTCGTCAAGTTGCAGTAAAAAAGAACTGTTTTTAGTTTAAAATATAAAATTTTTTCCAAAAGGTTGCTTTTTTCAAAATTTATGTTACAATAAAGGTGAAATTTATGAAGGAGGTATTTCCCTATGGCATATACTATCAGTGACGATTGCATCATGTGTGGTGCTTGTGCAGATAACTGCCCTTGCGAGGCTATTTCAGAAGGCGACGGCAAGTATGAAATCAATGCAGACGCTTGTGTTGATTGCGGTTCATGTGCTGAAGTTTGCCCCGTTGGCGCTCCACAGGAAGGCTGATTAAGGGTTAATCCACAAAGACAGGCGGCAGGGATTTCCTTGCCGCTTTTTAATTACTGTTTTCAGGGGAATACCGATGAATAATAAACATCTTGAACCGCTTGGCGGCGGTATTAAAATATATGTGTCAGACAGCTACCGTTTTTCAACGGACACAATCTTACTTGCCGATTTTTCAAAGCAAATCGGTGCGAAAAAATGTGTTGACCTCGGCACGGGTTGCGGAACGATTCCGCTTTTGTGGTACAAAAACAACAACCGCCTTGATATAACGGCGGTAGAAATACAGGAGAATGCCTGCAGGCTGTTTTCACAAAGTCTTGAATACAACAATCTTCAGGATAAAATCAGAATTGTAAACTCGGACTTAAACAAGCTTGACGGTGCATTGCCGCTCGGCTCGTTTGACCTTGTTGCCTGCAATCCGCCCTACAAAATCAGCGGAGGCGGAATTACAAATCCCGAAAACGCAAAGCTTGTTGCAAGGCACGAATCCGAATGTACGCTTGACGATGTGTGCCGCTGCGGTTCGTCGCTTTTACAGTTTGGAGGACGGCTCTGCATTTGTCAGCGCCCCGAAAGACTCGCCGACGCAATGGAGGCAATGCGTAAATATTCGGTTGAGCCGAAAAAATTAAGACTTGTTCAACAGCGAAAGTCAAAAGCTCCGAAGCTCTTTTTGCTTGAAGGCAGAAGGGGCGGCAAAAGGGGATTTCTTGAGGTTATGCCAACCCTTTTTATTGAGGACGAAAGCGGAAACTTTTCCGAAGAAATGCTGAACATCTACGGCAGTTACAAGGAGGACTATATAAATTGAGCGGAATTTTGTATGTAACGGGAACGCCGATCGGCAACCTCGGAGATTTTTCACCGAGAGCCGCAGAAACCCTCGAATCGGTTGATTTCATTGCGGCAGAGGACACAAGGGTAACGCTTAAGCTATTGAATCATTTCGGCATAAAAAAGCCTATGGTAAGCTATTTTGAACACAACAAGCGTGAGCGCGGCGAAATCATCTGCAACAGAATTGAACAGGGCGAAAATTGTGCAATTGTGACGGACGCCGGAATGCCGTGCATTTCCGATCCGGGTGAAGATTTGATAAAGCTCTGCGAGGAGCGTGGAATAAAAACCGTGGTGATTCCCGGACCGAGTGCCGTGATTTCCGCACTTGCGGTTTCGGGACTTGAAACAGGCAGATTTACATTTGAAGGCTTTTTGAGTGTGAACAAAAAGAGCCGCAGCGAGCATCTTGACAGCCTGAAAAACGAACACAGAACAATGATTTTCTACGAAGCACCACACAAGCTTCCGCAAACTCTCCGAGATTTGTACAGCTTTTTCGGTGACAGAAAGCTTTCGATTGTCCGTGAACTCACTAAAATTCACGAAGAAGTAATCCGCACCACAACAAAATATGCTGCGGAAAATTATGCGGACGGCAGTCTGAAGGGCGAATTTGTGCTTGTGCTTGAGGGCAAAAAGCAAGAGAAAAAATCCGAAGAATACACCCTTGAATTTGCGGTTGAAACCGCACGCAAGCTGATTGAAAACGGTGCAAAGCCCACCGAGGCGGCAAAAGAGGCGGCAAGTATAACAGGCTTTAAGAAAAATGAGATTTACAGGGAGCTGTTGTAAATGACATACGAAAACGCTGTTGAAAAAATTCATTCGCTTTTGACATTCGGTTCTCGTCCGGGACTTGACCGAATGAGAATTTTACTTGACAGGCTCGGAAATCCGCAGGACAGGCTGAAATTTATACACATTGCAGGTACGAACGGCAAAGGCTCGGTTTGTGCTATGCTTTCATCCGCACTTGTTGCGGCAGGCTACAAAACAGGCTTGTTCATTTCACCGTATATCACGGATTTTCGTGAGAGGATACAAATAAACAATTGTATGGTGAGCGAGTCCGTTCTCACGGATGCGGTTGAAAAAACTTTCCCTATTATCGAGCAACTGCGTGAAGAGGGCACAATCATCACAGAATTTGAGTATGTCAACGCTCTTCAATTTTATATACACGCAAATGCAGATTGTGACATTGTTGTTCTTGAAACAGGAATGGGCGGTCTGCTCGACTGCACCAATACTATAAAATCACCGCTTTGTGCCGTTATCACCACAATCGGACTTGACCACACGGCAATTCTCGGCGATACAATTGAAAAAATTGCACAGCAAAAATGCGGAATCTTCAAGCCCGACTCAATGGCGGTTACTTCAAAGCAGGATATCCGTGCAATGAAGGTTATTGAATCAACTGCAAGAGAAAAGAAAATCCCGCTTGCAACGAGCGAGAGCGTTAATATTGATGTCATCGAAACCACCTTAAAGGGCAGTCGCTTTATGTTTAACGGTGTTGAAATTTATCTTCCGCTTTCGGGTGATCATCAGCTTGAAAATGCAAAAACCGCACTTGCGACACTTGATATGCTCCGTTGCAATTCTCTGATTTCAATAACAGATGAGCAGATTGCAAACGGTTTTGCAAAGGCTGTCAACCCCGCAAGACTTGAGCTGTTGAGCGAAAAGCCGATTGTTCTGCTTGACGGTGCTCACAATCCTAACGGAATTGAGGCGCTTAAATCGGCAATCCAAAAATTCCTTCCGAATAAGTATATAATTGCAATCACGGGGATGCTTGCCGACAAGGATGTCAGCACTTCGGTAAAACTGCTTGACGGAGTTTTTGACAGAGTTTACACAGTTCCCGTTCACAATCCAAGGGCAATGCACCCTGCAAAGCTTATGCAACAGTATGCAAGATTTGTTGACGATACGGTAACCTTTGAAAGTGCCGAACACGCATTTGATATGGCTTTTGAACAGGCTGAAAAGACCGATTGTGCAGTTGTAATCTGTGGTTCGCTCTACCTTGCAGGCGAAATTCGTCCGTATATCATCAATAAAATTAAGGCTGAAAACGAATCAGCCGAAAAGTAAATTTTTCGTTACAACAGAATAAAACAAATTTTTTGCTCCGCACTTATTATCATTAAGATAACAGGTGCGGAGCTTTTATTTTTGAAAAGGACTGATAAAATTGCTGAAAACGGAATTTAAAAACAACATTCTCACGGCATATATTGACGGCGAAATCGACCACGATTCGGCGGCAGAGATACGCACGAAAATTGACGCCGCCGTTCAGACAAACAAACCTAAGCTTTTGTGCCTTGATTTTTCCAAGGTGTCGTTTATGGACTCATCGGGCATAGGTCTTGTAATGGGACGGTACCGTCAGATGAAGCTTGTCGGCGGAGCGTTGCGTGTAATCAATATTCCCGACAGATTGTACAGACTGTTTGAAATGTCGGGGCTTGAGGGTCTGGGGGTGTTGAGATGAAAACAGTAAATGAAATGAAACTTTGCGTGCCGTCAAAAGGCTGTAACGAGGCTTTTGCAAGGAGCGTAGTGTCTGCGTTTATAATGAACCTTGACCCGACTGTCAGCGAACTCAGCGACCTGAAAACCGCTGTGTCCGAGGCTGTGACAAACTGCATTGTTCACGGCTACCGCCGCCAAAGCGGAATGATTTACATAAACGGAAAAATCACCGCCGAAAACAAGGTGATAATCACAATCCGTGACAAAGGCTGCGGTATTCCCAATGTAAAAAAGGCAATGGAACCGCTGTTTACAACCGCTCCCGAAGAGGAGAGGGCGGGACTCGGCTTTGCAGTTATGCAGAGCTTTTGCGACAAGGTGCGTGTCCGTTCAAAGCCCGACAGCGGAACAACCGTAACTCTTGAAAAAATTATAGGTTCAGAAAATGACCGATAAAAATAAACTTGCCGATAAAAATATAGGGCTTGTCCATGCCTGTTGCAAACGATTTTCAGGCAAAGGAATAGAGTACGAAGAGCTTTTCGCATCGGGGTGTCTTGGACTTGCAAAGGCGATAAATAACTTTGATGAAAGCCGTAACCTGCAGTTTTCAACCTATGCCTTCCCCGTGATTATGGGCGAAATAAAGCGGCTTTTCCGTGACGGCGGTGCAGTCAGGGTAAGCCGCACATTAAAGGAGCTTTCGCTTGCGATATCAAGGCTTAACAATGAAAGCAGGCTGAAAAACGACAGAGAACTCACCGTGAGCGAGCTTGCCGAAAGGCTTGATACAAGCGAGGAAAAAATCATTGACGCACTTAACAGCGCAAGAGTTCCGCTCTCCCTGACTGCCGAATATGACAGCGAGGGCAACCCACAGCTTGATGTCCCGACAGATGATATTCAGGACGAAATCTCGGAACGATTGTCGCTTGAACAGGCGGTAAAATCCCTATGCGACACCGACAGAAAAATAATCCAACTGCGTTACTATCAAAGCAAAACCCAAACCCAGACCGCCAAAATTCTTTCTATGACGCAGGTTCAAATCAGCCGCAGAGAAAAGAAAATCCTTACTGCCATACGGGACAAAATGTCGGTGTAAAAGCAAAGTTATCAGTAGGGGCGTTCATTGGACGCCCGCACGGCGAGCCGCTATATTTTAATACCCACACATAAAAACAGGCTGTACAAATTTCGTACAGCCTGTCGCTTTATGGTTTTCTTGTGCCGCAACCGCATGTTCCGACATAATTTTGATTTATCTTTCCACACTTTGGACATTGCCAAACATCGGTTTGAGCCGAAATCGGTTCAAAATTCGGCTTTTGACAACTACAGTTTGAGCAATATCTTATGTTGGCAGGATTTGAATTTCCGCATTTCGGACACAGCCATTTTGTACTTACATTCGTTTTTTCGCGGCTTTCTTTTGTAATATAACTGTCAAATGCTTTATTTGCCGATGCGTTTACTTTTTGAATTGCACATGCAAAAATTATTGCAATTATTTCGAGAAATGCCGCAATCATCATACCTGTGAGATTTTCATCACGGTGATGATCTATATAAGATGATACATTCATTATAAATACGATTGTTGAAACAATTTCTAAAATAATAAATATAACTATATATACCATTCGTTCAGGGTGCTTTGCGCGGAAATCGGCAATAAATTCTTCTTTGTTTTTTATTGGTTCTTCATGCTTTTCGGTATGCTGTACATTAAAATTTTGATTTGCATTTTGATTAGAAAAATTATCTGATACAACATTTCCTATTTGTGCGCCGCAGTGCTGACAAAATACACTTCCGTCAGCAATTTGTTTGCCGCATTTTTGACAATACATAAATAATTCCTCCTTAAAATTACTGTGAAAATTCACAGCTTATATGAGAATTATAATGTAGATTTTCACACTTGTCAATTAAAATTCTAAAATTTCTCATAATTTCAAACAATAATTCGCAAAATACTTATAATTAAATTATTAAAGGTATGAGGTGATATTATGATTGGTGAACGCTTGCAGGAACTTCGCAAAGACCATGGAGTGTCGCAGGCACAGCTTGCGGAGCTTTTGGGCGTGTCACACTACACGATATCATCCTACGAATGTAACCGCAGTGACCCCGACGATAATTCAAAAATAATCATTGCAAAGCTTTTTGATGTGTCGGTCGATTACCTAATCGGTCTGATTGACGAACCGCTTTCGTTCAACCGCAATAACCGTTCCCTTCCGCTTCCTCAATCATTTACCAAAGCGGACTGCGACAATGTGCTTGATTATATAAAGTATCTTGAATTTAAAAAGAATAAATTCAATGAGCGTTAATTTCCAAAGTAACTCCGAGCATATTGTAATACAAAAATCATTGACAACGAAGGAAAAGTTTGTTATAATACTATTCGCGTGGTTCGGTTACAAAATGTGGCGGATTGATTTTGAAGTTTATTGATTTGTCAGACTGTAAACGGAATATGCGCCAATAGCTCAGTTGGTTAGAGCTACCGGCTCATAACCGGTCGGTCCGGGGTTCGAGTCCCTGTTGGCGCACCAAAGAAAAACCGCACTAAGAAGCCATTTTAGAGCTTTTTAGTGCGGTTATTTTTATATCTTTTGTATGCTAAAATATGCTGAAATACGCGAAAATCAGCTAAAAATGCATTGCAAATGCAAGGCAGAAAAAAAGCTGTGATATTCACCTTGCCTTTAATTTGTAACTTATTTCACAAAAGTTTTACCAAAATTGAAAGAGGCTGCGAAGAATGAAGTCTTAAACTTCATTTCTTCACAGCCTCTGATTTTATATCAGGATTAAACTTGTATTAAGTTACCTGTCAATACATCCGGTGTGCGGAATTACTTGTTTGCGATAGCAGCCTGAGCAGCAGCAAGACGAGCAATCGGAACACGGAACGGTGAACATGATACATAGTCAAGACCGATCTTGTGGCAGAACTCAACAGAAGAAGGATCGCCGCCGTGCTCACCGCAGATACCAACATGGAGCTTGTTGTTTACAGGCTTACCGAGTTTGATAGCTGTTTCCATGAGCTTGCCAACGCCTGTCTGGTCAAGCTTAGCGAATGGATCGTTCTCGAAGATCTTAGCATCATAGTAAGCGTTGAGGAACTTACCTGCGTCATCTCTTGAGAAGCCGTATGTCATCTGTGTAAGGTCGTTAGTACCGAAGCAGAAGAAGTCAGCTTCCGTAGCAATCTCATCAGCTGTAAGAGCAGCTCTTGGGATTTCGATCATTGTACCAACTTCGTACTTGAGGTCGATGCCTGCAGCAGCGATTTCAGCGTCAGCTGTTTCAACAACAACCTTCTTAACGAACTTGAGTTCCTTAACATCGCATACGAGCGGAATCATGATTTCAGGCTCAACTGTCCAGTCTGCGTGTGCCTTCTGAACATTGATAGCAGCACGGATAACTGCCTTTGTCTGCATCTTTGCAATTTCAGGATATGTTACTGCAAGACGGCAGCCACGGTGACCCATCATTGGGTTGAACTCGTGGAGTGAAGCGATGATTGTCTTAATGTCTTCAACGCTCTTGCCCTGAGCAGCTGCGAGCTTCTCAATGTCAGCTTCCTCTGTAGGAACGAACTCGTGAAGCGGCGGATCAAGGAATCTGATTGTTACAGGATTGCCTTCGAGTGCCTCATAAAGAGCCTCAAAGTCGCCCTGCTGATAAGGAAGAATCTTGTTAAGAGCAGCTTCTCTTTCTTCAACTGTATCTGAGCAGATCATCTCTCTGAATGCAGCAATTCTGTCCTCTTCAAAGAACATATGCTCTGTACGGCAAAGACCGATACCTTCAGCGCCGAGCTCACGAGCCTTCTTAGCGTCAGCAGGTGTATCAGCGTTTGTTCTAACCTTAAGAGTTCTGTACTTGTCAGCCCAAGCCATGATTCTGCCGAACTCACCTGCGATTGTAGCGTCAACTGTTGGGATAACGCCGTCGTAGATGTTACCTGTAGAACCGTCGATTGAAATGTAGTCACCCTCGTGGAATTCCTTGCCAGCGAGTGTGAACTTCTTGTTAGCCTCGTCCATTGCGATGTCACCGCAACCTGATACACAGCATGTACCCATACCACGAGCAACAACGGCAGCGTGTGATGTCATACCGCCACGAACTGTGAGGATACCCTGTGAAGCCTTCATACCTGTGATGTCTTCAGGTGAAGTTTCAAGACGAACGAGAACAACCTTTTCACCCTTAGCGTTCCAGTTTTCAGCATCTTCGGCTGTGAATACGATCTTACCGCAAGCAGCACCAGGAGAAGCGCCGAGGCCCTTACCGATTGGTGTAGCAGCCTTAAGAGCAGCAGCATCGAACTGTGGGTGAAGAAGTGTGTCAAGGTTACGAGGATCGATCATTGCAACAGCTTCTTCTTCTGTTCTCATGCCCTCGTCAACGAGGTCACAAGCAATTTTAAGAGCAGCCTGAGCTGTTCTCTTACCGTTTCTTGTCTGGAGCATATAGAGCTTCTTGTTTTCAACAGTGAACTCCATGTCCTGCATATCTCTGTAGTGGTTTTCAAGTGTCTGACAAACATTCTGGAACTGCTCGAAAGCTTCCGGGAACTCTTCAGCCATCTTAGCAATTGGCATAGGAGTACGAACACCTGCAACTACGTCTTCGCCCTGTGCGTTGATGAGGAACTCACCCATGAGCTTCTTCTCACCTGTAGCAGGATCTCTTGTAAATGCAACACCTGTACCGCAATCGTCACCCATGTTACCGAATGCCATTGACTGTACGTTAACGGCAGTACCCCATGAATAAGGGATATCGTTGTCACGACGGTAAACGTTTGCACGAGGGTTGTCCCATGAACGGAATACAGCCTTAACTGCGCCCATGAGCTGTTCCTTAGGATCGTCAGGGAAGTCCTGACCGATTTTCTCTTTGTATTCAGCCTTAAACTGGCCTGCAAGCTCCTTAAGATCGTCAGCTGTAAGCTCTACGTCGTAAGTAACGCCTCTCTCAGCCTTCATCTTGTCGATGAGCTCTTCAAAATATTTCTTACCTACTTCCATAACTACATCGGAATACATCTGAATGAATCTTCTGTAGCAGTCCCAAGCCCAACGAGGGTTGTTTGACTTCTTAGCGATAACTTCAACAACATCTTCGTTAAGACCGAGGTTAAGGATTGTATCCATCATACCCGGCATTGAAGCACGAGCACCTGAACGAACTGAAACGAGGAGGGGGTTCTCCTTGTCGCCGAACTTCTTGCCTGTGATCTCTTCCATCTTCTCGATGTACTCGTTAATCTGAGCCTGAATTTCAGCGTTGATTTCTTTGCCGTCCTCATAATACTGAGTACAAGCTTCTGTTGTAATTGTGAAGCCCTGTGGTACAGGAAGTCCAAGACCTGTCATTTCTGCAAGGTTGGCACCCTTACCGCCGAGGAGCTCACGCATGTTAGCATTACCTTCTGTAAAAAGGTAAACCCATTTGTTTGCCATAACTGGTAATCCTCCTAAAAATAAATTAAGATATACGGCTGTGGCAGACTTACCCCTTGGTAAAACCTGCCTGCTTGTATAAGCCTATCGAATATTATAACAAACTTTGGTCAAAATAGCTATATTTTTTTCAAACTTTTTTCTTATAAAAAACGAGTTTTATTTTCGACAATATTGTATAAATCGTTTAAAATGCCTTTTTTTGCCCGAATTTTGTAATTTTCTCTTGAAATTTGTGATTTTTGTGAGATAATATTATGGTATGAACGAGTGTCTTGTGACAGGACTGTCTGCATCTTTGTTGTTTTGTCACAGATAAAAGGAGAAAAAATGAAGAATTGTGCCGTTATCCTCGCAGGCGGCGAGGGCAAAAGAATGAAATCCGACAAGCCGAAAACATTGTCGGAGGTACTCGGCAAGCCGATGCTCTGCTGGGTTATGTCGGCTTTAAGGAAAGCCGGCATTGACGACATCTGTGTGGTCAAGGGCTTTAAAAAAGAGTGTATTGAGGAGTATCTTTCAACTCTCAATTTTTCCGTTGAAAGCGTGTTTCAGGCTGAAAGACTCGGAACAGGCCACGCTGTGATGATGGCAAAGGATTTTCTTAAAAAGCACAGCGGCAATGTTGTTATTCTCAACGGCGACGCTCCGTTTATGGACAGCAAGACTATTGAGGATTCCCTAAAGGCTCATATTGAGAACGATTGTGCCGCAACGGTTATTTCCGCAAGGGTTGACGATCCGACAGGTTACGGCAGAATTGTCCGTGACGAAAACGGAAATCTGCGTGCAATTGTTGAGCAGAAAGACGCTGATGAGGAAACTCTCAAAATAAATGAAGTAAACTCTGGCGGTTTCTGGTTTGATTGTCAACTTCTTCTTTCGGTTCTCGACAGAATCAAGTCGGATAACAGCGCAAAGGAATATTATCTTCCCGACGCAATCAAGCTTTTGCTTGAGGACGGAAGAAAGGTCGGAGCATTCACGGCTCAGTGCAGTGATACGGTTCTGGGTGCAAATGATCCGGCTCAGCTTGAACAGCTTAACGAAATTGCAAGAGCAAAGGGTTACAGCTGCTGATTGTTCGGTTAATCATTGGTAAACATATACTACACACATTAAAATTCAAAGGAGTTATTGCAATGAATTTTCACGGTAAGGACATTAAAATTTTCACCGGCAGTTCAAATGTTGATGTAGCTCAGGGAATTGCAGGCTGTCTTGGTCTGCCGCTTGGTAAGAGTGACTGTACACAGTTCTCGGACGGCGAAATCTCTGTTTCTCTTCACGAATCTGTTCGTGGCAGCGACTGCTTTATTGTTCAGTCAACCTGTGCTCCCGTCAACGACAATCTTATGGAAATGCTCATAATGATTGATGCCATGAAGCGTGCGTCTGCTGCAAGAATCACAGTTGTTATGCCATACTTCGGCTATGCAAGACAGGACAGAAAAGCTAAGGCAAGAGATCCGATCTCGGCTAAGCTTTGTGCAGACATCATCACCTGTGCAGGTGCTGACCGTGTGCTTACAATGGATCTTCACGCAAATCAGATTCAGGGCTTCTTCAACATTCCTGTTGACCACCTTCAGGGTGCGTCACTTCTTGCCAACCATATGAGAGAGAAAATCGGCGGCAACAATGATGATTATATCGTTGTATCTCCCGACCTCGGTTCTGTAACCCGTTCAAGAAACTTCGCATCAAAAATCGGCACAGGTCTTGCTATTATCGACAAGAGAAGACCGAAGGCTAATGTTTGTGAGGTTATGAATATCATCGGTGACGCAAAGGGTAAGAAGGTTATCCTCGTTGACGATATGATCGACACAGCAGGTACTCTCTGCAATGCCGCTAACGCTATTGTTGAAAAGGGCGGTGCAACAGAGGTTTACGCTTGTGCTACTCACGCAGTTCTTTCAGGTCCTGCAATTGAGAGAATTCGCAACAGTGCAATTAAGGAAGTTGTTCTTCTTGACACAATTCCTGTTCCGAAGGAAAAGATGATTGACAAGTTCACAATTCTTCCTGTTGCTCCTACATTTGCGGAGGCTATCGCAAGAATTTACAATGACAAGCCGTTCACAGCCGCTTTCGGATGATAGGCGAACAACAGGCAATTTAATCATATAAATTGAGGCGGGTTTTAACTAACCCGCCATTTCGCTGTTTTACTGCAAAATTTTCAGGAATAAAACGGTACAATATGTGAGGGTGATTTAATTTTGTTTGGTATAGTTTACGGCTCCGATTCAGATAACAAAATAATGAACCGCTTTGTCGATGAGTACGAATTGTGGTGCAATGAGGGCAAAAATCCGGATATTGCGTCAATCGACCTTGACTTTGCGCTTGACCTACAGAAGAAAAGACTTGACGAAAAGGGTGTAAAGATTCAGACCGCCTTTACCGATAAGGAAACGGTGAAGAATGAAGTCCCCGTAAATGCTTGTACTGCCTACGATATGGGCGAATGTAAGAGTAACATTGCGTCAAAGACATATGAGGTTACGGAGAAATACTTTAAAGACGGAAAGAAAAAGAAAAAAATCAAGGACAGATTTTTCTTCTACACAATGATTACAAGGCTTGAAAACCGAAATTCCGAGGTTGCGTGTTCGTGTCCGAACTGCGGTGCGGTAAGCAGTGTAAGAGAGCTTCTCGACGGTTGTAAAAACTGCAAAACTCGCTTTATTATGGACGATTTGTTCCCGAAGGTTACAAACTTCTACTTTGTAAAAACCTATTCGCTTGCGAACAAGTCAACCAAAAAGGTGCTTGCACCGTACCTTCTCGGCGGAATTGCCGCCGTTGCGGCATTTACGGTATGGACGGTTGTAAAAGACGGAACCTTTGATCCCGCAACCGCAAATATGCTTTATGAAATCGGCATCAGAGTAATCCCTGTTCTGCTCGGCGGACTTTTGGCAGGTTACCTTGCATGGGCATTAAAAACGCTTTTCGGACTTTTTGTCGGTGCGGCAAAGAGCATTCCTATGATAGGTCCGCACTTCAATTGTCAGAAAAGACTTCCGTGGCTTATGAAAGAGGTTAATCCCAACTTCTCATATGAATACTTTATCGGCAAGGTGCTTGCTTTGCTCAAGATTATGATTTTCAGCGATGATTACACAAACCTCGCAGTTTATGAGGGCGCTCCGACGGAAAATCCTTTCGGAGATATTGTTGATATCAAGTACAGAGGTGTGTCAAAGCTTAATTCGTTCAATGTCACAAACGGCTGTTGCTATGTTGATATGACCGTTTACGCAACGACCGTGAAGAACAAAAATTCTTCATTTAGGGTTAAAAACGAAAAGTTCAGGCTTACCGTTTGCAGAAGTGTGAACGCCATGGATGACGGAGTTTTCACAATGAAAAAAGTAACCTGTAAAAGCTGTGGCGCAAGCTTTGATGCAACAAGAGAACGCAACTGCCCGTATTGCGGAAATCCTTATCATCTCGGCAACGATGACTGGGTTGTTGTAAGCTTCGGAAAAGGTTAATTTAAATTTCAGAATACATATAATATAAATAAGAGGGAAACTGATATGTTCGGAAAAAACAAATCAACGGGGTCGGTTGAGTACATTGTAGTCGGACTCGGCAATCCCGACAGAAAATACGAAAACACCCGTCACAACGCAGGCTGGCTTGCAATTGACAGCATCGCCGACAAGCTCGGTTGTGAGGTAAACAGGATAAAATACAAAAGCTTTATCGGCACTTGCACCGTAAACGGCGCAAAGGTTATGCTGATGAAGCCCACAACATATATGAACAACAGCGGTCAGGCAGTTGTTGAGGCGATGAACTTCTATAAAATTCCGCCCGAAAATGTCATTGTAATTTTTGATGACATTTCGCTTGATGTCGGAAAAATGCGTATCCGTTCAAAGGGCAGTGACGGCGGTCAAAGGGGAATGCGCAGTATAATCTATCTCAGCGGCAGTGACAAGTTTCCGCGCATCAAGGTTGGCATAGGTGCAAAGCCAAATCCCGACTGGGACCTTGCCGACTGGGTGCTTTCAAAGTTCACTCCAGATGAAATGAAAAAGCTTGATAAAATTTTTGACAATGCCGAAAAAGCAATCGAGCTGATTATTGACGGCAAAACCGACCGTGCTATGAATTTGTTCAACTGAAAAGGGACAAAGAAATGAATAATCTCAACTTTCTTGTTGATGTTCTGAAAGACTCGCCCGTTTTCAAAACACTTGAAAAGAATGTCAAGCCGGGCAGAACGGTCTGTGCTTCGGGACTTTCAACAATCAACAAATCAAATATCATCTATGCGCTGTGCCGCCTCAAGGGCGTCACGGCATTTTGTCTTGCCTCCGATGAAAAAGAGGCGCAAACCCTGTGTAACGACCTTTCGTGTATGGGACTGCGTGCCTATGTTTATCCTGTGCGTGACTTCAACTTTCTTGACTTTCAGAGCCGTTCGCACGAGTACGAGCACGCAAGACTTAAAGTTTTGCTCAAACTTCTCAACCACGAATGTGATGTTGCAATTGCGTGCGTTGATGCGGCGGCACAGCTTACCGTTCCGAGAAATGTGCTTGAACAGTCGGTTATTGAATTTGAAGAGGGCAGGGAGCTCTCGCTTGAAAAGGCGACAAAGGCGCTTACTCTGCTCGGCTACGAACGCTTTGATGCGGTAGAGGGCAGCGGTCAGTTTTCGCTGAGAGGCGGTATTCTCGACTTCTTTATGCCCGACAGCGACTATCCCGTGAGATGTGAATTTTGGGGCGATGAAATTACCAACCTCAGCTATTTTGACATTGAAACTCAGAGAAGATTCAAAAAGGCTGACAAAATTACACTTTCGCCCTCAACCGAAATAGTAATTGAGGACAGAGCCGCCCTTGCAGACAAAATTGAACACAAGGCAAAGCTCCTCCGTTCCAAGAACAGCGCAAAGGCCAAGGAAAAACTTTTCTCCGAGGCAGAGCTTATCCGCAGCGGCGCAATGATTGCCAATGCGGACAAATTTATCAATCAGATTTACGATAAACCGGAGTCGCTTTTTGATTATCTCGACAGAAACACCCTCGTTTTTGCGTCCGAATTTACTGCAATTCAGGAACGGGGAAAGTCAATGGACTTTATCAGCAATGAAACCCTTATGCAGGGCTTTGAGGACGGAACTCTTTGCAGAGGTTTTGACCGCTTTGCGCTCACATTCAACGAATGTACCGAGTTTTTGCAAAGTCACGGAACAATCGTGCTTGAAAACTTTGTTCACGGAAGTATGCCTATCAAGCTGTCGGAAATCATCAGCTTTTCAACAAAACAGCTCTCGGCATGGGGCGGTTCGTATAAACAGCTAAAAGAAGATGTTGACGGACTTTTCACCCCCGAAAGCAGGGGCGTTATCTTTGCGGGAACGGAAAGAGCCGCCAAAAATCTTTGCGACACCTTTAACGCAGACGGCATAAATGCTGTTTACAGCGAGGGTGCGGATAAGATTTCAAAGGGCGAACTGCTTGTTATGCAGGGCGCTTTGAGTGCAGGCTTTGAGTATCCGTCACAAAAGTTTTTTGCAATAACTTACAGTCAGGTTTCATACCGTCCCGAAAAGTCCAAAAAGAAGAAGAAAAAGACGGGACAGGAAATTTACAGCCTTTCCGAGCTTACTCCGGGCGATTATGTTGTACACAATGTTCACGGTATCGGTGTGTTCGGCGGTATAAGAAAAATTGATACTCACGGAGTTATAAAGGACTATATCAAGATTGACTACGCAAAGGGCGATGTGCTTTATGTGCCTGTCACACAGCTTGATATGGTTGCAAAATATATAGGTCCGAAAGAGGATTCAAGGGTTAAGCTTAGCCGACTCGGTTCGGGTGACTGGCAAAAGGCAAAGGCAAGGGTTAAAACCTCTGTCAAGGACATTGCCAAGGAGCTTATTGAGCTTTACTCACAGCGTATGAAAGCCAAGGGCTATGCCTTTTCGGCTGATAACGAGTGGCAGAGAGATTTTGAACTCAGCTTTGAGTATGACGAAACTCCCGACCAGCTGCGTTGTTGTGAGGAAATCAAGCACGATATGATGCGTTCGTCGCCGATGGACAGACTTCTCTGCGGTGATGTCGGTTTCGGCAAAACAGAGGTTGCACTCCGTGCCGCTTTTAAGTGTATTGCAGATTCAAAGCAATGCGCATTGCTCTGCCCCACAACAATTCTCGCATGGCAGCATTATCAGACGATAATCAAGCGTTTTGAGGGCTATCCCGTTCGTGTGGAACTGCTTTCAAGATTCCGTACCGCAAAACAGCAGAAAGAAATTCTCCAAAAGCTAAAGCGAGGAGAAATTGATATGATTGTCGGAACTCACAGACTGGTGCAGAAGGATGTTGAATTTCGTGACCTCGGACTTGCAATCATAGATGAGGAACAGCGTTTCGGTGTTGCTCAAAAGGAGAGGTTCAAGGAACTGTGCAAAAATGTAGATGTGCTTACGCTTTCGGCTACGCCTATTCCGAGAACCCTCAATATGGCAATGAGCGGTCTGCGTGATATGAGCGTTATCGAAGAAGCTCCGACAAACCGTCAGCCTGTTCAGACCTATGTGCTTGAACACGATGATGCGGTTATCAACGAGGCAATCCGCCGTGAGCTCCGCCGTGGCGGTCAGGTGTTCTATCTTCACAACAATGTTGAAACAATTTCATCATGTGCCGCAAAAATACGGGAGGCAATTCCAGAGGCAAAAATTGCAATCGGTCACGGCAAAATGAAAGAGGGTGAGCTCAGCGAGGTTTGGCGGCAGATGCTTGAACAGGAGATTGATGTGCTTGTCTGTACAACAATTATCGAAACGGGTGTCGATTTGCCGAATGCCAACACCCTTATTATAGAAAATGCCGACTGTATGGGACTTTCACAGTTGCATCAGCTCAGAGGCCGTGTGGGCAGAAGTTCACGAAGGGCATATGCCTACTTTACCTTCAGACGGAACAAGGTTCTCACGGAGATTCAGCAGAAAAGGCTTGCCGCAATCAGGGAATTTACAGAATTCGGCAGCGGCTTCCGCATTGCAATGCGTGACCTTGAACTGCGAGGTGCGGGCAATATTATGGGCGCACAGCAGCACGGTCATATGGAGTCGGTCGGTTACGATATGTATCTCAAGCTTCTTGATGAGGCAGTAAGCGAGGAAAAGGGCGAGAAAAATACTGCCAAGGATCTTGACTGTCTTATTGACATTTCGGTTGACTCTCACATTCCCGAAAGCTATGTCGAAAGCCTTACGCTCCGCCTTGATGTTTACCGCAGAATTGCTGATATTCGCAGTAATGAGGATGCAGGCGATGTTATCGACGAGCTTCAGGACAGATTCGGCAAGATTCCAAACTCGGTTCTCGGACTTATCGACATTGCCCTTGTGCGTAACCGTGCTTACTCAATGGGTGTGTATGAAATCAGACAGAACGGCACAATGCTTATGCTCTATGTAAACGAGCTTAAATCACCGCAGGTTGCCGATCTGCTCATCGCTTTGGGCGGAAAAGCAAAGCTTGTTGCAGGAGCAAAACCGTGTGTTGCGGTTGAGTGCAAAAACAGTTCCGCTCCGCTTGAAACGCTCACCAAAATTTTCGGTGTGCGGTAATTTAACGGTATAAAGCCGTAATTTGTTAAGAAAAAACCTCCCGAAAGTACAAAAATGCTGTTTTTCGGTGGAAATTCTCAACAAAATTTTATAAAAATGTAGACAATGACGATTTTTTTGTGTATAATCGTAAGGTACATTATCCTGCGGAAGTGTGTTTTGCAGGACACTCAGCATTTAATTTTTTAAAAGGACGGTAAAAAACTATGAAGCCTAATATCAAGGTTGGTTCATTTTTACTTGCAATTGTTATGATGTTCTCAGTTTTTGCAATTGCAGGTTGTACACCCACAACTCTTAACAAAGAATGGTCGTATAAGACAAGCGATAACGAGCTTGCCATCGGCGCTTATATCTACTCACTCAATGCAGCTTACAGTCAGGCTGAAAGCTATGCTAAGAAGCTTGACGATTATGATTCGACATCCGACAAGTGGCTTGATGAAAAAATCAAGGACGATGACGGCAACGAGCAGGTTGCAAGAGAGTGGATTAAGGATCAGGCTAAGAAAATGTGCCTCAGCTACCTCGTAGTTGACGAACAGCTTAAAAAGGAAAATGTAAACATCGGTCAGGCAACTCTTGACTCTGCAACAAGTCAGGCTGAAACATACTGGAATGTTGGTCCGTATGCGTCACAGGGTTATGTAATGCCGATGAAGAAGCAGTATGAAAAGTACGGCGTTTCACTCGACAGCTTTGCATACTGCACAACTCTCTACAACACAAAGTATGAGGCTCTCTTCAAAGCAGTTTACGGCAAGGGCGGTTCAAAGGAAGTTTCCGACGCCGACCTTACAAAGTATTTCAAGGAAAACTATACGGACTACTCATATCTTCCCGTGAACCTTTACACATCAACAAAAGATGAGGCAGGTTCATCAAAGAATGTTGCAATGAGTGACAAGGAAATCAAGAAGGTTGAGGATCAGCTTAACGGTTACAAGAATGACCTTAACAAGGGCGGTTCTTTTGACGATGTTATTGCATCATACAAGAAGTCAAGCGGTTCGGAAAAAGATTCTTCTGTTTCAAATGTAGAAGTTCTCGACAAGAGTTCAATCGGTGACGAGCTTAAAGAGGCTATCGGCAAGCTTAAAACAGGCAAGGCTGAAACTCTCAAGGTCGGCAGCGGCGACAGCGCAATCTACTATCTCGTTTATAAGAAAGACGTCAGCAAGGATGTTGACAGCTATATCGGCAACGAATCAAACAGAGCCGGTGTACTTGCGTCAATGAAGTCAGACGAATTTTCAAAGTACATTGACGGTCTTGCAGAGAAACTCAAGTATGAAGAAAACACTTCGGTTATTGACAAGTACAAGCCCGAACTCTTCTTCGTTGCGGTTGAGCCTACAACAGCGGCGTCAACAACAACCGCATCTGATAAAAGCTCAAAGTAATTGATATCGGACATACAACAGACGCACTTTCAGATTATTCTGAAGAAAGGAGCTTTTATGAAAAAACATTCAAAGCTTTGCGCAATTTTTCTTACAGCACTTTTGAGCATTTCGGCTGTAAGCTATTCTGTATCGGCAGTCGGTGAGGATGTTGACTCAGGCGGAGATTCAAGCGTTATTGTTGATCCGGTAGAGCCGGAACCCGATCCTGCCCCTGAGCCGGACCCTGCACCTGAACCTGAGCCGGAGCCGGAGCCACAGCCGCAGCCCGACCCCGTGTATCCGGATTCTTCGAACGATTCATCATATGTAGATCCGGGCTATTCGTCAAGTGATTCGTCATATGACAGCAGCTATAGCTACGACAGCAGCTATGACTACAACAACAATAACGATTATAACAATAGCTACAGCAGCAGTCAGACTTACTACTACTCTGAGCCGTCATATGTAGGCGGCGGTCAGTCATATGTTGCTCCGTCAAATACTGCTCCGTCAGCGTCGCTTATCAAGTCTGACGATAACATTGACGAAAAGACTCTTTCAAGCGGCGACTGGTCTGATATCGCAAAAAATCTTAAAAATACCGACACAGCGGGTTCTGACGGTGATGACTTTAGCTTCATCAAGAACAATAACAGCAAGGGTGACAACGGTCATTGGATGTTCTATGTTTCAATTGTTCTTCTTGCTCTCGGTGTTGCCGGCATCGCATACTTTGTGATTTCGATTGTCCTTAACAAAAAGAAGAGAGTCGCAGTCGGCGGCAGAAGTAACGCTCCAAAGAGCAAATCTGCACAACCGCAGCGTTACAGTAGTAACGATGACTATGCCGATGATTATTCATCTTCAGGCAGAAAGTCCGAAAGACGCAGTAAGTACGATACTGCTGAAATCAAACTCCCCAAGAACAACTCAAAGGGCGGAAGAAGATACAAATAATTAGATAACTTTATAAAACAAAAGCAGTTCCAAAATCGGAACTGCTTTTTTGTTTGACTGTGTAATTGGATTTTTATATGACCTTTGTTCGATTATTAAAATTAGTTTTTGTCATACGGCTTTTTGTATGCCTCTTTGAACGGTCTTACCGTGCCGTCCTTTTCCTCAACGCTTACATTGTCAAGTGTTGCATTGAACTGTGTGCGGATTTCACCGAGATAAATTTTATATAACTCTTTCTGCTCTTTTTGCTCAGCCTCGGTGAGTCCGTGTTCTTTTTTCTTTTTTGCAAGCTCGTTAATTCTTTCGAGCATTTTTTTATCCATAAGTCAATCCTCCTGACTGCAATTATAAATTTATGAGCCTCTGCTCAACAATTATAATATCACACAAGAGGATAAAGTGCAAATTTTTAAATTGCCAATTGAAAACGAAAAAAAATTGTGCTATCATTCATTTAAACCCGTTATACGGCAAATTTTTTCGGCGGTGAATTATGGAAAATTTCAGCTTATTACACCCGACAAATTCAAATGCAGCCTATAGAACTCTCAACAAAGAGGCACTGAATGATTTGTCGGTTGATTTTATATGTGACGCTCTTACAAAAGAGCCGTATGAACGCAACAGCATAAAGCAGCTGCTGATAAATATTACGGATGACGAGGAAGTTATAAAATATCGTTGCGATGTTTTTGAGGATTTTCTTCGTTTTCCGAAACTTCGTGATGATCTATCCGCACTCCTTGTAAAGCTGAACGATTTGCGTGAAATTGAGCGCTTTCAAAAGGATACCGAGGCATCTTCCTTATGGCAGCTTGTAAACCGACTCCGTGAAATGGACGGCTATGTCGATTGCATTACAAGAATAAAAAATACGCTTGAAACGATTGATGTAAGGTCGGAGGGATTGCTCGAGCTAAAGAAAAATGTTCAGGCAATCTACAATGACAGCGGCTTTCCCGAACTAAAAAAGGATATAATTGACACGCTTGCAAAGGCTCAAAAGCTCAAGAGCATAACCCTCGGTGTGAATCTTGACGATTTGCTCCGCCCAAAGAGTGTGGGTGTAATCTCACTCAATGACAAAGAATTTACCGACAGCGGTATCCTCAAAAGATTTATGAAGTTTACAAACCGTGACAGCGAACTGCACCACGGCAACGATGTTTCGGGATTTTTAAGCTTTCATCCGTCCAATCCGTCAACCTCGCAGTTCGGACTTGGACAGTTCGTTGTGGGCGCACAACAGGATGTAAACCACACAATGAGCAGTTCTCTCACAGGAGCCGACCCAATGTCGGACGCCCTCAAAAATGTTGTAACCGATATTCTCCGCAGAATCGTCAATGATATAAAATCAATGCTCAACAGATATGTCAATGTCAACGGCTACTCGTTCGTTTCGCTTATGCCCGAAATCATTTTCTATATCCGTTTTGCAGAGCTTTGCGACAGGATGAAGAAGAAAAATCTTCCGCTGTGCAAGGCAGAGGTTCTTCCTAAAGAGGAAAGAAACTGTTTTTTGAAAGATGTTTACAACCTTAAACTCGGCATAAAATCGGCAAACGGTGAGAATTTAGATATTGTCACAAACGATATTGATTTTAACGATGACAGGCGAATTTACATTCTGACAGGTCCGAACCGTGGCGGTAAAACCACGATTACTCAGGCGGTCGGACTTGCGTTTCTGCTTGCTCAGAACGGAATATATGTTCCTGCAACGCAGATGAAATTCAGCCCATGCGACAGCATTTTTACGCATTTTCCTGCCGATGAAAACGATACCGTTGACCTCGGCAGACTTGGTGAAGAAAGCAAAAGACTTGCCGAAATTTTCTCTTCTGCAAGCCGTTACAGCCTGCTTTTGCTCAACGAAAGCCTTGCAACAACCAATGTTGCCGAGGGCTTGTACATAGCCCGTGATGTTGTCAAATCAATGCGGTATCTCGGCACAAGGGCGATTTTTAATACCCATATGCACGATTTGGCACGAAATCTTGACGAGGTGAACACAACCGTAAAGGGCGACAGCAAGGTTGAAAGTCTGGTAACAGGTGTTGAAAACGGACAGCGTTCGTTCAAGGTTTTCATCGCTCCGCCTCAAGGTGTAAGCTATGCCAAAGACATTGCCGAAAAATACGGCGTAACCTTTGACAAAATCAAAAAACAGATTGATCGGCAGCGTGTCGCTGCACCCGGTTCGGGAAGATAGTATGTAATATTAAAAGCATATTATGCCCGAGCGGAAGTTTTTTTAATTGAAAGTTGAAAATTGAAAATGGAAAATTGCGGTCGGGCAGACAGTCTGTAATGTAAAAAACATATTATGCCCGAGCGTAGTATTGTAATTGTTAGCACAATTCTGTAGGGGCGTTCATTGGACGCCCGCACGGCGAGCCACCGTTCCCAATTCGTGCAGATAGTTTGTAAATGTCAAAAAGCATATTATGCCCGAACGGAAGTTTTTTAAAATTGAAAGTTGAAAATGTAAAATTGAAAATTGCGGTCGGGCAGACAGTTTGCAAAATGCAAATCATTGTCGCCCGACTGTTTTTGTATATATAGAAGTTGCGTTTAAATGTATGGGCGGATGCTACGGTGTTGCAATTATTTTGTTATATTCAGAAAATTCGTATAAAAGAAAACGGAGTGCATTACGCACTCCGTTTTCTTATGCCCACAAAATAATAAAAAAAGAAGGAAATAGCTGTTTAATAAAGTAACAGTTTAATCTTGCAGGATTTCAAGTCGTTTCCTGCAAACCGTTACCCTATGCGAGTATTCTAACACTAACAGTAATAAAAGTCAAGACTGTTATGCTATTTTTTGTTATTGATAGTAATAATATCGTTTAACTCTACATATTGAATAAATCATGTGTCTGAAATTTGTGCAGATTATCAAAAGAAACCTGCCTGTCTGAAGAAGAAAATCCACAAAAACATCGTGAAACACGCTAAAACCGAAGTGAACACAACCGCCGCACCTGCAAGTTTGAAGTCGCTGTCCATTTGCTGAGCCATTGTGAATGACGAAACCGCACACGGCGATGCAAAAAGTCCGATAAGCGACACAAAGTCAACACCTCTGATTCCTATAAGCGCCGCCGTACCCAGACAAAGTGCCGGCACAACAACAAGTCTTGCGATTATGCAGATTATGAGGTTGCGTGAACAGCCTTTTATGCTGTCAAATGTGACAGACGCACCGAGTACAATCAGAGCAAGCGGAGTTGCAACCGCCGCAATATCCGAAACAGTTTTGCCGATTGTTTCCGGCAGCTTTACATTAAATGCAACAGACAGAAGTCCGAGTACAGAGCCGATAATCAGAGGATTTCTGGCAATGCCTTTTAAAATTTTCAGCACATTTATCTTTTGCCCTCTGAAAATTTCAAGCGTGATTACGGCAAGCATATTGTAAATCGGCACAATTACGGCAACAAGAACGGCGGTCATACCAAGCTTATCCTTACCGAAAATATTTGCCGCAATCGGAAGTCCCATAAGTACAAAATTACTGCGGTAAATCGCCTGAATCATCGCACCACGGCTGTAATTTGACTTTTCAACAAGGAGTGTAAACCCGATTGACAAAAAGTAAATTGCGAACACTGCAATAACCGCAAAGGCAAGCAGCTTCGGGCTGAAAACGCTTGAAAAATCTGAGCCGTAGATGTTATTGAACATCAGAAAAGGAAAAAATACATTGAAAACAATTTTGTTAAGCTGAGGCAGAAAGCTGTCCTGCAAAATTTTTAATTTTCTCACAAGAAAACCGATGAAAAGCATTATGAACATCGGCAGAACCGCATTAAGCGCAACGAAAAAACTCTCCATAAAATCACCTCTTTTCAGCATACCACATTGCAAAATTTTTTTCAACAAAGCATATACCCGAAAATGTACATTTGTTCAAGTTGAAATATGTCGATTTGTATGTTAAAATATTCTGTGAACGATTTAAAATGAAACAACGAGGTGTGTCCATGAAAAAATGTGAATTCTGCGGAAAACAGATATCGTATTTTGACCAGTATTGTGATGATGAGTGTCATATTAAAGCAAATAAATTTTACGAAAAGGGCGAGCGTTTCGGCAAGCTGTTTGCGGTAATCAATATGATTTGTGTGTTCGGAATTCCAATCGGACTTTTTATGCTCTCGTTTGCAAGAGAGGTCGGTCTTACCGTCGCACTTGCAAGCTGTGTAATTCTCGGAATTATGCTCATTATTCTTCCGTTTCCCACGGAAAATATGATTTCAAAATTCAAAATTCGGAAAGCCGTAAAAATCACAAGAATAATCGGCGGTGCGGTAATTTTCCTCGGAGTGCTGATTTTGCTCCTTGCATTGTTAATTAAATTCTGATTTTAAATAAAACGAATAAAACGAAAAATTGCGTCAATACTATTTTCAGCAAATACAAAGGAGGACTTTGAATGCTCGATAAAATAGCATTGACGCTTCTTATTATCGGCGGACTCAACTGGGGAAGTGTCGGCATTTTTCAGTTTGATCTTGTTGCGTGGATTTGCGGCGGACAGACAGGAATCATAAGCCGTATTGTTTACATCCTTGTCGGACTTTCCGCAATCTGGTGCATTACACTTTTATTCAGGGACACAAGCGACACCGTGACGGACGGAACAGTTGCGGATTCGTAGTTTTTGCAGTAGGGGTAGCCTTGCGGGCGGATGATATCCGCCCCTACGGGATTTTACGAACGACTACAATGTTACGCTCGGGTATAATATGTGTTTTTAATATCATACTATCTTCACGAACTGGGAACGGCGGCTCGCCGTAATTTTCAACTTTCAATTTTAAAAAACTTTCGTTCGGGCATAATATGCTTTTTATATTACAAACTGTCTACACGAAAGGGGAACGGCGGCTCGCCGTATTGTATAATAAAATAACCAATAAACAAAAAACAGGCTGTCATATGACAACCTGTTTTCTTATGTAATATTTACTGCGTGGCAGATTTGTTTTAATTAAAGTGCCTCAACAATGGCTCTTGTATCTCTTGCAATAACCATTTCTTCGTCGGTTGCAATGAGTTCAACTCTGATTGCCGAATCAGGAGTTGAGAGTGTGCCTGTAACACCGCATGTGGCCTGCTTGTTAAATTCCTTATCCAACTTAACGCCAAGGCATTCAAGATAGTCGCAAACCTTTTCACGGAGCATAGGCTGGTTTTCACCGATACCTGCCGTGAATACGATGCCGTCACAACCGCCGAGCGCTACATAATAACTGCCGATGTACTTTGCAATCTGGTAGTAAAGCATTTCGTGGGCAAGGTGAGCTCTCATATTGCCGTCTGCCTCTGCCGCACAAACATCACGGTCGTCAGACGAAACACCCGAAATACCTAAAAGACCCGACTCCTTGTTCAGAATTTTTGACATCTCCTCGGGAGTGAGATGCTCTTTTTCAGCGATAAATGTGATAACAGACGGATCAAGTGAACCTGAACGCGTACCCATCATAAAACCGCCGAGAGGAGTAAGTCCCATTGTTGTGTCAATAACCTTGCCGCCCTTTACGGCTGTGATTGAAGAACCGTTGCCGATGTGACAGGTGATGAGCTTAAGCTCTTCCTTTTTTCTGCCCATAAGGTCAGCCATTTTTTCGGAAACATAACGGTGAGATGTGCCGTGAAAGCCGTACTTTCTTACACCGAACTTTTCATAATATTTGTAAGGTACTGCATACATAAATGCTTTTTCGGGCATTGTCTGGTGAAAAGCAGTATCAAAAACCGCAACCTGCGGAACTTTCGGACCGAAAACTCTTGTACAGGCCTCAATGCCCTGAAGGTGTGCAAGGTTGTGAAGAGGTGCAAGAGGAGCAAGCTCTCTGATTTTATTGATTACCGAGTTATCTACAAGCACCGACTTGTCAAAGTACGCACCGCCCTGCACAACTCTGTGACCTACAGCGGAAACCTCAGACAAATCGCTGATTGCACCGTATTCGGGATCTAAGAGTGCATTTTTAACAGCCTCAAAAGCCTGCGTGTGGTTAAGCATCTGTGTTTTGCGTTCAATTTTTTTGCCGTCCGGTGTTTTAAAACCAATGAAAGCACCGTCCTGACCGATTCTTTCACAGTTACCCTTTGCGAGAACTGCCTCGTTGTCAGTATCAATGAGCTGGTACTTAAGCGAGGAACTGCCTGCGTTGATTACGAGAATTTTCATTACAATCGTCCCCTTTGGTAGTTATTTTCAGTTTTAAGTGAAGAAATATATTTGCCTGCCGCCATATTTTATACTATAATGTAAATCAGAAAATGTCTTTTCGAAATCGACAGGTCACACATACATATGATACTCCAATTTATGTGTGTTTTCAAGTGTTTTTTACAATATGTGTGCGAATATGAGCTTTGGGGGAGAAATTATGGCAACTGCCGTTATCTGTGAATTTAATCCGTTTCACAACGGTCATAAATATTTGCTCGAAAGTGCAAAAAATGTGCTTAAAGAGCCGGTCATAGCGATTATGAGCGGAAGCTTTACCCAGCGTGGTGAGGTTGCCGTATGCGACAAATTTGTCCGTGCAAAATCTGCCCTTGAAAACGGTGCGGATTTGGTGCTTGAACTGCCCGTTGTGTTCTCGCTTTCGGGCGCTGAGGGCTTTGCAAGGGCAGGTGTTGCGATTGCGTCGGCTTTTGACTGCACAAATCACCTTGCTTTCGGCAGTGAAAGCGGTGACTGCGAACTGCTCAAAAGATCCGCAAACGCTGTTTGTGACGAAAGGGTACAGGCTCTTGTGCGTGACGGAATGAAAAACGGCGGATACTACCCCCGTGAGCTTGAAAGCGCCGTCAAAACGGTTTTCGGCGAGGAGGTTTCATCGGTACTTTGCAAACCGAATAATATTCTTGCCGTTGAGTATATCAAGGCATTGAACGGTACATCTGTTGAACCGTTCTCGGTTGCAAGAACAGGTGTTGCACACGACAGCCGAATTGCGGGCGAGGGCCTTGCGTCTGCGTCACACATAAGAGAAATGCTCCGCAACGGTGAAAATGCAAAGAAATATGCACCATATGTTCCCGATGAAATCACATTTTCCGAAAATCTTGACAGACCGTTGCTGTATCGTTTGCGTACTATGACAAGAGAGGAGATTTCTAAGCTGCCCGATGTGGGCGAGGGACTTGAAAACAGAATAGCCGATGCGGCAATGCAATGCAGTACCTCGGCGGAAATTGCCGATTTTGTAAAAACAAAACGCTACACTCATGCACGCATACGGAGAATACTCGCCTGTGCATTGCTCGGAATTGAAAAAGCTCATACGCAGATTCCGATTGAATATGTCCGTGTGTTAGGATTTACGAAAGACGGTGCAGAGCTTTTAAAGGATTGCAGATTAAATGTTGTCACTTCTGCAATTGCCGGTCTTAAAATCGGCGGCAGTACAAAAGCATTGCTCGAAAAGGACATTTCCGCTTATAATATTTCGGCTCTTGCTTACCGCGTTCCGAAAAAAGGAGGTCTTGATTTTACTACACAGATTGTAAAAATATGACGCCGAGCGATTGGCTCTTCAATGATATGACAGATTGGCACGGTTACAAAGGCTTTAATTACATTTTTTACCGCTAAAAAAGGCGATTTTTACGGGAATTTTATCTTTTTTGTGAGAAGTGCAACAATAACTGTGTAATCTTTTTGTAATTATTATTGAACCCGATAAAAGTAGAAAAATGGTCAAAAAAACATTGACAATTATTTAACAAAGATGATAAAATAGAGTCAATCGATGATTGGCTAATTCTAAAACAACGATTGAGAGGATCCAAAAAATGAAGAAAATTCTATGCTTTTTAATGGCATGTGCAATGTGCCTGACAGCAGCAGTAGGTCTTTCCGGATGCGGTTGTGACGACAACAAATCCCAGAAAAACAAACCCGGCTACAAGGTTGAGCCGACAGAGCCTGATTTTACAAACGGCGAATTCGGATTTTTTATCATCAATCAGGAAGAACTTATGGTTACTAAGTACACAGGTTCAGACAAGGTTGTTAAAATTCCCGAAAGCTACAAGAACTACAAGGTTACCGTAATCGGTCCGAGTGTGTTCAATGACTCAAAAATCACTGAGGTTACAATCCCGTCAAGCATCAAACAGATTGAAGATTATGCTTTTGCAAACTGCCACAGCCTTACAAAGGTAAACTTCAACGAAGGTCTTGAAATTCTTGACAACAGCGTGTTCTTTAACTGTTCGGAGCTCAGAGAAATTAAGCTTCCAAATTCACTTAGGCAGATTGGCGTAAGAGCTTTTTCGGGTGCGTCCGTAAACAATGTGGTTCTTCCCGACAACGGAAATCTCACAAAAATCGGTGAATTTGCGTTTTATCAGTCGCGTGAGCTTACAGACATTACAATTCCTGCGTGTGTGACGAGTATCCCTGACAATGCTTTCTCGGAGTGTGCCAAAGAGGTTACAATTCACGGAGGCAAAGGAACATATGCCCAGAACTACGCACAGAAAAATAAATTGAAGTTCGTGGCTGAATAAGCCTTGAAATAAAAAGTAAGATATTCATTTTCAGCTTTGCTGAATCTAATATAATTATGCAAGATAAGAGGTAGATTAAATGAGTACAAAAGAGTATCCTATCGTAGATAACGCAGAAAGCTTTGAAGCTGCCCTTGCAAGAGTAAGAGAAGCTCAGAAAATTTTTGCTACCTACACACAGGAACAGGTTGACAAGATTTTCCTTGCTGCCGCAACTGCTGCTAACCAGATGAGAATTCCGCTCGCTAAGATGGCTGTTGAAGAAACAGGCATGGGCGTTGCAGAAGATAAGGTTATCAAGAACCACTTCGCTTCTGAGTATATTTACAATGCTTACAGAAATGTTAAGACTTGCGGCGTTCTTGAGGAAGACAAGGCTTACGGCATCAAGAAGATTGCTGAGCCAATCGGCGTAATTGCTGCCGTTATCCCAACAACAAACCCGACTTCAACCGCTATCTTCAAGACACTCGTTTGTCTTAAGACAAGAAACGGTATCATCATCAGCCCGCATCCCCGTGCTAAGAAGAGCACAATTGAGGCTGCCAAGGTTGTTCTTGAAGCTGCTGTTAAGGCAGGCGCTCCGGAGGGTATCATCGGCTGGATTGATATTCCTTCACTCGAACTCACAAACACACTTATGCAGGAAGCTGACTGCATCCTCGCAACAGGCGGCCCCGGCATGGTTAAGGCTGCTTATTCATCAGGTAAGCCTGCACTCGGTGTTGGCGCCGGTAACACACCTGCTATCATTGATGAAACAGCTGACATTTTACTCGCAGTTAACTCAATTATCCACTCAAAGACATTTGATAACGGTATGATCTGTGCTTCAGAGCAGTCTGTTATCGTTGAAAAGAAGATTTACAGCAAAGTTAAGAAGGAATTCAAGGCTCGTGGCTGCTACTTCCTTAACGAGGAAGAGACAGAGAAGGTTAGAAAGACTATCATCATCAACGGCGCTCTTAACGCTAAGATTGTTGGTCAGAAGCCTGTTACAATCGCAGCTCTTGCAGGTGTAACAATTCCTGAGGAAACAAAGGTTCTTATCGGTGAGGTAGAATCAGTTGACATCAGCGAAGAGTTTGCTCACGAGAAGCTTTCTCCTGTACTCGCTATGTACAAGGCTGAAGATTTTGAAGATGCTATTGCAAAGGCTGAGCATCTTATTGCTGACGGCGGTTACGGTCACACATCTTCACTTTATGTTGACGCTGTAAACGAAAGAGCAAAGATCGACGAGTTTGCTTCAAGAATGAAGACTTGCCGTATCCTTGTAAACACACCTTCTTCACAGGGTGGTATCGGTGACCTTTACAACTTCAAGCTTACTCCTTCACTCACACTCGGCTGTGGTTCTTGGGGCGGCAACTCTGTTTCTGAGAATGTTGGTTGCAAGCACCTTATCAATATTAAGACAGTTGCCGAGAGGAGAGAAAATATGCTTTGGTTCAGAGCACCTGAAAAGGTTTATATCAAGAAGGGCTGTATGCCTGTAGCTCTTCAGGAACTCAAGGATGTAATGGGTAAGAAGAGAGCATTCATCGTTACCGACTCATTCCTTTACAAGAATGGCTACACAAAGCCAATCACAGACAAGCTCAATGAAATGGGCATCACATATACAACATTCGCAGATGTTGAGCCTGACCCATCACTTATTTCAGCTCAGAAGGGTGCAGAGGCTATGCGTAAGTTTGAGCCTGACTGCATTATCGCACTCGGCGGCGGTTCAGCAATGGATGCCGGCAAGATTATGTGGGTTCTCTATGAGCATCCGGAAGTTGACTTCCAGGATATGGCTATGCGTTTCTGCGATATCCGTAAGAGAGTTTACACATTCCCGAAGATGGGTGAGAAGGCATACTTCATTGCTATCCCAACATCATCAGGTACAGGTTCTGAGGTTACTCCTTTCGCAGTTATCACAGACCAGAATACAGGCGTTAAGTATCCGCTTGCTGACTATCAGCTTATGCCTAAAATGGCAATCGTTGATGCTAACAACATGATGAGCGGTCCTAAGGGACTTACAGCTGCATCAGGTATCGATGCTGTTTCTCACGCACTTGAGGCTTACGCTTCAATGATGGCTACAGATTTCACAGACGGTCTTGCACTCCGTTCACTCAAGCTTATCTTCGAGTATCTTCCTGCTTGCTATGACAACGGTATGAACGAGCCTGTTGCTCGTGAGAAGGTTGCTCACGCTGCTACAATGGCAGGTATGGCATTCGCTAACGCATTCCTCGGTGTTTGTCACTCAATGGCTCATAAGCTCGGTGCTTTCCATCATGTACCGCACGGTATTGCTAACGCACTTATGCTTGAGCAGGTAATCAGATTCAACTCAGCAGAAGTTCCTACTAAGATGGGTACATTCCCACAGTATGATCACCCGCACACACTCGCTCGTTATGCTGAAGTAGCTCGTTACCTCGGCCTCGGCGGCAAGAACGATACAGAGAGCGTTGAAAACCTTATCAAGGCTGTAAACGACCTCAAGGCAAGAGTTGGCATCAAGAACTCTATCAAGGATTATGTTCCGGACGAAGAGGACTTCCTCAACCGTCTTGACGCTATGACAGAGCAGGCATTTGATGACCAGTGCACAGGTGCAAACCCAAGATATCCGCTCTTCAAGGAAATCAAGCAGATGTACCTCAATGCTTACTATGGCAACAACAGCGAGACTGTTTAATCTATCTCGTAAAGCATAATTATAAAACACCCTGCCTACACGGCAGGGTGTTTTGTTATTTTTTCAGTGATTTTCCCTTACAACCCTAACAAAACATCTGCTAATGCGTTGCCTAAGAGAGTGCCTGAATAAACCGCCTCGTCAATCGAGTTTGACTCTGTACCTACTTCAATTAACAGGGAACCGTTGCAGACATACTCGTTGTACGCAAAGTAGTCGAAGTTCAGCGGTCGGGTCATATCGGGGTAGAGGGTTTCGGCTTTGTCCTGAATTTTCAGGGCAAAATTTAGATTTTCTTCCCAGCAGTCAAAGCCCCGTTCGCCCTCAGAGTCGCAGCCTGCAAGAATCATAATTTGCGCACCTTTTTTGCCGTTGTATGTAAATACAGGCTTAACCTTGTTCTCATCTGTTCCTATTGCGTCACGGTGCAGGTCGATTACGACCTTGATGTCAGGATATTTTTCGAGATTTTTATACACAGTGTCAACACTTCGGTCGTACGAACCGTTGTAGGATTCATCGTGAATTGTCGTGTCATGAACCGTTTTTATGCCACGCTTGTTGAGCTGTTCGGTGAGTGCGTCACCGACTGCCACAACATTGAAATCGTTGTTGTTTGTGCGTGAATAAAAGCTGTCATAGAAAAAGTCAACATCCTCGTCAAGGTAAGCCTCGCTTGTGTGGGTGTGGTAGATGAGAACCTGCGGTGAGTTTATGCCCTTGTCAATTGAGAACGGCAGTTTTGCCGAGAGCAGTCCGTCAAAGTCAAGTGACAATCCCGTTTTGTTTTTGACAAAGCAGTTGTCAACCGGAGTTCCCGTGTCGCCTATGGTGCGTTCCTCAACCGTATATTTATTTTCACCGTCATGGTTGCCGTAGGAATCGTAATAGGTGCCTTTGTCACGCTTGTGTTTTTCTTGTACTATGGGTTCTGTGTCGGCTGATTCGGTGGGCTTTTGGTCGGAATCCGTCGGTTTTTTCGCCTTTGAATTTTCAAGCCTGTATTCTCCGTTTGCGAGGGTAAATGCGGCAGCGGCAAGAGCTGCCGGATTTTGAGAGTCAAAACATAGGGGAAATCTGTATATAACGCTTAAAACAGCCGTTGACAATAATACAACGGCTGTGCTGATTTTTATGGCTTTTTTAAATTTATTTTTTGATTTTCCTTCACTTTTCACAAAATCACCTGCAATCCGTACATATGTTGGCTAACGGTTTCTAAATAAAATATATGCGGTGCTGTGCGTGAATATGCATAAATTTACATTAACGATATGAGGTCGGGCAAATCAAACTCATTTTGCAATGCTCCGTTGAGCGCAAAGGCTATCAGCCGTGAGGCTCTTTCCGTGAGCAGGTCAATTTCTCTGGGAATTACAACAAGCTGTCTGCCCTGCGGCATAAGCATTTTTTGGGTTTTGCGGTTGCAGTCGCTGCCGAGAATATCAATCGCAAGCGTTTGTGCATCAACAACCGTAGGCACTCCGATTGCAATAACAGGTACTCCTACGGTTTCTTTTGTGATTTTGGTGCGATGGTTGCCGACTCCTGCTCCCGGTGAAATTCCCGTGTCGCTTATCTGAAGTGTACAGCCGAGCCTTTCCGGTCTGCGTGAGGCGAGTGCGTCAATTGCGACAACGGCTGTAGGTCTTATCCGCCGTACAATGCTGAGAATATATTCGCCTGTTTCAATGCCGGTTTGACCTGTGACGCCTGTTTGCATAACCGCAACAGGACGAAGTCTGTCAAGCCCTGTTGAGCGGGCAATTTCTCCGCTTATGTGACGGGTGGCAAGCACTCTGCTGCTTGTTTTCGGACCGAGCGAGTCGGGAGTAATTTCCATGTTGCCGAGCCCCGCCACAAGCACAAGTCCGTTCACGGGCAAAAGCCTCTTTATTTCATTGCCCACGGTTTCAAGCCGCTTGTCGGTTTCCGTAAAATTGTCGGTGAGTGACGGCAGCTCAATCGTAATGTATGTGCCGATTTCCTTGCCGAGTGCCTGTCTTGCCTTTTGGTTCTTTACAATCAGCCGTGAGATTTCAAGGCCGTTTTCGCTGTACCTTTTAAATTCAACACCGCCTGTGTTTTCTCCTGCAATTTCTCTTGCTTCAATTGCAAGGTCGGTTCTGAACTGCAAAATAATCCCCCGTTTCGCAAATTTGTGTTTGTATAGTTATTATTGTGCAATTTTACATGATGTATGCTATTTACATTCTAAATGTGTTCTGTTATAATCCATTTATAGCTTACATCTGCCACAATTTCCGTTCCGTTGCAGCTCAGGCGGAAATTGTTTGATTTGATTTTTTGTTATAAAGTAAAATGTTTAAAATTTTTGTATAGGTGATTTTATGAATAGAAAGTTTGCTAAAAAATTCATTGCTCTTTTTTCGGCTTCGTGTATGCTTTCAATAGGAACTGTAGCTGTAAATGCTGCTGAAATAGACGATGGCTTTGAGTCGGTAACAAAGAATATGGATTTTTCCGATTCATCTTTTCCGTCAGCATATTCTGCAATCGGCTGTACGCTTGTTGACGAAAACGGACTTCCGAGTGATTTCAGCTCAAAAAAACTCGGCTTTGTAACACCTATCAAGGCTCAGCAGTATAACGATTGTTGGGCGGTTGCAGGCACGGAAGGCTTTGAAACAAAGCTTTTGAAGCTTGGCTATCCCGTTACCGAGATGTCACATGACCACGCAAACGCAAGTTCCACAACACAGACAAACGGCAAGGGCTGGCAGAGAAAATACCGTGGCGGCGGATTTACAAATATTTATCCCGGCTATCTCACCTCATGGCAGGGCGGTGCAGAGATTGCCGATGTCGGTGAGATTGATTTTTCAAAAAATATTCACGGCGATGATATGACAGCCGACAAGACTAAATACGGCACAACAAAACTGCGTTATCTTGACGGCGTTGATTCAAATGAAATCAAACAGGCAATTATGGATAACGGTGCGGTTACTGCATCATATGCAACAACAAACAATTGCTTTAACAATGCAGGCACAGCCTATTTTATGCCACAGTCGTATGACGGCGATTATACAGGCCACACAATCAGCATTGTGGGTTGGAACGATAATCTCAGCAGGTACAAATTCTCTAACGGAACAGGCGTACTGCCCCAAAATAACGGTGCATGGCTTGTGCGCAACAGCTGGGGCGACAACAACACAATGGGCGGTTATTTCTGGCTTTCATATGAGGATAAGTACATTTTCGGCGAAAAGTATTCTCCTAATTTTACGATTGACGAGGTTGTTGAAATTTCCGATGATATGACCATGCTGCAGAATGAACGCTACGGTGCAACCTACAGCTTTAATTATGTTGACAGCAACGACATCACCTTTATCAATTGCTTTGATTTTGATGAAAACAGCCGCACACTTAACAATGTGATTTTTGAAACCAAGAGCAATGGTGCTGATTATGAGGTTTACTATATACCTGTTGATAACGGCACGCCTACGAATGATGAAAGCAAGTGGAAGCTCATTTCATCGGGTAAGGTTACATACAGCGGCTATCAGTCAGTTGATACAAACGGCTATGTTGCGCCGTTGGGCAGAGGTGCAATCGGCATAAGAATTATAACTGAATCAGGTGAATCAAGTCAGCTTGGCGTTGGCGAATGGCTTACCAATTCAACAAAAAAGACTTTTATAAATGATTCAAGATACGGTGACAGCTACATTAAGTATGACGGCACAACATCAGATTTACTTGATTGGTACAAGCTGAACAATAATGACCTTCTCGGCGGTACCTTTGTCATAAAGGCTGTTGCACTTGAGAATGATAATATAATGAAAGGCGATACAAATTTTGACAAAGTGATTTCCGTTGTTGATTCAACACTCGTTCAGAAGTATATTATAGGTAATACCGATTTTGACGGAACTCAGATTTATAATGCCGATTATGACGGTGACGGCATAATTACAATTGCCGATGCAACCGAAATTCAGAAAAAGGTTGTAGGTATGCAAAAGTCAAATTAAAGAATTAAAAATTAAAACAAAAACAGTTGTCGGATGAAGATTTGCAAAACGCAAAGTATATTCATCCGACTTTTATTTTATACAAAAGTAACCGTTAATTTAATATGGACATCTGCCGTGCATTCGTGTTAAAATGTAAAATATAAGGATATGCACGGTTGAACGGGAGGTGAATCGGGTATGAATAATGCGGAAAAATCTGCTGATAAAATAAAAGTAAAAAAGTCGATTTTCAAGAGGCTTTTCGTTCGTGTGCTTGTGCTGTTTATTTTGGCGGTGATTGTTTCGGGTACGCTCAACTGCATTGAAAACATTCAGCGCACAAGGCGGTTTACACGACAGCTGACCGAAAGTGCGTCAAAGGTTGCAACGGAAACTTTTGAACGCAGCGATATAAACGCATTGCTTGATAATCCCGATTCCGAAGAATATCGGAAAGCCGTTAAGACCTTGAGGTGGATTTGTCAGACGAACCACCTTGAATATATGTATATTTACATTCCGAATTTTGACGAAAACAAGGTTACATATGTTATGACTGTTGCCGATGATGACAGCGAAAACGAGAATGTTTTAAATGTGAGAAGTGCAGGTGCAGAGGTTGACCACAGCTTGTGGGACGCTGAAAAAGAGGCGTGGGAAAATCCTAACCTTGTCACGGCTTACGAATATCAGAACGACAGCTTCGGCAGTTTTTACACGGCATTTTCAGCAGTTCAAGGCAATGACGGCAAGCCTGTCGCATTAATCGGTGCGGACTATTCGCTGACGCAGATTTATACGGAAATCATTTTTTATACTGCAATGCGAGTTCTTGCGTTGTTTGTTGTGCTGGCAATTGTATTCTTGCTTGTAATGCGGTTTGTCAGAAAAAAGATGTATAATCCGATACTTTTGATTTTTGAAAAAATTCGAGGATACTTTTCCGACAAGGCTGACGGCACAAATACAAAGAAAGCGTTTGTGCCGATAAAACTCGGCTCTGACGATGAAATTCAGCTTTTGGCTGATTATTTCAACGATATGGCTCACGATGTAGAAAATTATGTTGAAAAAAATTCCGCCCTTGCGAGTGAAAAGGCTAAGAATGAAACCGAGCTTGAGGTTGCAAGGCGGATTCAGTACGGAATAATTGCGAGAGAAAAGAATGTTGTCTTTGCCGATTGTTTTGATGTTTCGGCAAGAATGGAGTCTGCAAGACAGGTAGGCGGCGATTTTTACGATTGCTTTGCATTGCCTGACGGCAGAATATGTGCCGTAGTCGGTGATGTGTCTGGCAAGGGCGTTGCGGCGGCAATGTTTATGGCTTTTGCAAAAACTCTTATCCACGAAAAAATGACCGAAAATGCAGAACCCGACAGAGCATTTGAAGAAATCAACAGGGAACTCTGTTCGTCAAATCCCGAGGGAATGTTTGTAACTGCATTCGCCGTGATTTTTGACAAAAACAGCGACAGCTTTTTGTACATAAATGCAGGTCATAACAAGCCTGTTGCGGTGAGCAACGGCAAGGCTGAATTTTTAGAATGTAAGCCGTGTATAATGCTCGGTGTGTTTGATGATGCAAGATATGTTGTGAACAGCGCTGAATTTGGAAACGGAGATATAATCTGCCTTTACACCGACGGTGTGAATGAGGCAACAAATGCGGATAATGAATTTTTCGGCAACGATAGACTTGTGTCTGCCTGTCAAAATGCCGAACAGACTGCAAAAGGTGTGTGTGACGGAGTTTATGACGCTTTGACGGACTTTACCGAAAATGCGGAGCAATTTGACGATATAACAATTGTTGCAATAAAAAACAGCAAAAACAGAGATTGAAGGGTTATGAATGTTTAAATCGGAAAACAATCAGATTACAATAGAACAGATGAGAAAGCTTGACGAGGAATATACTCTTGTCGATATCCGAGATGAAATTTCGTTTGAATACGGCCACATTGACGGTGCAAAGAATATTCCGCTTGCAAAAATCAAAGAGGACAATTCACTTTTGCCAAAAGACAAGCTTGTTGTCCTCTGTTGCAAAAGCGGTCAGATAAGTGACGAGCTTGCAGAAAATCTGCGTGATGACGGATTCAATGCCGTGAATCTTGAGGGCGGTTATTACAGTTGGTTGAGAAGTCAATTCGAGAATGAGGACTATGCAACCGATGTTGAAAAAAGCATCCGCAAAAAGTTCAGCAAAACAATTTGGAGCAGATTTACTGCGGCGATCATTGAATACAAGCTTGTTGAGCCGAACGATAAAATTGCCGTATGCATTTCGGGCGGCAAGGATTCAATGCTGATGGCAAAGCTTTTTCAGGAGTTGAAAAGACACAATAAATTTCCGTTTGAGCTTGTTTTTCTTGTAATGGACCCGGGCTACAGCGTTGAAAATCGTGATGTAATCGAGAGCAACGCCCGTAGGCTGAACATTCCGATAACTGTTTTTGAAACAGATATTTTTAATTCTGTTTACAATGTTGACAAATATCCCTGCTACCTTTGTGCAAGAATGAGGAGAGGTTATCTCTACAAAAAGGCAAAGCAGCTCGGCTGTAACAAAATCGCACTCGGTCATCACTATGACGATGTTATAGAAACTATTCTTATGGGTATGCTCTACGGCGGTCAGGTTCAGACGATGATGCCGAAGCTCCACAGCACAAACTATGAGGGAATGGAACTTATCCGCCCTCTCTACCTCGTTCGTGAGGCTGAAATCAAGCATTGGCGAGATTACAACAAGCTGAATTTCATTCAATGTGCGTGCCGTTTTACGGACACCTGCACAACCTGTTCCCCGAACAGCAACACAGGCTCAAAACGACAGGAAATCAAACAGCTTATCGCAAATCTGAAGAAAATCAATCCCCAGATTGAAAGCAACATTTTCCACAGCGTTGAAAATGTCAACCTCGATACGATTATTTCATATAAACAGGGCGATAATAAGATTTCGTTTCTGGACAGATATGATGATATGGGGAAGGACAAGTAATTAAAAATTAAAAATTGAAAATTGAAAATGAATGTCGGGAAGACAGTTTGCAAAATGCAAAGCAATGTCTTCCCGACTGTTGTTGTTTAAATGTAGCGGTGAACCGTGTTCTCCCGTCTGAAATATAGTCGCAATGCGTTGCACATAAATGTGCTTCCTATTGCTCGTTATTTCAGACAGTGCATTGCTCCCTTTATCCGCCACCGGCGGCGGTCGCAAGGCTACCATTTGTTTTGGCTGTTCAACCAAAACAAGCAAACCGGTTTTTATAAACATAAATTTTATATAACTATAACAAAATGTATTAAGTTAAACCGATTTTGCAAGCGTTTCGAATGGCGGTCAGTGACCGCCGCTGTAACACAACAATAATTTTGCACAATAAACTAAATTTGTATATAGTCGGATTCTTTCTATTTTAGTATTGATTTTAGCATAAAATAGGTGTATTATGACTTTGGTATGCGGACGGGTGAAATTTTTCAGTGGTCCGCACCTTGTTCTTAAATAATCGTTAAGAGGAAAATTTATGAGAATAATAATTGTTGGATGCGGAAAGGTTGGCTCCTCGATAGCGTCGGAGCTTAACTTGGAAGGACATGAAATATCAGTAGTCGATATTGACCACGGTGCAGTCGATAAACTTGCAAATTCGCTTGATGTTCTCGGCATAGAGGGAAACGGTGCAACATATGATGTGCTTGTTGAGGCAGGCGCAGAGTATGCCGATTTGCTTATTGCCGCAACCGCAAGGGATGAAATCAATCTGTATTCGTGTCTTATGGCTAAGGCGGCAGGCGTTACCCACACAATTGCAAGAGTGCGTAATCCCGAATACACAAACGACCTTTACAGAATCAAAGAGCATCTCGGTCTTTCTATGGCAATCAATCCCGAACAGACCGCCGCTAATGAAATCAGTCGTCTGTTAAGATTTTCGGGTGCGCTTGAAATTGATTCGTTCTCAAAGGGCGTTGTTGAGCTTATCAAGGTAACTGTACCGCAGAATTCGTCAATTGTCGGAACTGCTTTGAGCAGAGTTGACAACCTCAGAGGTAAGGTGAGAATCTGTACGGTTGAGAGAGGGGATGAGATGTTCATTCCTAACGGTGATTTTGTTATTAACGGCGGTGACAGAATTTCTGTTGTTGCAAAGCCCGAAATTGCCGCAAAATTCTTTAAGCGTATCAGTATTGCAATCGGCAGAAGTAAGGATGTTATCCTTCTCGGCGGCGGCAAGGTTTCGTTCTACCTTGCAAAGACGCTTATTAAATCCGGTGCGAATGTCAAAATTATCGAGAAAAATCCCGAACGCTGCAACTTTCTTTCGGAGGCTATACCTGGGGCTGTTATAATTCAGGGCGATTGCATGGATCAGTCGCTGTTGCTTTCGGAGGGTGTTGAACACGCTGACGGCATTGCCGCTCTTATGGATTATGACGAAGAAAATATTATCATAACGATGTACCTAAAGGGCATTACAAAGGCAAAATTGATTACTAAGGTAAATAATGCGTCATTTGATCCGCTTTTGCATGATCAGAATTTTGAATGTATTATTCATCCAAAGAGCCTTACAGGCGAATATATTGCAAGATATATCAGAGCGATGCAGAATACGGGCGACAGCAATGTTGAATCGCTTTACCGCCTTAACGACGACAAGGTTGAGGCTCTTGAATTCAAGGTTAATGCGGAATCAAGGGTTACGAATGTTCCGATTATGAGCCTTAATCTGAAGGCTAATCTTCAGATTATCTGCATTAACAGAGGCGGAAAAATTATTCTTCCGCAAGGTACGGATGTGATTAAACCTGAGGACACGGTAATTGTGCTTACCATGCAAAAAGGTCTTAGCAAGCTTGAAGATATTGTAAAGCGTTGAGGGGAGCATAATGAATAAACGATTAATTGTGTATATCCTCGGCTGGGTTCTTATTGTCGAGGGTGCGGCTATGCAGATTGCAACCGTTACTTCATTTATATACGGCGAACACGAGGGACTTTATTTTCTCGGAGTAGGTGCTTTGTCGGCACTTTTGGGCTTGCTTGCCGTAAAAGTAAAAAAACCGAAAAACGCTGTGCTTTATCAGAAGGCAGGCTTTGCAGCCACTGCGTTAAGCTGGATTCTTATGTCTTTTGTAGGATGTTTTCCGTTCTGGCTGAGCGGTGAGATTCCGAGTTTTATTGACGCTTTTTACGAAACCGTGTCGGGCTTTACAACAACAGGTTCAACTATACTTACCGATGTTGAGGCATTGAGCCACGGAATGCTTATGTGGCGAAGCTTTCTCCATTGGTTGGGCGGTATGGGCGTAATCGTGTTCTTGCTTGCGATTATCCCGAAGCTCGGCGGTCAGCAGAATATTTTCCTTATGAAAGCCGAGAGCCCCGGTCCGATTGTGGGCAAGGCTGTTCCGAAAATGAGAAATTACGCAATGATGCTCTACGGAATTTATTTCGGCTTGACCACACTTGAATTTATATTTTTAATTATAGGCAAAATGCCTGTTTTTGATGCACTTAACATAAGCTTTGCAACGGCAGGTACGGGCGGTTTCGGCGTTACCAACGCAGGTATCGCTTCATACAGCAATTATCTGCAAACCGTTATTGCTGTATTTATGATGCTGTTCGGAATTAACTTTTCCGTGTATATCCTCATTCTTGCGAAGAAGTTTAAGCAGGCTTTCCGCATTCAGGAGCTGTGGGTTTATTTCGGAATTATCGTGCTGTCAACAGCCTTGATTGCGTTTAACATCAGGTCACTTTATCCGAGTGCGTATGATGCGGTTCACCAGAGCTTTTTCTATGTTTCGTCAATTATCACGACAACAGGTTTTGGTTTGACGGATGTCAATAACTGGCCTGAATTTTCAAAAACCGTGATTATGATTATCACATTTATCGGTGCAATGGCAGGCAGTACAGGCGGCGGTTTTAAGGTTTCAAGAGTTATTTTGCTCTTTAAGGAAACACGAAAGGAGTTTTCACTCCTCATTCATCCGAGAAATGTTAAGACCGTTAAAATGGACGGCAAGGCGATTGACCACAACGTTATGAGGTCAACTTCAATTTTCCTTGTGCTGTACATCGGAATCTTTGCGTTAAGCTGGCTTGTGCTTTCGCTTGACCGGACGGATTTTGTGACGAATTTCACGGCTGTTGCCGCAAATATCAACAACACAGGTCCGGGTCTTGGAATGGTTGGCCCTGTAGGCAACTATTCGGAATTCAGTATTTTGTCAAAAATTATTTTGATTTTCGATATGTTAGCAGGCAGACTCGAATTGTTCCCGCTGATGCTGCTGTTCGCCCCGTCAGCATGGAAAAAATCGTAAGTAAATTGAAAAGATTATAATAAAGATCGGGAAGACGGTTTGCAAAATGCAAAACAATGTCTTCCCGACTGTTTTTTATATGTGGAATTGTGTGAACGGTTGCAATGTTATGCTCGGGAATAATATGTTTTTGATATTTACAAACTATCTACACGAATTGGGTACGGCGACA
Source organism: Ruminococcus bromii (assembly GCF_928721825.1). Taxonomy (NCBI): domain Bacteria; kingdom Bacillati; phylum Bacillota; class Clostridia; order Eubacteriales; family Oscillospiraceae; genus Ruminococcus; species Ruminococcus bromii. The sequence continues at coordinate 1,832,273 of NZ_CAKMVP010000003.1, forward strand.
CGCTGCCGACCACAATTTTCCATTTTCCATTTTCAACTTTCAATTTAAAATTAACGCTCGGGCATAATATGTTTTTTGATATTTACAAACTGTCTTCCCGAATTGGGTGCAGCGACACGCTGCCGGCCGTGCGGCTTAAGTATTGATTTAGAGGAATTGTTATGCTATAATTTTAAAGATACAGTGTATTAACGGAGGCTTTATGATGCTGGACTCATATGTTGAAATTGACCTTGACAAAATCGGTGCAAATGCCCGTGCGATAACACAAAAATACAGTGACTACAAATATTTTATTGCCGTTCTCAAGGGTGACGGTTACGGTCACGGTATGGAAGTGGCAAATGAAATGTACAAAAACGGTATTAACTATTTTGCCGTGTCCTCTCTTGAGGAGGCTCAAAGCTTTCGTAAGGTCAACAAGGACGCTCCGCTTTTGTGCCTGCACCCGGTTCATCTTTCGAGAATTGAGGAGGCAAAGCGGCTTAATCTCACAATTGCCGTGAATGAGCTTGACTACCTTAAAAGGTTGCTTAATTTGAACATTGACTGCAATTTCAAGGTTCATCTTCAGATTGATACAGGCTTTAACCGCCTCGGCTTCAAGGATAAGAACGAGGTTAAAACTGCTGTTGATATGATTAGCGGTTCAAATTTTGTTCTTGAGGGAATTTATCAGCATTTTGCAACAGCCGGAATTTTTGATCCCCATTGGGACGAGCAGGTCAGAAACTTCAAGGAGCTTACATCGCTTATTGATTTGAATAAAATCCCGATTGTCCATATGGGCAGTTCCGTTTCAATGCTCACCCACCCGAAACAGCCTTTTACAACAGGCGTGAGAATGGGCATTGCAATCTACGGCTACAATGTTGCCCCCGATTCTCTTTCAAGTTCGCCGAAGGACAGACTCCGCAAAATGCGAAACAATTACTTCATTAAGAAGTACAACATCAGCGAAACATATTTTGATGTAAAGATAGATTTACAGCCGGCCATGAAGATGAAAACCCGTATTCTTCAGCTTAAAAAGGTGAGCAAGGGTGAGTGGTTCGGCTACAATGCGTCATATACGGCAGATGAGGATATTATTCTTGCAATTCTTCCTGTCGGCTACAACAACGGCATCGGTCACGCAAATCACGGCAGAAGGGTTGTTATCAACGGCAAAAAATATCCTGTTGTCGGTGAGATGTGTATGAATATGACGGCTGTTAAGGTTGATTCATCGGTAAAAATTGATGACGAGGTAACACTCCTCGGTGACGGTATAACCGTTGGAATGTTCGGCAGAAGTTCGGGTATGGGCAATGCCGAGGCGCTTGTGAATATAGGCAAGAACAATCCGAGATTTTATGTAAAAGACGGTAAGGTTGTAAAGGAGAAGTAAGATGGCAGTTTCGGTACACAAATGGCTTTTGAATAAATTCAGAGATATTAACCACAGTAGAATGGATAAGCACATTGACATTATCGCCAAGAACAGCGGTAAGTCAAAGGCTTATATCAAGTTCGACATAATCCGTAACTTTCTCATCAGAGGCACAGGCTACACGGACTATTTCCGTTGCGATTTTATCAACCTTTCGGCTAAAGAGAAAAAAACCTTTGTAACTGCAAAAACTTTCTACAAAATTCTTGAATATCTCAACGATGAGGAATATATCGTTCTTCTTCGTGACAAGCTTGTTTTTGACGAGCTTTTCAAAAAGTATCTCAAAAGAGATTTCATCAACCTTCGCACAGGCAGTAAGGAAGATTTCAAGAAGTTCCTTGACGGCAGAGAAACCGTTTTTGCAAAAGATCCGACAGGCGAGGGCGGTCACGGCATTTCAAAAATCACCGTTGCCGATGTAAAGGACAGCAACAAGCTTTATGATGAACTCAAGGCAAACGGTCAGCTTCTTGTTGAGGAAGCAATCGTTCAGAGCGATGACCTCAACGAAATCAATCCGTGCGTTGTAAATTCATGGCGAGTTGTTACGCTCTATAAGGACGGCAAGGCGCATATAATAAATAACGCTCTCCGTATCAATCAGGACGAGTCGAATGTTATCGGCTGTACAAATGACCTCTACCTCAGCCTTGATGCAGACGGCAGAATCGACAGTAATGTAATTGACGACTACGGCAATGTTTACGACAAACACCCGATGACAGGCAAAAAGTTCTCCGAGGTTAAGATTGCAGGCGTTCGAGAGGCTCTTGACATGGTTGTTGAGGCAGCGGAAAAGATTCCGCAGGTGAGATATATCGGCTGGGATATCGCCTTTTCAAAGAACGGTCCCGTTATGGTTGAGGGCAACGAGTACCCGGGCTACGGACTTTTGCAGTTCTATAAACTAAAAGGCAAACGCACAGGCCACCTGAAAGAAATCGCCGATGTCCTCGGTGACGAGATGAATAACATTAAGCTTTGACTGTTCAATAAATTTTATAATAAGGGGCTGTGAAGAACGGAGTCTTAAACTTCATTTCTTCACAGCCCTTAAGTAATAGCAGAAAAAATTGTGATGGATTGAATTTTATAAAAGGCGCAAAGCCGGTGCTTGTTTGCAGGTGGGAACCGTGTTCTTCCGTTCGTGTGTACGGTTGCACGCATTGCGTGCGAAATTAAATACACAGTTTATGTTATATCAAAACATATGTGTGTGGACATAAAATTTCATCAAGTGGGGGGATAATATCCGCCCCACATTTAAAAGCAACTTCCATATATACAAAAACAGTCGGGCGACAATGATTTGCATTTTGCAAACTGTCTGCCCGACCACAACTTTCAATTTTAAAAAACTTTCGCTCGGGCATAATTATGTTTTTTACATTGCAAACTGTCTTCACGAATTGGGGACGGCGGCTCGCCGTAATTTTCTATTTTCAACTTTCAATTTTAAAAAAGCAATAACAAAGTACCTTGACAGGAACAAGTAAATACAAAAAACTTTTTGTAAAAAACGAAACAAAAATATATATCCTGCTTTGAATTTCTTGTGTAAAACACTTTACAAATCGGTGTTTAAGTGATAAAATTTAAGATGATACAAGGTATCCGTACCGTTTGTTAATTTACGGTGCGTAATTAAAGGGTATCGAAAATTTATGCGGCATCATTTCCTTTGCCGCTTTGATTAAAAAGGAGGACGATTCCATTGGCAAGAAAAATGAAAACTATGGATGGCAACAGCGCAGTAGCTCATGTATCTTATGCGTTTACCGATGTTGCGGCTATCTATCCTATTACACCTTCTTCCGTAATGGCTGACCTTACCGACAAGTTCTCGGCACAGGGTGCAAAGAACCTTTTCGGCAGACAGGTTCAGGTAACGGAAATGCAGTCAGAGGGCGGCGCTTCGGGTGCTGTTCACGGCTCACTCGCAGCAGGTGCTTTGACTACAACCTATACAGCATCACAGGGCCTGCTCCTTATGATTCCGAATATGTACAAGATGGCAGGCGAGCTCCTTCCGGGCGTTATTCATGTATCAGCCCGTGCGCTCACAAGCCACGCACTTTCTATTTTTGGTGACCACTCAGATATCTACGCTTGCCGTCAGACAGGTTATGCAATGCTTTGTTCAAACAATCCTCAGGAATGTATGGACCTTGCCGCTGTTGCTCACCTTGCAGCTATTGAAGGCAGAGTTCCTTTCCTTCATTTCTTTGACGGTTTCAGAACTTCTCACGAAATTCAGAAGATTGAAGAGTGGGATTACGCAGACCTCGCCGATATGCTTAACTGGGATGCAGTTGAGGCTTTCCGTCGTCGTGCTCTTAACCCTGAGCATCCTGTAACAAGAGGTACTGCTCAGAACGATGATATCTTCTTCCAGGCAAGAGAAGCTTGTAACAAGTATTACGACGCAGTTCCCGAAGTTGTTGTTAAATATATGGACAAGGTTAATGCTAAAATCGGCACTGACTACAAGCCATTCAACTACTACGGTGCAGAGGATGCAGAGCATGTTATCGTTGCTATGGGTTCTGTTTGTGACTGTACAGAAGAAGTTGTTGATTACCTCAATGCCGCAGGCGAAAAGGTCGGTCTTCTTAAAGTTCACCTTTACAGACCTTTCGTTGCCGACTATATGCTCAGAGAGCTTCCTAAGACTGTTAAGACAATCTCTGTTCTTGACAGAACAAAGGAACCCGGTTCAATCGGCGAACCTCTTTATCTTGATGTTCTCGCTGCTATCAACGGTTCGGACTTTGCAGGTGTAAAGGTTTACACAGGCAGATACGGTCTTGGCTCAAAGGATACAACACCGGGCGACATCATCGCTGTTTACAGAAACGCTGAAAGCGAAACACCTAAGAGAAGATTTACAATCGGCATTGTTGATGATGTTACAAACCTCTCACTTCCGATTGTTGAAAATCCCGATACAACTCCGAAGGGTACACACAGCTGTAAGTTCTGGGGTCTTGGTGCTGACGGTACTGTCGGTGCTAACAAGAACTCAATCAAGATTATCGGCGATAACACCGATATGTACGCTCAGGGCTACTTTGCATATGACTCAAAGAAGTCGGGCGGTCTTACAGTTTCTCACCTTCGTTTCGGTAAAACTCCTATTAAGTCAACATACTACATTTCAAAGGCAGACTTCGTTGCCTGTCACAATCCGTCTTATGTTGACAAGTACGATATTGTTGATGACCTTAAAGAAGGCGGTTCATTCCTTCTTAACTGCCCATGGGATACAGAAGAGCTTTCCGAGCGTCTCCCGGGTAAGATGAAGAAGATTCTCGCTGAAAGACACATCAACTTCTACACAATTGACGGTATCAAGATCGGTAAGGAAATCGGTCTTGGCGGTCGTATCAACACAGTTCTTCAGTCAGCATTCTTCAAGATTGCAGATATTATTCCTGCCGACAAGGCTAAGGAGCTTATGAAGGCTGCCGCTAAGAAGTCATACATGAAGAAAGGTCAGGCTATCGTAGATATGAACTACGCCGCTATCGACCGTGGTATGGAAGACCTCAAGAAGGTTGAAATTCCTGCTGATTGGGCTAATGCTGTTGATAATTCAGTTGCCGACAAGGCAGAGGGTAACGGCGCTCTCGTTGAGTATGTAAACGAAATCCTCAAGCCTGTAAACGCATATAAGGGTAACAAGCTCCCTGTTTCAACATTTATGGATCATGTTGACGGTACTGCTCCGAACGGTTCTGCCGCTTATGAAAAGAGAGGTATCGCAGTTGATGTTCCCGAATGGAATCCTGAAAACTGTATTCAGTGTAACAGATGTGCAATCGTATGTCCTCACGCTGTAATCCGTCCTGTTGCCATGACAGCCGATGAGCTTGCAAAAGCTCCCGAGGGTACAAAGAGCCTCCCAATGATGGGACTTAAGGACCTCAACTTTGTAATGACAGTTTCAACACTTGACTGTACGGGTTGCGGCGCTTGTGCTCAGGTTTGTCCGGGTAAGAAGGGCGCTAAGGCTCTCACAATGCAGCCAATTGACTCACAGCGTCCTAAGCAGGCAGTATTTGACTACGCTCTCACACTTGAAGATAAGCCTGAAGTTCACGAGAAGTTCAAGTTCACTACAGTTAAGGGCAGTCAGTTCAAACAGCCGTTGCTTGAATTCTCAGGCGCTTGCGCAGGCTGTGGTGAAACACCGTATGCAAAGCTTGTTACACAGCTTTTCGGTGACAGAATGTTTATCGCTAACGCAACAGGCTGTTCATCAATTTGGGGTGCATCTGCTCCTGCAACACCTTATACAAAGAATAAGAAGGGTTACGGTCCTGCTTGGCAGAACTCACTCTTTGAAGATAACGCAGAGTTCGGTCTTGGTATGGCTCTCGGTCAGAAGGCTATCCGCAACAGACTTATCGAGTATGTTGAGGGTATTCAGAAGGATACAGACAGCGCTGACCTCAAGACAGCTTGCCAGAACTATCTCGACACAGTAACAGATTCAACTTCAAGCCGTCCTGCAACAGACGCTCTTATCGCTGAACTCGAAAAGAACACAGAGGACGCAAAGGTTGGCGAACTCGTTAAGAAAACACTCGTTGACAAGGACGAACTCGCTAAGAAGTCAATGTGGATCTTCGGCGGTGACGGTTGGGCTTATGATATCGGTTTCGGCGGTCTTGACCATGTAATCGCATCAGGCGAAAATGTTAATATCCTCGTATTCGATACTGAGGTTTATTCTAACACAGGCGGTCAGGCTTCAAAGGCTACTCCTGTAGGTTCGGTTGCACAGTTTGCCGCCGCAGGTAAGGCTGTTAAGAAGAAAGACCTCGCCGCTATTGCAATGAGCTACGGCTATGTTTATGTTGCACAGTGTGCTATGGGTGCTGACAACAATCAGGTTCTCAAGGCTATGGTTGAGGCTGAAAGCTACAACGGTCCGTCACTCGTAATCTGCTACGCTCCGTGTATCAACCACGGCATCAAGGGCGGCATGGGCATTGCTCAGCTTGAGGAGAAAAAGGCTGTTGAGGCAGGTTATTGGAACATCTTCCGTTATGATCCGCGACTTGCAGACGAGGGCAAGAATCCGTTTATGCTTGACGGTAAAGCTCCTTCTGCATCATATCGTGACTTCATCATGGGCGAAGTTCGTTATAACTCACTCACTCGCTCATTCCCCGAAAGAGCAGAAAAACTCTTTGAAAAGGCTGAAAAGGTTGCAGCTGATAAGTATGCTCACCTTGAAAAGCTTGCAAGCCTTCCCGACGCTGAATAATTTTGGTTAAAGCTTGTACAAATTGATAATAAATAAAATTTTCTCCCGAATATGGCACTGCCGTGTTCGGGAGAGTTTTTTTAAAAATTGAAAATGTAAAATGGAAAATTGAAAATTATGGTCAGCGGTGTGCCGCCGCAGTCCTTTTGAGAAGACAGTTTTGTTAATGAGAGAGTATAGACGCCCGTGTGCAGATATGCAGAGCTTGTACAAATCTGTAGGACGGATGGATATTATGCGAATGCCGCAAAAGCGTACAAAAAAATCGCCTTTCTTTTTACAGTGAGAATGTTCAAATCTACCGTAAAAAGAAAGGCAATTGTTAAGCCGTTTGATTTGTTTAATTATCTGTCAATGTTTACCGACAATTGTTGTCAAAGCTATTGCCGCATGGAATTATAATACACCCGGAAACCATATGGGGACAACGGTGTTAAAGATAAGCACTGAACAGATTCCGCAGGTTAAGCCGAGAATCATACCGGCGATAACATCTGTTAGGTAATGCACACGCAGATAAATTCTTGAAAATGCAATCAGCAGTGCGAGTGCGAGAATCGGCATAAAGGTTACCAATCTGCAACGCAGAAGAGCAACTCCGACCATTGCAAACGATGCTGTGGTGTGACCCGACGGAAACGAGTAAAACCTCGGTCTGTCAATAAGCTGTTCGTCATCATCAAGGCTGTGGCAGGGTCGCACACGCTTTACGATATGCTTTATAATAATCTCTCCCATAAGGTGAGCCCAAGCAAGTCCGAAAATAAAGTTAGCGGCTGTTGCCCTCCAACTCGGATTTATAAGGAAAGGCAGACAAATTGCCCACCATATCAGCCCGGCATTGCCTGCACGGGACGCAGTAATCATTATTCTGTTTAGTGCCGGCTTATGAATTCGGGATATGTTGTCAAGAACCCTATTGTCGATGTTTTGAATCCTGCCAAACATAAACGCAACTCCTATTCGTATATTTACTCTGTCTGCCGCAAGATAAAATTGCATTGCAGGCTATTCTGGCATCCTATCATTATTCATACAGGTTCATTATAACACATGGAATTTCATTTGAACAGATATTTTGAAAAAATTTTACTTTATTTTTATATTAACCAAATGAGCAATTGAGGGAATATTTGCCCCCTGTCCGCTTGATGTCGGACTCATGAGCGCCCCTGTTGCCATAAACAGGATGTTTTGAACAATGCCGTTTTGAAAATCGTCCATAATTTTTGAGCAAAGCACCGATGCGGCACATCCGCAGCCTGAACCGCCCGAGTGAACATCCTGATTTGAGCGTTCAAAAATCATCAGACCGCAATCGTTGTGCTGTTTTCTGATATTTATTCCGTCACGCTCAAGCAAATCATAAAGCGATTTACTGCCGACCTCTCCCAAATCGCCCGTGATAATCATATCGTAATCCTCGGGCGATGTTTTGGTATCCTCAAGATAACATTCAAGGGTCTGAGCTGCCGCCGGAGCCATTGCCGCCCCCATGTTATTGGCGTCACTTACTCCAAGATCAACTATTCTGCCGACTGTTGCCCTTGCCACACAGACTCCGTTTTTAAGATTTTTCAGAATACAACTCCCGGCGCCCGTAACTGTCCATTGGGCGGTAGGTGTGCGGACTCCGCCGTATTCAAGCGGAAAGCGGTACTGCCGTTCCGCCGAGGCGAAATGTGATGAGGTGACGCAGGCGGAAATTTCCGCACCGCCGCTTTCAACAGCCGCTGCCGCCATAATAAGACTCTGCGCCATTGTAGAGCATGCACCGTACTGCCCGAGATACGGTATTCCGAACTTCATAAGTCCGAAGCTTGAGCCGATGCACTGGTTGAGCAAGTCGCCTGCAAACACGCAGTCAACCTCATTTGCGTATATTTTTGACCGTTCAAGCGCCTTTTCAAGAGCCTCTCCCTGAAACATACTTTCCGCCTGTTCAAAGGTATCACAGCCGTCGTAGCTGTCGTAAATGATTTTATCAAAGTATTTTTTGAGAGGCCCCTCGGCTTCTTTTTTTCCGGCAACAGAACCCCAGCCTGCAATAACAGGTTGATTTTCAAATTCTATTGTATATGCTCCTGTTCTTTTTAACATACAAAAACTCCCTTCCGCTGTTATTATCTGCGAAAGGGAGTCTTTTTATTATTGCCTGTTAAATTTCAGACACTTTAATTATTCTGTAACATCAGATTCTGCGTGCGTCGGCTCAGGCTCCGGTTCAGGCTTCGGCTCTGTCTTCGGTTCTGAGCTTGAGTGTGACGGTGAGCTGCTCGGCGTGCTTGACGAGCTGCTTACATGGCTTGATGAAGAAGATGATGACGGCTTGCTCGACTGGCTTGGTTTGCTCGAACTCGAATGCGACGGTTCGCTGTAGGATGACTGTACGCTTGATGAGCTTGCCGCCGAACTGTCGTCGTTGCTGTTTGTGGGTGCTGTTTCATCGGGAACATTAACATCATCGCCGTACTTTGCACGGGGATCGTTTGCCGCATCAATAAAAATATAGCCGTTTGCCGTATCATAGGTTGAAGAGCCGAGCGACTCCGAATCAACCTCCTTGCCGTCCTTGTAGTAAACTCTCCAAGCCTTTACGGTATAGCTTGAACCGCCCCGATCCGTGAGCTTGTTGCGAGTCATAATAAGGTCGTAGGAATCTGACTTCCATCCCCAAAACGAAACATAAAGAGTGCTGTCAACAACCTTACATTCAAGGAACATCTGGTAGTCTGTCGGATTGGAAAGCTTGAGATCAAGGTTGCCGTAGTCGATTGTTGCGTCAAGACCTGTCGGAACATAGCTTGATGCCCACTTGTGACAGTAGCGTTCCTCAACCTTCATATTGGCTCTGACTGCCGCATTGTAGATTGTTGAACTGGACTGGCATATACCGCCGCCGATGCCGATATCGGATTTGCCGTTTGAAATAACGCCTGCCGGTTTGTAACCGAGTGATTCAAGGTTTGAGTTGCCTGTACATTTGTTGAATGACCATGTTGCACCGGGCTCGATAACCGAACCGTTGCAGGCTTTAAGCGAAACACGCATATTTTCTGTTCCGTTTGCCGTGTTGGTTGAAACTGTTTCGTATGTTGAAAGAAGAACGATGTTTTTCTTCAAATCGTCAACCGTGATTTTTGCGTCTGTTTTTTCAACATCGGCAATAATTCTGTATTCGCTTGCACCGCTTGCAAACACGCCCTTGAACTGATTTGTAAGGTCGGTTTCGTTTACCTTTTGTCCCTGAGTTTCCTCTGTATATTCAAAACGCTTTTTTGCAAAAGGGTGGAACTTTGAAACATAGGCGTTTTCAGCTCCCTTGTAATTTTTCTTTGCGACCTTTTTGGCGGCCTCTTCAACGCTTTCGGGGATTACCGTAGCGGTTACGGTGTAGGCTGAGCCGCTTGTTGAAGCGGTTTCCGCAGACGGGTCGGTTGCCTTTGTTTTGATTTCATTAAGTACCGACTCAATGTCATATGTATACTTAAAATCCTTTTCGGTCACATTGCTGATGATTCCGCTCACATCAACCGAAATGCTGAGCGGCTTGACAAAGCTTTCCTCGTTCTTTTCGAGAAGCTTTTTCGCCTCATCGTATGTTTTGCCTGAAATTGAAATACCCGAAACGGTTGTGCCGTCGGGAAATTTAAATTCGCCTGCCATAGCCTCTTCAACTTTGTTGAAAAGATTTCCGCCGAAAACGCAGAAGCCTGCAACACCGAGTGCAATTACCGCCGCTGCGGCAGAGGAAATGATGACAACGAGCTTTTTTTTGCTCTTTTTTTCACCTTTGGCCGCCGAGTGTCTGCCCTTCTTGCCGTTAGATGAGCCGTTGCTGCCGTGGTTGATGTCGACCAACTCTTCGTCAACAACAAGAATATCGTCCATATAATTCCTGTTCAAAAAATTCACCTCATAATATATCCCAAAATTGTCTGTTAAAAATCGAATTTATTCAGCTTTTAACAACGGCTAATATTTTTCATTACTTCCTTTAATTACCCTGTACTGTAATATACAACAGCACAGTCTTTATTTTACAATATAATTTTGAAAAAATAAAGTGTGAAAACACAAAATTTAGAAAAAATTTTTATATAAATTTAAGTTCTTTTGCCCAAAATAATTTGACGGCTTTTTGAATGGACGAAATACAGGTCCGATACGCAAAAATTTTATTCAATTTTCAGCCGAATTGAGAAAATAATCTATTGAAATACTTGCCGATAAAAAGTATAATAACATTGAGCGTGTCTGCGTGCAAAACCGTTTTGCGCTTATTTTAAGTTTACGGAGGATTGATATGAAAATAATCATATTCACAGCCTCAACAGGCGGCGGGCATAAAAGAGCCGCCGCGGCTATTGAATCAAAAATAAAAGCTGTAAGCCCCGATACAAAGGTCAAGGTTATTGACGCTATGAAAACAATCGGAAAGGTGTACGATAAAACCGTTTGTGACGGTTATCATTTTATGGCAACAAAGATTCCGAAGGTTTACGGCAAATTTTACAAAATTACCGACAGAAGAACTCTTATGTACAAGGCTGTTATGCAGTCAAACACAATGATGTCGGCAAAGCTGCTTGATACAATCAACGAGTACAAGCCCGACGCGATTATTATGTGCCATCCGTTTGTTACAACAATGATTTCAAAGCTGCGCCGTCAGCACAAAATTGAGGTTAAGGCAATCAGCCTTATAACAGACTATGACGCACACAGAACATATATCGTTCCGTATGTTGACGCGTATGTGCTTGCAGAGCCTGATATGGCAACAAAGCTTATTGATGAATACGGTGTTGACGAGAGCATAATATATCCGCTCGGCATCCCGATTTTTGACCGCTTTACAGAGCCTTTTGACAAAAAGGCAATTTGTGAGCGTGAAGGACTTGACCCGAACAAGCCTACAATTCTGCTTATGGCAGGTTCTTTCGGCGTTACAAGCGTGCTGAGCTTTTACAAAGCCCTTGCACAGCGTGCTTCCGAAATGCAGTTTATTGTCATCACAGGCAGAAACATAAAGCTGTTTGCCAACCTTGAAAAGCTGGTTGAAGAAACGGGTATGCAGGACAATACCAAGCTTCTCTACTTTGTAAAGAATGTTGAAGATTATATGCACATATCAGACCTTATTGTTACAAAGCCGGGCGGACTTACCGTTACCGAAAGCCTTGCCTGTTCGCTTCCTATGGCAATTTACAGTGCGTTTCCCGGTCAGGAACGGGACAATGCGGAATTTTTACTCAACAAGGGCGCGGCAATTATGCTCCAAAAAAAGACAGGCGCAGATGATATCGTAAACCTTGTTAAAAACACAGAAAAGCTTGAAGAGATGAAGGCAAAGTGCAGAGAGCTGCACCGTCCCGATTCGGCTGAAAAAATATTCAGACTTGCACAGAAGCTTTGCAACGAATCTGATGGAGGAAATAACAAATGATGAAAAAAGCAATTTCTTTTGCATTGTGCCTTCTTATGGCAGGCACAGTACTTACGGCGTGTTCAAATCCCGATGAATTTTCGGACAGCGAAAATCTTTCGCTTAAGTACACACGCTCCGACAAAACCGATGATACATTCAATTATGCAGACGGTGCCGACACCGCCCCGTCATCATATGATACCTATTCCGCAAAAATAACCGATTTTGAACTCAGGCTTTTCAGAAACCGTCACAAAAGCGGTTCATATGTATTTTGCCCCGCAAATGCGGTGCTTAATCTTGAAGCGGTGGCTAACGGTGCGTCTGGCGATACTCAGGAGGAAATCACAAATGCACTTTGCAGCGGCGTGACGCTTGAAAATATGAACCAATGCGCGTCATATTTTGCAAGCCGCATTCAGTCTGTCGCATCATCCGACAAATCCCCCGAAAGTTCGCAGAGCTCGGAAAATGATACGGAAAAGAACGGTGCTAAGAATTTTGTAAAGCTCTCAAACTCAATTATCTCAAATGACAACGCCGACATTATGACAGGCTTTTTGCAGACAACAAAGGATTATTATGATACGGATGTTCTGCGTTTTGATTATGCAAGCGATGACGCTCTTAAAAAGCTTGACAAAAAATATGCCGATTTCACAAACAGCGGTTCTGTTTTTAAAAATCTTGACGCAAAGCAGAGCGTAATTTCGCTTTCTGCGGCAGATATCTGTGACAGATGGCTTAATCCTTATGCACAGACCGACCTTGAAAAGGGCAAGTTTAAGTCGGCTGACGGTGAAAAAGAAGTTACATATATGACCTCAAACGAAACATATATGAAGTCAAACAAGGCGACTGCCGTTATGAAATATTTTTCGCAGACGCCTCTGAAAATGATGGTTATTATGCCGAACGAAAGTGTTTCGCTTGATGATTACGCAACCGATTTTACGAGCCTTGAGTACACAACATTGCTTGACAGCGTTGATGTAACCAAAACAGCCAAGGCAAAAATCCCTGAATTTTCAGTTGACGGAAGCAAATCCGCAGAGGATGTAACGCAGATTGTTGAAAAAAGCGGAATCAATTCATCGTTCACGGCTGACCGTTCAAGCTATAAAAACCTGAGCCGTTCCGATGATATTGCGTTCAGCGCAATGTACGACATCGCTCCGTCGCTCTCAATCAATGCCGGCGGAATCGGCGGTATGCAGTCAAACGGCGATAAGGCAGAGCTTGAAAAAAGAACACAAAAGCTCGCCGACACGGATGTTACGGTAGAATTTAACCGTCCGTTTATGTTCGTTATCCTCGATAACGAAAGCGATATCCCGTTGTATATGGGAACATACACAGGCTGACTTTGTCAGCGGTGAAGAGTGAAAAGTGAATAGTTAAAAGTTATGGTCGGGCAGACAGTTTGCAAAACGCAAAGCAAGGTTGCCCGACCGTTTGTTTTTTACGAAAGCCGCAGACCGTTTGTGTGAGCCGTATTCTCTTATACGGTATAACAATCATTTTTAAAAAGTGATAATTGTAAAAAATATTCAAAAGCATATGGAATTTGAATTGAAAATTTGATATAATGAACACATATTGTTAATCTTTTAAAGGGGAACGGTATCGTGTCGAGAAATCCAATGCAAAAACAAAAGCTCTTGTATCTGCGCAAAATTATGCTTGAAAAAACAGACGAAAACCACGGCTTGACCTCAAGCGAAATACTCGCGGAGCTTGCGTCCTACGGAATACAGGCTGAGCGAAAAAGTCTTTACGACGATTTGCAGGTGCTTGAAAAGTTCGGTATGGATATTTGTAAAACAAAATCCTCAACCGTGAAATATTATGTCGGAAGCAGAGATTTTGAACTTCCCGAATTAAAACTTCTTGTTGACGCAATTCAAAGCTCAAAGTTTATCACCGAGAAAAAGAGCTTTTCGCTGATTCACAAGATTGAGGGTCTTGCCAGTGTTTATGAGGGCAAGGAGCTGCAGCGTCAGGTGGTTATTTCAAACCGAGTCAAAACCATGAACGAACGAATTTATTATTCGGTTGACAAAATTCAGAATGCAATAGCACTCAACCGCAAAATCTCGTTCAAATACTACCGTTTGGAACTCGATTTTTCGGGAACGGAGCGAATTGTCAAGCGCGAAAAAATCAGGGACGGCGGATATACGGCATCACCGTGGGCGCTGTGCTGGGATGATGAGAATTACTATCTCATTGCCTATGACACCTGTGCCGACAGTATAAAGCATTACCGAGTTGACAAAATGGACGATATCGAGGTGCTTGATGATGAGCGTGACGGGGGAAAGACCTTTGAAAAATTTGATCCTGCAGATTATTCAAAGGGCGTTTTCTCAATGTTCGGCGGTGAAAAAGCTACGGTTAAGCTGTCGGTTGACAATGATTGCATAGGTGTTATTGTTGACAGGTTCGGCAGGGATATTTTTGTTACAAAGGAAAGCGACACAACATTCGGTGTATCGGTTGATATTATGACAAGCAAACAGTTCTACGCTTGGGTATTCGGTCTTGGCGGAAAGGTCAGAATTATATCACCGCAAAATGTTGTTGATGAATTTAAAAAACAGCTTGAAAATGTAAACGAATCATTTTAATTGCCGTATGATTGGCAACATTTCATATTAAAATCGTTAAATAATAATGTCTGATTCGGAAACAATCATAACAATTATCAGTAGAAAAATTGATACATTATTGCGTAGAATAAAAAATCAATTAACATACAGCAGACAGCGGAATATTTAAAATTTGCACTAATTGCAGTTTATACATTTATTTTTTGCACATTTGTCGTAATTATTGACTTTATTGTGCATAAAGTCTATTATATTGTTGCAGTGATTATTTGTGTTGTTTTCAGACACAAAATGTTTGAAGACATAATTTTTTAGAATCGGGGTTATTATTATGAATTTTGATTTCTTGCGTTCGGCAACCGCATCCAGTTCAGCTTACAGAGTAGTCTGCGGTGAAATGATTATTGACAGCAATATGTGGAATGTTCACAACGAGGTTCTTGTGGCTGTTGTAAGGGACGGCTATATGACCGTTGAAATGGGTGCTGACACTTATTCGCTCTCAACAGGCGACATTTACTTTATTTCACCTAACCAGAGATATAAGATAAACAACACAGGCAACGCAAGGGTTGAGGTTGTCCTTCTTAACCTTTCAAATCCCGCGTCACTTACTCAGGAATTTATTCCGCAGAGCCTCATCAGAGGTCTTGTAACAGGCAACTGTACTCACTTTGCAAAGATTCCGAGAGGCGACTACCGTTACAACAACCTTATTGACGATATTAACACAGTTATTACTGCCGAGAATGAAAAGCATGAGTATTTTCAGATTCTTGTTCACGGCAAAATGTACGATATTTTCTACATTCTTTTCTCATCCGGTCTTGTGAAAATTTGTGATGTTGAAGCTCAGGGCAAAAAGTACCGTGCTCTTCGCAGAATTACAGAGTATATCAACAACAATTTCTGCGACAGTATCACTCTTGATACAATAGCACAGACAACAGGTCTTAGCCGTTACTATGTATCACACCTCTTCAAGGAGCTTATGAATACAACATTTGTAAATTACCTCAATGAGCTTAGACTCACAAGAGCGGCAATGCTTCTTACAACAACAGACACTCCCGTCATAGAAATTGCAGGAATGTCGGGTTTTAACAACATCTCAAATTTCAACAGAGCATTCAAAATGTACTACGATACAACACCGTCAAAGTACAGAAGAGCTGAGAAACAGTCAGTATAAACAAATATTTTTACAGTAAAAAGGGCTGCGAAGAACGAAGTCTTAAACTTCATTTCTTCACAGCCTGACTTATTTTGTGAAGCACGGCGAATTTATAAAATTTAAACATAAGAATATATATAAATAAACCGCAAAAGGCACATAACCGTCATCGTTTTCGGTTATGTGCTTTCTTGCTTTTGTTGGGCTGTTTTTCGCACTCCCCCTTTTGCTTTATAGGTAATATTTTACCTTCTTCGGTAGTATTGTTTAAAAAAGGCAGTCCATTTTTGTAGAGTTTCCAAGTTGAAAACAACCGTGTACAGTGGTATAATTAAGGCGTGTGTAATATTTACTGCACATAAATTGTTTGTGTTTAGAAGTATTAAACGGCGGTGAAACGATGAAGTTTTTTAATAAAAATATCAACAAAGTTTTGTCGGTTGTCCTTGTTGTGATTTCCGTTTTTGTAGTACTGCAGTTTGTCTGCTCAAACGGAACGCTTAATGCAGGCGAAACTCCAAAGGAGTCGGCAATGGCAAGGGTTAATCCGAATATTCAGAGGATTGTGCCTACAACGGCGGTTCCTGCAACAGTTCCCGTTGAAACAACCACAGCAAAGCCAAAGGCTGCAACTCAGCCGGCAACAAAAGCCACCAAGGCGACCAAAGCGACTAAAGCAACAAAGGCTGCCAAGGCTACAACTCAGCCAATTACTACTGAGGCGGCAACGGTTCCGTTTGCAACCGCAATTCCGCCCAAAGAACCTGTTGACTATCAGTCACAATGGGACGCAGGTTATCTTGTTGCGATTGATAATCCGGACAAAACCTATGAATGTGCAAAGGTTACTCTCACAGATGAGGACAGAGATTTGCTTGAAAGGCTTTGTATGGGTGAGTTCGGCTCGGGAGGTTTTATCGGTGCGGCGCTTATTGCACAGTCTGTAAAGGACGCAATGTGCTTTGACGGCTACCCGACTGTTGAATCGGTAATTAAAAACTGTCATTACACAGGCAGTACCAAAATCGGTACTAACGAGGCTTGTATTCAGGCGGTAAGTTATATTTTTGATGAGAACAAAGACGCGGTTCAGCACCGCATTATGTATATGTATAATCCCGATATGGTTCAGAGTGCCTTCCATGAAAGCCAGAACTATATTTTGACATATCAGACCGTCAGATTTTTTGACAGATGGGGATATTGACGGAGGCTGTTGACTGCACCCATACAGACTTGAAACAGTGTGAAAAATATGATATAATAAGCCGTATATATGTGACAATTGTGCTGTGGGTGAAAAATGCGCCGATCGGCACACTAAAACATAAGTTTCGGAGGGATATTATTATGGCTGAAAAAACTGTCCGTACACGATATGCACCAAGTCCGACAGGCTTTATGCATGTCGGCAACCTGCGTACTGCTCTTTATGAGTACCTCGTTGCAAAATCACAAAACGGTAAATTTGTTCTCAGAATTGAAGATACCGACCGTGAACGCCTTGTTGAGGGTGCGGTTGATGTTATATACGATACAATGAAGCTTGCAGGACTTAAACACGATGAAGGACCCGATATCGGTGGCGATTTCGGTCCTTATGTTCAGTCCGAAAGAAAGGATATGTACCTTCCTTATGCCGAACAGCTTATAAAAGAGGGAAAGGCTTACCGCTGTTTCTGCACAAAGGAAAGACTTGAAAAGTTACAGGAGGACAGCGTTGGCGGCGGTTATGACAGACATTGCCGTAATCTTCCGCAGGAAGAAATTGACAGGCTACTTGCCGAGGGTACACCTTATGTAATCCGTCAGAAAATGCCGATTGAGGGCAGTACAACCTTTACAGACGCGGTTTTCGGTGAAATTACCGTTGACAACAGCGAACTTCAGGATCAGATTCTCATTAAGACTGACGGTTACCCGACATACAACTTTGCAAATGTAATTGACGACCACACAATGGGCATTACTCATGTTGTCCGTGGTTGTGAATATTTAAGCTCCACACCGAAATATAATCTTCTTTATGAGGCATTCGGCTGGGAAATCCCGACATATATCCACCTTCCGCTCATTATGGGCAAGGACGCCGACGGCAATGTTTCAAAGCTTTCAAAGCGTCACGGCGCAACAGGCTTCTATGACCTCATTAACGAGGGCTACCTCCCACAGGCAATCATCAACTATATTGCACTTCTCGGCTGGTGTCCAAAGGATAATCAGGAAATTTTTACCCTTGCAGAGCTTGAAAAAGAGTTTGATGTAAGCGGTATCAGCAAGTCACCGTCAATTTTTGACTATGACAAGCTTTCATGGTTCAACGGTGAGTATTTAAAGGCTATGACTCCCGAAGAATTTACGGATGTTTGTATGCCATACTATAAGAAGGTTTTCGGTGACAGAGAAATGCCTTTTGAGAAGTTTGCCGAAATTCTTCAGAAAAGAACTACAAAGCTTACGGATATTCCCGAAATGCTCGGTTTCTTTGCAGAACTTCCCGAATATGACAAGGAGCTTTTCGTAAATAAGAAGAGCAAGACTAATCTTGAAAACGCTCCCGTTGTATTGAGTGAGGCTTATGAAAGATTAAAGGCTATGCCTGTTTGGGACAACACTTCAATTCACGATTGCCTCATCAATATGGCAGTTGAAAAAGAGCTTAAAAACGGCACTGTTATGTGGCCTGTAAGAATTGCCGCGGCAGGCAAGACAGTAACTCCGGGCGGTGCTGTTGAAATTCTTGACATTCTCGGAAGAGAAGAGTCGCTCAGAAGACTTGAAATCGGTCTTGAAAAGCTCGGCGCATAATTCTACTGACGGAGGTACACGGCAAATGGCTGATGAAATAAAGAATGTTGAGGGTGACGCTGCCGTTCAGGGCAACTTCATCTGGGATTTTATAAAAGAGGATACTGCCGAGGGCGGAAGATTTGAGGGTAAAAAGGTTCACACCCGTTTTCCTCCCGAACCGAACGGCTATCTTCACATAGGTCATGCAAAGGCTCTTTGCATTGACTTTGGTACTGCCGAGCATTTCGGCGGAATCTGCAATCTTCGTATGGACGATACCAACCCTACAAAGGAAGATGTAGAATATATTGACGCTATCAAAGAGGATATCAAGTGGCTCGGTTACGATTGGGACGACAGATTTTTCTATGCATCACAGTATTTTGATCAGATGTATGAATTTGCCGTTGAGCTTATCAAAAAGGGACTTGCATATGTTTGTGAGCTTACTCCCGATAAGGTGAGAGAATACAGAGGCGACACACAGACTCCTGCAAAGAGTCCGTACCGTGACCGTCCTATAGAAGAAAGCCTTGATTTGTTTGAGAGAATGAAAAACGGCGAATTTGAGGACGGCAAAATGACTCTCCGTGCAAAGATTGACCTTGCGTCGGGTAACTTTAATATGCGTGATCCTGTTATCTACAGAATTAACAGACTCAAGCATCACAGAACAGGCGACAAGTGGTGCATTTATCCTATGTATGACTTTGCTCATCCGATTGAGGATGCTCTTGAGGGCATTACGCACAGCCTTTGTTCACTTGAATTTGAGGCTCACCGTCCGCTTTATGACTGGGTAATTAACAATATTTCCGTTCCGTGCAAGCCAAGACAGATTGAATTTGCAAGACTCGGAATTAACAACACGGTAATGTCGAAGAGAAAGCTCCGTGAACTCGTTGAAAAGAACTATGTAAGCGGCTGGGACGATCCGAGAATGCCCACACTCTGCGGACTTCGCAGAAGGGGTTACACACCAAAGTCAATTCGTTCGTTCATTGAGCAGATTGGTGTTTCAAAGGTTAATTCAATTGTTGAATACGGCTTTCTTGAGCATTGTCTGCGTGATGACCTTAACGAAACAGCAGAGCGTACAATGTGCGTTTTAAAGCCTGTTAAGCTTGTTATTACAAACTATCCCGAGGGACAGAGCGAAGAATTTGAGGTTGAGAACAACCCGAACCGTCCTGAGGACGGCACAAGAAAGGTTACTTTCAGCCGTGAGCTTTATATTGAAGAAACCGACTTTATGGAAGAACCCGTAAAGAAGTATCAGCGCCTTTATCCCGGCAACGAGGTAAGAATCAAGTCTGCATACATCGTAAAATGCACAGGCTGCAAAAAGGATGAAAACGGCAATGTCGTCGAAGTTTACGCAGAGTATGATCCCGAAACAAAGGGCGGAAATACTCCCGACGGCAGAAAGGTAAGAGGTACAATTCATTGGGTTGACGCCAACAACTGCCTTGATGCGGAGGTAAGACTTTACGACAACCTCTTCACGGTTCCCGATCCCGATACAGGCGACAGAAACTTCCTCGATTATCTTAACGAAAATTCACTTGAAGTTCTCACAGGCTGTAAGGCTGAAAAGAATATTGCAGGTGCAAAGGCTCCGAAGAGCTATCAGTTTATGCGCCACGGCTATTTCTGCATTGACAACAAGGACAGCTCACCCGAGCACCTCGTATTCAACCGCAGTGTAAGCCTTAAAGACAGTTTTAAGAAGTAAAATAAACAAAGGGCGGTCTTTTCTTTGACCGCCCACTTTAATAAGAATTTGTGTTCGATAAATATGTTTTGATGTAATCAATACTATGTTTAAATTTGAACACAATATGTTCAATCGTGTGTAATACACACGAACGGGCGGATGATATCCGACCCTGCATGGGTATTGATATGATAAAAAAGATACTTGTAACAGGTGCATCGGGCGGAATCGGTTCACAGACTGCCGTTGCTTTTGCAAAATGCGGTTGCGATGTTGCGTTGCACTTTGCAAAAAATTCCGAAAAAGCCGAGAGCCTTGCCGAAAAGCTTACAAATGAATACGGAATAAATGCCTTTGCGGTGCAGGCAGATGTTTCCAATTATGAGAGTGTTTGCAAAATGTTTGATGAAATCGACAGCCGATTTGGTAATCTCGATGTACTTGTCAATAATGCAGGCATCGCACAGCAAAAGCTGTTTACCGACATAACTCCCGATGAATGGAAGAAAATGACGGGGGTTAACCTTGACGGTGTTTTCTACTGCTCGCAACAGGCACTCAAAAGATATATGATTAAGAACCACAGCGGTGTTATTCTCAATATCAGCTCAATGTGGGGACAGGTCGGTGCATCATGTGAGGTGCATTACAGTGCGTCAAAGGCGGGTGTAATCGGACTTACCAAAGGTCTTGCCAAGGAGGTCGGTCTGTCGGGAGTGCGTGTCAACTGTATTTGTCCCGGTGTGATTATGACCGATATGATGAAAGGCTTTGATGAGCAGACCGTACAGGAGCTTAAGGAGGAAACTCCGCTTAATATGCTCGGTATGCCCGATGATATTGCAGAAACTGCTGTGTTTCTCTGTAGCGACAGGGCAAGGTTCATCACGGGACAGATTGTCGGTGTAAACGGCGGAATGATTATTTAACTTAATAAGAGTATGAAAAAACGGTCGGAATTGATTTCCGACCGTGATTTTTTTACTGTATTTATATGTTTATGGGTTTAGCTTTTGCCGTTGAGAATATCAGCAATGATTTCTCTCTCGTCCATATGGTACTTAACACCCTTGATTTCCTGATAATCCTCATGACCTTTGCCTGCAAGTACGATAATATCTCCGTCCTCGGCATTGTCCATGCAATATTTAATTGCATCTCTGCGGTTCGGCACGACAACATACTTGCCGTCTGTTTTTGCAAGACCTGTCTTGATGTCCTCAATGATGTCCATAACATCTTCAAATCTTGAGTTGTCTTCCGTTACAACCGAAAGGTCTGAAAGTCTGCCCGAGGTTTCGCCCATTTCATAACGGCGAACTTTCGGACGGTTGCCGCCTGCACCGAACATTGTAATAAGTCTGTGCGGATTGTATTGGCGAAGTGTTTCAAGTACATTTTCCATTGAAAGTGCGTTGTGTGCGTAGTCGATGATGAGTGTGTAGTTGTAGGGAACAGGCACACGCTCAACTCTGCCCTTGACCTTGGCAACCTTGAGAGCGTCAATAATCATCTGATCTTCAATTTCGTCAAAGAATGAAACTGCCGAAATTGCCGCAAGTGCGTTGTATGCATTGAATTTGCCGGGAATGTCAACATCAACAGAAAGATTTTTGATTCCCTCTGTTTCAAAGTGAACACCGACAAATCCGTTTTCGGAGAGAAGATGAGCATTTTTGCCCTTCAAGTCCGCATTGTCGGCAAAACCGTAGGTGAGAACAGAACCCTTGAAATCCTTTGTGATATCCTTCCATGCGGGATCGTCAATATTTGCAGCGGCAAATTTGCATTGTCTGAAAAGCAGACTCTTGCAGTAGAGATATTCCGCAAGGTCTTTGTGTTCAACACCGCCGATGTGGTCATCCGAAAAGTTTGTAAAGATGCCGACATCAAAAGTCATGCCTGCCAGACGGCTGTGTTTAAGTCCGATTGACGATGCCTCAATTACCATAGCCTTGCAGCCGGCGTTAATCATATCACGCATTGATTTCTGAATAATGTATGATTCGGGAGTTGTGTTGTCGGTTTTGTGGGTTTCTCCGCCGTAAACAACACCGAGTGTTCCGATTGTGCCGGTCTTGATTCCTGCGTGTTCAAAAATTTCCGCAACCATTGCTGTTGTTGTGGTTTTGCCCTTTGTGCCTGTGATTGCAACCGTGTAGAGCTCATCCTCGGGATGTCCGAAAAATTCAATGCTCATAAGCGAAAGAGCGTATCTTGTGTCATCAACCTTTACAACGGCAACATCACTCGGCACTTTAAAGTCGAGGCTGTCGCTGATAACGAGTGCCGACGCACCTTTTTCAACGGCTGACTTTGCGTACCTGTGTCCGTCTGAGGTATAGCCCTTAAGGCACACAAAGGCCGTGCCTTTTTTAACCCTTCGCGAATCATAGATAATATCCGAAATTTCGGTATCAAGATTTCCCTGAACCGTATATTCAAGATTTACAAGGAGATTTCTAAGTTTCATTATCGTGCAGCTCCGTTTCCCCGACTCACGGTCGGATTCTGTTTTGCGTTACCCTATAATTATAACAATTGTCAGCGCTTATTACAACTATATGTTAAAAAATTAATGTGTGATGTTTGAAATAAATGCCTTTGTTTTGTGATTGGTCATTTTTTACTAAAATCAGGAAATTTTGCCGAAATTCAAGCTTATTTTATGAATAA
The DNA here is from genome assembly GCF_928721825.1 of Ruminococcus bromii. Lineage (NCBI taxonomy): Bacteria > Bacillati > Bacillota > Clostridia > Eubacteriales > Oscillospiraceae > Ruminococcus > Ruminococcus bromii. The sequence continues at coordinate 1,855,383 of NZ_CAKMVP010000003.1, forward strand.
AGAATATAATTTGGGTGTTATGTCAAATAACCGTCGGGTGTGATTGTGCAACTTGTGCAAATGGTATTTTAGCAAAATAAACAATTCAAATCAATACAATTTGTGCAATAAGTAGAATTCCAATAAAAAAGATGTCATATTGCACAAAAATAATTTTGATTTTTAACAACATAGATAAAAAGTACAAAGGGAGTTGAAATTCAGGCGATTTTTTGATATGATTTATGTAGCGGATATGATGCACTTTGTGCGTTATATCCTCAAAAAAAGTATGTAATCCGAAAGGACACTACGAAAATATTCAGAAAGAGGGATTTTTCCAATGAAAAAGATTCTCGCCATTTTATTGGCAGGTATGATGACTGCTACTGCACTTGTTGGCTGCGGCGGCGGAGACGCATCATCGAAAACAGACAACGGTTCAAAAACAGACAACGGTTCTTCGGACGGTGCTGCTAAGATTGAAGGCTCAATCGTTGACGACAGTTACTTCGGCGATGAAGGTACAGACAGCAAGCCTGTAACTCTTAAGGTATGGGCTCCTGATGCTGCTGTAAGCCTTGTTAAAGAGCAGGTTGAGGCTTTCAAAAAGGCTTATCCTAAAAGAAAGTTCAAGGAAATCTCAGTTGTAGCACAGGGCGAAAAGGATGCTGCTACAAATATGCTTAACGATGCTACAACAGCTGCAGATGTATTCAGCTTCCCGAGTGATCAGCTCAACAAGCTTGTTGATGCAGGCGTTATTTCTCAGGTTGCATTTAAGGATGCCGTAACAGAGGCTAATGATGAGGGAACTGTAAAAGCAGGTACACTTAATGGTACCCTCTATGCTTATCCTGAAACAAACGATAACGGTTACTATCTCGTTTATGATAAGTCAGTAGTTTCAGACGAGCAGGCTCAGACACTTGAGGGTATTCTTGAGGCTTGTAAGAAGGCAGGTAAGAAGTTCATTATGAATGCCGGTGACGGTTACTATGCTTGTACTTTCGCTTTCACTGCAGGTGTTAAAATTGACGGTCTTGAAAAAGACGGTATTACACAGAAATTTGTTAAATATGACGAAGATGAAGCTGTTAAAACACTTCAGGCTTTTGCAAAGCTCATCAAGGATTACAGAGGTACATTCCAGTCGCTTGACGTTGCTAACATCGCTTCAGGTTTTGCAAGCGGTAAGTGTGGCGCAGGTATCGACGGTTCATGGGATACAGCTTCTAACCAGAAGGCTCTCGGTGACAACTTCGGTGCTGCAAAGCTTCCTACAATCAATGTCAACGGCACAGACAAGCAGCTTATCTCAATGTTCGGTTATAAGTACATCGGTGTAAACGGTTCTTCTAAGTTCCCGGCAACAGCTCAGATTCTTGCTCACTATCTTGCAGGTGAAGAGTGCCAGCTCCAGAGAACTGAGAAGCTCGGTTGGGGACCTTCAAACAAGAAGGTTCAGGAAAACAAAGCTGTAACAGGTTCTCCTGTTCTAAAGGCTATCGGTGAGCAGGCTAAGAATGCTTGTATACAGGTTAATATTGCTTCAACATTCTGGGATCCTATGGCTAACCTTGGCAACAAGATCATCGCTGACACATGCAAACCTTCAGATGCAGCTGCTATGAAGAAGCTTCTTAACGAAACAATTTCTAACGTTAGGGATGAGGGCTAATCGTTAAGTAAGTTAAATTGATTTAATTTAATTGATTAATTAGCTGCGGGACACTCCGAAAACGGAGTGTCCCGTAAAAAAAGAAAAAATGCGGACTGTCCGCTTGCGTTATCAATTTGTGTATTCGCCTGACTAATAATGTTTTATTACGAACGGCAACTATTATAAGATAGCGTAAAAAGTATTATTAGTTTGGTGTATTAGAGAGATTTGCAAATTATTAAGGAGAGCGCCTAATGACATATGTTGAATACAAACAGCTCAATCCTTTCCAGAGATTTGCCTACAACACAAAGAAGTTTTTCTGTAACATTCCTCATGCCGTTGCCCATTTTTTTACAGCACTCGGCAAGGCAATAGTTAAGTTCTTCGTAGGCATCGGCAAGGGCTTTGCCAACTACGGCAAGACCTTCGTAAAAGGCGACTGGGCTACAAAACTTTCCTACCTTATTTTCGGTGTAGGTGATCTTAGCAAAGGTAAATATTACAAGGGTATTCTTTTCTTCGCTGTTGAAGTTCTCTATATCCTTTATATGGCTTTTTTCGGTTGGGGATATCTCAAAATGTTCCCGACACTTGGTATTCAGGCTCAGAGAACTGAATATATCAACGGTATCATTCCAAAGCCGGTACCCGGCGATAACTCAATGCTTATTCTGCTTTACTCGGTATTGACACTCGTAATCACAGTAGTGGTTTTCGCTATTTACATAACAAACATCAAAGATGCGTACAGACATCAGATTATGAAGGCTAACGGTCAGAAACCGACTTCATTCAAATATGATATGAAGCAGTTCCTTGACGGTAAGTATCATATCACACTTATGTCATTCCCTGTACTTATGATCGGTATCTTCAATGTTCTGCCGCTCATATTTATGATTTTGATTGCATTTACCAACTATGATAAACAGCATATGCCTCCGGGAACACTGTTCACATGGATTGGTTTTGACAACTTCGGCTCACTCTTCAACCTCGTTGAAGGTGCTAAGAAGGGTTATACATTTGTTAAGCTCACAGAATGGACTCTTATCTGGGCTGTTGCAGCTACATTCTCAAACTATATCCTCGGTATGATCTTTGCTCTTATGATCAACAAGAAGGGTATCAAGTTTAAATCACTCTGGAGAACACTTTTCGTTATCACAATTGCTGTTCCTCAGTTCGTATCACTTCTTCTCATGAACCAGATGCTCCAGTCAAACGGTGCTGTAAATATCCTGCTTTCAAACATTACAAACAGTCATGTTGAAATTCAGTGGCTGACTGATAATGCAACACTGGCTCGTTGGGTAGTTATCATCATTAACTGTTGGATAGGTATTCCGTACACCATCCTTTCTATGTCGGGTATTCTTATGAATATTCCTGAGGATCTCTACGAATCTGCAAGAATTGACGGTGCAGGTCCTGTAAAGACATTTACGGCTATCACACTTCCGTATATGCTCTTTGTTACAACTCCTCAGCTCATTACCCAGTTTGTCGGCAACATCAATAACTTTAATGTTATTTACCTGTTGTCAAACGGTAGTCCGACGACCGAAAAATATTATCAGGCCGGTCAAACCGATATCCTTGTTACATGGCTCTTTAAGCTGACCATGATCTCTCAGGACTACGGACTTGCCGCCGCGATAGGTATTTTGGTATTTGTTATTTGCGCAACGCTCTCACTCATTGTGTATAATAACTCAAAATCAATGAAGGATGAGGAGGCGTTCTCATGATAAAAAGTTACAAGTTAAGAAGACACATTGCGAACGCTTTTGTTTACCTGTTCCTTATTGTAATGGGTTTCATTTGGATTTCTCCGTTCATCTATCTTTTAATGCATTCATTCCGTGGCGGTGCTGAAATTTACGGAAGTACAATTATCCCGCAGGAATGGACACTCCAGAACTACATTGATTTGTTCACAGGCTCAGGCGGTACTGCAAGCCTTAACTTCCCGAGATGGTTTCTTAACACATTCGTAGTTGCTTGTTTCAGCTGCGTAATTTCTACAATTTCGGTTCTTATGGTTAGTTACGCATTCAGCCGACTCAGATTTAAGGCTCGTAAAAAGTTTATGAATGTTGGTATGATTCTCGGTATGTTCCCCGGCTTCATGACAATGGTTGCTATTTACTACCTTCTCAAGGCAATGGGTCTTACTCAGACTCTCGTTGCTCTTGTAATCTGCTACAGCTGCGGTGCCGGTCTTGGTTTCCAGATTTCAAAGGGCTTCTTCGATACAATTCCAAGAGCACTTGACGAGGCGGCAACCATTGACGGTGCTACCAAGAACCAGATTTTCTGGAAGATTATTCTTCCTATGTCAAAGCCGATTGTTGTTTACACGGTTCTTACTTCATTTATCGGACCGTGGACAGACTTCATTCTTGCTAAGATTATCATGGGTGATGCTCGTGACAACTATACTGTTGCTATCGGTCTTCAGCTAATGATTGATCAGGACTTTAAGAACACATACTACAAGCAGTTCCTCGCAGGTTCTGTTGTTGTTGCTGTTCCGATTACACTTCTCTTCCTCAAGATGCAGAAGTATTATGTTGAAGGTGTAACAGCCGGTGGCGTAAAGGGTTAATCCAATATACAAAAGCTCTCACGGGCGGCAGTCACAGGCTGCCGCCCATTTTAAATTTACGGAGGATACTATGAAAAAAATTCTTTCCATTCTTCTTGCAGGTGCAATGCTTGCGGGCTGTGTGCTTACAGGCTGCTCTGATTCTTCATCATCAAAATCAGATTCATCCGACGGAAATACTGCAAAAGTTGCCGACCCGATTGAAGGCGTTAAGGCAACTGCATCAACCGATAAATACAGAAACTACTACGAAATTTTCGTAAACTCTTTCTGCGATTCAAACGGTGACGAAACAGGCGACCTTCAGGGAATCATCTCACAGCTTGACTACCTTAATGACGGCGACCCAAATTCAGGTGACGACCTCGGTGTTGACGCAATCTGGCTTACTCCGATTATGCCGTCAAAGTCATATCATAAGTATGATGTTGAAGATTATTACAATATTGATCCCGACTTCGGTACGCTCGACGATTTCGACAAGCTTATTGAAGAATGTCACAAGCGTGGCATAAATGTAATTCTTGACCTTGTTTTGAATCACGCATCTTCAAAAAATCCGCTTTTCACAAAGGCTGTTGAAGAGGTTGCCGATAATAAGCTTGACGGCAATGCCGAATATTTTGAAATTCACAAGGCCTCATATTTTGACAGCGATACTCAGACTATCAGTCTTGGAAACGGTTATGCCTGTGAGGCGAACTTTTCTCAGGAGATGCCCGAATGGAATCTCAATTCTAAAAAGACGAGAGAAGAATTTACAAAAATTGCGAAATTCTGGCTTGACCGAGGAGTTGACGGTTTCAGACTTGACGCTTGCAAATACTTTACAAATAAGGAAACCGACGGAACAGAATTTCTCAAGTGGTTCTACGACACCTGCAAGGGCATAAAGGAAGATGTCTATATGGTTGGGGAGAACTGGACCGATGATTCCGATATTCAGGAGCTTTACAAATCCGGTATCGACAGCCAGTTTGCATTTAAGTTTTCAACCTCAACAGGCACAATTATCAGCAACATCATTTCGCAGGGCGGTATGGCTACTGCCAAAAAAATTATGAATTACGATAACAAAATGACAGAGTCAAATCCCAATGCTATCAATGCAATGTTCCTTTCAAACCACGATCAGGTTCGTAGCGGAAACGCACTTGAATCTCAGGGACTTTCTTCTCAGAAACTTGCAGCCGCAGTTTATATGCTTGCACCGGGTAATCCGTTCATCTATTACGGAGAGGAAATCGGCATTAAGGCTCCGAATACCACAAACGATGCGGCATACAGAACACAGATGGTTTTTGACAGCGACAACCTTCCCGATATTTATGTAAACGGTATCGGAGAAGAGGCAGAAGTGCCTACCGGCGGCGGTGTAAAACAGCAGCTTGCCGACAAGGATTCTCTCCTCAACTACTATCGTAGAATTATCACAATCAAAAATCAGAACCCCGAAATTGCAAGGGGCAGAATTGTAGGCACACAGGGCTTTGATGATAAGGCAGTCGGCGCTTACTATGTTGAATATGAGGGCTCAAAGCTCCTCATTATTCATAACTTCAGCAAGAAAGACGCCAAGGAGCTTACAATTACAGACGATATGATTAAGAACGCAACTCTCCGTGCAGACCTTATCCCCGAAAGCAGCTCAAAGCATACCGAGCTTAAAGACGGTAAAATCTCTGTACCGCCACAGTCAACGGTAATCATTAAGTCTGCTGAATGATTTTTTGTTCGTGCAGACAGTTATTTTGTATTAAAGACTATATCGCCTGAGCGTAGTATAGCTGCTGTTTGCACAATCCCGTAGGGGCGTTCATTGGACGCCCGCAAGTAAAGACACAAACATTGTGATAGAAATAAACTATATAAATATCACAAAGTTACTGCTATTTTGTAGGGGAGAACCGTGTTCTCCCGTTCGTGTGCATTGCACACGATTGCACGCATTGCGTGCAAAATTGAATACATAATTTTCATCACATCAAAAGTTATGTGAATAAGCAAACAGTATCATCAAGGCGGGCGTCCAATGAACGCCCCTACAAATTTGTGACATTTACTAAATTTTCAAATACATTGTTTGTTGCTACAAATGAAAAAATTAAAAATTCCGAAAACTTTCTTGTTTTTGTCACACAGTTGTCAATATTGGTATGGTAAAATAAAGATGCGGCGGATGTGAACGGCAAACACCGACCGATTAAACAGCTAATAAGATTTTTTCATTTGATACATTTTTCCTCTCTCTTAATTAAATATGAAAACGGGCAGTCATTTTTTGACTGCCTTTTTTCATTGCGGCGTGCCGCCGTTGTCAATTCGTGCAGACAATTTTTTGCTAGTCGCTGTGATTAATATACAGCTTTCATAATATAAAAACATATTCGTGGGAATGTATAATATTTATCAAGCATAAGCCCGCTTAAATTTTACAAAAAAATGCTTGACAAAAAGCGAGCGGATAGTTTATAATGTTTAATCGTGGGACATTCTGTAATTGCGCCCGTTTTTGGGGATATTATTGATGTTTCACAGGGCTTTGCAAAAGCAAAGCAGTTTTATCAATTCTTATATTTTTTGAAAGGAGGACAAATAATGCCTACATTTAACCAGTTGGTACGCAAGGGCAGACAGGTTTCCGAGAAGAAGGCAAAGGCACCTGCTCTCTTAAAGGGTTGGAACTCAAAAAAGCGTGTTGCTATTGATCAGAGCTCCCCACAGAAGAGAGGTGTTTGTACTGCAGTAAAGACCGCTACACCTAAAAAGCCTAACTCAGCGCTCAGAAAGATTGCCAGAGTAAGACTTTCTAACGGTATTGAAGTCAGTTCCTATATTCCCGGCATAGGTCACAACCTTCAGGAACACAGCGTTGTTCTTATTCGTGGTGGCCGTGTTAAGGACTTGCCTGGTGTTCGTTACCACATCGTTCGTGGTACACTCGACGCTCAGGGCGTTTCGGGCCGTATGCAGAGCCGTTCAAAGTACGGTGCTAAGCGTCCGAAGAAGGGTAAATAAGGAATTGACAAAACTCTCTTGACTTAAATTATTTAAGTTCTGCTATGCGGCAGGAATTTTACTATATATATTATGGTAGAATGTCTTGTTGGCATACGGGAGTTTGTCGCTTTCGAGTACCTATGATATCTCAATTATTGTGAAGGAGGGAAGCAAAGTGCCAAGAAGAGGTTCTATTGCGAAGCGTGATGTATTACCAGATCCGCTTTATAATTCAAAACTCGTAACTCGTCTTATCAACAACATTATGTACGACGGTAAAAAGGGCGTTGCTCAGAAAATTGTTTACGGTGCATTCGATATTATTGCTGAAAAGACAGGAAACAACCCGCTTGAGGTTTTTGAACAGGCTATGGAAAATGTAATGCCCGTTCTCGAAGTAAAGGCTCGTCGTGTCGGCGGTGCTACTTATCAGGTACCTATGGAGGTTCGTCCTGAAAGACGCCAGACACTCGGTCTTCGCTGGATTTCTACTTATTCAAGAGCTCGCAGCGAAAAGACAATGAAGGAAAGACTTGCAGGAGAAATCCTTGATGCCACAAACAGTGCCGGCGGTGCTTTCAAGAAGCGTGAAGACACTCATAAGATGGCTGAAGCTAACAAGGCTTTCGCTCATTACAGATGGTAATTTTATCATCAGCGTTTATTAGGAGGATTTTATGCCAAGACAGGTTCCACTTGAAAAAACAAGAAACATCGGTATCATGGCTCACATTGATGCCGGTAAAACCACAACAACTGAGCGTATCCTGTATTATACCGGCGTAAACCATAAAATCGGTGAGACACACGACGGTGCTTCCACAATGGACTGGATGGTTCAGGAAAAAGAGCGTGGTATCACAATCACCTCTGCTGCTACAACTGCATTCTGGTTCGGCAGCAAGCATCAGTATGACAAGCACAGAATCAACATCATCGACACCCCCGGTCACGTTGACTTCACTGTTGAAGTTGAGCGTTCACTTCGTGTTCTTGACGGTTCTGTAACAGTCCTCTGCGCAAAAGGCGGCGTTGAGCCTCAGTCTGAAACAGTATGGCGTCAGGCTGATAACTACGGCGTTCCGAGAATGGTTTATGTAAACAAGATGGACATCATGGGCGCTAACTTCTACCATGTTGTTCAGATGATGAAGGACAGACTTAAATGTAATGCTGTTCCGATTCAGCTTCCGATCGGTGCTGAGAGTGATTTCAGAGGCATCGTTGACCTCGTTACTATGAAAGCCGAAATCTATCACAACGAAGACGGCACAGACTACAGTGAAGAGGAAATTCCGGAAGAGATGCAGGATCTCGCTAACGAGTATCATGAGAAACTTATCGAATCAGTTGCTGAACTCGATGAAGATCTTATGGAGAAATACTTCGGCGGCGAAGAGCTTACAATCGACGAAATCAAGAGCACAATCAGAAAGGCTACTATTGACAACACAATGGTACCTGTAACCTGCGGTTCTTCTTACCGTAACAAGGGTGTTCAGATGCTCCTTGATGCTATCGTTGATTATATGCCTGCTCCGACAGATGTACCTGCTATCAAGGGTGTTGACCCTGAAACAGGCGATGAGGTTGAAAGACCGTCATCAGATAAAGAGCCATTCGCAGCTCTCGCATTCAAGATTGCTACTGACCCGTTTGTTGGTAAGCTCTGCTTCTTCAGAGTTTACTCCGGTACAGTTTCTGCCGGCACAACTGTTTACAACTCAGTTAAGGACACCAACGAGCGTCTCGGTCGTATCTTGCAGATGCACGCTAACGACAGAAAAGATATCGACTGCGTATACGCAGGTGACATCGCTGCTGCCGTTGGTCTTAAAAATACAACAACAGGTGATACTCTCTGTGATGAGAAGGCTCCTGTTATCCTTGAGTCTATGGAATTCCCTGATCCTGTAATTCGTGTTGCTATTGAGCCGAAGACAAAAGCAGGTCAGGAAAAGATGGGTATCGCTCTTGCAAAGCTTGCAGAAGAAGATCCTACTTTCAAGGCTTATACAGACGAAGAAACAGGTCAGACAATCATCGCAGGTATGGGTGAACTCCACCTCGAAATCATTGTTGACCGTCTTCTCCGTGAATTTAAGGTAGAAGCAAACATCGGTGCTCCACAGGTTGCATACAAGGAAACTATCCGCAAGGAAGCTTCTGTTGACGAAAAGTATGCTCGTCAGTCAGGTGGTAAGGGTCAGTACGGTCACGTTAAGATCAATATCTATCCTAACAAGGACAAGGGCTATGAGTTCGTCAACAACATTGTCGGCGGTGCTATTCCTAAGGAATACATTCCGGCTGTTGACCAGGGTATTCAGGGCGCAATGCTCAGCGGTGTTGTTGCAGGCTACAATGTAGTTGATGTTAAGGTTGAGCTTTATGATGGTTCTTATCATGAAGTCGACTCATCAGAAATGGCATTTAAGATTGCCGGTTCAATGGCATTTAAGAATGCTATGAAGAAGGCAGACCCTGTACTTCTCGAACCGATCATGAAGGTTACTGTTATCACTCCTGAGGAATACCTCGGCGATGTAATCGGCGACCTTAACTCTCGCCGTGGTATGATCCAGAGCATGGAAGCTGACAACGGCGTTCAGAGAGTTATCGCTCATGTTCCGCTTTCAGAGATGTTTGGTTACGCAACAGATATGCGTTCAAAGACTCAGGGCCGCGGTCAGTATGTTATGGAGCCTGACACATATGCAGAGGTTCCGAAGAACATTGCTGAAAAGATTATGAGTGAAAGAGCTAAGAAGGACTAATCGTTCCTTTTAATGCACTTTTTTCAAAAATGTATTGATTTTTTTAAAAAAAATTGATACAATATGTTTAAATCTATTGTAAATTCTTTTTACAACAATAAGGAGGAAATTTCCAATGGCAAGAGAAAAATTTGAAAGAAATAAACCCCATGTTAACATTGGTACAATCGGCCACGTTGACCATGGTAAAACAACACTTACTGCTGCTATCACAAAGGTTCTCAACCTCGAAGGCGACGCTGATTTCGTTGATTACGCTAACATCGATAAGGCTCCTGAAGAGAGAGAGCGTGGTATCACAATTAACACAGCTCACGTTGAGTATGAAACAGACAAGCGTCACTATGCACACGTTGACTGCCCAGGCCATGCTGACTATGTAAAGAACATGATCACTGGTGCTGCTCAGATGGACGGCGCTATCCTTGTTGTATCAGCTGCTGATGGTCCTATGCCACAGACAAGAGAGCATATCCTTCTTTCTCGTCAGGTAGGTGTACCTTACATCGTAGTATTCATGAACAAGACTGACCAGGTTGACGATCCTGAGCTCCTCGAGCTCGTAGAGATGGAGATTCGTGACCTCCTCAACGAGTATGAGTTCCCGGGCGACGATACACCAATCATCAAGGGTTCAGCTTACCTTGCTCTTACAAGCACATCAAAGGATCCTAACGCTCCTGAGTACAAGTGCATCCACGAGCTTATGGACGCTGTTGACGAGTATATTCCAACTCCTGACCGTAAGGCTGACCAGCCATTCCTTATGCCTGTTGAGGACGTATTCACAATCACAGGTCGTGGTACTGTTGCAACCGGTAGAGTTGAAAGAGGTCAGGTTAAGACTGGTGAAGAAGTTGAAATCGTTGGTCTTACAGACGAAAAGAGAAAAGTTGTTGTTACAGGTCTTGAAATGTTCAGAAAGACTCTTGACTTCGCTGAAGCAGGCGACAACGTAGGTGTTCTTCTCCGTGGTGTTCAGAGATCTGAAATCCAGAGAGGTCAGGTACTTGCTAAGCCGGGTACAATTCACCCACACACAAAGTTCCGTGGCCAGGTTTATGTTCTTACTAAGGACGAAGGTGGCCGTCATACTCCATTCTTCAACAACTATCGTCCACAGTTCTACTTCAGAACAACTGACGTAACAGGTACAATCTCACTCCCAGAGGGCGTAGAGATGTGCATGCCTGGTGATAACGTTGAAATGGATGTTGAACTTATTACTCCTATCGCTATCGAAGTTGGTCTTCGTTTCGCTATCCGTGAAGGCGGCAGAACAGTAGGTTCAGGCGCAGTTATCGCTATTAACGATTAATTTTAACCGATTATCGTTTCATTTTTAACATTCAGAGCCGATGCTTTAGCGTCGGCTCTTTTTGTTGTGTGTAGGGACGGATATCATCCGCCAGACAGGAAATGGCAGATATCGTTTGTTGAAAACAAATTTAATAAATCTCACAAAATGTGGTTCTACTACAGCGGCAAACAGTGATTGCAATCACTTCGTGTTTACACACGAAGTGAATAGGTAATAGCACGAAAATTTTTATTGAATAGATTGCTTTGTACAGAAAATTATAATATTTCCACTTTTTCTTGTTCATGACGACTGTTTGTGTTATAATTGCCTTATCCGGACGGTGAAGATACACTTGACCGAAAAACAATTTGGAGGTTTTTAATATGGCAGAAATAAAAGCGTTCAGAGGAATGCGTTACAACACGGAAAAAGCAGGCGAAATTTCTCAGCTTTGCTGTCCGCCTTATGACATCATAAGCGAGGAACAAAGACTCGGTTATATCAGTGAAAACGAGTATAATATCATTCGGCTTGAGCTTCCGAAAGAGGGCGAAAACCCGTATCAGACAGCAAGAGAAATCCTTGATATGTGGCGGAACAGGGGTGTTCTTGTGAGCGAGGACAAGCCTGCAATCTATGTTTATGAGGAAGAATTTACGGCTTACGGCGAACGCAAGAGAATCAAGGGTATCATCGCCCGTGTTCATCTTGAAGAGTTTGAAAAGGGAATCATTCTTCCCCACGAGTTCACTCTTTCAAAGGCCAAAGAGGACAGACTTAATCTTATGAAGGCAACAAACTGTAATTTCAGTCAGATTTATGCCCTTTATATGGACAGCGAGCATACAACTCTCGCAACAATTGATAATGAATCTAAGGACACACCAAAGCTTGAATTTACCGACGGTGAGGGTGTTACTCACAGACTTTGGATTGTTACGAATGAAAATGTAATCGCAAAGCTTTGTGCAGATTTTGCCGACAGAAAGCTATACATAGCAGACGGTCACCACCGCTATGAAACCGCCTTGAACTATAGAAACTACTGCCGTGAAAACGGTCTTTCAAAGGTTGGCGATCCTTGTGATTATCAGATGATTTACCTTGTTGACATGGAGCATCCGGGACTTGTTGTATTCCCGACACACCGCCTTGTGCGTGATTTGCCGGACTTTAATGTTGAAAAAGTTCTTGACGGTTGCAGGGAATATTTTGATGTAACCGAAATGAACAGCACGGACAATATGGAAAGCGAGCTTGCAAAGCTCTATGACGAGGGCAAAAAGGCATTCGGATTCTATGTCGGAAACGGAAAATGGTACAGGCTTGTGCTGAAAAATCTTGACATTATGGACAAGCTTCTTCCCGAATTGAGTGAACCGTCAAGACAGCTTGATGTTACCGTTCTCCACTCACTTGTGCTTGAAAGAATTTTCGGCATTGATAAGGAAAATATGGCAAATCAGATTAACCTTACATACACAAAGTTCTTCTCAGAGGCTGTTGAGGGCGTTGACAACGGCAAGTTCCAATGCTCGTTTGTGCTTAATCCGACAAGAGTAACCGAAATCCGTGATGTTGCCGCCGCAGGCGAAAAGATGCCGCAGAAGTCAACATATTTCTATCCGAAGATGATTACGGGAATGGTTATGAACGACATCGGAGTTGAATAATGAACGAAAAGATGCGTAGAAAAGACAGGGAAACTACCGAAGAAAGAGCCTATGAAATCCTTAAAAGCGGTGAATACGGCATTTTGTCAACAATCGGGGAGGACGGCTATCCCTACGGTGTGCCTGTAAATTTTGCCGTTGAGGGCAACAAAATTTATTTCCATTGCGCTCCGAATTCGGGTTTGAAACTGAAAAATGTTGAATACAGCAACAAGGTTTCGTTTTGCACGGTTCAAAACAACAGAATTGACGGTGCAAAACTGACTTCAAAATACGAAAGTGCGGTTGTGTTCGGTACGATTGCAAAATCGGTTAAAAACAAGAACAGAGGTCTTGAACTGATTGTTGAAAAATATGCTCCCGAATTTATCGAAAGCGGAAAAAGGTGCATAGAGAAATCGGGCAGTATGACAGGCGTTTATGAAATCACAATCGAAAAAATCACGGGCAAGGAAAATAAATAGTTTATTTATAATTGTTTATGGGCAGAATATGAAAGAGGTGAGTATATGAAAATTCTTGTTGTTTTTACGGGCGGTACAATCGGCTGTGTGCGTAAAGGCGAGGTGCTTTCGCCCGACAATGAGCAGAAATATATGCTCACGCAGATGTATCTTGACAGGTACGGCGATGTTGATTTTGACACGGCTGAGCCTTATACCGTCCTCAGCGAAAATCTTGAGGGCTGTCACATGAACAGGCTTGCCGACTGTCTGCAAAGCTATGATTTGAACAGCTATGACGGCATTGTTGTAACTCACGGAACAGACACCCTGCAATATACATCTGCATTTCTTGCTTATATTTTTGACGGCTTAAATGTGCCGATTGTGCTTGTTTCGGCAAATTATCCGCTTGATGACAGCCGTTCAAACGGCTTTGAAAATTTTGTCGGTGCGATTGACTTTATAAAATCAGGCAGCGGAAACGGTGCTTTTGTTTCGTATAAAAATGCTGATTTGCCCGTGACAATTCACAGAGCGTCAAGACTGCTTGCACATTCGGCATACAGCGACGAACTGCACAGCATTTTTGACGAAAGCTACGGAAAAATTCAGAACGGAATTTTTGTGAAGAATATCCGCTATAAGACATTAAAAAGCGAGTTTGCTTTTGATGAAAGCGTCCGAATTTCGGATAACAGCAATGTGCTGAAAATTTCCGCAACGGTCGGTATGCAGTATCCAGAAATTACGGAAAATGTAAAAGCCGTTCTCCTTGAGGGCTTCCATTCGGGTACGCTGAATACTGACGGTAAGGCCTTGAACGACTTTTGTCAAAAAGCAAAAGCAATGAATATTCCCGTATTTTTGACGGGTGCGTGCAAGGGCTTTTATTACGAAAGCAAGCTGAAATTTGACGGGCTTAATATAAAAGTTCTGCCTCCTGCATCCCCGATTGCAATGTACATCAAGCTGTGGCTTTTGCCGAAAAGTGAATTTGACAAGGCATTTTTGCCCTGTGCAGAAGATTTTTACGATAACTATTGACAATTTACAGATATAAAAATAAGGACAAATGACTTGATGACTGTCATTTGTCCTTTTAGGTTATTGTATTAAATTATTCGTCTTTGCTTTTATCTTTGAAATTATCTTCTGTGATGTTGTAGGTTGCACCGACAACTTCCTGAGTAAGATACTTTTCGTTTTCGGCAAGCTTTTCCGAACGATTGTCTGCCTCCTCATTTTCTTTACCCGGCCATTTCTTGTAAACTACCTTGAGAAGAATAGGTGTTGCAAGCGATGAAACGATGATAAGAATAATAATAGGAGCAAAAAACTGCGGTGCCATAAGACCTGTGTCAAGTCCCTTCTTGGCAACGATAAGACCGACCTCACCACGGTTCATCATACCTACGCCGATTTTGAGCGAGTCGGGCATATTGAATTTGCAAAGCTTTGCCGTACCGCCGCAGCCGATAACCTTTGTCAAAAGTGCAACTGCAACGAGTGCAATTGAGAACCAGAGCATTGAAAGGTTGAAATCGTTAAAGCTTGTCTGAAGTCCGATACTTGCAAAGAATACAGGTCCGAAAATCATATACGAGCTGACATCCATCTTTCTTTCGATGTACTGTGAATCCTTGATGTTACAGAGGATAATACCTGCAACATATGCGCCTGTGATGTCTGCAATTCCGAAAAATTCTTCCGCGCAGTATGCACACGCAAAGCAGAGAACAAGACCGAAAATCGGAATTCTTCTTGAGTGCGGCCAGAGTTTGTCGAGCCACTTGAAGAGAAAATAAAGTGCAAAGCCGAGTATAAATGCAAGAACAAAGAAAAGTACAATGTTGATGCAAACGGACGCAGGCTGAACATCGGGGCTTTTGAAACCGATTACAACGGTGAGAAGTACGATGCCGATAACATCGTCTATAATTGCGGCTGAAAGAATTGTTGTTGCAACCCTTCCTTTCAGGTGTCCCATTTCTTTAAGAGCCTGAACAGTAATACTAACCGAGGTTGCCGCAAGAATTGTTCCCATAAATACAGCCTCAAGCATTGCCAGATCACCGTCGCCAAAGCCGAATACAAGGTAAACAGCCGCACCGCCTGCAACCGAAACGATTACACCGGCAAACGCAACAAGCAAGGCAACAGGTCCTGTTTTGATAAGCTCTTTAAGATCCGTTCCCAGACCTGCCGAGAACATCAGCAAAATAACGCCGATTTCAGCCATACCTGAGATGAACCCGTCATACGATACAAAATTGAGCATACAAGGTCCTACGATAAGACCTGCAATAATCTCACCCACAACCTGCGGTGCGCCGAGCTTTCTGGCAACAATACCGAGAAGCTTTGCCGCAACAAGGATTATGGCAAGATTCTTCAGAATATCAAGTGTGTTAATTTCCATAACTTCTTTTTCGGACAGACTTCAAACGCCTCCTAAACGGCAGTCTGACCGACTCTCCTTTCTCTCTTATAAAACCGAATATATTCTATCACAATCGACAGCAATTTTAAATAAATATTTTGAAGTTCGACAAAAATCGCACTTTGCACAAATTAATGAATAATACAGCTTGAAAAATATGCAAAAAGTCTTTTTATGTATTATTGCTCTTAAGGGTTGGAATGCTTGCTTTTATGAGTTTTGTCATATGCTCGGAAATCACTGAAACCGATTCAATAAGTTCATCCGAATAATCGTTTGTGTTCTCCTGATTTTCAACAAAGGCATAGTATCCGCCGTAGATTGCGTAGTCAAGGATTGTGCAGATTTTTTTATCATTTATGTACTCGGGATGATTTTCAAAGGTCATTTTCTTTAATGACTTTGAAATCTTCACGATAAGATTAGGATGCTGTGAACCCGAAAATACCGTGTCAATCAATTTCTTGTTTTCAGACACTGCGCCCAAAAGACTGCGATAAAATTTTACGGGCTCGTCAATCATCATCTGCGGATTGCTTATGGTACTTACAATGCCGTCAACTACCTCGCTTTCAATTTTATCCGAAAGGTCGAACATATCTTCATAATATGTGTAGAAGGTAGATTTGTTGATGAGTGCTTTTTCACAAAGCTCCTTAACGGTAATTTTGCGCAGTTCTTTTTTTGAACGCAGATTTACAAATGCGTCAAAAATACTTTTCTTGCTTTTTATAACTCTTATGTCCAAAGATAATCACCTGATTTTAAAATTAGTTGGTTTTCCGACGAAAGTAGCGTAATTGTCGCTTGTTTATGCTTTCGTTATTGTATATTATAACAGTATGGGATAAGTGTGTCAAAAATAAAAATTACGGATGAAACACGCATTCCCTGACTATTTTTTGGAACGATTTTCACAGCAACTGACAATATTTCAGACAAACCGACAAAATTATTTACATAAAAATCGTTTTTACCACTTGTATATTTGGTGAAAATATATTATACTGTTCTTATAATATTGAAAGACTGCCTACAATCGCAGAAAAGAGGGTTACTATGGCTTTTAAAATCAATGACGAAAGAGCTCCACTGGATCAGTTCCTGCAGGGCGAATCTGTTCGCGCTTATGAATTTTTAGGCTCACACTTTGTGAACTGGGACGGTCGTCAGGGCGTTGTGTTCAGAGTTTGGGCGCCGAACGCATTGTCCGTTTCGGTGGTCGGTGATTTTAACGACTGGAACAATGACGCAAACTTTATGTACAAAATCTCGGACGGCGGCGTCTGGGAGTTGTTTATTGAGGGAATTCCGGAGTTTGCCTGCTATAAATATTGTGTCGAAACCCCGTGGCATGAGAGAAGGCTCAAAACCGATCCTTATGCTTTTCATTGCCAGACTCGTCCCGACAACGCATCCCGTGTTTACGAGATTGACGGCTACGAGTGGCACGATGAAAAGTGGTATGACTACAAAAAAGAGCATCCGCACAAGAATATGCCTATCAATGTTTATGAGGTAAATGCAGGCTCTTGGCGTAAGTATGAGGACGGCAATGTTTTCAGCTATCGCAAGCTTGCTGATGAGCTTATTCCTTATGTAAAGAATATGGGCTACACTCACATTGAGTTTATGCCTCTTACAGAATATCCGTTTGACGGCAGCTGGGGCTATCAGGTTACAGGCTACTTTGCCGCAACATCCCGTTACGGTGAGCCGAAAGACCTTATGTATTTTGTGGACAGATGTCATGAAGAGGGCATCGGCGTTATCCTTGACTGGGTTCCTGCCCACTTTCCGAAGGACGCACACGGTCTTGGCAGATTTGACGGTACAGGCTGTTATGAATATGAAGATCCCCGTATCGGCGAACACAAGGAATGGGGTACATATATCTTCAATTACGGCAGATATGAGGTAACAAGCTTCCTCCTTTCGTCTGCAATGTTCTGGCTTGACAAGTATCATGTTGACGGTATCCGTGTTGACGCCGTTGCATCAATGCTTTATCTTGACTACAACAGGAATGACGGCGAGTGGATTGCAAACGCATACGGCGGAAGAGAAAACCTTGTTGCCGTTGATTTCCTGCAGAAGCTCAACACGGTTGTACATATGTTCCACCCCGAGGCTATGATGATTGCCGAAGAAAGTACGGCATGGCCGAATGTTACACGCTATCCGATTAAGGATATGGGACTCGGCTTTGACTACAAGTGGAATATGGGTTGGATGAACGATATGCTTTCGTACATCTCACTTGATCCGTTGTGGAGAAATTATCACCACGATACCCTTACATTCAGCATGGTTTATGCTTTTTCCGAGAACTTTATGCTCCCGATTTCTCATGATGAAGTTGTTTACGGCAAGGGTTCTCTCATCAATAAAATGCCCGGCGACTATGACATGAAGTTCAGCGGTGTGAGAGGCTTTGTGGCATATATGATGGCTCACCCGGGTAAGAAGCTTATGTTCATGGGCAGTGAAATCGGTCAGTTTGACGAGTGGAATGCGAACGAGGAGCTTGAATGGAACCTTCTTTCATTTGAAAAGCACCGTCAGCTTAACCGCTTCTTTGCTGAGGCAAACAAGTTCTACCGTGATGTTCCTGCCATGCATGAGAACGACTATGATTGGGACGGTTTCCAGTGGATTGCACTTGATGACTACAAGAACAGCATCATTTCGTTCCGCAGAATTGCTTATGACGGCAGTGAAATCATCTGCGTGTGTAACTTCCAGCCTGTTCAGCACGATAACTATGTTGTTGGTGTGCCCGAATACGGTATTTACGAAGAAGTGTTCAACTCCGAGGCTGAAGAATTCGGCGGTTGCGGAATCAGAAACGAGGGCGAGCTCAAGGCTAAAAAGAAGAAAGACCACGAGCTCAACTATTCAATGGAAATCACAGTTCCGCCGCTTGCTGTTATGTATTTCAAGCTTAAAAAGAAGCTGGCTCTTCCCGTAAAGAAAAAGACTACGGCAAAGAAGGACGCCGCTCTTGCAAAGCTTAAAGCCGAAAAGGCAAAGAAATCGGCAAAGGCTGCTCCGAAAAAGGAAGATAAGGCAGAAAAAGTAAAGGTTGAAGCAAAGTCTGCAAAGGCAGAAGCAACCGCTGAAAAGGTTGAAAAGAAAGCCGAACCCGCTCCCGAAAAGCCCGTTAAAAAGGCAGTAAAAGCAGTTAAGGAGGAAACTCCTGCTTCTGCTGAGGTTGAGAAAAAAGCTGAAAAAACAGAAAAAGCAGTTAAGGCTGAAAAAGTCGAGAAAGCCAAAACTGCCGTAAAGGCTGAAAGCAAAACCGTAAAAGCTGAAAAGCCTGCCGAAAAGAAAACAACAGCTAAAAAATAATCAAAATATTACAAATCATTTGTGCCGACGGATTTTTCTGTCGGCATTTTTGTTTGCCCGAAAACGCATTACATACAAAATTTTTGTAAAGTCTATTGTTATTGTGACCGTATTTGTGGTATAATCATTTAAATGCGGAATGCCGAAAATTGCCGTTTGAACGGCACAAAATTGTCGGCTGATTTTAATTTTGATTATTACGGAGAATTTTATATGAAAATCGACAACAAAAAGGCAAGAATAATTCTTGCGGTTATTATTGTGGTGAGCCTTGTCATAAGCACGGTTTATATGTTTGCAAAACAGGGCTTTCACGAGGACGAGCTTCTGACCTATAACCTTGCAAATTCCTCAAAACAGCTTAATGTTGACGGAGGTTGGAACAGTCCCGAGGATTTCAACGAGTATCTTGCCGTGTCGCCCGATGACAGATTCGACTATGCTCAGGTATATGAAAATCAGATTATAGATGCGTCGCATCCGCCTCTCTATTACGCACTTGTTCACACGGTCTGTTCGTTCTTTCCTGGCGTGTTCTCAAAATGGCTTGCCTATTCAATAAATGTGCTTGCCATGGCAGGCATTTTGATTATGCTTTATAAAATCGGACGGAAAATCACGGGCAACAATCTTTACGCCTTGCTCGGTGTGGGGGCATATGCTCTGAGTATTGCGTGTATTACCACGACAATTTATCTCAGAATGTATGCAACGCTTACCTTCTGGGTGCTTGCATTCGTTTATATGAGCATAAAGCTCTATGAAAAAAAGAACACCGTCGGCATAAAGGACTGCATTCTGCTTGCAGTTACAGTGCTTTGCGGTGTGCTTACCCAGTATTATTTCATCCTCTTTGCAGGACTTACGGGACTTGTTTTCCTTGTGTTCAAAATCAGGGAAAAGTGCGGTAAAGACCTCATTAAGTACATTATTGCGGCTGTTGTGGGTGCAGGACTTGCGCTCTGCATTTATCCGTACATAATCTCGAATGTACTCGGCGGCAACCGTGGACTCAGTTCGCTTGATATGTCGGCGCTTGATATGATTACGGTTGTGACCTATGTTTTCTACAAGCTTTGCACCTATGTTCAGATTCTTGCAAAGGATATGTTCATCAATCAGGTTTGGCTGCTCGGACTTTGTACAGCCGCAGTTATCGGCTTCGGAATTTATTTCCGTTTTGTGAAAAAGGTAAAAATTCCTAAAAAGGCGATGTTTGCCGTAGTTCCGGCAGTTTGCTATTTCATCGGCATTTCACTTGTTTCACCGTTTAACAGCGACCGCTATGTTATGGCGTCACTTCCGCTGATTGCGATGCTTTTTGCATTCTCGTTCATCAGAATTTTCACACTTTTCAAAAATCAGAAGATACGCCTTGCCGTGCCTGTATGCATTTTGCTTGCGTCAGTCACAGCGTTTGTTACGGTTAAGCCCTATTACACATACGGCAAAACAAATCTCTATGAGCCAAAGACAGACAACTGCATTTTTGTCGGAACTGCAATGCTTGAATGGAACAAGTGTATTGACAAGTTTATGAACTACGACAGCACAATGATTGTTCAGAGTTCAAAGTTCTCTCCGACTCTCGGTGATGAGCTTGAAGAATTTGCCGAAAAACGAGGAGTTATCACCAACGGAAAGGTTTCTTCGCTAGCAGAGGCATTTATGTTTAACGGCGACACAAATAAGCAGGAAACCGACAGCATGGAAAAACTCAAAACGGACAAAAAGCTTGCGTCACTTGACGAGGTAACGGTTTATGTTTCCCGCCTTGCAGACAAAGATGATGTGCTTAAATACATAACGGAAAACACAAAATTTAAGAATTATGAGCTTATTCAGGCTGATTACAGCTTTGAAGATTTCTACAACTGGTACGACTATTTTGTTGAAACCGAGTCGTATTGCAATGTTTATCGTTTTTATTAACAGAGGTGTTTAAAATGAATTCGGATAAAATCGATCGCAAAAATTCTATCGGTGTAGCATTTTCGGGCGGCGGACTTCAAGGTATTGCTCACATCGGTGCTGTTCAGGCTCTTTATGAACTCGGAATCCATCCGCAGTATGTTTCGGGTACAAGCTCGGGTGCGGCAATGGCGGCAATCGTTGCAATGGGCTGTGATTCCGATGAAATGAAAAGAGTTGCAAAAAAGCATTGGAAAACTCTTGCCGAAATCGACAACGGCCTTATTTTCAAATCTCTTGCACAGCTTATTCTAAATAAAAAGATTCAGAAAGACGGCATCAAGTCGGGTGAACTGATTGAAGATGTTATCCGTGACATTATGAATGAAAAAGGAATAACAGGCTTTGAAAATCTTCCGATTAACCTTTCAATCTGTACGGTTGACACGCTTACAACCGATGAATGTATTTTTACAACCAAGGAAGAAAATCTTGAAAACGAGCATATTCACTACATAACAGGCGCTCCGCTTGAAACTGCTGTTCGTGCAAGTATGTCGTTCCCTGCAATTTACACAACCTGTCCTTATGACAAGTACAACTTTATTGACGGCGGTTCAAAGGACAATTTGCCCGTAAAAATTCTGCGTGATATGGGCGTCGGCAAGGTTCTTGCAATCGGCTTTGATATTATGACCTACAATCCCGACGCAGGCCTTGGCGGCCTTATTAAGGTTATTTGGCGTGCGCTTGATGTTTATTCAATTGACGGCACAAGAGAGTCAAAGAAAATGGCTGACCTCGCAATTGATATCAAGAACGAAAACACACAGCTTTTCTCAATGGACAGCGTTGACGAAACCATTCAGGAGGGCTACGATGCGATTATGGCTCACAAAGACGAAATTTTAAAGGTTTTCGGTGAGCAAAACAGTGCGGAATAATTAAGATTAAAGAGGACTTCTTTTTTTGAGAAGTCCTTTTGATGTAGATGAAACGAGGATTTTATGTTAAAAATTTTGAATAAAACCCGAAAGGTATCGGGCAAAATGTCTGTACCAAAACAAATTATGACAACATTCTTTGCTTTGCTTTTTGGCGGTGGCATGGGAATTGTCGCAAAGTTTCTTGATTTGAACAGACTGCCGAGCTTTCTCGATTGGCTTGATTTGTCAAACTTTTTGAGCAGAACAGCACCGTGGATTTTTATTGCCGTGTGTCTTGCCGTATTCAGCAAATCTCCCTTAAAAGCAGGAATAAATGTTTTTGCGTTTTTTGTGGGAATGTTAATAGGGTACTATGTGTGGACAAGTGTTTTTGCAGGCTTTTATCCCGATATTCCGTACCTTATGAGGTGGCTGATTCTTGCTGTTGTATCGCCGTTTTTGGCATTTCTGATTTGGTATGCAAGGGGACGGGGTGCGCTTGCAATCGGAATTTCTTCCGTACTCATAGCAATATTCTGTTGCTTTGCATTTAATCTCAACTTTGCCGATTTCAGAATTCTGTACTTCCCCGAATTTATACTTTGGCTTGCAAGCATCGGAATTTTGTTCAAGGATGTAAAACAGAGCGCATTTTCTCTGCTGATTTCAATTCCCGTTGCCCTTTCGCTTGAATACACGGGACTTCTCGGAATTATCGGCATTGGTTGATATTTTTAAATCTCTGTTGTATAATCTAAGTGCAGATTATCTGCATCTCTAAAGTGATGTAAATAATCATAGAAATTCAAAATGTGAAAAATGTAAAAAATTTGCAGGAGGGTGATTTTTGTGAATATCAGCGTTGGCGACAGAGTTGAGATGAAAAAACAGCACCCATGCGGCTGCAAAACCTTTGAAATTCTGCGTGTGGGAATGGATTTTAAGATAAAATGCGAAAAATGCGGCAGAGAGGTTATGGCGCCCCGTGCAAAGATTGAAAAAAATATTAAAAAAATTTTGACGGAGTAGGATATATATGTTTGAAAAAATTGAAATATTTGACAAAAGGTACTCCGAGCTTTCCGAAAGGCTCTACCAGCCGTCAGTAGCGGGCAATCCCGAGGAATATCAGAAAATTATGAAGGAAATCAAGTCGATTGAGGAAATCGTTTTGACTTACCGTAAATACAAAGAGGCTGTTCAGACCGAAAAAGACAGCCTTGAAATTCTTGAGGAAACAAGCGACAAAGAGCTTAAAGAGCTTGCTCAGATCGATCTTGACGAGGCTAAGGATAATATCAAAAATCTTGCGGAAGATTTGAAAATTCTGCTTTTGCCGAAAGATCCGAACGATGAACGAAATGTTATCGTTGAAATCCGTGGCGGTGCAGGCGGTGAGGAATCGGCTCTGTTCAGTGCGGTTCTGTTCAGAATGTACTCGATGTATGCCGAAAAAAAGGGCTTTAAAATCGAGATTATCAATGCCAATGAAACCGAAATCGGCGGTTACAAGGAAATTTCCTTTATGATTGAGGGCGAGGGTGCATACTCACGCTTTAAGTACGAAAGCGGTGTTCACCGTGTTCAGCGAGTACCCGAAACCGAAAGCCAGGGCAGAGTTCACACATCGACAACAACTGTTGCGGTTTTGCCCGAGGCAGAAGATGTTGAGCTTGAAATTGATCCGAATGACCTCAAAATTGACACCTTCCGTTCAAGCGGTGCAGGCGGTCAGCATATCAACAAGACAAGTTCCGCAATCCGAATCACTCACTTGCCCACAGGTATGGTAGTTGAGTGTCAGGACGAGAGAAGTCAGTACAAGAACAAGGACAAGGCTCTTAAAGTTCTCAAAAGCCGACTTCTCAAGGAAAAACAGGACAAACAGGCGAGTGAAATTGCCGAAAACAGAAAAATGCAGGTAGGTACGGGCGACCGCAGTGAGCGAATCCGCACATATAACTATCCGCAGGGCAGAGTAACCGACCACAGAATCGGTCTTACTCTCTACAAGCTTGAAGAAATTCTCAACGGCAGTCTTGACGAAGTGATTGACGCACTTGTTGCCGCTGACAGAGCCGAAAAGCTCAAAGAAAGTATGGAAAAATAATCCGGTGATAATTGTGAAAACATTGTTGTTAAAAAATACAGAGGAAGATATAAAAACCGCCGCAGAGTTGCTTAAAAACGGCGGTGTTGTAGGAATCCCGACCGAAACAGTTTACGGACTTGCGGCTGACGCACTCAACCCCGAGGCCGTAAAGAAGATTTTTAAAGCAAAGGGCAGACCCGGGGATAATCCGCTGATTGTCCACATCTGCGATTTTTCCGATATTGAAAGACTTAACCTTGTGACGAAAATCCCCGACACGGCAAAAAAACTTGCCGATGCGTTCTGGCCCGGACCGCTCACAATGATTATGAAGAAGTCGGATGTTATTCCGAATGAAGTTTCGGCAGGACTTGACACGGTTGCAATCCGTTTTCCGAGCCATAAAACCGCACAGGCGATTATCCGTGAATCGGGTACGGTTCTTGCCGCACCTTCGGCAAATATTTCGGGCTCACCCAGTCCGACAACCGCACAGCATGTTATGAACGATATGGACGGCAAAATCGACGCTGTTCTTGACGGCGGTGCAAGTGAGGTAGGTCTTGAAAGCACGGTAATTACTCTTGCGGGAGATGTTCCGAGGGTACTTCGCCCGGGCGGAATTACGGTTGAAATGCTCGAGAGTGTTCTCGGCAAGGTTGAAGTTGATGATGCGGTTTTGCACAAACTTGCAGACAATGTTAAGGTTGCAAGCCCCGGTATGAAGTACAAGCACTATGCGCCAAGGGCGAGAGTAATACTTCTTAATTGCAACGATGAGCAATATATTGATTATGTAAACAAAAAGGCGGCAAAGGGAGTTGCTGCACTCTGTTGTGACGAGGATATTCCGCTTTTGAAAACTCCCGTTTTCTCTCTCGGAAAACGAAACGACTATACAAGACAGGCTCACACGCTTTTTGACGAGCTTCGCAGAATTGATGAGGACGACAGCGTTAAGGTTGTCTATTCAAGACTGCCAAAAACGAACGGCGTAGGAATGGCGGTTTACAACCGACTTATAAGAGCGGCAGGCTTTGAGGTGATTAACCTTGAACAGAATTAAAATTGTCGGTCTTACGGGACAGAGCGGTGCGGGAAAAAGCACGGTTTCGGCATATTTTGCCAAAAACGGGATGTGCGTTATAAATGCTGACGAGATTGTAAAAAATCTTTACACTCCCGATTCCGTATGCTTAAAGGCTGTTTCGGGTGTTTTCGGTCAGGATATTATCCTTTCTGACGGCAACATTGACAGACCGTTGCTTGCCAAAAAGGCATTTTCAAGCAAAGAAAACACACATTTGCTCAATTCAATTGTTCATCCGTTTGTTACATATGAATTTATGCAGATGGCGAAACAGGCTCAGACAGACGGCAAAAGCGTTGTGATTTATGACGCTCCTCAGCTTTTTGAAAGCGGTGCCGATGTGTTTTGCGACCTTATTGTAAGCGTTACCGCTAAAAAAGAGATAAGGCTTGAGAGAATCTGCAAAAGGGATAACATTGACATTTCCCGTGCAGAGCTAAGAATGTCTGCACAGCTTGACGAGGAATTTTTCAGAAGTCACAGCGACATTGTCATTGAAAACAATTTTTCTATAGAGCAAGTCGAGCTTGCCGCACAAAAGGCGGCAGAGGTTATTAACAACCTGATGAGGTGATAGGATGCCCCAATCAAGGCGATATAAAAAGAAAAAAAGTGCAGGAAAGGCGATTTTGGCATGGATAATTGTGCTTGCAATTCTTGCGGCGGCAGTATTCGTGTTTGTTTCATTTTTTTATGAGGACACAAAAAATAAACTCGATAAAATGAATTATCCGTGTACCTACAGCACATATGTTGAAAAAGCCGCCAAGGATTATGACCTTGATCCTGCGTTGATATATGCCGTAATCCACACGGAAAGCGGCTTTGACCCGAAAGCCGAATCGGGAGTCGGAGCGAAGGGTGTTATGCAGATGATGCCATCGTCCTTTGAGTGGCTGCAGGAGCAAAGAGGTTGTGCGGGACAGTACACCGAGGATGACCTGTTTGACCCCGAAATCTGTATTGATTACGGAAGTTATCTTTTAAAATATTTTTACGATTATTACGGCACGGAACGCTCGGCAATTGCCGCATATAATGCCGGCTTTGTCGTAAGCGACTGGCTCAACGATACTAATTACAGTTCGGACGGAAAAAATCTTGATTCCATTCCGTATCCCGAAACAGAGAATTATGTTGACAAGGTTGAAAGTGCCAAGGAAATGTATATAAAACTTTATTATTCACAATCTAATTAAGTGCAAAGATGTTCCGATGCCTTTGGCGGCGGATTTCAAAATAAAATGGTTTTGCCGTGTTTTACGGCACAGAAAGGACGGTTATTATGGCTGAAGAAAAGTCAAAGACAACTTTATTAAAGGAAAAAATTATGATGACCGAACCGAAGGGCGTTAAGGCTCTTTCGGAGGAAGAAATTAAAAAGGCAGACAGCTTTTGCAACGGTTACAAAAAGTTTCTTGATAACTCACCCGTTGAGCGTGAGGCTGTTCGCTATACTGTTGAGCTTGCCAAAAAAGCAGGCTTTGCAGAGTATGAGCAGGACAAAGAATATAAGGCAGGCGACAGGCTCTATTATGTAAACCGTGACAAGGCTGTTGCTCTTGCCGTAATTGGTAAAAACGGTGTTAAGAACGGTGCAAGGCTTGCAATTGCTCATATTGATTCCCCGAGAGTTGACCTCAAACCGAATCCTCTTTTTGAGGCAAACAATCTTGCTTTCTTTAAGACTCATTACTACGGTGGTCTTAAAAAATATCAGTGGACAACAATTCCGCTTTCACTTCACGGTTCGGTTGTAAAGCTTGACGGTACAAGAGTTGACATCTGCTGGGGCGATGATGAGAACGAAAGCTGTTTCTGCATTACAGACCTTCTTCCGCATCTTGCAAGGGAGCAGGCGTCAAAGCCAATGGCAAAGGCAATTGAGGGCGAAAACCTCAATGTTATCCTCGGCTCTCGTCCGTATGATGCGGACAGCGACGAAAAAGACCTTGTAAAGCTCAATGTAATGGCTGTACTCAATGAGAAGTACGGTATCTGCGAGGGTGATTTTCTTTCGGCTGAGCTCTGCCTTATCCCGTCTTTCAAGTCAAGAGATATCGGTTTTGACAGAAGCATGATCGGCGGTTACGGTCATGATGATAAGGTTTGTGCTTATCCGGCTGTTATGGCGGCACTTGATGTTGAAATGCCCGAGCAGACTTGTATCACATATCTTACAGACAAAGAAGAAACAGGCAGTGACGGCAACACAGGTATGCAGAGCGACTTCCTCCGTTTCTTCATCTATGACCTTGCAAAACAGGACGGTGTTGACGGCTACCGTGTTCTTTCAAAAAGCACCTGTCTTTCAGCCGATGTAAATGCCGCATTTGATCCGACTTTTGCGTCTGCATATGAGGCTAACAACTGCTCATACATTAACAACGGTGTAATTATTTCAAAATACACAGGTCACGGCGGAAAGTATGACACATCAGATGCGTCTGCCGAATATATGGGAAAAATCAGAGCTATGCTTGAGAACAACGATATTCTCTGGCAGGTCGGTGAGCTCGGCAAGGTTGACGGCGGCGGCGGCGGAACAATCGCCAAGTATGTTGCCAATATGAATGTCGATGTTGTCGATCTCGGCGTTCCCGTGCTTTCAATGCACGCTCCGTTTGAGATTGTTTCCAAGACAGATGTCTATATGGCATACAGAGCATTTTTTACATTCTTTGACGCCAAAGACTAATTTCCGGGAAAAAATAAAAAAAGACTTGATTTTTAAGTTAAGTTGTGATATCATACTAATTGCGGCTGATAAACAGTCGCATATGCGCCGGTAGCTCAGCTGGATAGAGTGTCTGACTACGAATCAGAAGGTCGGGAGTTCGAGTCTCTTCCGGCGCGCCAAAACACCATTTGCCTTTTCGCAGATGGTGTTTTTATTTTTATACCGATTTTTAATTATCGGACAGATATTGCAACAGTGCCGAGGCCGATAAAATTTCGTTTTCATAATTCTCCGCAAATAGGGAACAATAATCAAAAATAATTTACGGAGTGGTAATTGTGACCGAAAATATACAGAAAAACGAATTTGAAGATTTAATTAAATCAGGAAAGCCTGTTCTTGCGGATTTTTACGCAATATGGTGTTCACCGTGCAGAATGCTTGCTCCGACAATTGAAGAAATTCACAGTGAGTACAGCAATTGCTTTGAAACCGTCAAGATAAATGTTGACGAAAATCCCGTGCTTACGGAGCGTTACGGCATTTCGGGAATCCCTGCACTTTTATTTTTTAAGGACGGAAGGGAAGTTTTCCGTATGTCGGGAGTTCAGACAAAGGAAAGAATAATTTCCGCAATCTCAGAAAAGATGGGTGAGAGCCTTGTATGATCTTGTAATTGTCGGCGGAGGTGCGGCAGGACTTACGGCGGCGCTCTATGCCTCACGGAGCGGACTTGACTGCATTGTGCTTGATCCGTCATCACCCGAGGGCAGTTCAATTGCCCTTACGGATGCAGTTGAAAACTACACGGGTTTCAGCGATATTGCAGGCTTTGACCTCATTCAGCATTTTTATTCACACGCAAAGTCATTCGGTGCAAATTTTGTCAGACAATCCCTTGTCGGCATAAGAAAAAATTATGACGGTTTTATCCTTGAATGTTCCGACAGCGAGGTCAAGACAAAATCTGTTATTCTCTGCATGGGCGCAACCCACAAAAAATTGGGAATTGACGGTGAAAGTAAGTTTGAAGGCAGAGGAGTAAGCTATTGTGCCGTGTGTGACGGCTATTTTTTTAAAGACAAAACAGTGGCGGTAATCGGCGGAGGAAACACAGCCGTTACCGAGGCGACCTATCTTTCTCATATATGCAAACGGGTTTTTCTTATTCACAGGGGCGAAGCATTAAAAGCCGACAGAGTGCTTGTGCAAAAGCTTGAGAAATCGGGCAATGTCAAAATTCTTTACAACACCAATGTTGTGAAAATTGACGGTGATGAAAAGGTTAAATCGGTTACGCTTGATAATGAGAAAATTCTGAAAACTGACGGAGTTTTTGTTGCGGTAGGTCTTGAACCGAGAACCGAATGTATCAAGGGCTTTGTAAAAACTGATGACAACGGATATGTGATTGCCGATGAAACCTGTCAGACATCCGTGTCGGGAATTTTTGTTGCAGGGGATATCCGCACAAAAAATCTGCGACAAATTATAACCGCCTGTTGTGACGGTGCAAATTCTGTTTACGGAATAAACAAATTTTTGAAATTGTAAGGTTTTCTTTTTCTGATTTTTATGGTATACTATATCCGATATTGTTAATTTTTCCGGATGAATAAAATGAAACTGTTACAAAATAAAAAAATAGCATATTTAACAGCAATTTTCTGCACACTTTTGTGGGGAACGGCTTTTCCGTTTATAAAGGTCGGCTACTCTGCTTTTAAGATTGAGGAGTCGGATATCGGCTCAAAGCTGATTTTTGCAGGAATGCGCTTTATGTTGGCGGGATTTATGGTGTTTCTCTTTTTGTGGATATCAAAAAGAAAACCGCCGACGCTTTCAAAAAAAGATATACTGCCCGTCTGTTCACTCGGAGTGGTGCAGACAGGATTGCAGTATATTTTTACATACATCGGAATCGGTTTTACAAGCGGAACGAACACCTCTATAATAACGGCTTGTGCGTCGTTCTTTACCGTACTTTTCGTGCCGTTGTTTTTCAAAAACGACAGGCTCACGCTGATGAAAATTATCGGTTGTATTCTCGGATTCGGCGGAATTATCGCAATCAATTTCGGCGAAACTGTCAGCACGGGCACTTGGTTCGGCGATATGATGATTCTCTTTTCAACAATATCTGCGGCGGCGGGCAACATTGTGGCGAAAAAAGTCACAACAGGACGAGATCCGTTCCCTGTAACCGCTTTTCAGCTTTTAACAGGCGGTTTTATACTACTTGTGTCGGGCATATGCTGCGGTGGCAGTATTGGTTTGATAAATGTTGAAAGTGTTTCCGTGTTGCTCTGGCTTGCGTTCGTATCAGCGGCGGCATTTTCGCTGTGGACAGCACTTCTCAAGTTTCATGATGCAAGCAGAATTTCCGTTTTCAATCTGCTTGTTCCCGTGTTCGGAACAGTTTTGTCGGGACTTATGCTCGGTGAAAATGTTTTCAGAATCGAAACGCTCATCTCGCTTATTCTGATTTCACTCGGAATTGCGTTTGTAAATATGAATCTAAAAAAATCGGGAGGTAAAATATGAATCCTGATATAAAAGGTATTATTTCCGATATGGACGGTGTCATTCTTGACACAGAAAAGCTGTATGTCCGTTTTTGGTGTGAGGCGGCTCTTTTTTACGGTTATCCTATGGAAACGCACCACGCACTCAGTATTCGTTCAATGGCTCGCCCGTTTGCAATTGCAAAATTAAAGGGCTTTTTCGGGGAGGATTTTGACTACTGCAAGGTTCACGATAAAAGAATTGAGCTTATGGATAAGTTCATCTCGGAAAACGGCATTGAATCAAAACCCGGTGCTGCTGAATTTCTCGGCTTTTTAAAGCAGAACGGCTACAGGGTTGCCCTTGCAACCGCAACCGCTCCGGAGAGAACGAAAAAATATCTTTCGGCTCTCGGTCTTTACGATTATTTTGACGAAATAGTTTGTGCGTCAATGGTTGCAAAAGGAAAGCCCGAACCCGACATTTATCTTTATGCCGCAGAAAAACTCGGACTTGCTCCCGAAAACTGCATTGCACTTGAGGACTCGCTCAACGGCATAAAGTCGGCAAGCTCGGCAGGGTGTAAAACGGTTATGGTTCCCGACCTTGACCGTCCGAGTGCAGAGGCAATTCCCCTTCTTTACGGAGTTGCAGACAACCTTATTGATGTAAAACGATTTTTGTAAAAAACATTAACGGACATAAAGCAGGTTTTGCTTTTGTATATTAAACAGGGTAGGATTATACTAAAACAAGGAGGCGTACAATATGTGGGATGCGATTTCAGCTGTGATGAATAGCTTCAATGACTTCCTGTGGGGTTGGTTTATGATTATTCTTCTTCTCGGAACTCACATTTTCCTCACAATTCGCACAAAATTTGTACAGAGAAAAACTTTTAAGGCAATCAAACTTTCGGTGACAAAGGATCCCGATTCAGACGGTGACATCAGCCCGTTTCAGGCTCTTGCAACAGCGCTTGCCTCAACAATCGGCACGGGTAATATCATAGGCGTAGGTACTGCAATTGCACTCGGAGGCCCCGGTGCGGTTCTCTGGTGCTGGCTCACCGGTGTTTTCGGTATCGCAACGAAGTATTCCGAGTCACTCATCGGTGTAAAGTATCGTGTAAAGACCTCTGACGGCAGAATGCTCGGCGGCGCTATGTATGCTCTTGAAAGAGGATTTAAGTTTAAAACTCTCGGCAAAATTTTAGCCGTTCTTTTTGCACTTTTTGCATTGCTTGCATCCTTCGGCATCGGTTCGGGTGTTCAGGTTAATGCAATTTCAAACATTATGAACAACACCTTTGACCTTGGTACTGTGAATCTTTTCGGTCAGGACGCTTCGGTTATTTCGATTATTGTAGGTGTTCTTGTTGCCGCAATTACAGCCGTTGTAATTTTCGGAGGTATCAAGTCAATCTCAAGAGTTTGCGAACTCCTTGTACCGTTTATGGCTGTTTTCTATGTTCTCGGATGTCTTATTATCCTCGGCATGAACTTTGATGTTCTCGGTAAGACATTTGAAATGATTTTTCAGGACGCATTTTCTCTCAAGTCCGTTGCAGGCGGTTTCCTCGGTTCAAGCCTTATGCTTGCCGCTCGTTACGGTATTGCAAGAGGCCTTTTCAGTAACGAATCCGGTATGGGTTCTGCTCCGATAGTTGCCTCTGCCGCTCAAACAAGAAACCCTGTTCGTCAGGCTATGATTTCTTCAACGGGTACTTTCTGGGACACGGTCGTTGTTTGTCTTATGACAGGTCTTGTGCTTGTAAGCTCAATTATCAAAAATCCTGCAATTGATGTTTCCGACGGCGGCGACCTTACATACAAAGCCTTCCAGCAGATTCCCGTAATCGGTACACCGATTCTTGTTATCGGTATTGCCGCTTTTGCATATTCAACAATCCTCGGCTGGTCATACTACGGTGAACGCTGCGTTGAATATCTTTTCGGCAGAGGCGGTATGATTCCTTACAAGCTGATTTTTGTATTTATTCTTCTCATCGGTCCTGTTATCAAGCTTGACCTTGTTTGGACAATGGCTGACATCTTCAATGCACTTATGTCAATTCCCAACCTTATTGCCGTAGTTGTGCTTTCACCTGTTGTTGTAAAAGAAACGAACTATTACCTTTACGGCAACAGACTGGATGAATACGATAAAACCAAACTTCCTGTAGTAAATAAATAATCACATAAAGCCTGCACTATGCCAATGTGCAGGCCTGAATTTTAAGAGGGAACATTATGGAGAAATCAAGAATTGAAAAGCAATTTGATTTTATAAAGGAAATTGATAAGGAAAAATTCATCATCCGTCAAACCTACCTTTCCGACGCTCGAAAAAAGGAAAATGATGCCGAGCACGCATGGCATATGGCGATAATGACCGTTATGCTTTCCGAATATGCAAATTCGGAAATTGATGTGCTTAAAACAATGACAATGCTCCTGATTCACGATATTGTCGAGATTGACGCAGGAGATACATATGCCTATGATGAGGAAGCTAAGAAAACTCAGGCAGAGCGTGAAATGAAAGCCGCAAAAAGAATTTTCGGACTTCTTCCGGAAGATCAGGGCGAAAAGATGATGAATCTGTGGCTTGAATTTGAAAACGGTGAAACAGCCGAAGCAAAGTTTGCTCACACAATGGACAACATTCAGCCCGCCATGCTCAATGATGCAACCGACGGCAAGGCGTGGGTAGAGCATATTGTTCACCTGCACAGTATCCTTAACCGCAACAAAAACACTGCTGACGGCTCAAAAAAGCTGTGGGAATATTCAAGGGATAACTTTATTATGCCCAATGTTGAAAAGGGCAGAATAATCAACGATTGAGCCGCAATAAATGATTTTGGCAATATAGGTTCTCTACTTGATTTTGAACAGCCGATGTGCTAAAATTAAGATTAACAATACAGAAATTTTCACTGTGTTTTATTATGGAACAATTGAAGGGCTTTTATGTGAATTTTGTTCCGATTTGATAATTATGGAAAGGGTGTTTACAATGAAAAGTTCAGTTATAAAGGACGGCGTAAGTACCGCACCTCAGCGTTCGCTTTTGAATGCTCTCGGTCTTACCGAAGAAGAAATCAAGAAACCTTTTATCGGTATTGTAAGTTCCAAGAACGATATCGTTCCGGGACATATGAATATAGATAAGATTGTTGACGCCGTTAAGCAGGGCGTTGCTCTTGCAGGCGGTGTTCCGATTGTATTCCCTGCAATCGCTGTTTGTGACGGTATTGCTATGGGACATGAGGGAATGAAGTATTCTCTCGTAACCCGTGAGCTTATCGCAGACTCAACAGAGGCTATGGCAAAGGCTCATGCGTTTGACGCACTTGTAATGGTTCCTAACTGCGACAAGAATGTTCCGGGTATGCTTATGGCTGCCGCAAGAATTAATGTTCCGACAGTTTTTGTAAGTGGCGGTCCTATGCTTGCTGGTCATGTTAAGGGCAAAAAGACAAGTCTTTCGAGTATGTTTGAGGCAGTCGGCGCTTACACGGCAAACAAGATTACTGCCGAAGAGCTTGCCGAGTTTGAAAACAAGGCTTGTCCGTCATGCGGTTCATGTTCGGGTATGTACACCGCCAACAGTATGAACTGTCTTACCGAGGCAATCGGTATGGGACTTCAGGGCAACGGTACAATTCCTGCTGTTTACTCAGAAAGAATCAAGCTTGCAAAGCACGCCGGCATGAAGGTTATGGAACTTCTTGAAAAGGATATCCGTCCTCGTGACATTCTCACGGAAAAAGCATTTATGAATGCTCTTACTGTTGATATGGCTCTCGGCTGTTCAACAAATACAATGCTCCACCTTCCTGCAATCGCAAAAGAGGCAGGTGTTAAGCTTAACCTTGACATTGCCAATGAAATCAGCAAAAAGACTCCTAACCTTTGTCACCTTGCTCCTGCAGGTCACACATATATGGAGGATCTCAACGAGGCAGGCGGTGTTTATGCCGTAATGAACGAGCTTACAAAGGTTGGACTTCTTGACACAGACCTTATCACGGCAACAGGCAAGACTGTAGGCGAGAACATTAAGGGTTGTGAAATCAAGGACACGGACATCATTCGCCCTGTTACAAATCCATACAGCAAGACAGGCGGTATTGCTGTTCTCAAGGGTAACCTTGCTCCTGACGGTTCTGTTGTTAAGAGAAGTGCCGTTGCAGAGGAAATGATGCACCACAAGGGTGCGGCAAGAGTGTTTGACTGCGAAGAGGACGCTCTCAGTGCAATTTATGACGGCAAAATCAATCCCGGTGAGGTTGTTGTTATCAGATACGAAGGTCCTAAGGGCGGTCCGGGCATGAGAGAAATGCTCAACCCGACTTCCGCTATTATGGGCAGCGGTCTCGGCAACTGTGTTGCTCTTATCACAGACGGCCGTTTCTCAGGCGCAACAAGAGGTGCGGCTATTGGTCATGTATCTCCCGAGGCAGCAGTCGGCGGTCCGATCGCACTTGTTAAAGAGGGCGATATGATTGAAATCGACATTCCTGCAAACACAATCAACCTCCTCGTTTCTGACGAAGAGCTTGCAAAGCGTAAGGCAGAGTGGAAACCCCGTCAGCCCAAGATTACAACAGGCTACCTTGCTCGTTATGCAAAGCTTGTTACATCAGGCGCACAGGGTGCGGTTCTCGAATAATCAAGTTTTCAAGGCTCTCGTTTTGAGAGCCTTTTCTTTTGTCGAAAACTGATTTTTTAGGGAATCAATCGTTAAAATGCACAATTGAACTTGCGAAAATCTGTATATTTTTCGGCTTAACATAAAATAAAAAAGCAAGTTGCACAATTCACCCCTTGTCCATTTGGGCAAAGGGTGAATTTTTTTATTTTGCCATAATTCGGTTGTTTATTTTATACAAATATGCTATAATAATTCCGTATTAATTGACACTATTGTTTAATTTTGTCGAAATAAGCTTGATTAGAATAGAAATTTTACGAAAGGGGATTTCACTTTTGAAACAATACGACGCTAAAAAAATTCTTAATATTGCCCTCGCAGGACACAGCGGCAGCGGCAAAACCTCGGTTGCGGAGTCAATACTCTATCTCTCAAAGATGAGCGAAAGACTCGGTAAGGTTGCAGACGGCAACACAGTCCTTGATTTTGACAGCGAGGAGATCAAAAGACAGACTTCAATTATGACGGCGGTTGCACCGATTGAATGGAAAAATACAAAAATCAACCTAATCGACACCCCCGGTCTTTTTGATTTTGCAGGCGGTGTTGCAGAGGGCATGAGAGCGGCTGATACAGCGCTCATCGTTGTTTCGGGCAAGGACGGTGTCTGTGTAGGTACCGAAAAAGCAGTTGAGGCGGCAACAAAGGCAGGGCTTACAAAGGTGTTCTTTGTAAACGGTCTTTGTGACGAAAGCGCCCGTTTCTATCGTGTATTCGAGAGCTTGAAGGCTACATTCGGTCCATCTGTTTGTCCTGTTGTTGTTCCGTACATTGTTGACGGTCAGGCAAACACTTATGTTAATTTGTTTGATTACAAGGCTTATGAGTACGGCACAGACGGCAGTGTAAAACAGACTGCGCTTCCCGATATGGGCGACAGGCTTGAGGGCTTGCGCGAGGCTATCAAGGAGGCTGTTGCCGAAACAAGCGAGGAACTTCTTGACAAGTTTATTATGGGTGAGGAGTTTACTCCCGAAGAAATCATTCTCGGTGTAAGTCAGGGTGTTAAGGACGGCACAATCTGCCCCGTATTCTGCGGCGACGCTCATAATACATTCGCAATTGATCAGCTTTTGAACAGTCTTACATGGCTTGCTCCGTCAGCGGCTGACAAGAGCGGTGAAATCGGTGTTGACCTTGACGGTGAACCCGTTGATGTTTCGGTTAATGACAGCGGTGCGGCTGCCGCAATCGTATTCAAGACGGTTGCAGACCCGTTCATCGGCAGACTTTCATATGTAAAGGTTGTTTCGGGCAAGGTAAGCTCGGACGCTCCTCTCATCAATATGCGTACAGGCGCACAGGAGAGGATAACAAAGGTGCTTTCCGTAAGCGGTAAAAAGCAGTCGGATGTTCCGTACATCGGTGCAGGCGACATCGGCGCAATTCCAAAGCTTGCATCAACAAAGACAGGCGACACACTCTGTTCGCCTCTCAGAAAGGTTGTTCTTGACGGAATCGACTATCCGTCATCATCATATACAATGGCTGTGTATCCGGCAAAGAAGGGTGACGAGGATAAGGTTGCTCAGGGCATTGCAAAGCTTGCGGACGAAGATCCGACAATCAAACTTGTTTCAAACCACGAAACCCATGAAATGCTCCTTTCGGGACTCGGTGAACAGCATCTTGATGTTGTAATTTCAAGACTTAAAACAAAATATAATGTTGACGCAGTCCTCAAAAAGCCAAAGATTGCATACAGAGAAACTATCCGCAAAAAGGTTTCCGCACAGGGCAGATATAAAAAGCAGTCGGGCGGTCACGGTCAGTTCGGCGATGTGTGGATTGAGTTTGAGCCGTGTGATTCGGACGGTCTTGTATTTGCCGAAAGAGTTGTCGGCGGTGCAGTTCCGAAAAATTTCTTCCCTGCTGTTGAAAAGGGACTTCAGGACTCAATCAAGAAGGGCGTTCTTGCAGGCTATCCGATGGTAGGCATCAAGGCTACTCTCTATGACGGTTCATATCATCCTGTTGATTCCTCCGAAATGTCATTCAAAACAGCGGCTTCTCTGGCTTATAAGAACGGTATTCCAAATGCTTCTCCCACGCTTCTTGAGCCGATCGGAAGCCTTAAAGCCAATGTTCCGGATGCAAATATGGGCGATGTAATGGGCGAGGTCAACAAGCGTAGAGGTCGTGTACTCGGTATGCAGCCGGGTGAGAACGGAACGCAGATTGTTGAGGCGGAAGTTCCTATGGCAGAAATGGATGACTTTGCAACCTACATTCGTCAGGTAACACAGGGCAGAGGTTCGTTTGATTTTGCGTTTGTTCGCTATGAGGACACCCCTGCAAATGTTGCTCAAAAAATTATTGAGAAAGCCAAGGCTGATTCTCAAGATTAGTACAGTAAATCAGAGGCTGTGAAGAACGAAGTTTTAAACTTCACTTCTTCACAGCCTTTTTGTGTTTTGTATGGGCGGCTTTGCGGCATTTATCAAATTTTGTAATATTGCAAATTGCAATGAATTTTGAATGTGATAACCATTAAGACAGAGGTTTTTAGGTGTGTTCGCTATCAGCAAAAATGCGTAATTAACCGACAAAGAGCATTACTGCCATATTTGGCAATAATGCTCTTGATTTATGTTGCTGTTTATTGTACCGTAACCGTAATTGTAACGCTTGAAGTTCTTTTAAGCACATCGGTAACTGAATAGGTCACCTTATATTTGCCCTTGCGTGCGGTTACCACATTACCCACAACCTCAATATCTGAGGTTATATCATTGCCGCAGGTGTCAACCGCCGTTACCCCTGTCAGAGCGTAAAATTCTCCGCCGCTTTTTATTGTGCAATCGTTCGCGCCGCTGATTGTCGGGGCGGCTGTGGCATACGGACACTTTTTACTGCTGTCTGTCGGATCCCATTTGTTATTGAAATCCGTAATTTTTATCGCGTCAGGCTTTCCGAGAGGTCCTGCCGTTTCGGCATCGTCATAAATATTGACCGCCGTACCTGTGGGGCAATTGTCATAAATCCACTTTGCGTCCGAAACCGCAAGCCTTACGCAGCCCTGCGACGCCTGCTCACCGAGCTTGTTGAACTCGTCAACCTCTAAATCCTGTTCGTTTAAGGTGTAGTAGGGAACAGAGTGAAAGAGGTAATCGCCTGAAATTCCGCTGATGTACCTGCCGAAAACATCGCCCACAAGGAACAGCCATTCGGTCTTTATTCCGATTGTGTAGTCGCCTGTGATTGTTGCGTTGTTCAACCCCGTTGAACAAACCATCGCTCTGACAGGAATTGTGTACTTGCCGTTTTTGTCGTATGTGTAGACAGTCACGCAGTTTGCCGTGCGGTTCACCTTGATTTCATACAGATTTTTTGCCTTGTTGCGCTTGTTTTGCTCGAGCTTGTCTGTATTTGCCGTTATGCAGGTTGAATAGCTCTGCTGTTTTTTTACCGTTGACTTCGTAACTGTTATCTGAAATTCGGCTTTGGATTTGTCCTTTAGGATTGCCGAAACAAGTGCCGTGCCTTCTTTTAATGCATCAACCCTTCCGCCGTCATCAACAGTCACGGTTTTACTGTCCGAGCTTGTCCATTTTGTAACAGATTCTGCTTTTTCGGATGACAGCTCAATAAGCTTTGTTTCGCCGACTTTTAATGTGAGCGAATCTAATGTGCTTGGTAATGTCGGATTTTCTGTTGCGGCTGTATCCGCCGTCTGTGTTTTTTTATGTGATTTAGAATCATTTCTGATTATACCCATTGTGCCGCATAATATGCTGGTTGCGATAAGTACAACACAAAGGAAAAAAAGGAAAATCTTCTTTTTCATATATTTTCTATCCTTATGCCCTTTACAAAAAATGGTTACAAAAATTTAACCTTTTCCTATTATAACTTTTTTAGTGTAATCTTGCAAGTACTATTTTAAATTGGCTGAAAATGTGGTAAAATGTCAGTCGGAAAATGTTTTTGTAATTTCCGAACTAATGATTAAAATAATTTATGGTGATAATTATGGCACATCCGATTAAACATTTCAGAACAATAACCCGCCACAGACACAAGGTAATTGCCAACTGCGCAAGGGCAGGAATTTTTTGGCAGGGATTAAGGCACGATTTGTCAAAATATTCGCCCACGGAATTTATTCTTGGTGCAAAGTATTTTCAGGGAACAAGAAGTCCGAATGAAAAGGAGAGAGAGCGGTACGGCTACTCTCTGGCTTGGATGCATCACAAGGGCAGAAACCGCCATCATTACGAGTACTGGAACGATTACAACCCAAAGTCAAAGCAAATTGAAAATGTTGAAATGCCGATAAAATATGTTATCGAAATGTTCTGCGACCGAGTAGCCGCAAGCAAAATCTATAACGGCGAAAACTACAAGGACAGCGATCCGTTCACATATTTTTGCAGAATCAGAGGCAAGCACCGCATGCATCCCAACACCGAAGCGTTGCTTGAAAAATTATTGGTTATGCTGAGAGATGAGGGCGAGGAAAAAACATTTGCCTATATCAGAAATATGAAAAAAGCAGCGGCGAGCCGTCGACAGAGTGCAGCCGTGCCTCATTTACGCTAACAAAAGGAGAATTATAAGTGAAAGAAACTATCTGCACAATTCCGATTAACGATATATTTATGCCGAAATGCGGATGTCCGTTTTGCCGAATGGAGAGTATGCTTGAGGAGCAGTATGTAAAATTTATTACGGGCGACGCGATGATGGAGCCTAATATCAGGATTGAAACCAACAAAAAGGGCTTTTGTCACCGCCATTTTTCGCAGATGTTTGAAAAAGGGCAGAAGCTCCCGAACGCTCTCATTCTTGAAAGCCACCTTCAGGAAATTATTGATAACGATATGCCGAAAAAATTGAAGGGAAAGCCTGATAAAAAGCAGTTGGAAGTCATAAAAAAGCGGCTTAATTCCTGCTATGTCTGCGACAGAATAGAGTGGGATATGCACCATTTTTGCGACACGATTTTTGTTGAGTGGGCAAAGGGAGAGGAGTTTTATAAGCTGTACAACGAACAGCCGTTCATCTGCCTTAAACACTACGATTTTATTATGAATGTTGCAACCCAAAAGAGCAAGCTGCCGTCAAAGCTTTTGCCGCAGTTCTACGCCGAAACGGCGGTACTTACAAAGAATTATCTTTTGTCACTCAAAGAGGATATAACATACTTTTGCTCAATGTTTGATTACCGCAATCAAGGCAAGGACTGGGGCACTTCCAAGGATTCAATTGAGAGAAGCGTTGAGTTTTTGACAGGCGAAAAACCGTAACCGACGAACCGCTGTCTCCAATTCGTGAAGAAAGTTTTAATTAAATGTAAAATTGAAAATTGAAAATTAAAAATTAATGTCGGGAAGACAGTTTGCAAAATAAAATGCAATGTCTTCCCGACTGTTTTGTTAATATGAAATTTACTGTTTATTTATATGGCGAACACGGTTCGCAGCTACTGACAAAGTTTGGCACAAACAAAAATTGCATCAGAACCTTACTTGGGTATCTGATGCAATTTTTTTATCTGACTGCCTTCTCGAATAGAATGCGGCGGCACACCGCCGACCGCAATTTTCAATTTTCCGCTTTCAGTTTTCAATTAAAAAAGTTCCGTTATGACAAATATATTCTCGCCATTGCGAAACTCTTGCCGACTGTCATTGTTAATTACACTGCCAGACTGCCATAACGGCATTGTAGTATTCGTCCGATAAGATGCTTTTAAGCGAAGCTCTGTCATCTTCATTATTTGAATATGCGTTGCGAACATTTTCGCCGACCTGCATTTCAGTTCCGTTATAGTTTATAAACTGCTGTCTGAGTACCGATACGCTGTCTTTTGTCAGCATATCAAGTGTGATTTTTTCTTTTAATTCCATAATTTTTGCCTCCTTAGCCTATGATGTATGTAACTATTACATTGATTTTTTCGCCTTCTGCAAATGTCGTACCGGGACTGTTTATGTACAGCCATGAGCCGTCAAGGCGAATATTAACAAGCTTGTTGGCAGTTGTATACACCGCAATGCTTGACAATCCGCTTGCAGTCATAGCATTGAATGGCAGTCCTGCGAACTGTACATAGTTTTTACCTGCAACAAGGGTTGTGATGTTTAGTGCTACCGTCACGGTTTTGCCGATTTTTGAATAGTTAAAACTGCCCTCACAGCCGTCATAAACAGCCTGTGCAGGAGTAAGTTCACCCTTGCCGACCTCAACATTTGACGAATCGTATTTAGTCGCAAGTGAAGTTTGGGTTGTCTTTTCAAATGCCAAAACCTCGTTCGCAACCTCTGTGACACCTTCCGCAACTTCATTCGGCAAATAGATTGATTCTTTTTCAGCAATCATAATTTTGGACACTTTGAAGAATCCTGTTCCGTAATAATCAAACCGAATCGCAATATAAGTGGTATCCTCTGCTGTCGTAAACGAACCAAAACCCTTTCTAAGTTCAAAGCGAGTTGCGTCTGTATTAATTCCATTTAAAAAGACATACGCTCCACAAGTGGTGGAAGATGGTAACCACGAGAATAAATATTTTGTATTTGGCTTTACTGCTATTCTCATAGATTGCGGCGCTGACGGATTCCATCCGTTTGTGTATCCATTGGGTTCAGTAGTTGTTATAGCAAATGATTTTTCGTTATAATCCACTTTGTCAAGAGTACCTCTGTAAACTGGATTAGTAAGCCCCTGTAATCCTTTTGCCCAAGCATCAAAATCAAAAATATTCGAGCTATTAACGAGGTTAGCTTTATTTGCCAGTGAAGTATCAACAGCATTTTTAGTATATGCGTCTGAAATGCCGTACCCTGCAAGTGTTGTTGCCTTATCAGCTTTGTTTCCGAGAACCTCGTTTGATAAGTCAGTACAATCAATTACCTCCCAGTCGCAATGGTCGGCTGGTGCAGCATACATCTTATTGATAGCAGATATGTTGATACAACCGTCAAGTGTTAATACATTCGGCGTGTCCGCATATGCACCCTTGAGCGTGCGTGCCTGTATTTCTGTACCTCCGAAATCACAATCTTTGAAGGTAATTTTTGCGCCAACTTTAATAGGTAAGCCAAAATCGCTGTTATCGGCATTATCGTGACTTTGATAACCAATAGTGCAATGCGTAGGTATGATTTTACAGTTTTCAATCAAGCCGACTTCGCCAAAACTGTGTCCGCAACCGAAGACTGGCACTGTTGTCTTATTCGCATAATCCACACAATCAGCACGACCGCCCCAAATAAAGGTACAGTGTCCCACAACCCAATTTGTTGCATAACCTGTTCCGCCACTTTCTAGGTGTATGCCGTATCTGATGTTTTTACAGTCAAATGTAAATCCTTTGATGTGCGTATGAACATTCAAATCAAGGTGGAATGGGCACTTTTTAATAATGTCTTCAGATTTTAATGTAGATTTATCAAATCCTGTTGCTCCGTCCCATTTGATTATTGTTGCGGCAGGATTATAAATGTTTTCGGATTCATAGTAAACATAATCCTTAGTCATTACGCCACGATAACCCACTAAGCCGACATCTGACATGCCTGCATATTTGTCCTGCAAATCTGTGTATGTACCTGCCATTACGACAATCGTATAGCGATTATGATAGCTGTTGTCTGAAATGCTGTTATTAGCTGACAAGATAGAGTTAAATTTTGTTTTTCCGAATCCCTCTGTATCCTCATCATAATCGTTTGAAACATACAAATAGTGCATTGTGTAGTCAGGAGCTTGATACAATGCAGGCTTAACCTTTTGAACAATCTTTTCAGGGCTAGCATATGCAGTCTTTTGATTGTTTTGCTCAATCTGCAAGTAACAGCTATTGTCTGTTAATCTATTTGCAGCAATGGCAATTTTAATATGGTCAATGACGATATCCTGTGTGGGAGTGTATGTAGCTGCTGCATTTTTAAGCGCACTCACCTCAGATAGTAACCATTTTGAGTCGATAACCGTTTGACCGTGTGCAGGATAAAACACACATCCTGTGTTGTTAGTTGTAAAATCCTGTAACGACAGGCAGTAAGGTTTATTAGCTTGTAATGCTATCGGTGTTTTGAGTGGTAAAAATGCGTTGATAGCCGCCGTAGATGTACCGCTCAAACTGATTTTGTTTTTACTAACAGTAATAGTTACACCGTTTTGGTATTGTGAGTAATCTGCCAAATTAGCTAAATTTATACTCTTAGTAACATCAAATAATTCACTACTGTTTACTTTTTCATCAAATTTACTTTTGACATCATATGCCAAGTTGACAGTTCTGACCGTGCCTGCTGCATTTTTAATTGCGTCCGTAATACCGTAACCGTCAAGAGTGGTTGCCCTGTCAGCCTTTGCGGCAAACATTCCGTCAAGCTCGTCGCGTCCGTATGACTTGCTTGCCGGCAGATAGTAGGCTTCAAGATACTTGATGCTTGGATAATTTTCCGACTGATTTACAATCTGCTGTCTGTTTTCAAGCTTGTTTGAAATGTTTTCTTTCAGCGACAAATTGCTCTGTTCAATAATTTTGCGGTTTTCGTC
This sequence comes from Ruminococcus bromii, assembly GCF_928721825.1. NCBI lineage: Bacteria > Bacillati > Bacillota > Clostridia > Eubacteriales > Oscillospiraceae > Ruminococcus > Ruminococcus bromii. The sequence continues at coordinate 1,899,066 of NZ_CAKMVP010000003.1, forward strand.
AATTTTTGCTTGCTGTTTTTTAGCTTCGGTAAGAGTTTTCAGCATCTCCTCACGCAATCTTAATGTTTCTGAGTTCGGATTGAGATACTCCCTGTCCTCAATCGGAATGCTTTCATCGGCATAAAGGGTAACAATCTGCGTCTGAAAAATACTGCCGTTTTCGCCCCTGCCTTCAAGCTGAAGTTCAAAATAGCCGTGCATAAAAATATCATTTTTCTTGACTTTCCATACGATTTTTGTCCCCAACCTGTCAACAGTAGTGCTGTCCGGAATTATTGAGTTGACGCTTCCGTCTGCAAAACGCAGATGAATGCGGTAGTCAGCCGTGATGTCAGTTATTCCGTTAATCAAAAACTCCTGCGTTTCGGCAAGGTTTTCGCCTGTGACTCCAATGCAGTTTGTCCCGTCAAAGGCTTTAGGTTTTCGTTTGTTATAAATAATCATAAATTACACCTCCATTTAAAGGATTTAAAAGGTGAAAAAATGTACTCTTTTATGCATTTATTCAAAAATTTATAACAAAGTTTTTTTATTTCCTGTTGAAAGGTTAAAACGGTTGCATTTGCAATTTCCTGTGGTATAATCTAATTTGAATGTTTTAAATGAATTGAACAGAGGGATACAACCATGTCTTATTCCGTAACGATTGATTTGCACGGCGAAACTGTTTATAGCGCACAAAAGGTGCTTACCGCTCGGCTGAAAAATATTTCGCCCGATGTCCGTGAGGTGTGCGTAATTTTCGGCTATCACAGCGGTACGGCATTGAAAGATTTTGTTATGCGGTATAAGAATAAGAAAATCGCCAAGAAAGTTTTAGGGCTTAATCAGGGTTCGGCCGTTTTCGTTTTGAAAGACGGATGATGCGTTTGCAATTAAGCAGGGTCGGATATTATGAATTGTACAAATAATGCCGTTACAACCCACGCCCCACGGTATGAGGGAGGATTAAATGAGAAAGTATGTAGAAGTTTTTACTCGTGACCATTTGCCAAAGCTGAGAGATCAGCTGTTGTTTTCGGGGCTGACGGATCACGAGATTTTTATGTTTATTCAATATGCACAGCCGTACTATATGTCGCTGAACCGTGGCAGTACGGCAAGGGTTGAAAACAAGTTCAGCCATATGACGGGTCTTGTGTTTTCAGGAACTGCATACCTTTATTCTGTGGACTACAACGGCAACAAAAGTCTGCTCAAAACAATTCGCAGCGGCGAGTCAAGCGGAACGCTTTATGCGATGTTTGACTACTACAACACGCTTGTTGAGATTATGGCAGGAGAGGACTGCGAAATTCTTTTTATTCCGCCGGAGCCGATGTTTATAACCGAGGATTCGCTTGCTTCGATTCAGCAGAAAATCCTCGTCAATATGCTTGCGTCACAAAGACAGGTGTTTTTGCAGATTTCGGAACACCTTGCCTGCCTTTCAAAGCGAAGTATCAAGGGCAAATTTATGCACCTTCTTCAAATCCATTGCAAGCGTGAGCATAGCTGTGAGGTTGATCTGCCGTTCTCCCGTGACGAGCTTGCAAACTATCTTGCGGTTGACAGAGCGTCACTTTCAAGAGCACTCGGTGAACTGAAAAAAGCAGGAATTATTGAATTTAAAAAGAGCCATTTCAAACTGATTGAAACAGCTGAATATCATTTTGATTAAATAACAGCCGGCAAACGGTGTTCTGTTTCCTTTCACCGCCGACTAAAATATAACGGAGGATAATATTATGAGTTTTGTGGAATTACTGCTGTTCGGCATCGGCTTGTCTATGGATGCATTTGCGGTTTCAATTTGCAAGGGGCTCTCCGTGCGTAAGTTAAGACCTAAACACGCAATTACTGTCGGATTGTGGTTTGGCGGATTTCAGGCGCTTATGCCGCTTATCGGTTATCTTCTCGGAAAGCAGTTTGAGTGGCTTATCACAAGCATTGACCATTGGATTGCATTCATCCTGCTTGCACTTATCGGTGCAAATATGATAAGAGAAGCCTTCGGTGAGGAAGAACAGCTTGACGATTCGTTTTCGGTCAAGACAATGCTGCCCCTTGCCGTTGCAACAAGTATTGACGCCCTTGCGGTAGGCGTTTCGTTTGCGTGTATTGATGTTGACATCGTGCCTGCAATCGCAATTATAGGCACAACAACATTCATACTTTCGGCTGTCGGCATCAAAATAGGCAATGTATTTGGTGCAAAGTATAAGTCAAAGGCAGAATTTTTAGGCGGTGCAGTACTGATTTTGCTGGGACTCAAAATTTTGCTTGAAGATTTAGGCTTTTTGCCGTTTTAATGGATTACAAATTGAAAGTTGACGGCGAGCCGCCGTTACCAATTCGAGAAGATAGTATAATATAGAAATCGCATCAGATGCCCGAAAAAGCTTTGATGCGATTTCTATATGAAAGTCGTTGCTTAAATGTAGGGGCGATCATCGGTCGCCCGCCCATGTGCAAAGCACATGATTGCACGCAATGCGTGCAAATTTGAATACACGTTTTCTATCACACCAAAACATTTTTATTAAACAAAAAGTTTCATCAAAGCGGGCGTCCGATGAACGCCCCTACACAGAATGGTACAATATATTGCAATGTTACGCTCGGGAATAATATGGCTTTTTAATATCATACTGTCTTCACGAACGGGGAACGGCGGCTCGCCGTTAATTTTCAAATTTCAATTTCTTAAAGTTGTCATTCAGAATTGTGCAGGAGTTATCTAACTTTTGCAATTCCTGTTCGGTTAATTTAAGTTCCAGAATGCGTTTTGCACCGTTTGCGCTTACTATGCACGGGTTGCCGATGAACACATCTTTCTTGCCGCCGTATTCGCCGCGCAGACGAACCGATACTGTCAGAACGCTGTTTTCATCTTGAAGAATTGCTCGGACGATACGAACAATTGACATACCGATGCCGTAGTAGGTTGCGCCCTTTGCCTCAATGATTTTGTGGGCGGCACAACGCACATCATCGCTTATCTGCTCAAGCTCTTCCATATAGTACGACTTTGGGTTATCACGCATGACATCCTTTAGCGGTTTGGCGGCAAGGAGTGCCTGACTCCACGGAACAAATTCGCTGTCTCCGTGTTCGCCTATTACATATGCGTGAATGTTGCGTGGATCAACCTCAAAATATTCGCCGAGGAGATATCTGAGCCGTGCCGTGTCAAGTGTAGTTCCCGTGCCGATAATTTTTGACGCATTGAATCCCGAAAGTTCATAGGTCACCCGTGTCATAATGTCAACGGGATTTGTCGCAACAAGGAAAATCCCCTCAAAACCGCTTTGCACAATCTTTGGCACAATTGAAGAAAATACAACTGCGTTTTTTTGCAAAAGCTGAAGTCTGCTTTCGGTGGGCTTTTGATTGGCACCTGCGCAGATTACAACAATGTCGGCGTCGGCACATTCGCTGTAACCTCCGCAGCGGATTTTCATGCTTGAATGCGAAAATGCAAGCCCGTGGTTCAAATCCATTGCCTCGCCCTCGGCACGCTTTTCGTTGAGGTCAATCATAATGAGCTCATCACACACATTTTGATTGAGTGCCGCATAGGCAAAGCTCATTCCGACCATTCCCGTTCCCACAAGTACAACCTTTCTTTTGTTTCCCGACATGTGACCGTCCCTTTCGTTTGTATTCTTTTTTTAGGGTTTTCATATGTGCAAAAATTATTCTTAGGTTCAAAAAATTGATTGAATTGTGCTTTTTGGGGGATTGTGAAAAAAATAACGGCAGAATAGGCTGTTTGTTTGGTGAAATGGCAAGAATTATATGTAAAAATCATCAAAATTCACTTGAAACGCAGATATAATTGTGCTAAAATTAATTCGACAAGGTGTTCGGAATACATTAGGCATATTCCGATTTTTATTTTATAGGAAAATATCAATTGTGAGATTCTTGTTTTTGAAAACTGTCAAATTTTGCCGAGTTGTGCTTTAGCATAAAATTCTTGCAAAGTTATGCTCTTATATCAAAAGTTTTTGAAAAGTAAGACTGTCTGCACGAATAGGGTGCGAGGCACTCGCTTTTCAGAATGTACAGGTGCTTGCAGAGTTACGCTCGGGCATTAAAAGTTTTTGAAAAGCAAGACTGTCTGCACGAATAGGGTGCGAGGCACTCGCAGAAAGGAAAAGAGGTAAAAGAGAATGTACAAGATAGTTAAGAAAAAATCTCTGAATCCAACCGTTACACTTATGGAAATTGACGCTCCGCTTATTGCCAAAAAGGCAGAGCCCGGACAGTTCATCATTCTCCGTGTTGACGAGAACGGTGAGCGTATTCCGCTTACGGTTGCAGGCTATGACAGAGAGGCCGGCACAGTTCGTATTATCTTCCAGATTGTCGGTGCAACAACAGAAAAGCTCAATCACCTTAACGAAGGCGATTATATTCACGATTTTGTAGGCCCTCTCGGTGTTCCCACACATACAGACGGTCTTAAAAAGGTTTGCGTTGTAGGCGGCGGCGTTGGCTGTGCAATTGCACTTCCGGTTGCCGAAAAGCTCCACGAAATCGGCTGTGAGGTTCACTCAATTGTCGGCTTCAGAAACAAGGATCTTGTTATTCTTGAAGATGAATTCAAGGCTTGCTCAGACAAGTTTATTCTTATGACAGATGACGGTTCATACGGTCAAAAGGGCGTTGTTACAGCTCCTCTCGAAGAGATGATTAAGGCAGGCGAGGACTATGACCTCGTTATTACAATCGGTCCGCTTATTATGATGAAGTTTGTTGTTAAAACAACAAAGCCTTACAATATTCCCACAACAGTTTCCATGAACCCGATTATGATTGACGGCACAGGTATGTGCGGCGGCTGTCGTCTTACAGTTGACGGACAGACAAAGTTTGCTTGTGTTGACGGCCCCGACTTTGACGGCTTTAAGGTTGATTTTGACGAGGCTATGAAGCGTGGCGCAATGTACAAGCCGTTTGAGCGTCATGCATACGAGGAAACATGTAATCTGTTCAAGAAGGAGGTTGAGTAATCATGCCAAATATGTCACCAAAAAAGGCTCCTATGCCATCACAGGATCCTAATGTAAGAAATAAAAACTTTCTTGAGGTAGCAACAGGCTACACAGAAGAAGTTGCAATTGAGGAGGCACAGCGTTGCCTTAACTGTAAACACAGACCTTGCGTAAACGGTTGTCCGGTACATATCGCAATCCCTGATTTTATCAAAGAGGTTGCCCAGGGCAACTTTGCAGGCGCTTATGATGTAATTTCGCAGTCAAGCTCACTTCCTGCTGTTTGCGGTCGTGTTTGTCCGCAGGAGTCACAGTGTGAGTCAAAGTGCGTAAGAGGCATCAAGACTGAGCCTGTCGGAATCGGCAGACTTGAGAGATTTGTTGCCGACTGGCACAACGCTCAGACAGATGTTAAGGTAAATAAGCCTGAGTCAAACGGTCACAAGGTTGCTATCGTCGGTTCAGGTCCTGCAGGTCTTACCTGTGCAGGCGACCTTGCAAAGAAGGGTTACGATGTAACAGTATTTGAGGCTCTTCACCTTGCAGGCGGTGTTCTCGTTTACGGTATCCCTGAGTTCAGACTTCCAAAGTCAATCGTTCAGAAGGAAGTTGACACACTCAAAGAGCTCGGTGTTAAGGTTGAAACAAATATGGTTATCGGCAGAGTTCTCTCAATTGACGAGCTTATGGACGATTACGGCTTTGAGTCAGTATTTATCGGTTCGGGCGCAGGTCTTCCGAGATTTATGAATATCCCCGGTGAGAACCTTTGCGGTGTTTACTCGGCAAATGAGTTCCTCACAAGAACAAACCTTATGAAGGCTTATAAGGACGACAGCACAACTCCGATTATGCACGCAAAGAAGGTTGCAGTTGTCGGCGGCGGTAATGTTGCAATGGATGCCGCTCGTTGTGCAAAGCGTCTTGGCGCAGAAGAGGTTTATATTGTTTACAGAAGAAGCGAAGAAGAGCTTCCTGCCCGTAAGGAAGAAGTTGAGCATGCGAAGGAAGAGGGAATTATCTTCAAGCTCCTCAATAACCCTGTTGAAATTCTCGGCAACGAAGATGAGTTCGTAACGGGTATGAAGTGCATTAAGATGGAACTCGGCGAGCCTGACGCAAGCGGCAGAAGAAGACCTGTTGAAATCCCCGGCAGTGAGTTCGTTCTTGATGTTGACGCTGTTGTTATTTCAATCGGTACATCACCTAACCCGCTTATCAAGGCTACAACAAAGGGACTTGACACTCAGAAGTGGGGCGGTATCATCGCTGACGAAAACGGTCTTACATCCCGTGAGGGCGTATATGCAGGCGGTGACGCTGTAACAGGCGCCGCAACGGTTATCCTCGCAATGGGTGCAGGCAAAACAGCCGCAGCCGCTATTGACGAATACATCCAGAATAAAAATAAGTAATTTTTGTTCTGAATTGAAAATGAAAAGTTATTGTCGGCGGTGTGCCACCGCTGTCAATTTGAGAAGATAGTATAATATAGAAATCGCATCAGATGCCCGAAAATGCTCTGATGCGATTTTTGTTTGTATCAAGATTCGTCAGTAGGGGCGTTTATCGGGCACTTCTATAGCTTAAAACCATACACCGTGTCGGGTGTTGCGTTAAAATGTGAAAAACAGCCCGAAAAGAAGAATAATTCTATTCAGGAAATAAAATCTGTAAAAAACCTGTGAAAAATAAAAAAAAGTCAGGAAAATCCGAAAAAAATCCGAAAATTCTCTTGACTTATTGATTATTTCAATATAGAATAATAAAATGTACCATAATGGGGATATGTACCGAAGAGGTCGGGAAAATCCGCAAAAAACTTTATCTGACAAGGGGATATTATCACAAAAATCCTTTTGTGTCAAGAGCTTTTTATGAGCAGGTTTTCAGTACCGCTTGCCCCGTTTCATAGATTTTTTAAGGAGTGATACGCCTATGGTTAATGTCAAACCCGTAAAGCTTGGCAACACCGAAAGAATGAGTTTTGGTAAAATCGATGAAGTAATTGATATGCCTAATCTTATTGATATTCAGAAAGCGTCATATAAATGGTTGCTTGACGAAGGTCTTAAAGAAGTATTTAAAGATGTTTCGGGCATTACCGATTATCAGGACAACCTTGTTCTTGATTTTATCGACTACACACTTGATGTTGATCACCCGAACTACAGCGTAATCGAGTGTAAGGTTCGTGACGCAACATATTCAGCCGCCCTCAGAGTAACCGCAAGACTTTTGAACAGGTCAACAGGTGAAATCAAAGAGAGCAATGTATTTATGGGCGATTTTCCGCTGATGACCGCAAGCGGCACATTTGTTATCAACGGTGCTGAGCGTGTTATCGTTTCACAGCTTGTAAGAAGCCCGGGCGTTTACTATAAAATGGATCACGATAAAACAGGTAAGGAGCTGTATTCAACAACAGTTATTCCGAACCGTGGTGCATGGCTTGAGTATGAAACCGATGTAAACGATGTTTTCTATGTTCGTATTGATAAGAACCGTAAGCTTCCCGTTACATCGTTCATCAGAGCACTCGGTCTTGGCTCGGATGCCGAAATTCTCGACTATTTCGGTGACGATGAAAGAATGAGAGCCACTATCGAAAAGGATGCCGCTTCAAATGTTGAAGAAGGTCTTATCGAGGTTTACAAAAAGCTCCGTCCGTCTGAGCCTCCGACAGTTGACAGTGCACAGACACACATAAACAACCTGTTCTTTGACCCTAATCGTTATGATATGTCAAGAGTAGGCAGATATAAATATAACAAAAAGCTCGGCATTGCAAACCGTCTTGAAGGTCAGGTTCTTGCAGAGCCGATTGCCAACCCGCGTACCGGTGAGGTTATGGCTCTTCGTGATGAGAAAATCACAAAGGAAAAGGCTTTTGAAATCGAAAACGCAGGTGTTAAGATTGCCTATGTAAAGGCTGCCGATGAAACAATCGTTAAGGTTATTTCTAACGGTATGGTTGACATCGCCTGCTATGTTGATTTTGACGCAGAAGCAGAGTGCGACATCAAGGAACATGTTCGTTTTGATGTTCTTTGCGAAATTCTTGATTCCTGCGAGAATGAGGACGACCTCAAGGAAATGCTCAGAAGCCGTGCAGATGAGCTTGTTCCTAACCACATCACGGTTGATGATATCTTTGCAACAATCAACTACCTTAACTGTGTTGCTCACGGTGTCGGTAATACAGATGATATCGACCACCTCGGCAACAGAAGAATCCGCTGTGTGGGCGAACTTCTTCAGAACCAGTTCAGAATCGGTTTCTCCCGTCTTGAAAGAGTTGTAAGAGAAAGAATGACAACTCAGTCACAGGATATGGAGTCGCTTTCACCTAACTCACTCATCAATATCCGTCCCGTAACAGCGGCAATTAAAGAATTCTTCGGTTCTTCACCGCTTTCACAGTTTATGGATCAGGGTAACCCGCTTGCAGAGCTTACCCACAAGCGTCGTCTTTCAGCCCTCGGTCCGGGCGGTCTTTCAAGAGACCGTGCAGGATTTGAGGTTCGTGACGTACACTACACACACTATGGCCGAATGTGTCCTATCGAAACTCCTGAAGGTCCTAACATCGGTCTTATCTCATATCTTGCTTCATTTGCCCGTATTAACAAATACGGATTTATTGAAGCTCCTTATCGTAAAATTGACAAGGAAACAGGCGTTGTAACCGACGAGGTTGTTTATATGACAGCCGATGTTGAGGATAACTACGCTGTTGCACAGGCTAACGAACCGCTTGATGAAAACGGCAGATTTGTTCATTCAAGAGTCGTAGGCCGTTACCGTGACGAATTTGTAGAGTATTCCCCCGACAGATTTGACTTTATGGATGTATCTCCTAAGATGGTTGTGTCTGTTGCTACGGCTATGATTCCGTTCCTTGAAAACGATGACGCAAACCGTGCTCTCATGGGTGCGAACATGCAGCGTCAGGCAGTTCCGCTCCTCCGCAGTGAGGCTCCTATTGTCGGTACAGGTATGGAGTACAAGGCCGGCACAGACTCGGGCGTTTGTATTCTTGCCGAGGAAGACGGCATTGTTATGAGCGTTGATGCCCGTAACATTCGCGTACAGTATGATTCCGGTAGAGTTCAGGATTTTGAAGTTGTCAAGTTCCTCCGTTCTAACCAGGGTACATGTATCAACCAGCGTCCTATTGTGTCAAGAGGTCAAAGAGTTAAGAAGGGCGAGGTTCTCGCAGACGGTCCCGCTACCGAGAACGGTGAGATTGCTCTCGGTAAGAACGCTCTCATCGGCTTTATGACATGGGAAGGTTACAACTACGAGGACGCTGTTCTTATCAATGAAAAAATCGTTCGTGATGATGTTTATACATCAATTCACATTGAAGAATATGACACAGAGGCAAGAGATACAAAGCTCGGTCCCGAAGAGATTACAAGAGATATCCCGAATGTCGGTGAAGATGTTCTTAAGTATCTTGACGAAGACGGTATCATTCAGATCGGTTCTGAGGTTAAAGCAGGCGATATCCTTGTCGGTAAAGTAACTCCAAAGGGTGAAACAGAGCTTACAGCCGAGGAAAGACTCCTTCGTGCAATCTTCGGTGAAAAGGCAAGAGAAGTCAGAGATACATCTCTCCGTGTGCCTCACGGTGAATGCGGTACTGTTGTTGATGTTAAGGTGTTTACCCGTGCAGACAGCAGAAACGAGCTCCAGCCCGGTGTAAACAAGGTTGTAAGAGTTTACCTTGCACTCAAGAGAAAAATCAGCGTAGGCGATAAGATGGCAGGTCGTCACGGTAACAAGGGTGTTATTTCAAGAATCCTTCCAATGGAAGATATGCCGTTCCTTCCGGACGGTACTCCGCTTGATATCGTACTTAATCCGTTGGGCGTACCTTCTCGTATGAACATCGGTCAGGTTCTTGAGGTTCACCTCGGTTATGCCGCAAAGGCACTTGGCTGGAAGATTATGACTCCTGTATTTGACGGCGCTCATGAGCAGGACATTTTCCAGTGTCTTAAAGACGCAGGTTACAGCGAGGACGGTAAGACATGGCTTGTTGACGGCCGTACAGGCGAGCGTTTCGATAACCCTGTAACAGTAGGCTATATGTACTACCTCAAGCTCCATCACCTCGTTGATGAAAAAATCCACGCAAGAAGCACAGGTCCTTACTCTCTCGTTACACAGCAGCCGCTCGGCGGTAAAGCCCAGTTCGGCGGTCAGCGTTTCGGTGAGATGGAAGTTTGGGCGCTTGAGGCTTACGGCGCTGCTTATACACTTCAGGAAATTCTTACAGTTAAGTCGGACGATGTTGTCGGCCGTGTTAAGACCTACGAGGCTATCGTTAAAGGTCAGAATATTCCTGCTCCGGGTATTCCTGAGTCATTCAGAGTTCTTATTAAGGAACTCCAGTCACTTTCACTTGATGTTCGTGTTCTTAACTCTGACGGTGAAGAAATTGACATTAAGCAGAAGTTTGATGAGGACGAGGATATTGTTGACGCAACAAATCCGGAATTTGAAGAAGACCATGTAATGACATCAATGGACGGCTACACTCTTGACGAGGGCGGCAAAGAAGGCAATATGTTTGACGATTCACTTGCCGATGTTGAAGAGGACAGCTATACATCGGACGATTACAGCGATGACTTTGGCAGTGACGATATGTAAGGAGGAAATGCAATGATAGATAATAATGTTTTTGACTCAATTAAAATCGGACTTGCTTCTCCTGAGCAGATGAGAGAATGGTCTTACGGCGAAGTTAAAAAGCCCGAGACAATTAACTATCGTACTCTCAAGCCTGAAAGAGACGGCTTGTTCTGTGAACGCATTTTCGGACCTACAAAGGACTGGGAATGTCACTGCGGTAAATACAAGAGAATCCGTTTTAAGGGTAAAATCTGTGACCGTTGCGGTGTTGAAGTAACCCGTTCAAAGGTCAGAAGAGAGCGTATGGGACACATTGAGCTTGCCGCTCCCGTGTCGCACATTTGGTATTTCAAGGGAATTCCTTCAAGAATTGCCCTTATGCTTGATATTTCTCCCAAGCTTTTGGAGAATGTACTCTATTTCTCACAGTACATCGTAACAGATCCCGGCGACTGCCGTGACCTTGCAAAGTATCAGTGCCTTACCGAGGGTGAGTACAATGATATGCGTGAGAAGTATGAGAATGACTTTGAAGCAGGTATGGGTGCCGAGGCAATCAAAAAGCTCCTTGCCGAGATTGACCTTGAGGCTCTTTCCGCTTCACTTAAAGCAGAGCTCGAAACTGCATCGGGACAGAAGAGAGTTAGACTCCTTAAAAGACTTGATGTTGTTGAAAGCTTCAGAATGTCGGGCAACCGTCCCGAGTGGATGATTCTCGATGTTGTTCCGGTTATTCCGCCGGATATCCGTCCTATGGTTCAGCTTGACGGCGGTCGTTTTGCAACAAGTGACCTTAACGACCTCTATCGCCGAGTTATCAACCGTAACAACAGACTTAAAAAGCTCCTTGAGCTTAACGCACCTGAAATCATCATCCGCAACGAGAAGAGAATGCTTCAAGAATCCGTTGACGCACTTATCGACAACGGCAGAAGAGGCAGACCCGTTACAGGACCTAACAACCGTGCCCTCAAGTCACTTTCGGATATGCTTAAAGGTAAGCAGGGCCGTTTCCGTCAGAACCTTCTCGGTAAGCGTGTTGACTACTCAGGCCGTTCGGTTATCGTTGTAGGACCTGAACTCAAAATGTATCAGTGCGGTCTTCCTAAGGAAATGGCACTTGAACTCTTCAAGCCGTTCGTTATGAAACGCCTTGTTGAAACTAAAGCAGAGCAGAATATCAAATCAGCAAGAAAAGCTGTTGAGCGTGCAAAGGACAATGTTTGGGATGCACTTGAAGTTGTAATCAAGGGACACCCCGTTCTCCTCAACCGTGCTCCAACACTTCATCGTCTTGGTATTCAGGCATTTGAGCCTGTTCTTGTTGAGGGTCGTGCTCTTAAACTTCATCCGCTCGCTTGTACAGCTTACAACGCTGACTTTGACGGTGACCAGATGGCTGTCCATGTACCTCTTTCGGCAGAGGCTCAGGCAGAGGCAAGATTCCTTATGCTCGCAGCAGGCAACCTTCTCAAACCATCTGACGGTCAGCCTGTTACAGTTCCTACACAGGATATGATCCTCGGTTCTTACTACCTTACACTTGATAAGGACGGTGAGAGAGGCGAAGGAAAGGTATTCCGTGATGTTGATGAAGTTATGATGGCTTATCAGACAGGCGTCATTGAGCTTCACTCAAAAATCAAGGTTCGCCGTGAGCTTGAAATTGACGGAAAAATCGAATCCGGTATTGTAGACACAACAATCGGTAAGATTATCTTTAACAATCCTATTCCTCAGGATCTCGGCTTTATCGACAGAAGTATCCCCGAAAACAGATTCAAGTTTGAGGTTGACTTCCTTGTTGGCAAGTCGGGTCTTAAGAAGATTATTGATAAATGTATTAAAATTCACGGTCCGGTAAGAACAAGCGTTGTTCTTGACCACATTAAGGCGCAGGGCTATAAGTACTCTACAAAGGGTGCTATCACAGTAGCCGTTTGTGACGCAGTTATTCCTCCTCAGAAAAAGGATATCATTGCCGAGGCAGAGAAGGAAGTTGATGTTATCCGTGATGAGTTTATGATGGGTCTTCGTTCAAACGAAGAGCGTTACGAAGAGGTTCTTCGTATCTGGGAAAAGGCTACTAACGATGTAACCGACGCCCTCCAGAAAAACCTTGACCGCTACAACCCAATCTTCATGATGGCTGACTCAGGTGCCCGTGGTAGTATGAGCCAGATCAGACAGCTTGCAGGTATGCGTGGTCTTATCGCCAATACATCAGGTAAAACAATCGAAATTCCTATCAGAGCTAACTACCGTGAAGGCCTTAACATCTTGGAGTACTTTATTTCATCTCGTGGTGCTCGTAAAGGTCTTGCCGATACAGCTCTTCGTACAGCCGACTCAGGTTACCTTACCCGCCGTCTTGTTGATGTATCACAGGAAGTTATTATCCGTGAAGAGGACTGCGGTACTACAGAAGGTCTTGAAATTTTTGACATCAAAGCAGGCGAATCAAATGTTATCGAGGGACTCCACGAGCGTCTTATCGGAAGATATCTCCTTGATGACTTCTGCGATTCTAACGGTAATGTTCTTGTTTCAAAGGATATTATGATGGGCGACAAAGAGGCTGACATCATCGTTAATTCGGGTGTTGACCACATCAAGATTCGTTCGGTACTTGAATGTCGTGCAAAACACGGCGCTTGCCGTAAGTGCTACGGTTCTAACCTTGCCAACCGACAGCCTGTTACTGTCGGTGAGGCTGTCGGTATTATTGCCGCTCAGTCAATCGGTGAGCCGGGTACACAGCTTACAATGAGAACATTCCATACCGGCGGTGTTGCATCTGCCGAAGATATCACACAGGGTCTTCCGAGAGTTGAAGAGCTTTTCGAGGCTCGTAAGCCAAAGAGCCTCGCAATCATCAGTGAAATCGACGGTGATGTTCGTTTTGAAGAAATCAAAAACGCAAAGCACGCTGTTATCTTTAACAAAGAAACAGGCGAAGAAAGAGCTTACCTCATTCCTTTCGGCTTCCGTGTAAAGGTATTTGAAGGTGACCATATCAAGAAGGGTGACAAGATTACCGACGGTGCTGTTAATCCGCACGATATACTCGATATTCTCGGACCCGAGGCAGTCATGAACTACCTTATTTCGGAGGTACAGAGTACCTACCGCTTGCAGGGCGTTGAAATCAACGATAAGCACATTGAGGTTATCGTTCGTCAGATGATGCGTAAGGTTAAGGTTGAGGACGCAGGCGACACAGGCTTTATGTCAGGTCAGACCTACGACAAGAACGAAGTTCTTTACGAGAATGAGCAGATTAAAAAGCGTATTGCCAACGGCGAAGAGGGTCTTCGTGAGGCAACATTCACACAGCTCCTCCTCGGTATTACAAAGGCGGCTCTTGCAACAGACAGCTTCCTTTCAGCCGCATCATTCCAGGAAACAACAAGAGTTCTTACAGATGCCGCTATCAAGGGTAAGGTTGATCCGCTCGTTGGTCTTAAAGAGAATGTTATCCTCGGTAAGATTATCCCTGCAGGTACAGGTATGCAGAGATATGCCGATGTTAAGCTTGAGAGCAATTCTGAGGCTGAAATCGTTGAGAACGACGAAACAGAGGATGTTATCGTTGCTCTTGAAGATGACGAAATTATGGACTTCTGATTTAACTGAATCAAACTATATAAAAACACGGTATGTGCCATTTGTGCGTACCGTGTTTTTTGTTCGTTTTGCAGTAATATTTACACTTATATTATACCGTTCTTCTCACAAATCATAAAAATATCTGCTGAATAAGATGAAAATATGTTGACAATCACAAAATAAAAATATATAATTGTCTTGTCAAGATAATTATTCTTGCTGTTATAGTTATATCTTATTAGGAGGTCGATTATGAGAACTAAAGTCAAAAAATTAACATCGGTTATTCTTGCGGTTGTAATAGCAACTTTGCTTACCACAGTAAGTGCTTTTGCTACATCGAATGTTAAAGGCTATCCTGCGATACCGAGTAATATACCACAAAAGTATTATGTAATATTTAGCGAAGGTTTCAGATATGGCAGAACAGAAATGTCTGTATTTGATATTGATGCGACCTGTAAGGAAAGTAATAAAGTTATCGTGTGGGACGGTAATTTAACTTTAAAGGATCATAGCAAATTTAAAAATTGTGATCAATATTATATTAACGAAAATGGAAAATGGGAAAAGTTTATAGAGAATTATCCTGTTATGACAGATAAGGCATTGAAGATTATTGATAGTAATCTTAATGTCGTTGATAAAAACGGAAACATTATATTTAAGAGTAGTAAAACTACTGTTCCGACAATCACAAGCCTTACAAACACTGCAAGTGGAATAAAAATTAGTTGGGATAGGGTATCGGATGCGTATGGTTACAGAATATATTATAAGTATTCTTCGGAAGATTGGAAAAAACTTACAGATACAACATCTACAACTTACCTTGATACACAGGTGATCGCAGGCAGAACAGAGACTTACACAATTCGCTGTATTAACAAAAGCGGTAAAACTATCAGTGGTTACAACTCAAAGGGGTGGTCAAAGAAATATACACCCGTAGCACCGACAATCAGCAAGCTTGAAAACACAACAGGCGGTATCAAGCTTAACTGGAACAAAATTACAGGTGTTTACGGTTACAGAATTTATCAGAAAACTTCAAACAGTTGGAAACGAATTAAGGACACAACCGCAACAAGCTTTACGGATTCAGCGGTAAGTGTAAATCAGACAAAGACTTACACAATCCGTTGCATTGACCAAAAAGGCAAAACTATCAGTGGTTACAACTCAAAGGGGTGGTCAAAGAAATATACACCCGTAGCACCGACAATCAGCAAGCTAGAAAACACAACAGGCGGCATCAAGCTTAGTTGGAACAAAATCGCAGGTGTTTACGGTTACAGACTTTACTATAAAACATCATCAGGCGGTTGGAAGAGATTTAAGGACACAACTGCCACATCGTTCACCGATTCGGGAGTAAGCCCTAACAGAACCGAAACATATACAATCCGTTGTATTGATAAGAACGGCAAAACCGTCAGTGGCTTTAACTCAAAGGGTTGGTCAAAAAAATACACAGCCGCAACACCGAAAATAACAAAACTTACAAACAGATCAAAGGGTGTAAGTGTGACATGGAATAAGATTGCCGGAGTTTATGGCTACCGTCTTTACAGAAAATATGACGGAGGAAGCTGGACAAAGGTAAAAGATACAACTTCAACCTCTTTCACAGATTCAGGTGCTAAAAAGGGTAAGAAGGTAACCTACACAGTCCGTTGTATTGACAGAAAAGGCAAAACGGTAAGCGGTTTCAACTCAAAGGGTTGGTCAATTACAAGAAAATAGTATTTTAATCAGAAATCCCGACAGGTTTTGTGCTGTCGGGATTTTTGCTCGTTTTTACCATTGAAAAGACTGAATAATAATGTTATAATAAATCCGAATATCGGAAATTGTGAATAACTTTATCGAAAATGGGAGATGAAAACGAAAAATGGCAATAAAGGTAACGCTCCTTACACACACACCTAACCCTGAACAGACGGTTGCAATGGCGGCAAAGCTTTGCTACTCGCCGTCAGGGATTGAAGATATAAGAGAAGGTCTTGATGAGGAAAAAACTTCCTCATTTATTGATATGCTTGCAAGCCTCGGCCATGCAAGTCCGACCGAACACGCATATTTTACATTCGGCATTGAGGGCATTTCAAGAGCCTGCTCACACCAGCTTGTCCGCCACAGAATTGCATCCTACAGTCAGCAGTCACAGCGCTATGTTGACGGCACAAGGTTTGACTTTGTAACTCCGCCCGAGATTGCAAAGAACGAAAAGGCTCTTGCCGCCTATGAAAAGGCTCTCAAGGTTGAGGCTGACGCTTACAAGGAAATCAGAGATGCACTTGCTGTCGGTTACATCAACGAGAAATGTCCCGATAAATACAGCGGAACTGATGAAGAAATTATCAATGCTTACAAGGCTGACGATAAAAAATCCTGCAATGCTTTCATCAAGAAAGCCAATGAGGACGCAAGATTTATTCTTCCGAATGCATCGACAACAAAAATTGTCTGCACTTTCAATGCAAGAAGCTTGCAGAACTTTTTTGCACACCGTTGCTGCAACAGAGCGCAGTGGGAAATTCGTGAGGTTGCCGAACAGATGCTTTTGCAATGTCTTGAGGTTGCTCCGCATCTTTTCAAAAACTGCGGCCCGTCATGCCTGTTCGGACCATGCCCCGAGGGCAATATGTGTTGCGGAAAGCAAAAGGAAATGCGTCAGAAATACGGCAGAGAAAAGTAAGGTATATATATGAAAAGCAAAATTATTGTTATTGAGGGACTTGACGGCAGCGGAAAAGCTACGCAGACAAAGATTTTGTGCGAAAAATTTTCCGCTCTCGGCAAAAAGGTCACAAAGCTTGAATTTCCGAATTATGAAAGCCCTGCCGCCGCTCCCGTGAAGATGTATCTTGACGGCAAATTCGGCGACAAGCCCGATGATGTCAATGCCTATGCGGCGAGTGCATTTTATGCGGTTGACCGTGTTGCAAGCTATCTTCAGTTTTGGAAAAAGGAATGTGACAACGGCGGTGTGATTTTAAGCGACCGCTATGTGACTTCAAATATAATTTATCAGATGTCCAAACTCCCGAAAGAGGAGTGGAACAGCTTTATTGATTGGCTGAACGATTTTGAATACGAAAAACTCGGGATTCCGAAACCCAACCTTGTAATCTACCTTGATGTTGAACCCGAGGTTTCGCAGAAGCTTATAGAAAAACGCTACGGCGGTGACAACAGCAAGAAAGATTTGCATGAGAAAAACCTCCGTTTCCTTCTTGACTGTCGAAAAAGTGCAGTTTATGCCGCTAAAAAATGCGGCTGGAAGGTTATTAATTGCTGTGAAAACGGAGAGATTAAGAGTATAGAAAAAATATCGGAAGAGATAGAGAGGGTAGCGGCTGAAATTTATGCTGAGCTTTAAAAAAATTGAGCAAAGTGACATAAACGAACTTAAAAAATACTACGATTATGATGAGTGCATGGGTTGCGATACCAACCTTTTGAACGCTTATCTTTGGCGAAACGAATACAATATTAAATTTGCTTTTTATGATGATACAATTGTCAAGGTGTATTGTAATCCCGACGAGTCCGTCTGGGGTTACTGTATGCCTACAGGCAAAAATATAAAGGGTGCACTTGAAGAGGTTTTCAAAGATGCCGAGGAGAGAAACGGCAATTTGCAAATTGTTATGCTGACAAACGGCAATCGTGCAATGCTTGAAACAATGTTTCCCAACAAATTTGATTATGTCCGTTCACCCGAAAATCAGGATTACATCTACACTTCCCGTGACCTTGCAACCCTTGCGGGCAAAAGGTTTCACGCAAAGCGTAACCACATTTCAAAATTTTACAGAACCTACACCGATACCCGTTTTGAAACTTTGTCGGATTCAAACATTACCGATGCATTAACGGTTGCAAAACTGTGGTGTGCGGAAAATGACACCGATCCCGAAGCTTCAAGCGAAATTATGGCAATCAGGGAAATGTGCGACCTCAAAGACGAATATAATGTCAAGGGCGCTGTACTGTATGTTGACTCAAAGCCTGTTGCCATGACTCTCGGAAGTGAAATTTCACCCAAGGTGTATGACATCAACTTTGAAAAGGCACTTCGTGAATATGACGGTGTTTATGCCGTAATCAACAACGAATTTGCCAAAACTCTTACGCAGTATGAGTATATAAACCGTGAGGAAGATATGGGACTTGAGGGACTCAAAAAGTCTAAACTTTCATACAATCCCGTTATTATCCTCGACCGCTGGAATGCAATACCGAAAAAACGATGAAAACGATATTTCGCAAAACCGAAAAATCCGATACCGAAAGCCTAAAAAAGCTGTGGCTCTCGTGTTTTGATGAGGATGTAACTGCCGTCAACCTGATTTTTGACAGCGACCTTTTTGACGGCTGCTGTGCCGTTGTTGACGATAGAATCGTTTCGGCTCTTTACCTTGTAAAAGGTACGCTCAACGGCGAAAAATCGCATTATCTTTGCGGTGCGTCAACCGATAAATCTTTCCGTGGTAAAGGAATAATGTCAAGGCTGATTGATTTTGCACTTGATGACGCAAAGAATAACGGTGATGTCTATTCCCTGCTTTTTCCTGCAAATGACGGCTTGTATGGCTTTTATACAAAACTCGGATATGCTCCGAGCTGCACCGTAAAAAGCCGTGAACTTTCAAGGCAAACGCTTGAAAATTTTGCAGAGAAGGGCTTGAATATCGGCTGTTCAAAAGAAAATTCTTTCATATACGGTGAGAATTTTTTTGAATTTGCAAAGTCCTATTATGAGATTTACGGCTCAAAGGTAATCAATAAGAATGACTGCTTTGCCGTATTTGATGAAAACGAAAATACTGCCGATGTTTTTTACTCGGCTTATAAAAATATAAACGAACTTTCCGCACTTTTGCTTGAAAATACAAAATCAGAAAGATTTGTGTTTACGGGCAAATCCGACAACGCTCTTTTTGAAAACTGCAAATCACAAAAATGCGGAATGATTAAATCACTCGACAAAAACCATAAAATTCCCGACGATGTCTATATCGGGATTACTCTTTCCTGAAAGGAAGTTTACTATGTTCTATGTATTTCTTGCAGAAGGCTTTGAAGAAACAGAGGCGCTTGCCCCCGTTGATGTAATGCGCAGGGCAAAGCTTGATGTTAAAACAGTCGGTGTAACAGGCGAATGTGTTACAAGCTCACACGGTGTGCCTGTAAAAGCCGATATCACAATTGACAGTATTGACCTTGACGGTGTTCAGGGTGTTGTACTCCCCGGCGGTATGCCCGGAACTCTCAATCTTGAGGCAAACGAAAAGGTTCTTGAGGCTGTTAAGTATAGCTGTGAGAATGGCAAAATTGTTGCCGCAATCTGTGCCGCTCCGTCAATTCTCGGTCATCTCGGAATCCTTGACGGCAAAAAGGCAACCTGTTTCCCCGGCTTTGAAAAGGAGCTGAAGGGTGCATACTATACAGGCACTCACACCGTAACGGACGGCAATATTATTACCGCAAAGGGCGCAGGCTGTGCAATTGAATTTGGTCACGCAATTGTTTCTCTCGCAGTATCAAAGGATGCCGCCGACAAGGTTATCGGTGATATGCAATGCCTGTAAAAAATGTTCGTGAGCTGAAAAGTCAGCTCCGTGCAAAATATAAAAAAATCCGCAAAAGCTGTCCTCCCGAAAAGAAACAGCAGCTTGACCTTGCCTTGCAGAACGCTTTTCTGGCAAGTAAGGAATACAAAAGCTGCGATGTGCTTTTTGCCTTTGTTTCATCACCGATTGAGGTTGACACCTCGCTTATCCTTGAAACAACGCTGAAAGACGGCAAAAAACTTGCTCTGCCAAGGTGCAGGAATAATTTCGGCGAAATGGATTTTTACCTTGTGACCTCACTTTCTCAGCTTGAAAAGGGTGCGTTTTCAATTATGGAACCAAACCCCGAGGTTTGCGAAAAGTACGAGGATTTCTCACACGGACTCTGCCTTGTTCCGGGACTTTGCTTTGATACGCAGGGATTCCGCCTTGGATTCGGCAAGGGTTACTATGACAGATTTTTGCAGAGCTTTTCGGGAACGAGCGTTGGTCTTTGCTACTCCAAATGTATGGAGCATACTCTGCCCTCGGGAGTGTTTGACCGCCCCGTTGACGCCGTGATTACCGAAAAATATACTAACCGAACAAATAACGAGTTTGTAAAGGAATGATACATTATGAACCCTGATAATTTTAATATGAGCGAACAGGAGCTTAACGCTCAGCGCCGAAGAAGAGCCGAAAACTTTAAGCTCAACATTGACGAAACCGAGTATGAGGACGAAAATATGTACGGTGAAACAGAAGGCGAGCCGTCAAACCTCAATTCATACAGCGGTCAGGATGTTCGAAAGCAGATGGCAAGAGAGTCAAAGCATGTTCTTAAGCAGAAGAAAAGGGAAGAAAAAAAGACTCTTAAAGCGAAAAATAAGCATAACCGCAGAATTTTCCGTGTTATGTGGATAATCTCAATTCTAATTGTCGGAGCAATGGCGGCTGTATATATGATAACAGGTATGAACGATTTGCTTGCCGTGAACAGAACCGATTCTTCAACAGTCAAAATTGAGATTCCCGAAAATCCAACGGTTGACGATGTTGCAAAGGTGCTTGCCGACAACAAGATAATAGGCGAACCGTCATACTTTAAGCTCTTTGTCAATGTCACAAAGTCATCCGATGATTTTACTCAGGGTACATATGAAATCCGCAAGAATATGGACTATGAGGCAATCGTCAATTTTCTTTCAAGCAACAACAACAGAACCGACACGGTTTCTGTTACAATTACCGAGGGTGAGAGCGTTCTTGAAATTGCCGACACTCTTAAAAAGAACGGTGCTTTGGGTGACAGGGATGAGTTCCTTTCATTGTGCAATTCCGACAAATTTGACGGCGATTTTGATTTTATCAAGGCTGAAACAAATGCGGACAAGCGTTACTACAAGCTTGAGGGTTATCTCTATCCCGATACCTACGAATTCTACAGAAACGAAAATGCAGAGTCCGTAATCTACAAGCTTCTTAATAACTACGAAACAAAGATAAACGAAAAGCAGACTGTTGATGGCTATTCAAAGAAAACAACAGTTTTGAAAATGGTTGAGGAGAGCGATACAAAGTATTCGCTTGATCAGGTTATGACAATTGCGTCAATCATTCAGGCAGAGGCGGCTGACAAAGAGGATATGTACTACATCTCATCAATTCTTCACAACCGTCTTACAGCTGACAGCAGTGCCGGTGTGTCAAACCTCGGTCTTGATTCAACAAAGTTCTATCCGTACAGAAGCCTTGAAGATGTTCCCGAAAATGACAGAAGTACATACAAGAGCAGATACGACACATATGACAAAAAGGGACTCCCATACGGTCCAATCTGCAATCCGGGTATGGACGCAATAATTGCCGCACTCAATCCGAACAGCTCGGATTATTACTTCTTCTGTCACGACAGCAAGGGACAGGCTTATTACGCATCAACACTTGAACAGCAAAATGCAAATATGGAGTATATTAAAAGCTATGATAACTAATTTTGAAAAACCCGAAATTTTATCGCCGGCAGGTGATATGGATTGCCTTAAATCTGCATTAAATTTTGGCGCAGACGCAGTTTTTCTTGCGGGAAAAATGTTCGGAATGCGTTCCGCACCGCAGAATTTTGATAACGATCAGCTGAAAACTGCCTGTGACCTTGCACATAAAAAGGGGGCAAGAATCCATGTAACCTGCAACACACTTCCACGCAATAATGAAATTCCTCATCTTCAGGAATTTATGGAGAATGCTCAGGCTTGCGGAGTTGATGCGTTCATAATTGCCGACCTCGGTGTTTTTGAGGCGGCTAAAAAGTATGCGCCAAAGGTTCAGCGCCACATTTCGACTCAGGCAGGAGTAACAAACTATGCGGCGGCAAATGTGCTTTACAATATGGGTGCGTCAAGGGTTGTGCTTGCAAGGGAAATTCCGCTTGATGAAATTGCCGAAATGCGTGCAAAAGTTCCGAAAGAGCTTGAAATCGAATGCTTTGTACACGGTGCAATGTGCGTTTCATTCTCGGGCAGGTGCCTTATTTCAAGCTATATGACAGGCAGAGATGCGAACCACGGCGACTGTGCTCAGCCGTGCCGATGGAAGTATCATCTTTATGAAGAAAACCGTCAGGGACAGTATTTCCCCGTTGAAGAAACAGGCGACGGCACATATCTTTATAATTCCAGAGATCTCTGTATGATTGAGCATATCCCTGAGCTTGTAAAGGCAGGTGTTTCAAGCTTTAAAATTGAGGGCAGAGCAAAGTCGGCTTACTATGTCGCTGTTACAACAAACGCTTACCGCCACGCTGTTGACGATTATTTTGCAGAGGGTGACGGTTATGTTCTCAAACCGTGGATAAGGGAAGAGCTTGAAAAAATCAGCCACCGTGAGTACAACACGGGTTTCTATTTTGGCAGAGAACCCGGTCAGGTTACGGGCAACGGAGGATATATCCGTCATTATGACAATGTTGCGTTGTGCGAAGAGCTTATTGACGACACAACCGCAGTAATCACTCAACGCAACAAATTCTATGTGGGCGACACACTCGATGTGCTTCCGCCAAGCGGAGTGCCGTTTGAAATCAAGTGTGAGTCGCTTACAACTGACGATGGTATGCCCGTTGAAAGTGCGCCGCACCCGATGCAAAGACTCACAATGAAGTGCAGTGCCCCCGTTCCGTCAGGCTCGGTTATCAGAAAAAAGCGTGACTAATCCCAAATTTTGCTATTGACAACACAAAGAAACAGTTTTATAATCTATGTATTGCAATTGAATTACAATATTCGGCTGTGACGGGATTAACCGAGGCGTCAGCATTTCAGAGAGAAAGCCGTTTGGTGCAAGGCTTTTATGTAAGGCTTCGGTACGCTGCCCCTGAGCTCTGTGTGATTAAGCACAGCGTATTTCTGCGTTAAGGAAATGTAATCTATATGACGATTACTCAAAGCGGACGCTTGGCGTCAATTTGGGTGGTACCGCAGGATATTCCTGTCCCATTGTATTTTTATACAATGGGATTTTTTATTTTGCTCGGTTGCATACTTTAAACAAATTTGAACGAATATTGTATTCCCCTGTGAATTTGTATAAGGAGAGATTTTTTATGAAGTGGACAGGACTTAACGAATTAAGAGAAAAGTTTCTTGAATTTTTTGAATCAAAGGGTTGCTTAAGACTCCCCAGCTTTTCGCTTGTTCCAAAGGACGACAACAGCCTTCTGCTCATCAACAGCGGTATGGCTCCTATGAAAAAATATTTTACCGGCGAGGTAACACCTCCCCGCAAGCGTGTTACAACCTGTCAGAAATGTATCCGTACTCCCGACATTGAGCGTGTCGGCATCACAGCCCGTCACGGTACATTTTTTGAGATGCTCGGTAACTTCTCGTTCGGTGACTATTTTAAGCACGAGGCTACAGCATGGGCATGGGAATTTTTCACAAAGGTTCTTGAGATGCCGCCCGAAAAGCTCTATGTTTCAATCTATGAGGACGATGACGAGGCTTTTGACATCTGGACAAAGGAAGTCGGCGTTGATCCGTCACATATGGTAAGACTCGGCAAGGAAGATAACTTCTGGGAACACGGTTCAGGTCCCTGCGGTCCGTGCTCCGAAATCTATTTTGACCGTGGCGACGAAAAAGGCTGCGGCAGACCCGACTGTCATGTAGGCTGTGAATGTGACCGTTTTGTTGAGGTTTGGAACCTTGTATTTACTCAGTTTGAGAGTGACGGCAAAGGTAACTACACTCCTCTTGAACATCCGAACATTGATACAGGTATGGGACTTGAAAGACTTGCCTGTGTTATGCAGGGTGTTGACAACCTTTTCCTCGTTGATACAATTCAGAATATTATGAAGCACATCTCACAGATTACAGGTGTTGAGTACGGCAGAGATGAAAAGAGCGATGTTTCACTCCGTGTTATCACAGACCATATCCGCAGTACAACATTTATGATAGGTGACGGTGTTCTTCCGTCAAACGAGGGCAAGGGTTATGTGCTCCGCCGTTTGCTCAGAAGAGCCGCTCGTCACGGCAGACTTCTCGGCTACAACGAGCCCTTCCTCTATAAGGTTTGCGATACGGTTATCAAGGAAAATCTCACAGCTTATCCCGAACTCAAGGAAAAGCAGGAGTTTATCACAAAGGTTATCAAGGTTGAGGAAGAAAGCTTTGCCAAGACAATTGATCAGGGCTTTAAGATGCTCAACGGCATTATGGACAACGAAGATGTAAATGTTCTCAGCGGTGAGGATGCGTTCAAGCTTAACGATACCTACGGTTTCCCGATTGACCTTACAAAAGAAATTCTTTCGGAAAAAGGCATCAAGGTTGATGTTGAGCGTTTCCGTGAGCTTATGAAGGAGCAGAAAAAGCGTTCCCGTGACGCAAGAAAGAACGCAGGTGCAGACGCTTGGATTTCTGACACAACAGACCTTTCCGATGTTGCAAATACAGAGTTTGTCGGTTATACAGACCTCAAGTCAACTTCAAAGGTTCTTGCAATCGTTAAGGACGGTGTGAGAGTTGACAGTATCGGTGAGGGCGAAAATGCTATTATCGTTCTCGACAAAACTCCGTTCTACGGAGAAGGCGGCGGTCAGGTTGGCGACACAGGCGTTATGGAGTCGGGCAGTTTTTCAGCTGATGTTGACAACACAACAAAGAATCCGTCAGGCACAATTTACCTTCACGCTTGTACAGTAAAGAGCGGCAGCATCAATGTAGGTGCAGAGGTTTCAACTGCCGTTGATGAAGAGCGCCGTGCGGATATTACAAGAAACCACACAGCGGCTCACCTTCTTCAGTCGGCTCTCCGTGAGGTTCTCGGCAACCATGTTCAGCAGGCAGGTCAGCTTGTTTCGGACGACTACTTCCGTTTTGACTTCACTCACTTTGAGGCTCTCACGGCAAAGGAACTCATTGAGGTTCAGGATCTTGTGAATAAAAAGATTCTCGAGGCAATCCCCGTTACAACACAGGAAATGCCTATTGAAGAGGCTAAAAAGCTCGGCGCAATGGCACTTTTCGGCGAAAAGTACGGTGATGTTGTCCGTGTTGTAAGTGCAGGCGACTTCTCTGTTGAATTTTGCGGCGGTACTCATGTTAAGAATACAGCAAACCTCGGTCTTTTCAGAATCAGACAGGAGGGTTCGGTTGCCGCAGGCGTAAGAAGAATCGAGGCTCTCACAGGTATGGGCGTTCTCAAATATATTAACGGTATGAGCGCTGTTATTATGGATGTCTGCTCATTGCTCAAGATTGCGAACCCAAAGGCGGTTGTTGAGGGCGTTCAAAAGGCTGAACAGATTATCAAGGAACAGCAGAGAGAAATCAACGAGCTTAACTCTAAGCTTGCCGTTGCTCAGATTGGACAGCTTTTTGCAGGCACAACAGAGGAGCACGGTGTAAGAGTGGTAACAGGCAAGGTTGACAAGGCTAATGCCGACATTCTTCGCACAATGTGTGAAAAGGCAAGAGATTTTGCTCCAAAGTGCGTATGCGTTCTTGCAACGCAAAATGACGGTAAGGTAACATTTGCCGCAGCCTGCGGTAAGGAGGCTCTTGCTCTCGGTGCTAACGCAGGCAAAATAGTCAAGGCTGTTGCTCAGAAAGCCGGCGGTAACGGCGGCGGTAAGCCGGATATGGCTATGGCAGGCGCTAAGCAGCCCGAAAAGATTGAAGAGGCTCTTGACAGCGTAAAAGAAACCGTTTACGCAATGTTGAAATAATCATTTAATGTGCATTTATGGCGTGTTAAAAAGTAAAATTGTGGAAAATAGCCAAACTGTCACATAAAACCTTGTGCAAATAACAAAAACGGTTTTAAACCAAAACTATTGCAGTTTTGTTATTTTTATAGTATAATAAGCAGTACTAAGATATGAAAATCTATCTTGGATATTTATGAACAATTTTAGGAGGAGATTAAAAATGTTCAAGAAAATTGCAGGTCTTTTTCTTGCAGCCGCAGTAATGTGCAGCTCAGCTGCCATCACAGCAAGCGCTGCAGAAGCAGAGGATGATGCTGCTGTTGCAGCAGCAGATCAGTCAGGCGAAGTTTCAGCTGACGGTTCTTCAGAAGTTTCAGCTGACGGTTCTTCAGATGTTTCAGCTAACGGTTCTTCAGAGGTTGAAGCAGGTAATGTTATTAAGTTTGATGTTAAGAAGTCAGGCTGGAATAATGTTAAGACAGTATTCTGTCACATTTGGAAGGCTGATGGTTCAGGCGATTGGCCGGATTGGCAGACAAAGAAAGAAAGATGTAAGTACGACGCTTCAACAGGTATCGCAACTTATGATCTTTCAAAGACAGGCAACACAATCTCTAAGTCAGACGGAAGAGTATACTGTGTAATCTTCAGTGCTAACACAGGTATGCAGTCATACAACGCTATCATGAGCGGCAAGTGCATCGGCGACACACTTTATTGCACAGGTAATCAGCTTGAAAACCCTGAGGATTCAGAAAAGAAGGCAAACGAAGCTAAATGGGAAAAAAATTCAGACTGCGGTCCTGAAAAGAAGATTACTTCAACAGGTAAAATCATCGGTTCTGCTTTCCCTGAGGGCGAATCAGATGTAACATTGCTGGCTACATACCTCGTTGCTTACTACGACGATGACGCTAAGACAAGTCATACACAGGACCTTATTAACGAACTCAAGGTTAGCCCAACACAGGTTATGGGTGCTGTGACAGATAGGCTCAACGCTACAAACAGCCCTGATAAGGATAAGATTGCTGCTGCAGTTGAGAAGATTCTCTCAACTTGCACAGATCCTACAAAAGGTGGTAAAAAGGTTGACAAGGATCAGCTCGACAACGCTAAGAAGACAGGTAACAAGGCAGCAGGCGGCAGCTCAAGCAACGGTTCAGGTTCTGGTTCTGGCTCAGGCTCAGGTTCAGCTTCAGGCTCAA
The DNA here is from genome assembly GCF_928721825.1 of Ruminococcus bromii. Lineage (NCBI taxonomy): Bacteria > Bacillati > Bacillota > Clostridia > Eubacteriales > Oscillospiraceae > Ruminococcus > Ruminococcus bromii. The sequence continues at coordinate 1,926,295 of NZ_CAKMVP010000003.1, forward strand.
GCAGTAACGGTTCAAACGGCGGCTCAAGCAGCAGCGGTTCAGGCTCATCAGGCTCAGGTTCTTCAAGCACAGGTGCAGTTAAGTCAGGCGTTGAAACAACAATCGTGTTCGTAATGGCAGGTCTTATGGTTTCAGCAGCAGGCGTTATGTTCCTTGCAAGAAAGAAGAGAGAAGAATAATTTAAAAGATTTTTCTTTAATCTAAGCATTTTTCGGACACTGTCGAATGGCAGTGTCCGTTTTGCTTTGCTGTTTGTGTTCGTCTTAATTGCAATTTCTGTTGATCAGCAGAAAAAATTTTAGAAATGCCTTGACAACAGCCTGCTGTTTTGCTAAAATAATAATGTTGCATCGGGATGTAGCGCAGTTTGGTAGCGCACACGTCTGGGGGGCGTGGAGTCGCAAGTTCAAGTCTTGTCATCCCGACCAAATAAAGGTGGTTTTTTAACCGCCTTTTATTTTTTGCCGTTTTGTGTCAACGGTTGGAACAGAAAATGTAATTCATTGTATAGATTGGCTTAAAAATGCGGATTATAATTTCTAAATTCGGCATTTCTGCTCTTTGATTTCAAAGCATTTTATGATAAAATATAAGAAAGTGGTTACAAATTGGTAACAACCGCTTTGAAATTTAAAAAAGGAGTGTTTCTTTGCAAAATGTTTTAAAAAGAATTTTTAACAAAAAGGTTTCTGCGGCAGTTCTCACGGCTGTAATGCTGTTTGTGTCGGTCTTCTCAATGTCGATGATTGCGAGTGCGGCATCGTTCTCACCGAGACTTTCTGCCCCGAGTTCAAGTAACAAGTATTATTACAGTAATTTAAATGTTTTTTATAGGTACAATTACGGTATGCCGAACTGCACAGCATATGCTTACGGCAGAGCTTATGAGATTCTCGGCTCTGAGCCGAAGCTTTCGTGGAACAATGCAGAGCAGTGGTACGGCTACAACAAGGCTAACGGCTACTATAAGTACGGCCAGACCCCGAAGGTCGGCGCAATTGCCTGTTGGTCATATAGCTATGGCGGCGGTCATGTTGCTGTTGTGGAAAAGGTTGAAAACGGTGTGATTACACTTTCAAACTCTGCATACAGCGGTGCTAATTTTTACATTTCCACAGCGAGTATCTCCGACCCGAAGGTTGGCGGTAACAAAGGGTGGAATTTTCAGGGCTACATTTACCTTGGCAATTTCAGCAGCAGTACAAGCACTACTCAGGCTACAACCAAAAAGGTAACTTACACAACAGGTACATATAAAACAGATGTTGACGATTATCTCAATATGAGAAGCGGTGCGGGTACAAGCTATACATCTGTAGCATCTGTTCCGAGCAATGTTACTCTTAATGTAACAAAGGTTTCGGCTTCCGGCGGTCACACATGGGGTTACACCTCGTACAACGGCAAGACAGGTTGGGTTGCTCTTGATTTTTGTACTTTTGTTTCTTCATCAACGGTACAGCCTACGACAGCAAAACCTACTGTACAGCCTACCACAGCCAAAGCTACGGTTCAGCCGACTACTGCAAAGCCAACTGTTCAGCCGACAACAGCCAAGGCCACACAGCCTGCAACAACTGTTCCTGCTGCAACAGTACAGCCGACAACGGCTAAGGCCACACAGCCGGCAGCAACTGTTCCTGCCGCAGCTGTTCAGCCAACAACAGCTCCTGCATCAAACGGTGAAGTGTCGTTTGCAATCGGTGATGTAAATCTTGACGGAAGTGTTGATATTCTTGACGCAACCGAAATCAGCAAGTTTGCCATTTCCACTGCGGCACTTTCCGATGTTCAGATGAAGCTTGCGGATTTCAATCGGGACGGTGTGGTCAATGTTCTTGACGCAACAGAAATTCAGAAAACTCTTATAATCAGTTGACGATGAAAACAAAAACACGCCTTGTGTCTGCAAGGCGTGTTTTTTTGCAATTGTCCGAATACAAAAAGGGTATGCCGCTTGTGCATACCCTTTAATATTTAGTATTTCATTACGATATTTACGAAAAATTCGCCGTCATTGTTGCCTGCTTCAAAAATACCGTCATAAACATCTGTTATGCTTTTCATTGAGTAAAGTCCGATTCCTTTGCCCTGATGTTTTGTTGAAGAAAATTCCTCGCCGTCCATTCTCAAGGGCTTGCCAAAGTTGTTGGTTGATACAATGTACAGACAGTCGCCTTTTATTTCTGAAGTCAGATTAAAATATCTTTTGCCTTCTTCAACTGTACAGCAACCGTCAATTGCGTTTTCGAGTATGTTGCCGAAAATACTGCAGAGGTCAACATCAAGAATTCTCGATTTGTCGGGCAAATCAATCCGCCAGTTAATGTCAACATTGTTCTCAATCGCCTGTTGACGATAGTGATTGAACAATGCGTTCAGCGCCTCACTCTTGCAGATTCGCACAGGTGCTGTTACAGTCAGCGAATTTTCATACTGTGCAATGTAGTCTTTCAGTGCCGAAAGATTTCCTTCATCTGCAAGTCGGCTCATAACATGAACTGAATGTTTAAAATCATGTCTTGCTTTTGAGGTGTATTTTATGTACGACTGCAACGATTCTGTGTAACTTTTCTGAATTTCAAGAATGTTGTTTCGTTCTGTAAGCTTTGTTTTTTCAATAGTAGTCTTGCTGAAAATGTAGAATAATATGAATACTATAAGATACAATGCAAGCTCAAATATTGTAATGATGAATCCTTTTGCATAAACCTTTCCAACACGAATATTTGCGTAGGAAATCGGTATGATATAGATGTTTGACACCATAAGTGCAATGGGCAAAATTGAAAACAAATACCACACCTTGCCGATATTTATGTTGTCAATCATCCATGCGTAATATTTTGTGAGCGGAACAAGCGCTCCCATTGCCGCAACCGAAAGCCCCATTTGAATCAGGCTATATGAGGTGTTAACTCCTCGTGAGATTTCTTCCTGAAAAAATGAGTTGATAAAATATGAATACAGCGAAAAGAATGAAATCAAACAGCACACACTTATAAAAACAAACAAACAGCGTGCTGTTCCGGCCTTTGTAACGCTTTTAATAAGGAAGAAAAATATTACAAGGTCGGGGAAGAGAACAAAGTTTAAATTCTGAATGTCAAAAGCCGTCATCACAATTGACGAGAGAGAACCGAGTATGATAAATGAACACAAAAAGGGCGTTACTATCTTTGAAATCGGGTATTTTAATTGATTTTTTAATGGTAAAAGGCAGAATAAACTTAACGGTATTATTATGACAAAGCTGAAAAATGCCTGAAGAAATTTTATGAATGCGTCCATGTTCACCTCCGCTGGTTTTCTCTGATTTTTTTGAACATATATTCACGGATGCTCTGTTCAATCCGAGTTTTTTCACGAATTTTAATCGGGAATCTTTCGCCGTTGCCTGTAACACATACAGAGCCCTCAATGTCCTTTATGTAATTGGCATTCAGCACGATTCCCCTGTTTACGGGTATGAAACGGTTGTCGTTGTCTGCAAGCTTGAGAAACTCTGCAATGGTCATTCGTGTGCGATATCTAAGTCCCGAAACAACACCTATGTTGATATAATGTGCATCGGATTCAACAGAAACAATTTCCTTAAGCGAAATCAGCGTGTTTCGACGGTCACACATAACTTCAATGTATTTTGAATTATCCGATACATATGACGAGGCATCATCAAGTACCTTGTAAATCTGCTCAGCTTTGTAGGGTTTTGTTATGTAATGAAAGGCGTGAACGGAAAATGCCTGCATCATAAAATCGGGGCTTGTTGTGACAAATACAATAAGAATATCACGGTCTTTTTCACGAAGCTTTTCAGCCACGGTAATGCCGTTCATCTTCTCCATAAAAATATCTACAAAGGCTATTTTGTAGGTGTTTTCCTTGAATGAATTGAAAAAAGCTATTCCGTCAGGAAAACAATCAATCTGCACATTTTGCTTGTGTCCGCCAAAATATGCGTTGCAGATTGAGTAGAGAATGTCTGCCTGAGGCTTTTCGTCGTCAATAACTGCAATTTTCAAGATATCGCCTCCTTTGAAATAATTTAATTCGGAGCAATGATTAACTGCACTTAGATTATACCATAAATTTGAAAAATATTATATCCGATTGTCATATGTTTTTGCCAAAATATTGATGTTTGTGCCAACTTGTTGAAATGTTGCATTAAATTGGCTATTATTGAGGTGATGAAAGCGAAACACGAAAATTGCGGTGTTTCCGTAAATCAAAATCGGAAAGTAAAAAATATCGGAAAGAGGTAATCAACTATGAAAAAAATCAAGAAGTTAGCTTTATTGCTTGCAATTTGTATGGTAGGTACAGTAGGTCTTGTAGGCTGCGGTAATGACGGTGGCTCATCAAGCAAAAACGAAAGTTCGGCATCACAAACTGCTGACGACAATGCAAACAGCGCAGATGACAGCGCCGCTGATTCAAAGGACGGCGATTCATCGGCAAGCGTGGTAGGTACTTGGACCGTTACCGCACTTGAGGGTACAGACGGTAAAGCGGTTTCAATTGATGACTACGCAACAGCAAACGGTGTTGATCCCGAAACTTTGAAATGTACATACACATTTGCAGAGGATGGCACATTCTCAGGCGAAATGAGCGGTGTGACTGTTTCGGGCAATTACACATTTGAGGGTACAGATCTCGTTATGACAGTAGGCGAACAGCAGTTTAACTACACATATGACGCTGACAATGATATGCTCAAATACACAGATCCTAACACAGGCCTTTCAAGCTATTGCGAAAGACAGCAGTAATTGTAATCTAATCCTAATTTCCTAATACTACACTACACAAAACAACCGCTCACCGAAAGGTGGGCGGTTATTTCTGTTTGATGACATGATTGTTATTCTTTTGTGTCATTACTTACTCGCCGTTAATTTACTTTATTTGTCGGAGTTCCGTTCAGAAAATTTTTGATGTTGTCCGAAACTATGCCCATAAGGCGTTCTCTGGTTTCAACGAGCGCCCATGCAATGTGGGGGGTGATGATGCAATTTTTTGCGCCCATAAGAATACAGTCCTCAACCATAGGCTCAACCTTGAGGGTGTCGATTGCCGCACCGCCGAGGTGACCGCTTTCGAGTGCCTCAAGCAAATCTATTTCAACCATAACACCGCCTCTTGCCGTGTTTACGAACAATGCACCCTGTTTCATTTTGGCAAAGGCATTTTTGTCAAACATATTTTCTGACTGTGGATTTAGCGGACAATGAACGCTTACAATGTCGCTTGTTTCAAGAAGTTCGTCAAACGAAACATCTTTGATTCCGTCAATATTTTTCGGAGTTCTGCTCGATGCGATTACATTCATATCAAAAGCATTTGCAATTTTTGCAACAGCCTTTCCGATGTTTCCGAGTCCGACAATGCCGAGTGTTTTGCCTGCAAGTTCATTCAGCGGATATACAAACGGTGAAAAAGTTTTGCTTCTTTTCCACTTGCCGTCCTGAACAAACCGATTATATTCCGCAGTGTGATTGAAATGTTCAAGAATGAGTGCAAATGTGTGCTGTGCAACCGCATTTGTTGAATATGAACCTGCGTTGCAGACGGTTATGCCGTTTTTGGTGCAGTAGTCAAGGTCAATGTTGTTGTAGCCTGTTGCAAAAAGTCCTATATATTTCAGATTTTTTGCAAGTCGCATTGTGTGCGAATCAAGCAGAGTTTTGTTGCACACAACGATATCTGCATCTGCAATTTTCTCCGCAACTTCTTCATATTTCAAAAGACCGAACGACTCAACCTCGCCGAACCGATTAAGCACATCGGCATTTACAATATCGTCAAGAACAGTCTGTGCGTCTGTTAAAACTATTTTCATCTTATCACCTCGTTTTTTACTGACTATAGTATATACCGAAAATTTTTTCCTTGCAATCCAAATCGAAATTTTGTATAATATTTGTGCATAAATTGAAAGGAACGGTATGTTAATGTATAAAAATTATCTTTTTGATTTGGACGGAACTTTGCTTCCCATGGATATGGAAAAATTCGTAAAGCTGTATTTTTCATCGCTCTGCAAGCGTTGCACTCCTGTTATAAAAATCGAACCTGACGCCCTTATAAAGGCGATGTGGGCAGGTACTGACGCTATGACAAAGAACGATAACAGCCGTACAAACCGTGAAGTTTTCTGGGAAACAGCAGGCAAAGTCAGCGGTGCCGACCTTGAAAAGTTTGATGACCTTTTTACCGATTATTACGAAAACGAGTTTATCGTTCCGAAAGATGCTACAAGCTTTACTCCTTATGCAAAGAAAAGCATTGATTTCATAAAGAAAAACGGCGGCAGACTTATTGCCGCAACAAATCCGATTTTTCCGTTTGTTGCAACAAAACGCAGACTTGAATGGGCAGGAGTTTCTCCCGATGATTTTGAACTTGTTACAACATACGAAAACTTTGGCTGCTGCAAGCCGAATCTCAAATATTTTGAAGAAATCTGCAAAAAGCAGGATATCAAGCCCGAAGACAGCATTATGATCGGCAACGATGTTGACGAGGATTTGTGCAGCGCAAAACTCGGCTTTGATACATACCTTATTACCGACACAATTGTGAACAGAGATAATAAGGATTATTCAGACTACAAAAACGGCAGTTTTGAGGAATTTTACAAAGATTTTCTCAAAGGCGATTAAATATGATTATATTGTGCGGTCAGACGGCATTTTGCTTTGTCTGACCGCTTTTTCTGTGTGCATTTAATTTTACTTTTACAGAATACCTTTTAATGCCTTAAATGAAATAAAAAAATAGTCGAATGTGGTATTATGTGATGTGATACAGGTTATCAGACGGGATTTATTTTGTTTTATATCTTAATTAAGCAGGTGAATGAATTATGTCAGAAGTAATCAGAATTTTTGTTGAAAAAAAGGATGGCTTCAATGTTCTTGCAAAGCAGACGCTTTGGGACATCCGCCACAACCTCGGTATGAAGTCTGTCGAAGATCTTCGTTACATTGTGCGTTACGATCTTGAGGGACTTACTAAGGAAGAATATGACAAGGCGAAAACCATTGTTTTGTCAGAGCCTAACGCCGATGTAATCTATGAAGAAACTCTCCCCGTTGAGGACGGCTGGAAGGTATTCGCAATGGAGTATCTCCCCGGTCAGTACGATCAGCGCGGTGACTCTGCCGAGCAGTGCGTTCAGCTTCTTACTCAGGGTGAGCGCTGTAAGGTTCTTACAGCAAGAGTAATTGCTCTCAAGGGCAATATTACAGATGAAGAGCTTGTAAAGGTTGAGGAGTACCTCATCAACCCTGTTGAAAGCCGTCTTGCATCTCTTGAAAAGCCAAAGACTCTTGATATGGAAATTCCCGTTCCCGAAAATGTTAAGAGGGTAGAGGGCTTCATCGGTTGGAATGACGATGAGATGCAGAAGTATTACGATTCAATGGGCTTTGCAATGACACTTGCAGACCTCAAGTTCTGCCGTGATTACTTCAGAGATACAGAACACCGTGATCCGTCGGTTACAGAACTTCGTGTAATTGACACATACTGGTCGGACCATTGCCGTCACACAACATTCCTCACAAGACTTGAAGAGATTGAGATTGAAAAGTCTGCTCTCGGCAAGGTTATCGAGGACGCACTCAGCGAGTATTATGCAACCCGTGACGAGGTTTACGGCAAGGATACAAAGAGAATCGTTTCACTTATGGATATGGCTCTCATCGGTATGAAGTCACTCAAGAAGAAGGGACTCATTCCCGACCTTGACGAAAGTGAAGAAATCAATGCCTGCTCAATTCAGGTTCCCGTTACTATAGATGGAAAAACAGAACAGTGGCTCGTTCAGTTTAAGAACGAAACTCACAACCACCCGACAGAAATCGAGCCTTTCGGCGGTGCCGCAACCTGTCTTGGCGGTGCAATCCGTGATCCGCTTTCAGGCCGTTCATATGTATATCAGGCTATGCGTGTTACAGGCTCGGGCGATCCGACAATTCCTTTCAAGGATACAATGCACGGCAAGCTCCCTTCACGCAAAATTACAACAGGTGCCGCTCAGGGTTACAGCTCATACGGTAACCAGATCGGTCTTGCAACAGGTCAGGTAACCGAGCTTTACGATCAGGGCTATGTTGCAAAGAGAATGGAAATCGGTGCTGTTATCGGCGCATCTCCAAAGGAAAATGTTATCCGTGAAACTCCTCTTCCCGATGATGTAATCGTGCTTCTCGGCGGAAGAACAGGCCGTGACGGCTGCGGCGGTGCAACAGGCTCTTCAAAGGCTCACGATGAAAGCTCAATCGAAACCTGCGGTGCAGAGGTTCAGAAGGGTAATCCTCCTACAGAAAGAAAAATTCAGCGTTTGTTCCGCAATCCCGAAGTTGCAAAGCTCATCAAGAGATGCAACGACTTCGGTGCAGGCGGTGTTTGCGTTGCTATCGGTGAACTTGCCGACGGTCTTACGGTTGACCTCGACAAGGTAACAAAGAAATATGACGGCCTTGACGGTACGGAGCTTGCTATATCCGAAAGTCAGGAAAGAATGGCTGTTGTTCTCGATAAAAAAGATGTTGACAAGTTTATTTCACTTGCATCAAAAGAAAACCTTGAGGCTACAGCCGTTGCGGTTGTAACCGAAAGTCCTCGTCTTACAATGAACTGGAGAGGCGACACAATCGTTGACCTCAGCCGTGAATTCCTCAACACAAACGGTGTTACTCAGGTTGCCAAGGCTTATATCGAGGCTCCGAAGTGGGAAGGCTGCTACCGTAAGGTTGCTCCCACAAAGCTTAAAGATATGCCTGCTGATGAGGCATTCCTTGAAAATATGTCAAGACTTGAAGTTTGCTCACAGATTGGTCTTGCAGAAAGATTTGACGCATCAATCGGTGCGGCTACGGTAATTATGCCGTTCGGCGGTAAGAATCAGCTCACTCCTCAGGAGGCTATGGCTGCAAAGATTCCGCTTGAGAAGGGCGAAACAGACGATGCAACAGCAATGAGTTACGGCTATATCCCCGGTGTTTCACGCTGGAGTCCGTTCCACGGCTCTGCTTATGCAGTTGTTGAGTCGCTTTCAAAGCTGCTTGCAATCGGTGCAAACCCGATGACAGCAAGACTTACATTCCAGGAATATTTTGAAAGACTTAAAGATGTTCCTTCCCGTTGGGGCAAACCTGCCGCAGCACTCCTCGGTGCTATGCAGGCTCAGCTCAAGCTCGGACTTCCGTCAATCGGCGGTAAGGACAGTATGTCGGGTACATTTGAGGATATTGATGTTCCGCCTACACTCGTAAGCTTTGCCGTTGCAATGACAAAGGCATCAAAGACAATTTCAACAGAATTTAAGAACGCAGGTTCAAAGGTTATCTTTGTTCCCGTTCCCGAAAATAAAGAAACACTTATGCCTGTATGGGATAAGCTTATCGAAATGTACAACGCTGTTTATGCTCTCTGCGAGGACGGCAAGGTGCTTTCTGCGTCGGTTGTTAAAGAGGGCGGTACTGCCGCAAGCGTATGTAAGGCTTGCTTCGGTAACGGCTTTGGCTTTAAGTTTGCAAACGAACTTACAAATGACGAGCTTTTTGCTCCGCTTTCGGGTTCGCTTGTTATCGAACTTGCAGACGGTGCAGAGCTTTCAGATGATGTTCTTCACTATGACCTCGGTACTGTTACGAACGATGCAAAGATTACTGTAAACGGCAAGGGAATCGAACTTTCCGCACTCCTCGAAAAGTGGACTGCTCCGCTTGAAAAGGTATTCCCGACAAAGGCTGAAGTGCCTGAAATCGAAGTTGATGTTCCGCTTTACAGCGAGAGAAATACATCTTCACCTGCAATCAAAACTGCAAAGCCTACTGTATTTATCCCTGTATTTCCGGGTACAAACTGCGAGGTTGATACGGCAAGAGCATTTGAAAAAGCAGGAGCAAATGTTGAAATGCTCATCGTCAAGAACCTTTCTTCAAATGACATTGAGGAAACAATTGACGAAATGGAAAAGCTCATTGCAAAGTCACAGATGATTATGCTTCCGGGCGGTTTCTCAGGCGGTGACGAGCCTGACGGTTCAGGTAAGTTCATTGCAACAACATTCCGCAACCCGAGAATTGCAGAGCAGGTTAACAACCTTCTCAAGAATCGTGACGGTCTTATGCTCGGTATCTGTAACGGATTCCAGGCTCTTATCAAGCTCGGACTTGTTCCTTACGGCGAAATCAGAGAGCTTAAGGCAAATGATCCGACGCTCACATTCAACACAATCGGCAGACATATTTCACATATGGCTTATACAAGAGTTACTTCCGTTAAGTCACCGTGGTTTGCAAATGTCAACGCAGGCGATGTGTTTGCTGTTCCCGTGTCACACGGTGAGGGCAGATTTATGGCTGATGTTGAAACTGTAAAAGAACTTGCAAAGAACGGTCAGATTGCAACACAGTATGTTGACCTTGCCGGCAACCCAAGCAGCGACATTGAGTTCAACCTCAACGGTTCTGTTTGTGCAATTGAGGGTATCACATCACCTGACGGCAGAGTTCTCGGTAAAATGGGACACAGCGAGAGAAAGGGCGAAAACCTTTACAAAAATGTTCCGTTCGCAAAAGACCAGCAGATTTTTGAAAGCGGCGTAAAATACTTCAAGTAATTTATAACCGAATCTTTTATATAAAAACTAAGGACATCCGTTTTTCGGATGTCCTTGTTGTTTGTGCGGTATAGTACGCAATAATATTGTATTGTTATTGTAGCGGCGAACGAGGTTCGCCACTACTGTATGGCAGTAGCTTTGTGACATTGAAATATAATTGGCAATGTTACGCTCGGGCATTTATAGCTTTGCATTTGTAAAACTGTCTGCACGAACGGGGGACGGCGACACGCAGACAATAGATGACTTACCGTAATCGGAAATGTTACGCTCGGGCATTTATAGCTTTGCATTTAAAAAACTGTCTGCACGAACGGGGGACGGCGACACGCCGTTAATAGATGCCTTGAACGGTGACTTCGCCTGAATTGATAAGTTTGGTGGTTTTGTCGGGAAGCTCTGCAATAAGCTCGCCGTTACGGTTAATTCCTACGGCTTTGGCTTTTACGGATCTGCCGTTGCGGCTGAATGTTATGGTTCTGCCGATTGTTGCGCAAAGGCTTGTGTATTCTTTTAACGCAGTGTCGGAGAGTTTTAAACCGTTTTTGATAAATTCTTCCTCAATGTGATTAAGTACACTGGCAAAGAATTTGTTCTTGTCAAAATGACCGCCTGTTGCAAGATAAATTGAAGTTGCCTTTTCTTTGATGTCATCGGGAAAATCCTGAGTATCGGCATTGATTCCGATGCCTGTAATTACATATTCAACGGCGTCAAATTCGGCACTCATTTCGGTTAGAATACCGACAAGCTTTTTCTTGCCGATGATGATATCGTTCGGCCATTTGATACGGCAGTCAAGTCCTGTGAACTCTCTGACAGCCTTGCAGACTGCAAGACCTGCAAGCGGAGTGATTGATGATACCTCGGACGGGGCAATCTTTGGTCTTAACAAGAATGAAAAGGTGATGCTGTCATCCTTTTTTGCTTTCCAAACTCTGCCGAGTCTGCCCTTGCCCTGAGTTTGTTCTCTGGCAACGGCAACCGTGCCGTTTTCGCAACCGTCTGCACCCAGCTTTTTGAGGTAATCGTTTGTTGAACCCACCTCGTCAAGGACGATGAGGTTTTTACCGATTACGGAGGTTTTCAGGTATTTTTCGATTGCAGGCTCGTTGAGGTGTGGCGGATAGGCAACAAGGCGGTATCCACGGTTTGTTACAGAGTCAATCTTGTAGCCCTGTTCCTTGAGACTGTTAATCGCTTTCCACACTGCCTGTCTTGACACACCAAGCTGTTCGGAAATTTCACTGCCCGAAACATAGCCGTCTGTTTTTGTTAAAAGTTCAATAATTTTCTTTTGCATAACATCACCGATTTTAAAATTTAATGAAAAAATTACGGACGATTCTAAACAAAATCGCCCGTTTTTGAATGTTAATTATTTACTTTTGTTTGCCGCAACAATTTTCTTGACTGCAATGCTTACTGCCGAACCGACAACAAAGCAAGCAATGATTTCAAGAATGCAGTTGATTGAAAGAGCAGGGATAACCACGGCTGTGATTACATTAAGTCCCATAACTTCGATACTGCCGAAAAGGATTGCCATAAAGCCAAGGAAGAAGGCTGTGTTCATAACAGGGCAGAGTATAGTAGCAATAAGGTCGTTAAGATTGAACTTGCCTACAGTTTTACCTTCAAATACCTTGCCCAGACCTTTTGCGATAAGTCCTGTGAACCAACCCATAAGAGCTCGTGCAACAACACAAATTATAAAGGTGTAAAACCAGTTGATTGAAAGCATTGCCGTGCCGAATGCGTCCATACCAAAGCATTGTACAAAGCTTGTGATACCAAAGAGTGTGCCGAGAATCAATCCTGCTGTAGGACCGAGAACGGTTGCACCGATTGCAATCGGAATGCAAAGGAATGAAATGGAAAGCGCACCGATCTTCAGATATCCGAGCGGTGTGAGCGCCATTACAAGCGTCAATGCGATAAGCACTGCAAGAATAACCATTCTTTGCACCTTTGAAAAGTTTCCTGTCTTGTTCATAAAAAATTCCTCCTGCTGTTTCCCTGCTCATTTTACGCAGGTGAAACGCAAATAATATTTACAAGGGGAGAACCCCGTTGCATCAAATTAATAATTCAAAAACAAGTTGTATATTAAATTGTCTTTATTTTTTATTTCTCTCGTAAATAATTTTGAGTCCGTCAAGAATAATATTCTCATCAAAGATAATATCGTGACGGCAGTTTTTGATTGCAAGCGGAGCAAGACCGCCTGTGGCAATAACCTTGCATTCTGTCTTGCATTCCTCGGTAAACATATCAACCATTCCGTCAAGCATACAGGCTGTTCCGAACATAATTCCCGAACGAATGCAGTCGGATGTGTTTGATGAAATTACCTTCTTTGGAGCTTTCATATCAACCGATGACAGCAATGCACCGTGATTTGTGAGTGCGTCAAGCGAAATTCCCATACCGGGGGCAATTGCACCGCCGTGATACGCGTTGCTTGCGTCAACATAGACAATTGCGGTTGCAGTTCCCATAAAAATCATAATGAGAGGACCGCCGTATTTTTCACACGCTCCCACACAGCCGGCAACGATATCTGCACCCAAGGTTTCGGGATGTTCTATCTTGATGTCAAGACCTGTCTTGAGTCCCGGACCGATGAGCAGACTTTTTCTGTCTGTAACGGTCATAATCGCACTTCTGAGGTTATATGTAAATTTCGGAACAACAGAGCTTATAATAGCGCCGTCAATGTTTTTTGCGTCGATGTTGTAAATCTGCAAAAAAGTGTAAAGTTCAACGGCAAGCTCGTCGCTTGTTTTGTTTTCATCGGTTGAAAAACGGAGTTTGAATTTTAAATTATCTCCGTCAAAAATACCGAGCTTGACATTGGTGTTTCCGACATCGGCCGCAAGCAGCATTACTGTTCCCTCCAAACGGTTTTCATAAATAAGCTCTTACAAAAGTTTAGATTTAATCGTACTTTACTTTGCTTATTATATCATAAAAAATTATTTCTTCAAGGGTGAATTTAAGGAATTTATCCGATTTTTGGAAAATCCAAAAAAATTGTTGAAATTTGCGTTGGTTTGTGTATAATTAAAATAGGTGCGCAGACACGGTCAAGTACTGCGCAAAATTCTGAAAGGAATGGTTTATTAAATGGATAGTTCAGAAATCAAGCAGCTCCAAATCCTTGCTGCAAAGTCAAGAATGGGCGCAATTCTCGGCACTTATCACGCCAAATCAGGTCATCCCGGCGGATCGCTTTCTGCGGCAGATATTTTCACATATCTCTACTTTAAGGAAATGAATGTTGATCCTAAAAATCCTGATATGCAGGACAGAGATCGTTTTGTTCTTTCAAAGGGTCACTGCTGTCCGGCTCTTTATGCAACACTTGCACTCAAGGGCTTTTTTGAATGGGACGAGCTTACTAAGCTCCGCCATGTGGGCGCAATGCTTCAGGGCCATCCCGATATGAAGGGTACTCCCGGTATTGATATGAGCACAGGCTCACTTGGTCAGGGCGTTTCGGCTGCCTGCGGTATGGCGCTTGCGGCTAAGCTTGATAACAAGAGCTATCGCACATATACGGTTCTCGGTGACGGCGAAGTTGAAGAAGGTCAGGTTTGGGAGGCTGCAATGTTTGCCGCTCACAACAAGCTTGACAACCTCGTTGTAATTGTTGACCAGAACGGACTTCAGATTGACGGTACTGTTGAAGAGGTTGCAGGCATTGAACCTCTCGATAAAAAGTTTGAAAGCTTCGGCTTTGAAGTAATCAAAATTGACGGTCACGACTTTAATCAGATTGAATCGGCTCTCGAAAAGGCTAAGACAGTAAAGGGCAAGCCTACTGCAATTCTTGCCAAGACAATCAAGGGCAAGGGCGTTTCATTTATGGAAAATCAGGTTGGCTGGCACGGCACTGCTCCAAACAAGGAACAGTATGAACAGGCTACTGCCGAGCTTCAGGCTGAAATTGACAGATTGGAGGGCAACTGCTGATGGCACAGGTTATTAAAAAGGCTACAAGAGAAAGCTTTGGTATGGCTCTTTGTGAGCTTGCAAAGACAAATAAGGATATTATCGTTTTTGACGCAGACCTCGCAGCTGCTACAAAGACAGGAATTTTCAAGAAAGAATTTCCCGACAGATTTTTTGACTGCGGTATTGCCGAGGGCAATATGGTAGGTGTTGCGGCAGGTATGGCTGCGGCAGGCAAAATCCCCGTTGCAGCATCATTTGCAATGTTTGCAACAGGCAGAGCATTCGAGCAGATTCGTAACTCTGTTGCTTATCCTCACCTCAATGTTAAGATTGCCGGCAGTCACGCAGGCATTTCAACAGGCGAAGACGGTGCTACTCATCAGTGCCTTGAAGACATCGGTATTATGCGTACAATTCCGGGTATGGTTATTCTTAACCCTGCCGATCATTACGAAATGATGGCTGCTACAAAGGCAGCAATTGAGTACAAGGGTCCTGTTTATATCCGTCTTGGCAGACTTGCAATCGACAGCTTTAACGATCCCGATACCTATACTTTTGAACTCGGCAAGGGCATTACTCTTCACGAGGGCAACGATGTGGCTGTTATCGCAACAGGCCTTGTTGTAAACGAGGCTTTAAAGGCTGTTAAGGAGCTTGAAGCAGAGGGTATCAACGCTCGCCTTATCAATATCCACACAATCAAGCCTATTGACAGAGATATCATTATTAAGGCTGCAAAGGAAACAGGCAGAATCATCACAATTGAGGAGCATAATGTTATCGGCGGTCTTGGCGACGCTGTTTGTGATGTTGTAAGCGCAGAATGCCCTGTTAAGGTTACAAAGATTGGTGTAAACGATCGTTTCGGTTACAGCGGTCCGGCTCTTGAGCTTCTTGACAAGTTTGGTCTTACACAGCCGCACATCGCAAAGGTTGTCAGAGATGTCGTTAAAGAGGACAAATAATTTCTGAATTTATTTAATAATTGCAAAATATCAGCGGTCGGTTTGTTCAAGCCGACCGCTTTTTGTATGTCAGATGTCTGCTCAATAAAATTTGAGCAATATTAAAAGCCCCCGAAATTTCGGGGGCTTTTGTTCGGTTATGACCGTTAATCAGTCAATTTCAACCATAATTTTTTCTTCACTGCGGATAGCTGCACTGCGGGCAATTGTGCGGATAGCCTTGGCAATTCTGCCCTGCTTACCGATGATTCTGCCCATGTCGTTTTCTGCAACATGAATATGGTAAACAACTGTTCCCTCTTCGTTGGGAGCATCTGCTTCAACTGATACGGAATCTGGATCGTCAACAAGACCCTTTGCGATAACTGCAAGTAAATCCTTCATTGTTTGTCCTTTCCGAAGCGCAATTATTCAATTACGCCGTTCTTCTTGAGAAGAGCCTTTACTGTGTCTGTTGGCTGAGCGCCGTTAGCAATCCATTTCTTAACTGCTTCAGCATCAACCTTGAACTCTGAAGGCTTCTTGAGAATATCATATGTGCCGATTTCTTCAATGAAACGACCGTTTCTCGGATATCTTGAATCTGCAACTACTACTCTGTAGAAAGGAGCCTTCTTTGAACCCATTCTTCTAAGTCTGATCTTTACTGCCATAATGTTCACCTCATAAAAATTGTTAATTTATATTCACCAACCGTAATTGGATGAAAAACTTTGTTTTTGTTTAATGTTTGATAAATGTTAATTATTTGAACGGAGGCATTCCGTCAGGACCGCCCATGCCGCCCATTCCGTTCATCGGCATACCGCCGAGCCCCGGAAGACCTTTCATTTTTCTTCGTTTCTTAGAGCCTTTTCCGCCCTTTGTCATCTGACGCATCATCTTCTGCATTTGGTCAATCTGCTTGATAAGTCGGTTGACCTCTTCAATGCTTCTGCCCGAACCTGCCGCAATTCTGCGCTTTCTTGACGGGTTCATAATGTGCGGATGACTTCTTTCTTCGGGTGTCATTGAGAGGATGATTGCCTGAACCCAGTCAATCTGTCTGTCGTCAATGTCAACGCCCTCAAGCTGTTTTCCAACACCCGGAATTTTTGAGAGAATGCCCTTGAGCGGTCCCATTTTTTTGACCTGCTCAAACTGATCGTACAAATCGTTAAAATCGAATTTGTTGCTCATCATCTTCTGAGCCATTTCTTCGGCTTTTTCGGCATCCATTTTATTCTGTGCGTCCTCAATGAGAGTAAGCACATCACCCATGCCGAGAATACGGCTTGCCATTCTGTCGGGGTGGAAAACTTCAATATCGTCAAGCTTTTCGCCTGTACCTGCAAATTTAATAGGTCTGCCTGTAACAGCCTTTACCGAAAGTGCCGCACCGCCTCGAGTGTCACCGTCAAGCTTTGTTAGAATAACGCCCGTAATGTCAAGAAGTTCGTTAAAGCTCTTCGCAACATTAACTGCGTCCTGACCTGTCATCGAGTCGATAACAAGCAAAATTTCGTTTGGTTCAACTTCTTTTTTGATGTTTTTAAGCTCATCCATAAGAGCCTCATCAATATGAAGCCGACCTGCGGTATCGAGAATAACAACATCGTTGCCGTAGTCTTTTGCGCGCTTAATTGCCTCTTTTGCAATCTTAACGGGATTTGCTTTTCCCATTTCAAAAACAGGAACGCCTGCCTTTTCGCCGACAACCTTCAACTGGTCAATAGCGGCGGGACGGTAAACATCACAAGCCGCAAGAAGCGGACTTCTGCCCTGTTTTTTGAGCATTTTTGCAAGCTTTGCCGTGTGGGTTGTTTTACCTGAACCCTGAAGACCGCACATCATAATGACTGTCGGTGGCTTTGACGCAAACTCAATTCGTGCGTCCTCGCCGCCCATAAGGCTTGTAAGCTCCTCGTCAACAATCTTAACAACCATCTGTGCGGGAGTAAGACTCTGCATAACATCCTGACCGACGGCACGCTCTGTTACTTTGTTTGTAAAGTCCTTTGCAACCTTGTAGTTTACATCTGCCTCAAGAAGTGCGAGTCGAACCTCTCGCATTGCTTCCTTAACATCTTTTTCAGAAAGCTTGCCTTTGTTTTTCAGTTTTTTGAACGCATTGCCAAGCTTATCTGCAAGTCCTTCAAACGCCATAAAAACTCCTTTAATCCTTCAGCGAGCCTGATTTTCGGATAATAACATCCGCAAGCTCTGTGATTTGCATATCCTGTGAAAGTTCTTTTATTTCAAGTGCAAGAGCCGAAATCTCGTCAAGCCCCTGCTCAAGCTTACTGAACTGTTTGAACAGACCGAGCTTTTCTTCAAACTCAAAAAGCTGCTGCTCACTGCGCTTGATACTGTCACGCACACCCTGCCTTGTTATTCCCATTTCATCGGCAACCTCCGCAAGCGACAAATCTTCGTTATAATAAAGATCAACCGCCCTTTTGCCCGAGGGCTTTAAAAGCTCGCCGTAAAAATCAAACAAGAGGGATACTTCAATGTTTTTTTCCATATTTGACAGCTCCCGTGATTGGTCTGTGTCTGTAAAGAGATTTTCTTTACACCTGTGATATTATAATATATGCTCGACTGTTTGTCAAGCCTTTAAAGCGGATTTCTGCAATGCGTTTACCGAAATGACAAAAGCAGAATAAATTTTGACAAATTTTTAAAAAACTATCAGAAATTGTACGGTTGTGTCATAAAAAAGACGATATTGTAGAATTTTTGGTGAAATCCGATAATTAAAACGAGCCTGTTACAATGTGATTTTGATAAAAATTACGAATAATTGATGATTATATTTCTAACCTTTACAAATGAGGGGGCTATGTGCAGTTTAGTTTTCGTCATTTTTAACAAAATTTAATTTTTTAGTAAAAAAGGCTATTTTTCTCGTGTATTTTTTGGTGAAATGTGTTATAATTGTTTTGAATTATTGAAGAAACAGGAGTTTTGCTTTACGGAACAGATTATAAATATCGACAGAATGGAAAATGCTGTAGCACTTTTTGGCAGTTTTGACGAGAATATTAAGCTGATTGAAAAGGAATTTAATGTTCGCGTCACCTGTCGCGACAGTGAACTGAAGGTTGAGGGCGATGCGGAAAACACGGCAAAAGCCTGCAAGGTTATTGAGAGCCTGCTGCAGTTCATCAACCGAGGTGAGGCACTTTCCGAGCAAAATATCCGCTACTGCATTTCGCTTGTCAATGAAGGCAGCGAGGACAAAATAGAACAGCTTGCGGGCGACTGCATCTGCATTACTTCAAAGGGAAAGCCCATTAAGCCGAAAACCATCGGTCAAAAGCGCTATTGCTCGCAGATTGCGAAAAATACCGTAACAATCGGCGTAGGTCCCGCCGGTACGGGCAAGACCTACCTTGCCGTTGCAATGGCTGTTACGGCCTTCAGAAGCAAGCAGATTAACCGAATTATTCTTACAAGACCTGCCGTTGAAGCCGGTGAAAAGCTTGGCTTTCTTCCCGGTGATTTGCAGAGTAAGGTTGATCCGTATCTCCGTCCTCTGTATGACGCATTGTTCGATATGCTGGGTGCAGAAACATATCAAAAGTATGTTGAAAGGGGCAACATTGAGGTTGCGCCCCTTGCGTATATGCGAGGAAGAACGCTTGACGACAGCTTTATAATTCTTGACGAGGCTCAGAATACTACGAGAGAACAGATGAAGATGTTCCTTACCCGACTCGGCTTTAACTCGAAAATGGTAATAACAGGCGATATTACGCAGATTGACCTTCCGAACGGTGCAAAGAGCGGTCTTAAGGATTGTATAAAAATTCTAAAAAATATTGACGATATCGGCACTTGTTTCTTTGATGAAAAGGATGTTGTCCGTCACCGCCTTGTTCAGGATATTATCAAGGCGTACGCAAGGTTTGAAAGCAGCAATAACAATTTGCGAGGCAGTAATTCCAAAAACTAATATTGTATAACTAATCCGAACCTTAGGATTAAAAATAACGAAAGGACGATCACATATGGCAGAACACAATAAAATCAGAGTAATTATCACAAACAAACAAAAAGCAGTTAAAATTCCGACGGGTATAAGAATGTTGGTCCGCCGCTGCTGCAATGCGGTTCTCCAGCTTGAAAAATTTGAAGGTTCTGCTGAAATCAGCGTTACTTTCACGGATAACGAGGGCATCAAGGCTCTTAACAAGCAGTATCGTGACAAGGACATTGAAACCGATGTTCTTTCTTTCCCGATGGGCGAAAACGGTGTTTATGACACCAATCCCGAAACAGGCGCACAGATTTTGGGCGATGTTGTAATTTCAATGGAAAAGGCAAGAGATCAGGCAGAGCTTTTCGGTCACAGCCTCCAGAGAGAGGTTGGCTATCTTACCGCTCACAGCGTCCTTCATCTTCTCGGTTATGACCATATGGAAAAGCTTGAAAGGGTAAGAATGAGAGAAAAAGAAGAGCTTGTTATGGAACAGCTCGGTCTTCCTGCATCATCAAGCTACATAGTTGACGACGATATGGCTTGATGCAGTTTAAACAGTTGTATTTCGGGATATGAAGAAGCAAATCAAAAGTTTTAAAAGTGCATTCAAAGGCTTTTGTTCAGCCGTAAAAAGCGAAAGTCATATGAGATTTCACCTTGTTGCGACATTTTATGTTTTCGCTTTCGGTTGCTTTTACGATTTTTCTGCCGCAAAATGGGCGTTGCTCGCCGTTTTATGCAGCTTTGTAATTGCACTTGAACTGGTCAATACCTGTGTTGAAAGGCTCTGCGATTTGCTTTGTGACAGATATGATTTTTCTGTTAAGATTATCAAGGATATTGCAGCCGCAGCCGTGCTTGCCGTGTCGTTTTCGGCTGTGTTTACGGCTGTGCTGTTCTTCCTTGATTTTGAAGTAATAGGAAAAATATTTTTGTATTTTGCAAATAATCCCGTTATGCTGGGTTTGCTTATTTTGTCTGCGGTGATTTCTGCCGTCTTTGTATGTGCAGGTCCCGTAAAGGTGAAAAATGCAATTTTGAGTATCAAAAGAAAAGATAAACATTAACAAAAGGGGCGGCATTTTAGCAGCCCCCGATTTTTGTATAGTGAGGTAATATGTTAAATACAGATAATAAAGATAAATCCGCATTTATTGCCATTGTCGGCAGACCTAATGTGGGCAAAAGTTCAATTCTCAACAGACTTATGGGACAGAAAATTGCAATTGTTTCAAGCAAGCCGCAGACTACCCGAAACAGAATCACAGGTGTGCTTACTCAGGGCGAATATCAGCTTGTTTTCTTTGATACACCGGGTATGCACAAGCCGAAAACCTCTCTCGGCAAGTATATGGTGCGTTCCGTCAATGAATCCGTGGGCGGTGTTGACTGCTGTATGCTCGTTGTTGAGGCAGGAAAAGAACCGGGTGACACAGAACTTAACCTTATTGAAAAGTTCAAGTCAATGGAAATGCCGGCAATCCTTGCAATCAACAAGATTGACACTCTCAAAGAAAAAGAAGAACTTATGAAACAGATTGCCCGTTACAGTCTGCTCTACGATTTTGACGCAGTTGTTCCCGTGAGTGCACAGGACGGCAACGGTATGAACGAACTTCTTGATGAGCTTAAAAAGCAGGCAGGCGAGGGCGGTCATTTCTTTGATGACGATACTCTTACAGACCAGCCTGAAAGAGTTATTGTTGCCGAAATTATCCGTGAAAAAATACTCCGTCTTTGCGACAGGGAAATTCCGCACGGCACGGCTGTTGTAATCGAAAAAATGAAAACAAGGGATAACGGTATGCTTGATATTGACGCTACTATTTTCTGTGAAAAAGAAACCCACAAGCGTATTATTATCGGCAAAAACGGCTCAATGCTCAAGAAAATCAGCACATTTGCCCGTCAGGATATCGAAAGATTTTTCGATTGCAGGGTATTCCTACAGACATGGGTAAAGGTAAAAGAGGATTGGCGAAACCGTGCCCAGATTCTCCAGAATTTCGGCTATGACGAAAAGAATTTTGACTGATAATCCGATTAAAAGCGATTCGGGTACACGATTTGACACAATGTCAGATTTTTCATAATATAATAAACGGCGTCCGTGAAACACTAACTGCGGAGGTGTTTTTATGGATAACTGGAGTGCGTGGCAAATATTCTTTACCACGGGAAGTGTTCTTGATTACATTCGCTACAAAAGTATTCAGGATGCCAAAGACACGGGTGCAATCACCGTGAACAGGGAGGAAACCGATGAAATTCCGAACAGAGGGACTGATTATAAAGGAACAGAATATCGGTGAGCAGGACAAGCTCGTTTTTGCTCTCACAAAGTCAAACGGTGTAATCCGTGCATTTGTAAAGGGTGCAAAAAACATCAAAAACGGCAAATGTGCGGCGGCATCTCTTCTCTCATATTCCCGACTTACAATTTATAAAGGTCGGGAAAGTTACATAATCGGCGAGGCACAGCCGATTCGCATTTTCTCAAAGCTCCGCAGTGATGTTACAAAAATGTGCCTTGCACAGTATTTTTGCGAACTTGCTCTGACAATTTGTCCCCGTGAGCAAAAGGCAGACTCATTTCTGAGTCTTGTGCTTAATTCGCTCTATCTTTTGTCGGAGGACAAACGCAGTGCAGACCTTATCAAGCCGTGTCTTGAAATGAGGCTTGCAAGTATGGCGGGCTATATGCCCGACCTGAGAATGTGCAGAGAATGCGGAGAATACATTACTACGCTTATGTACTTTCTGCCACGCATAGGCGCTCTTGAATGTGCCGATTGCAGAACGGATGTGTCAGAACCTGCAATCGCTCTAAACGAGGGAACGCTCACGGCGCTTAGGCATACTGTTTATGCCGATGACGACAAGCTGTTTTCGTTTGCACTGCCGAAGGATGACCTTGTTGTGCTGAATGCGGCGAGCGAAAGTTATCTTAAATACAGATTTGAAAAAGACTTTAAAACGCTTATTTTTTACAAAACAATAAGCAGTTAATCAGACAATGCAGTTTTGTGTGATTGGCGAACACGCTTCGCCCTTGCAAACAATGCGATAAATCGGTTGTTTTACTGTAATATTATTTGACACAAAATTGCAATTATTGAATTTGGTAGAATTATGAACAGACATTACAAAACACTTGAACTTGATAAAATTCTCGAAAAGCTTGCGGGGATGACTTCGATTGAGGACGCCCGTGAAATGGCATTGAATCTTGAACCCGTGTTTGAACTGAAAAAGGTTGAACAGCTTTTACAGCAAACCGATGACGCAGTTGCGTTAAGCGGAAGATTCGGTGCTCCGTCATTCGGCGGTGCCGGAAATTGTTCGGGACATTTACGCAGAGCACAGGCAGGCGGTTGCCTTACCACAGGCGAACTTCTGTCGGTTGCTTCAACGCTCAGAACAATCCGCACGGTCAAGGAGTGGCACTCACGCTCGGGCGGAGGAGCAAGCTCTCTTGACGGCTATTTCAGCGGACTTGTTTCCAACAAGTTTCTTGAGGACAAAATCACCTCGGCTATTATAAGCGAGGAGGAAATTTCCGATAAGGCAAGCCCTGTTTTGTCGGATATAAGAAGAAAAATCCGCACAGCCTCCTCAAAGGCTCGTGAGGTACTCGATAAAATTATTCACAGCTCAACATACATAAAGTATCTTCAGGATACTATCGTCACACAGCGTGACGGCAGATATGTTGTTCCGGTAAGAAGTGAATGCAGAGGCAATGTTCCGGGTCTTGTACATGACACCTCGTCAAGCGGTGCAACCGTGTTTATTGAGCCTATGGGCGTTGTTCAGGCAAACAATGACATAAAGCTTTTGCAGTCAAAGGAAGAGCAGGAGATTGAAAGAATCCTCTTTGAGCTTTCCGCAAATGCAGGCGAGTTTGCCGACAGCATTATCCACAGCTACAAGAACCTTGCACAGCTTAATTTGATTTTTGCAAAGGCTGACCTTGCGTATTCAATGAAAGCGTCAAAGCCGATTATGAACGACAGAGGAATGATTGAGCTGAAACAGGCGCGTCATCCTCTTATCGACAAAAACAAGGTTGTTCCCGTTGATGTTATGCTCGGAAAAGAGTTCGACACGCTTGTAATCACAGGTCCTAACACGGGCGGTAAAACCGTAACTTTAAAGACAATCGGTCTGCTCACGCTTATGGCGATGTGCGGACTTCTCGTTCCGTGTGCCGACAACAGCGAGCTTTCCGTGTTCAGAAGGGTGCTTGTGGATATTGGCGACGAACAGAGCATTGAGCAGTCGTTGTCAACATTTTCGGGACATATGACAAATATCGTTCAGATTATAAAGCTTGCAAACGCAGGCTCACTCTGCCTTATTGACGAGCTCGGCGCAGGAACAGACCCTGTCGAGGGTGCGGCTCTTGCAATTGCAATTCTTGAAAGACTGCGTGACAAGCACGCAAAAATCGCTTCAACAACCCACTATGCGGAGTTAAAGGAATTTGCTCTGCGTACTCCCGGAGTTGAAAACGGCAGTTGCGAATTTGATGTTGCAACTCTCAAGCCGACTTACCGACTTCTCATCGGTGTTCCCGGCAAGAGCAATGCGTTTGCAATTTCAAAAAGACTCGGAATAGATGATGAGATAATCAGCCGAGCAAGCGAACTTGTTTCAAACGAGAACAGACAGTTTGAAGATGTTGTTGAAAAGCTTGAAAAGCGCCGTCAAAGCCTTGAAAAACAGCTTGAGAATGCAAACAGACTTACTGCAAAGGCTAATACCGAAAAGCAGAAAGCAGAAAACGAAATGCAGAAGGCAAAACAGCGTGCAGAGCGTGAGATTGAAAAGGCAAGGCAGGAGGCTCAGCGTATTATTTCACGCACAAGAGCGCAGGCCGACGCAGTTGCCGAAGAACTTGAAAAGGCGAGAAAAGCCAAGGATATGAGCGTTCAGGCAAGGACACAGCTAAAGAAAAATATTGACAAGATGGAGGCTCATGCCGATCCTGTCAAGGCTCGCAATACTCCCGATGAGGAGTACAAGCTGCCAAGACCGCTCAAGGTCGGCGACACGGTTCTCATTTACGATATCGACAAAAACGCAACTGTACTTGCACCGCCGAACAAGGATGGTGTTGTGCTTGTTCAGGCAGGCATAATCAAAACGAGGGTTGATATCAAGAATCTTCGTTTGCTCAAATCAAACAACAAGCCCGCAAAGGACAGATTTTCAAGCACAAGAAATGTGCCGAGCAGAATGGATGTCCGCCCCGAAACGGAGGTTGATGTCCGTGGTGAAACCGCCTTTGACGCAATCAATATTGTTGACAAGGCAATTGACAATGCCGTGCTTTCGGGTGTGAGCAAAATGACGATTATTCACGGCAAAGGCACGGGCGTGCTTAAGCGTGAAATCAACAAGTATCTTAAAACAAACAAAGCCGTCAAAAGTCAGCGACTCGGTGTGTTCGGCGAGGGCGAAGACGGTGTTACAATCATTGAATTAAAGTAAAATCCGACTGAATTTATTTTGTGGAATTTGAGGTAATTATGAAAAAACAGTTTCTTGATTCGGGAAAAATCGTGGGTACACACGGCATAAAAGGCGAGGTCAGAATTGACCCGTGGTGCGACTCTCCCGAATTTCTCTGTGCCTTTAAAAAGCTGTGGCTTGATGAAAACGGAACAGAGTTCATCGAGGTAAAATCCCGACCGCACAAAAATATCGCTCTTGCAAAAATCAAAGGTGTTGACACAATCGAGGCAGCCGAAAAATACAGAGGCAGGATTGTCTACATTAACCGTGACGACATCAATCTTGCGGAGGGTGTCCACTTTGTTCAGGATCTTATCGGTCTTGAGGTTAGGGATGCCGGCAGCGGCAGAGTCTACGGCGAAATTTCCGATGTTTTGCGTACAGGCGCAAACGATGTTTACGAAATCAAAGACGCTGACGGCAAGACATACCTTGCTCCAGTAATTGATGATGTTGTAAAAGAAATCAATGTTAATGACGGCTATGTTCTTATTGTTCCCATGAAAGGAATTTTCGACGATGAGGATTGATATTATAACGCTTTTCCCCGAAATGTTTGAGCCTGTTTTAAACGGAAGCATAATCGGCAGAGCACAGAAAAGCGGTGTGCTTGAAATCGTGTGTCACCAACTGCGTGATTACGCTTTTGACAAGCACAAAAGAGTTGACGACACTCCCTACGGCGGCGGAATGGGAATGCTTATGAAAGCCGAACCCATTGCCCTCTGCTTTGAGGATATCTGCAAACAAATCGGCAAAAGACCGCATTTTGTCTATATGTCACCGCAGGGCAAAACATTGAAACAGCAAAGACTTCGTGAACTTGCCGATGTTGAAAATATCTGTATTCTCTGCGGTCACTATGAGGGTGTTGACCAAAGACTTCTTGACGAGTTTATTGACGAAGAAATTTCAATCGGCGACTATGTTCTCACGGGCGGAGAAATTCCCGCAATGGTATTTGCGGACGCGCTTTCAAGAATGGTTCCGGGTGTGCTTTCTAACAACGAATGTTTTACCGAGGAAAGCCATTTTAACGGACTTCTTGAGTATCCGCAGTACACAAAACCGTCAGTCTGGAGAGGCAAAGAAGTTCCCGAGGTGCTGATGAGTGGACATCATGCAAACATTGAAAAATGGAGAAAAGAAAAGAGCATAGAGGTGACAAGACTCAAACGCCCCGAAATGCTTGAAAAATATGACGGAAAGTGAATTTTGCGGACATAATCTAACTGTAATTACATAAAATAAGACAAGGAAAATCATACGAAATACCGTATCTTTACGATAAAAACATAATATTTTGTAAAAATGCACAATAAACGGGGGGATAAATTCTCTCAAGGTGCATATTAACACGAAATTAATTTATTGTATTGACCTTGTTCGGAAAAAAGATTATAATACATATTAAATTGAGCCGCAGTTTGCAGGCATTGGTGGTTAAAAAATTAAAGGCAAAGAGGGTTTTAAAAATGTATGTTAAGGAAGTATTAGTACAGAATAAAGCCGGTTTACACGCTCGTCCGGCAACTTTCTTTATTCAGAAGGCTAATGAATATAAGTCAACTATCTGGGTTGAGAAGGAGGAGCGCCGTGTGAACGCAAAGAGCCTTCTCGGCGTATTGTCCCTCGGTATTATCGGCGGCACTACTATTAAGGTAATTGCTGACGGTTCTGACGAAACTGAAGCAGTTGAGGGTCTTGTTTCTCTCGTTGAGTCAGGCTTTGCTGAATAATCAGCTTTAAATTTTGCAAAATGTCAAGGGGCGGTTTTCCGCCTCTTTTTTGTTTCTTTCAAACAAATCGAAATCTGAAAAGGCGGTGATTTTGTGAATCCGAAAATGTCACAGCTTCGTAAAAAAGCAATGGCGCTTCCGCTGTTGCCGGGTGTGTACATCATGCACGACAAAAGCGGAAAAATTATATATATCGGCAAGGCAAAGGCTCTTAAAAACAGAGTCAGCCAATACTTCGGTTCGCAGAATAACCATGCAGAAAAGGTTCGCAGAATGGTTGACAATGTCGATGATTTTGAATATATTATCACGGACAGCGAGTTTGAGGCACTCATCCTTGAATGCAGTCTTATCAAACAGCACACCCCGAAGTATAACATTCTGCTTAAAGACGACAAGGGCTACAGCTATATAAGAATCAGCTCGGGTGATTGGAAAAAGCTGTCATATGCATTGCAGAAAAAGGATGACGGAGCGGAATATATCGGTCCGTACAAGAGCAGTTACTATGTAAAAAATGCCGTTGAGGAGGCCAACAAAATCTTTATGCTCCCAACCTGTAACCGCCAATTTCCGAGAGATTTCAGAAAGGGCAGACCGTGCCTTAACTACCACATAAAGCAATGTATGGCTCCCTGCACAGGCAGAGTAAAGCTGAAGGACTACAACGAAAATCTTAACCGTGCTCTCGAATTTTTGCGTGGCGGTTCAACAAATTCAATAAAAAAGCTGACCGAAGAAATGGAAACAGCCGCAGAAAATCTTGAATTTGAAAGGGCGGCGTCAATCAGGGACATAATCAAATCCGTCCGTAAAATGAGCGACAAGCAAAAGGTTGTTGCAACAAAAATTGATGACGGCGATGTTATTGCAGGCTTTTCGGATGACGGCAAAACCTGTTATCAGGTGTTCCGTTTTGAGGGCGGAAGACTTTTTGACCGTGAAAGCTTTGTGTTTGACAGCGGTGAAAGTGAATCCGAAACCGAAGAATTTTTACTGCGATATTACACTCTGCGTGACAGTGTGCCAAAGAGCATTGCAATTGACAGGGAATTTGACGGTATGGAAGAAATTGCCGAATGGCTCTCGCAAAAGCACGGCAGTAAGGTAACCGTAACGGTTCCGCAGAGGGGTGACAGGGCGCAGCTTGTGGCAATGTGCAAATCAAATGCCGCAGAAACCCTTGCACAGAAAAAGGGCGCAACCGTTCGTGAGTACAATGTGCTTGAAGAACTGCGTGATTTGCTCGGACTTGAAAAGCTGCCAGAATATATCGAATCCTACGATATTTCAAACCTTGCCGGCACGGAAAATGTTGCAGGTATGATTGTTTATAAAAACGGCAAACCGCTCAAATCGGCTTACAGAAAGTTCAAAATCAAAGGCTTTGAAGGACAGGATGACTACGCATCCATGGCGGAAGTTTTGGCAAGACGATTTGACGAATATTATAAAAATCCCGATGAGGACGAGGGCTTTGGAAAATTGCCAGACCTTATCCTGCTTGACGGCGGTAAAGGTCAGGTTGCGGCTGTAAAAGAGGTTTTGCAGAGTAAGAATATTGATGTTCCGCTGTTCGGCCTTGTAAAGGACGATAAGCACAAAACCCGTGCCGTAACGGGCGAGGGCGGAGAAATTGCGCTCAGTCCCGGACGGTCGCTGTTTGCGTTCCTCGCAAAAATGCAGGACGAGGTTCACCGCTTTGCAATCGGCTATCACCATTCAAGACGAAGTAAAAACACATTCAAAAGCTCGCTTACAGGCATTGATGGCATAGGCGAAGTCAGAGCAAGGTCGCTTCTCAAGTATTTCAGAACGGTTGAAAATATCTCAAATGCAGATCTTGCAGAGCTTGAAAACGCTCCTAAAATGACGAAAGACGCCGCACTTGCGGTGTTTAAATACTATCATCCGCTGAATGACAGCAAAACAGAGTAAAATATTGTTGTAAATTATCTTTTAATGTGTTATACTAAAGTTTGCAATTGCAGACGGTTGCACAAAACTTAACTTTTTTCGGCAATGCCGTATGCCTGCTTGCGGTGTTGTTTTATGATTTTGCAGGCGGAAAGGCTGCGTGTGTTTTATGAGAGTTATTACAGGCTCCGCAAGAGGCAGACGACTCGAAACCCTTGAGGGTGAAGATGTAAGACCGACAACCGACAGAATTAAAGAGGCTGTTTTTTCGATTATTCAGTTTGAAACCGAGGGCAGAAATTTTCTTGACCTTTTTGCAGGCTCGGGACAAATGGGTATTGAGGCTTTGAGCAGAGGTGCAAAGTCGGCAAGCTTTGTTGACAATGCAAAAAAATCGCTTGAAACGGTAAAAAGAAACCTCAAGGCTGTAAGGCTTGAAAACTCGGCAAAGGTTTTTGCAATGGATTTTCACAGCTTTCTTTCGATGAACTCACAGCGTTTTGACATTGCGTTTCTCGATCCTCCTTACAGAACGGGAATGCTGCAGGATGCCCTTGAGCTTGTTGTCGATGCGATGAACGATACTGGTGTTATCATTGCGGAAAATCCTCTTGACGAAGAAATTTTGTCGAATTACGGTGATTTTGTACTTGACAGACAGTATCGCTATGGTAAAATAAAAATAACTACATTCAGACATAAGGATTTTCAAAGATGAACAAAACAGTGATTTGTCCGGGAAGCTTCGATCCCGTAACGCTCGGACACCTTGATATTGTCACGAGAGCGTCAAAGCTTTTTGACCGTGTAATCGTGGGTGTGCTTGTCAACTCTTCAAAAAGTCCTATTTTCTCAATTGAAGAGAGAATTGAACTTTTAAAGGAGGTTACCGAGCATCTTGATAATGTTGAAGTAGTAGGCTTTAACGGCTTGCTCGCACAATATTGTGAGGAACACGGTGTTGACGCAATTGTTAAGGGACTCAGAGCTGTGACAGACTTTGAATATGAATTTCAGATGGCGCTTACCAACAAAAAGCTGAATCCGAACCTTGAAACCCTGTTTCTAACTGCTGAAGCGGATTCGATGTATCTCAGCTCGAGTATGGTTCGTGAGATTGCCTCAATGGGCGGCGACATCAGAAACTTTGTTCCTGCGTGCATTCATGACAGAATTGTGGAAAGACTGAAAAATAATTAAGCGTTTGTTTTTTTTAATTAAAGATGGATTAAACCAAACATATAAGGAGTGGACAGATAATGAAAGTTGAGGATTTGATTTTACAGCTTCAGGATGTTATCAGCGCTGCCAAGTCAATGCCCTTTTCAGGCGGCAAGGTTATGGTAAGCAGTGACGAGATTTATGATATTCTCGATCAGATTCAGGACGCTATGCCGGCAGAGGTAAGACAGGCAAAGAATATTGTTGCCGACAGAAAGCAGATTCTTGCCGAGGCTAACCGTGAATCGGAGAACATAATCAGGGGTGCGGAAGAACGCAAAAAGGCTATGCTTAACCAGAACGAGCTTGTTCGTGAGGCCCAGGCAAAGGCCAAGGAAATTGTTGACGATGCAAAACAGAAGTCGGCGGAAATCAGAAAGGCTGCTAATGTGTATGTTGACAGCATTATGAAACGCACGGAAGAGGGCGTTGCAACACAGCTTGAGGCTCTCAGAAAGACTCATGCCAACATTGTAAGCTCGCAGAAAAAGCAGGGCTGATTTAATCAAAAACGGCTTTGCATCAACAGTCGGGCAGTCCGAAAAAACAAATAATGTACAATTACAAGCGGCAGAGAATTAAACTGCCGCTTGTTTTTTTGCCGCAAAGGTATACTTGTCGGAAAACGCGAAAAATGTTGAAGAGAAGAAAATAAAATTGCATTGAAAATGTTTTTACAAAATTGTAAAAAATATTGTCATAATTCCTTTAAGTAAATAACAATAGGGGTTAATCTTGTAAAATAATAAGATGAATGAAACAATATGCGGTGGTGAGGTTCTTGAAAAATGCTTTGCTGATTTCACACTCTGAACAGAGTGCCGTTTCTTTGTCACAATTGCTTGAGAGCGAAGGCTATACGGAGATTTCCGTTTGCCAAACCTCACAGGAGGCTAAGGAGCTTGCAAAGGGTGAGGTTTTTGACCTTATTTGCGTCAATGCGCCGCTTGAAAAGGAAAACGGCATTGAGCTTTCAAAGTACTTTGCCGGAACAACCCGTTCAAGTGTTGTGATTATCGTTCCGCAGCGTAATGCGGATTATGTGAACGACGCACTTACGGAGCACGGTGTTCTTGTTATTGCAAAGCCCGTAAACAAGCACCTGTTTCACCACTTTTTGCAGTTTACGGAATGTTTTAAGATGCGTATGTTCCGTGTGATTGAGGAAAATGAAAAGCTCAAGCATATGGTTGCGGATATGAAGATAATAAACAGAGCAAAGTTTCTGCTTATTACCTGCCTTAATATGTCCGAAGATCAGGCGCATCGCTATCTTGAAAAACAGGCTATGGATCTCAGAACAAGCAAGCTTGAGGTTGCAAAGCAGGTTATCAGAACATATGAGAACTGACTGCAATTTTTTAGTTTATTGAAAGGAATGTGTTTTTATGAGCCGTGCGGCATACTTAATCCTTGAAAACGGAACAGTTTTTGAGGGCAAGGCGTTTGGTGCCGAAAAAGAAACTACGGGAGAACTTGTTTTTACTACAGCAATGACAGGTTATCTTGAAACACTCACCGACCCCAGCTATTACGGTCAGGTGGTTATTCAGACATTCCCTTTAATCGGCAACTATGGTGTTATCCCTGCCGATTTTGAAAGTGACTCTCCGTCACTGAAAGGTTATATTGTACGAGAATGGTGCCAAGTTCCTTCAAACTTCCGTTGTGAGGGTGATCTTGACACCTTTTTAAAAGAGTCGGGAATTCCCGGCATTTACGGAATTGACACCCGTGCGCTCACAAGAATTGTGCGTGAATACGGTGTTCTGAACTGCAAAATCTCCTATTCTCCCGATGTAACAAAGGAAGAACTTGACGAGATTAAGAACTATGTTATTACAGAGGCTGTTGAAAGCACTACCATAAAAGAAAAAGAGCATTTTGACGCTGAAAACGGCGACCTCAATGTTGTGCTTATGGATTTTGGCGCAAAGCATAACATTGGCAGAGAGCTTGTTAAGAGAGGTTGTAACCTTACAGTTGTTCCCGCCCACACAACAGCGGATGAAATTAAGGCTATGAATCCCGACGGCGTAATGCTTTCAAACGGACCGGGAGATCCTTCGGACAACACAGAGATTATTGCGGAGCTTAAAAAGCTTTGTGACTTCGGGATTCCGATCTTCGGTATCTGTCTCGGTCACCAGCTCCTTGCGCTTTCACAGGGTGCAAAAACAGAAAAGCTAAAGTACGGTCACAGAGGTGCAAACCAGCCTGCAAAGGAAGTTGAAACAGGCAGAGTTTACATCACATCACAGAACCACGGCTACGCTGTTGTAAGCGACAGTATGCCCGAGAACGGCAAAGTAAGCTTTGTAAACGGCAATGATAACACCTGCGAGGGCGTAAACTACACAAATATGCCTGCTTTCTCGGTTCAGTTCCATCCGGAAGCTTGCGGCGGTCCTCACGATACAGCATTTTTGTTTGACCGTTTTATTGAATTGATGAAGAACAACAGAAAATAAGAGTCCGAAATTCGGATTACTATTCAGCATAAGAACAGATACAATAATTACTTGAACGAGGAATGATTATATGCCACTCAAAAAGAATATCAAACGAGTTATGGTAATCGGTTCGGGCCCTATCGTAATCGGTCAGGCTGCCGAATTTGACTATGCAGGCACACAGGCTTGCCGTGCGCTTAAAGAAGAAGGACTTGAGGTTATTCTCGTAAACTCAAACCCTGCTACAATTATGACTGATAACGCAATGGCTGATAAAATCTATATTGAACCGTTGACGCTTGAAACAGTTAAGAGAATCATCAAAAAGGAACGCCCTGACAGCCTTCTTTCAACCCTCGGCGGTCAGACGGGTCTTACCCTTTCAATGCAGCTTGCAAAAGAGGGCTTCCTTGATAAATACAATGTTCAGCTTCTCGGTGCAAACCCCGAAACAATCGACAAGGCAGAGGACAGACAGCTTTTTAAGGACACAATGATTGAAATAGGTCAGCCTGTTATTCCGTCACTTGTTGTTACAGATGTTGAATCAGCTGTTAAGTTTGCCGATGAAATCGGTTATCCTGTAATTATCCGTCCTGCATTCACACTCGGCGGTACAGGCGGCGGTATTGTCGATAACGAGGAAGAGCTTCGTGAAATCACATCAAACGGTCTTGAACTTTCTCCTATCACACAGGTGCTTGTTGAAAAATGTATCTCAGGTTGGAAGGAAATCGAGTTTGAGGTTATGCGTGACAGCGACGGAAATGTTATTACTGTCTGCTCAATGGAAAACTTCGATCCTGTAGGCGTTCACACAGGCGACTCAATCGTTATCGCTCCTACGGTAACACTTGCCGACAAGGAATATCAGATGCTCAGAAGTGCGGCTCTCAACATTATCTCTGCGCTTAAAGTAGAGGGCGGTTGTAACTGCCAGTTCGCACTCAACCCCGAAACATTTGAATATGCGGTTATCGAGGTTAATCCCCGTGTATCCCGTTCATCGGCACTTGCGTCAAAGGCAACAGGTTATCCTATTGCAAAGGTTGCCGCTAAAATTGCTATCGGTTACACACTTAATGAAATCAAAAATGCCGTTACAGGTACAACATACGCTTGCTTTGAGCCGGCGCTCGACTATGTTGTTGTAAAATTCCCAAAATGGCCTTTCGATAAATTTGTATATGCAAAGAGAACACTCGGTACTCAGATGAAGGCAACAGGCGAGGTTATGGCTATTGCTCCGACATTTGAACAGGCTATTATGAAAGCTGTAAGAGGTGCCGAGATTTCTCACGATACTCTCAACGACAAGGAATTTGCAGAGCTTTCAAACGCATCGGTTTATGACAGACTCAGCGTTTGCGATGACAGAAGAATCTTCTGCGTATATGAGGCTCTCAAGAGAGGCATTACAGTAGAACAGATTCACAACATCACTCTCATTGACGAGTGGTTCCTTGAAAAGCTCAAAAATCTTATTGCCGTTGAAAACGAACTCAAGAACGGCGAGCTTACGGAGGAGCTCTATGTTCGTGCCAAGAACAAGGGATTCCTTGACAGAACAATTGAAAAAATCACAGGCAGGAAGGTTGAAAATCCGCTTGTTCCTGTTTATAAAATGGTTGATACCTGCGCCGCAGAATTTGAGGCTGAAACTCCTTACTTCTATTCAACATTTGATAAGGAAAATGAAGCTGAGGAATTCATCAGAGAGCAGAAGAGCGATAAGAAAACAGTTATCGTATTCGGTTCGGGTCCTATCAGAATCGGTCAGGGTATCGAATTTGACTATGCTTCCGTTCACTGCGTATGGGCGCTCAAAAAGGCAGGCTACGATGTTGTTATCGTAAACAACAACCCTGAAACAGTATCAACAGACTTTGACACAGCCGACAGACTTTATTTTGAACCGCTCACAACCGAAGATGTTATGGGCATAATAAAGACAGAAAATCCGTTCGGTGTAGTTGTTGCATTCGGCGGACAGACAGCAATTAAGCTTACAAAGTTCCTCAGCGACAACGGTGTAAATATTCTCGGTACATCATACGATGCCATTGATATGGCAGAGGACAGAGAGCGTTTTGATGAGCTTCTTGAAAAGTATCACATCAAGCGTCCCCGTGGCGTAACGGTTATGACAACAGACGAGGCTCTCGATGTTGCAGACAAAATCGGTTATCCTGTTCTTCTCCGTCCGTCATATGTTCTCGGCGGTCAGAATATGATTATTGCATTCAACGAAGATGATGTCAAAGAGTATATGGCAATCATTCTTGCACAGAATATTGAAAATCCGATTCTTATTGATAAGTACCTTCAGGGTACAGAGCTTGAAGTTGACGCCATTTGTGACGGTGAAGATATTCTTATTCCGGGTATTATGGAGCATATCGAGCGTGCCGGTGTTCACTCGGGCGACTCAATTGCGGTTTATCCGGCATGGAATCTCTCAGACAGAATGACTCAGATTATTATTGAAAGCTCAAAGAACCTTGCAATCGAACTCCGTACAAAGGGACTTGTAAACATTCAGTACCTTATCTATAAAGACGAACTCTATGTTATCGAGGTAAATCCCCGTTCTTCAAGAACAATCCCTTACATCAGTAAGGTAACAGGCGTTCCTATGGTTGACCTTGCAACAAGAGCAATGCTCGGTGAAAAGCTCAAAGATATGGGCTACGGCACAGGCCTTTACAGAAAGAGTCCTTACATTGCGGTTAAGGTTCCTGTATTCAGCTTTGAAAAGCTTATCAATGTTGATAACCACCTTGGCCCCGAGATGAAGTCAACAGGTGAAGTTCTCGGTGTTGCAGGCACACTTGAGGAGGCTCTCTATAAGGGACTCATCGGTGCAGGCTACAAGATGAAGAAAAAGGGCGGTGTGTTCATCACAGTCCGTAATTCGGATAAAGCTGAAATCGGTGAAATCGCAAAGAAATACTACGACCTCGGATTCAGAATCTACGCAACAGAGGGTACAGCGGATGTACTCAAGAAGTACGGTATCGATGCTGTAAGCGTAAAGAAAATTCACGAGTCCAAGACAAACAATACTCTTACACTCATTGAATCGGGCAAGATTCAGTATGTTATTTCAACATCTGCAAAGGGCAGAATCCCTTCAAGAGATTCTGTTAAAATTCGCCGTAAGACCGTTGAAAGAAATATTCCGTGTCTTACATCTCTTGACACGGCAAATGCGCTTGCGGATTGCCTCAAGAGCCACTATTCACAGCACAGCACGGAGCTTATCGACATTAACCACATGAGAGAGGAAAAGCTTATGTTAAAATTCACTAAGATGCAGGGTATAGGCAATGACTATATCTATTGCAGCACTTTTGATCAGGAAATCAGCAATCCCGAGGCGCTTGCCGTAAGACTTTCCGACAGACATTTCGGTATCGGCGGCGACGGTATTATTCTTATTTGTCCTTCAAAGGTTGCAGATGCAAAGATGAAAATGTACAACCTTGACGGTTCAGAGGGCAAGATGTGCGGTAACGGTATCCGTTGCGTAGGCAAGTTCCTCTATGACCACGGTATGGTTGATATCAACGAAAAAGACGAAATTACAATTGAAACACTCAGCGGAATTAAGAAGCTCAAGGCATATACTTCAGGCGGAAAGGTTAACCGCCTCAGAGTAGATATGGGCAAGGCTATTCTAGATCCTAAGGAAATTCCCGTTGCTCTTGACGGTGACAAGGTTGTTGACAGAACTGTTGAAATTGCAGGCAAGAACTATAACATCACCTGCGTATCAATGGGTAACCCTCACTGCGTAGTATTTATGGACGATATTGATAATCTTGACATCGAAACCATAGGACCTGAGTTTGAAAACGATAAGCTTTTCCCTGAAAGAGTGAATACAGAATTTGTAACAGTTCTCGATGACCATACAATCAAGATGAGAGTGTGGGAGCGTGGCTCAGGCGAAACATGGGCTTGCGGTACAGGCGCTTGTGCCGTTGCGGTTGCCGCTTGTGAAAACGGTTTCTGCAAAAAGGGTGAAGACATCAAGATTAAGCTCAAGGGCGGCGATCTTATTATCAACTATACTGATGAAACGGTATATATGACAGGTAATGCGGAAAAAGTATTTGAAGGCGAAGTTGAGGTGTAATCGTGGAGATAACCGAACATAAGAAGAATAAAAAATATATATTTGTAACAGGCGGTGTCGTATCCGGTCTTGGCAAGGGTATCACAGCCGCATCTCTCGGCAGACTTTTAAAGGCAAGAGGACTCAAGATTGTTGCTCAAAAGCTTGACCCGTATATCAATGTCGATCCGGGTACAATGAGCCCGTATCAGCACGGCGAGGTATATGTAACGGAGGACGGTGCAGAAACCGACCTCGACCTCGGCCATTATGAGCGTTTTATTGATGAGGACCTTAACAAGTATTCAAACCTCACAACAGGTAAGGTTTACTCAAATGTTCTTGAAAAGGAGCGTCACGGCGACTACCTCGGTAAGACAGTTCAGGTAATTCCTCACATCACAAATGAAATCAAGTCTTTTATCTACAATGTAGGTGAAAAGACCAATGCCGATGTTGTAATTACGGAAATCGGCGGTACGGTTGGCGATATCGAAAGCCAGCCGTTCCTTGAGGCTATCCGTCAGGTATCTCTTGAAGTCGGCAGAGAGAACAGCATCTTTATTCATGTAACTCTCGTTCCCTATATCAAGGGCAGCGAGGAACACAAATCAAAGCCGACACAGCATTCTGTAAAAGAGCTTCGTTCACTCGGTATCAATCCCGATATCATCGTTCTTCGTTGTGACGAACCTCTTGAGGAGAGCATTTTCAACAAGATTGCACTTTTCTGCAATGTAAAACCGGATTGTGTAATCGAAAATATTACTCTCCCAACGCTTTATCAGGCACCTCTTATGCTTGAAAAGAGCAATTTCTCAAATGTTGTATGTCGTGAGCTCAATATTGTAACGGACAAAAAGCCCGACCTTTCCGAGTGGGAAGAAATGCTTAACCGTATCAACAACCGTACAAAGAAATGCACGATTGCTCTTTGCGGTAAGTATGTTGCTCTCCATGACGCATATCTTTCCGTTGCAGAGGCACTTCGTCACGGTGGCTATGAAAATTCCGCCGATGTTGAAATCAAGTGGGTTGACTGCGAACTTCTTACAAAGTACAAGGTTGACGAGCTTCTCGGTGATGTTGACGGTATCCTCGTTCCGGGTGGCTTCGGTAACAGAGGTATCGAAGGTAAGATTATGGCTGCAAAATATGCCCGTGAGCATGATATTCCGTATCTCGGAATCTGCCTCGGTATGCAGACTGCAGTAATCGAATACGCAAGAGATGTTCTCGGCTATGCTGATGCCAACAGCGGTGAATTTACACCCGAGGGCAAGCATAATGTTATTGACCTTATGCCTGAACAGGAAGGCATTGAGGATATGGGCGGCACAATGCGTCTTGGTGCATATCCGTGTGTTATCGAGCCCGATTCGCTTATGGCTAAGGCTTACGGTCAGCATGAAATTTCAGAGCGTCACCGTCATCGTTATGAGTTCAATAACGATTTCAGAGAGGAAATTGAAAATGCAGGCATGAAGATTACAGGTACTTCGCCTAACGGACTTCTTGTTGAGGCTGTTGAAGTTCCCGACAACCGTTTCTTCGTTGCTGTTCAGTATCACCCCGAGTTCAAGTCACGCCCGAACCGTGCTCATCCGCTTTTCAGAGAATTTATTAAAGCATCACTTGAAAAATAATTTATATTCCACTTAACTTACAGACAAAAGGACTGATTTTAATGAAGATTAACAGAAATTTTGACAATCTCGTTCCGAACTATCTTTTTGCAGATGTTGCAAAAAAGACAAATGCATATATTGCGGCTCATCCCGATAAAAAGGTTATCAAGCTTGGTATTGGCGATGTAACCCTTCCGCTTGCTCCTGTTGTTGTTGAGGCAATGAAAAAGGGCGCAGAGGATCTTGCTCACAAGGAAACCTTCAAGGGTTATCCCGATTATGAGGGCTACGAGTTTCTCAGACAGGCTATTTCAGATTATTACAAGAGCTTTGGTGTTGCAGTAGGCGCTGACGAAATTTTTGTATCAGACGGTGCAAAATCGGACTGCGGCAACATAGGTGACATCTTTTCAAAGGATAATGTTGTTCTCGTAACAGACCCTGTTTACCCCGTATATGTTGACTCAAACATTATGGCAGGCAGAGAAATCGTTTATGCCGCATCAAATGAGGCAAACGGCTTTGCCGCTCTCCCTGATGAAAATGTAAAGGCAGACATCATCTACCTTTGCTCACCTAACAACCCGACAGGCTCTGCATACAATGCCGAACAGCTCAAGGCTTGGGTTGACTACGCTCTCAAAAACGATGCAATAATCCTCTACGATTCAGCTTATGAGGCATTCATCACAGAGGATCTCCCTCGTTCAATTTTTGCAATCGAAGGTGC
The DNA here is from genome assembly GCF_928721825.1 of Ruminococcus bromii. Taxonomy (NCBI): domain Bacteria; kingdom Bacillati; phylum Bacillota; class Clostridia; order Eubacteriales; family Oscillospiraceae; genus Ruminococcus; species Ruminococcus bromii. The sequence goes on from NZ_CAKMVP010000003.1 coordinate 1,965,163, forward strand.
AAGAAAGTGTGCAATTGAAATGTGCTCACTTTCAAAGACAGCAGGTTTCACAGGCACAAGATGCGGTTACACGGTAATTCCTAAGGAGCTTGAGCGTGACGGTCACAATATCTATGCAACATGGTACCGCCGTCAGGCAACAAAGTTCAACGGTGTTTCATGGCCTGTTCAGTGTGCTGCTGCCGCTGTATTCAGCGAAGAGGGTCAGAAGCAGATCAAGGAGAACATTTCTTACTATCAGGAAAATGCAAGAATTATCGCATCTGCTCTTGATGAACTCGGCATCTACTACACAGGTGGCAAGAACTCACCTTACATCTGGCTCAAGTGTCCAAACAATATGGGCAGTTGGGAATTCTTTGACCTCCTCCTCAACGAGGCAAATGTTGTAGGTACTCCGGGTGAGGGCTTTGGCGAAAACGGCGCCGGCTACTTCCGTCTTACATCATTCGGTGACAGAGAAAACACGATTGAGGCTGTTAAGAGAATCAAAAAGGTTCTCACAAACCTCTCAAAGTAATTTGATTGAATTCAGATTATTATATTGGATAAAACACACAGCGGATAACCCGAATTTTAAGGTTATCCGCTGTTCTTATACGGTGAGCCGCCCCTACGCAAAAAAAGGACATTCCATTTGGAATGTCCTTTTGATATCATATTAAAATCAGAACTTAATCTTTTCAGCGATATAATCGTTGAGCTTGTCGATTGCAACTCTTTCCTGCTGCATTGTGTCGCGGTCACGAACGGTAACACAACCGTCATCAACAGACTCAAAGTCATATGTGATACAGAACGGAGTACCGATTTCATCCTGTCTTCTGTAACGCTTGCCGATTGAGCCTGCATCGTCATAATCGGTCATAAAGTCAGCTGAAAGCTGCTCATAAACCTTTCCTGCCTGCTCGTTGAGCTTCTTTGAAAGCGGAAGAACGCAAGCTTTGTACGGAGCAAGGGTCGGATGAAGTCTTAACACAACTCGTGTATCCTTTTCATCAATAACTTCTTCATCGTAAGCCTCAACAACAAGAGCAAGGAAAAGACGCTCAACACCGAGCGACGGCTCAATAACATACGGAATGTACTTCTCGTTCGTTGTCGGGTCAAAGTATTCAAGCGTTTTGCCGCTTGTTTTGCTGTGCTGTGTAAGGTCATAGTCTGTTCTGTCGGCAACGCCCCAAAGCTCGCCCCAACCGAACGGGAAGAGATATTCAAAGTCTGTTGTTGCCTTTGAGTAGAAGCAAAGCTCCTCTTTTGCATGGTCACGAAGACGGAGATTTTCTTCCTTAATATTGAGAGAATAGAGCCAGTCACGGCAGAAACCTCTCCAGTATTCAAACCATTCAAGGTCAGTGCCCGGCTTGCAGAAGAATTCAAGCTCCATCTGCTCAAACTCACGAACACGGAAAATGAAGTTACCGGGTGTGATTTCGTTTCTGAAAGATTTACCGATCTGTGCAACGCCGAAAGGAACTTTCTTACGGCTTGTTCTCTGAATGTTAGAGAAGTTCACGAAAATGCCCTGAGCAGTTTCGGGACGAAGATAAATTTCATTTTTGCTGTCTTCTGTAACGCCCTGGAATGTTTTGAACATAAGGTTGAACTGACGAATGTCGGTAAAGTTGTGCTTGCCGCAGTTAGGACACGGAATCTCTTTTTCCTTGATGTAATTCATCATTTCTTCGTTTGTCCAGCCTGCAACATTTGTGCCGTCAAAATCTTCAATAAGATTGTCGGCACGGTGACGGGTTTTACATTCCTTACAGTCCATAAGCGGGTCTGAGAAACCGCCGAGATGACCTGATGCGACCCATGTCTGCGGATTCATAAGGATTGCTGAGTCAAGACCAACATTGTACTTGTTCTGCTGAACAAACTTCTTGAGCCAGGCATTTTTAATATTGTTTTTTAGTGCAACACCGAGCGGACCGTAATCCCAAGTGTTTGCAAGACCGCCGTAAATTTCAGAACCCGGATAAACAAAGCCTCTGTTTTTACACAAAGCAACGATTTTATCCATGGTTTTTTTGCTGTTTTCCATAACTTAACCTCTCTTTGCGGATAGATAAAAATAACCACTAAAATAATACAATTATTTGCAACTGTTGTCAAGTAAAAAGACTTCGTCACAGCATTTGTTGCGGTCTGAAAATAATAATTTGAAAAAAATTTACAAACTTGCCAAAAAACACTTGTAAATGTAATCGTTTTGATATATAATGTAGTTACTCAAAATTTGAGTAACAAAAAAGGAGGAATTAGCGATGAAAAAATCATCCAAGGTTCTCAGTTTGGTACTTGCAGTTCTTATGGCAGTATCCTGTTTTTCAGGTTTGACCATTTTTTCTGCATCAGCTGAAGAAACCGACACAAAAATTTATTTCGATGTAAGTACTGCCCCTGCAGAATGGGGTACTACAAAGAACGTTTATTGCCATCTTTATGCAATAGCAGGTGATGAATTCCCTGAAACATCTTGGCAGACACCGCCTGAGAAGTGCGCTAAAGACAAGGAGACAGGTCTTTACTACTTTGATACAGCAAAGATCAAGAATGAAGACGGTACGCTCCACGGCGGTCTTAAGGACAATGCTGACTATGCTGTAATCTTCTCAACAAAAGACACCAAAAAAACAACTCACCAGACTTGTAACATAACACTCGGCAAGCCTTGTCTTGGCGACACAGTTTACCTCACAGGCGGTAAGGTTGAGAACACAGAGGACTCATCAAAGCTTGATGACGGTGCAACATGGAGAAATAACAGTGACAACTACGGTCCTAAGGCTGCAATCACATCAACAGGTAAGGTTACAAAGGGCAGATTCCCTGTTTACCTTTCAAGAGCTGAAATGGTTGCACAGGCACTCTTTAACTGGGCTGTTAAGAATCCTAACCACTACACTCCCGAAACTGTAGCTAATATTTGTGCAGAGGTTGAAGCTGAGCCGATGGATGTTTACAACACTTATGCTGAAGTATATGCAACACAGCTTGCTGATCCTGAAGCATATCCTGATTGTGCTCCTCTTTCAACAATTGCTACACTTCTCGGTGTTGATCCTTCTGTTACAGAAGAGCCAACAACTACAGAGCCTGCTACAGAAGAGCCGACAGAAGCTCCTACAACAGAACCTGTTACAACAGAGCCTGTTACAACAGAGCCTGTTACAGAGCCTACAACAGAAGCTGTTACAACAACAGATCCTATTTATGTAGTAGCCGGTGCAGAAGAATTTGCCGGTCTTAAGTGGATTGGTGACCCTGTAAACGGTGCTCAGAATGTTATGACAAAAGACGGCGATATGTATTCAAAGACATTCGCTGCAACACCTGCCGGCGATAGCTATCAGGTTAAGGTTGTTAAGAATGTAGCTAACGGTACAAATCCTGAAACAGGTGAAACAGTTTGGGATCAGACTTGGATCGGTTACGATAACACAGAAAACAACCTCACATTCGATGTAACAGCTGCTTGCGATGTAACAGTAACATACAATCCTACTACAAATGAAATCAATGTAACAGGTGACAGTGTTAAAATCGTTAAAGATCTTAAGGTTGATTATGTATTACCAGTTGGTAACGGTTTCCAGAGCTGGCTCAACGGCGAGGACTGGAAGGTAGACGCTGAGTCAAACAAGATGGAAATGGTTTCTGACAAGGTTTACAAGATTACATTTAAGGGTGTAACATCGTCAGATAACTATGAATTTAAGTTTGCTGCTAACGGTTCATGGGCTGCTAACTGGGGCCTTCCGGAAACAGAGAACAGTGCTCCTGTCGGTAAGGACTTCGACCTTACATACAACGCTCAGAATATGGTTCTCGATACTGTAGCTCTCGGTTATGCAGAGGGTTCATCAATTGATGTAACACTTACACTTGACCTTTCAGGCTTTGACTATCCTTCAAAGCAGGGCGCTAAGGCTAATATTACAATTGAAGGCGATCGTCTTCCGCTCCTCGGTGATGCTGACGGTGACTTCTCAATCACAGTTAAAGACGCTACAATGATTCAGAGAATTGCAATCGGTCTTTTAAGCACAGACGCTTCCAAGGTTTGCGACGCTAACGAAGACGGCAGAATTTCTGTTAAGGACTCAACAATTGTTCAGAAGTATGTTGTTAAGGGTTACAACAACACAGGTAATGTAGGTTCACCTATTGCCAGTGCTGAATAATTTTGATTGATTTAATCTGAAATTACATTTTACCTCGCAGGGAATCCCCTGCGAGGTTATTTTTTGTCATAAAACAAGGAAATTTTGCCGATAAAGATGCAAAGTGTAATAATGTGTGTTATAATAATCCCAGTGAAGTGTTACAAGGAATGTTCAAAAGAAAAGAGGCGAAAGATATATGTATATCCATGATATTTCAAAGGATACTCTTACAACCGAGGTATATCCGGGAGATCCGAAAACGGTTGTAACTCCGCTGAGAAGTATGGATGATGAGGAATGCAATCTTTCGCAGATTTCGATGTGTGTTCATGCCGGAACACATATTGATGCTCCGCTCCACTTTTGCCCTGACGGCAAAGGGATAACCGATCTAAGGCTCAACACCTTCTACGGAAAATGCACCGTAATAACGGTCAAGGGCGTTTTGACGGGCGAAGATATGGACAAGCTGTTGCCGTATTGCAGAAAGCGGATACTGTTCAGGGGGAACGGCGATACCTATCTTTCGCATTCTGCCGCAATTGTACTTGCACAAAGCAGAGTGGTGCTTGTCGGTACGGACGCCGAGTCAATCGCTCCGCCGTTTGATGAAGTAAAAACGCACCGTGAACTGGGCAGAGCAGAAATCGCCGTGCTTGAAAATCTCAATCTTTCGGGGGTTGATGACGGCGAATATGATTTGTGCGCTTTCCCGATAAAGCTCGGCGGTCTTGAGGCGGCGCCATGCAGGGCGATACTTTTTGAACAGGAAAAAGGATTAAACTAAGGTGATATTTATGGTAAAAATGGTAGTATTTGATCTTGACGGCACACTTATAAATTCTCTTACCGATCTTGCTATAAGCGTGAATTATGGCTTGAAGCTTAACAGGCTTGAGGAAAAGCCTGTTGAAAATTATAAAACATATGTCGGAAACGGCAGAGAAATGCTCATCAGAAGGGCAATGGGTGACGCGTGGACCGATCATGAGCTTTTTGAAAAGGTCAAGGCTGATTACGACAGACACTATGCCGTCCATTGCAACGACCACACTGCCGCATATGACGGTTGTGCAGAAATGCTTGAAAAGCTTGCACAAAAAGGTATTAAAACGGGTGTGCTGTCAAACAAGCCCGATGAATTTGTTGATAAAATGCTAAAAAAAGCATTCCCCGACCACAAATTTACTCAGGCATGGGGGCAGAAACCGCAGTACAAGACAAAGCCCGAGCCTGATGCTCTGCTTGCACTCCTCAATATGAGCGGTGTAACTCCCAAAGAATGTTTCTATGTCGGCGACAGCGATGTTGATGTGTTTACGGCAAACAATGCGGGTGTAAAAATGGCTGGTGTTTCATGGGGATTCAGGGGAAAAAACGAGCTTATGAACGCAGGTGCGCCGTTTGTTGCAGACACAGCCGAAGAACTTTTTGATTACATTTGCAAATTTATATAATAGCATGAACAAGATAAACTATCAGAAAGAACTCGACAGGGTGATTGACAAAATAACGGGGGAGGGAAAAGTCCCAAAGCTGCTTTTGCATGTGTGCTGCGCCCCGTGTTCGTCATACTGCCTTGAGTATCTTTCAAAATATTTTGATATCACGGTCTATTTTTACAATCCGAATATTTCGATTGCGGATGAGTATAATTACCGCCTGAACGAAGAAAAGCGTCTTGTGTCGCTTATGCCGTTTGAACATCCTGTAAAGGTGGTCGAGGGCGAATATTTGCCCAAGGATTACTTTGATTATGTCAAAGGTCTTGAAAATGAACCCGAGGGCGGAAAGCGGTGTGAAAAATGTTTCAGACTGCGACTTGAATCCTCTGCACGCTACGCAAAGGAACGCGGCTTTGATTATTTTACAACCACGCTTACAATCAGTCCGCTGAAAAATGCGCAGTTGCTCAATTCAATCGGTTCGGAGCTTGCCGAGAAGTACGGCGTTCCGTGGCTGTACAGCGACTTCAAAAAGCGTGAAGGCTACAAGCGTTCAATCATCCTTTCAAAAGAATATGACCTCTACCGCCAAAACTACTGCGGCTGCGTCTTTTCAAAAAGGGATAGTGTTGAAGAGGAAAACTAAGTTAATACATCAAAAGACAAATCCCCGCCGGAATTTCCGACGGGGATTAATCGTGTTTGCAAATTATTTAACTGAGGTAAACGCATATTAACTTGGTTGCTTTACACAACCGATTTGAGGTATTCGACAATTTCCTGCTGTGTACTCATTTCAAGCACCTTTGCGGTTACTTTGTCTGCCTCTTCTTTTGTCCATGTGGAAATTATTTTTCTCACATTGAGAACTGACGGAGCGGAAACGCTGAATTCTGTGAGTCCGAATGAAATAAGCAGCGGAATCATCAGCTTGTTTGCGGCAGCCTCACCGCACATTCCGACCGAAATGCCGTTCTGAACACCGCACTCAATTGTGCGCTTTATCATTCTGAGAACGCTTGGCTGAAGGGGAGAGTAGAGGTAAGACACATCGTTGTTGCCTCTGTCACAAGCCATTGTGTAGCCTGTGAGGTCATTTGTGCCGATGCTGAAAAAGTCTGCCTCTTTTGCAAGCATATCTGCGATAACTGCCGCAGACGCTGTTTCAACCATAACACCAACCTGAATGTTTTCGTTGAAATTTATGCCCATATTGCGTAAATCGGCTTTGCATTCTGCAACAAGCTTTTTGCCCTCACGAAGTTCATCCATAGTTGTGATGAGCGGGAACATAATCTTGATGTCACCGAATGCGCTTGCACGCAAAATGGCTTTAATCTGTGATTTAAAAAGTTCACGGTTTTTAAGGCAATATCTGATTGCACGGAATCCCATGAACGGATTTTCTTCTTTTTCAAGTCCAAGGTACGGAATGTCCTTGTCACCGCCGATATCAAGTGTTCTGATAATCAGCGACTTGCCCTTTAAGATAAGAGCCGCCTTTTTGTAGGCCTCATACTGTTCGTCCTCTGTCGGAATTGAAGTTCTGTCCATGAACAGAAACTCTGTTCTGAAAAGTCCGACACCCTCGCCGTCTGCGTCAACTGCCTTGACAGCGTCTTCAGGTTTTCCTATGTTGCAGAAAAGTTCATAAACCTCTCCGCTTGCGGATTTTGTTTCTCGTCCCCTGTAATTTTCAAGCTCTTTGCGTTCTGCAAGAAAAGCGTCACGCTTTTTGGAGTATTCTGCAACTGTGTTATCATCGGGATTAACAATTACAGCACCCTCACTGCCGTCAACTACAACCGTGTCGCCGTTTTTCAGGCTTGATGCGACACCCTCAACACTGAGTACGGCAGGAATTTCAAGCGCTCTTGCAAGAATTGCAGAGTGGGAAGTTGTTCCGCCTGTTTCAGTAATAATGCCTGCTATGTTTTCTTTTACAATACCTGCCGTAACAGAAGGAGTAAGCTCTCTTGCAACAAGCACCGTGCCTTTTGGCGCGTCACTTACTTTAATTTCGTTTACTCCGAGAAGAATGCCAAGAACACCGCTCTTGATATCTCTGACATCAGCCGCACGCTGTTTTGTAAGCTCATCGTCAGCTGCCGAGAACATTGCAATAAACATATCGCACATATGCTCAAGGGCAGATTCTGCACATTGACCGTCTGCAATCAGCTTTTCAATTTCTCCGCTGAGATACGGATCTCTGATAATCTGAATGTGACCTGCAAGAATTTCTGCCTCTTTTTCACCGGCTGAACTGCGAAGATTTTCTGCCTGTTTTTCAGTGTTGTAGCAAAAAGCGTCAACTGCTGTCTTAAAACGCTGTGACTCTGCTTCGGTATCTGTTACGGTTCGTGGAGTGTATTCAAGCGAATGTTCTTCAATAAGCATTACCTTACCGATTCCGATACCCTCGGATGCAGCTGTTCCGTGTAGCATAATCTTCACCTCTTGTAACTGTTTGTCCGTTGTCTTACTCGCCAAGACCGCTCTCTATGAGCTGTGTTGCTTCTGCAAGCGCTTCGTTTTCGTCAGCTCCGTCGCAAACAATCTCAATGTCGCTGCCGCACTTGATGCAGGCTGCAATAATGTTGAGGAGGCTCTTTGCGTTGTACTGATTGCCGTTGAATTTGATTGTTACATCACAGCTGTATTTGCCCATAGCTGTTGCAAAAACCGATGCCGGACGCATATGGAATCCCTGCGCATTTGTGAGTACGAGTTCTTTTGATACCATAATAAAATCTCCTTTATAAAATAAATTTGTGCTTTGAAGTTTTGAATCTAATGTCGTGAAAGTTCTTTGAGTTTTGAGGGGTGGCACCGGCTTTTACACCGGTGCCGAGGAACAAAACATTTCAAAAAACGGGTAATAGCAAATTAATTATTTTTTAATCGGTCTTTTGAGAAGTGCAAGCATAAACATTGAAACTACTGCACCGATTGCAAGAGCAAGGAGGTAGAAATACCATGTACCCTGCATTGTTGCGAATACGAAGATACCGCCGTGAGGAGCCATAAGCTTACAGCCAAAGAGAGCTGAAAGTGCGCCTGCTACTGCAGAACCAACGATACATGAAGGGATAACCTGAAGCGGATGACCTGCTGCGTAAGGAATTGCACCTTCTGAGATGAATGAAAGTCCCATTATATAGTTTACGGGAGCATTCTTTCTTTCTTCATCTGTCCAACGATTCTTGAAGAATGTGTTTGAAAGAGCGACTGCGATTGGAGGAACCATACCGCCGATCATAACTGCTGCCATAATGATGTATGCCTGATCGTCTGCGTTTGCAAGGTTAAGTGTTGCGAATGCATAAGCTGCCTTGTTGAAAGGACCGCCCATGTCGATAGACATCATACCTGCGAGGAGCGCACAGAGCGGAACCATCATTGCAGGGTTAGAGGCAATAGCGTTAAGGCCGTTTGACATACCTGAGTTAATCATACCCATGAACGGGTTGACTGCGCACATTACAACGAGAATACCGCCGAGTCCGAGAAGCGGATAGATGAGAACGGGCTTGATACCCTCAAGAGCCTTAGGCATCTTATCGCACATTTTTTCAATACCGAGCATTAAGTAACCGCCTACGAAACCTGCAAGCAAGCCGCCGAGGAAGCCTGACGGAACTGTTTCTGCAGCGGCAGGATCCATAAAGGTTGCGCCTGATGTTGCAAGGAAACCGCCTACAAGGCCAACGAGAAGACCGGGACGGTCTGCAATTGACATTGCGATAAAGCCGGAAAGAATAGGAACCATAAGGTTAAATGCCACACCGCCGAGTGTTTTAAACCATGCGGCTGCAGGAGTTACCGTACCGAATGCACTGCCAACCTCCTGTGCGTTTACACCGCACGCAATATCAATGAGGAATGCGATTGCAATGAAGATACCGCCTGCTACAACGAACGGGAGCATATGTGATACACCGTTCATAAGGTGACCGTAAGTGCCGCCTCTCTTCCTTGGAGCATCTGCAGAACCGCCTTTGTGATGATATACGGGAACTTCTTTGTTTACAATCTTGTTGATAAGCTCTTCCGGCTTATGAATACCGTCTGAAACGGCACACTGTAAAACGGGCTTGCCGTCAAAACGGGCAAGATTTATTGTGATGTCAGCGGCAATGATGATACCGTCACAATTTGCAATTTCTTCTTCGGTAAGCACATTCTTTGCACCGCCCGAACCGTTTGTTTCAACCTTAATCGGAATGTTAAGACTGTCGCCGGCTTTCTGGAGTGATTCAGCCGCCATATAAGTATGAGCAATACCTGTTGGACAAGCTGTGATAGCAAGAACTCTGTAACCCTTCTTTGCAGGAACTTCTGCCTTTGGTTCATCGGGGAACTTCTCTTTTTCTCTTGCGTCAATAATCGAGATGAATTCTTCCGGAGTTTTTGCGGCTTTAAGCTTTGCGGTAAAATCTTCATGCATCAAAAGCTGCATAAGTCTTGCAAGAACTTCAAGATGAACATCACCGTCTGTTGTTGCGGCAATCATAAAGAGCAGCTTACAGGGCTTACCGTCGGGCGAGTCATAATCAACACCGTCTGGAACTGTGATAGCCGTGAGGGCGGGAGCTTTTACAGCTTCGCTCTTGGCATGGGGAATTGCAACCTCCATACCTACAGCTGTTGTGCCGAGTTCTTCACGGTTGAGGATTCCCTCTTTGTAGGCTTTAACATCCTTGAGGTTTCCGCACTTTTCATGTAATGAAACAAGTTTGTCAATTGCTTCGCTCTTGTCGGCAACTTTAACGCCGAGAGCAATACCCGATTTTTTTAATAAATCTGTGATACGCATATTTTTCTCTCCTTTTTAATTAAAATTTTGCAAGCAATTCATTTATTTTTTCTTTTGTGGCAAGTCCGTCAAGAAATGCCGTTGCATTTCCGCACACACTGCCCAATTTCAGCGCATAGGGGTAGCTTTTTGTCTTTTCATATCCTGCCACAAAGCCTGCTACCATTGAGTCTCCCGAACCGACTGTGTTAATTACCTTTTCTTTGAGGACTCCTGCTTTGTGTCTTTTTCCAAATTCGTCAATGAGCATTGCTCCGTCACCGCCGAGTGAAATCAAAACATTTTTTGCACCGAGTTTCTGCAACTCTTTTGCATACTTTTCAATATCATCCTCGGTGTTGATTTCAACTCCGAACATTTCGGAAAGTTCCTGTCTGTTCGGCTTGATGAGGAACGGCTTGTACTTGAGTGCGTTGAGTAAAAGTTTTTTTGTTGCGTCAACTACAATTCGTACATCCTTGCCCTTGATTCTTTCAAGGATTCTTTCATAAACATCATCAGGCATCGTATTCGGAATGTTTCCTGCAATTACGATTGTGTCGCCGTCGGATATTCTGTCGATTTTTGAAAACAGCCTTTCAAGTTCGCCTTCACTTATGTGAGGTCCCTGACAATTGATTTCTGTTTCAACGCCGGCTTTGATTTTTATGTTGATTCTTGAAATTCCACTTTCAAGCTTAATAAAGTCGGTGATAATCCTGTCGTTGCGAATACCCTTTTCAATGGCGTCACCCGTAAAGCCTGCAACAAATCCGAATGCCGTACTTTCAAGGTCAAGCTCTGCAAGTACGCATGAAACATTGATTCCCTTACCTCCGTAGTAATATTCTTCGGCGGTTGTTCGGTTTGTTATTCCCGGAACAAGCGAATCAAGTCTGACAATGTAGTCAATTGACGGATTAAGCGTTACGGTGTAAATCATTTTTTACCTCCTTTATCACCGTTACCTGCGAAAAGTCCGGCGTAGGCAGTTTGTCGGTGATTATACAACATTTTTGCAGAGGGGCAAATGTTACAGGATACACCCTGCGAAATTTTGAATGGTCTGCAAGAACAAATGCCATATAAGATTTGTTGATTGCCGTTTCCTTTATATGACCTTCTTCAATGTCAGGTGTTGTGAATCCCGAACTGATGTCAATTCCGTTTGCTCCCATAAAAGCTTTTGTAAAGTTAAAGCAGTTTATGCTTTTTATTGCTTCGGCACCCACAACAGCCTCGGTAAGCGGTTTTATTTTTCCGCCTACTATATATGTCTGCATACCCTTGTGGATAAGCATTCTGGCGTGTGTTATGCCGTTTGTAACATATGTTGCGTTTGTATTTGTAATGTGGTCAACAAGCTTTAATGTTGTTGTTCCTGCGTCAATATAAACAAAGTCAGAGTCATGGATAAGCTTTGCACAGTATTCTGCAACCAGATCTTTTTCATCGCTCATAACGGTTTCACGATTGCTTACCGCATCTTCAAAAATACCCTCGTTTCTGGTGATTGAAGTTGCACCGCCGAAAACTTTGGTGAGCTTTCCCATCTCATCAAGAGCGGAAAGATCTCTTCTTATTGTTGACTCGGATGAGTCAAGCAACTTTGTTAATTCCGACACCGTGACCGAATTTTTTTCTTCGAGCAAATCAAGTATTGCACGATATCTGTCCTGTGTAAGCATTATCCTCACCTCTTGACTATATTATAACACCCGTTTCTTAAAAGTCAAGCAAAATCGGTCAAAAAAATTCAAAAAAATTAAAGACAGCAAAATTAGCTAACAAAAAAGTGTCGAGCGTTATTTAAAAACAGTATAATTTTACCGTTTTTGCAATTAAAATTGGTGTTTTTGATTATCTCCATTCAAAATCAGTCAAATTAATTATTTTGACTATAATTCTTTTAGCGTGTTGACTGCAAGGTGTTTTTATACTACAATATTAATCGTTGTGTACAAAAAAAGCCTGCAAGTTTTTTGCAGGCTCAAAACGGCGAAATCACGCATTTATATTTTTTGTTTTTTATGTTTTTTTATACATATATATGTCATATGTCATTCTGACAAATCTTCAATGACTGTGATTTTTCGCTTTTCGGAGATTATAATATTTTCCTCATTCATCTTTTTTATTTCACGCATCATTGCACTTCGGTCAACAGAAAGGTAATCTGCAAGGTCGGAAAGAGGGAGAGGAAGATAAAAGGTGTTTTTTCCTTTTTCGGTTTTAATGTATTCAAAAAAAGTCAAAAGCTTGCTCCTCAGCGTCTGCTGACAGAGAATGTCTGTGTGAGCAAGACTTTTTTTATGAGATTTTTTGATGTATGCACTTATAATCCGCTGGTGTTTACTGCAATGCTTTTCACAACAGGCTGTAAATTTTGAGTATTTCACGAAATCAATTTTGCAGTTTGTTTTGGCACTCAGATAAAAAATTCTGTTGTCTGATTCGGGTACAATGCAGGTGACGATTATGTCGCCCTTTTCATAAAAAGAAATAATTCTCCGCTGATTTTCGGCATTGTCTGTTGTCAGATAAACAGTTCCTTCTTTTATGATGCAAATTGTGTCATTTTCGGGTGAATATGTAGTTATGATTTCACCCCTTTTATACTCTCTTTCAATAGGTTTAAAACACTCGTTTATCCCGATGAAATCTGATTTTTTAAGCCTTGCACCGCCTATTTCTTCTATCATTTGCAACACTCCATAATGTGTGGCGTTTTTTGTCTTGCCACAAGATATAGTATAGTATATCACATAATTGTTGCCTGTGCAACAGTATTTATATTGCAATTATTGTATAATTGGTCTTGCATTGCAGGGATAGTTTGGTTCCTTGCAATTTTATTACACAAAGCATTTTTTAAACGGCATTATTGAAAAATTTATTTTTTTATTCGGATTAACAGATATAGGATATTTTTACCAAGGAAGTACCGCAAAATAATAAAAAGGGGAAGGATTATGAGAATTATTAAGCGTAACGGCTCAGAAGAAGATTTCAACATTGAAAAAATTATTAATGCCGTTAAAAAAGCAAACGGTTCGGGGGAACACAAGTTCCTTACAGACGAACAGATTGAGGATGTTGCCGACTATGTTGAATATAAGTGCAACAAAATCAGGAGAGCAGTGTCCGTTGAAGAAATTCAGGATATGGTTGAGGATCAGCTAATGGCAAAGGGTGCGTTTGAGCTTGCAAGAAGATATGTGCGTTACCGCTACAATCGTTCGCTTGTTCGTAAGGCAAACACTACCGATAACAGGATTCTTTCGCTTATTGAGTGCAACAACGAAGAAGTAAAGCAGGAAAATTCAAACAAGAACCCGACTGTAAACAGCGTTCAGCGTGACTATATGGCAGGTGAGGTCAGCCGTGACCTTACAAGGAGAATGCTTTTGCCGGCTGATATTGTTGAGGCTGATAAGGAAGGTATTATTCACTTCCACGATTCGGACTATTTTGCACAGCATATGCACAACTGCGACCTTGTAAACCTTGAGGATATGCTCCAGAACGGCACGGTCATCAGCGATACGCTTATTGAAAGACCGCACAGCTTTTCAACGGCGTGTAACATTGCAACTCAGATTATTGCACAGGTTGCAAGCAACCAGTACGGCGGTCAGAGCATAAGCCTTGCTCATCTTGCACCGTTTGTTCAGGTTTCCCGTGAGAAAATCCGCAGAGAAACTCTTGCGGAAATCGAAGAACTCGGTGTTCATCCCACAGAAGAGAAAATCAACGATATCGTTGAGCAAAGACTTCGCAAAGAAGTAAACCGTGGTGTTCAGACCATTCAGTATCAGGTTGTTACTTTGCTCACAACAAACGGTCAGGCTCCGTTTGTAACCGTGTTTATGTATCTTAACGAGGCTAAAAACGAGCAGGAAAAGCACGACCTTGCCATGATTATCGAAGAAACACTCAAACAGCGTCACAAGGGCGTAAAAAATGAAAAGGGTGTGTGGATTACACCTGCGTTTCCAAAGCTTATTTATGTGCTTGAGGAGGATAACATAACAGAGGACAGCAAGTATTGGTATCTTACAGAGCTTGCCGCAAAGTGTACCGCAAAGAGAATGGTTCCCGACTATATCTCGGAGAAGGTTATGCTCCAAAGCAAAATTGATAAAAACGGTGAGGGTCATTGCTTTACCTGTATGGGTTGCAGAAGCTTCCTTACTCCTTATGTTGACGAAAACGGCAAGCCGAAATATTACGGCAGATTCAATCAGGGTGTTGTGACTGTAAATCTTATTGATATCGGACTCAGCGCAGGAAAGGATCTTGATAAATTCTGGAAGATTTTTGACGAGAGAATGGAACTTTGCCACAGAGCACTGCAGTGCCGTCACGAGCGTCTTACAGGCACTCTTTCGGATGCCGCTCCTATTTTGTGGCAGTACGGTGCGCTGGCAAGACTTAAAAAGGGTGAGAAGATTGATAAGCTTCTCCATGGCGGTTATTCAACGCTTTCACTCGGTTATGCAGGTCTTTGGGAGTGCGTTTACAGCCTTATCGGCAAAAAGCTCACAGAAAAAGAGGGCAAAGAACTCGGTCTTGAAATTATGCAGAAGCTAAACGACTATTGTGCAAAGTGGAAAAAGGCTGAAAACATTGACTACAGCCTTTATGGTACTCCTCTTGAAAGCACAACATATAAGTTTGCAAAGTGTCTTCAAAAGCGTTTCGGCATTATCAAGGGCGTAACAGATAAAAATTACATTACTAACAGCTATCATGTTCATGTTACCGAGAATATTGACGCATTCAGCAAGCTGAAGCTTGAATCGGAATTTCAGGCTTTGTCACCGGGCGGTGCAATCAGCTATGTTGAAGTTCCGAACATGCAGGATAACATTCCCGCTGTTTTACAGGTTATCAAGTTCATTTACGATAACATTATGTATGCAGAGCTTAACACAAAGAGCGACTACTGTCAGGTTTGCGGTTATGACGGAGAAATCAAGATCGTTCACGATGACGGCAAGCTTGTGTGGGAGTGTCCTAACTGCGGCAACCGCGATCAGGATAAGATGAATGTTGCAAGAAGAACCTGTGGATATATCGGAACTCAGTTCTGGAATCAGGGCAGAACTCAGGAAATTGAGGAAAGGGTGCTTCACCTTTGATGAATTACGGAGAAATTAAACTCTGCGATATTGCAAACGGTGAGGGAGTAAGAGTATCGCTCTTTGTATCCGGCTGTACGCATCATTGCAAAAACTGCTTTAATCCGCAGACATGGAGTTTTGATTACGGCGAACCTTTTACAAAAGAGGTTGAGGATAAAATTCTCAAAGAGCTTGAACCGTCATATATTGACGGCTTGTCATTGCTCGGCGGAGAACCCTTTGAACCTTCAAATCAAAGAGCCTTAGTGCCGTTTTTAAAGCGTGTCAGGAAACAGTTTCCGAACAAAACAATTTGGTGTTATTCGGGCTATTTGTTTGACAAGGAGCTTCTTTCCGACAGCAGAGCAAGGTGTGAATGTACAGATGAAATGCTTTCAATGATTGATGTGCTTGTTGACGGTGAATTTGTTGAGGCTCTTCACGATATAAGCCTTGCGTTCAGAGGCTCGTCAAATCAGCGTATTATAGATGTAAAAGCGTCACTCAAAGAAAATAAAATAATTCCCCACAAGCTTATGAAAAGGGGAGTGTAATAAAAAGCGACAGCCGTAAAACTGTCGCTTTTTGTAATATTATTGAATTATTGCATGGAATGTTGTTGATTTTGTAAGGCAAATAGTGTAAAATGATAGCATACTATTTATAGAATATTATGCAAGGAGCGATTATATATGGTATGTAAAAATTGCAATCACGAAATTGACAACGGAGCAATGTTCTGTACTTACTGCGGAACACCTGTTGAGCAGACTCCAGAGCCTGAAACACAGCCTGTTGAAAATGCTTCAACCGAAGATGCTGCGCAGAACCCTTACGAGAATGTGCAGACTGCACAGCCTGAGGTTGATAACGCACAGCCGACTGCCGACAGTCAGCCACAGCAGAATCCGTATTCTCAGCAGTACGGTCAGCCAAATCAAACTTATTATCAGCAACCGCAGCCTAACAAAACTTCATACGGTCAGCAGTTTACAAACTCACCGAACAATGATTACGGCGCAAATCAAAGCAAGTACGGCAATCAATATCAGAGCTATAACAACGGCTATAATCAGCAGTACAACACGCAGTATCAGCAGACATACAACTCACAGCCTGTACCGCCCGTTGCACCGCCATACGGTACTCCGGATACTCAGCCTGTAAGCATAGGCGGTTGGATCGGCGTTATGCTTTTAACCTGTCTGCCGATTGTAAACCTCATTATGCTCTTTGTCTGGGCGTTCAGCTCATCAACAAAGAAGTCACTCAAAAACTACGCAAGAGCCGCTCTTATCCTGGCTCTTATCGGAGTTGTGCTTGTGGTAGTTATTTCAATTATACTTGCAGCCTGCGGTAACAGTATCTTCGACGAAATTTTCCGTTCAGGATATTACTATTATTAAATTTAACGGTGAATCGCTGTACCAAATTCGTACAGACAGCTTTATAATATCAAAAACAAAGTATGCACGAGCGTATTTTTGTGATTATTTGTACAGTAACTTTGTAGGGGCGGATATCATGTCAAGTGCAACATGGTAACCACCTGTGCAAGGACATGGTATACAAATTCACAGTCTTGAAATCTTGCGGTGAATACGCTTGCCGGATGACGAGTCATACTCAGCAATAACAAAATTGCGATAGCAAACAAGAAATGAATCATTGTTTGGATTAGGTCTGAATTGAACATAATCATTGATGAAAGTTTCACTAAGATATAATTGAAAATTCTGAAAACGGACATATCCCCACGAATTTACTTTTATGACTTTAAAGCCGGGTTCATATTCAAACGGCTCCACCTTGTCAGCAAAAATCCTTTCGCTGTGAGTATAGACATCGGCAGGACATTTGTTCCCAAGTGCTTCATGAGGTCGCAGGCAATTATACTTAGTTCGCCACTCTTGCAGAGCCTTGTCAGCGTAATCCAAGTTCTTGAATAGATTATGATTTAAAAGTTCTCTTTTCATACTGCCATGAAACCGTTCAATTTTTCCTTGTGTTTGCGGATGTTTAATTCTGCAATGTATGGGAAGAATGTCATTGTTCATAAGGAATTTTTCAAACATAGTAAATCCATGTTTAAAACCTGCAAACTGAGAACCATTGTCAGAAAGTACGCTTGATGGCATACCAAACTCATAAAAAGCTTGCTTAAAAGCGTTAATAACGACATTTTTAGTGTTAGGAAAGCATGCTATTTTGATTGAGTATCGTGAGCTGTCATCAAGAATAGTCAATGGATAGCAATAACGATTATCGGCAGTTAAAAACTCTCCCTTGAAATCAGTTTGCCACATATCATTGCAATGTTCTTTCTGAAAGCGTTTAAAAGGCTTTCTTTTGAGAGATTCCTCTTCAGATATGAGTTGGTGTTTATGAAGAATGTTAGTAATGGTTCTTGGACAAGGAATGTTTTTATACCCTTGATTTTCAAGAAAAATTTTAATTTTATCATCACCCCAACCCGGGTTATCGAAACGAACAGAAACGATTAATTCTTCAATGTCGTCAGGCGTTTTGTTAGGAGAACATAATGGTCTGCGTGACATATCAGTTAAGGGCAGTCCCTGTTTAAATCTATCAACCCACTTGCGACCAGTTTTGCGTGTGATTTCATATTTCCGACATAGAGCACTAAAATTATTTGTTTCTAATGCTTTTGTAACAAATTCTAATCTTTGTTTTTCCACAGTTTTACACTCCCACGGCATAAAAACAGCTCCTTCATTTGCTATTTTCTTGCCATTTATTTTATCATAAAACTGTATACTATGTCTTTGCACTGTTGTATACTATGTTACTACACTGCACATATCATCCGCCCGCAGTTAAAGACAGATTTACTTAAGAGATTCTCTGATTCGGCATAATCTGTGTTGTATTTTATACCTTTTAATAATTCTTGGTTTAAATCTTTAGTAGCTTCTGCAAATTTTGACTGCTTGAGTATATCTGCTTCATTAGCAGTTACTTTATTTCTTAAAACCTTGTCATCTAAGCTTTTGGCGTAGGTTTTATATTCTTCATATTTGTCAGTAGCTTTGGTAATATCTTGCTTTGTTCTGGCTTTGGCAGCCGTAGTAAACCATCTGATGTGTTTACCATTATCTTTGTCTAAGTATGTTTGGAGTATCTTTCCCTTAGACACAATATATTAATAAGAAGGTGTTTTAATGCTTGAAGTAGCAATATGTCCAAAATGTGGAGAAGTTAATTACCCTGCATTGGATAAGAAATGTTATTGTTGTTGGGTTGGTTTTCTTAAAAGACCTCGTAAATTGCTTTTTGAAGTCACAGAACAATTGCAGCGAGAGCACTTTGAACGAGATGTTTTGGGGAGCCAAGAGGCTGAATATCTTTTTTGGTATGAAAAATTCCTTAAAGACTGTCCTGAATATGATAATAGTCTATATGAAGAACACTTAAATAACAACAGACGCTGGGATTTAGTGACGAAACAACGACTTAATGAATTATCTTCCAAGCCAACTGTTAAATGTCCATATTGCGGTTCTCTGCGTACTACTAAAATTTCAACAAGTAGTAGAGTAGCTTCATCTCTCACACTCGGCTTAGCAAGCAATAAGATAGGCAAGAACTATCAATGTAATGATTGCAAAGCCACCTTCTAATTAATAATTTGAGCAGTGTTTTATAATACTGCTCTTTTTGTTTGTTTATAAAACTTTTCTTTTATATGATAGTCACTGTTGTCTCAGTGTCGATTTGGACTATACAATTTAAGGTCATTTCATATCGTTGAAACTACCTCAAGAGGCTTATAGTCTCTGAACCTCCGCTTATGCGGCTGGATGCTGATTATGGCTTATTACGGCGGTTAGCTTTTGACATACGCCGAACAATAACTTGTTTCTGACTTTCGTCTCCGTATGGCGTTCGCCGCTACGAAAAAATCCCTGTCCATTGTGGACAGGGATTTTCATTTGCATTATAAAAAAGTTTTAGGGCTGCGAACCTCGGCTCTTCTAATGTCAAGCCTCGTTGTTCTCCGCTATTCCTAAAATAACTTCCACTCGTCTAATCCGTTTCAATTACTTGCGTAATTTTCAAGGCTTAGTCCTCGTCGGTCGTTATTTTAGGGCTGCGAACCTCGGCTCTTCTATTAGTCAAAGAATTTGCTGTGGATAGCGCTTACAGCCTTGTCAGCGTCTGCTGAATCAATAAGAACCGAAACCTTGATTTCGCTTGTGCTGATCATCTGGATGTTGACCTGAGCGTCATAAAGAGCCTCAAACATCTTTGTAGCAACGCCTGCGTGGCTTTCCATACCTGCGCCGACGATTGAAATCTTAGCTACCTTATCGTCATAGAGAATTTCCTCTGCACCGAGGTTCTCTGTGTATTCCTTCATAAGAGCAACAGCCTCTTCGCCTCTGTTCTTGGCAACTGTAAAGCTGATGTCCTTCTTGCCGTCATGACCGATTGACTGAAGAATAATGTCAACATTGATATCTTTAGCAGAAAGCTTTGAGAACATCTTAAAAGCAAGACCGGGGATATTCGGAACACCCATAACAGAAATTCTTGCAACATCTGTATCTTTAGCAACACCGCTGATTAACATTTTTTCCATTTTAGTTTTCTCCTTTACAATTGTACCCGAAGCCTTTGTCATACTTGAAAGCACTTCAAGCTCGATATTATATTTTTTAGCCATTTCAACCGAACGGTTGTTAAGAACCTGAGCACCGAGTGTAGCAAGCTCAAGCATTTCGTCATAAGAGATTTCCTGAAGCTTCTTAGCGTTCTTAACCTTTCTCGGATCAGCTGTGTAAACACCCTCAACATCGGTGAAAATCTGACAGAGATCAGCGTGCATTGAAGCCGCAATAGCTACGGCACTTGTGTCTGAACCACCTCTGCCGAGTGTTGTAATATCGCCGTATTTTGAAATGCCCTGGAAGCCTGCAACGATTACAATGTTCTTCTTGTCAAGCTCTTTCTTAATTCTGTCAGGCTCAACTTTTCTGATTCTTGCGCTTGTGTGAGCAGAAGTGGTATTGAAACCTGCCTGCCAGCCAAGAAGAGAAACAGCGTGGTAACCGAGCTTTTCGATTGCCATTGCAAGAAGTGAAATAGAAATCTGCTCGCCTGCGGCAAGAAGCATATCCTTTTCTCTTTTTGAAGCCTTTGGATTGATTTCGTTTGCCTTTTCAATGAGATCGTCTGTTGTGTCGCCCTGAGCGGATACAACAACTACAACATCATTGCCCTTTGCGTAAGTGTCTGTTACGATTGATGCAACATTCATTACTCTTTCGGCATTGGCAACAGAGCTGCCGCCAAATTTCTGAACTATCAAACTCATGTACTTAATACTCCCTCTGTAAAATTATAAATCAGCCACACGGATACTTGAAAGTACCGAAACACCGTCAGCCTCAAGCTGAGCAATCTTCTCGGCAAATTCGTTGTACGGCATAGCCTTGACAACAAATGCTTTTTCTTCGGCAGGTGCGTCAGCCTTATTGATTACTGTTACCTCACCGAATATTTTTTCTGCCTTTTCTGCAACATTACTGCCGTTTGCACGAACATACATGGCACGGCTTGACTCCTCCCAAGGAAGAATGTTTTTGCCGTTGCCGTCTGCCCAGTAAAGGAACTTTCTTGTCTTGAGGTGCTTACAGCAGTCGATTACATCGGCTACAACTGCGCTTGCTGTAGGAAGCTTGCCCGCACCCTTGCCGTAGAATACTACATCGCCTGTGCAGTCGCCTCTTACCATAATGCCGTTGAACTCATAGTCAATGTTAGCAAGCTGGCTCTTGTTCGGAACGAGCATAGGAGCAACGATAATGTCAATCTTGCCGTCCGCAAGACGCTTAACACTGCCGATAAGCTTAATTACGCAATGGAAAGCCTCAGCGTATCTTACATCTTCAAGTGTAATTTTTGTAATGCCCTCTGTATGTACAGAGTCGGGATAAACATGCTTTCCGTATGCAAGAGATGCAAGAATACAAATCTTACGGCAAGCATCGTGACCTTCAATATCAGCGGCAGGATTTCTCTCGGCAAAGCCAAGCTCCTGAGCAAGCTTGAGCGCATCGTCAAACTGCATACCGTCTTCAATCATCTTTGTAAGGATAAAGTTTGTTGTACCGTTAAGAATACCGGCAATCTCATCAACATTGTTTGCAACAAGACACTGGCTCATCGGGCGGATAATCGGAATACCGCCGCCTACCGACGCTTCAAAGAGAAAGTTTGTGTTTGTTTCTTTTGCGATTTCAAGAAGCTCTGCACCGTGAGCGGCAACAAGCTCCTTGTTTGAAGTAACAACACTCTTGCCTGCTTTAAGACATCTCTTTACAAAGTCATAAGCAGGGTTAAGACCGCCCATAACCTCAACAACAACTCTTATTTCGAGGTCGTTGATGATATCTTCAAAGTTTTTTGTGAATCTGTCTGCAAGCGGACTGTCGGGAAATTCGCGAAGGTCAAGAATCTTCTTGACATAAACCTCTTCACCGATGCTTGCATAAAGCTTCTGTTTGTGTGTTGTAAAGATTTCGGCAACGCCCGAACCTACAACACCGTGACCCATAATTGCTATTGAAACCATATCTAAAAACCTTTCCTTTCGAGTTTTTGGTTTTAACCTGTTATTTTATTCTGCCGCAGAAGGGGCGTCGCCTCCTCCTGACGATTCACCGCCTCCTGACGGCTCTCCTCCGCCTGAGGATTCCCCTCCGCCTGAAAGTTCTCCGCCTGAATTATCTCCTCCGCCTGAATTGTCACCGCCTGAATTATCTCCTCCGCCGGAGGTGTCGCCGCCTGAATTATCTCCTCCGCCGGAATTGTCGCCGCCTGAATTATCTCCTCCGCTGTTGCTTGTGTCGCCGCCGTAATAGCTACCGCTGTTGTCACCGCCGTAATTGGGATCGTAGTAGCTTGACGAGTCGGAAACATCCGAACCGTATTCATAGTTGCCGCTGTAATACGAACCGCCGGTACTCGGCATATTATCCTCGGTGTAGTAACCCACATACCGCCCCGAGATGTTATCTGTTGAAACAATAAGTCCCGTTGTTGGGTTATATGTTGCCTCAATCAGGTTATCGGATATTTTATATTCCTTGTTTTCCTTGCCTTCAAGGTAATTGCCCATAACATTTGCAAAGAATTTTGCCGCGGTTGTTCTTCCGCTGTAAGAAATGGTTGAAGGATGATCAAAGCCGCACCAGGTTGCCATTACGGCATAAGGCGAGCCTCCGCAGAACCATGAGTCCTTATCATCATCGGTTGTACCTGTTTTGCCGATAATATCCCAGCCCGAAATTTGAGCGTAATGTGCATTTGTGTGGGCGCTGTTTGTAACATTGTAGTGAAGCAGTCTGTTCATAATGCCTGCTGTTTCTGCCGAATAAGCCTGCTTCGGAACTGCATCACGGTTATCAATGAGAATATTGTCCTCGGAATCCGTTACATAGTAGTAGGTGTACGGCTCATAGTAAAGACCGCCGTTGCCGAGATAGGTGTAGGCTGCCGCCATTTCTCTTACGGTAACGCCGCCGTTCATACCGCCGATTGAAAGAGCACCTGTGTTCTGTGCGTCCTGCTCGGAGAGATTTTGAAATCCCATCTTTGTAACAACCTGCTGATATGCAACACTCGGACCGCCGATAAGCTCCATTGTCTGAGCGGCTGTTGCGTTAGATGACCACTCAATCGCATCCGGAAGGCTCATATTGCCGTTGTAGTAGCCGTATGCGTTGTTAGGACCCGAAACAAGCTGACCGCTTTCGTTTGTACGGTAGTTGTCAAGCGGTTCATCAAGCACCATTGATGAGAAGTAAAGCTTCTTTGATTCGATTGCGTAAGGATAAACGACAACCGGTTTGATTGAAGAACCCGGCTGAAGCACGGAGTTGTAGGATCTGTCCCAGCCGAGAGCTCCCTCTTTCTTTGTTGAAGAACCGACTGTTGCGATTACTCTGCCGTCATATCCCATAACTGTTGACGCAATTTGAAGGTCGGGATCGTTTGATTTATCAATATTGAGCGCCGCATTTTCAAGGTAGGTCTGGGTCTTTTCGTCCATTGCGCAGTAGATTTTAAGTCCCTCTGTGTAGAGCTTTAAAGAAGCTGCCGACTCACTTATGTTGTAGTATTCTGCCAAATCTTTCTGAAGATCACGGAAAACCTGATCAATATACCAGTTCTGAATATCTGCTTCGTCATCGTCGTCATCGTCATCGGACGCCTGCCAGCCGACAAATTTCATTGTGGCACTTTCCTTCATTGCCGCGTCATATTCGTCTTTGGTAATTTTTTTCTGATCGTACATTTCGTTGATTACAATCTCGCGGCGTTCCTTGTTGTTTTCGGGGAAAACAAGAGGATTCCATCTTGACGGATTCTGTGTAATTCCCGCTATTGCCGCACATTCGGCTATGGAGCATTCCTTGATGCTCTTGCCAAAATAGAGCTGAGCCGCAGACTCAACGCCCTGACAGTTATTGCCGAAGTTTACAACATTTAAGTAGGCTTCAAGAATCTGATCCTTGGTATATTCCTGCTCAAGCTTGAGTGCCTTTGTAATTTCACGAAGCTTTCTTGTAATTGAAACCTCGTTGTCATCTGTAATGTTCTTAATGAGCTGTTGGGTGATTGTTGAACCGCCATACGAATCGGAGCCTGTAGCAAGGTTTGCAACAGCGGAAAGGGTTCTGCCCCAGTCAACGCCGTTGTGGTCAAAGAAACGCTTGTCCTCAATTGCTACCACAGCGTCCTTCATTGCCTGAGGAATATCCTGATTGTCAACCCAAATTCTGTTTTCGGTGTCATACAGCTTTTGATACTCCGTAAATTCCTTTGAGTTGTCCTTTTGAATATAGATTCGGCTCGTCTGGTTCATTGACTTTGCCTTGAGGTCAATACCGGTCGGTTCGGATGCAAGGGTAAAAATGTAGACAGCAAGTGAAATGCCTGTAATAAGCAGGGCTACCAGACAGACCGAACAAACGGTAATCAGGAACTTGCCGAAACCCCTGAAAAATCTTTTTGCACCTCCGTCAGCCTTTTTGGACAATTCATTTTGCTGAAGGTCCTTATACTGACTGATGTCGGTTTCACGCTTGTTTCGCATATTATCTCCTTTATCAATTCACAGTTTCGGTCAATTAAACCGTAATTTTGCAACTTGTTTGAGTTATTTGCACGAACACGGTGCACTGATTGTAATATAAGTTATATAATAACAAATATGTCCAAAATTACAAGCAGAGATACTCATTTGCTTATTATATCACTTGCAAAGGAAAAAATAAATATATTAAACCAAATTTTTGTTAAAAAAAATAAGAATTTACGGTGCTCTTTTGGTGTGAAATTTATAAAAACGGTGAATATAACATATAGTTTGGGCAAAAATAGAAGTAAAAACTGACGGAAAGAGTGCTGAACAATGAAAAAAATAGTTGGACTGACAGGTGTGATTTTAATTGCGTGCATGATGATAAGCTCGCTTTTTGCCCCTGCAAATTCTGTTGAAAACACCTCTGCAGCAAGTGATTATTCGGCTTCGCAGAATAACGGTATGGAGGAAAGTGACTACATCATAAAAGCCGAAAAAGGGTATATTGTTGTGTACAAAAAAGGTGAAGACAAGCCTTATCTGACAACCGACTGCAGAGTGTCAAATCTGCCTAAGGGCGACGCACTTTACCTTGAAAAAGGAATTGAAATAAAGGGAAAGAAAAGCCTTATGAAGACCCTTGAGGATTATTGCAGTTAAAGGCGCAATGGTAAATAATTGTTCATATATATTGACTTTTCTGTGCTTTTGGGGTAAAATCAAACTGATATGCCATAAAGTATTGAATCAGGTGCAGAATTTGCCGTGAGTTTTTCAAAATGATGAAATCTTGCAAATTATTTGTTTCTGAAAATCAAGTAAAAATGCAGAAAAGGAGATATTACATATGATTTCTACTGTCATTGATCAGTCACTGGGTCTTGAGTTTCCCATTTTTCAGGGGGGCATGGCTTGGGTAGCTGACGCGTCACTTGCCGCAGGTGTTTCAAACGCAGGCGGCTTGGGCATTATTGCGGCTATGAATTCCAACGGTGAACAGCTCCGTGAGGAAATCAGAAAGTGCAAAAAAATGACCGATAAAATTTTCGGCGTAAACATTATGCTTATGAGTCCCTTTGCGGAAGAGGTAAGCGATGTTGTAGTTGAAGAGGGCATCAAGGTTATTACGACAGGCGCAGGCAACCCCGGCAAGTATATGGCAAAGTGGCTTGAGGCAGGCATCAAGGTTATTCCTGTTGTTCCGAGTGTTGCACTTGCAAGGAAAATGGAAAAAGACGGTGCTTTTGCCGTTATCGCAGAGGGCGGCGAGTCCGGCGGTCATGTTGGAGACCTCACAACCATGGCTCTTGTTCCTCAGGTTGTTGACGCAGTAAAAATTCCTGTAATTGCCGCAGGCGGTATTGCAGACGGCAGACAGATTGCCGCAGCGTTTATGCTCGGTGCTCAGGGCGTTCAGGTCGGCACAAGATTTCTCGTTGCAAAGGAATGTACTATCTCTCAGGAATATAAGAACAAAATTCTCAAAGCAAGAGATATTGACACAGTTGTAACAGGTAAAAGACTCGGTCATCCTGTTCGTTCAATCCGTAACTCGTTTACCCGTGAATATACAAAGGCTGAGTACGATTCAGCTAATGTTTCCGATGAGGAGCTTGAAAATATGGGACTCGGCAGACTCAGAAGAGCCGTGAGAGAGGGCGATGTTTCTCAGGGTACTGTTCTTGCAGGACAGGTTGCAAGTATGGTTAAAAAGGAACAGCCGGCAAGAGAAATGATTGAAGAGATGTTCTCACAGGCAGAAGAAGTATTGAACGGAGCAACAAAATGGGTAAAATAGCATTTATTTTTTCAGGTCAGGGCGCACAGTACAGCGGTATGGGCAAGGACCTTTACGATAATTCGCCTGCCGCAAAGGCTGTTTACGAAATGGCTGATTCTATAAGAGAAAACACCTCTAAGCAGTGCTTTGAGGGTACAATGGAGGAGCTTTCAAAGACAGTAAATACACAGCCGTGTATTTTTACTGCCGACCTTGCAGCCGCAAGAGCTCTTGTTGAAAAGGGTATCACTCCCGATTGCGTAGCAGGCTTTTCACTCGGTGAGATTTCTGCACTTGCTTTTTCGGGAATCCTTTCCGATGAAGAGGCTTTCAGACTCGTTTGCAAAAGAGGCGAGCTTATGGACAAAGCCGCAACGGAAAATCCCGGTGCAATGGCTGCCGTGTTAAAGCTTACTCCAGAAAAGGTTGAAGAAATCTGCTCAAGGTTTGACAAAACATATCCCGTAAACTACAACTCACCGGCTCAGACTGTTGTTGCAACAACAAGTGAAAATGCCGACGCTTTCTGCGAGGCAGTTAAAGCAGAGGGCGGAAGGGCAAAACTTCTTGCAGTAAGCGGTGCGTTCCATTCTCCCTTTATGGCTGATGCCGCAGAGGGACTCGGAAGGTATATGGAAAATGTTGACTTTGCTCAGCCAAAGGTTCAGATTTATTCCGATTACACGGCTAAGCCGTATTCGGGCGATTTCAAAACGCTTGTAAAGGCACAGGTTGAGAATCCCGTAAAATGGCAGACTATTGTTGAAAATATGATAAATGACGGCGTTGACACCTTTATTGAGGTTGGTGTGGGCAAAACTCTCACAGGTCTTGTAAAGAGAATCAACGGTGATGTAAAGGCATTCAAGGTTGAAACTGCGGCTGATATTGACGCACTTGAACTTTGATACTGTTCGGAGGTATAATATAATGAGATTTGAAAATAAAACAGCCGTAGTAACAGGCGGCTCAAGAGGCATCGGCCTTGCAATCGCAACAAAGCTTGCAAAAGAGGGTGCTAACATCGCAATTCTCTATGTAGGTGACGAAAACGAGGGCATTAAGGCTAAGGAAGAGCTTTCACAGTACGGCACAAAGGTTGAGCAGTATTTCTGCGATGTTTCAAACTTTGAAGAGTCAAAGAAGGTTGTCGATCAGGTTATCGAGGAGTTCGGCAGTATCGAAATTCTTGTAAACAACGCAGGTATCACAAGAGATAAGCTCGTTTTAAATATGGACGAAAAAGATTTTGACGCTGTAATCAATGTAAACCTCAAGGGTACATTCAATATGATTAAGCATACATACAAGCACTTTATGAAAAAGCGTTACGGCAGAATCTGCAGTACAGCGTCAATTGTCGGTCTTACCGGCAACGCAGGTCAGGCTAACTATTCTGCATCAAAGGCAGGTATTATCGGTCTTACAAAGTCGGTTGCAAAGGAACTTGCAGGCAGAGGCGTTACGGCTAATGCAGTTGCTCCGGGTTACATTGCAACAGATATGACAAGTGTACTTCCCGATAAGGTAAAGGACGCAATGAAAGCACAGATTCCTGCAAAGCGTATCGGTACTCCCGATGATGTTGCAGATGTAGTAGCTTTCCTCTGCTCTGACGATGCCGCTTATGTAACAGGCGAGGTTATCAGAGTTGACGGCGGACTTGCAATGTAATTGATTTGGAGGATATAATGAGCAGAAGAGTAGTTGTAACAGGTATGGGCGCAATTTCACCGATCGGTAACGATGTGCCTACAATGTGGAAAAATATGGTTGACGGCGTTTGCGGTATCGAAACAATCACAGCTTTCGATACAAGTGACCTCAAGGTTCACATCGCAGGTACAGTCAAGGATTTTGATCCCACACAGTATATTGAGAAAAAAGAAGTAAGAAAGCTTGACCCATATACACAGTACGCAATTGCAGCGGCACAGCAGGCAGTTGACGACAGCGGTATCATAGGCAAGATTGACGAGAACCGTTTCGGTGTTTATATCGGTGCAGGTATCGGCGGTTTGCAGACCTTTGTTAAGAATACAGTGGGCATGGAAAACGGAGGCCCGAGAAAGGTTTCTCCTTTCTTCATTCCGATGATGATCGGTAATATCGCAACAGGCAATGTTGCAATCCGTTTTAACGCAAAGGGCGTTTCTCTTTCGGTTATGAGTGCCTGTGCAACAGGTACAAACTCAATCGGTGAGGCTTTCCACTGCATCAAGGACGGCTACGCTGACGCTATCATCGCAGGCGGTTCAGAGGCAGTTGTTGCTCCCCTCACAATTGCAGGCTTCCAGAATATGAAAGCTCTTTCAACAAACGATGATCCAAAGCACGCATCCCGTCCGTTCGACAAAAACCGTGACGGTTTCATCATGGGCGAGGGCGCAGGCATGCTCGTTCTTGAAGAGTATGAGCACGCAGTTGCAAGAGGTGCTAAGATTTATGCAGAGCTTTCAGGCTACGGCAATACTTGTGACGCACATCATGTTACAGCTCCCGATCCTAACGGTGCAGGTCTTGCAAGAGCCATTAAGATTGCTTTTGAGGAGGCAAATGTTGCCGATGACGCACAGCTTTACATCAATGCTCACGGCACAAGCACACATCTTAACGACCTTACCGAAACAATGGCTATCAAGACTGCTCTCGGTGAAAAGGCTTATGATGCAAATATCAGCTCAACAAAATCAATGACAGGTCATCTTCTCGGTGCAACAGGCGCAATTGAGGCTATCGCTTCGGTTATGGCTCTCAATGACGGCATTATTCCGCCGACAATCAACCTTGACGAACCTGATGAAGGTCTTGACCTTAACTATACACCTAACAAAGCAGTTAAGCGTGATGTAAATGTTGCCGCTTCAACCAACCTCGGCTTTGGCGGACATGACGCTTGTCTTGTATTTAAAAAATATTAAGTGAGGGAATTACTATGAATAAAATCGAAGAAATCAAGGAATATATTTCCCTTCTTGAAAACTCTTCTTTGAGCGTTCTTGAAATTGAAAAAGAGGACGGCACAAAGATTCATCTTGAAAAAGAACATCCGGCACAGCAGATTTTTAATGCATCACCAATCGGCGCATATCAGCCGACTGCAACAGATGCTCCCGCTCCTGCGCCTGTTCAGCCACAGGCTCCTGCGGCTCAGTCTGCCGCTCCCGAGGAAGACGCCAAGACTGTAAACGCTCCGATTGTCGGCGTATTCTATGCCGCATCGGCACCGGGCAAGGCTCCTTTTGCTCCTGTCGGAAAGAAAGTAAGCAAGGGTTCAACCGTTTGCATTATCGAGGCTATGAAGTGTATGAACGAAATTCAGGCTGAGGACGACTATGAAATCGTTGAAGTTCTTGTTAAGGACGGAGATCTTGTTGAATACGGTCAGCCGTTATTCAAGGTTAAATAATCGGAGGACAGTATGAATCAGGAAGAAATTAAAAAGATTTTGCCGCACCGTGACAATATGCTTCTTGTTGAAGAGGCTGAAAGCGTTGACGAAAACACGGCAAAGGGCAGATATACAATCAAAGGTGACGAGTTCTTTTTGCAGGGACATTTTCCCGGTAACCCCGTTGTTCCGGGTGTTATTCTCTGCGAAATGATGGGACAGGCAAGCTGTTGCCTTCTTGCAGACAAGGTTAAGAACTGCACACCTTACTTTACAAAGATGAACAATGTTAAGTTCAGAAATCCCGTGAAACCGGGCGACACTCTTGAAAGTGTCTGCACACTCACAAAGAGCAGAGGTGCATTCTACTTTATTGACGCAAAGGGTTATGTTGACGGCAAGCTCTGTGTAAGTGCCGAGCTTTCGTTTGCACTTGTTGAAAATAAGTGATTGATTTTTAAAGGGCTGTCTGTGCCGTTTTGGGTGCAGACAGCCGTAATGCGATAAATAACTGGAAGTGAAAAAATGTTCTCAAAAATTCTGATTGCCAACCGTGGCGAAATTGCAGTAAGAATTATCCGTGCGTGCCGTGAAATGGGCATCAGCACTGTTGCAATTTATTCCGAGGCGGATAAAGATTCTTTGCATGTTCAGCTTGCCGATGAAAGCTACTGCGTAGGCGGTAGCCGTGTTGCCGACAGCTACCTCAATATGCCTGCGATTCTCACCGTTGCCGTTGAAAGCGGTGCTCAGGCTATTCATCCCGGCTACGGACTTTTGTCCGAAAATGCCAAGTTTGTTTCGCTCTGTGAACAGTGCAACATCAACTTCATCGGTCCTTCATCCGATATGATAAAGCTTTTGGGTGACAAGGACAACGCAAGAAAGACTATGCGTGCCGCAGGTGTTCCCGTAACCCCCGGCTGCGATATTGTTGAAAGCGTTGAACAGGCAAAAGAGGAAGCTGAAAAAATCGGTTTTCCGCTTCTCATCAAGGCTCGTTCAGGCGGCGGCGGAAAGGGTATTCGCCGTGTTGATTCAATTGAGCAGTTTGAAGAGGCATTTTTGTCAGCTTCAAGCGAGGCGCAGTCGGCATTCGGCGACGGTGCCTGCTACATAGAAAAATTCATTCACCCTGTAAAGCACATTGAAATGCAGCTTTTGTGCGACAAATACGGCAATATCGTTTGTCTTGGCGAGCGTGAATGTTCTGTTCAGAGAAAGAACCAAAAGATGATTGAAGAAAGTCCAAGCCCCGCTCTTGACGAGAAAACCCGTAAAGAGATGATGATTGCGGCTGTTAAGGCGGCAAAGGCAGTCAACTATGTCAATGCAGGCACAGTTGAATTTTTGCTTGATATGGACAACAACTTCTACTTTATGGAGATGAACACCCGTCTTCAGGTTGAACACGGCGTTACCGAAATGGTAACAGGACTTGATATTGTTCAGTGGCAGATAAGAATTGCCGCAGGTGCAAAGCTTTCCCGCACTCAGGACAGCATCTTCACACACGGCAATGTAATTGAATGCCGAATCAATGCCGAAAATCCGGAAAAGGGATTCAGACCGAGCTGCGGAAGAATTACAAGACTTCACACTCCGGGCGGTGCATTTGTAAGATTTGATACGGCGATTTATCAGGACTATTTTGTTCCTCCGTACTATGATTCGATGATCGGCAAGCTGATTGTTCAGGCAAGAAGCCGTGCCGAGGCGATCAGAAAGATGAAAATGGCTCTTTCCGAGCTTACCATTGACGGAATTGACATTAACCGTGACCTTCTTGCCGAGATTCTCTCGGACGAACAGTTTGTGAGCGGTGAATATACAACAGATTTTATGGCAGAGTTTGAAGAAAAACACGCCGACAGGAAGAAGTAAAAGATATGGATTTGTTTGCTTTCAGAAAACCGAAGAATGAGCTTGAGTCCGATGAGGGCGAGAGCAAAAATGTACCCTTCGTTCCCGAAGAAATGTGGATAAAATGCCCCAAATGCAACACTATGCTCCTTACGACGGATATGGAGGAAAATCTTCATGTCTGCACAAAGTGCAACCACCATTTCAGAATGAACGGAAGAGATCGAGTTGAAATGCTTGCCGACAAGGATACCTTTGTTGAATTTGACGCTGACCTTTCAAGCCATAATATTCTTGATTTTCCGGGATATGACGAAAAGCTTGAAAAGGCGAGAAAAACAGGTGCTAAGGAGTCTGTTATCTGCGGCGAGTGTAAAATGAACGGCATTGATGCCGTTCTCTGCGTTATGGATCCGACCTTTATGATGGGAAGTATGGGCGTTGTAACGGGTGAAAAAATCACCCGTGCATTTGAATACGCAACCGAAAATGCAATGCCGATTGTTGTTTGTACTGCGGCCGGCGGTGCAAGAATGCAGGAGGGTATCCTCTCGCTTATGCAAATGGCGAAAACCTCGGGTGCGGTAAAAAGACACAGTGACGCAGGTAATCTCTACATCACCGTGCTTACAGACCCGACAACAGGCGGTGTTACGGCGTCGTTTGCAATGGAGGGCGACATTATTCTTGCCGAGCCCGATTGCCTTGTTGCCTTTGCAGGCCCGAGAGTAATCGAGCAGACAATCCGTCAAAAGCTCCCCAAGGACTTCCAAACCTCGGAATTTGTTCTTCAGAAGGGCTTTATCGATTCGGTTGTCAGCAGAAATAATTTGAAATCTACACTTGTAAAACTGCTTAAATTGCACGGTTACAGCGGTGAGGAGGCTTAAAAATGACAGCTTACGAAAAGGTTATGGCAGCGAGAGATGCTAACAAGCTGACCTCGGTTGACTATATTGCCCATATGTTCGGTGACAGCTTCATTGAGCTTCACGGTGACCGCAGATATGCCGATGATAAAGCAGTTGTTGCAGGACTTGCAATGCTCTTTGACACTCCTGTTACTGTAATCGGAATTGAAAAGGGCAGAAATACAAAAGAGCGTGTTGAACGCAACTTCGGTCAGGCTCATCCCGAGGGCTACCGCAAGGCTTTAAGACTTATGAAACAGGCTGAAAAGTTCAGAAGACCTGTTCTTTGCCTTGTTGATACAAGCGGTGCATACCCCGGAATCGGTGCGGAGGAAAGAGGTCAGGGACAGGCTATTGCCGAAAACCTCATGGAAATGATGACTCTCAAAACTCCCGTACTTACCGTTCTTATCGGTGAGGGCGGCAGCGGCGGTGCGCTTGCACTGGCAGTTTCCGACGAAGTATGGATGCTTGAAAATTCCGTTTATTCGGTAATTTCTCCCGAGGGTTGTGCGTCAATTCTCTGGAAAGACAGCTCAAAGGCGGCTGATGCGGCAGAGGCTCTCAGGCTTACCGCACAGGATTTGTTTGACCTCGGTGTAATCGAGAGAATCATCCGTCAGCCAAAGGCAGGCGATCAGGCTATGTTTGAAAGCCTTAAAATGCTCATCAAAAGAACATTTGAAAAGAATCTTGCCCTTGATGACGAAGAACTTTTGAATGCACGCTATGAGCGTTTCCGCAAAATAGGCATACCGGAATAATATCATTTATTTATATTGAAACGGCTCTGTATCAATAGTTTGATTAACTCAAAAAAAGAATAAAGTGTAATTACAAGGGCTGCGAAAAAACAGTCTTACAAAAATAAGAAGGCACATAACCGAAAACAGTGACGGTTATGTGCCTTTTTGCGGTTTTGGTTTTATATATAAATTAAATTATATAATATCGCCTTCTCGCAATTGTAAAACTGTTTGCTCAAACATAGCCGAAAGCCTTTCTTTAAGAGCAATGATTTTGTTGTTGCAATCCTCAATAAAGCCTTCGGTTGCCGTCTGTAATGAGAAAATGCTCTCCGATTTTGTAACCAAGGCGGTGATATTTGTAATTTTTAACACAGTAGTTTTTGCCCCCAAATGGGTAAAATCCTTTTAAAATTGATGTTTTGAGGCATAATATTCTTTTCTGAAAAAATATAGTTTCAAAGTTGAAAATTATTTTAACGATTTGTAAATATTCTTTGTTTTTTCGTAACTTTGATATTGATTTTTTCGTACCTATGGTTTATAATAAGACAAAAGGTGTCATAAGGTGTCATTTGGTGACTTTAAAAACCATTCAAGGACATCTTTTGAAGAAAAGTGTACGGAGGTGGGCAGATGTTTTCCGGAATGACAAATCATTCTATTGACGCAAAAGGAAGAATTGTACTGCCCGCAAGGTTCCGTGAACAGCTCGGCGAAACATACTATCTTGCACGAGGCTTTGGCAACAAGTGTATTCAGGTTATGTCGGTTGAGCAGTTTAATGCAATGTGCGAGAAGATTCTGGCACTTCCTGCAAACCTGTCGATGGCTGTTCAATACACCTTTAACGCTACTGCCGTCGAGGTAACTTCTAACGCACAGGGTAGGGTAATAATTCCCCAGTCTTTGCGTGAATTTGCTGAGATTGAAGGCGATGCGGTAGTAATCGGTATGACAAACAGACTCGAAATTTGGAGCAAGAAAAATTATGAGGACTATGTTGCTTCTCAGAACGAAAATCTTGCGCTTGCTCTCAAGGAGTTAAAGCTTTAAGGAGGTTTTTATGGAATTTTCTCATATTCCTGTCCTTCTTGAGCAGGCCGTAGATGCCCTTGCAATTAAGGAAAACGGCATTTATGTTGACGGTACAGCAGGCGGAGGAGGTCACAGCAGTGAAATCCTCAAGCATCTTACAACAGGCAAGCTTATTTCGATTGATCAGGATCCCGATGCAATACTCACGCTGACAGAGCGCTTTAAGAAAAACGAAAACTCAATAATTATCAAGGGTAATTTTGCCGATATGGTCGGTCTTCTTCATTCAAGAGGAGTAGGAAGAGTTGACGGTGTTCTGCTTGACATCGGCGTTTCCTCGCACCAGCTTGACACTCCAGAAAGAGGCTTTTCGTTCCATGAGGACGCGCCTCTCGATATGAGAATGAGCCAAAGCGGAACAACTGCCGCCGAGCTTGTCAACACACTTCCCGCCGGCGAATTAAGACGGATTCTCAGCGTTTACGGTGAAGAAAAGTTTGCCGGTTCAATTGTAAACGGAATCGTTAAGGCGAGAGCCGAAAAGCCGATTGAAACTACCCTTGAACTTGCGGAAATCATAAAAGAAAATGTTCCCCAGCGTGTCCGCCGTGACGGACATCCTGCGAGAAAAAGCTTTCAGGCTCTGAGAATAGCGGTAAACGATGAACTCGGAGTTCTTGAAAGAGGTCTTGACGGTGCATTTGAGCTTTTGGGAAGCGGCGGCAGGCTTGCCGTAATTACTTTCCACTCCCTTGAGGACAGAATCGTAAAACAGAAAATGGCATTATGGTGTCAGGGCTGTACCTGTCCGAAAGACTTTCCTGTTTGTGTTTGCGGAAACAAGCCAAAGGCAAAGCTTGTTGTAAAAAAACCAATTTGTGCAAATGAAACAGAATTGTCGGATAACCCGAGAGCAAGAAGTGCAAAGTTGAGAATATGCGAAAAAATTTAAAAAAATTCTCTGTGACTATGGACAAAATTGCCTGTTTGTAGTAAAATATAACAAAGTTGTAAATGTTATTACAGACACAATGGATTGTGATTGAATATGTCATAATAACAAAATGTACGGCTTTTTGATAAATGTCCGATAAAATCGGGCTGATTGTGTGTTGTGTGTTTAAATGAAATTGTTAAAGGTTTGAAACTTTTTTGCTTTATAGAAAAATAAAGCAAGAATGTGTGTTTTATGGAATTGATATAGAAAGGCACCGGGTGCATTCAATGGCTTATGAAAACAGAAATGCAGCTTATGACTTGAGTCTTTTTGATGACAGCACCGACTATGTTTCGGGTACTGCCGTTCCTGAAAGAAAAGAAGAGGTACATAAGAAGCAGGAAAGAAAAAGAAGAAAAAACAATGTTGTAAGTCTTCCGAAGGAGGAACTCCAGAAGAACAGACGCCGCAAGCATAACAAATTTAAGCTTGCTTTGGGAACAGCAGGCGGTGCGGTTGCCGCGGTTGTTATCGGCATCATAATTGTCGGTCAGGTAAGACTTACCGAACTTAATCAAGAAGTTATTACAGCGAAAGAAACTCTTGCAAATGCACAGAGCGTTTATACACAAACACAGATGAAGCTTGAATCAAAGCTTTCAACATCGGATATTGAAAAATATGCCGAGGATACACTCGGTATGACCAAGGCTACGAACACACAAAAGGAATTTGTTACTCTCTCGGGCGGAGACAAAGCAGAGGTTTCTGCAACTCAGGAAAGTGACAATATCTTTGCACAGTTCTGGAATTCAGTGCAGAATCTTTGGTCATAACATTCATGGTAATTTAATAGATATGTTATGAAAGAATGGAGAGTTAAGACTGCGTCTTGACTCTTTTTTCGGTATATATGCGGATTGAAACGGAGCGTAACGGACACTATTTTGCGGTGAAAGGAGCTTTACATTGCAATCACCAGGATCAAAAAACAACTTGAAAAAGCGTGCCGAAAAAGGACCTGCACAAAGGCTCAGACAGCGTACGGCAATATTGATTTTGCTTATACTTGTACTCGGTTTCGGTGCGGCTGTTTTAAGACTTACATACCTCACTACGGTTCAGAGCAGTGAGCTTCAGGAGGCGGCTGTTGATCTTCAGCTTGCCGACACAACTGTTTCTGCAAAACGGGGAACAATATACGACGCAAACGGCAATGTTCTTGCCGAGAGCGCGTCTGTTTGGCAGGTGGTAATGTCACCTATCAACTTTAAAAATGACAAGCAGCGTCAGGCTGCCGCAAAGGGTCTTTCGGAAATTTTTGACCTTGAATATAACGATGTTCTCGAGGACACAAAACAGCAGAGTCATTATGTTGTTGTCAAGAGAAGAATTGAATCCGACGAGCGGGAAAAGGTTCTTGAGCTTGTTGACACTTTGAAAAAGAATTACAAGTGTGCCGGTGTTATTCAGCTGCTTGACGACTATAAGAGATATTACCCGAAAAACAGCCTTGCATCCTCAGTAATTGGTTTTACGGGCAGTGATGATCAGGGACTTGAGGGTGTTGAGTATGAATATGACAGCTATCTGTCAGGCATACCCGGCCGTATCATTACCG
Source organism: Ruminococcus bromii (assembly GCF_928721825.1). Classification (NCBI taxonomy): domain Bacteria; kingdom Bacillati; phylum Bacillota; class Clostridia; order Eubacteriales; family Oscillospiraceae; genus Ruminococcus; species Ruminococcus bromii. The sequence continues at coordinate 2,002,100 of NZ_CAKMVP010000003.1, forward strand.
CTCAAAATGCAAGAGGTATAGATATGCCGTTTCAGTATGAGCAGAATGTTGAATCTGAGGACGGCAACAATGTTTACCTTACAATTGATGAAACGATTCAGTCTATTTGCGAGAAGTATATGCAAAAGGGCGTTGAAGACAACAATGTTCTTAATAAGGGCGTTTGCATTGCAATGGATGTAAACACAGGCGCAATCCTTGCAATGGTAACAACAGACGGCTACGATCTTAACAATCCTTATGAGCTTTCGGCAAAGGATAAGAAGAAAATCAAGTCTACTGCCAAAAGCAAACAGGCGGAGGCAGAAAGTGCGGCTCTTAGCAATATGTGGAGAAACAAGGCTGTTGCCGACACATATATGCCAGGTTCTGTATTTAAGATGTGCGTTGCGTCAGCGGCTCTTGAAGAAAACCTTGTAAATGAAAAAACATCATTTACCTGTACGGGTTCAATTTCGGTTGAGGGCGAAACAATTCATTGTTCAAATATATCAGGTCACGGAACACAGAACTTTGTTGAGGCAATTTCAAACTCATGTAACCCTGCATTTATTCAGATCGGTCAGATGCTCGGTGCAGGCAAGTTCCGTCAATATTATCAGGGATTCGGTTTCAGCGATAAAACAGGAATCGACCTCCCCGGTGAAGCAGATGACGAATTCTGGGCTGAGGGTAAGATGGGCGGTGTTGACCTTGCGGTTGCATCATTCGGTCAGAACTTCGCAATCACTCCTATTCAAATGATTACAGCCTGTGCGGCTGTTTCAAACGGCGGTTATGTTGTTCAGCCTCATGTGGTTTCAAAAATCACAGACTCAAAGGGCAATGTAATCAAGTCTGTTGATAAAAAGGTTAAAAGACAGGTTATTTCAGACGATACATCCAAGAAGATGAAGGAATACCTTGAATATAACACAGAAAGACAGGGTGCTGCCGCAGGTTATATTTCAGGCTACAAGGTAGCCGGTAAATCAGGTACAACTGAAAAAAGGGGTGTAACAAAGTTTGAAAGCTCATTTTCTGAGGACTATATATCATCATTCTGCGGTTATGCTCCGGCAGACGATCCGCAGATTGCAATGCTTGTATTCTTTGATACTCCCGACGGTGACGCCTACTACGGTTCACAGGTTTCATCACCTGTATTTATAAATATTATGAGCGAGGTTCTTCCTTATCTTGATGTTAAGACATCATACACAGACGAGGAACTCGGTTATGTTGACGCATCTGCGGGCGACTACACAGGAGTCAGCGTTGACGAGGCTAAAACAGCTGTTGAGGCTGACGGCTTTACGGCAACCGTAAAGGGTAACGGTTCAACTGTAATTTCACAGATTCCGACCGTATCGTCAGGACTTCAGAAGGGCGGCAGTATTGTCCTCTACACAGACAGCGACAGTCAGTCGGAAACAGTAAGTGTTCCGAGTCTTATCGGTCTTTCTCCCGATGAGGTAAACGATGTTGCAAGTGCCTACGGATTGAATGTCAGCTTCTCGGGTGCAACAACATCCTCCGGAACAAGCTCATCACAGAACATTGAGGCGGGAACTTCGGTCAGCCCCGGTACGGTAATAACGGTATCTTTTGCGGATTCCTCTTCAACACTCAACGAATAACAAAAATATTTATTAGTCTGAAAGGAAAGATAACTATGATTTACGGAATATGGACATTTTGTGCGGCTTTGCTTGCTTTTATAATCTCAGCCGTTACAGGCAAGTTTTTGATTCCATACCTTCGCAAGCTCCATTTTGGTCAAACAATTCTTGAGGAAGGTCCTAAGTGGCACAAGGGTAAGCAGGGAACTCCCACAATGGGCGGTATAATGTTCATCGTTGCAATTGTGGTTGTCACAATGATCAGCACAGTTATATATGCTTTTACAGGCGCTGATTTGGTAAATTCATTCTTTGCAGATATTCCAAGAGAATGCATGTTCATTTTCTGCGGACTCGGTCTTGCGGTTGCAAACGGTTTTATCGGCTTTATTGATGATTACATCAAGGTTGTAAAAAAGCGTAACCTCGGTCTTACAGCGCCACAAAAGCTGATTCTCCAGTTCCTTGTTGCCGCTGCTTTTCTTGCAGTTCTGGCAATTGCAGGCTACGGTACAACAACAACCATTCCTTTTGTCGGCAAGGTTGACCTCGGATTTTTCTATTATATTATTGCCGCCGTTGCAATCGTGGGTATCGTAAACTCGGTAAACCTTACAGACGGTATTGACGGCCTTGACGGTTCGGTAACATTTTTTGCCTGTGTGGCATTCATGCTTGTTGCCTGCACAAAAAGCTATCTTGGCATTACTGCAATGAGTGCTGCAGCTGCAGGTGCCTGCCTTGGCTTCCTTGTGTGGAACTTCCACCCTGCAAAGGTGTTTATGGGCGATACAGGTTCGCTCTTCCTCGGCGGTCTTGTATGCGGTCTTGCATTTGCGGTTGATATGCCGATTCTTCTGCTTCCTGTCGGAATTATCTATATTGTGGAAGAACTTTCGGTTATTCTGCAGGTAAGCTATTTTAAGATTACACACGGCAAGCGTCTTTTCAAGATGAGTCCGATTCATCACCACTTTGAAATGTGCGGTTGGAGCGAGGTTAAGATTGTTGCTGTGTTCAGTACGGTAACTGCAATTTTCGGTGCAATTGCCTTTGCGCTTGCTTACTTTGGCGGATAACTTATATATTCCGTATAAATTTACAATAAATTTTAAGGGAGGAACGGTCTTTGGCTCCACAAAAAAGAATGATGCTTAAAGCTGATGTAAACAGAATATATGACGAAGAGGTTTACTCGGAGCAGAAGATCAGGGAAGAAAAGTTTTTTGTCCGTCCTTCTCGTCGGAGAAAGATGAAAAAAGGAAAGCTGTTTTCCGTTGGCATGGGACTTGACCTTCCGTTCTGTATAATCATCCTTGTGCTTCTTACAATCGGAATGATTATGATGTTTTCTGCAAGCTATGCCTATGCTTATTACAACCAGGGCGACAGCTACTATTACCTTGTAAGACAGCTCATTTTTGCCGTTATCGGCGTAGGCATAATGTTTGTTCTTTCGTTCTTCAACTATAACAAGCTCCACAAGGTTGCACCGGTTGTTCTTGCAATTTCATATTTGTGCCTGCTTGTGGTTCTTGTACTGCCCGGCTCCGAGGGTGTTAAAAGATGGATTCCTCTCGGCATTTTTAACATTCAGCCTTCCGAAATTGCAAAGTTTGCAATCATCCTTTTCTTTTCACATTGGTGCAGTAAATACTATAACAAAATGCAGTTTGCCCGTTACAGCGTTTTGCCGGGTATAATTGTTTTCGGTTCAACAGCACTTTTGCTTTTTCTTGAACCGCACTATTCGGGCATCGTAATTATCGGCATTCTCTCCGTTGTAATGCTTTATATCGGCGGAATGCAGACAAAGTACCTCGGAATAGGTCTTGGACTTATTGTCGGAGTAGTGCTTATACTTGCCGTCACAAACAGCCTATCCTATGCTATGAGCCGTCTTGACGGTTGGGGTCAGGCACTTGAATATACAACGGACGAAATGTGGTGGACTACATATCAAACCCGAAATTCGCTCTATGCAATCGGTTCGGGCGGACTTTGGGGGCTTGGTCTGGGTCAGTCAAGAATGAAGTATCTCTACATTCCCGAACCTCAGAACGACTTTATCTTTGCTGTTGTTGTTGAGGAGCTCGGTCTTGTGGGCGCACTTATGATTCTTCTTATTTTTGCGCTTCTCGTATGGAGAGGAATAACGCTTTCACTGCGTGCAAAGGATAAATTCGGCAAGCTTCTCGGCATCGGTCTTACTTCACAGATCGGTATTCAGGTTGTGCTGAATATCCTCGTTATCACCGACTGGTTGCCAAACACAGGTATCAGCCTTCCGTTTTTCAGCTACGGCGGCAGCTCGCTTATTATGCTGCTTGCCCAGATGGGACTTGTGCTTTCAATTTCCAGAACGGCAAACATTGAAAGACAGTAATTTAAAAATCAGCAGTTTTTTAGTTTTCTTCTGCATATTTTTTTGCAGAATTTTCAAAAGAAAGGTAAGAAAATTATGAAAGTATTGCTTGCAGGCGGCGGCACGGCAGGTCACATAAACCCTGCCCTTGCAATAGCCGGATATATAAAGAATAAAAGAAGCGACGCCGAATTTTTGTTCATCGGCAACCGAGGCGGAATGGAGCAAAGACTTGTTCCGCAGGCCGGCTTTGACATTAAGTCAATTACAATCAGCGGCTTTAAGAGAAGCTTTTCTCCGAAAAGTATTCTTGAAAATGTCAAGACGGTTTCAAGAACCTTCACCTCTTCGAGAGAGGCAAAGAAAATAATTGCTGAGTTTAAGCCCGATATCTGTATCGGAACAGGCGGATATGTTTCGGGTCCCGTTATAAGAACAGCCGCAAAGATGGGTATTCCGTGCATTATTCACGAGCAGAATGCATATCCGGGCATTACAAATAAAATGCTTGCAAAGAGCGTCAAAAAGGTAATGCTTGCCGTTCCCGACGCAAAAAAGTATTTTGACAAAAATGTTGATTTTGTCATTACCGGAAACCCTGTAAGACAGGAAATCCTAACGGCAAAAAAAGAAGAGTCAAGAAAAGAACTCGGGCTTGACAACCGTCCCGTAGTGCTTTCGTTCGGCGGAAGCCTCGGAGCAAGAAAAATAAATGAAGCTGTTGCGGACCTTGTTGCAAGAAGCGGTATTGACGGAAGATATCAGCATATTCACGCATACGGCAGTTACGGCGACTGGTTTCCGCAGCTTGTTGAGGAAAAGGGTACCGACATTGCCGATTGTCCGAATCTTGATATAAGACCTTATATTGATAATATGCCGACTTGTATGGCGGCGGCTGACCTTGTAATCAGCCGTGCAGGTGCAATTACCCTCAGTGAAATTCAGGCTATGGGCAAACCTGCAATCCTTATTCCATCACCTAATGTTGCCGAAAATCACCAGTATCACAATGCAATGGCTCTTGTGAATGCAGGTGCGGCTGACATTATTGAAGAAAAAGACCTCACGGGTGCGGCTCTTATGCGTAAAACTGACAAAATGCTTCTCAATCCCGAAAAACTTGAGAAGTACAGCGAAAATTCACGCAAAATGGCAATAACCGACGCCAACGAAAGAATTTATTCGGTAGTAAAAAAGGTTCTCGGACTTGTGTGACAGTAACATTTGTAACGCTTTCTCATAGAATATAAAGGTATTCTTTTTGAGAGGGTGTTATTGTGTCAAAACTGCTTGTTACAGGAGGCAAAAAGCTTGACGGAGAGGTTGAGGTTCAGGGTGCCAAAAACAGTGCTTTGCCGATTATTGCAGCCTCAATACTTACAAAGGGCGAAAATGTAATTTACAATTGTCCCTCGCTTTCCGATGTTGACGCGTCTGTCAACATTCTGAGGTATCTCGGCTGTGCCGTCACACGATACGGTAAGACTCTTCTCATCAGCTGTGACGGTATCAATAGATTTGATGTTCCCGATGAATTGATGCGAAAAACAAGAAGTTCAATTGTTTTGCTCGGAGCAGTTCTTGCAAGAACAGGAAGGGCAAGGCTTTCGTTTCCCGGTGGGTGTGAAATCGGCTCAAGACCGATTGATTTGCATCTTAATTCACTTAGGGAGATGGGTGCTGATATTCGTGAAAAGCACGGTTATCTTGAGTGCTTTGCGCCAAAAGGACTTTACGGAACAAAGATAACGCTTTCGTTTCCGAGCGTGGGAGCAACCGAGGATATTATGATTGCCGCCTGTCTTGCAAAGGGCACAACAACAATCATCAATGCCGCCCGTGAGCCTGAAATCTGCGATCTTGCAGACTATCTCAATTCCTGCGGCGCCGATATTTCGGGAGCAGGCGAGGGCATTGTCGTTATTGAAGGTGTAGGTTCTCTTAGCGGTTCGGTTCACACGATTATTCCCGACAGAATTGTTGCCGCAACGCTTATGTCCTGTGCCGCTGTAACAGGTTCAAAAATCGTACTTAACGGAATAATCTCTTCCCACCTTGCGGCGATTATTCCGACATTCAAAAGTGCAGGGTGCAGGATAAGAATTTCGGACGGCAATCTTGAAATAACCGCCCCCGAAAGACTTAAATCAATGAAGACAATCAGAACAATGCCGTTTCCCGGTTTTCCTACGGACGCACAGGCGCCAATGCTTGCGGCATCGTGTGTTGCAGACGGGACAACGGTGTTTGTTGAAAATATATTTGAAAACAGATACAGACACATCCCCGAGTTGGTCAGAATGGGTGCCAATGTCAAAACAGAAGGCAAGGTTGCCGTGGTTGAAGGAGTGAATATGCTTTACGGAGCATCGGTTGAAGCTCCCGACCTGCGCGGAGGAGCAGCTCTTGTGATTGCAGGACTTTGTGCCGACGGCAAGACTGAAATCGGCGGCGCAGAGTATATTGAAAGAGGCTACGAGTGCATAGAACTTGTGCTTTCGGCACTTGGGGCAGATATAAAGAAAATATAGAGTAATCAGATAATAAAAGTGAAGCTGTCGCAGGGCGGAGGTCCGCCCTCGGCAGATAATACAGAAGGGAGGATTTGCTTTGAACGATAACAGGAAGAGAAGACCGCTCACCGCAAAAGAGAGGAAAAGTCTTGACAAGCAGCGAAAAAATGCCGCAAAGCAGGCAGAAAAATATCACAAAGAAAAAGCAAAGCAGGATAAGAAAGCTAAAAAATCTCCCAATACAAAAAAAGGACAGCAGAAAAAGGCTTCTAAAAGTAAAATTCAGGAGGCTTTTATTAAGCAGAAAGAAGAACAGGCCGCACAAAGACCTGCCGAGAATATGAGCCGTGAAGAAAAATTCAGAAGAAAAGGCAAGGCTAAAATAAAGGAGCTTAAGCCAAAGGATTATGAAGACGGCTATTATGTAGATGAATTTGGAGAAAAGCAGAAACAGGAAAAGCGTGCAAGGCAAATTCGCGCACAGGAGCGTGAGGTTATCCGCAGAAGGAAAAAATCCCTTACAAGCACACAGATTAAACGCAGAAGAATTGCACTGTACAGTTCAATTTTTGCGGCGGTTGTTGCAATCGGCGTTATTCTGAGCCTTACAGTCCTGTTTAAAACAGAAAAAATTGAGGTTGTAGGGGACAAGTACTACAGCAAGGAACAGATTATCGCATTCAGCGGTGTTGATTATCAGGAGAATATTTTTATAGGCGCAATGTACAACACCTCTGAAAAGGTTGTTGAAAACCTTTCGTACATAGAGAGCGTAAGTGTAAGCTTTAATATTCCGGACACAATAACAATAACTGTTGTAGACGCAACACCTTCTTATGTTATTCCAAACGGAAAAAGCTTTTTGCTTATAAGCTCAAAGGGCAGAATACTTGAAGAAATTACCGAGAACACGGACAAGCTGCCGCTGCTTACCTGCGGAAAGGTAAAAACTACCGAGGTTGGCAAGTATGTGGCGTTCAATGATGCCAATGTTCCCGATATTCTCAGCGATGTTTCACAATGCCTTATTGACAATAAAATAAAAAATATCACTGCCTTTGATGTTTCGGATACGGCAAATATCAAGCTTGTTTATGACGGAAAAATCACAATCAATATCGGACTTCCCGATGATATTGACTACAAAATCAGAACAGCAATGACAATTATCAACGAAAAGCTTGACCCGAACAACACGGGACTTGTTGCAGGAACGCTTGATGTTTCGGCTTGCAGTACATCAAAAATTTCTCACTACAAACCTGCCGCAACTCAGCCTACAGCCGCAACACAGGCAACAACTCAGGCGGCTACACAGGCAGCGGATTCGTCGGGTGACGGTACCAGCAGCAATTATACATGGGATGACGGCACTTATTCTGACGGAAATACGGGTTATTATGATGACGGCCAAGGTGACGGCAACGGCTACAGTGCCGATGGCGGTTATTCAGGTGACGGCGGATATGACTACGGCAACGCAGACGGTGGTTATTCAGGCAACGGCGCAGGTGCCTACGGCAATGCAGACGGCGGCGATACGGGTGAGTAATTTTGCAGCAGAATTTTCCGTATAAATTTGCAGAAAAACGGCTGAAAAGCATTGCTATTTTGAAAAAAGTATGATAGTATAAGATAGTATAATTGTGTACTATGAAGAATAATGAGTTCTGACTGAAAGTTGACAATATATAAGGAGGACGAAAAAAATGGCTTTTGAACTGGAATTGGAAAACGAGTATATGCCTAAAATTAAAGTGATCGGTGTCGGCGGAGGCGGCGGCAACGCTGTTAACCGCATGGTAGCAACCGAGGTTAAGAATGTAGAATTTATCGCAATCAATACAGATGAACATGTTTTAAGACTCTCAAAGGCTTCACAAAAAATACAAATCGGTGAAAAGCTTACAAGAGGTAAGGGCGCAGGCTCTATGCCGCAGATTGGTCAGGAGGCAGCTGAGGAGAGCAGAGATGAAATTGCCGCTCTTCTCAAGGATACGGATATGGTATTTGTTACAGCCGGTATGGGCGGCGGTACAGGTACAGGCGCTGCTCCCGTAGTTGCCAAAATCGCAAAGGATATGGGCATTCTTACAGTCGGCGTTGTTACAAAGCCGTTTGCTTTTGAAGGCAAAAGAAGAATGACTCAGGCTGAGCAGGGTATTGCAGAGCTTTCTGCCTGTGTTGACTCGCTTATCATCGTTCCTAACGAAAGACTCAAGTATGTTTCAGATACAAGCATCACTCTCCAAAACGCATTTGCTATTGCCGATGATGTTCTCAGACAGGGTGTTCAGAGTATTTCTGATCTTATCCTTCTCCCGGGTCTTGTAAACCTCGACTTTGCCGATGTTACTTCTGTAATGAAGGACGCAGGCTACGCTCATATGGGTATGGGCAGTGCAACAGGCAAGGACAAGGCAACTGTTGCCGCAGATATGGCTATTTCAAGTCCGCTTCTTGAAACTTCGATTGATGGTGCAAAGGGTCTTATTATCAACATCACAGCATCTGCCGATGTTAGTCTTGATGATATCGATGCCGCTTCAACAATGATTAAGGACAAGGTTTCAGATGATGCAAACATTATCTGGGGTGCTGTTATTGACGATAAGATGGAGGACGCTATCAGCGTAACGGTTATTGCAACAGGCTTTAACGCAGACGGTCAGATTGCTAAGAAGAATCTTACAGAGGCAGTTTCATCAGCGTCAGCTCCTGTTGCGGCAAAGGAAGAGCCAAAGCCTGCAACCAAGGACAAGACCGATGATGACGATGACACCTTCTATGATATTATGTCAATTTTCAACAAGTAATACATTCTGATGTAATGAGGCACTCCTTGAGGGGTGCCTTTTTATTTGACAACGGCAATTCCGTTATGGTATAATTTGAACGGAATAAAGGGGAATTGTGAGCTTCTGTGCTTTTACAATTTCTCTTTTTTTGAGCGAAATCCAAAAGCAAAGAAGGCGGAAAAATGAAAAAACTACTTGCACTTTTGATTGCCTTGATGACTGTTCTTTTGTGTAGCTGTTCATCAGGCGGTGAAACAATCCGATTCGGTGCGGCAGGTACCGGCGGAATTTATAACGAAGCGGCAAATTCGATAAAGTCGATTGCCGATGCTGACGGCACTCTGAAAATTGAAACAAAGACAACAGCCGGTTCTGCGGCAAATGTTCGCTTGCTTTCGCAGAATTATCTTGACGCCGCAATTGTACAGTCCGACATTGCACACGACGCACTTAACGGCGAAAATAATTTTGAAAAATCCGGTAGCCTTGAGGGTTACAGCGCTGTTGCAGGTATGTTTACAGAGGCTTGTCATATCGTTGTAAGAAAAGATTCTGATATTAACAGTGTTGATGATTTGCTCGGCAAAACCGTGAGCATAGGTGAAGAAGAATCGGGTTCGGAGCTTAACGCAAAGCAGATTCTTTCGGCATACGGGCTTAACTCAAAAATGGTTAAGGAAAAAAATCTTAATTATGCCGATGCCGCAAAACAGTTACAGAACGGCGAAATTGACGCGGCATTTTTCACACTCGGACTTAATGCAACAGTTGTTGAGGAGCTTTCAAAGCAATGTGACATCAAGCTTATAGGAATTGATGACGCAGCTGTTAAAAAGCTTAAAAACACCTACAGCTATGTTGACTGCAAAATTCCGAAAAACACTTACAACGGGCAGAGTGATGAAGTCGGCACAGTTGCGGTAAAGGCTGTTCTGATTGTGAACGACAGACTTTCAGACGAACAGGTGAAGAAGCTTACACAGCTTGTCTTTGACAATGCACAGGAACTTCAGCTGACTGTTTCGGCGGATGTTGACATAACACTTGAAAAAGCCGTTGAAGGTGTTAAAATTCCTTTTCACAAGGGTGCGGCAGAATATTATTCCGAAAGAGGAATAACGGTAAAAACAGCAGGATAACTGCGAAAGGATTGGTGCTGATTGAATATAACTCTTGATATGTATCAGACAATCGCAGTTGCTGTTATTGTTCTGATGGCCGGTGCATTTCTGAAAAAGCGTATATCGTTTTTGCAGAAATTTTGTATACCCGCACCTGTAATCGGCGGTTTGCTTTTTGCAATTCTTACGCTGGTTCTCTATATGACAGGTGTTGCGGTAATTGATTTTGATGATACACTAAAGGAAGTCTGCATGGTGTTTTTCTTTACCTCAGTCGGATTTCAGGCGAATCTCAAGGTGCTGAAAAGCGGAGGCAAATCCCTTATCGTATTTTTATTTCTTGTAATTATGCTCATTGTAATGCAGAATTTCTCTGCAATCGGACTTGCAAATCTGATCGGACTTGACTCGCTCACGGGTATGACGACGGGTTCAATTCCTATGGTAGGCGGTCACGGTACGGCGGGCGCTTTCGGTCCTGTACTTGAGGATTTCGGCGTTCAGGGTGCGACAACTGTTTGTACTGCCGCCGCAACATTCGGTCTTATCGCAGGCTCACTCATGGGCGGACCTGTCGGAAACAGACTTATTAAAAAGCACAACCTTATTGCCACAATCAAAACAGAGGATGACAGCCTTCTTGTTGAAGAAGAAGAAAAGCACGAACGACATTTTTCAATGTATGCTCCGGCAGTATTTCAGCTTATTATAGCGGTCGGACTCGGTACGGTTGTTTCCGATTTGCTCTCACTCACGGGCATGACATTCCCGATTTATATAGGTGCAATGATTGTTGCCGCAATTATGAGAAACATCGGTGAATACACGGGTAAAATCACTATTCATATGGGCGAGATTAACGACCTCGGCGGTATATGTCTCTCACTTTTCCTCGGTATTGCCATGATTACACTCAAGCTTTGGCAGCTTGCCGACCTTGCACTTCCGCTTATTATACTTCTTGCAGGTCAGGTTGTTCTTATGTTCATTTTCTCATATTTTGTTGTGTTCAACATTATGGGCAGAGATTACGACGCCGCTGTTCTTGCGGCAGGTACTTGCGGTTTTGGTATGGGCGCAACGCCAAATGCAATGGCAAATATGCAGGCGATCTGCGAAAAATACGCACCGTCCGTAAAGGCTTATCTAATTGTTCCGATTGTCGGCAGTTTGTTTGCCGACTTCCTGAACAGTCTGACGATAACATTCTTTATAAATTGCATTTAGAATCGGAGGCAGGTATTATGAAGGACAGGAAATTTACATTTGATTCCGAAAACCTTGCTTTTCCCGAGATTCACACGGGCAAAGTTAAGCAGAACGATGTTGCCGAGGATGATACGGACAGCACGGTTGTTTATGATACTGTCGCTGTTCCCGAGGTTCATCTCAAAAAGCATAAGCATAAAAAACAGAAGAAAGACAATGAATAAAACAACAGCCGTACATTTCAAAAGTGTACGGCTGAAATTTTTGTATTTAATTTTGAAATAAAACCTTACCTTCCGTAATGGGTGTGTATGCGGTAAGTTCGGCCATGTCAAGGTCGGTTTTGTGCATATCAACCGCACAAATTTGGTGATTGTTGTAGGTGGTGTAGTAGTAGATTCCCTTGTCGGCATTGCAGCAGGAGGTGTAAAGTGTGATTTCATACTTTCCGTTTGAAACCTCACAACAACCTCTCTGCTGGTCAACAGAACCGAGAATGTGGAAAAACTGGTTCACGCTTTCGCTCTCGCTGTCACCCGAAACGGAGTTCAGCTTTGTGAACGCAACCTTTGCAAAACGGGATGCGGATGAAAGGTCGCCCGGCAGTCCGATTGCACCCATTCCACGGCTGTATGTGGTAAGCTCGGCACTTTTGCCGAAGTTGTTTTCGGGTTGCTTTGGCGAGAGTGCCATATAGTTGTTGAGCATAAACATCTGAATGTCAAACGGCGGATTGTTTGTCAGCACACCGACAGGGTTGTCATAGACCTTGAGTCCGTCAATTGTCGATTCAACTGTAAGCGATTCGTCTTTGTCGGAAATAATCCAATGCAATTGAGCACAGGGGAGCTTGTCGCTGAACTGCGTATTAGTTATGTTAAGGTTTTCAAGCTTTTTCCTTGCCTGCAAAACGCTGTCGCAATGTGAAAGTATATACGGAATGAACTCAAATTGTGCAATATTTTCCTTGCCGTTTTTCGGTTCAAAATATACGGCATTGCCCACAAAATTTAGCCCTGCCATACACAAGCCTTTTTCATTTATTGCATCGTAATATAGCGGATAACCGTCTGCAATGTGAGCCATGCCAATCATCGCAAAGTGGCTGTTGCATTCGTTTGTATGGCGGAACTTAAACGGAAAATTTCGCGGAGTAATTGTAATTTCGTCACCGTATGAAAATTCATAATCAAGCGTTCTGCCAAAGTAAAAGTCTTTTGTTTTATATGTTGCCGCTGTACACATATCATCAGCCTCCGATTCTTTTAATAATAAATATTCTTCCTCTTGGTATAGAGTATCATACTGCTTAAACAAAATGATTGCAAGGTGATTTTTGGAAAATTACAAAAATTGTCGAAATCACTTGAAAAATTAACTTGCTCGGTATATACTATATATGTCAATATGAATGGGAATGAGGTTCTCCCACGGCTTTTGTCGAAACCGCTTTTGCTGATGACTTCTGTTTTTTGAACAGGGGCATTGGCTTTTTTTATGCGATGTTCTTTGTGCGGAAATTTTGAGGAGGAAATTTATGAAGAACAAATTTGTTGATTTTAAGGTGCTTGCAACATCTCTTTGCTGTTCCGTTGCAATGGGACTCATATCGTTTGCGTTTCTGAAATGTCTTGAATATGCGGCAGATTTCAGAAGCTTCTTTCCGCTGTGCTATATGTTTTTGCCCGTGGCAGGCGTTGTGACCGCTTTTGTATATAAGCGTATCGGCGGAAAGTCTTCGATGGGCAACAACATTATTATTGAGAGTGCAAACGACGGTGAAAAAGTGCCAAAGCGACTTGCATCGCTGACATTTATATTTACCTGCATAACCCACCTTTTCGGCGGTTCTGTCGGCAGAGAGGGAACTGCCGTTCAGATTGGCGGTTCGCTGACAAGTAATGTTGCCGATTATCTCGGCTTTAAAAATAATGACCGAAGTACAATTGTTCTCAGCGGAATCAGCTCTGCATTCGGTTCGGTTTTCGGCACACCGTTTGCAGGTGCATTTTTCGGAATGGAAGTTTGCTGTGTCGGAAGATTATCGGCAGGTGCGGTAATTCCGTGCTTTGCGTGCTCATACCTTGCAAATTTTGTTACACAGCTTCTCGGCTTTAAACATGAAAGATATGCAATCTCGTCAATCCCTGATTTTGACGCAAGATTTCTTTTTGTGTTTTTAATTGCGGCAGTTTGCCTCGGCTTAATCGGCAAGCTGTTTGCACTCGGAATAAAGTATGTAAAACTTGCATACTCAAAAATTTTCAAGAACTACCTTCTTGCCGCAGCAGTAGGTGCGGCAATCGTCAGCCTTTTAATTTTCGCTTTGGGACTTAACGATTTTGAGGGCTTAAGCACATGGATGCAGGACACCGCCTTTAAGGGCGATGCAAAATGGTACGATATGCCGGCAAAATATCTTTTGACCGTACTCACCCTCGGCGCAGGCTTTCAGGGAGGAGAGGTTACTCCTATGTTTGATATGGGTGCGTCATTCGGCAGTTGGTTCGGATGCGTCTGCGGATTTGATCCCACATTTTTTGCGGCAATCGGTTTTGTATGTGTTTTTGCCGCAGCAATCAACACACCTATTACAGCAATCGTTCTCGGTATCGAAGTTTTCGGTGCGTCTGCCGCTCCATATTTTGTGCTTGCAGTCCTCATCAGCTTTATAGTGTCAGGCAACACAACAATTTATCCCTCTCAAAAATTCCTTACAGACAAAAAACTTTTCGGTTTCAAAAAGAAGTGATACAATAGAT